>NC_014041.1:1990000-3190000 GCF_000023465.1 Zunongwangia profunda SM-A87
CTTTGAACTGGAACCAGAATAATTCTAATTGATGCATATTTTCATCGAAGAAGGCTTTTACTTTTGGCCAATCTTTTTTATTATTAATACTAACTTTTTCGTTTAAGAGCACATATACCCTGGAAACTATTTTGCCTTCTGGTAATTCAAATTCTTCGTCTAAAATAACTTCTGGTAGGTATTCGGATTTTAAAATTGTCCTTAAGGATTGAATTTTTTCAAAATAATAAGCTCGGATGAGTTCATCTTCAGCATCAATATCTAAAGAAACCATCGCTCTTTTTCGATCAAAAGAAAATTTGAATTGTATTTCTTTAATCTTGGTATTATACAGTATCCATTTTCTGGAATATTCTTGTCCAAAGCTCGTCCAAAATTCTTCTCTTATTCTTTTACTTTCTTCTTTACTAAACATGGCTACATAAAATAGGCTAATATAATTCCTAATATAATAACACCTAATTTGGATGCGTTAAACTTATGGTTTTTAGAAGCTTCAAATAAAATTGTGGTAGATATATGAAGAAAAACACCGATCACAATTGCATTTAAATAGGCTGCATAAGTTTGTATAAATTCAAATTGTAATTTTAGCCAGCTTCCTAAAGGCGTCATTAAAGCGAAAAGTAATAAAAATAAAAATGCCTTAATATTACCAATTTTAGAGTTAAATAAAAAGATACTTAATATCGCTGCTACTGGTATTTTATGAATAGCCACCCCATATAGTAAATGAGAACTTTCATTTAAAGGAAATCCTTCCAGTAAAGAATGAATGCCTAAGCTTACCAGTAACATCAAGGGGAATTGTTGAGTATTTGGGTTGTGGTGCATATGGCCATGTTCGAGCCCTTTCGATATAAACTCCAAAATAATTTGAAATAATAATCCCAGTAGTATAAAAACTCCGATTTCTTTGCCGCTATGCTCATAGACCTCAGGAAGCAATTCAAATACAGTCACTGACAATAGATAAGCACCACTAAAGGAAAGCAATAATTTAAAAGTGCTTGAAGAAGAAGGTTTTAAAAATTTTGCAATTAAATAACCAATAAGAACTGCTAAAAGCGGTAAAATAAATATCATTAAATAGTACTGTTAATTTAGGCTTTAGTTAGTCGGTTGTTTTATAAAATTATTTCAGTTGAAATTATTTTTTTAACCAATTAAGCTTGGGTTATTAATTGCTGCGAAAATAACGTAATTTTGCCACTCTTTAAAAAGATGATTATGGAAGGTAATTTTAAAATGATCGCTAAGACTTTCTTTGGTTTTGAGCCCATATTAGCAAAGGAGCTAAGAGATCTTGGTGCGATGGATGTAAAGGAAGGCAATAGAATGGTTAGTTTTGTAGGTGATAAGGGGTTTATGTATAAAGCAAACCTTTGTTTACGTACCGCCATAAAAATTTTAAAGCCTTTCGCTGGTTTTAAAGTATTTTCTGAAGAGGATTTATATCAAAATATAAAAAGATTGGATTGGGATGCTGTTTTGGACGTTAACGGCAGTCTTGCAGTTGATGCTACATTACATTCAGAGGTTTTTACCCATTCAAAATACATATCCCTTAAAACTAAGGATGCTATTGTAGATCGTTATAGAGAGAAATACGGAGCCAGGCCAAATGTTGACCTAAAGTTCCCTAGTCTTCGTGTAAATATTCATATCGAAAAAACATGGTGTAATGTATCTTTAGATACCAGTGGGGATTCTTTGCATAAAAGGGGATACCGTACGGCAACAAATATAGCTCCTATTAATGAGATTCTAGCTGCGGGGATGATATTGAAATCAGGATGGCAGGGACAATGTGATTTTCTTGATCCCATGTGTGGTAGTGGTACTATTCCTATTGAAGCTGCTATGATCGCCTGTAATATTCCCGCTAATATAAACCGTAAAGAATTTGGTTTTGAGCGTTGGAAGGATTGGGATGAAGATTTATTTGAAAAGATCGAAGCTTCCAGTCTTAAGAAAGTAAAGGATTTCCATTTTGAAATCGTAGGATATGATAAAGCACCATCTGCAGTTGAAAAAGCTAAGGATAATGTGAAGAATGCTAATCTTACCGAATTTATAAAAATAGAAAGAGTGGATTTTTTTGAAACTGAAAAAAGAAATGATCGCCACTTGCATATGGTATTTAATCCTCCATACGGAGAAAGGTTACAGGTGAATATTGCTGAATTTTATAAAAAAATAGGAGATACGTTGAAGCAAAACTATCCAGGTACACAATCTTGGTTTATAACTTCAGAAGATGAAGCAATGAAAAATGTTGGATTGAGACCATCTAGAAAAGTAAAGATGTTTAATGGGGGCTTGGAATCTCGTTTTTTGAAATATGAAATTTATGAGGGATCGAAAAAACGAAAAAACCAACTTTAAATATGTGCTAATTGAGCGAATTGACGGTTTACAATCCCTGGAGGAGCGTAAATTAAATATAAATTCACCAAAACTATTAAGATTGTTTAGAAAAATCTTTATTTAATAATCAATGCGATAGTATCCAAACTATGATTAAATGGATGAGCTATGATTAGAATGAATAGATTTTAAAAACAATTTTAATTTTCAAGTCAATGTCTTATAGACTGATCCTAATAGAATAGATAATTTAATTTTTTGCTTTTTTGAATATTGGAATCAGGTAAGAGATGGAATATCCATAGCCAATTCCGAAATTACTTTCGTCGAAGGTTCGACCGAAGCCAGGTATGGTAAGATTGTCAAAACCATCAGGTGTAGTTTGACTTAGTCTGCGTTTTAATTGCACATTAGCTGATAAAAATAAATTTTTAAGCACTTCAACTTTAAATCCGGCCATTAATTCGATCCAACTGGCATTTAATCCAGAGGCTTTCGAGCCATCGATTCTTATATCATCTCCAAAATAATTATTGGTAGTATAGATTTGGTATTCTTCAAGATCCTGGCTAAAAGTAGAGAAACCGTATCTTAAACCTGCAAAAACAATGTTTTGCATTCCTTCCCAGTTTTCGTAAGCATTATAATTTGCTCCAATCTTAACGAAGCTTCCAGATGATGAAACTTTAATATAATCTTCACCAAAAGGCAGGGTTTCGTTACCAATTTCAGCAGCTAAGTAGTAATTTTTATAAATGCGCATATCAGCTTCTAGCATAAAGCCGGTATAGTCATCATCAAGAACGGTTCTGGCTAATTTGCTTAGGTCTATACCCACTCTTAAACCATATTTTTCTTTATAAACGGTATCTTTTTTAGTCTCCAAAGCTATTGGTTCTTCCTGATTTTGTGCAAATAAGGAATCAGTGCTTATAGAAAAGAATATGGTGCTAAATACTAAAGCCGTTTTTATATAATTTCGGGATATTTTTTTAAGCATTAATCAAAAAATATATTTAAATGTGCAGTAGGCACATCTTCATTGTCATCATTATCCTCATCCTCCTCATCGTCATTTTCAAAATTGTCTGTGGTAATGTTATTTGTTAGAAATCTCATACGACTAATCCATCGGCCATCTTCCCCACCTTCAATGATGTAATCTATATTTAAATAATTCACCTTAAAAGAACAGGCTCTATTTATATATTCTTCTTCAGGGTCGTATGTAAATTCTATAATATCGGTATTGGTTTCAAGATTATTATCTTCATTTTCTATGATCTCTCCATTTTCATTATAAGCAGGCCCATTATAAATAAATTCATATTTTGTAGAATTTTGGCCTGTTTTCAGTGGAATACGGATGCTTTGGCTATTTACCCGATATAATAGCATATCTAAAGTATCCCTGCCTACTTCACGCACGGTAAGGTTTACAGAGGTTCTAGGTTCGTTTTGGGCATTATTTGCGTAAAAATTAATGACCAACATGGGCGTAGTATCTACCGTTTCTGGGCAAATATCATCTCTTTGGCATCCTGCAAAGATTAAAAGGCTTAAAAAGCCTAGAATAAATTGTTTTTTTTGAATGATAAATTTCATTATTTTCTTTCTAAACATACCACATTTTCAACATGAAATGTTTGTGGGAACATATCAACGGGCTGTACCTTTGTAACTTTGTAATATTCGTCCAGCAAAGCTAAATCTCTAGCCTGGGTTGCCGAATTACAACTAACGTAAACAATTTTTTTAGGTAAAATATTTATAATTTGCGCAACAACGTCTTTATGCATCCCATCACGTGGTGGATCTGTTATAATAACGTCTGGATGGCCATGTTTATTGATAAAGTTTTGAGTAAAAACTTTTTTCATGTCTCCAGCAAAGAATTTGGTGTTCGTAATACCATTTCTTTTTGCGTTTTCAATTGCATCGCTAATGGCTTCGGGAACAGCTTCAACACCAATTACCTCTTTGGCATTTTTGGCTACAAATTGTGCAATCGTTCCTGTACCGGTGTAAAGGTCGTAAACAAGTTCTTCCCCTTTAAGACCGGCAAATTCTCTTGTAATTTTATAAAGTTCGTAGGCCTGTGCAGAGTTAGTTTGATAGAATGATTTGGCATTGATCTTAAATGTAAGCCCCTCCATTTCCTCAAAGATATGGTCTCTACCTTTATAGCAAATTACCTCCTGATCATAAATAGTGTCATTTCCTTTATTGTTGATTACATACTGTAAAGAAGTAATTTCAGGAAATTCTTCCACAACCGCATTTAATAATAGCTCTCTAACTGTTTTATTTTCTTCGAAAAACTGAATAAGGACCATGATTTCCCCGGTGCTTGATGTTCTAATCATCAATGTACGTAGAAGTCCGTTTTGCGCTCTGGTATTAAAAAAGGGAATTTCGTTTTGAGTCGCAAAGATTTTTACAAAATTTCTAATAGCATTGCTTGGATCTTCCTGAAGGTGGCACTTCTTTATGTCTAAGATTTTATCCCACATTCCAGGAATATGGAATCCAAGTGCATTTTTATCTTCAAAATCTTTACCACTTTGAATTTCTTCTAATGTTAACCACCTACTGTCACTAAAAGAAAACTCCATTTTATTTCGATAAAAATAGATTTCTTTACTACCTAAAATAGGCGTGATTTCAGGCAATTCTATTTTACCCAGTCGCTTAAGGTTATTGGTTACTTCCTGTTGTTTGTAATCGAGTTGATATTTATAATCCATAAACTGCCATTTGCACCCCCCGCAGGTCCCAAAATGTTGGCAAACGGGTTCTACCCTTTTATCAGAATACGAATGAAAATTAACGGCAGTCCCTTCAAAATAGGACTTTCGTTTTTTTGTAGTTTGGACATCGATAACATCACCAGGGACTGCATTATTTACAAAAATAACACGACCATCTGGTGATTTCGCAATACTTTTACCCTTAGCACCGGCATCTACAACTTCAACAGCTTCAAAAAGCTTATTTTTATTCCTTCTTCCCATACCGCAAAAATAGAATAATTGCAGGATTAAAGGTAGGGGTCTCTAAAAAAATCAGTAAACATTTAGTAAATTGCGAAAACATTAAAAATGGATGATTTCTCTCCTAATCTGTAAAAGCAGAACAAGAAGGAATTGCAGATATTAATGAATAAAATTTGAAAAAGGAATGGCATTAACAAAAATCAATTCATCACAACAAGCTATCGAATTAGAAGATAAGCATGGGGCGCATAATTATCATCCGTTACCAGCTGTTTTAAGCAAAGGAGAAGGTGTGCATGTTTGGGATGTTGAAGGGAAAAAATATTATGATTTTCTTTCGGCCTATTCAGCAGTGAATCAGGGGCACTGTCATCCCAAAATTGTAGCAGCTTTAAATGATCAGGCAGCTACTTTAACCTTAACCTCAAGAGCATTTCATAATGATGTTTTGGGACCATTTGAAGAGTATGCTACAGAATATTTTGGCTTTGATAAGTTATTACCAATGAATACCGGAGCTGAAGCCGTAGAAACTGCTATTAAATTAGCCAGAAAATGGGCTTACGAAACTAAAGGTGTTAAAGAAACGGAAGCTGAGATCATTGTTTGTGAAAATAACTTCCACGGAAGAACGACCACTATAATATCATTTTCTAATGATGAGGATGCCAGAAAGAACTTTGGCCCTTACACGCCAGGTTTTCAGAAAATACCTTATGATAATATTGATGCTTTAGAGAAAGCATTAAATGAGAATAATAACATTGCGGGATTTTTAGTAGAACCTATTCAGGGAGAAGCAGGGGTTTATGTGCCATCTCAAGGTTTTTTAAAGCGCGCTAAAGCGCTTTGTGAAAAACACAACGTGCTTTTTATTGCTGATGAAGTTCAAACCGGTATTGCAAGAACAGGGAAATTATTAGCTGTAGATCACGAAGAGGTAAAACCTGATATTCTTATTCTAGGAAAGGCAATTTCAGGCGGAGTATATCCTGTTTCAGCAGTTTTAGCAAATAATAATGTTATGGATGTTATCAAGCCGGGACAGCATGGGTCAACTTTTGGAGGGAATCCACTAGCTTGTGCAGTTGCACATGCTGCTTTAGAGGTGATTAAAGAAGAAAAATTAGCAGAAAATGCGGAGAAATTAGGAGGATTATTCCGTAGACTCTTAGATGATTATATTAGAACCTCCAATATTGTGGAGTTAGTTAGGGGTAAAGGGCTTTTAAACGCAATTGTAATAAACGATACTCCAGATAGCTCTACTGCTTGGGATATTTGTATGGCTTTAAAAGAAAATGGTCTTTTAGCTAAACCTACACATGGAAATATTATACGTTTTGCACCACCTTTAGTGATGGACGAAGAGCAACTAAAGGATTGTGTGGAAATTATTATCAAAACGTTAAAAGCTTTTGAAAAATAGAAAGTAAGTCATAAAACCTAAAATCCCCGGAGTTACCGGGGATTTTAAGTTTATATATTGTTCTGGCTTTTTTTAAAATCCTGATCCGTATATTTCTCTTTGCATTTCCATAAGACCTTCTATACCTCCGGCGGTGATAATCATGATGATAGAAGAAATAAATGAAAGTGCACTTAGTACTAAACCGATAATTCCTAAAATCCGGCCAGTTTTTACATTTTCATATCCTGTATATAGTTCAGGATTCGCGTAATAAAGCTCTTTTGCTTTATTCGACATTACAATGGCTAGAATCCCAAACACGATCCCGAATAGGCCATAACAGCAACAGCCTATAATTGACAGTATTCCAAAGATTAAAATTAAGGTAGAATTAGGTAGTTTCTCTTTCATGATATTGCATTAATTGGTTAGGTTATAAAATTGTATCATTTTAAAAATATACGAAATTATCATTATCGATGCGTTTAAAATAATAAAGGCGATTTTAATTTTAAAATCGCCTTTAAATTTAAACTTAATATTTATAATTAAAAATATTGCAAAGATTACCAGAGTATAAATGGCAGGATACATTAAAAATGCTTCTCTAAAATTTCCCTGAAAAAGTAATATAGCAGCTCTTTGGCCTCCACAGCCGTAACAATCTATGCCCAACAATGTTTTGTTAAGGCATGGAAGCATATATTCTTCGTAACCCGTATTAATTTTTAACTGTAATTTTCTTTGTTACTGTTCTATTATCTGTGGTTTTGATTTGAACGATGTAAATGGCATCCATCAAATTAGTGGTAGAAAAGCTCAATTCCTTTTCTAAAGTGGAGATATCCTGGTTAATTACTGCGCCTGCATTCAAATTATATACAGCTACATGTTTTACTTTTACATCTTTTGGTACAACAATCTGTAAACGACCTTCATTATTATTTTGAAAAATATCGATAGAAGCTACAAAAGTCTCTTCTTCTTTAGTTTCCTGAATCTTTTCTTCTTCAGTAGGCTGGTCATTTTCAAAAGCAATAAAGAAGCGATCTTTAAAATCTCCGTTTAATTGTAGCTTGTAATGCTCTTTTTTAATATCGGTATATCTATTATTTTCAGAATCATAAAGATAAATATTTTCATTATCAAGGAAATCTGTAGTGTCAATAGAAAAATCGACTTCCATTTCACTTACGGTTACGATATTTAAAGGAATCATTTTTGAACGATCAAAGGGTAAAACGTTGATCATATATTCCTTTTCTTCAATATTAAAAGAAGCATCACTGGCCAGTTTTCCAAACATTGGTGCGTCCATAGCTTTATCTGGTCCAACGGTAGCATTCTCATTAAAAGCTACCAAAAGTTGTCTGGTATAGGTATCATTAAGATTAACATTCAATCTAATTTTTACCGCTTCATCATTTTTAATAATTACAGAGGAGTTAGTGCTCCCGGTTTCAGCTGATTTCTCACGTAATTTTATAGCTGTATTGGGATCATAGATACGATGACTATTCTTAAATGTCACGGTTCCTCCTGTAGCATTACCAATAACGTTAAAGCCCGCGCCAATTGGTAGATACTTTACATTATATTTAGCTCCACTTTCGCCAGCATTTCCAATCACATTTCCAGATTGATTGGCATACTTTTTAAAAATGGCGGGAACGTAACCTCCTGCTCCCGGTGAATAGGCTCCATAGCCTCCCTCGTAATCTTTTAAATAATGCGATTTTCCATTAGCCTCGCTATCCCAAAAATAAGCAATGCCCGTAATATCATTATCCGGATCTTTTAGAAATGCATCAAGATCTATAGCCGAAGGATAAGGGTTACCTACCAATATTGATTTATTTGGGTCGATGTTTAAGGTAATATTTCCATTATTTGGAATACCTCGAAAATCATATCTTTGAGCGCTTCCCGGATTGTTTTTTACTCCATCAATTGTGGTATTGTCAGTGCCATTTGTTCCTTTCATAGAGAAACCCAATCCTGCTGCAAGTTGATTAATATTATTCCCAATATGCTGCCATGAATTATAGCCTAAACCAGAAAATTTGTAAATCCAACGAGAAGATATGGTTAACGGGTTGGCGGAACCATTGAGATTAGAAGTTATCTGAACAGGTCTACTTGCTGTTTTGTCTATAGGTTCGTATAAAATTTGATTCAGTTTTTTACCGGTGGTTACTACCGGCATTCCCCAATAATTATAATCAAAAGCATTTGAAGTCCCCTCCTGGAAAACAGAAAGATAACCATCTCCAGAATTATCTATATCGTCTCCCTGTAGCAATTGTGCTTTACTTCTTAGATATATGCTCGCTTCTGTAGATGAATTATTATTTTTTTCAAGGTTTATTCCTTTAGTGACAAATAATATTTCATTATTCACATATACATAACTATCTTCCCCATCCGGAGATGGAGAGACACTTAAATCTACCTGAGCGTTTACAAATAGGGGAAAGATTAATACAAAGAATATGTAATATTGCTTCATAATTAAATTAATTTTGCATACAAAAATACTTCAATTTTTGATTTAATGGTCTAAATATTTTAAATTTTAGACAAAAGGTTTTAAAAATAAGATGAAAAAGAATAGTTCGCAAATACTTAATACTCTTGTGATTATAGTTGGAGCAGCGGTTTTGATTTATGGAATGTCTGTAGAGGACAATTCGCCATATGCAAAGATTATCGGACTGGTTATTTTAATGTTTGGTTTATACAGAGCCACTCAATACTGGTCGGCTACTAAAGATGATTATAAAAAAGATCAAGAAAATGAGAATGACTAATGGAATTTAGAATAGGGGATATTGTTCAGGTAATAGATGATGATATTGAAGGTGAAATTATTGAAATACTTGACAGTAATATATGGATTGAAACTTCAGATGGTTTTTCTATGAAATTTCAGTTGAAAGATTTGGTGAAAATAGAGAAAGAAACAGAACCTTTGCTAATTGTGGAGAAGGAAACTATAGCGGAGGCACTTCAGGAAAAAGAACATTTCAGGAAAAACAGGAAACGTACTTTCAGTAAAAAGAAAGAAAAACAGGCTCCGCCCATGGAAGTCGATTTACATATCGAAAAATTAGTTCCCTACCTAAAAGGCTTGTCAAATCATGATATTCTTACTAAACAAATAGATACCGCAAGAGGACAATTAGAGTTTGCCATTCGCAAAAGAATCCAGAAAATTGTTTTTATTCACGGAGTAGGTGAAGGGGTTTTAAAGGCAGAACTTGAGTATCTTTTTAGTAGGTATGACAATGTTAAGTTTTACGATGCCGATTATCAAAGATATGGATTAGGAGCTACTGAAGTTTATATTTTCCAGAATTCCTAATCCACTCTTTAAAAATATTTTACTCGATAATCAAGAGTAAATGTTGCAATCCCAATGGTTGCTGTGATGTCTTGCAAAAAATATAATAAATGCCTAATTGCTTTTAGGAAATTTACTCTACTTCGGTTTCGGTATCACTGTCTTCTTCAGAATCTATATTTCTTTGGTAGATTATGTTGTATGAGGAGGTAAAGCTTCCCATATTAAAAGCGACATTGGTGTTGATATCTGGCGAATTACCATCACGGTCTATTAAACTAAAACCAGAAATTCTCACTTCAGTAACTATGTTACGCTGAATTCTGTTAGGAATATAAGTTGGATTCTCTCCATTTCGTTGGAAATCTTTATTTAAGTAATCGGGAATCCCGTCTTGTTGCTGGTAAATCAATGGGTTTAAATATTGCCCTTCATCTAAATTTTCCAGGTCATTATCGTTTACTTCATTACGTGTGGGTACACCATCCCCATCATCATCGGTATCCAGATAATCTGCTGTGCCGTCCCCATCAGTATCTAAAAAACCAAAATCTTTCCAGGATCCTTCTTCCGGATTTAGTTCATTTTCGGTAAGTACATTGTCCCCGTCGTCATCGATATCCAGATAATCTGGTATGCCGTCTCCATCGGTATCCAGCATTTCTGCATCTGTAAGGTCAGGATCATAACCTTCTTCAATGTTAGGAATACCATCACCATCGGCGTCATCGGTGTCTTTGGAAACATCGCTGTAAGCTAATTTAATACTTACGATGCCCGCATCACCACTTGTAAATTCTTGCAAGACCTTAGGCTGGCTTGGCGGGATATTGGAGCAAAAATAAGAGTTCTCTATAGGTCCGTCGTAAATTCTGTATATAAGTTTATTATTGCCGCTTAAATTAAAAGTATATGCTGTATCTCGAACCTGCGTAATTAATGCATTACTTACACTGTCGTTTATGGGGCCGGTGGCATCTAAAATAAGAGAAATACTTTCGTAAACACCATCGTTATTTATGGCATAAATCACTTTTTGGTCTAATCCGCAAACATTAAGTGTAGCATCCTCAATTTCAAAATCGGTCACCACAATATCTCCATCGTCACAAGAGAAAAACAAGAATATAAGGCTTAATATGCCTAATGTCTTTTTCATAAATAAGCTTTTGAACAAAAATAGAAGTTTTATAGATTTTCAACGGAGCTTCTTTAAATTTATTTTAAATAGCCTTATCTTTGCGCACCATGGAAAAAGTATATTTAGACTCTGCTGCCACAACCCAAATGCGTCCGGAGGTTATCACCAAGATAACTGAAGTGATGCAAGAAAATTATGGAAACCCTTCATCTACACATAGTTTTGGTCGTTCTGCTAAATCATTGATTGAGAGGGCTAGAAAAACAATCGCAAAACAGTTAAATGTGACCGCCGCTGAAATTATTTTTACTTCTGGCGGTACTGAGGCCGATAATCTTGCCCTAAATAGTGCGGTTAGGGATTTGGGTGTTCGACGAATCATTACTTCGGAAATTGAACATCATGCTGTATTGTATTGCGTAAATCAGCTAAAAGATTGTTTTGATATAGAAGTTGAATATGTTAAACTTACCGCAGAGGGTGAAGTTGATCTAGAGGATTTAGGAAATCGTCTGGAACATTCAGATGTAAAAACTCTGGTAAGTTTAATGCATGTAAATAATGAAGTAGGGAATAAGCTTGATATTAAAAAAGTAGCCTTACTTTGTAAGCAAAACAATGCTCTATTTCATTCAGATACGGTACAATCTATAGGACATTATGAGTTGGATTTAAAAGAAATACCAGTAGATTTTACCGCGGTTAGCGCCCATAAATTTCATGGACCTAAAGGAGTAGGTTTTGCGTTTATAAGAAAAAATAGTGGCTTAAAACCGCTAATCTTTGGAGGGGAACAAGAGCGAGGTTATCGCGCCGGTACTGAGGGCTTGCATAATATTGTAGGTTTAGAGGAAGCATTTAAACTGGCCTATCAAAACCTTGAAGAAGAGAAGACCTACACGATGGCATTAAAATCTCATTTTATCGAATCGCTTAAAAAAGAAATTCCAGGAGTGAAATTTAATGGGAAATCTGGCGATTTAGATAAAAGTACGTATACGTTGATTAACGTAAACCTTCCTGTAAGTGAAGAAAAAGCTTTAATGCTCTTATTTCAATTAGACTTAAAAGGAATTGCCTGTTCTAAAGGTAGTGCATGCCAAAGTGGAAGTGATAAAGGATCTCATGTTTTAAACGCTTTTCTTCCAGAAGAAGATTTAAAAACGCCCTCAATCCGCTTTTCTTTTTCAAAATATAATACTAAAGAAGAGATTGATTATGTGGTAAAAACACTTAAGGAATTTATCGAATCTTAACTTGATAAGAGAGATAAAATGCCCAAAGTTTTGCCATATAGTAATTACTAATTAAAAGGCTTTAACTAAAAAACGCTTCGCAATTTGCGAAGCGTTTTTGTTATTTTACAGAATTAGTTTTTTCTAAAAAACTTCGCTTCGTAGGTGTTGATATTACCTACATTATCGGTAACGATCAATTTAAAGTTATTCTCGGTATCCGTTACCACGCCGTCGGTAAAATCATGCGTTAAGGTATTGTTTTTATACTCGTACTCCATTAAGATCCATTTGCCATTTACTGTAGCTCTAAAACTTTGGATGCCGCTTAAATCATCGCTAATTTTTACCTGTAAATTAGTGTTGCCTGAAATCCATTGTCCGTCTTTAAAATTTACCGGGCGTATAGAAGGCGGGTTCACATCTGAAACCAGGGTGTACTCTCCAAAAGTTCGTGTGCCGGTGGTAAAACGTGAGGGTTTTTTATAAGTTGTTGAATAACTTGGGCGCCCGTAAGCATTTAATCTTGCGATAAACATTTTTTCTTTTTGTGCCGTAGGGATATCGCTTACGTCAAAACCAATGGTGATATTTTTATGTAGCGGGACATCATCATGATGAACTTTTACGGTATCGCCCATAAATTCTATATCTAAAAATGTATCGTAATACAAAGCATTTTTAGGAATATAAATGTCGATTCCATTTTCTTCAATAGAGAAAGTTTGATTATAACTGGTAAAATAATCGGTTTTTTCTTCATCTTTTGGTGTGATATTGCCAGAGAAACTTCCTTTTATAGGAATTCTGATTGTTTTAGAATTTCCTTTAAAATCGGTGACCTGCACGACATAATTATAATCCAGCCCATCTTCAATTTCTAATTTTCCTTCGTTTACAACGCTGTTGTAAATACTTAAGGGGTTGTTAGCTTCTTTAAATAATTTCTGAACTCTTTTGCGGTGATTCGAGTAATATTCATAATCGATAAGAAAATTTAGATATCTGCTTTCTGCAAAAGAAAATCGTCGAAAATCCAGATTCATCACCGGGCTCCCGTTCAGGCTGGCCTCAATTTTATACACGCCGTTTTTATTGGGAGCCAAACTTTTTTGATCTACCGTAGAAATACCGAAGCCAATTTCTCCACAGGCTTCAACACTATTAGTTGTATATGAGCCATCATTTTGGGGTATCAAACGTAATTTTTGTCGTTTAGCCGAATTATTTACATGAGCTTCTCTTCCGATAGGGTAGGCAAACAATCCATCCACAATAGGATCGCGAGTATCCTGAATCTCGATGCCAAACATTTCAGGATTCATAGGTCGCTGGCTGCCATCGCGAATTTCAAAGTGAAGATGGGGGCCACCGCTACCACCGGTATTTCCGCTATAAGCGATAACTTCCCCCTGCTCAACCGATAATTCACCGGCTTCGGGAAATAATTCAATTTCATACGACTCTTTATTATATTGTCGTTCCTTTAGATATTCTTCGATTTTTGGCGCCAGTTTTTTTAGATGCCCGTAAACGGTGGTATAGCCATTAGGATGTTGGACGTACAATGCCTTGCCATAGCCGTAGTGCTGAATTTTGATTCGGCTTATAAAGCCTTTTGCTGAAGCTTTAACCTCTAATCCCTGGCGTCCCTGGGTTTTGATATCTAATCCGGCATGAAAATGATTAGATCTTAACTCCCCAAAAGTACCTGACAAGATGAGCGGGATATCTAAGGGATCTTTAAAATAATCCTGTGGAACATTATCTATCTGTGCATTTGCTATCAAAGAAAATACACCGAAAAAAAGGCTGAAAAATCGCTTCATATATCGTCAAAAATCATTAAATTCTACTGGTGTAAAGGTAATCAAACTTCGTGCAAAATTAAACCGCTATAATTTAGAAAGTTAGACTTTATAAGGCTTAAAAAAGAAAAATGAAATAAAAAATCATTGCAAATTTAAAACGGTATGTTAACTTTGTAAGGATTAGTATCGAGTTTGACTTTTATGAGCGAGATCACCGAAATAGTTGATAGCCTTGAGAATAGGATTAGTAAGTTGTTGCATCGGCACGAGTTGCTGAAGCAGGAAATGCAATCACTACAACGGGAAATGACAGCGGTTGAATCTGAAAATACATGGTTAAAAGGACAATTAGAGAATTCTAATAACCAGATAAAAGATCTAAAAGCTGCAAACGCGATGCTTGGCAGTAATGATTATAAAAAGGAAACTAAGCTTAAAATAAATAGTCTTATTAGGGAGATCGATCAATGTATCGTTCAGTTATCTGAATAAATGTGGATGGAAGACAAGCTTAAAATAAAAATTTCGATTGCAGATAGGGTATATCCCTTAACGATCAATCCCAGACAAGAAGAAGGGTTAAGAAAGGCTGCAAAAAAAATCGAAGCCATGATTAAGCAATTTGAGCAAAGTTATGCTGTTAGGGATAAGCAGGATGTATTGGCTATGTGCGCTTTACAATTTGCCGCCCAAACAGAACAAAAAGATATAGATAAAAGTGAAGAAATGCAGGAAGCAGAAGACAAGTTAAGGTCACTTAACGAGTTATTGCAAAAGCATATGGCTTCATAAACGTTCTTTAAATAAAACTAAGGTTACTGCCTGTATTAGTTATTTTTTGATAAACTCAACAGATAATTCTTTAAAGAGGGTGAGTCTAAGTTGTAAAAGCGCGCCGTTCCCTTTTAGGGATTACGGATTCTTGATCAGCTTGTTAGCCCTAAACCTGATTTTAAGGAGTTTAAACAAAACATCTACTAATACAGGCTTTTTTTATATATAAACAACAAATATGGATATAGTATACGCGATAATTGGAGTATTAGTTGGTCTTGGTATTGGCTTTGCCATTGCCAAATCTTTAGAAAAGAAAAAAGCTTCAGGAACTATTCTGGAAGCCCAGAATAAAGCTGCCGGAATAATAAAAGAGGCAAAAAGCGAAGCCGAAAGTATTAAAAAAGATAAAATCCTTCAGGCTAAAGAAAAGTTTATTGAGCTAAAATCAGAGCATGAAAAAGTAATTCTTGCCAGAGATAAAAAGATTGGTGATGCTGAAAAGCGTACCCGTGATAAAGAATCTCAAGTTTCTAGCGAGCTTTCTAAAAACAAGAAATTAAATAAAGAATTAGAGAATAAGAGTAAGCAACTGGATGATCAGATTGCAGATTACGAACATCGTACTGATTATTTAGAGAAGAAGCAGGAAGAGATTGATAAGTTGCACAGTAGTAAGGTGCAGCAATTAGAAGTAATTTCTGGTCTTTCTGCAGATGAGGCTAAATCTCAATTAGTAGAGAGTCTTAAGGAAGGAGCAAGAGCAGATGCGATGGCTTTGATTCAGGATACTATAGAAGAAGCTAAACTTACCGCACAGCAGGAAGCTAAAAAGATTATCATCAATACCATCCAGCGTATAGGGACAGAAGAAGCGGTAGAAAATTGTGTTTCTGTTTTTAATCTAGAAAGCGATGATGTTAAAGGAAGGATCATTGGTCGTGAAGGGCGAAATATTAGAGCCTTAGAAGCTGCCACGGGGGTAGAAATTATCGTAGATGATACTCCTGAAGCAATTATTCTTTCCTGTTTTGATTCGGTTAGAAGAGAAGTAGCACGTTTATCCTTACATAAACTTGTAACTGATGGTCGTATTCACCCTGCTCGTATTGAAGAGGTAGTAAAAAAGACTAAAAAACAAATCGAAGAAGAAATTATTGATATAGGAAAACGTACCGTAATTGATCTTGGTATTCATGGACTGCAACCGGAATTGATTAAAATGGTTGGTAGGATGAAGTATCGTTCTTCTTATGGCCAGAACCTTTTACAACACTCGCGTGAAGTAGCAAAACTTTGTGGGGTGATGGCAGCCGAATTAGGAATTAATCCTAAATTAGCGAAACGTGCCGGGCTGTTGCACGATATTGGTAAAGTTCCGGAAACTGAAACCGAAGTGCCTCATGCTATTTTAGGGATGCAATGGGCAGAGAAGCACGGAGAAAAACCAGAAGTTTGTAATGCTATTGGTGCTCACCACGACGAGATCGAAATGAATTCTTTATTATCTCCTATCGTTCAGGTTTGTGATGCGATTAGTGGCGCAAGACCGGGTGCAAGAAGACAGGTACTGGATTCTTATATTCAGCGTTTAAAAGATCTTGAAGAAATCGCTTTTGGTTTTGGTGGTGTTAAGAAGGCTTATGCTATCCAGGCGGGTAGAGAGCTTCGTGTGATCGTAGAGAGTGAAAAAGTAAATGACGAAAAGGCAAGTAATCTATCTTTTGAAATTTCCCAGAAAATACAAACCGATATGACCTATCCAGGTCAGGTTAAAGTGACGGTTATTCGTGAAACCAGAGCGGTAAATATTGCTAAATAGTTTTGAGCTAAAATGCAGCGAATATAGATTCTTAATAGGATCTAAGATTGGATAAATAGAAATAAAAAAATCCCCGGAATTAAGAAAAATTCCGGGGATTTTTGATTTATAGAATACAAAATGAATGTAGTTTATTCATCGTAAATATTGGAATACGAATTTCCGTCGGTCACAAAAAATTCTCCTGTTACGTATCTAAAGTGCTCATCTAATTTATCGATTTCAGCTAGATCTTCTTTATCTAATTGATATCCAGAGCTGGCCAAGTTTTCTATGATTCTTCCCTTATTGGTAGATTTTGGGATTACTGCCGTTCCTCGTTGTACTGCCCAGTTAATTAATACCTGTCCTGCAGAAGCGCCATGTTTTTTAGCGATTTTTACAATGGTAGGATTTTCCAGTAAACTTGGTTCGTCTTTAGCTTTCATTGCGTCGGCGCGATCACCGCTTCCTAATGGTGAATATGCAGTCACATTAATTCCGTTTTTACTGCAAAATTCTAAAAGTTCGTTTTGGTGTAAATATGGGTGCAATTCTACTTGTAGTGCTTCAGGTTTCTCATTGGTTTTGCTCATCAAATCTTTCAGTTTCTTTATACTGAAATTAGAGACGCCAATGTGTTTTACCAAACCTTGTTTTTTTGCTTCAACCATTGCTTCCCAGGTTTCGATAATGGGAACTTCTTCCAAAGAATAATATTCATCATCACTTTCAGGAAAACCAACTCCTTTTTTAAAGGCGACAGGCCAGTGAATTAAGTAAAGATCTAAGTAATCTAATTTTAAATCTTTAAGGGTTTTCTTTAATGCGGGGATAACATCTTCCTTTTTATGTGAATCATTCCATAATTTAGAAGTAATCCATACCTCTTCGCGATTAATCTCGCCCTCACCAAATACTTTTTCAAAAGCTTCTCCAACTTCGTTTTCATTGCCATAGGTTGCTGCACAGTCTATATGTCTATAGCCGTTATTTAAAGCAATTTCAACGGCCTTGGTAACCTCTCCTTTTCCAGATTTCCAGGTACCTAAACCAATTGCCGGTTGTTCGTCACCATTCTTATACTTTAGCGTTCTTAAAGGTTTCATAGTTAAATTTTGTTTTTCTCTAAATTAATAAGAGAAATTCCTAAAACGAAGCGTATAGCTACTTTTAGCAGAAATTTAATAGGAGTTCTTAACCTAAGTTAAGTTTTCTTTGGATGATAAGTTTCCAGGACTTCGCGTAGATACGTTCTATCCATATGCATATAAATTTCAGTTGTAGTGATGCTTTCGTGCCCCAACATTTGCTGTATCGCTCTTAAATCGGCTCCGTTTTCTAAAAGATGGGTTGCAAAAGAATGTCTAAAAGTATGCGGACTTATCTTTTTCCTGATATTCGCTTTTTCAGCTAACTGTCTTATAATGGTAAAAATCATCGCACGGGTGAGTTGTGCACCCCTTCGATTAAGAAATAAGGTGTCACTTGCTTCAGGTTTTATTTCCTGGTGTGCTCTTACCTGGTCTTTATAGATTGTAATATATTTAATATTGTAATCTGAAATGGGGACAAAGCGTTGTTTATCGCCTTTCCCTGTTACTTTTATAAATCCTTCTTCAAAATAGAGGTCTGAGATACGTAGATTTGTTAATTCTGACACCCGTAAACCACAGCCGTAAAGGGTTTCTATAATGGCCCGATTTCTTTCTCCTTCGGTCTTGGTTAAATCTATGGCAGCAATCAATTCGTCGATCTCCTCAACAGAAATGGTTTCTGGTAGTTTCCTTCCTATTTTAGGAGCTTCGATAAGATCTGTGGGGTTATCCTTTCTGTAATCTTCAAATATCAGATAATTAAAAAAGCTTTTTAATCCTGAAATAATACGAGCACGAGAGCGGGAATTTAGTTCTTTTGCTATCTCGTATAAAAATAATTGCAGTGTTTCCTGGTCGATTGTAAGTGGACTAGCCGAAATACTTTTAACTTTTAAAAAATTAATAAGTTTGATTAAATCCAGTTCGTAACTGCTAATTGAATTAACTGAAAGTCCGCGTTCTAACTTTAAATAGGTAAGGTAATCCTTTAAAATATATTCCCATTTCATGTGTTAAAGATACGATTTATGGCAATTTAACCTTAATAATACTTTAGCCTTTGGTAAGATTTCTTTAAGAATCGCTTGCTTACATTTGCCCCGTAATCAAAAACAAAATGTTATTATGAAGAAGTCAATTTTAATTATTGCTTTAGTATTGTTTGGAGCCACTACGATGAGTGCTCAGGAAGCTTGGAATTTTGGTATTAAAGGTGGTGTTAACTTCGCTAATTTTACCGGAGACGATTTTAGTTCAGATAATTCAAGAACAAGTTTTAATGTAGGTTTATTAGCTGAAATTCCTTTAGCAGACCGATTTTCTATTCAGCCAGAGGTTTTATATTCTGGGCAGGGATACGAGATTTACGAAAATGATCAGGCTAATTTTTTAGATGTAGATGATAATGTAGAATATCAACTAGACTACGTAAGTGTACCTGTTTTAGCTAAGATCTATTTAGTAGATGGATTAAGTGTACAAGCTGGACCTACCTTTAATTTTAAGGTTAATGAAGAGATCGATTATCAACCAACTCAAGACGGCGGAGATATCGATAATCCATATCCAGGAGCTCAGGATTTTGAATTTGGTGGAGCAGCAGGATTAGAGTATAAATTCAACAATGGATTTTTTATCCAGGGTAGATATACTTATGGATTCTCTGAAACTTTTGAAGATCTAGACATACATAACTCTGTATGGCAAGCCGGTGTAGGTTTTATGTTCTAAGAACCTATAAAGGTCAACTAACTAACCAAATTATGAATTAAAGCGGAAGTATTTTCTTCCGCTTTTTTTATTATTCCTATTCACGATTTGTAGATTTCAAATTGAAAAGTGAAGGATTTTATTATTGCCTAAGTTATTTTCACTCTTAAGAATAAAAAAACACTTTCCAATTTAATGTTTTATTAAAATTAGAATACTTTTATCCCATCAATTAAAAAATATCTTTTGATGCTTAAAAAATTATCATTTGTCATTTTCTTTTTAGCGGGAATGACTTCTTTTGCGCAGCGCACGGAATTCGGTATAAAGGGCGGTCTTAATTTTTCTAATTTAGCCGGTGATGCAAGTTCAGAATTTGAGTGGGTAACAAGCTTTCATATTGGAGGTTTGGTGGAATTTCAGGTTAATGACTTTTTGTCTATTCAACCAGAAGCTCAGTATTCATTGCAGGGGTTTGGATTTACTAATGATGAAAATGTTAGTATTGGGTATGTTAATATACCGGTATTAGCGAAATTTTATTTAGGGGGTAAAAACTTTAGTTTAGAAGCTGGCCCTCAATTTGGAATCAAAGTAAGTTCAAAATACGACTTTGATGGAGGAAGTGCAGATATTGAAGAAGGCTTGAATAACTTTGATTTCTCTGGAGTTTTAGGTGCATCGTATGAATTTGATAATAATTTATTTTTTAGTGCAAGATACATTGCAGGTTACACCAATGTTATAGAAAAGGAAGCATTCGCAGGAGAGGATGCCTCTACTCCTAATAGTGTTTTCCAATTCTCTGTAGGATATAAATTTCAATAAAAAATAATTTTCTGATAAATGTCCCATAGGATTACCTTGAGGTAGTTTATCTAAAGCGGAAGATTTTCTTCCGCTTTTTTTATATTTAAAATTTTTATCTTTATCATTAAATAGAATATATCATGAAGCTTCTAATTATAAACGGACCTAATCTAAATCTTTTGGGTACCAGAGAGCCTGAAATATACGGAAATCAGACGTTCAAAGAATATTTTGATGATCTACAAAAGAAATTTGAAATAATAAAGCTTTCTTATTTTCAAAGTAATATCGAAGGAGAGATTATAGATATGCTTCATGATGCGCGCAAGGAGTTTGACGGTGTGATTCTAAACGCTGCGGCTTACACGCATACTTCAGTAGCTATTGCAGATGCCATTAAAGCCATCGAAACTCCGGTGGTCGAGGTTCATATTTCTAACACTCATGCTAGAGAAAGTTTCAGACATAAATCATATTTGTCTCCAGTGGTGAAAGGCGTTATTTTGGGATTCGGACTTAAAAGTTATGACCTGGCTATACAAAGTTTTTTATAATTTTAGTCTGAATTCGATAATTTCAGTATTCCTTTAATTCGGAATTTCTTAAGCCAGTAAGAAATTTTATCAATTTTTTGTTCGTAATGAAAAAATCTTATTTGAATTGGAGTAGCGGTAAAGATGCCGCTTTTTCTTTATATGAACTTCAGCAACAGGGCGATTTTGATGTTGTTGAGCTTTTTACAGCAATCAATACTGATGTAAACCGAATTTCGATGCATGGAGTGCGTCTTGAACTGCTACAAGCGCAGGCTAGAAGTATTGGACTACCATTACATTTAGCCGAATTTTCCGGAAATGTTTCTATGGAAACCTACAATAGGGTTATGGAAACTGAAACTAAAAAACTGAAAGCAGCAGGAATCGATTTTGCCTGTTTTGGCGATATTTTTTTAGAAGATCTAAAAGAATATCGAGATTCGCAGTTAGCCAAGGTTGGTTTAACCGGTATATATCCGCTTTGGAAAAAAGAAACCACAAAATTAGTGGAAGATTTTATAGAATTAGGATTTAAAGCGATCATAGTATGTACCAATGCTCAATATTTAGATGAATCTTTCTGCGGAAGAGTGATCGACCATCAATTTTTAGCCGATTTGCCCGAAAATGTAGACCCATGTGGTGAAAACGGTGAGTTTCATACCTTCGTTTTCGATGGGCCTATTTTTTCTGAATCCATTAAATTTGAAATTGGCGAAAAAGTACATCGAACATACAAAAGCGTAGAAGACGGGGAGGATAATTGTTTTACAGATGAAGATACCAACTGGGATACTGGTTTTTGGTATTGCGATTTAATCTAGAATACAGACCGCTGCGCTATTAGATGTTAGAACATAGATTTTTTTGAATATAAAATAAAAAATATCCAAATTCGTCATTTTTAGATATTTTTTTACTTCACAAAAGCAGTTTCGCTTGTTTTTATCATATTTCTAAAAAGATTCGGTTTTTGTAAGCTCTTAGCTTCTTATTGAAACACGGAACTATCGACTAACTACTTTTACAAAATAAAACCAAATAAAAAAGCCCTGAAAATTGATATTTTCAGGGCTTTTTATCATGTCTAAGATCTAATCTCTAAAATCTCAAATGGTTAGCTTAGATATGAATTACTTCATCGTAAGCAGCAGCAACAGCTTCCATCACCGCTTCACTCATTGTAGGGTGAGGGTGAACTGTTTTTAATACTTCATGTCCTGTGGTTTCTAATTTTCTACCAAGAACGGCTTCAGCGATCATATCGGTAACACCGGCACCAATCATATGGCATCCTAACCACTCACCGTATTTTGCATCAAAGATTACTTTTACAAATCCGTCTGATTTTCCGGCAGCTTTTGCTTTACCAGAAGCAGAGAATGGGAATTTTCCCACTTTAATTTCGTAACCAGCTTCTTTGGCTTGCTTTTCAGTCATTCCTACTGATGCAATTTCAGGAGTTGCATAGGTACAACCAGGAATATTTCCGTAATCTAAAGGCTGTACATTCATTCCCTTAATTTTTTCAACACAAATAATTCCTTCTGCAGAAGCAACGTGTGCAAGCGCTGGGCCGTGAACAACATCACCAATAGCGTAAATCCCGTCTTTATTTGTTTTATAGAAATCGTCTACAACGATCTTGTCTTTATCGGTTTTGATCCCTAATTCTTCAAGACCAATATTTTCGATATTTGTTTTAATACCAACTGCAGAAAGCACGATATCTGCTTCTAAAGTTTCTTCTCCTTTTTTGGTTTTAACTTTTGCTTTAACGCCATCGCCAGAAGTATCAACGCTCTCTACAGAAGAGTTTGTCATCACTTTAATTCCGGCTTTTTTAACGCTACGCTCAAATTGCTTAGATACCTCTTCGTCTTCTAAAGGCACAAGATTTGGTAAGAATTCTACGATAGTAACCTCGGTTCCCATTGAATTATAAAAATGAGCAAACTCCACACCAATGGCGCCACTACCAACAACGATCATTTTCTTTGGTTGCTTGTCTAAAGACATAGCCTCACGATATCCAATAACTTTTTTACCGTCTTGTTTTAGGTTAGGCAGTTCACGAGAGCGAGCACCTGTAGCTACGATAATATGGTCGGCAGAATATTCTGTCTTTTTATCTTTAGCATCGGTAACTTCCACTTTTTTACCTGCCTTAAGTTTTCCGTAACCATCGATAACATCGATTTTGTTCTTTTTCATAAGGAATTGTACACCCTTACTCATCCCATTGGCCACATCACGACTTCTTTTAATTACGGCACCAAAATCCTTATCGGGGCTTTGAAGCTTTAAACCGTAGTCTTCTGCATGTTTAAGGTATTCAAAAACCTCTGCGCTTTTAAGCAATGCTTTTGTTGGGATACATCCCCAGTTTAGACAAACACCACCAAGGTTTTCTTTTTCCACAATGGCTGTTTTAAAGCCTAATTGTGAAGCACGGATAGCAGTTACATAACCACCCGGGCCACTACCTAAAACAATGATATCGTATTTACTCATATTTAGATTTTTTTATACAAAAAATAGTTCTTGCGAATTTAAGGAATAATCCCTTAACCGAAAAGTTTTGAACTTGTAGGATTGGCTAAAAGTTTTATGAGTTTCTCTCCAATAAAAAAAGCTTTACCGAAAAGATAAAGCCTCTGAATTTTAAACTATAAAGAATTTTAGTTAGCCATTTTTATATCTGAAGTTTTTATATTCAATTCTTTCATTACCGAATTATAATTGGTAATATCAAGTTCATTGTGGGAAGCTAAATAATTTGAAGGAACAACAACCACTCTAAATATTTGATTGTTGGTATAATCCGTACTAAGGTTACTTAAATCAAAATTTCCTTCAATAATGATCTCCACATCTGATGCGGTATGATTGTAAACATATTGAATTGTTCCATCATTTAGAAAGAAATTTTGAGGGATTAAACTCCAGGTATCCATAAAATTACCTTCATTATCTTGAATTTCTCGGTATCGATACACTAAAACCGCATCAGCTTCAGGGTTTATTGTTTGCACATCATCTGGAATTAAAATTACCCTTGAATAACTATTCGTGTCATCATAATAATCAAAAGTAATTTGCTCTTCTAAAGTATAAGCTAATCCATCAAGTCCATCTTCTCCCGGAGGACCTTGTGGTCCTGGTTCTCCATCATCAGAACAGGAAGTAAATAAAAATGTGGTTACAAAAAGTAAGGTGAATATCTTTTTCATAGTGGTAAATATTTAAGGGTTTCTAATTGTTTTTAAAATCTATACTGGCCGAATTTACACAATAGCGCTGGCCGGTTTCTGTAGGGCCATCGTCAAAGACATGGCCCAAATGACTTCCACAGTTGGCGCATAGAATTTCGGTTCTTATCATTCCAAAGGTGCGATCCTGTACATACTCAATTTTGCCTTCTATAGCTTCATCGAAGCTTGGCCAGCCACAACCGCTTTCAAACTTACTATCGCTTTCGAATAACTTTTCATTACAAGCGGCGCAACGATATTCTCCATCTTCAAAATGTAGGTTATATTTACCGGTGTGCGGTGCTTCAGTTCCTTTTTTTCTTAAAACACGGTATTGTTCCTCAGATAGCTGCTCTTTCCATTCAGCTTCCGGTTTCTCGATATTATATTTTTTCATTGGGGTTAATTATTTTTCAGTTGGTATAAAGTTCATAGCGACACCGTTTATACAATGTCTTTTTCCGGTAGTTTCTCTTGGTCCATCATCAAAAACATGACCTAAATGTCCACCACACTTTGCGCAGTGCACTTCGTCGCGTTGGTAGCCCAGTTTAGAATCAGAGCCAAAAGCTACTCCACCTTCTATAGCACGATCAAAACTTGGCCATCCGGTACCGCTTTCGAACTTGTGTTTATTTTCATAAAGTTCGTTTCCGCAGGCAGCGCAAACAAATGTTCCGTTTCCTTTTACCGTTAGAAGGTCACTGGAATAAGGACGCTCGGTCGCAGCTTTTCGAAGTACTTTAAATTCGGCATCTGTAAGTTCTTTTTTCCATTCGCTTTCAGATTTAGAAATTTCGAACTTTTGCTTCTTTTTAGAATTTTCGTCCTGAGCGTTTCCTTTGCAACTTACCAGGGTAAACACGGCAATAAATATGAATAGTAACTTTCTCATTTGTTTTTATGTTGAAAGTTACAAAGATTATGCCGTGATGAACGTTGTGATTTTGTTAATAACCTTTTGGTCTCCCAGGATTCGACGATGTCCAAGACCTTCGGTTAAATAGAGTTCGCTGTTTTTTAGTTTGATTATGAATTTCTTCAGCACATTTGTAATGCACATCCACATCATTTTTATCGTGGATTACCAAAGTAGGAATATGAACACTTTGCGCTGAAATTGCTCCAGAGTAATTATCCATATCCTGCCCAAATTTTTTATCAAAATGGGCTTTCATCAAATAAGCCACTTCTTTGTCCATATGCAGGTTTTTCACAAATTCCTGCGTGATCGCAGTCACGCTATTTGCGGTGCCAATAATCACGGCTCTTTCTGGAGATATTCCTTCTTTAATTGCTTTTAGTGTAGACATTCCGCCTAAGGAATGTCCAATGATCGAATGAAACGGACCATATTTTTTATTCAAAAAATGAATAGCTTCTATAAAGTGAGGCATCATGCTCATTTTTCCCGAAGCTTTGCCGTGGGCAGGAGCATCAAAGCTTATTGTACTAAATCCTTCTTTTAGCACGGCATCGGCGATTTTAGAAAGTTGTGTACCACGGCCACTCCATCCATGTACGAGTAAAACTTTTTGGGCACTTTCACCATATTCATAAACAATGATTTGTTTTTTGCTTTTTGGTAAAATCTGTTGCGTTTGTATGGTATTTTGATCCATAGCCTTTTCGCGATTGGGAAGCTTATATTTTAGTGGAGTGAGAAATAATTTACCTGCAAATTTACTGGCTAGATAAGGGGACACCCAGTTTAAAAATTTACCGGTATATAAAATATACCAGGGAAGCAGTAATTGCTGAATAGGGGTTTTATCTTTATGCTTTTTTGCCATTTTTAAAATGAATTGTTATTCAGATTCGAAAATTTTGGAATCCTTTTTGAAAGCTGAAAAATTGTTAAATCCTACTTAAACAAAACTTTAAAGCGCTGTGGCTTTTGTAATTTTAACAAAACTAATCTAATTAAAATATGAAAGTAAAGAAGTGGATAGTAGTTCTTTTTGTTGCTACTTTAACAGTAGTCGCCTGTAAAGTAAATCCTTTCACAGGACAAAAGAATTTAAATTTTGTAAGTAATGATCAATTGTTCTCCGCCTCGTTTCAGCAATACGATGCATTTTTGGATAGTAGTAATGTGGTGACCGGTACTGCTGAATCCAGGATGGTAAAAAGAGTTGGTGATAAAATTAAAACTGCAGCTGAGCGTTATTTAAACGCAAATGGATACCAGGGATTTTTGGACGATTTTAGATTTGAATATAATCTTGTAAAGGACGATCAGGTAAACGCATTTGCTATGCCAGGAGGAAAAACCGTGGTATATACTGGTATTTTGCCAATTACTCAGGACGAAACTGGTCTGGCGGTCGTGATGGGACACGAGGTGGCACATGCATTAGCCGATCATGGTGCGCAACGAATGAGTGCAGCACAAGTGCAGCAAGTGGTTGGTGGAGTAGGAGCAGCGGCTCTTAGTGGTAAAAGCCAGCAAACCCAACAGATTTTTGCTCAGGCTTACGGAATTGGAACACAGTTAGGAGTGATGCTACCTTTTAGTAGAAGTCATGAATCTGAAGCCGACGGAATAGGCTTGACCTTAATGGCTATTGCCGGATATAATCCAGATGAGGCAGCCGATTTATGGAGAAGGATGCAGCAAAACAGTGGAGGAGCTTCAACACCCCAATTTTTAAGTACACACCCGTCAAATCAAACCAGAATAAATAATCTTGAAGCCTGGGCTCCTGAAGCAAAAGCTGAAGCCCGAAAATATGGAGTAACAAGTTTTCAATAATATTTAGAAATAAATAAGTTGAAAAAGCTACACTATCTGGTGTAGCTTTTTTATTTTTAGTCCATGAAAAATCTTCCAAAGGGTAGCAAAAAGCTACTTAACGCATGGGCATTTTACGACTGGGCAAACTCGGTGTACAGTCTGGTTATTTCTTCAGCAATATTTCCTATTTTTTATGGGGCACTAACCATTATTAGAGATGCTGAAGGCAATAATATTAATGATACCGTTCATTTCTTAGGATTTGATTTTAATAACGATGCCCTAATTTCTTATGTAACCGCAGCAGCTTTTCTGGTCGTTTCTGTACTTAGTCCGTTTCTGTCAGGAATTGCGGATTATGTTGGGAACAAGAAGAATTTTCTGAAGTTTTTCTGTTACCTGGGCGCTTTATCATGCATAGGTTTGTTTTGGTTTAATATGGAATTTTTATGGTTCGGTTTACTTTGTTATTTCCTGGCGCTAATTGGTTTTTGGTCAAGTTTGGTATTTTATAATAGTTATTTACCAGATATCGCTTTTCCAGAGCAACAGGACAAAATAAGTGCTAAAGGTTTTTCTTTAGGATATATAGGTAGTGTTATCCTGCTTATTCTTTGTTTATTGATGATCCTTAAATACGACATGTTTGGTTTTGAAGATGAAGGATTACCAACCCGCTTATCCTTTGTCTTAACTGGAATATGGTGGATAGGTTTTAGCCAGTACACCTATTACTATTTACCAAAAGGGACGAAAAAAGCGAAGCTTACCAAAAATGTACTGTTTAACGGATTTAAAGAACTTCGTAAAATCTGGAGTTCTCTAAATCATAACCTTCAGCTAAAAAGGTATCTTGGAGCTTTTTTCGTATATAGTATGGCGGTACAAACCATTATGCTTATCGCTACGTATTTTGGAATTAAAGAATTAAATTGGGGAGAGCAGGATGCTACAACAGGATTAATTGTAAGTATTTTACTCATCCAGTTAGTGGCTGTTTTGGGAGCCACCTTAACGTCGAGAATAGCCGCTAAGATTGGTAATATTAAAACCCTGATTTTTATAAATATTATCTGGGCTTTAATTTGCGTATATGCCTATTTTATAACCACGCCTAATCAATTTTACGTGGCAGCGGCCAGCGTTGGTTTGGTAATGGGAGGTATCCAGTCACTTTCACGGTCTACCTATTCTAAAATGCTTCCTGAAAATGCTATTGATACCGCCAGTTACTTTAGTTTTTATGATGTTTCAGAAAAAATAGGGATTGTTATCGGGATGTTTATGTATGGTTTAATAGCCCAGCTTACCGGGAGTATTCGAAATTCGATATTATTTTTGATCATTTTTTTTATAGGTGGGATTATTTTATTGATTAGAGTACCGAAAATTAGAAGTTAGGATTTAGAGCGCTGCGCTGCGAGAATATAGAAAAGAGAATATAGACCATATACGAGAGAAATAAGATCCAGGAATAAAGCTTAAAAATGCTAAATTTTGTATGCTAAATTTTGGATTTGAACAAGGACGTCGTCTCAACCTTGCCTCACCGGCATGCAAAGTGGATAGCTCTTTTTTGAGTTAGAAGTAGCATTTAGACCGCTACGTCGTTAAATAGAAAATAAACTAGAGATACATAAATCTGGAATCAGCATTGATTTGGGATGAATGTGCCAACAATTTATGTTTAGTTCCGGCTGATTACAAGTTAATATTCTTCATTTTACCCAAATAAAAACTAGAGATGTGAGATGAAATAATTAGTTTTAAATTCCTGATTCCTGATTCCTGATTCCTGATTCCTGATTCCTGATTCCTGATTCCTGATAACCCTAAACAATTTCCAAACAAAAAATCCCTTCTTTAAGGGAGAAGGGACTTCGCATTCAAAAAAATTAAACAATAATTATCAATATTGGGAATTAATGTTTTGAGATATCTCCAGATCCTGAAGTTTTAAAGTTTTCTTTGCTGGGATTCCCTTTATATTCAATATCTCCAGAGCCTGCAACTCGTGCTTCAAGCTCTTCTTCGGCATAAACCATCACATCACCAGAACCAGAAACCTGTGCGCTTACTTTTTTTGCTCTAAGTTTAAAAGCGTCAAAATCTCCAGATCCGGTTACGCCGCAATCCAGGCTTTTTGCGTTTCCTATTAATACTACATCACCGCTGCCGGTAACGTTTCCGGTAATATCATCAGCTTCGATTTCTAGTTTTAAATCGCCACTTCCGGTTACCGATAAGGAAAAATCTTTTGCGGTGATTTTATCCTCAGTCCAGATATCACCGCTTCCGGTTAAATGAGCCCCCTCTAAATCTTCAAAAGGAACGGTTACTTTAATCATGTTGTTTTTAGAAGGACTAATATTTACCCCTTTTTCTACTGAAATTTTTAAAGTTCCGTTTTTCACTTCCGTAGTAATATATTCCTGAAGATTGCTTTCGGCTTCAATGGTCAGGTTTCCTTCAGTTCCGCTAACCAAGACAACATCCATAAAACCTACAAGGCTTACTTTGTCGTAATCTGATGTTTTGCGGCTTTTATTTACCATATCGCCATTTCCTTTAATACTTTTATTGCTGCTCCACCATTGGGCACTTGCTGAGGTGATGCTTATACAAAAGATAACTACTACTGTTAAAATTGATTTTTTCATGATGTGATTGATTAATGGTTATGCCAGATGGCTATTTTTATTGGCACCGCCAAAGGGTTTAATACCCCGAGACTCGCCTCGAAATTATAATTTTGTCTCTATCGGATACCTCATGGGCTTGCCCCAAGGTTGTTTACTTGCTGAATTATATGTTTTTAATATTCTTTATGGAAACTAACGCTTCCATAGCTTGTGGTGATGTTTATTGAATTTTGGCTGTTTTGTTTACCATAATATCCTGAAATCTCCTTGCTGGTATTACGATCATGCCTTTTTTGAACTTCCAGATCATCCGTACCTTTTACGCTCCCGTAAGAGGTATGCACGTTAAAGATAAAATCCATTTCTGCATCAAAACCTAATTTGATTCCCGCGTAGTCGGTATCAATATTTACGCTTTTTACCCCGTTGATTAATTTTTCAATAGAAATCGAACCGTAGTCCTGATTTAGGCTAAGGGATGAGAACACCCGGCCAATCTTAGTACTTAAGTAATCACCATCAGCTTCAAGGTCTTTTACTTTATCTACTCTAAAGCTTCCGTAATCACAATTGTATCGAAGACGTTCAACTTTTTCAACTTTCGAGTCGGTATAATCAGCACTAATGATCAAGTCTTCAGCTTCTTCAATGGTAAATTCAGAATAATCGGCATCGATTTCCGCAGAAGAAATAAACCCAAAGTGAGAATTTCGGGTATAATCGAAATTCAAAATATTTCTGGATCCTCTTAATTCTCCGATGTCAATTTTTCCATAATCACAGGAAATATCGGTATTTCCGTTTACTTTATCGATGTAAATGGCTCCGTAATCATTATCGATTACCATATCATGATTTACAGGAGCTTTTACTACATAATTGATCTCCATATTGACATTATTACTGCTGCTAAATAAACCGCTCCACCAGGATTTTTCTTCTTTTTGATACCGCGTTCTTGCACTTACACGATTGCCGCTTTGCTGAAAATCTACTGAAATATCGTTTAATTTTTTCTGAACTCTTTCAGGATCATCGCCGTTTGTTTTTATAAAAACCTGAATGACAATTCGGTTTTCGTCCCAGGTAGAAATATCTATATTTCCGTAGTTATTATTAATGTCCAAAACACCTCTTTGGGATACTTTAAATTCTTTTTTTATCGTTTTTTCTTTAGTATGCCTGCCATCCAAATCTTTGTTGGCAAAACCTAATGCCGGCACTAATAGTGCGCAGAACAAGAGCTTATATAATGTTAGTTTCATTTTTTTGTGTGTTTAGTTGTTTTATCGTTTCAATTTGGTCCAGTACCTGATTTAACAGGTCAATTCTTTTTTGAAAGTTGTTAATCATGGCGTAGATTACGCGTTTATCCTGCCCACTTTCTAAAAGGTCTTTTTTTAGTTTATTGTATTCTTTTTCTAAGGTTTCTAGTTGCACCAAGGCATCGTTAATGATTTTATTGGTTTGTGGGCTGCGCTCTCCTTCGATAGATTTAAGTTCCCTTTCGATAAGTGTACTATAAAAATCCTGTGTTTCCTTCATTTGCGGGGATACCGCAGCAAGGCCTGTTTCCTTAGCAAAGGCAGGAGTATTAAATACCTTTCCAAAAGCAAAAAATACTATGATAAGGGCGGCTGCTATGCTACTTAGAGGGATCCAAAGTTTTCTTAGTTTTCCTTTTTTAGGATGTTTGTTTTGATGCCGCCGGTCAAGTTTTTCGAGAAATCGATCTTCGTGTCCTGAATTTGGTTCAGCAATATCGAAGTTCAATTTTTTCAGATCCTCAAAGTATTCGTCATTTTTCATCTTTCATCATTTTTTTTCTTAAACTTTCTTTAGCTCGCGAGATGGTCGTCCTACAATTGGCATAAGAGATATTTAAAATATCGCCTATTTCTTCATAATCATAACCTTCAATTAAATGAAGTGTTAGGCAAATCCTGTAATTCTCCTTTAGTTCTTGCATGGCGTTTAAAACCATTTTCACTTTTTGATTTTGAGTATCAGTAGTAGTTATTCCTTCATTATCGTCTATTTCGTTTTTAAGATAATCCTTGTAGCTTACTTCTTCGTATTTCGATCTTTTACTGTGTGCATTAATGCTGTTATTTACCACAATTCGCTTTAGCCAGGCACCAAAAGAAGCTTCAGCTTTAAACTGATCAATTTTTTCGAAAGCACTTAAAAAAGACTCTTGCATAATATCTTCTGCCTCGGCGCTGTGATGAACGATTCTTAATGCGGTATTATACATGGCCCTGTAATACCTGTTGTAAATCTCCATTTGGGCGCGTTGGTTACCCAGACGGCAGTCATTTACAAGATTGTTAATATGTGTGATGGTTGATTGCAAAAAATTATCTTGTTTCTAATATAAAGATAGGGGTAGTTTCTGTTTGTTACAGTTTTTGAAAATTATTTCAGAAAAAATATGCTGGCATAGGAATTGAAACATCTAATAGATAACAATTTTAAGTGCCTGAAATATAGGAATTGCAGGTGTAGAGGTCTCAAAACAAATTGAAATAAACAAACTGTAATGACAGTTTGACTTTTAAAGATAACTTATGGCTAAAACAAAATTCACGGATATTGACAGTTTGTCATTACAAGGTATAAATGAAGATGCAGAGTTGATACCGTTAATGACGCCTGAAGATGAAGAGGAAATAAACAGAGAAAAATTACCTGAAAATTTACCAATATTACCTTTAAGGAACACGGTGCTCTTTCCGGGAGTAGTAATCCCAATTACTGCAGGAAGAGATGCTTCGATTAAATTAATTAACGAGGCGAACAATAATGAAAAAATTATTGGTGTTGTCTCCCAAAAAGATGAAGAAGTAGAAAATCCCGGTATTAAAGATATTAATAATATTGGTGTAGTAGCCCGTATTCTAAGGGTTTTAAAAATGCCCGATGGAAATACAACGGTGATTATACAAGGTAAAAAACGTTTTAATATTTCTGAAATAACGCAGGAGGAGCCGTTTCTAAGAGCAAATGTTGAAGAAATTCCTGAAACGAAGCCGGATGTTCAAAATGAAGAATTTGGAGCTATAATCGATGCAATCAAAGATTTGGCGCTTCAGATTATTAAAAGTAGTCCTAACATTCCCTCTGAAGCTTCTTTTGCAATTAAGAATATCGAGAGTAATTCGTTCTTAATCAATTTTGTTTCTTCTAATATGAATCTATCGGTAGAGGAGAAACAAAATCTTTTAGCGACTAATGACCTTAAAGAAAGGGCTTTGGCTACGCTTAAATTTATGAATATCGAAAACCAAAAACTTGCGTTGAAAAACGATATTCAGTCGAAGGTGCAAAGCGATATGAGCCAGCAACAGCGTGAATATTTTCTTCATCAGCAGATGAAAACCATTCAGGAAGAATTGGGTGGCGTTTCTCATGAAGATGAAATTGAAGAAATGCGTGTTCGTGCCAAGGATAAAAAATGGAGTGAAGATGTACAAAAGCATTTTGAAAAAGAACTTTCCAAAATGCAACGTATGAATCCCCAGGTAGCTGAATATTCTATTCAACGTAACTATCTGGATTTATTTTTAGATCTTCCCTGGGATGAATTTAGTAAAGATAAATTTGATCTTAAACGTGCTAAGAAAATTTTAGATCGTGATCATTACGGTTTAGATGATGTAAAAAGAAGAATTATAGAATATCTGGCAGTATTAAAATTGCGTAACGATATGAAGTCTCCTATTCTTTGTCTTTATGGGCCTCCCGGAGTTGGTAAAACAAGTTTAGGAAAATCTGTAGCAGAGGCTTTAGGTCGTGAATATGTTCGAATTTCTTTAGGTGGTTTAAGAGACGAAGCTGAAATTAGAGGGCATCGTAAAACCTATATTGGTGCGATGCCGGGAAGGATTATACAGAGTCTTAAAAAAGCAGGAACCAGTAATCCAGTTTTTGTATTGGATGAAATTGATAAGCTAAGCATTGGGAATGCCGGCGATCCATCTTCAGCCTTATTAGAAGTTTTAGATCCCGAACAGAATAGCGAATTTCACGATAACTTTTTAGAATTAGGTTTCGATCTGTCTAAAGTGATGTTCATTGCTACTTGTAATAGTTTAAATACTATTCAGCCTGCATTACGTGATCGTATGGAGATCATTAATGTTACGGGGTATACTATTGAAGAGAAGATTGAGATTGCTAAAAGGCATTTACTTCCGAAGCAATTAAAAGAGCATGGATTAACGAAAGACGATCTTAAAATTGGTAAAGCACAGCTTGAAAAAATAGTGGAAGGCTATACTCGTGAATCTGGAGTTCGAGCTTTAGAAAAACAGATCGCTAAAGTAGTACGCTATGGTGCAAAAAGTATCGCCATGGAAGAGGATTATAATAAAAAAATAACGAACGAAGATATTATCGAAATTTTAGGTAGTCCTCGTTTAGAGCGTGATAAATATGAGAATAATGAGGTTGCCGGAGTGGTAACCGGATTGGCCTGGACGCAGGTGGGGGGTGATATTCTCTTTATCGAATCGATTTTATCCAAAGGAAAAGGCAATTTAAATATTACTGGAAACCTGGGTAAAGTGATGAAAGAGTCGGCAACCATTGCCATGGAGTATATTAAATCTAACGCGGAAGAATTAGGTATAGAAGCCGGTATTTTTGAGAAATATAACGTACATATTCACGTACCTGAAGGAGCTACACCTAAAGATGGGCCTAGTGCAGGTATTACGATGTTAACATCTTTAGTTTCTTTATTCACTCAGAGAAAGGTAAAGAAAAGTATAGCTATGACCGGTGAGATAACTTTAAGAGGAAAAGTGCTTCCGGTTGGTGGTATTAAAGAGAAAATCCTTGCAGCTAAAAGAGCCAGAATAAAAGAGCTTATTCTGTGTAAAGAGAACGAACGTGATATTAAAGAAATTAAAGACGAATATTTAAAAGGTCTTACGTTTCATTATGTAAACGAAATGAGTGAGGTTATTGATATTGCGATCACTAATGAAAAGGTGAAAAACGCAAAGGAGTTGTGATCATAAATTTATATTTTAAAAGCCTCGAAGAAATTCGGGGCTTTTTTGTTTTAGCCATTTTCAAATCTCTATTTTTGTACAAACTTCAGCTAGATGACTAAAAAAATTACTATTGCCATCGATGGGCATTCTTCAACAGGAAAAAGTACAGTTGCAAAGCAATTAGCTAAAAAGCTAGGTTATATATATGTAGATACCGGCGCTATGTATCGTGCAGTAACGCTGTATGCTATGCGTAAGGTAATGGTAACAGATGATAAATTAGATGAGGAAGCTTTGTTAAGGCATTTAGCTTTTATTAGTATTAAATTTGAGTTTGATAAGGATCTTGGGTATGGTGTAGTACATTTAAATAATGAAAATGTGGAAGAGGAAATCCGATTGATGGAAGTTTCTAATAATGTGAGCAAAGTCGCGGCGATTCCCCAGGTTCGTAAAATGTTAGTAGCACAGCAGCAAGAAATAGGGAAAGAAGGAGGTGTGGTTATGGATGGCCGTGATATTGGCACTGTGGTATTTCCTAATGCAGAATTAAAGTTGTTTATGACCGCTTCTGCGGAAAAAAGAGCTGAGCGTCGTTACAATGAACTAAAACAAAAAGGAAACGATGTTAGTTACGAAGAAGTACTCAAAAATGTGGAAGAACGTGATCATTTAGATTCTACCCGGGAAACGTCTCCATTAGTTAAAGCTCAAGATGCTATCGAGATCGATAATACTAATCTTAGCAAAGAGGAGCAATTCGACAAGATTCTTAGTTTGGTAAAAGAAAAAACTGACGCCTAAAATGGCCAAAGTTGATAATGCTTCTGAAGAGGGAATTAGTAAATCGGTACTTTATTTAATGTCGGCCGGTGCAGGTTTAGTAGTGGCCAACAATTACTATAATCAGCCTTTATTAAATTTAATAGCCAAAGATTTTGGGGTATCAGAGTCAGCCGTAAGTAATATTCCGCTTTTTACACAATTGGGATATGCCTTTGGATTACTGTTTATTATTCCATTAGGTGATAAATTTCCTCGGAAAAAAATGGTAATGATTGATTTTATATTTATCATCGCAAGTCTTTTAGTGATGGCTTTAGCTCCAAGCTTACCAGTGCTTACCATATCTGGCTTTTTTGTAGGTTTTAGTTGTGTGGTACCACAGGTGTTTGTGCCAATGGCGGCGCAGTTAGCAAAACCAGAAAAGAGGGGTAGTGCCATTGGAATCGTAATGAGTGGATTGCTGATAGGGATACTGGGAAGCCGATTTGTAAGTGGTTTTGTGGGAGAATATTTGGGCTGGCGTGTGATGTATTATATTGCAGCTGGAATGATGCTAGTTTTATGGGGATTATTAAAATTGAAATTACCCGAATTACAACCCGATTTTACAGGAACCTATAAAGAACTTATGCAATCTTTATGGGATTATTTTAAAACCGAATCTTCTGTACGATTAGCTGCGCTTCGTGGCGCTTTAGGTTTTGCTGGTTTTAGCGCTTTCTGGACTACTCTGGTTTTTCTTATGGAAGATAATTTTAGTTACGGAAGCGGGATAGCGGGTACCTTTGGTATATTGGGAATTGCTGGCGCCTTAGCCGCAAGCTTAATTGGTAAATTAAGCGATACAATGAATAAAAACCTATTGATCATTATTGCCACTTTAGTCATGATACTTGCCTGGGCAGTTTTTGAATTTTCGGGATATTCAATTATTGGGTTAGTTATAGGAGTGATTTTGGTTGATATGGGGTTACAGTCCTTACATATCACCAATCAAAATATTATCTTTTCCAGAAATCCTGATGCACGCAACAGGATTAATACCATATACATGGTGGGGTACTTTATTGGAGGTGCTTTGGGAACAACTACCGGGGCTTATGCATGGGAACTTTTTCAGTGGAGGGGTGTAGCTTCTTTGGGTTTGATTTACAGTGTTTTGATACTTGTTTTTCATCTTCTTTTTCGAAAACCTATGCCTGATGAAAATTAAGTTTTTATTGAGTTTGAAAATACTGAAATTAGTTGTATTTTTGCACTCCTTTTTGGCAAAAGAACGGAAATCCAAAAGGGTTTGAAAATCAAAACGTAAAACATCTTCTTAGTTTTATTTTGCTTAAATATTTCCGAAAAACTTAGAATACAAATTTTAATCAGCAGTTATTATGGCTGAAGAACAAAAAGAACAAGAAGTTCAGGAAGTAGCAGGAATGGCTACAGCATCTCAACCAGAAGTAGAGGAGCAACAAGCTAATCCTGACAAATTCCTTAAAGAATTTAACTGGCATAATTACGAAGAGGGTATTGACCCTATCGCAGATGATAAGCTGGAAGAATTCGAAAAGTTAGTAGAAGAAAATTTCGTAGACACTCTTGATGATGAGGTTGTAACAGGAAAAGTAATCAATATTACTGATCGTGATGCAATTATCGACATTAACGCAAAAAGTGAAGGTGTAATCTCTCTTAACGAGTTTCGTTACAACCCAGATCTTAAAGTAGGGGATGAGGTAGAAGTTTTAATCGACGTTAGAGAAGATGCTACCGGTCAGTTAGTACTTTCTCATCGTAAGGCTCGTGTGATTATGGCATGGGATCGTGTGAACAAAGCACATGATGAAGGTCTTATCGTTAACGGTTTTGTTAAGTGTCGTACTAAAGGTGGTATGATCGTAGATGTATTTGGTATCGAAGCTTTCTTACCAGGTTCTCAAATCGATGTGAAGCCAATTAGAGATTACGATGCTTATGTAGGTAAAACAATGGAATTTAAAGTGGTGAAAATCAACCACGAATTCAAAAACGTTGTGGTATCTCATAAAGCACTTATCGAAGCTGATATTGAAGAGCAGAAGAAAGAAATTATTGGTCAATTAGAAAAAGGTCAGGTATTAGAAGGTACTGTTAAGAATATTACTTCTTACGGTGTATTCGTTGATCTTGGTGGTGTTGACGGACTTATCCACATTACTGATCTTTCTTGGTCTAGAATTAACCATCCAAACGAGATCGTAGAGCTAGATCAAAAACTTAACGTTGTAATCTTAGACTTTGATGAGGCTAAAACAAGAATTCAGTTAGGTCTTAAGCAATTACATAAACACCCATGGGAAGCTCTGGACGAAGAGTTAAAAGTAGGTGACAAAGTAAAAGGTAAAGTAGTTGTAATCGCAGATTACGGTGCATTTATCGAAGTTGCTGAAGGTGTAGAAGGATTGATTCACGTTTCTGAAATGTCCTGGAGTACGCACCTAAGATCTGCTCAGGATTTCGTAAATGTAGGAGACGAGGTTGAAGCTCAAATCCTTACTTTAGATCGTGACGATCGTAAAATGTCTCTTGGAATTAAGCAATTAACTCCAGACCCATGGACAGATATCACTTCTAAATATCCTGTTGGATCTAAGCATACAGGTGTAGTTCGTAACTTTACTAACTTTGGAGTATTTGTAGAGTTAGAAGAAGGAATCGACGGACTTATCTATATCTCTGATCTTTCTTGGACTAAGAAGATTAAGCACCCATCAGAGTTCTGTAATGTTGGTGATAAATTAGATGTTGTAGTATTAGAATTAGATGTTGAAGGACGTAAGCTTAGTTTAGGTCACAAACAAATAGAAGATAACCCTTGGGATAAATACGAAACTGAATTTGCCGTAGGTACAACTCATACTGCTGCAATTTCTGAAATCGTAGACAAAGGAGCTACTATTGATTTTAATGAAGATATTACTGCATTTGTACCACAAAGACACCTTGAAAAAGAAGACGGAAGTAAACTTAAGAAAGGTGAAACTGCAGAATTCCAAATCATTGAATTTAATAAAGAGTTTAAACGTGTTGTAGCATCTCACGCTGCTATCCACAGAGAAGAAGAGCAAAAAATCGTTAAGCAAGCTGCTAAAAAAGCCGCTTCTCAAAATAACGATAAAACCACTATTGGTGATGTAAATGCAGATCTTCAGGCTCTTAAAGATAAAATGGAAGGAAAATAATTCTTTCAGTTTATAAAATTAAAAACCTCCTTTTTAAGGAGGTTTTTTATACCCTAATTTTTCAATGTTTATTATTTCAACTTATAGTCAAACATTTGTTTTTTGCCATTATACTCAGAAGTAAGAACCATTACATCATCATCAACCTTTAGCAGTCTTTCGTTATTTGAAAATATACCATTTGCTGGCTTTTCAGAAGACTTGTAAAATTCAAATCGGATGTAAATTTCATTATTTTCCTTTTCAGTATAAAATTTTCCTTCAGCAGTAATAGTTTCAGCAGGTGTCATTCTTTTTTTTAGGAAGGTGCTATCAGGTAATAAGAGATAGCTTTCTTGCCAGGCCATTTTTAAGCCTTTTTGCTGTAAGTTTTCTGAAGGAAAGCGTACCTGTATCAATTCCCATTTTTGAGGGAAATTATTAGAGGTATGTAAATCGGAATATTCTGGTTGGTCTATATTACACGAAAAAATACCGAAAAAAAGCATTAAAGTAAAAACATGTTTCATATTTGAGGATTTGAGATCTACTTTATAGATGCTCTAATCCTCAAATAGTTGCGTAAAAAAGTTAATAAAATCTAAAAATTATATTGATAAGTTAATTTTGGTGATTTTGAAGTACACTTTTTAAACTATCTATGGTGACCGGTTTTACAATATAATTGTTTACGTTGTGGTATGATTTTGCTTTGTTTATATCACTGGGATCAATGGAAGAACTTACTATATAGATGGTAATTGCTTTTTCACTTTTAATTTTTATAAATTCTTCTAGAAACTCCCATCCGTCCATTACTGGCATATTAAGATCAAGTAATATTACGTCTGGTAATTCCTCATTACTGGAAATTATCGTATTTAAATGATTTAAAGCTTCTTTGCCATTATGAAAAACGATAAAACCTTTACAGAAATCTGCTAATTCCATTAATTTTTTTGCACTAAAAATGAATATAGGGTCATCATCTATAATACAGGCAAGATCAATTTTTTTCATTTTTTAAATAGATTTTAAACAGGGTGCCTTTGTTTACTTCACTTTCTACTTCTATTTTTCCACCTATGGCTTCAATTTGGTTTTTTGTAATAAAAAGTCCAATCCCTCTGGCATCTTCATGCTTATGAAATGTATTGTACATTCCAAAAATTTTATGTTTGTGGCGCTTTAAATCAATTCCTAAGCCATTATCTTCAATATTTAGAATAGTTTCACCACTTGCCAAATTGGATTGAGTATACAATTTAATAAAACTCTCTCGTTCTAAGGATCGATACTTAATTCCGTTAGTAATAAAATTAAGTAGTATACTATCTAAATATGCAGGGATACCAAGTATGTTAACTTTTTTATCAATTTCAAATTTTATTTTTACCGCTGCTTTCATGGCCAGGGCACTGGTGTTTTTTACAGCATTTTCTACAAAATCATGTAAATTCAAGGGATTTAGATTTTCTTTTACTAGTGTATTTATAACTACTACTTCATTAAGATGCTCTATAGTTTCCTCTAGGTTTTCACTAGCTGTTCCCAAAAGTTGTATGATTTGATTTTCATTTAGCTCAGGGTGTTCCATTTTAAAAAGATCCAATAGAGCTGAAAAATTACTAGAATGACTTCTTAAATTATGAGATACAATATGGGCAAAATTTCTTAATCGTTGGTTTTGATCCTTAGTGACTTCTAAAAGATTTAATATCTCGTTTTGAGCTTTCTTTAAATCCGTTATTTCAAGAGCTGCATGTAAATAGCCAATTAATTGCTCATCTTGTAAAATTGGTGTTATCGTTAATAAAACCGGAATTTCATTTTTATTAATGTCTACGTAATTCAACTCCTGTATAGTGCTTTTTCTCTTTTTCGCTTCAAGAACCAAGGCCTCAAAACTGGTGAATTTTATAGAGGATTTTTTATTTAAATATTCAGTTTTTTGGTGTAGTTCTTTAGGATCATGAAAGAGTAAGACACTTTCATTTTTAATATTTTCAGCTTTATATCCTAAAAGATTTTGGGCTCCCTGATTAAAATCGGTAATTACACCTTTTTTATCGGTAGCAACAAAACTAATTTTTGTACTTGAGTCTAATAAGGCCTTTTGATGCGCTAGCGTTTTATTTAGCTGTTGCTGCGCTAATTTCCTAAGGCTGATATTCTTTATTTGCATCGTAATTAATAGTGGCTCACCATTACTATCTGTGATCAGGGATGCAAAAATTAGCACATATATTTTTTCATTTTTATTGGATAAAAACCGAACTTCAACATGAAAATGATCTTGTTTTTTATTTACTAATTCTTTTATGAGTGTATGTAATCGCTTTAAATCTTTTTGATCTACGAGTTTAAAAAGGGACTTTTCTAAAAGATCCTTCTGAGTGTAATTTAATATGGAACAAAGGCTTTTATTGACTTTAAGAGGTCTTGCATTAAGATCACAGATGGCCATACCGATGGCGGCGTTTTCAAAATTTCCTCGAAAAGTTTCTTCGCTTAATCTTAATTTTTCCTGAGCTTTTTTGAATGCAGTGATATCGTGCATGGCTATAACAGCACCTATAATCGCACCATTTTTATCCCTGATTTGTGAACCACGTACAGATATTAATCTATCTTGACCGTACTTAGGTTTAATTTTTATATTAGGATTACTAATATAGTCATGCTTTAACAATTGAAATAAAGGAATTTCAGCAGTAGTAAGCCGTGTTTTACCATCCTCATGATACAGACCATAATATTCCGGAAATTTATCAGGATTCATAGTTGTGACAGGTAATCCATACCATTCTCTTGTCTTTCGGTTAAAAATTTCTAGTTCTCCCTTTGCGTTACAGGAAACGATACCAACTTCTAAGGATTCCAAAACTGTTTCTAAAAATTGCTTGCGACCTTCACTAATGCGTTCAAGTTCCTTAACCTCCGTAATATCACTGGTATGAATTATAATTCCACCTATTTTTTGCTCATTAGTGTACCAGGGTCTCATCGACCATTTTATATATCGCTGTTTCCCAAATCGATCAATAAACTCATCTTCTTCGCTATGCATCGAATTTCCTTCAAGCCCCAGAAGATGTATAGCCTTCCATTCTTCCTTTACGTCAGGAAAAATATCATAATGATGTTTATTAATAAGATCTATATCTTCTACATGGTAATCCTGCTTCCATTTTTTAGAGGTAACGATATAGCGCATTTCAGTATCGAACATGGCAATAGATGTAGGCGCTTCTTCAATAAATTTTTGACTCCTTTCTGTTTCTTTTTTTTGCTGTGTGATTTCTTCATGATATCCCGTCATCCATTCAGGTTTTCCATCTGCTGTCCAGCTTACTACTTTACCACGGTCTGCAACCCAAACCCAGTGTCCTTTTTTATGGCGCATTCTTGCTTCGGTCCTGTATACATTTGTGTTTCCGGCAAAATGTTCATTTAAAATTTTCTGGCAGTTTTCAGCGTCATCGGGATTTGCAAATCTATGCCAGGTATCCACCGAAGTTGGTTGTAATTCTTCAAGTTTGTAACCTAAAATTTTTGCCCATTGTTTGCTAAAGATGGTCTCTCCAGTTTGAATGTTCCATTCCCATGCACCAATACCAGTTCCGTCTAAAACATGTTCATAGCGTTTAACCTGCTCATGTAAATGAAGATCTGGCTTCTTAAATTTAGTAACGTCTTTTACTGCCACTAGTATTCTTTTTTCTAAAGAAAGATTAGTAAAGGTAATAATAGCACATTCCAGCCATAGCGTGTACTTGTGGCTATGAACAAATCTAAAGGTTATTTTTTTCTCTGGTTGATTATAACCATCTATGGAGGCGATGACCTTATTGAATTGGTCTTGATCTTTGCTATAAACAATGTCTTTCCAAGTCCAATTGTCTTGAGAAGAAGTGTTATATCCAAGTAATTCCAGAAGTTTAGGAGCGCAAAAAAAATAATCTTTTTGGATATCTATGATAAAAAGTCCATCAAGAGCGTATTGCTGAATAAAATCGAAATAAGACTTATCTTTTGTAATTGCTGAGTATAACTCATCATAGAGATAAGAACTATTCTCTTTTATAGGGGTGATTTGGGTATATGTAGAACGCATTATGTATTTGTAGGGATTTTAAAAATACATAAAATATAATTATTAAGCTATTTTTTTTAGAATAATTTAATTATAATAGTTTAAAATACGTTTATTATTGGTTATTGGTGTGTTGTGTTAATAATACCTTAATTTTACCAGGCTTCTTTGAACCCGTTTTCTAAAGCTTCATTATAAACCTCCAAATTGAAAGTATATAAATTAGGAGCTTTATGTGCCCCTCCTTTACGGGTTTCTTTTAATTTTTTCAGGATGCCGTATTTAGTCATTTTACGATAAAAATTACCACGATTAAGCGATTTGTCCAGAATTATCTCGTATAGTTTCTGCAGCTCGGGCATAGTAAATTTTTCAGGCAACAGATTTAATCCTACCGGACGGTAATTAAGCCCTTTCCGGAGCTCTAATAACGCAGTATTAAATATTTCTTCATGGTCCATCATAAGATTAGGGAGCTCATGGACATTCTTCCATTCAGAAGCATCAGATAATTCATCAACTTTAGGATCTACTTTTGCAAAATTTGTTAGCGCATAATATCCTACCGAAACAAATCGTTGTTTTTGCCACAGATCATCCGGATAGCCTTCAAAGAAATATTCACTTCGGTTTAGTCTACCAAAAGTTTTAAATTGATTGAGATAGATTTGTTTTGCTCCGGTTCGTTGTTCCAGAATTCTGTGGGCACCTTCATCCAGGTTTTCATTTTTCCATAAATAGCCTCCCGGTAGAGACCACTCATCTTTCCCCTTTAATTTAACTAGCAAGACTTTTAGCGAAGAAGTATCAAAACCAAAAACAACGCAATCGATAGAAATACTTGGTAAACTTTTTTCTTTGTTTAATTTTGAATATTTATCTAAAATACCAGCTAATTCTGATTTCATTCTAATCTGTTTAATTCTCAAAATTACATTTAGATTTTTATTAATCAAACTTTAATTTTCATAAAACCTGATATTTAATAAAAAAACAGGATAATTTAATTTCTAAAAATTCTAAATTCTTAAAATAGTATTTTATTCTTTTTAATGTTATTAATCAATTAGAGATAGGTTTCATTACCTCTTAATTTTTGCTCTATAGCCATGATATAAATGTGCGCTTCAGTTTAGTTCAATAATCGTAATTAAAAGCTTTAATCCTTTAAATATAAAGCAGAGATTGCGCTGCAACGACATCAAAAATAATGTTCTACTAAAAATTTTATTTGCGTACCCACAAATAACTTATTTTGACAGGGTTTAAATCAACACTAAATAGCTTAAACAAACAAACTTGGAGCGTATAATGCGATTTTAATAATTATTTAAATCATTTGTTTGTGGCTTGGTCGTATTATTAATTTCATCTTTTATTTTAAGGGTTTTATCGATAATGTCTTAATTTATATAAGAAAAGTTTTCTTTATTGAATGTAATATTTTAATATTGTTGTTAGATGAAGCAATGGTTTTTTCATCTTATAATATCATTCATTTTTTGGTTAGGTTGGTATGATATTAGAAACTGGTTAGTTGTAAAAAGGGATGTATTGCATCCCTTTTTTAGTACTTTACATATCACTAAAATCAATTTGAATTTTCTTCTCCTTTTAAAAATTGATCTCGTTACATAGTTTACTATCGACATCGAATTGATAATTTTTTGAGCTTATATATTCTTCATAAGTATAGGTTTCTCCATCAAATTGAATCTGGAATTCGTAAGTGTTTCCAGCTTCCATTTCATAAGATTTTAGTCTTAGATCTTTTATCACACCGTTTATCCATTCTGTTTCTCCTTGTTTACGGTACTTAATAGGATAACTTGCTACATTAAGTTCTACATCTTCACAGGGGATATTAATGGTGATAGTTACTAATTCACTATCAGGTTCGGGCAGCGTAATAGCAGGAGATTCCCCACAAGAAATATCGTTTACAGTTAATACTTCTCCAGATGCATAAAGTTTAAGGCTTATAATATCTCCTATACCATTATATGGAATTTTGTTTATTCCGGGAACGAGATTTTGCTCAATAATTTTATAGGTTCTGGTTGCAGTACTGCCAGTAATTTCTAATTCAATCTTTGCCTGAATATTAGCCTCAGTTGGATTGTTGATTTCAAAAATGTCTGAACAAACCGGTAATTCGGCTACGATAGAATAATCTGTTAAATGATCTGTATCAAAATTTACGAATAACTCATCACCAGATCCAGAAATAGTAACCTCTTTTTCAAATGCCCATGTATCCTTTTCTAATTCATAACTATATAAAGATAATTGATCACCAATCTTGACTTGGTGCCCGGTATTAGGATTGTATAAGTTTTTATCAATTTCTATGTTTACTGTTATCGATTCGCTAAAGTCTTTAACCTCTTGAGGTCCAATATACATGTTGATAGAGGTATAACTCATAGGTAAGAATGATTTTTCTTCCTTGAAACCATTTTTTAACACAGACTGATTGGTAAAGCCACCAGGAAAGATTTTAGATAGCTTTACATTATTGGCATCCATGTCGATAACCTCCATATTTATATGGCTGCCGGATAATAACTCTCCATTACCATTTAAAAAATTTGTTCCTTCTTTAAGATTAATAAAGCCATCTGTTTGTTTAGAAGGCTTTTTGCCAAAATTGATAGATTTATTTTCTCTTAATTGGCTTCCGGATAGTTCGGCATTATCATTTATCGTACTAATACCTGGTGTTTCCCTGTTTTTGTGAAGTAAATATACCGGCATTTGTACGGTTTTATTATTTTCTTCAAAATTAATTTTCAATTTCGTGGTTTGATATCCAGGTGCCGAGGCAATAAAATCAAAACTTTTAATCTCATTAGGAGATTGTGGCCTATCTGCAGGATTCAGTATAAGTGTTATGCTGCCTTCAGATAAATTGTAGTTCTTTTTTCCGGCAGAGTTTAGTATAGATGTCCCATAATCTGCTGCGGGGACTAAGGTAATATTATTTGGATAAGTACCATCTTCTAAATCTTTAATCTCAATTTGAGCGGTATACTCTAAAAAGTTTACATCAAGGCCAAGTTTAAAATCATCTGCAATTTCGTTTGGCGTCTTCTCGCATGCTGTAGGAATTATAGTTACAGCAATCAGCATCATTAGTAAAAATATTTTTTTCATCTTTTAAAGGATTTAATTAAATTCTAACGGATAATCTTAAGTTTAAGAATGGGAACCACCTATAATCTCTAATATCTTCCTGGAGTGACACCGCCTGATTGGCAGTAGGGGCAAGCATTCCAGTAGCTGTAATATCTACTTTAGGTTCAGGAAGATAGAAACTTCCGGCTTCAAAGGACACTCCAAATTTATTTTTAGGTACTGCTCTACCAAAGCCTAAACCTAAGTATGGAGCGAAACCATTATAATCCAACGTAAGCTCCAAATCACCAATTTCTTCTGGTCCCAATATAATCTCACCATATTCTAAAGTGCCGTCATAGGTAGCCAGTGCATTCGTTTTTCCATCGCTAAAATGAGCTGCACCTCCAATGACTTTAAAACTGCTGGATTTAAATGGCAAATATTCTAAGCTAAGATCGAATTCTAAAAAACGGGTATCTGCAGTCACATTAAGATTTGCATCATCAACCTCGATCTCCTGAACAAAATCTTTTATACTAAGGATATTACCCCTAAGCCTAAGGTTAAAATGTTGGGATAAATTTCTGGCTATTTCAAGTCCGCCACCTAAAGTTGAGCCATTTAAAGCTATAGCAAATTTATTGCTATAGTTTGATTCAGTAACTCCCTGACCAAAACAGGTGCAAGAAATACACAGTAAAGCAAAATAAAATAAGTTTCTTTTTATCGACATCGTCCAGTTTCTTAAGACTTACCTTAAAGAATTTAAGATAAAATTAATATTTGCAAATTTATACATTTATCTATCAAATATACCTTTTGTCGGATTTTTTATTGATTTAAGCTAATTTATGTGTCATTAATGTTATTTTTCCATATAAATTGTAGGAAAAATCTTTATTGATAAGTCTTAAAGAAAGAAAAATTAGAATCTTAGTTTTGTTGATAGTCTAAACATCCTAAATTTAAGAATGATTTCTATTGAAACTTTAAGTCTAAAAAAGCAGTTTATTCTTCATAAAGTTCTAAAGGTAAATCATCCGGATCGCTAAAGAAAGTGAATTTTTTCCCTGTTTGTGGATCCATACGAATATCTTCAGTTTTGATTCCTTTTGAATTTAATTTTAAAATCATATTTGCGAGATCATCTACTGCAAAGGCAAGGTGCCGTAACCCCAGAGCTTCCGGATGGCTTGGACGTTTTGGTGAATTTGGAAAAGAAAATAACTCGATGATGTATTCCCCATTCAAAGCTAAATCTAATTTGTAAGAATCCCGCTCTTTACGATACACTTCGCGTATAATCTCTAATTCCAGAATTTCGCTATAAAATTTTTTTGAAGCTGGATAATCAGAACAAATTATAGCAATGTGATGAACGGATTTAAGCATGATCGATTTTGTGGTTTTTCAAGTTAGATTTTAAAGATACACCACTAATTTTTTTCGCGAACGATTCATTAATTAAAAACTCCAAAAGATTTGTAGCATCTGTTATACCCATTCCATCGCTATGAATATTAGAAATACAGTTTCTTCTTTCATCTGTAGTACCACTCTTAGGCAGGTAAGTAGTATAAATGCCTAAACTTTTTGGGCTCGATAAACCGGGACGCTCCCCAATAAAAGTAGCAGTAAATTTTGCATTTAGCTTTTCTGCGATTTCGTCACCAATAGCTACTCGACCATTCTGCACGATACTCATCGCGATGGAATATTTGTCCTTTAACTTCGGAAGTAATTTTTCGATAATTTTTGGGCTTTGCAGGGTAGCCTCAGGTGATAAACCATCAACAATATTAAAGATAATATCAAATTCTAAAGTTTTTTCAATTTTAGATGATGCCAAAAGCTTTCCTAAATCCGGACGTTTTAAATATTCTTCACGATCTTTTGCCTTACTTTTAAAATGGAAAATTTTTAAGTCGAAATTCTTTAACTCTGATTCAATTTTTACAATTTCAAATTCCTTGTAAATCGCATCCCGAGCTTTGGCATGATCTAACTGAAATTGTAAAACATGCTTTAACGATTGGCTTCCTCCGGTATTTCCAAGCGCGATACGTGCCTTAGAAAGCTTGCGTAGCTGAGTATAAGGATCTTCTTGGAGCTCACTTTTATATATTTTTGGTTTATCCATTACTTATGAGTTTATGAGATTCATTTAAGCGCTGGCGATTTCCCTGTTTATCAAAAATACCCATTTTTAACAGCCATTTTTCGAATTCTGGTGCCGGTCGTTTATTCAAAACCTTCCTAAGGTACATCGCATCATGAAAAGAGGTGCTTTGGTAATTCAGCATTACATCATCAGCTCCTGGAACCCCCATTATATAATTGCAACCGGCCACACCTAGAAGCGTTAATAAAGAATCCATATCATCCTGATCGGCTTCTGCATGGTTGGTATAACATACGTCACAACCCATAGGCAGTCCCATCATTTTTCCGCAAAAATGGTCCTCTAAAGCTGCACGCGTAATTTGCTTTGCATCATATAAATATTCTGGCCCAATAAAGCCAACTACAGTATTTACTAAAAGAGGACTATATTTTCTTGCCACAGCATAAGCTCTAACTTCGCAAGTTTGCTGATCTACACCATGGTGTGCATTTGCAGAAAGTTCAGATCCCTGACCGGTTTCAAAATACATTATATTATTTCCTATTGTTCCCCTATTTAGCTGTAATCCCGCATCATAGGCTTCCTGAAGCATATTTAGATTAATCCCGAAAGACTCGTTTGCTTTTTGAGTCCCACCAATCGACTGAAAAATAAGGTCTACAGGTGCTTTTTCGATAATCTCCATGGTGGTGGTAATATGACTTAAAATGCAGGTTTGTGTTGGAATTTCGTATTGTTGTCTAAAATTGTCCAGTAGTTTTAATAATTCTGACACGGCCTTTGGGCTATCCGTAGCAGGGTTGATGCCAATTACCGCATCACCACAGCCATAAAGTAATCCGTCAATCGTACTCGCAGCAATCGCCTTTGGATCATCAATAGGATTATTGGGTTGCAATCGAACCGAAAACCGATCTTTTAAGCCGAGTGTATTCCTGAATTTTGTTATCACTTCACATTTTTGGGCCACTTTTATAAGGTCCTGATTACGCATTAATTTAGAAACGGCTGCGACCATTTCCGGGGCTAATCCAGGGGAAATATCTTTTAAAATTGTAGGAGTGGCCTCATAACTTAGCAACCAATCCCTAAACTCTCCAACACTAAATGCAGAAATGGGATAGAAAGCTTCAGCGTTATGATCGTTCATAATTAAGCGGGTAACTTCATCTTCAGCATAAGGAATAATAGGATTTTCCAGAAATACCTTTAGCGGTAGATCACTTAAAACATATTGCGCGGCAACCCGTTCTTTATTGTCCTTTGCAGCAATCCCGGCCAGGACATCACCAGATCGTTCAGGACTGGCTTTGGCCAATAAAGTTTTTAAATCTTTAAAATTGTAAGTGATGTTATTGATACTGAACTTATATTCCATAAACTAAATTTAACTTGATAATAGAGCATAATTCTCATGTCACATACAGCCCCATGATTAGCCGGATGGGATCGGGACCCAAAAAAATGGCAAACATTTTCTCCAAAACCCCTAAGAACAAGCTTTTAGGTTTATCTGAAATTTAGTAAAAACCTGAATAGAAGTTAGCTTAGCGAATATTAATTTATATAAAAAACTAGTATTTTGATATTTATGAATTTAAGTGGGGATCTTATTGTCAAATTATAAATCTTAAGTCCTATTTTTTGCTGTTCACGTTTCTTATCCGGTTTCTTATTTTTTAAAGTTAATTTAATTGGTTATATTACAGGAAATCAATTGTTTAATGATTCAACTTTTACATAAATTTTCTTTATATTTTATTTTTAAAAAGTTTTTCGTACTACTTTTTCTTTTTAGTTGTTTTGTAAGCTGTTCTGAAAAAAAGAATCTGAACGATGGAGCTGAAATTACTCCAAAACTGTACTCTAAAGATCTTTCAGCTATTAAAGAAGATGGTAAGCTAACGGTCATTACCATTTATAATTCTACCAGTTATTTTTTATATCGAGGGAAACCTATGGGCTTTGAATACGAATTGGTAAAAAAACTCGCTGATCATTTAGAACTTGAATTAGATATCAAAGTTGCTAAAGATATGGATCATTTGTTCGATATGTTAAATGCGGGTGTGGGCGATTTAATAGCCTTTGGACTCTCTGTTACCGAAGACCGTAAAAAGATAGTCAATTTTACCGAATATCACTATTTAACACATCAGGTATTGGTGCAACGCCGGCCTGAAAATTGGCGTAGATTACCCATGTACAAGATCAAAAAGCATACAATTAACGATCCTATTGAAATGATCGGGAAAACGGTGCACGTACGTAAAAATTCTTCCTATTACGAACGCTTAGAGAACCTGGAAAATGAGATTGGTGGGCAAATTGATATTCAACTGGTTTCGGGAAATAAAACCACCGAGGATATTATAAAAATGGTTGTGGATGGTGAAATAGATTATACCGTTTCAGATTATAATATTGCCGCCATTAATCAAACTTACAATCCAATTTTAGATATCGATACAGAGATTAGCTTCTCGCAACGTATCGCTTGGTCGGTTCGTAAAAACTCACCTGAATTGTTGGCTGAGATTAATTCCTGGCTAAGAAATATTAAAAAGAAAGATTTTTATTACGTCGTGTACAACAAGTATTTTAAGAACAAAAAATCGTACCGTCGACGTATAAAAAGTGAATTTTATAGTAAAAATCAGGGAAAAATCAGTCAGTATGATGCTATTGTAAAAAATAATGTCGAGCGTTTAGGATGGGATTGGCGACTACTGAGTTCACAAATCTTCCAGGAATCACGCTTTCAGCCAAATGAAAATTCCTGGGCTGGCGCTGGTGGTTTAATGCAATTAATGCCGGCAACGGCAGAAGAATTAGGGGTGAAAAATATTACCAATCCTTCAGAAAATATTCGTGGTGGTACACAATATTTAAAGAAATTAATTCAAAATTTTACCAAAGTCGAAGATAGCATTCAGAAGATAAAATTCACTTTAGCTGCATATAATTGTGGTTTGGGACATGTTCGCGACGCGCAACGCTTAACCAAGGCTTCTGGCGAGGATCCGTACGTATGGGACGATAACGTAGAAGATTATTTACTGAAATTGAGTTCCAGAGAATTTTTTAGCCGGCCTGAAGTAAAATATGGATTTGTAAGAGGTAGGGAACCTTATTTATATGTAAAGGAAATTTTCCTTCGGTATGAGCATTATAAAACACTTATTCCTTTTAAAACACCCGATTCCACTTCTCAGTTGGTTTCAAATTAAATAGATTTTAAGTAATTTTTTATTTCGAATAATCTTTATTTGAATATATTTGTATCGTAAACGATTTAATCGTAAAAGATAAAATATTTTAATTATGAAAACACAATATCAAACAACAGTTTCAGCCACAGGAGGAAGAAACGGACATGTGAAAAGCGAAGATGGACTTATAGATTTTGACATTTTAATGCCCAAAGAATTAGGGGGAAAAGGCGGAACTACAAATCCAGAACAATTATTTGCAGCAGGTTATGCAGCTTGTTTCGATAGCGCTTTAAATATGGTTATCGGTAAAGCTAAGGTGAAGCCAGAAAAAGAAACTACTGTAACTGCAATAGTAGGGATTGGCCCAAATAATGAAGGTGGCTTTCAATTAGCGGTAAAACTTAGCATAGAAATTCCTGGAGTAGAGAAGGAGAAAGCACAAGAATTGGTAGAAAAGGCACACCAGGTTTGTCCTTATTCTAACGCTACCCGCGGAAATATAGAAGTTGAATTAGAAGTTATTTAATTCCACATAGCGGAATAATTGCCTGGTTACAGCCTGGGACAGTTGATTTCGATGTTAAAAATTACTGAATTCTCTTTTTGCTTATTGCAAAAAGGGAATTTTTATTACTTTCAATAATGTAAAAGGCTGTGAACATTTAAAAATTGCGGAAGGATGAATGAGAAATATGAAAATTTAAAACTTGATAACCAACTTTGTTTTCCATTGTATACAGCTTCAAGATTGGTCATTCAGAGGTATCAACCAATGTTGAAGGATTTAGACCTTACCTATCCGCAATATCTGGTATTAATGGTACTTTGGGAAAAAGATGAGGTGAATTTAAGTGTGATAGCAGAAAAACTTCAGTTACAATCCAATACCTTAACGCCACTTTTAAAACGACTTCAGCAACGTGGATTTTTAGACCGTAAACGCTCTGAATCTGATGAAAGAAATATCGTAATTACGCTAACTGATCAAGGGAAAAAGCTAAAAGACCAGGCCTGTAATGTGCCAAAGCTATTGTCTGAGCAACTTCCATTGGCAGCAGAAGAAGCCAAAGAATTGTATCGAATATTATACAAAATGATTGATAAAATGAACAAAAAATAGTTTCAGTATACTTTTACCGAACGTGTTCTTCTGCAGAAAACCTATTCTTTTTTATCGGTTTTACTCATTTCAGTGATGCCTTTTTTTGAGCCTCTATGTTCATAGTTTTAGTAGTTGAAAAAAAGTCTGGACTTTAAATATGTTAATCATGATTACTAGAATTAACTAGAATCTAACAGCATTTTTTAACAATAGAGCTTACCTTTATTCAGTAAAAAAGAATAGAATGAGCAAGTTGGGGGTTTGTTCCTGGATATTAGGAATATCAGATATCAATGCGTTGATGGAAAAAGTCAAAATGCTGGGACTGGATGGGGTACAGCTTAATGGTGACTGGAGTGACTATAATGCGAAGGAAGTAATTGAAGCCGCAGATCTTTTTGATCTGGAGATTTTTGCTATAGATCCTTTTGACTCGGTCCCTCCAGCCCAAGGACAGGCGAATGCTGAAACTGCTATAGCTTTTTACAAAAACATTATTGATTTTGCAGTGCAGGTGAAAGCTTCCTGGGTAAACCTTCAGGGCCTAGCTAAGTGGACTGTTAACTGTAAAGATCCTAAGGAGTCTTGGGAAATGCTGGTGCATTGTTGTAAAACTCTGGATGCCTATGCACAACTAAAAAAAGTAAAAATAGCTTACGAATGTGTTAACCGATACGAATCGCCAATGATCCATACAGCACAAAAGGCTATGGAATTAATAAAAGCGGTGGGGCATCGCAATTTTGGGTTAATCTTGAATAGTTTTCATATGCATATTGAAGAACCAGATCCTTTAGAAGCGTTAAGAAAATCTGAGAAGCTATTATTTAGCTATCAAATTTCTGATTCCAATAGATCGGGAATCGGAAGAGGACAGGTAGATTTTGTTAAACATCATGGCGTATTAGAAGAAATAGGTTTTGACGGTCCCATAATTATTGAAGTGGTTTTACCCGAATTAGTGCCTGGCAATACGCCAAAAACAGCATTGGAAAGAGAACGCTTAGATGAAGAAATTAGGCGAAGTATAAGAGTATGGGAAAATTTAAAAGAAAAGCCCCATATTTAAAAATTTAAATTTTGAAATAAAAAAACCGAATCTTAATAATCGATTCGGTTTTCTTTTCTATCCCATTTCTCAAAAACAGGTAATCCTTCCTCCCGCAGAATATTTACAAAAGGTACTTTTCTATTTTCGATGTCCTTATCCAGTTCTTCATAGATAAACTGATCATCAAAACCAATTTTAGCGGCATCACTATGGTTTAAGGCATAAAATACTTTTTTAGGCCTCGCCCAATAGATCGCGCCTAAACACATGGGGCAAGGTTCACAACTAGTATAAAGCACGCAATTTTCTAATTGAAATGTATTTAAATTTTCACATGCTCTCCTTATCGCAGTTATTTCAGCATGGGCGGTAGGATCATTACTGGATGTTACGATATTCCATCCTTCAGCGATAATTTCACCATCTTTAACCACAACTGCACCAAAAGGTCCACCAGCTCCTGTATTCATTCCTTCTTCTGCCAGGGCTATAGCCCTACGCATAAATTTTTTATCGTCCTCTGTCATACTTAGCAATTTTTCCTCAAAATCAAATCTAAATAAAAAAGGAGAGTAAAAGCTTTCTAATATTAGATCTTATGATTTTTATAACTTAAAGGCATCTTTTTTTATTAGAAATGTTTTACACCGTAAAAAAAGAATATAATTTCTAGATTTCGCTGCTTATTGGTATTCCTCAAAAATTATAAATATGTTTTCTAGTTCATACCTCAAATTAATAGGATCTTAATAAGTCTTGGTTTTTAGTTATTGTATTGCAAAGTGTTTTTACAGATGGATTCTTGACGCAATAATTAAAGTTTCTATTACATGAAATTCCTGGCAATAGCCCCAAAGCCGTCTGGTAAATCGATTGCTTTATTAAAAGGAATTATCTGTGATAACTGCTCTTTTTGATCGAGGACCAAAAAATATTCAGTGATCAACTGTGCTAAAAGTATTCGGTGCGATTTGCTAAGATGTGCCGTATTAATTAAAATATAATCGTTTTTTACCTTTAAAGCTTTACTACCAATAGGATTCCAAAGTCCTTTTATAGTGACTTTTTTATTTATGGATCGAAGTTCTTTTAAGAAATTAGAAGCTGTTTCTTCATCATACTTGAGTTGAAGATATTTTTCTATTTCGATGTAATAAAAACTACTTAATAATATTTCATTGGCACGTTTAACAACTCGGGAAAGTTTTCGGTTTCCACCATTGTAAATTAATTTCATTTTTGATTTTTTAGAATTTATGTTTGGTTTAGGTCTAATAATTATTTAAAAAATGAAATAAAATATATAGTATGTTAAGTAATCTTAGGGCTCTAAATTAGGGCTAAAGTTAGGTTATATTTGTCTGTAATTCAATTAAATATTCATTTGTAAATTATTATTGTGATTTATTGAATTTTTACCCTTCAAATTTTTAGTTTAAAAATTAAAAGCCTTGTAATAATTTATTTTTTTGATAAAAACTATGTTCTTATTTGATTCGAAGAATCAAAAAATACCTTATTTTTGCTCTCCGAACCTTCATTTCAACCCAGTATATGAGTCAAAAAGTGCTACTTACCGCTAAAGAAGTACAAATTATTTTGCAACGACTGGCTTGCCAGCTTGTAGAAAATCATTCTGACTTTTCTAATACTGTTCTTATCGGGATACAACCCAGGGGTATATTTTTACTAAATAGACTTCAGGAAATTTTGGAACAGGAATATCAGCTTAAGGATCTTAAAACGGGCCAATTGGATATTACATTCTACAGGGATGATTTCCGCAGAAGCGATAAGCCGTTAGAAGCCAATAAAACAAAAATCGATTTTGTAGTAGAAGATAAGCGTGTGGTTTTTATCGATGATGTTTTATATACCGGTAGAAGCATAAGGGCAGCCCTTACTGCGATTCAATCTTTTGGAAGGCCCAAAGAAATTGAATTGTTAAGTTTTATTGATCGTCGTTTTAGTAGACATTTACCTATTCAGCCAGATTATAATGGTAGACAGGTAGATGCTATAAACGAGGAAAAAGTAAAAGTAAACTGGAAGGAAAATGAAGGCGAAGATATTGTTTACCTTATTTCAAAATAACTAGCGTAATGAACGAATTAAGTGTTAACCACTTACTTGGGATTAAGTACCTGCAAAAATCGGATATTGACTTAATTTTTAATACTGCCGATCATTTTAAAGAAGTTATTAACCGGCCTATTAAAAAAGTCCCATCGTTACGAGATATAACCATAGCCAACTTATTTTTTGAAAATAGTACCAGAACCCGCCTTTCTTTTGAGCTTGCCGAAAAACGTTTAAGTGCTGATACGATTAATTTTTCAGCTGCTTCTTCCTCGGTTAAAAAAGGAGAAACGCTTATTGATACCGTAAATAATATCTTATCGATGAAAGTCGATATGGTGGTTATGAGACATCCTAATCCTGGAGCAGGAATTTTTCTTTCTAAACACGTAAAAGCTAGCATTGTAAACGCAGGGGATGGAGCACATGAGCACCCCACACAAGCCTTGCTGGATTCGTATTCTATACGTGAACGTTTAGGAGAGGTTGCCGGAAAGAATGTGGTGATTGTAGGAGATATTTTGCATAGTCGAGTAGCCCTTTCTAATATTTTTGCCTTAAAATTACTGGGAGCAAACGTAAAAGTTTGCGGACCTAAAACGCTAATTCCAAAATATATTGATTCTTTGGGAGTAGAGGTGGAAACCAATCTTATAAAAGCATTAGAATGGTGCGATGTTGCCAACATGCTGAGGGTTCAAAATGAAAGGATGGATATTAGTTATTTCCCTTCTACCAGAGAATACACGCAACAATTTGGTTTAAATAAGAAAATACTGAATAGTCTAAACAAAGAAATCATTGTAATGCACCCGGGACCGATTAATCGCGGCGTAGAAATTACCAGTGATGTTGCAGACAGTGATCAGGCAATTATTTTGGATCAGGTACAGAATGGTGTTGCGGTAAGGATGGCGGTTATATATTTATTGGCTTCTAAAATCAAGCAATAGATTTTATTTTTTAAATTAGTATTTTATATGACAAAAAGAGGCTAATGAAAATTGAAAAGAAAGAAAGTTATCTTTTAATTACCGATGATAAGGATTCTATAACCGATTTTACTTCACGATTAACAACGAATCATCATGAGTTTGAAAATGAAAACCTTGTAATCGATATTCTTGAATATGGTGAAATGGAGTTAGTAGAGTTATTAGGATTTTTAGAACTTTCTACCATACATCGTGCTAACAAAAAATCTTTTGTAATCGTTAATGACGCTATTAACATAGATAAAATCCCAGAAGAATTATTTGTAGTGCCTACCTTAAGAGAAGCCGAAGATGTGATCCAGATGGAAGAGCTGGAGCGAGAGCTTGGCTTTTAAATCTGTCTTTCTAAAACATTGCCGTTTTTCTTTAAAATCCGATTTTAATGAAGCTTGATATTTTAGGCTGTTATGCAGCTACTCCACGTTCTTTGACCAATCCCACCTCGCAGGTTTTAACGATGCAAAATCAAATGTTTTTGATCGATTGCGGGGAAGGTACCCAGGTTCAACTTCGTAAAAATAAGATCAAATTCGGTAAAATCGAACACATATTCATTTCGCATCTGCATGGCGATCATTTTTATGGGCTAATAGGGCTTATCTCTACTTTTATGTTGCTTAATAGGGAAAAGGAGCTTCATGTTTACGGTCCAAAAGGAATAAAAGAAGTGATTTTACTTCAACTTAAATTATCAAAGGCCTGGACACCATATCCCCTTTATTTTCACGAATTAACTTCAACTCAACCAGAAAAAATTTACGAAAACGAAAAGCTTTCCGTTGAAACGATCCCACTTAAGCACAGGGTGTATACCAATGGATTTTTATTTAAGGAAAAACAAGGCGACCGTAAATTATTAGTGGAAGAAGCTCGAAAATATAAAATAGACGTAGCGCTTTTTAAAAGTCTTAAAAAGGGTAAAGATGTAATTTCTGAAGAAGGTAAACTTATAAAAAACGAGCTTGTAACAGAAAGCGGAGATGCCCCTAAAAGTTATGCTTTTTGTAGTGATACAGTTTTTTCTGAAGAAATCATTCCGCAATTATCCAATATTGATGTGCTGTACCACGAATCTACTTTTTTACAGGAGCAGCTTAAATTAACAGATCCTACTAAACATAGCACTGCAATGCAGGCTGCGACGATAGCTAAACAAGCTAATGTAAAACAACTTATTTTAGGACATTACTCTACTCGATATCCTGATATTAAACTATTTAAAATTGAAGCCGAGCAGGTCTTTCCTAATGTTTTACTGGCTGAAGATGGTAAGACGCTGGAATTTTAATACGTAATTCAGAGAATTCAATTTTATTTAAAATTATAAGTGATTTACTGAATTTCTATCTGCTTATAGGTAATTAATAGTTTGTTCCAATCTTCCTTAAAAATTGATATAAACATGGTCAATTTTTTTCGGCTTTATTTTTAAAACTTGTAAATTGCAGTAGACAAGAAAAGCTTGTAAATTCTATAGAATATTACGTAAAAGCGCTCTGAACGAAATTTCGATTAAAGTTTAAAAAAACTTTTTTAGAAGAGTTAAAAATATATAACCATGAGTAGGAATCTGCAGGATTATAGACAATCTTATGAAAAAAGTGAATTGTTAGAAAACAATATTTCTGATAATCCATTCGAATTATTTGAACGATGGTTTAATGAGACCGAAGTGGAAGGCGGTGCAGGAGAAGTAAATGCAATGACGATTGCTACGATAGGCTTAAACGGTTTTCCGAAATCGAGGGTTGTTCTTTTAAAATCGTATGATTCTGAAGGCTTTATTTTCTACACTAATTTTAATTCAGAAAAAGGAAAAGCCATAGCTATTAATCCAAATGTTTGTTTATCATTTTTCTGGCCTTCTACAGAGCGACAGGTAATTATACAGGGAGTAGTGGAAAAGGTTGATGATGAAACGGCGACCGAATATTATCATTCCCGCCCAAGGGGGAGTCAGCTAGGCGCATGGGCATCTCCGCAAAGCTCTGAAATTGCTTCGCGAGAAGTGTTAGAAAATAACTTGGCGCAAGTTGAACTTAAGTATAAAGATCATGAAGTACCTAAACCAGAGAACTGGGGTGGATATATTGTAAAACCTGTAAATATAGAGTTTTGGCAGGGGCGCCAAAATAGATTACACGATCGTATTATTTTTAATAAAGAAGAAGCTCAATGGAACTCTAAACGTTTAGCTCCTTAATTATGAAACGATTAATTGTAGTAAGACATGGTAAATCTTCCTGGAAGCATCAAGTACCGGATGATGAAAGACCTTTGAAAAAGAGAGCACTAAAAGATGCCAAGGCAGTTTTAGGAATTTTTGATACTTTCTTTAAACAGAATATAGATTCCGATTCTGCTATGTTTTGGAGTAGTCCTGCTACAAGAGCCCACGAGACTGCGAAGATCTTCAAAAAAAAATTAGGAATTAAAGATGAAAATTTTCAGGTAAAAAAAGCATTATATACTTTTAATAGCAGGGAACTGAAAAACATTATTTGTTCAGCTCCAAATTCAATAGAAACGCTTGTCGTTTTTTCGCATAATCCCGGGATAACCAATTTGGTAAATGCTATGGGAGATCGCAAATTTGATAATATTCCAACGACCGGCTTGTGTGTTATAGATTTTGAAGATTCTAATTGGGATACTATAACTTCAGGCAAGACCTTACTAACCCTTTTTCCAAAGAATTTACGCTAAAGCATGCAGGAAAATAAATACATCAATCGAGAATTAAGCTGGCTTCAGTTTAACACCCGAGTTTTACAAGAGGCTGAAGATGAAACCGTACCCTTAATAGAAAGACTGCGATTTTTAGGGATTTTTAGTAATAATTTAGATGAGTTTTTTAAAGTTCGTTATGCTACGGTAAAGCGTATCGATCTTGCCGGGAAAGCAGGGAAAAGCGCGCTAGGTGGTATGAAGGCCAGCAAACTTTTGGAAGATATCACTAAGGTTGTTATTAAACAGCAGTCTGAAAGTTTAAAGATTTTAGATAAGATACAACAACGACTACGTGAGGAACATGGCATTTGTGTGATCAATGAAAAAGAAGTGTCTGAATCCCAGCAGAAATTTGTTAAAGATTATTTTCTTTCTCAGGTAAGTCCGGCATTGGTAACCATCGTACTTAACGATTTAGAAGAACTACCTAGTTTAAAAGATAGTGCTGCTTATCTGGCTGTAACGATGGAAATGAAAGCTTCTAAACCGGCAGGTAAAATTTCCAAACTGGTAAAAAGTACTACAAATGAGCGTAAATATGTGCTTATTGAAATTCCACGAAGTATAGAGCGATTTGTGGTTTTACCATCAGAAGATGAAAAAAAATATATTATCATTCTAGACGATTTAATTCGGTATAACTTAAATAGTATCTTCAATATTTTTGAATACGAGACTATTTCTGCCCATATGATTAAAATAACAAGAGATGCCGAATTAGATATTGATAGCGACCTTAGTAAAAGTTTTATCGAAAAGATTTCTGAAAGTGTAAAAGATCGAATTAAGGGGGATCCTGTTCGTTTTGTTTACGATAAAAATATCGATAAGGCAACGCTTAATTATCTTATGAATAAAATGGGCATAGATCATGCAGATAGTATTATTCCCGGCGGGCGTTACCATAATCGCCGTGATTATATGGGGTTTCCAAGATTGGGGAGCAAAGAATTACTTTATGATACTAAAGAAGCACTACCTATTCCCGGTCTGGCATTGCAAACAAGTTTGATACAGGGTACCGGTAAAAAAGATCATATGCTTTATGCACCTTACCAAAGTTTCTCTTATGTGGTTAAATTTTTACGTGAGGCTGCGCTAGATCCAAAAGTAAAAACCATAAAAATTACCATATATCGTTTAGCAAAAATTTCTCACATCGCAAGTTCATTGATTAATGCCGTAAAAAACGGTAAAAAGGTTTTGGTTCAAATAGAGCTTAGAGCACGTTTTGATGAAGCCGCAAACATTAAGTATGCTGAACAAATGCAACGGGAAGGGGTGAAGCTTATTTTTGGGGTACCTGGATTAAAAGTTCACTGTAAGACCTGTGTGATTGAACGTGAAGAAAACAACGGGAAATTAAAAAAATATGGGTTTATAAGTACCGGTAATTTCAATGAGTCCACCTCAAAAATTTATACCGATTATACACTTTTTACAGCAAATCAGGAGATTTTAAAAGAAGTAAATAAGGTTTTCGACTTTTTTGAAACCAATTATAAAGTGAGTAAATACAGGCATCTAATCGTTTCACCACATTATACTCGTGCAGTTTTAACAAAACTCATTCAAAATGAAATCGATAATCAGCTTGAAGGTAAACCTTCAGGGATTAAACTGAAGTTAAACAGTCTTTCAGATTATCCCATGATCGATAAATTATACCAGGCCAGTAGGGCAGGAGTAAAAATTAAATTGATTGTTAGAGGAATTAATTGTTTAATTCCCGGTGTACCAGGAATGAGCGAGAATATAGAAGCGATTAGCGTTGTAGATAAATTTTTGGAACATCCAAGAGTGTATATTTTTGAGAATGCAACGAATCCAAGGGTTTATATTTCTTCGGCCGATTTAATGTCCAGAAACCTGGATAACCGAGTAGAAATTGCTTGTCCTATATACGATAAAGATATAAAACAGGAAGTAATCGATGGCTTTGAAATTAGTTGGAGTGATAATGTAAAAGCGCGCGTTTTTTCAGAAAAACAAAATAATGCTTATCGCAAAAAAACAAAGCCAAGAGTGCGATCTCAGGAAGCGCTTTACGATTATTACTTAAATAAAAACGAAAATTACAGGAAGTGATAGTACAAAAGAATTTTGCAGCGATAGATATAGGATCTAATGCCATTAGATTATTGGTTTCTACCATTACCGAAAAGGAGGGCATGGAAACCAGTTTTAGGAAGACCTCTTTAGTACGCGTGCCCATAAGATTGGGAGCAGACGTTTTTTTAAAACAAAGTATTTCTGAAAATAACCGTGATCGTATGGTAGATGCCATGCATGCTTTTAGCCTGTTAATGAAAGCTCATGGTGTTGAAAAATATAAAGCTTGTGCTACTTCTGCAATGCGAGAGGCAAAAAATGCTGATGAGGTTACTGAAGTTATAAAAAAGAGAACGGGAATAGAAATTGAAATTATCGATGGCTCACATGAAGCTGCCATTATTGCCGCTACAGATTTACATGCATTAATTCAGGATGATCATAATTATCTATATGTAGATGTTGGTGGGGGAAGTACAGAGTATACACTTTATAGCAATGGAAAATCTATAGCTTCAAGATCTTTTAAAGTAGGTACTGTGCGATTATTAAACGATCTGGTAGAGAACAAAACCTGGCGCGAAATGGAGGCCTGGGTTCGTGAAACTACAAAAGGTTATCCAGATATTAGTCTTATAGGATCTGGAGGGAATATTAATAATATTTTTAAGACCAGCGGTAAAAAAGAAGGAAAGCCATTAAGTCTTGCTTATCTTAAGAAGTATGACGAATTGCTTAATAGTTATACTTATGAGGAAAGGATTATCGAGTTAGATTTAAAGAACGATCGTGCAGATGTAATTATACCTGCCTCAAGAATTTATCTGAATTCTATGAAATGGGCCAGGGCAAATCAAATATATGTGCCTAAAATTGGTTTGGCAGATGGAATAATTAAGTCCATGTACCAGTCTAACTAATATGAAATCAATGCTATAAAAAGAAAAAGCTGGTGAATTTACCAGCTTTTTTTGATAATTTTTTAACCGTGGATGGTTTCTTTATTTCCTAATCCCTGGATCATTTTACCTTCAAATTCTAAAAGATCGTTCCACTTTTTGTCAACTACTTCACGGTCTCCATATTTTCTGGCAAATTTTAAAAACATTGTATAATGATTTGCTTCGCTAATCATCAAGTTTTTATAAAATTCGGCCAGTTCTTTATCTTCTAGTTTTTCGCTTAATAATCTAAAACGTTCGCAGCTTCTTGCTTCGATTAGTCCGGCAATCAATAATCGGTGGATAAGCTGTGTCTTTCGGCTACCTCCTTTTGGGAAAAACTTTAAAAGCTGAACTACGTATTCGTCCTTACGGTCCCATCCCATCTCGATATTACGCGCTAAAATTTTATCATGAACCATTTTAAAATGTCCCATTTCTTCACGGGATAAGGCAATCATGGCGGTAACAAGTTCGGGGTATTCAGGGTAATTAACAATTAAAGAGATCGCGGTAGATGCTGCTTTTTGCTCACACCAGGCATGATCAATTAAAATTTCTTCAATATTTTTATTGGCAATATCTGCCCATCTGGGATCGGTAGGAAGTTTTAAACCAAGCATAATTATACGTCTAAATCAAAAGTTGTTCGTAATTTATCCAAAAGCGGATTTTTCTCTTTTAGCTTATTGTATTTTTCTATTGGTGTAAATACAAATTTTTTCGCCGTAGTTTCGTTAACATCAATAACCAGCGAGATGGTCGTATTTTTTAATCGGGTTTTTAGAAATCCCATTAATTTATGCTGACCTTTTTCCAGGTCGATTTTCATAGATTCTGCTGGTAATTCTAAATGAATTTCATTGTCATTTTTTAAAGTAGGAAGGTCGGTTTCTAAAATTGAAGCCAGGATTTTCTCTCCACGCTTCTTCAATCTATGAACATAATCGTCCCAGGCGGCCTGTAACTGTGTTTCAGTAAATTTTCCGGTCATTACCGTCTCACGCTCCGGGGCCTTATCCTTTACCTGAGCTTCGAGTTCTTTTTTCTTTCGAATACTAGCCAAAGACAGTCCGGATACCCGTTCTCTTTTTTCTGTTGTATTAGTAGCAGGATTTACTGATTTTGGTGTTTCGTCGCTCGATAATTCAGATTTATTTTGTTCCGGTATTTCTTTTTCTGCTTCTTCAATTTTTGGATCAGAAGTGTTGGGAACTTCATTACTAAAATATTGCTGATTGGCGGGTGTAGCTTCTGGAGCACAAGTATCGTTTTCTGTACGATTTTCGACAGAAGGTTGTTGCGCTTCTTTAGGGGGTGTTCCACTTTGCCCGTATTCATTATTTCTGATAATCGATTTTTCCTCTTTGGAGATCGATTTTGCAGGTTGTTCGAAATGAGAAGGGGGAACTATTTTAGGACTGCTGTTTTTTTTTTCTCCGTCGAAAGTGACAGAGGCTATTTGCATTAAGCAGAGTTCTACTAAGAGTCGTTGATTTCGACTGCTTTTATATTTTAAATCACATTCATTCGCCAGATCAATAGCCTGAAGCAAAAATTGCTGAGACGTTTTTTGGGACTGCTCAAAATATTTTGCTTTTGTTTGTTCACCTACTTCCAAAAGCTGGATGGTACGCTGATCTTTACACACCAATAAATCCCTAAAATGCGACGCTAAACCTGCAATAAAGTGATGTCCATCAAAGCCATTAGATAAAATGTCATTAAATAAAATCAGTAATTGCGGGATATTATTATCCAGTAACAAATCGGTTACCTGCATGTAAGTATCATAGTCCAGTACATTCAGGTTTTCAGTAACAGCTTGTCGGGTAAGGTTATTTCCGCTAAAACTTACTACCCGATCATAAATAGAAAGTGCATCACGCATTGCACCATCTGCTTTTTGAGCGATGATTTGCAAAGCATCTTCTTCGGCATTAACACCTTCCTGTTCGGCAATATATTTTAAATAATCTTTGGCATCGGTAACCGTAATTCTTTTGAAATCAAAAATTTGGCAACGCGATAGAATAGTGGGGATAATCTTATGCTTCTCGGTCGTAGCAAGGATAAAAATAGCATGTTTTGGCGGCTCTTCTAAGGTCTTAAGAAAAGCATTAAATGCCGAGGTAGATAACATATGAACCTCATCTATAATATATACTTTATAAGTGCCTACCTGTGGTGGTATTCTTACCTGATCGATAAGATTACGAATATCATCAACCGAGTTGTTAGAGGCGGCATCGAGTTCAAAAATATTAAAAGCAAAATCTTCATCTGGACTTTGAGTACCGTCCTGATTAATCATTTTGGCTAAAATACGGGCACAAGTTGTTTTTCCCACTCCACGTGGACCGGTAAATAAAAGTGCCTGCGCAAGATGATTGTGAGCAATAGCATTAGCCAAAGTATTGGTAATTGCCTGCTGCCCAACTACATCTTTAAAGGTTTGTGGCCTGTATTTACGCGCCGAAACTACAAAATGCTCCATCTAACAAGTTTGAACGACAAATATAAAAATAGCCTGCTTAACCACGAAGATGTTGACGAGTATTTATAAACAAATAGTGAACTTTATGAACGGCTTTATGAAACAAAATTTAGAAATAAGAAGATAGACTATAGAAATATGGGAATGAAGCTTATGTGGAATGCAAAGGGTTTTCTTGAAAATGAATAATCAATAAACAGACTTTAAACATTTGGCTTTCAAACTTTCCAACCTATAATTTACAACTTTCAGCTCTGAATCCACAACATAAAAAAAGAGGCTTCCCAAAACGATATCCCACCTTCCAATCAGAAAATCCCCGAAATCTTATGGTTAGGTTAGGAGCGTTAAAAGAAAGCCTCTGGTTTAAAGAAGACAGAATTTTAAATAGTCATGGAAAATAGTTTAGTATCTGGTTTTTTTCGTTGAAGCCTAAGATCGAATGCCATACAAACATTGCGAACAAAAGCTCTTCCTTTTTCTGTAATTTCAATTTTATTATGGAGGATTTTTAATAATCCGTCATCTTGCATCTCAGATAACTTTATAATTATATCCGGTAATTCTGGAAATTGCATGTTGTTGTCTTCCCAACTTGTCTCCAGTTTGCACATTAGGTTTAGAATATGCTTTCTGATAATTAAATCTTCCGGACTAAGAATATGTCCGCGATAAATAGGAAATATTCCACCCTCAATTAAATTATTGTATTCTTCTATGTTTTTAACATTTTGTCCAAAAGCATACCAGGAATCACCAATTGCTGAAACGCCCAAGCCAACCATCAACTGTGTAGTCGTTGTAGTATATCCCATAAAATTACGATGAATTGTTTTTTGCTTAAGACTTTGTGCTAATTCGTCTTGGGGAAGGGCAAAATGATCCATACCAATCTCTATATACCCCGATTCTAATAAGCGCTTTTTACCAAGTTCAAACTGGGCTCTTTTTTCTTCAGCAGTAGGGAGATCTTCATCCTTAAAACCACGTTGACCGTTACCTTTTATCCATGGCACGTGAGCATAACTATAAAAAGCAATACGCTCTGGCCTTAATTTTTTAGTAAGGTTTATAGTATTTTCTATATCAGCTGTAGTTTGAAAAGGTAATCCGAAAATGATATCGTGGCCTATAGAAGTATAACCCGCTTGTCTGGCAAGAGTGGTTACTTTTTGGACGTTTTCAAAAGGTTGTACGCGATTTATCGCTTTCTGAACTTTGAGATTATAATCCTGCACCCCATAACTAACCCTTGTAAAGCCAAGATTGGCTAATACATCAAGGTGTTTATGACTGGTATTGTTAGGATGGCCTTCAAAACTTAGCTTGGCATTAGCGCGATCCTTAGGATCTTTAAATAATCCTGCAATGAGCAGTTGTAAATTTTCCGAAGAAAAGAACGTAGGAGTACCGCCACCTATATGCAATTCTGAAATCTTTGGTGTTTCTTCAAATAAGGAAACATACAAATCCCATTCTATTAAAAGTGATTTGATATAAGGAATTTCAACAAGGTGATTTTTGGTAATCCTTTTATTGCAGCCGCAAAAGGTACACATACTTTCGCAATATGGGAGATGAATGTAGAGGCTTATACCGTTGTGCTTACTTTCTACATAACTTCTTTTTAAACATTCTTTCCACTCTTTTAATGAAAAAGAAGCATCATCCCAATATGGTACGGTTGGATAGCTTGTGTACCTTGGACCGGCTACATTATATTTATTTACCAGTATTTGCATGATTTATATGCTGTTTCCTATAATTAGTAAGGTGTTAATTAAAACACTTGCGGTAAATAAGTGAAAAACCACACTTGGTTTTTGTACAGTTAAAATCGATGCATTATGAGCGCTACAAATAGCAACACTAATAAAAACCATAAACATTTGTAATGCTGCATGGCCATGCATTAAAGTGGTCATTATTGCGATCCCTCCTAAACTTGTAGAAACGATCATGGCTAAAGCTGAATAGCCTAAGAAATTGTGACTAAATTCTTCGTTTAATTTTGCATAAAGTGTCATAATTCGAGGATTTTTAATTATACAACAAAATTATCCTAGAAGCTCGTCGTAAAATATGATAATTGTCAGTTTCGATTTTTTTTCTAAAATTTTTTAAAAGTCTTTTATTACTGAAGCTCTCTTTGAAATTCTAAGTCCTCTTATCTGCTGGTAAAAAGCATTAGGCTTTAGCTTTAAGCCACCTCACAATATAAAATGACTAAATCTTGAATATTGATTACCTTGTAACAGGTGAGTATTGAAATTTAAAAAACCTAAATTTTAAGCTAATCTTAAGGTAAGACTAAAGTCATTTTAAAGGATTAATAGCAAATTTGTACTATGAGAATTCTAATAGTAGAGGACGAAACAGGTATTTCTGGATTTCTAAAGCAGGGCTTAGAAGAAGAATCTTTTGCCGTAGATATTGCTGATAATGGCAAAAAAGGGCTAGAATTGGCGCTTACCGGAAAGTACGATCTCTTGCTGTTAGATTGGATGCTTCCTGGCTTAAGCGGTATAGAAATATGCCGGCAATTTAGAAAAGAAGATAAAGAAACCCCTGTACTTTTTTTGACGGCTAAGGACACCGTAGACGAAACCATATTTGGTTTACAAAGTGGAGCGAACGATTATATAAAAAAACCTTTCCATTTTGAAGAATTACTAGAAAGAATTAAGGTGCAACTGCGCCCTAAATCAGGAGAGCACGCTATCTTTTCTTTAGGACCGATAGAATTGAATACAGGTACTCATCAGGCATTTAAAAACGGAAAAGAAGTTAATCTTACCCTTAAGGAATTTGCATTGCTGGAATACTTAATTCGTAATAAAGAAAGGGTATGTACACGTACCAAGATTATAGAAAAAGTTTGGGATATCAATTTTAGCTATAACACTGGTGTAATAGATGTGTACATTAATGCATTACGTCGTAAACTAGATTTGGATCAAGATGAAAATTATATTCAAACAGTTAGGGGAGTTGGCTACATTGCTAAAGAATCATGAAGCTAAGTTTTAAAGATCGTATTGCTATTTATTATATGCTGGCTACTGCGCTTATTGTGGCTTTTGCTTTTTTAGTGGTTTTTATCCTGGTAAAGCAAACTGTTTACCAACAATTAGATAGTGATCTCCATTACGAAGCGACCATACACTTACAGGAAACCACTTTAGAAAATGGAAGGCCTGTTTTTTGGGATAAAGAAGAATGGGAAGAACGAGAGCATAGGGAGGTGCAAATAAATCCTGTTTTTGTTCAGGTGATGGATAGCACTGGCACAGTCGTAACCGATAAGTCACCAAATCTTAAAAAAGATCAATTATCATTTTTTCAAAATAAAGAAGATAATGAGCATTTTAATGCTTATTTAAAAAACGAACTTATTCGTCAAATCCAGGTGCCGGTAAAGATGAATGGTAAAGTTTATGGATATATCATTACAGCTATGTCTTTTGAAGCTTCTCAAGATGTAATTGTGCGGCTGGCCTGGATACTGATCTTATGTTACCCGCTTATTTTGATAGTTCTATTTTTTATATCAAGGTTCCTGGCAGGACGAAGTATTAAACCTATTCAGGAAATTACGCAAACAACCAATCGTATAAGTAGAGATCACCTTAATGAGCGTGTGAAATTTCCCGATAATAAGGATGAACTTTACGATTTATCCCTTTCGATAAATAGCCTATTAGATCGTGTAGAGCAGGCTATCGAAAGAGAACGCCAGTTTACCAGTGATGCTTCTCACGAATTAAGGACGCCCATTTCTTCAATTAGGGGAACTCTGGAAGTTTTGATAAGAAAAGAGCGCACTCGTGAAGACTATGAAGATAAGATTACTTATAGTCTTGGTGAAATTGATAGGATGAGCGTTATAATTGAGCAATTATTATTTTTAGCTAGAAATGACGATGGCCATCGCCTTCTTGATAATAGCAGGCAAACAGAAATCATATCTCTTATCGATGAGGTGATTAATGAATATACTGTAAAACTAAGGAGAAAGAATATTCAGCTTGTTTTTAATGCTGAAGGAATTAAAAATTTCCAGATACATGCCTATTATGGATACGCTATCTTAAATAATGTTTTAGAAAACGCTATTAAGTATGCCTATGCAGATTCTACCATAACCATCGATTTAAAGATGAAAAATTCCAGACCGGTTGTAAAGATAATTGATGAAGGAATTGGAATTAAAGAAGATGACATCAGTAAGATTTTTAATCCATTTTTTAGATCTGAAGGTTTAGAGCATAAACATATAAAAGGTACCGGTTTAGGACTTTCTATTGTACAAAAAGCAGCGCAGGCTATTGGCGCTAGAATAGAGGTAGATAGCATCAAATATAAAGGAACTACTTTCACTATCTATTTTTAAGCGAATCTTAAGAAAAGACTTAGTTTATCTTTAGGTATACCATTTACTTTTATACTAATTAAAAACCTTAGGCGGAAACGCTCCATAAAGGATTAGAATAAGAATTATGATATAGAATTACTTCAACTAATTTTTTTGATATATGTTGATTGATGAAGTAAAATCATATTGTGAAGAATTACTTTCTTCACAATCTTGTAAAGAAATGTCTTTTCATAATCTGGAACATACGCGAGACGTTGTGGCCAACATTAAAACCATTGGTAAATCAATGGGGCTTTCTGCATCGTTTATGGAGCCAGTAATCATTGCAGGATGGTTTCACGATACAGGATTTTTAAAATCATATAAAGAGCATGAAAAATATAGTGCGGTATTCGCTTACCAATTTCTGTCTGCTAAAGACTGGCCTATAGAAAAGATTAAAATAGTAACAAATTGTATTCAGTCTACTCATATGCCACAGGAACCATGCTGTTTGGAAGCCGAGGTGCTTTGTGATGCTGATATTTTTCATTTGGGAACTTCAAAATTTATTGGTCGTAATCAATTACTAAGAAAAGAGTGGGAGGAAAAGCTTCGGCAGCAATATGGTGAAGAAAGTTGGCTTCGGCTTAATATTCAATTTTTAAGTCAACAGCATTTTTTTACCCACTACGGTAGAACAATATTAGCACAGGGGAAATGCCAAAACATCAATTTCTTAAAAAACAAATTAATAAAAATCACAAAATCGGCATCAGCTAAAATGAAGTCCAATTGTGCATAACAACAAAATTAAAAATGAAAAAAATACTGCTTATCCTTATTTGCGTTTTTTCAACTCAATTTTTATTAGCTCAGGATTGGAAAACCGATTTTGCCGCAGCAAAAAAAGAAGCGGCTAAAGAAGATAAACCTATTATTCTTGTTTTTCAGGGATCGGATTGGTGTGCGCCTTGTATAAAGTTAGATAAAGAAATTTGGAGCACAGAAGAATTTAAAGACTATGCCCAGAAACACTACGTAATGTTAAAAGCCGATTTTCCGCGGAAAAATAAAAATGCGCTTTCACCAGAACAACAAGAAAAGAACAATAAACTAGCTGAAGTTTACAATTCTAATGGCTATTTCCCATTTGTAGTGGTTTTGGATAAATCTGGTAAAGTTTTGGGACAGGCAGGCTATCAAAAAATTGAAGTAAAACAATATATAGCCATGCTTGATAAGTTTGCGAAATGATGAAAAAAGCAGGATCTTTTTTAATGCTTTTAATATTGTTCGCTGTAGAGGTAAATGCGCAGCAAACCCTGAAGCGAACCCTAAAACTTATGGGCAGTCGCTTTGATATTACCGTGGTCGCTAAAGATAGCACAGCGGCGAACAGCGATATCAATATGGCCGTTGCTGAAATTACGCGTATAGAAAAGCGAATTTCATCCTGGGATCCAAATTCAGAGACTTCTTTAGTCAATACCAATGCAGGCATAAAACCCGTAAAAGTTAGTCAGGAGCTTTTTGATCTTATAAAAAGAGCGATAGGGATATCAAAACTTACCGATGGAGCTTTTGATATTACTTACGCATCCATGGATAAAATTTGGAAGTTTGATGGCAGTATGACTAGGATGCCTGCTGAAGAAGATATTAAAAGTTCAGTTTCAAAAGTAGGTTATCAAAATATTATTTTAAATGAAGCTGAACATACCGTATTTCTGAAATTACCCGGAATGAAAATTGGCTTTGGAGCAATTGGGAAAGGCTATGCAGCAGATAGAGCCAAAGATTTACTGCAAAGTAAAGGTGTAATTGCGGGTATTATTAATGCTTCGGGAGATATGAATACCTGGGGTAAACAGGTAAATGGTGAAGATTGGAAGGTTGCCATTACCAATCCTATGGATAAAAACAAAGCTTTTGCTTTGCTGCCTATTAAAAATGAAGCGGTAGTAACTTCTGGAGATTATGAGAAGTTTGTAGAGTTTAACGGAACTCGATATGCACATATTATCAATCCAAGAACCGGCTATCCGGCTACCGGAATTATTAGTGTGACGGTTTTTGCTCCTAAAGCCGAATTGGCCGATGCTCTGGCCACCTCGGTATTTGTAATGGGAAAAGAAGTAGGGTTAAATAGAATTAACCAGTTACCTAAAGTAGAATGTATAATTATTGATGTTGAAGGAAATATTCATACTTCAGATCATATTGAAATAGCGACTAAATGATTAAAAAAGTAGTAATACTGGCGTTAATAGCTTGCAGTACTGTTTCATGTTCGGCAATTAAGGAATATGAAAAAGTGTATATAAATGATCCCGATATGGTTTTGGGAGCAAAGAAAGTAGATCGGTTTCAAACAAATTTTCATTCGTACAGGGAAGCAGCTTCTGGTGCAAATGGAGGCAAAACTGGTGGAGGATGCGGATGCAATTAAAATATCAATATAGTATTGTAGCGATTTTGGGCATTTTAAATGTCAATTTTTTAATAGCTCAGCAAGAGCAATCTTCTTCTGGTGAGGTTGATGGCTACAAAAAAAGGGTTTTAGAAAATACCGAAATCGACTTTCTAAGCAGTTATTATTCTCAGGATGGAAATAATGCAGCCGTATCTGGTGGTACGGGAACAGAAGAGCTTACCGATTTTACGCCAACCATCGTGGTATCTATTCCGTTAAATGTAGATGATGTTTTGACGATAGATGCAGGTGTTTCAGCATATACTTCGGCGTCTTCCAGTAATATCAATCCTTTTGATGGTGCTGGGCAGGCAGATCCTTTCACAGCATCCTCTGGAGCGTCTCGTGGTGATACCTGGGCAAATATTAACGGTACCTATAGCCATAGTTCAGACGATCGTAATACGATCTGGACGGCAGATGCATCTTTGGCCAGTGAATATGATTATTTTTCAATAGGTTTTGGTGGAAGTTTTACAAAGTTATTTAATGAAAAAAATACGGAACTTACCCTACACACCAAAATCTATCTAGATACCTGGAAGCCTATTTATCCTATAGAATTAAGGCCTTTTGGAGAAAGCGGAGCTGGTTTAAATGATGGCTTATTTCAGCAAAATTCGATTACCGGCAATCCTAACTACAATCCTAAATTTACTGAATTTACTGATAAAGGGCGAAATTCGTATACTTTGGGATTAAATTTTTCCCAGATTCTTAGTGAGCGATTGCAAGGATCACTGGCGTTGGATGTGGTGAGCCAAAACGGACTTTTATCGACGCCTTTTCAGCGGGTATATTTTGCAGATGTTGCGGATTCATTTATTCAGAATTTTCAGTTGGCGGATGCTATAGAGCAATTACCCGATACAAGACTTAAAATTGCAGTTGGCGGTCGCTTAAATTATTATCTAAACGAAACTTTTGTACTGCGTGGTTATTATCGTTATTATAGTGATGATTGGGGAATACAATCGCATACGGCAAGTATAGAAATGCCCATAAAACTGGGTAGTAAATTTACACTTTACCCATCGTATAGATATTATACTCAAACTGCTGCAGATTATTTTGCCGGTTACGAGATGCATCGTTCTAACCAGCAATACTATACATCTGATTATGACCTTTCAAAATTCCATGCAAATCAGTTTGGGTTTGGTGTAAATTACACCGATATATTTACCAATTTCAATATCTGGAGTTTGCATTTAAAGAGTATCGATCTTAGATATCTTTATTACAAAAGGAATTCGGGGTTAAACTCAGGATTGGTATCTTTTGGAGTTAACTTTATAATTCCGTAGTATTTTTTAGAAAACTATCTCAAATTCAACTGTAATATGCTCACTAAAACCAATTAAAAATGTCTCGTAAAAAGAAATTTTCAAGTATACTTTTAATAACTATGGTACTGGTTGTCGTAGTACTTCAGTTTTTTAGACCGTCAAAAAATATTTCCGAAGAAATATCGAATAATGATATTTTAAAAGCTGAAGATTTACCAAGAGAGGTCTCCAGAATTTTGGTGACTTCCTGTTATGATTGCCATTCTAATAATACTAATTATCCCTGGTATAGTGAAATTACGCCTGTAAATTTCTTTTTAGATAATCATGTGAAGGATGGGAAAAGGCATCTCAATTTTTCGGAATGGGCCAAATTATGGATACGACGGATTTTATATGATATCTTTTCATAATGCTATTTTTTAAAGGTTAATTTCTATTCCGCCGGTGATGGTTCTTAAATTACCAAGTCCCAAGCCCGGGCGTTCTGGGTCTAATCCATCATAATCGGTGATGGTGATGAGGTTCTGGCCGTGTAGAAAAAGTTGCATTTGTTTGAGGCCTAGTTTTGTCACCAAGTTTTTAGGGAATTTAAAGGCAAGCGATAAGGTCTTTAAACGGAAGTACGAAGCATCCCTAATAGGAAAGCTGGTATTTAAAACGCGATTATAAGCAGTACTCGCCGCAACGGTTTGGGAGATTTGTTGATAGGGGCTATCATTACCTTCCAGACGTGATAATATCATCCGGTTAGCATTTCTAATAGCCCCTGCACTAAAAGAAGTGATGCGTCCTTCCTGCTTTACAAATTCCCATAAAAATTGCAGGGAAAAACCTTTATATGTGAGTTGATTACTTAATCCCCCGTAAAACGACCGGTTGTTATCTTGAATGCTATTTCGGTCTTGATAATCATAAGAACCGTCCCCATTGCTATCTTCCACGGTATAGAATCCGGTTTCCGGGTCTATACCGGTATAGTTATACAATAGGGAAATATTGAGGGGATGGCCTACCCGATATGTATTGGCGTAGGGAGATTGCTCGATGTCCGGATAGCTAAGCAGTTCATTCTTGGGAAGGCTGATATTAAATGACGTCTGCCAACGGAAATCCCTACCATTAAAATTTTGGCTGGTCCATTCTATTTCCCAACCTCGGTTTTCTACGGTAGCCGGTAAATTGGCCTGAACCGAGGTAAAACCTGTTAGATAAGGTAGAGGATAGCCCACCAACTGATTAGAAGAGCGGTTACGGTAGTAACTTATTCCTAACCGCAGGCGGTCTTTTAAAAAACCTAGCTCCATCCCGCCTTCCAGTTTTTTGTTAATCTCCCAAGAGTAGTTAGGGTTAGCTAGTCCGGTGGGATATAATCCACCGGCAGCAATGGTAGCTTCATAAGCATCCAGATACCCATAATCGCCAATTAGCTTTATTAAGTTCGAAAGCCAGGGCCCAGGGAAAACCACCCTTGATTCCCGAGCCACGAAAAAGCGCTTCGCCTGGATGAATCCCCTTAAAATTCCTCGAGGGGTTTTGGTAAATGGATTGGTAGATGAATTACAGAGGACCCACATCCTACCGAAAAGTCCGATAGCAAAAGCCATACATACCACCTTGGGTAAGTGGGACAAGCTACACACCTATTTATATGATGGAATCCTGGAGATTGATACGAACCTTACTGAGAATGCCCTTAGACCCCTTACAATCGGAAGAAAAAACTACTTGTTCGCCGGGTCTCATAATGCAGCACAGCGATCGGCGTGTATTTATTCCTTTATGGCTATCTGCAAAAAGCACGACGTGAATCCGCAGGAGTGGTTAAAGCATACCCTGGAGAATATTCTCACTATCAATCATAAAAACCTCCGGGATCTGTATCCACAGAATTATAAAAAACTAAAGAATACCTAATAGATCTTCACCGCTAAGTTCTGTTATAAGTATATTCAGATTAACTTCCTAGATGTACTTGGTGGGGTGCATACAAATTATCTGCTGAAAAAAAAGCGCATAAAGTTGAAGAAATAGGGGAAGAGATTGAAAATAATAAAATGCCATTAGATTCTTATGTTTGGTTGCATAAGGAGGCCAAGCTTACTGAAGCACAAAAACAACTTCTATTAGATTGGGTAAAAAATTACCAGCCTAAATAGCTAATAGAATAAAGATGCTGCAACAGGGACATAGGTTAAACATAAAATGATTGCCCCGATAATTGCGAAACTAAAGGCCAGGGCCATTGGTCTAAACATTTTACCTTCGACATTGGTAAGGGAAAGAATAGGCAGGAATACAATCAGAATAATTACTTGTCCAAAAATGGCAGACCCCATCATTTTAGAAGCGCTTACAAAAGTAGCCTGATCGTTTAGATTACGAATTTCTTCTTTATTTAGCTGGTTGTATTTTCTAAAGCGCTGTGTAATTTCGAAAGCACAATATTCTACGATAATTACGGCACCATCTATGATAATTCCAAAATCAATTGCGCCTAAACTCATGAGGTTAGCATCAATTTTAAAAATATACATCATAGTAAGTGTAAATAAAAGACAAAGTGGAATTACGGAGGCAACGATAATTCCAGAGCGAATATCTCCCAGAATTAGTACCACTACAAAAATCACGATGATAAATCCTAAAACCAGATTTTCGGTAATTTTAAACGTAGTTTTACTTATAAGTTCACTTCGATCTAAAAAAGGATTAATTTTAACCCCTTCGGGTAAATTAGATTGGATTTCTGCCACCCGTTCTTTAACCGAATTGATCACCTTTTGTGAGTTAGCGCCTTTTAACATCATTATTTGGCCCAATACTTTTTCGCCTTCATCATTCCCGGTAATTGCACCGTATCTGGGTGCATGCCCAAAGTCTACCTGTGCAATGTCCTTTATATAAATTGGCTTATCACCTTTAATGCTAACTACGGTATTTCTAATCTTATCTAAGGAATCGATTTTACCATCTCCACGAATAAATAAGACCTGATCGTTTTTCTCGATATATCCACCTCCAGAAATACTATTATCAGCCTGTAGGGCCGTTAGAATATCTGAAATTTTGATATTTAAAGCGCTAAGTTTGGCCGAATTTATAGCAACTTCATACTGCTTTAAATAACCACCCCAGGTATTAATTTCAACAACTCCGTCGATACCCGAAAGTTCTCTTTTTACAATCCAATCCTGAATGCTCCTTAATTGGGTAGCATCATATTGATCTTCATACCCGGGTTCGGTTTCTAACATATACTGATAAATTTTCACCAAGACCAGTCATTATAGGAGAGCCAATGTCTTTAGGAATACTTTCTTTAGCCGCATTAATTTTTTCTGAAATAAGTTGGCGTGGTAAGTAGGTGCCTAAAGATTCGTTGAAGACGATCGTAACAACTGAAAGTCCGAATTTAGAAACCGATCGAATTTCTTTCACTCCCGGCAAATTGGCTATTTCTAGCTCTATGGGATACGTGATATATCGCTCCATATCCTGTGTAGATAGATTTTGAGAAGTGGTGATAACCTGAACCTGATTATTGGTAATATCTGGCACTGCCCCAATAGGAATATTATTCAGTGAGTACATTCCCACCCCTATGAGAATTGCGGTAAATATTCCAACAAGAATCTTATTTTTTAAACTGAACCTAATAATCTTCTGAAGCATTTTCTAAATAAATTTAAGAGCAATTTGCATTTTTGCTCTTAGTAATCACTAAGGCAATACTTAATATTCGCTTAAAAAAATGTTCATTTTTAGGGAACTAGCTGTTTCAAAGCGACTTTATTAATCGATAATTCAAATAAGCTTCTTTTGTAAGCATTAAAGCCATTTTATGTGAAGTCTATGTTATAGTAATTCCTGATATTTGTTTTTTTTAGTTTTAATAATGGAAGCAAGACATCGACATCGTATCGCCTTAAGTATCTGTTTTTTTGTTAGTGGAATTTCATTTTCTACCTGGGCCTCCAGGATTCCATCTGTTAAAGAATTATACAATCTTAGTGAAGCCGAATTGGGAAGCTTGCTTTTAGTGATGCCTTTTGGTAATATCGTAGGTTTACCAATTTCGGGATGGCTGGTATCAAAATTCGATAGTCGTAGTCCGCTTTTTGCCGGGATCGTTCTTATTTCTATGTCTTTAGCCGGGATTGGCTGGTCTACCAATATTTATACTTTAATGCTGAGTATGTTCTTTTTTGCTTTTGCAATGCGAATAATGAATATCTCGATGAACACCCAATCGATAAGTTTACAAAAATCTTTTCTTCGGAAGATTATAGGTTCATTCCATGCAGCATGGAGTTGTGGTGGGATCATTGGTGTAGCGCTATCTACTTTTATGGTGAAATTTAATGTAGCAATGCCAATTCATCTTAGTATAGTCGCTGCCGTGAGTTTAGTTTGTATAGGTAGTAGTTTTAGTTTTTTACTTAGTGGAGATAAAACAACTGGTGGTAGTAAACTAAAATTAGGAAAACCAGATGGCTATATTTTTATTTTAGGATTAATGGTATTTTTTGCCTCTTTGTGTGAAGGCGGAATGTTTGATTGGAGCGGTGTTTATTTTAAAGAAGTGGTTGGTGAAGAGATCTTTACATTAGGCTATCTAACTTTTATGGTTTTTATGGCGATTTCTCGTTTCTGCTCAGATCTGGTGATAGAAAAAATAGGGATGCCAAAAACATATATTATCAGTTCTTTAATGGTTGTTTTTGGCGTTTTAACGGTGGTTTTATTTCCTTATTTCTGGCCGGCTTTAATTGGTTTTAGCGTAGTTGGTTTAGGGATTGCAGCAGTAATGCCAATGACGATGGGCCTTGCAGGAGAATCACCAAAATATAGCCCTGGGATGGCAATTTCTATCGTAACAACATATAGTGTAACGGGAATGCTACTTGGGCCGCCATTAGTTGGTTATTTAGCCGAATTACTCGGTTTGAAGATCGCTTTTTTGCTGTTTCTTATCGCCGGATTAATGCTTTATCCTATTTCAAGAAGATTTTTTAAAAGACAGGAAAAACTTCAAAATGGTTAATCATGGTTAACAATTTTAGCTTTGATAACGGCCGGAGTAATAGAAGTTTTTTCATGTAAAAAGCTTTTACGCTTTTCATCTTTAAAATTAAAAAACATAAGAAGCAGGTAGAGCAAAAGCAGAAAGCAAAGACTTAAAATTGAGATATTTTTTTTTAAGAAAGCCCTCATGCCTAGTCATTTGTTTCTATAAAATAAGCTTTACCGTCATTGTAACCTTCTATAAAAGCTTCTGAATTTTCATTCCAGTCTAATACGACGTTTAGCATGAAATAGCAGAAAAATCCGAACAATAGCAATTTAAGGTCTCTTTTGGTGATCTTTTGCATCATTGGTTGGTTATAGGTTGTTTAAATCAATAGGATTATAAATTTAAAGTATTTTTAACAACTTAAAAAAGGGGATTATTCCCCTTTTTTAGTTGTTAATCACTAATCTAGTATTCTTGTTTTTGCATTAGAAACTCTTCATTCATTTTATCGAATCGTACTCCGCTGGTTCTGCCATTATCCACTTCAAATCCTATAATTTTATCTTTACTGTTTCGTATAAATTTTATGGCCTGAACAGGAAAACCTGTGGCAAAGCTATCTTCGGTGGTATATTGTAATTTCAAATTTTCGGGAAATAGAAAGCTGGAAATTTCTAATTGATCGTTTTTTAAATTGATGTGGTAAATGGTTTCAATTTCGCTACTATAAAAACTTCCTGCGAAATTTTTTAGGTCTACATTTTCCGAAGTTTTTATTTTTTTCGCTTTATGCAATCCGTTTTGGATTAAGGTTAAAGAATCTGCCGTTCCATTATCATTTAGATGAAATTTAACCCGAGCATTAACTCCTTTTATTTTGAATAACGAGTCCGATTCGGCAATAAGATCTAATTCCGGTTGTCCCGTAGCCTGAGTATAAATTCGGTCTTCATCTTTCATAAAAGTCATTACGAAGGTTTTCATTTCTTCTAAAGCATATTTGCCCAAAAGTTTATCAAATTTTGAGGTTTCGTAGACAAAATCTTCTGAGTTTTTATCTGAAGAGATCTTGGTTGCGGTATGAATACCATTTTGCATCAACGTTAAACTATTAGCAGTACCATCTTCATTCAGGTTAAATTTTACACGTGCTTCTATACCTTTAATTTTAAAAACCGAATCAGATTCGGCAATAAGATCTATTTCAGGCTGTCCGGTAGCCTGGGTATAAATTCGGTCACCTTCCTTCATAAAACTCAGGATAAAATCGGGAGATTCATCTAGGGCATACTCACCTAATAGTTTTTCAAACTTTGCAATGTTATATTCACCTTCTTTTAAAGTCTTAGCATCATTAAACTCATTTTCAAAATAAATATCGGCTATTTTATTAGCTATTCCTGCACTGTTGAAAGATGCATTATTACTTTCAGTAATTACAGCAGCATCAAATTCTGGGAAATACATAAGCATAGACCGGTGCGCAGCATCAGCGCCACCGTGATGAATTCTGGTTTTGTTATGGTATTTATCGATGGAAAGTCCAAATCCATAATCCAATGTATCCCCATCTTTTAATACAAATGCTGTGGTCATGGTCTTATAAATTTCTTCACCCCCCAATTGATGAGACTTGAAATTTTGGATCCAATTTTTTAAGTCTGGTAGTGTGGTATAAATTCCGCCCGCACCACGAGAATATTGTAAATCTTCAACTTCTACATATTTACCAGAGTCTCCAATTTTATAACCAGCGGCTCGATTTGGAATAATTTCGTCATTAGAAGCTCTAACACGAGTATCCTTCATATTTAAAGGTTCAAAAATATTTTCTTTCATCCATTGTGGAAAAGGGGTATCGGTAACTCGCTCTACTACCAGGCTAAGTAAAATAAACCCGGTATTGTTATAATTGAATTTTGTTCCCGGTTCGTTTTGTAATTTTGGTTGATTTTGGATGCTTCTAATAATTTGTTCTTCACTAATAGGGAGGGTAAGATCACTCCCGGTAAGGCTAAAAAGATTTAAAAATTCACGATATCCGTTGGTATGGGTTAAGAAGTTACGCAGCGTCACTTTCTGTTCAAATTCGGGTAATTCAGGGATATATTTTCGAATATCATCATCAATATTTAATTTTCCCTGCTGCTGCAACAACATAATAGCCATGGCGGTAAATTGCTTAGAAGTAGATCCTATGTTTGTTGGCGTTGAGGTTTTAAACGGAATCTCATAGCTAAGATTCGACATCCCGTAGGCTTTTTCTAAAAGTGTTTTACCATCTTTCAATACCAAAACTTCGGCTCCCGGAATATCACCGGAATAGCCTATAAGTAATTGATCTACTTTTCCCTCTGGTGTTTTGGCCAGAGGCTCGGCTGTTAAGATCTCTATGCTAAAGGCACCAGAATCTTTTTTAAAAGGAGCTACTTCCAAACGATAATCGCCTTTTTTATTGGTGGTAAAACTGAAGAAGTCCGGGCCTTTTCCGGTTTCGTCAAATTCTTCTAACAATTTATTTTCTTCAGAATATAGTTTAATAATACCGTCAACACTGTTTTGGTCGATTTTACCGTAAACAAAGTAAGCAGAATCCAACGCTATCGTAAAGTATTTAGAATCTTCTGAAGTTTCTAATTGTGCTGAGATAGGTTGATTTAGCTTTAAATTTTGACTTTGGGCAGGTAGGAGTGTAGCTTTTAGTAAAATAAATGCAAAGCATAATAACTGTCGTTTTTTCATGATTGATGGTTTAAGTAAGACCGCATTGGCCATTTATTAATCCCTCGTTGATTGGGTAACTTATCGAGGTTTTTAAAGAGATGTATACCTATACGACGACCAATATTATAATTGGTTACAAAATAATTTTTTTCAATTATAACCGTTATATATTACGTTTTGCGATTTAAAGATTCTTAGACTCACCTTAAAGTAGATATAATCTAATTAAAATATAATGAAAAATAATTATTTCCTATTTGCAATTTTAGCGGTTTTCTTCTTTTCCTGTAGCGATGATGATCATGAGACGAGATTTTCTGAAGTTTCTGATAATTACTTTGTTAACGATCCAACCACTTCAGAGTATAACCTTGAAGAATGGCAGGATCTTATAGGTATTCCTTTTTATGTAAAAGCCGTGGCTTCTAATACCTATTTATCTACAAAAGGATCAGATAATAAGTTGACATTAACCGATTTTGATGAAGAAAATGAACAACTATTATTTGGCATTTCAGAAAAGGATGAGGTTTCAAGGTCACTTTCATTAATTTCGGTAATAGAAATGGAAAATATCGGAGTACAATCAATGAACTCTAAAGAAGAGTTATTAGTTCCTGTAATTTTCGATGCTGCTGAAAATAATACACTTCAGGATACTCAATATTGGCGTTTAATAGCTAGTGAAAACAATCATTATTCATTAATTGAAAATGCTACATTAGGTGAAAATGAGAAAAATTTTGTTTTAGAAACGGCAGAAAATTCGATTTATCTTTCTTCAAAAAAAGATACGCAAAATCAACAATTTGAAATTATTCCCAAAGGTGATTTTGAAATTGAAAATATACAATTTGATACTGAAGCCGGAAAAGTTATGAATAGTGAGTGGATAACATTTTCTAAGGATACGGTAACTAACCCTACCAATGAATTTAAGGAAGTAACTGTTTATGATGAATATCCTGATACGCTACATGCTTCTTTTATCGAAAATAACCAACAAGTTTTAATGCCTTTAAAAAATAATCAAATAGAAATACGATTGCCTGCTATTGAAGTCATTCACGATGAAATCAACGTTAGTCATGGCTGGGATAAAATGATAACATATGCTGAAAATAGTGAGTGGAAAAGAAATGTTGGGATCTCAGGTCAATCTGACCTCAAAATTCCACCACAAACAGAGTATGAGATCACTTGTAATATCAACATGTATACTATTGAAGTACCTTATGAAATTACCTATAAAGATCAATCATCTGGTGCAAGTTTCAGAAAAAAGGGTATTTGGACAACCGAATTTTATTATGAATCAGAAACTAAATTAAATGAAATTAATAAATAAGTTTATATACTTTCCCGCCGCAGTACCTGTAGCGGCGGGTTTTTTATTACACTACGGCTATTTGCCAATCCAATAATTAAAACCAGTAAAGTAATCCCCGGGAATAAAATTCCAAACGGAATCCAGGATGGAATAAAGGTGGTTTCAAAAGCCAACCAGGCTAATAATAAACTACTTATTAGTGATAATAAAATTCCACTTAAACTTCCCAAAACCCCCAAATAAATATATTCTAGGGCTGCAATCTTAAGAATCTGGTTACTTTTAGCACCTATTGTTCTAAGCAGGACACTCTCTTTAATGCGTTGATATTTACTGGTTCTAACCGCACCTAATAGAACAATAATTCCCGTAAGAATACTAAAAAAGGCCATAAAATTGATGATCCAACTTATTTTGTCCAGTAATCCTTCGATTATGCTCAATACCTGGCGTAAATCTAAAATCGAAATGTTTGGATAATTTTTGACTAATAATTGCTGAATTTCAGCCGACTTTTGTGCATCGGGGACCTTTGTCGTTATGACATGAAATTGTGGTGCCTGCTCCAAAACACCTTTTGGAAAAACAATAGAAAAGTTAGTCTGCATCCGTCCCCAATCGACCAGTCGGGTACTGGCAATTTTCGTTTTCATTAAAACACCCTGTACATTAAAAGTGACCTGATCGCCAACTTCAACCTGAGCATCTTCAGCAAAATTTGTACTTACCGATATCGGGATCATTTCAGGATTTTCAACTTCAGCAATCCACTCTCCATTTTCAATACTTTCCGAAGCAATTAAAGAGTCCCGGTAGGTCACACGAAACTCATGGCTTAAAATCCACCCGTTAATAGTAGAAATGCTGTCTTCTCGAATCTCATTTACCGATCTTCCCTTAATATTTTGCACGCGCATCGTAACGATTGGGATATCTTCGATTACAGGTAAATCCTGCGAAGCTATAGTTTTAGACACGTTTTTCGTCTGGCCTGTTTGTACATCCAGCAAAATCATATTGGCACTGGTGTCGTTATTATCTAAGGTAGCCTGTGCGAGTAATAAATCTTTACTAAAATAAAGTGTACTGATTAAAAAAGTACCAATGCCAATTGCCAAAATCAGGATCAAGGTCTGGTTTTGTGGTCTGAATAAATTCCGAAGGGATTGTCGTGAAACAAAACTCCAGGATTCAGGGAAAAATTTTCGGATAAGATTCATAAATACCTTAGCAATACCGGCTAAAATCGCAAAAGTGACTAATACACCAGTAATGAATGACAATGCATATTGCCAGTTTCTAAGGAGCCAAAATGAGAAGAGGAATAAAAATAAAATAATCAATATTGAAATTCCTAAAAGTGCTTTTCGTGATTTTGAACTCGTATTTTCCTGAACACGTAAAACCTGAAGCGGTGATACGTAAAGTGTACCTACAAGAGGGTACAATGCAAATAAAACAGACATTAAAATACCCAATACGATTCCGGCTAAAATTACTCTTGGTGAAATCGATAAAGCTATTTGTAGCGGGAGTAAACCTTCTAAAATTATCGGAAAAGCATATTGTAAAATTACGCCTAGAATACTTCCTAAAATTCCGCTTAAAAATCCTATAAAAGCAACCTGAATCAAGAAGATTAAAAAACTTTGTTTTCTAGAAGCCCCCAGGCATTTTAGCACCGCAACCGATTTTAATTTTTCCTTGATGTAAATATTAATTGCGCTGGCAATTCCCACACAGCCCAATAATAAAGCAATAAAAGCAACAAGATTTAGGAACTTTCCGAAGTTTTCATAACGTTTACCTAATCGCTCACTGGTTGATAGATGGGTGTCAAGATCGGCATCTTCTTGCTTTAATTGGGGGACAATTTTTTCATCTAAAAGTTTAAGATTGGTATTTTTATCGGCTAGAAAATAATAGTCGTAATTAATACGGCTTCCGGTTTGTATGAGTCCGGTTTGCTCTATAAATTTATACGGAATAATCACCGGTGGCGCTATCGCTCCAAAAAGTGAAGAACTACCGGGAGCCTGCTTTAATTCTCCTAAAATAGGGAATATGATGTCGCCAATTTTAATACTATCACCTACTGCAATGTCGAGCTGAAGCATCACAGTAGCATCTACTAAAGCGCCATTTTGATTTTGGTAGTCTGAAGCTGCAGATTTAGGTGTGGTTTCCAGTTCTCCATAAAAAGGAAACCCCTTATCAATACCACGAACGCTTACAAATTTTGTTCCTGTCTTGTTAGGAAAAGCAGCCATGGAGGCAAAACTAATTTCGCGTGAATCGATACCCAGAGAATCCATGATTTCAGTTACCCGCTCGCTTGGCGGATGATTCATATCTATGGTATAATCGGCACCCATCAGGGATTTAGATTGTAACGCAATATTATCCTGTAAATTTTCTCCAAAAGATTGAATAGAAACCACGGCGGCAATTCCCAAAACAATAGAAGCCATAAAAAGCAAAAGCTTGCGTTTACTGGCCTTTCCATCTCTCCAGGCCATTTTTAGCAGCCAGGAAAATCCTGGTTGTTGAGTCTTAATTTGCTGCATTTAAATCCCTGTTTTCTGGTCAGATACTATTTTCCCACCCTTAATTTCTAAAATATGCTGGGTCATTTTGGCCAATTCCATATCATGAGTTACAATCACCAAGGTGGTGCCTAGCTCGGCATTTAAATCAAATAATAACTGAATTACTTTTTTCCCGGTTTCAGCATCCAGATTTCCGGTAGGTTCATCAGCAAAAAGAATTTCAGGATCGTTAGAAAAAGCTCTGGCTAAAGCTACCCGTTGTTGCTCTCCGCCAGAAAGTTGTGAAGGATAATGATTCATTCTATGGTCTAAACCTACTTTCTTCAGTAATGCTTTAGCTTTTTCTGTAGCCTGTCTGTTTCCTTGTAATTCTAACGGAACCGCCACATTTTCTAATGCGGTAAGTGTGGGTAATAATTGAAAATTTTGAAAAACAAACCCCACTTTTTGATTCCGTAGCGAGGCCAGGTCATCTTCAGAAAGACTGCTTAATTTTATGCCACATAATTCGATTTCACCCTTGTCAATCTGGTCTAAACCTGCGCAAAGTCCCAATAAAGTCGTTTTTCCGCTACCCGATGGGCCAACGATCGCAAAGGTTTCTTTGGCTTCAACTTCGAAATTAATATCATGCAAAATCTGGAGTTTTTTACTTCCGCTGTCGTAGCTCTTCTCCAGGTTGGTAAGGTTTAATATCTTTGTCATTGTATGCTGTGGGGCTCTAAAAATTAGATGTTATGTTTTTATTGGCATCGCCAAAAGGATATAATAACCCAAGGTTCTTGATTCAGTATTTTTAAAAACAGAATATTCAAGAACGTACAAAATAAGAAATGATTTTAAGACCATTAAAGTTTATCGAATAAACTTACTAACCTGGCAACAGAATGATAGAGATATTTAAGGTTTCAAAAAGTGATTATCTGGAACTTTTAAAAATTTGGGAAGAATCAGTTAGGGCTACGCATCACTTTTTAAAAGAGGACGATATTGCGTATTTTAAACCCTTAATTTTGAATACGTATTTTGCTGCCGTACACTTGCGTTATACGAAAGCTGAAAATGGAAAAATCACCGGTTTTATAGGTTGTGCAGATAAAGGGATTGAAATGTTGTTTTTGGCTCCTGAATATCGTGGGCAGGGGATTGGTAAGGTTTTAGTTGAATTCTCCATAGCCGAATTTGATATCGAAAAGGTAGACGTAAACGAAGATAATGAGCAGGCACTGGGATTTTATACCAAAATGGGTTTTAAAGTCGTTGAACGCTCTGAAAAGGATGGATTGGGAAAACCTTATCCTATCTTGCATATGAAACTAAAAAATAAAATTGACCATGAAATTAGCCAATCTTAATAGCCTGATATTAGCGATTTTTTGCCTTATTTTTTTTAATTCCTGCAAAAACGAAGAAAAGCAGTCTGGGTCTTCTTCTGAAAAAGTTTCTACTCAAACGGCTTCTGAAGAAGATAAAGCTGAAGAAGCGCCAGTCGTGTTATTTTTTGGAACCAGTTTAACCGCAGGTTTAGGCTTGGATACTACAGAAGCATATCCGGCGCTGATTCAGAAAAAAATGGATTCACTGGGGATGGATTATAGCGTGGTGAATGCAGGATTAAGTGGTGAAACCACCGCAAGTGGATTAAACCGACTTGATTGGGTTTTTAAGCAAAATGTGGATGTTCTGGTGATTGAACTTGGGGCCAATGATGGTTTACGTGGTGTGTCGTTAAAGGAAACCAAGAGTAATTTAGAACAGATTATTAATACGGCAAGGGAGAAAAACCCTGAAGTAAAAATTATTCTGGCCGGAATGCAAATTCCCCCAAATATGGGAGAGGAATATACCTCTGAATTTAGATCACTTTTCCCTGATTTAGCAGAGCAATATAATTTAGAGCTTATTCCTTTTTTATTGGAAGGTGTTGCCGGAGATCCAAAATTAAATCAGGAAGATGGTATTCATCCCACAGCCGAAGGGCAACAAATTCTGGCGAATAATGTCTGGAAATTATTGAAAGAAGATCTATAATGAGCACTGAACAATAAGCAATAAACGATAAACAATGAGTAGAGTTGAGCGTTAGTTAGACCGCAATAAAACTTAGCCAATACATCTATTTTTATGTTGAGATCGATCTCTCTGCTTCTGGCACGATGGGATTGTGAGCTTATGGTCGATGTAGACAATTTACAATTAGCAAAAATCTGTCAACCGGGAATTGTATGTTATAAATCCTTAATTTGAAAATGTATTGATTTGATAATTGAGAATCAAGACACAGGATCCAGTAATCCGGATAAGGTATTGAATTATGAATTTTCGTTATTTTGACCAGATCGTAGCAGAATGGAGAAATCTTTTTTATGAATAAAACTGTGGCAATACGGTAATTTGAAAATCGATCTTTCTTTAAACCTTCAACTTTTCAACTTTCCACTTTAAAAACATCAACCTCAAGATCAAAAAAAATCCGACTATAAATTAGCCGGATCTCATTGTTCAAAAAATTAAACGTCAACTTATAATTTTCTCACCCAAATATTTCTAAATTGAACTTTGGTACCGTGATCTTGTAAAGCAATAACATCTTCTTCGTGCGCCTCAGGGTAATTATGTAAACCAATATAAAGGGTTAAGCCTTGTATAGTTGTGTTGTTTTGTACGACCACGCCATTATGGAGCACGGTAATTTTTGCCTTTTGGTCTATTTTGCCATCTTTAAAACGTGGAGCAGTGTAAATCACATCGTATACATTCCATTGATCTGGAGAACGCATGGCATTAACTAGTGGTGGCGCATCTTTATAAATACTTCCTGCCTGGCCATTGCTATAAGAGCGGTTATTGTAGGAATCTAAAATTTGTAACTCGTATCGGTTTTGAAGAAACAATCCGCTGTTTCCTCGTCCTTGTCCTGAATTTTCTACCTTATCGGGAGCACTCCATTCAATATGAATTTGTGCATCGCCAAACTTCATTTTCGTCTGGATGCCGCCGGAGCCTGGAACAACTTCAAAATAACCATCTTTTATAGCCCAGGGAGCTGCTTTTTCGGTATCAGCCTGACTTACCCATTGATCTAAATTTTCACCATCAAAAAGTATGATAGCATCTGAAGGTGCATCACCCGGTTTTTCACCCGGAGTAATTTTACTAACCTGGGGTTCCCAAATTTCAGTCATTTCTGGTTTCATGGGCATAGGAGATACTTCTGGCGGTGTATTAGGCGCATCAACCTGGGCAAAACCAATACCGTAACATCCTATACCAAATAATAATAGTGTGGTTATTTTAAGTTTTTTCATATTCTTAAAAAAAGAGTTTGATTAAATTTCTTCTGAAATATAAAGAATAAGTAATAAAAAGCCTTTAAAAATTATAGAATTATAAAAACAGAAATGAAAATAGTCTAATAAACAGAAATATAATCAACCCAATCTCATGAATATTTGAATGGAAAATATTAGAAGTTGGATTATAATAAAGCTCCTTAAAAATATATGAGAATGTCCTGTTTAATTTAAATCAATTCCAAATAGCTAATATTTAATAGCGTTTAAGAAAAATTTTAGTAATTTTTATAAAAAATTATGTCATGGCGAAATTCAATCTTAATATCAACGGTGAAGAGAAAACCGTAGATGTAGACCCTAATACCCCGCTATTATGGGTTTTGAGAGATCATTTACATTTAGTAGGAACTAAATATGGCTGCGGAATTGCCCAATGTGGCGCCTGTACGGTTCATTTTAATGGTGCTGCAGTACGTTCTTGCCAGCTACCGATTTCTTCTTTAGAAGGAAGTAAGATAAAAACTATCGAGGGTTTGTCTGAAAATGGAGATCATCCAGTACAACAGGCCTGGTTAGACATAGACGTTCCGCAATGCGGTTATTGCCAGGCCGGGCAAATTATGTCGGCTTCTGCATTGTTGGAAAGCAATCCAAATCCAACAGATGAAGAAATAGAAAATACCATGAATGGTAATATTTGTCGATGCGGCACTTATAGCCGAATTAAAGCGGCGATCAAAGCTGCTTCAAAATCTCAAATAGCCTAATTTAACCTCAGAGAAATGACAAAGAAAAGTACAACAGTTAATAGAAGGTCTTTTATAAAGAGTGTTGGTATTGCCGGTGGTGGTTTGCTTATTGGTTTTAACTGGCTGGCCTGTAAGCGCAGTGAAGAAGTTGCTGTGGGAGAAACGGCCTTAGAGATGCCCGATGAGTGGTTTGAACTTAACGGCTACTTAAAAATAGGCGATAATGGAGTGGTGACAATTTATTCTCCAAATCCTGAAATTGGTCAGAATGTAAAAACCTCGATGCCAATGATGGTGGCTGAAGAACTTGATGTAGACTGGAATAATGTGATCGTAGAACAAGCGCCTTTAAATACTGAATTATACTCAAGACAGCTTGCCGGTGGTAGTCAATCAATTCGCCAGGGTTGGGAACCGCTAAGAAGAGCAGGAGCAACAGCAAGATATATGCTATTGGAAGCTGCTGCGAAGCAACTGGAAGTTCCGGTGGAAGAACTAAGCGTGGAAGACGGAATTATTTCGCATTCGGGTAGCGATAAGAAAATTTCGTACGGAGAGATTGCCAAAGCTGCCGCTGAGATTGAAATTCCAGAGGAAGAGCAGGTTATTTTAAAGTCCAAAAACGATTTTAAAATTATAGGTTCTTCAAGAAAAAATGTAGATGCTAAAAAGATCGTAACCGGGCAACCGCTTTTTGGCTTAGATACTTATAAAGAAGGAATGCTAACGGCCATGATCGTTCATCCTCCAAAATTTGGAATGGAATTTAAATCGATGGATGCCGATAAAATTAAAGAAATGCCAGGCATTAAAGATGTCTTTACCATCGATACTTATCCAGAAGGGCTCCAAAAACAATGGAGTGATGTTTCTGCCTTCAGTAAGTTGGTTGTTGTTTTAGGAGAATCGACCTGGCAGGTCATGCAAGCCAAAAAAGCTTTAAAAGTAGAATGGGATTTAAATCCTGAGCTGACAAAAAAGATTGAAATTCTTGAAAAATCAGCAGGAATGGGAGAGGTAAGTGGTTTAGAGAGTTCAGCAATACATACTTCTTTAATGGCTGATGTTGGATCTAAAAAAGCGGAAACAATACGAAAAGACGGTGATCCGGAAACTGCTTTTAAAAAAGCAACAAGAATTATAGAACGCTCCTATACCTGTCCGTTTTTAGCGCATAACTGCATGGAACCCATGAACTTTTTTGCCAATGTCACCGAGGATAAAGCCGAATTATTAGGCCCTATTCAAACTCCCGAATATGCTGAGAAAACCATCCAGTCCCGCTTAGGTTTAGACCTTGAGAATATAGATATCCAAATGACAAGGATGGGTGGCGGTTTTGGGCGTCGTTTATATGGTAATTTTCTGGTAGAAGCGGCGGTAATATCTCAAAAAGCAGGCGCACCGGTTAAGTTGGTGTATTCCAGAGAAGATGACATGACAGATGGTGTTTATCGCCCGGCATATCACGTAACTTATAGAGCTGCTTTAGATGCTAATAATAAGATCACTGCATTTCATGTTAATGCAGGGGGAATAAAGGAAAGTCCGTTATTCGCCAATCGCTTTCCTGCCGGAGCAATTGAAAATTATTTAGCCGAAAGCTGGACCTTGGATAGTAATATTTCAATAGGAGCATTTAGAGCGCCAAGGTCTAATTTTATAGCCGGAGCCGAGCAATCATTTTTAGATGAGTTAGCGGAAGAAACCGGTCAGGATCCAATTCAGTTTAGGCTAGATCTATTGAAAAAAGCCAAGGAAAGTCCGGTAGGGGAAAACAATGATTATGATGCGACTCGTTTTGCCGGCGTGCTAGAAATGGTAAGAGATAAATCGGGTTGGGGAAGGCAAGACCAAAATAGTAATCGCGGAATTTCAGCTTACTATTGTCATAACTCGTATGTGGCTCAGATCTTAGATTTAAGAGTCCAAAATAACGAACCGATTATCGATAAAGTAGTTTGCGCGGTAGATTGCGGAATTGTAGTAAATCCTGATGCCGCTAAAAATATGGTAGAAGGCGGAACCATAGATGGTATTGGGCATGCATTATATAGTAAGATTAGTTTTGAAGACGGTATGCCGCAACAAAGTAATTACGATACTTATCGTTTAATACGACATAAGGAAGCACCAAAAAGTATCGAAGTATATTTTATCGAAAATGGAATCGATCCAACCGGATTGGGAGAACCACCATTTCCGCCGGTTATTGGAGCGCTGGCTAATGCTTTATATAAAGCTACCGGAAAACGTTTCTACGATCAGCCTTATATCGCCGGGCTTCAGGGCGAATTAAAAACATAAGCTTATAAATAACGCTGATTAGTTTACGATTTTTAGAGACTGTTTTTTCTATGCAGAAAAAGAAATATAACTCTATTAAACTAATCAGCGCTACTATTTTTATCCTTTGGGGTTTTATTCTAGTTAAATTATAAAATATCATCAATTTTGATATTTAACATTTTCCTCTTGAGATTTTATTAAAACAGATTCTATTTTCAACTAATTTCGCGATCAGAATGAAATTAGAAGAAAAAGTAAGGGCAGTCGAAAGTTTATTCGAAACCCTTTCAGAAGAGCTTGATACTTTTCAGGCTCAGGCTGGGTTTAGTTGCGCTACCGGATGCGGGAAATGTTGCGAAAAACCAGGTATTCAAGCATCACCACTAGAATTTTTACCATGGGCATTTCAGTGCTTTTTATCAGGAAAAGCTGAAGAAACTTTGGATCACCTAAATTTATCGACTGTCGAAATTTGTCATTTATATAAAACCTTGAGTTTGGAGAGTGGTTCTGGCAGATGTACAGCGTATCATGAGCGCGGTTTGGTTTGCAGGCTATTTGGCTATGCAGCGCAACGTGATAAACTGGGGAAACTTCAGTTGGTAAGTTGTAAATTATTAAAGCAGCAATCAGTGGCTTTTCAGAAAACATCGCAGGCGATTCAGGAAAATTTACCGGTACCGGTTTTTAGCGATTATTATTTACAATTGGCGCAAATCGATTTTAATTTAGGAAGAAAAATAATTCCTATTAACAAAGCGATGAAACTGGCTTTAGAAGAAGTTTTACAGTACTACTCCTACCGTCCCTTCCCAATCAATTGGAAAAGAATCGCTTAGGATTTTACCTAATATTGATTTAAAAGGATAGCTTTTTTTAAAATTTAAACTTGTGAATATCTAATCTTAGGATTGCTTTCCTAGCAAACTTTAAATTTTATTTTTGCGCTTTTAAAATTCAAGACATGAGCGTAATTTGGTATGAATGTAAGGTGAAATACAGAAAAACACACGAAACTGGCGAGCAGAAAGTGGTAACCGAAGTGTATCTGCTGGATGCAGTGTCTTATACTGAAGCTGAAACCAGAATTACTGAAGAAATGCAGAAGCTTACCAGTGAAGATTTTATGATTAAAAATATTAAAATCGCAAATTTCGCTGAGGTTCATCCTTTTGATAATTCAGATCGTTGGTTTAAATCTAAGGTTTCTTTAATCGCTATGGATGAAGAAAGCGGAAAAGAAAAAAAATCAAATAGTTATATACTGGTGCAGGCTAATGATGTAAAAGAGGCTTTTGAGAATACTACTAAGGCGATGGAAGAAACCATGGGTGATTATAGTATACCATCGATTGTAGAATCACCTATTTTAGATGTATTTCCGTATTTTACTGGAGAAGAAGAGCAGCTGGAAAAATATAATATGATGGATGCTGTAGAAAGCTTAAGCGAAGAAGCACAACAGGAAGAGGCAAAACAGGAAGAAGCGTAGGTAAGCACATCGTCCAAACATAAGCTTCCTAATTTATAAGCTTATTAGGAACAATATAAAAAAGGCCTTTCAATTTAATTATTGAAAGGTTTTTTTATGCAAAAAAAATAGAATTACAGGAGTTTGTTTTTTTAGAATTTTAAAGACTTAGCAAGAAAGATATGAAATAAGGCTATTTAAATGATGTAATTGTGTTAAATTTATATAATTTAAGAGAAAAATATAGGTTCATTTTGTATATAGTGTTAATATTATAACGGAGTTCTTAAGAATAGAAAACTAATAAAGAGATAAACAACTGTTTACGCTCTTTTCTTTTTTACCTGGGAAACCAATCATTAAAACGTTAGCCAACTCAAAACAAACTTAATTTATGAAAAGAAGAGACTTTGTCCAATTAACCGGAATGGGTTTAGGGGCCATGATGCTTCCTTTTTCTACTATGGGAAGTAATATTGCTGCTGAAGCCCTTTTGGAACCGGGATTAGATGTAGCTGCAAAAAAGATCCTTGCCGATGTAGCTTTAAATACTGCTAGAAATCTTGGAGCCAGTTATGCAGATGCTCGTATTGGGCGATATTTAAATCAATATGTTTTTACTCGTGAAGATAAAGTTCAGAATGTGGTGAATACCGAATCATTTGGTATAGGTATTCGGGTAATCGCTGATGGAACCTGGGGTTTTGCCTCTACCAATGACGTGACTGAAGACGGAATCAAGAAAGCGACCAGCCAGGCTGTTGCCATTGCAAAAGCGAATGCTAAAATTCAGAAAGAACCAGTGCAATTAGCACCGGTGGAGGCGTTTGGTGAAGTAAGCTGGAAAACTCCAATAAAAAAAGATTTTAAAGAAGTACCGGTGTCTCAAAAAGTAGAATTGCTCTTAGATGCGAATTCGGCCGCTATGAATAATGGAGCCAATTTTGTGAACTCCTCTTTGTTCATGGTGAACGAACAAAAATATTTTGCTTCTACAGATGGCTCTTATATCGATCAGGATATTCATAGAATTTGGCCTACTTTCGATGTAACCGCTATCGATCGTACAGCTGGAAAATTTAAATCTAGATCAGCTCTTAGTGCACCCATGGGAATGGGCTATGAATATTTAGATGGTTTAGAAAGCGAAAAATTAGTTGGTCCGGCCGGTTTAAAATTATATAGAAATAGCTACGATATTATAGAAGATGCCACTTTAGCGGCAAAACAGGCTAAAGAAATGCTTACAGCAGAATCTGTTCAGCCAGGAAAATATGATCTTGTTTTAGAACCTAACCATTTAGGACTTACTATACATGAATCTGTAGGACATCCGTTGGAGCTAGACCGGGTTCTTGGTTACGAAGCTAATTATGCGGGTACCAGTTTTGCTACTTTAGATAAATGGAAGTCTGGCGACTTTAAATATGGCAGTGATAAGGTAAATATCGTAGCAGATAAAACGCAACCTCATTCTTTAGGAGCTGTTGGTTACGACGACGAAGGAGTGAAAACCAAGAAATGGGATCTTATTAGAAATGGCATTTTAGTGAATTACGAAGCGATTAGAGATCAGGTTAAAATTATCGATCAAAACGAATCTCACGGTTGCTGTTATGCACAAAGCTGGAATGATGTTCAGTTCCAAAGAATGCCAAATGTTTCTTTAGAGCCGGGCAAAGAAAAATATTCGGTAGAAGAAATGATAAAAGATGTAGAAAAAGGGATTTATATCGCAGGTCGCGGCTCGTATTCTATCGATCAACAGCGATATAATTTCCAGTTTGGAGGTACCGTCTTTTACGAAATTAAGGACGGAAAAATCGTAGGGATGCTAAACGATGTTGCTTACCAGTCAAACACTCAGGAGTTCTGGAATTCCTGTGTGAAGATCTGTGACGAGAGCGATTATCGTTTATTTGGTTCGTTCTTCGATGGGAAAGGTCAGCCATCACAGGTTAGTGCCGTTTCTCATGGTAGTTCTACTTCACGATTTAAAGATGTAAATGTGATCAATACAGGAAGAAGCATCTAAGATTCTCTAACCTAACAAATAAAAAAATGGCAATATATACTGAACAAGAAGCTCGTGAAATTCTTGAAAAAGCAATGAGCTTTTCTAATGCAGATGCTTGCGTAATGTATCTAAGTGGAAGCGAAAGTGGCAATATTCGTTATGCGAGAAATACCGTTTCTACCGCAGGACATCAATCCAACCAATCCTTACAGGTAGTGGCGAACTTCGGAAAAAAATCCGGAACGGCAACCATCGATGAATTCGATGATGAATCTTTAAAAAGTGTGGTACAAAGGGCGGAAGAATTAGCACAGCTTTCTCCTGAAAATCCAGAGTTTATGGATCCTTTAGAACCGCAAACTTATGATAGGCCGGTAAATTATGTAGAGGCAACGGCGAACATTAAACCAGAATATCGGGCTGAAGTTGCTGCAAGTAGTATTCAACCGGCTTCAGAACAGGAAGTCACTGCAGCTGGATTTTTGGATGATGGCGTTTCCTTTAGAGCAATGCTTAATTCAAAGGACCTGTTTGCTTATGATAAATCGACCAACGTGGACTTTACAGTAACTATGCGAACTAATGATGGTACAGGTTCTGGTTGGGTAACCAGGGATTATAATGATATTTCTAAGTTCGATCCGGAAGAAGCTGCTGCAATCGCAATAGAAAAAGCGGTGCTTTCTAAAAAAGCAAGGGCAATAGAACCAGGGAGATATACCGTAATCTTAGAACCTGCCGCTGCCGGAGATCTATTACGAAATATGTACCGCTCTCTTGGCGCACGTACAGCAGATGAAGGTCGTAGTTTTATGTCTAAAGAAGGCGGAGGCACCAAGCTTGGTGAGAAAATAGTGGACGAACGTGTAAATATCTGGAGTGATCCTTTACATCCCGATGTTCCTACAGCAACATGGAATGGGGATGGTTTACCGCTTAAAAAAACATCCTGGTTAGAAAATGGAGTGGTTAAAAATCTTGCCTACGACAGATATTGGGCCTCAAAAAGTGGAGTAGATCCGGTGCCATTTCCACTAAATATGATTATGGAAGGTGGGGACATGTCTAGAGAAGAATTAATAAAAAGTACTAAACGCGGAATTTTAGTAACCCGATTTTGGTATATACGATCTGTAGATCCTCAAACCTTGCTCTATACTGGCCTTACGAGAGATGGAACTTTTTATATTGAAAATGGTGAAATTAAATATCCTGTAAAGAACTTCCGGTTTAATGAAAGTCCTATAATTATGTTGAACAACCTGGAAGCCTTAGGCGAGCAGGTGCGAGTAAACGGAAATTTGATTCCATACATGAAGATTAGAGACTTTACATTTACCAGTCTTTCAGATGCTGTTTAATGTTAAGCTAAAAAAGTAAAATCCATAATCTCGTAGAATTCTATGAGATTATGGATTTAGTATAACTAGAAGAAAATTCATAAACGAAGCCCCTTAATTTGAATAAGGATTTTTTCTTTACCAGGTTACAATACGAATCGGGAGATTGGGACGTAGATCAACGAATGCCTTCCAATCTACTAAATTCTTTGATCGAATACACTACACTGCCCGTGGATCCTCAGGAAAATATTATTTCGTTGGGAAGTGATGAAATTTTTAATTGTCCGTTTTGCTATTTATCGGGACATAAACTCGTCCAGTTTACAAAAGCCGAAAGTGATAATTTTAAAAAATACGTTGAAAATGGCGGTTTCGTATTTGTAGATGATTGCAATCATGATATCGACGGACTTTTCGCTAAATCTTTCGAGCGTCAAATGGAAGAAATTTTTGGCCCACTGGCTTTAAAAAAGATTTCGAACGATCACGAGATTTACTCCAGCTTTTTCGAGTTTGAGGACGGTCCACCAACAACTTCTCAAGAATTAAATGGTTGGGGAGACGATCTGGTACACGAATATCTTAAAGCCATCGAGATCCAGGGAAAGATAGGCGTCTTATATTCTAATAAAGATTATGGTTGTGAATGGGATTATGATTTTAGAAATAAAAGATTTTATCGAATAGACAATACTCGCTTTGGTGTAAACATCGTAATGTATGCACTTACGGCATAAGAGTTTTAAAATATGAATGAAGAATTACTAAATCTTGAAAAAGAAGTAAAAGACCTAACCACCAAAATTGACCTTCTAAAAACGGAGATCGGGAAAATTATTATTGGTCAGGAAGAAACCATAGAACAGTTATTGATCACTTTTCTAGCAGGAGGTCACGCTTTGCTTGAAGGTGTTCCAGGGTTAGCAAAAACCTTAATGATTAGAACCTTATCTGATGCGATAGCGCTAAAGTTTAAAAGGATTCAATTTACACCAGATCTTATGCCATCGGATATTATTGGTACTGAAATTTTAGAGGAAGATCATACGACCGGTAAAAAGTTTTTTGAGTTTAATAAAGGCCCTATTTTCTCGAATATTATTCTGGCTGATGAAATTAACAGAACGCCCCCTAAAACCCAGGCCGCTTTGTTGGAAGCTATGCAGGAGTTTGAAGTTACCTACTCAGGAAAAACCTATAAGCTGGACAAGCCATTTTTTATTCTGGCCACTCAAAACCCTATTGAACAATCGGGAACATTCCCCTTGCCGGAAGCCCAGCAGGACCGCTTTCTTTTATACATTAAAATTGGATATCCAAGCGAGCAGGAAGAAACCAGTATTTTAAAAAGTACAACGAGTTCCGTAAAAAAGAAGGTCAATCCGGTTATTAGCGGAGAAGAAATTTTGCGTTTGCAGGAATTGGTAAGAGAGCTGCCTATAAGCGATGATCTAATTGGTTACGTAAGTAAAATAGTAAGGGCAACACGCCCAGAAACAACGACCATTGATTTTGTAAAAGAGTGGGTAAGTTGGGGTGCGGGACCACGTGCAGGACAGGCAATGATTTTAACTGCAAAAGCCAGGGCATTATCCCAAAAAAGACTGGCAGTAACGAAGGAAGATATTAATGTGGTAGCTTACCCTGTGCTGCGACATCGGGTAATCGTAAATTTTAAAGCTGAAGCGGCAAGAATTACTTCAGATCATGTTACTAAAGATCTATTAAAGAATATCGCTTTTTAGATGGATACGTATCAGGAACTTTTAAAACCAGAGATCGTTCGGGAAATTTCAGGATTGAGCCTGATGTCCCGTGTGATCGTTGATAGTTATTTGCAAGGCCTGAATAAAAGTCGGCATCTTGGTGTCGGGATGGAATTTAGTCAATATCGCGGTTACGAAGCTGGTGACGACCTACGTTTGCTAGACTGGAAGATGCTGGCCAGATCTGGACGCTATTACATCAAACAATCGGAGATCGAATCTCAGATTAGTGTAAAATTTATTATGGATGCCAGCGCTTCGATGGGACACAGTGAGCATAAGATTACCAAAATGGATTTTTTGAGAATTATGGTGGCATCTATTTCATATTTGGCGTATGACCAGGGAGATGATGTTGGACTTTTTGCATTGAATCAGCATGAATTACGGGCTGTTTATCCCAGGGCCGTAAAAAAAGATTTTAACCGATTATTACACGAATTAATTGCTATCGACAATCGTGGAAAGTGGCCGGAAAGTTCGGCTTCTTTCAATCAAATTCATAGTCATCATCGCAAAGAGATCGTGTTTTTTATTACTGATATGCATCAGCATACATGCGAGTTGCAGGAATTTGCAAAAGCTCTAAAAACAGATCGAAATGAAGTTGTTGTACTCCAAATAATAGGGGAGCAGGAAATGGAATTTGAGTATAAGGGCACACTTACTTTTGAGGATATGGAAACTGGCGAAAAAGTAAAAATTACTGCCAAAGAAGCTAAAGCCCAATATTTAAAAGACCTGAAAAAGAGTATAAAGGATAACGAAGATTTCTTCCTTGGAAATGGGATCGATTATCAATTGTTTAAAATGAACGAACCATTAACGGAAACTCTAAAATTATACCTCAAAAAACGAATTAAATTAGCGTAAATGTCTTTTGTAAACCCCACTTATTTATGGAGTCTTTTAGGGCTTTTGGTTCCTATTGCTATTCATTTATGGAATAGGAGCGAGGGAAAAACCATAAAAGTAGGAAGCATAAGGCTAATTAAAGAAAGCCAGACGTCTAAGAGCAGTAGATTGCAGTTTAATGAATTTTTTTTATTGATTTTACGGCTAATTTTAATCAGTTTGGTCTGTTTTATTCTGGCATCTCCTGTATCGATTGCAAAACGTTCAAATCTTAAAATTGCATATGTGGTTGAACCATCGCTATTGAAGTTAAAAAGCTTAAGAGAAGCCTTGGATTCGATAATGGATAAAAATGAAGTGTATTTATTCGCTGAAAATTTTCCTGAATATGACAAAGAAAATTTAGTGTCTAATATTGGAGAAAGAGCATTTGAAAATCCCCAATATTGGCAATTGGCGCAGCAGTTTTTTAAGCTGCATAGCGATAGTCTTGTCGTTTTTAGTAAAGCTAGATTAAACGGAATTAATGGCAAAAGACCCGAAATTGCGCAAAAAGTAAACTGGATTGTTATCGATTCTACAGAAAGTACTAGTGAAATCATAGAAATGACTTCGTTTAAAGATTCGCTAGAGTTATTAGAATTCAATATTCAACAAAATTTAGGGCGATTTTCAAAAATAAGAATAGCTGCTATAGATAGCACTAATTATCATATTACTAAAAATGTATTGCGCCATGAATTAGATACGATACGTGTTCAGTTTTATGACGATTTGATGATTGAAGCTCAGGTTAAATATTTGAAAACTTCATTTACTGCACTGGGGAAATATCTAAAAAGACCGGTTGTTTTTAATGATTTTGAAATTGAAAATTCAGTTAGAAATCCTGGAATTTTGATATGGTTAAGTGCAAAGGAATTACCGGAATTTAGTAATACTATTTTAATTTTTAAGCCGGATGCCTACGCTGAAAAATTAATCGAAAAGACCGAAAAACCCAGTGTTTTTAAGCTTACAGATACACTACACAGAAAAAATATTTTAGAAGAGCATCTGGCTGAAAATCTTTTACCGCTTATTGGTTTACATCCTAAAATAGATTCTAAAATTACAGAGTTTGATATTCGAAATATAGACAAAGAACTTTTAGCGCCTGTTTTTAACTCCCAATCTAAAAAAAGCTATATAGTGCGATTGGATTTGACACCCTGGCTTTGGCTAGCCTTTTTATTGTTTTTTAGTATAGAACGAATCGTTTCAAAACATAGGGAGCAATGAGAAAGGGAGCAAAAGTTCTTTTAGATTTTAAAAAACGCTGGCAGCTTTATGCCTGGTTAAAAGTTATAGGGTTTGCCATGGCTCCATTAATTGTTTTATGTGGCCTAGAGATCAAATTTTGGATTTTGCCAATTGTTTTTATAGTGCTATTGATCGTTTCAATTTTGTTATTAAAACCATTTAAAATAGGGCTTACGCAGGTTGTAAAATTTATAGATACCCGTTTTATTGAGGCTGAATATAGTGCAGCTTTGCTTCTAAAAAAGGATGTTGAGTTATCCAATATTGGGCGATTACAGAAGGAGAAAATTGCACAGCGATTTCAGAAGCGGTCTCAAACACTTCAACCGCCGGTATCATTTAAAAGTCTTGTGATTCTATTGTTTTGTTGCCTGCTAATTGGTTTTGGCCTTCAGTATTTTGGAATTGGACTGCGTACTATGACTGAATTTCAACACAATCAGATAAAACCTTCAGTGAAGTTTACTGCAGTAGATTCAACTTCTGTAGAAAACGATACTCCGGCTATAGCAAATGCTGCTGTGGATATTCGGTATCCAAATTATACGGGAATCGGCAGCTTTCGCAGTGATAAAATGGATATTGAAGTCCTAGAAAATTCGCAGGTACACTGGACGGTGGATTTTGATCAAAAAATTGATTCGGTTATTCTAGAGTTTCAATCTCATTCTTATAAAATGAAGGGCGACAAACAGCGATTTGAAATCGGCAAGAAAATCAACGAACCTGTAGTTTATAATTTCCGGTATTTTGATTCGTTGGGTAACGAATATATTTCAGATCTTCATGGTATTAGCGTTTTTGAGGATGAAAACCCGGTGATCGAGATTGAAAATTTAGATCAATTTACATCATTTAATTTTTCCGATGAAAAAAAGCTTCAGTTTAGCTCGAGAATAAAAGATGATTTCGGAATTGACGAGGCATATATTATTGCTACGGTAAGCAAGGGTAGTGGGGAATCGGTGAAATTTAGGGAAGAAAGAATAGAATTTCAGCAATCGATTAATTCGGGTGCAAAAAGCCAGGAAATTTTTCAGGAGATAGATATGGATCGCCTGAACATGGAACCCGGAGATGAACTTTATTTTTATGTTGAAGCTTTAGATCTTAAGGAACCAATAGCCAATGTAACGCGAAGTGAAACCTATTTTGCGGAGATTAAAGACACTGTAAAAATGGATTATATGGAATCCAGTGGTATGGGGGTTGATTTGTTGCCGGATTATTTTAGGAGTCAACGTCAACTTATTATTGATACTGAAAAACTAATCAATGAAAAACCTGAGATTAGCCGAAAGGAATTTGAGAGCAGAAGCAATAATCTTGGTTTTGATCAAAAAACCTTGCGCTTAAAATACGGGCAGTTTATGGGAGATGAAGCCGAAGGAAGCCTGGCGTCTGAAAATGCTGAAAGTCTGGATGGCGAAGAGGATTTACTTGCGGCATATTCGCATAGACACGATAGTGATAATGAGCATAACTTGGTCGAAGAACATGAACATGGGCATAAAGAAGAGGAAGAAGATCCATTAGAAAAATATGTACATAATCACGAAGATCCAGAAGAATCTACTTTGTTTGCAAAATCATTAAAAACGCAGTTGCGGCAGGCGATAAACCAGATGTGGGATGCCGAATTACAGTTACGGATTTATGAGCCAAAAGCTTCACTCGAGTACCAATATCGCGCCTTAGAATTAATCCAGAATATTAAAAATAGTTCACGCATCTATGTACATCGCATAGGTTTTGATCCGCCACCATTGAAAGAAGATAAGCGTTTAACGGGTGAATTGAAAGATGTGGGGAGCTATCAAACAACGCAGGATTATGAGCAGGATTTAATATTTGAAGGAATTAGGAAAGCAATTGCTGAATTGGGCAAATTACAGGAAAGTAAATCTGATAAATTAAGCGAAAGGAGTAAAGAAATATTTAATGAAGCCGGTATAGAGCTGGCAAGAGAAGCCATTGAAAAGCCCGGACAATTTTTAGGTACTTTAAAAGCTTTAAAGAAGCTAAGTGGTGGCCAGCTTGAAGGTTTTAATCTACAGGAAATTCAGCATGCTTTGTGGGAAGCCTTACCAAAGCCAAAAGATAAAGCAATACCATCCAGATCATATCAAAACAATCTGGATCAATTAATGTTGGAAGAATTGGAGGCTTATGAACAGTGAAATTACATTTCTAAATGATCGGCTTTTAAGTTTTTACCTTTTAGGTGGGATGGTTTTGTTCATCGCTTTGGTCTATAAGGAATATGGTAATACTCGAAAAAGCGTTTTTTATCTAAGAGTTTCGATAGGTTTAATAGCTATTTTTTCGTTGCTGGCGATTGCATTAAGACCGGCTTATCCAAATAAGAAAAATAGTAACAAAGCTATTGTAATTACTGGTGGAGCCGATAAAACCCAATTAGATAGTTTAAAAAAAATATATCCAAAAATAACGACCGTCGATTATAAATCAGGAGATTTTATAAAGCCAAAATTAGAAGGGACGGCCAAGGTTTTTCTATTGGGTTATGGTATTGAAGAATACGACCTGTTTCAATTTGAAAATAAGGATGTAGTTTACCTACCTTCTAAATTGCCACCTGGAATTGATAAAATAAAATATTCAAAAACAGTTTTTCAAGGTGAAAATGTAAACATTCGGGCTCATTTTTATAAATCAAAACCTGGTAATAAAGTTTATTTAGAGGATTTTGGCGGCAATAAGCTTGATTCAGCCGTGATAAGAGATGGTGAATTTAAACTGAATGCGGTGACTAAACTTACAGGTGAATTTGTTTATCAATTAACAGTTATAGATTCGATAGGGGAGCAGGTAATACAGGAGCCCCTTCCCGTTAAGATTAATGCCCCCAAAAAATTGCGAATATTAATCCTCAATAATTTTCCAAATTTTGAAACCCGGTATCTCAAGAATTTCTTAGCAGAAGAGGGACATCAAATTACCCTTAGAACACAGTTAACAAGCAATCGCTTTAAATATGAATATTTGAATACTAAAACACAAGTTTTTTCCGGTATCACTGAGGATTCTCTTAAGGATTTTGATGTTTTAGTCCTCGATACACCTGGTTTTAGCCAGCTTTCTGTAAATGAAAAGCAGATTTTGGAATCGGCCGTTAAAAAAGATGGTTTAGGTATTTATGTCCAGCAAGTTGAAGATAATTTTAAGGAAAAAACATTTGTAAATTTTGTCACTCAATTTGATGGTTTGCCAGAAATGAAGTGGCATAATGAGTCGCAGATTGAGCTTTATAAATATCCATATATCTTTCAGAAAACAGCAAATACTTACTCTTTATTAGAGGTCGAAGATAATCTGGCAGTTTATCAGTATTTAGGTAGGGGGAAAGTGGGTAGCGGTGTTTTTCAGAATACGTATCAATTGCTTTTAAAGGGTAACAAACCGGTGTACAGGGAAATTTGGACAGGTATTTTTAAAGAGATCTCTAAGCCATCATGGGAAAGTGTAAACTGGCAATTAGTAACTGATATCGGTTTAGTTAATGTCCCAGTAGATATTCGTATTAAAACAGCTTTGGCAAGACCAGCACTAACCGATAATTTAGAACATCATATTGCATTACTCCAACATGCGGATATATCAGACGAGTATGTAGCAAGGATTTATCCTGAGAAAGAGGGCTGGAATCATTTAAAATTATCAGCTGATGATAGCATTTTAAATTTTAAATTTTATGTATTTAAGGATGATGATTGGAGTACAAAAAGGCGTAGTAATTTACTAAAAAATAGTCAATCGTACTTTAATAATGTTGCAGAAGCTCAAGAAAAGGAGCTGTTATTAAAGCCAATTAATGTATACTGGTTTTATTTTATTTTTATAGGATGCGTGAGCTTTTTATGGTTACATCCTAAGTTAAAAAAATGATATTTTAAAAATTAAGCAGTCGCTAATACAATAATTACTATTTCTGGTAGTTTAGGAATAAGAAGGTTTACAGAAGGGAATAAGAAATTTTAACTATTTTTATAGTTGATTTTAACACAAAGGACTTATTATATTTTATGTGAAACCGTATGTTTGTTGAACCTAATCATTGTTTCGTTAATTTGTATTAGCCTACAAACTGGAATAATATGGTAAAAGGGAGCACATTTGCTCCCTTTTTAGTTTTACCATTTTTGTAGAAATGATAAATTATGGAAATCCAGAGTTTGTAATGATATTTACTTAAAATTTCTCTCCTAAAATTTCGTTAATTTATAAGTATTATATGTAATTTTGAAATTCCGAAATTAATAATTGATGAGTACTATTGAAAAAATAACTTTGATTGTCGCCATTGTTGACGTGCTTGCGGTAGTTATTTTTTATATTCTTTTAAAAAGATCAAAAAATAAAAATTCTTGATGGATATCTATCCAGATTTCAAATTAAAAAAGCCTGAAAAATGATTTCAGGCTTTTTGCATTTCGGGGATCTCATTTTAGTTAATATAACTAATAACGAACTAACGATTGATATAAAAATAAAAACAAAACAAAATTTTAAAATCTAGTATTTTATACGTTGGTTTAAAATTTCCGGAAGCAGGAGTTATGGGATTTGTTTCCGCTTCCGGATCTTGATCTAACCAATGTAATCTCAACTATAATAATTTTTCTATCTTATAATTTTGTAACTTTTTAAGAGCATAACATTTTTCTTTATTGATATCGATAATTTTACCCATTTGTTTGGCTTTTTCTTTAAGAGAATAAAGTGTGAAAGCGGCTGGCAAATCTATTTCAGAGATACTATTAATATCTATGTTTAAAATATCTTTCGCCTTTTCTAAATGTGATTGTAACTCAGTCTCAATACTTTTAATGGAAGCATTCAACACACCAGATATTTTAATTAAGTGATTTTTCCCATTTGTAGCCATTCCTACGTACATTTCTTATCGTTAAATTACAAATCAATTCATCTTCTAAGATATTTATTATGCAGGCGGTTATATTTTTAGGATAAGCGGTAGGATTTTATATGTAAGTAGTTAAATCACATCAATGCTATTTAATACGTTTTTCCGAAATCTCCTACTAATAGGTATTACTTTATTCCCTATTAAGACACTATTATCTTCGATATCTTTTATTTTATTGATATTAATAATATAAGAGCGATGTGTTTGTACAAAATTTTCGCAGTCTAATTTTTCAATCAACTTTCTTAAGCTGCAGTAAGTAAAAATTTTTTGAGCTTCGAGATGAATAAAAACATAATTTCCACAAGCTTCAACATAATTAATGTCGTTAGGATTAATTTTTATTAGGCGCTTATCACTTTGTACATAGAATGATTTAGGGATGCTCATTTGTACTTTCCGTTTGCCAATAGCCTTATCGACTGCTTTTAAGAACCTGTTCTTTTTAATTGGTTTTAGAAGATAATCAAGAACATGATCAAAATCAAATGCTTCAATAGCATATTCTGTAGTCGATGATATTAAAATAACCTGAGGAGAATCTTTCAGTAGAGATAGCAATTCAAATCCACTAATATCAGGAAGCATTATGTCTAAAAATATTAAATCAATATTTTGATTCGACTTAATAAACTTCAATGCTTCAAGCGCACTCCCAAAAGTTCCTGCAAGCTTTAAATTGGTATGCTCCTGAATTAGCATTTTACATAAAGAAACCTGTAATTCTTCGTCATCAACAATTATACATCTCATTACTTCCAATTTGAGGAATAACTAATTAAGTGTTAATTTATTTAACAATATAACCAAAATATTGATTATATCTTTTGATTTGATATATTGTTAATAACTTTTTTAATTCATTAAAGACACTAATTTGTGTGTTTTTTTTCTCTTTTTTAATCAGTTTGATTAAAATTTTAACCGGATATTAAGTAAAGCTTGTGTTTTCTGAAAGAGTTTAAAGCGTAGTGATTAATTAGATTTGTAAAATAACCAGAAAAAATCTAACCAGCATGAACTCATTAGCAAATAACGGGAATATATCCTACCGCGAAACCTTACGAAAAATTAGGCAGAAACATCAAATTAAACCAAATGAGCGGCATTTTTTAAAAGAATTAAAACATGCTAATATTAGATGTTTGGCATTTACTACTGATGGTGGCTTTTGTGAAAAAGGCAATTTTTATAAAAATCTGGAAGCAGGGCTTGGTACCATTCGTATTAATTACCAGGATCAGTACACAGCAAAAGAAAAAGTGTTGATCCTAAATAAATTAGAGAAAGAAATAGAGGATATTCCTATCGATTTCCAGATCAATGCCTTATACCAAAAAATCGAAGATGCTTTTTGCTTTTATTCTCAGGCATTGGATGAATCAAACCGTTTATATTTTAAGACGCTATTTAAAAATCTTTGCTTTCATAAAAAAGCTTACATATCAGGATTAAAATCTCAGTATAAACTTGCCAATTACAGGAGAAAGCAAAATGGATTAAAATGTAAGGAATTAAGAAATAAGGGAAGGGACTTTGTCGTTAAAAGAGGCTTAGAATTACAATCTGAATTAGAATCCCTTTACCGTGATTTAATACCTAATATTTCTGATCAACAGGAGCGTCATACTTTAGAAAGTCATCTTAAATATGTACTGGAAGATAAACAATTGTTTTCCAGGTTAAAAAGTGACAAGTTTTTAATATAGTTTTGCTTGATAATCTAGATTAGGTGTTGCGGTTCCGTTCCAAACTATCGATATTTGGATCCATGAAAAATAACTTCTACTAAGTAGCTCATGTCAAGCTCATGAGTTACTTAGTAGAAGTATTTTATTGATATCGTTTAAGGATATAAAACCCACGGTTGCGATTTGCCGATTTGCCAATGTTATATTCGCTCTGCTGTTAGCAGTTAGAATGTAGAGAATAGAGTTTTGCACATAAAATTTTGAATTTTAAATGTTTGTGGTGAATACTTAAAGCTGAAGACCGACGGCTATATAACAAGCTAAGACCTTGAATCTAGAATTTTGAACTCTTGCACTTTAAACTTTCAAACTTTCAAACCTTCAACTTATTATACCATGTCAAGAAACTGGAAAAATTATGGAATTTTTTAAGTTATTGATGTTTTTTATTGAATTTTTGCTTAGAAACCCCTCTTTAAATCTTGTTTATTCTAAAAAAATACAACCTTATTTTACTGAATATTAAATAATTATTTGCTTTATGTAAAATAATGTAGAAGTTCTTGTAGGTAATCCAAAGATTCTATAGCTTTGGCGCTGCAAATGAAATCATTGTTTAAATACATATCGTTTTTTCTACTCCTCCTTAATGGTTATGGCCATCTTCATGCCAGTAATCTACAGGAGAATAATGATTTTATTGTAGACGACTTTTGTTTTCAGGATCAACTGGATTTAGGTTTTGATTATTTTGATGATAGTGATGCACTAATTCATGAAAAATCAAGATCCAATCCAGACAAAAAATTTTCTGAAACTGAAGAGATCGAAATTGAAGAAGCACAAAATGATTCGGATTCAGATACTGATGCTTCAAAAAAAAATATAGAGACTGGCGATTACGTTACCGGTCTTTTCTACATTGTACTTTCTGCTTATCACGATAACAGTCTTCGTGATTACGAACCTTATTTTTCAAAGCACCAAAAAATTTCATCTTACCCATCTATTTGTGTGAGATATTGCGTGTTTAGAATATGATTTTCTAAGTCTGGATTATTTATCTACAATCCAGCAAACTTCAATTTTTAAAAATAGTCTATTAAAGCATTTGTCTATCGGTTTATGTTTAGCGGTGATTTATAGACTTTCATAAGGTTTCCCCTAATTTTTATCACTTTTAAATTTGAAATTATGATGAGTAGAATTCTCATGATTGTTAGTCTGTGTGCTATGTTTTTAGGCATGGGCTGTGAATCCCACAAAGAAAAGAAAGAAGAAAAATCCAGGTATCTGGTAACAAGCCCGCTTCGTAAAGATACCCTGGTCGTCAATCAATACGTAGCGCAAATTCAATCTATAAGAAATATAGAAGTGCGGGCGCAGGAGAGAGGTTATCTTGAAGATATCTATGTAGATGAAGGACAGTTTGTGAAAAAAGGGCAGTTAATGTTTAAAATTATGCCTAAGCTTTACAAAGCCGAATTACAAAAGGCTGAGGCTGAAGCCCATTTTGCCGAAATAGAATACGAAAATACCAAACAATTAGCCGATAGTAATGTTGTTGCTCCTAACGAATTAGCAATGTCAAAAGCTAAGTTAGAAAAAGCAAAGGCTGAAAAGTCGCTAGCGCAGGTACATTTAGAATTCACTGAAATTAGAGCTCCCTTTGACGGAATTGTAGACAGACTTCATTTAAAGTTAGGAAGTTTGGTGGAAGAAGGAGAATTACTTACCAGTTTATCCGATAACAGCGATATGTGGGTTTATTATAATGTTCCTGAAGCCGAATATTTGGACTATCAGCAAGCCATTCACGAAGATGATACGGTAAAAGTAGAATTGCTGATGGCCAATAACCAGGTTTACAAGCATGATGGTTATGTACAAACTATCGAAGGAGAATTTAATAACGAAACCGGGAATATTGCTTTTAGAGCAAGTTTTCCGAACCCAGAAGGTCTTTTAAGACATGGTGAAACCGGTAGTGTTCTTACCAAAGTCCCCTTTAATAACTCATTACTAATTCCCCAAAAAGCCACATTCGAGGTGCTAAGTAAGCATTATGTATATGTTATAAACGAAGATGATAAAATCGAAGCAAGAGAAATTAGTCTTGCCGGTGAGCTTCCGCATATTTATGCCATAAGTGATGGAATTACTGAGGATGATAAAATTCTTTTAGAAGGACTTCGTAAAGTTAGAGAAGGAGATGAGATCGAGTACGAATTTGAAGATCCTCAGGAGGTTATAGGTCACCTTGAACTTTATGCCGAGTAATTTATTTTCATGAAAATTGGCAATTGGAAGGTTTTTTTAGAATTAAAATTTCAAGAACCTTTCAAATTCCTGACAGATTGAACATTATAGGTTAATCTGTATAGGCATTTATAAAAAATGTTTTGATGGTTTTTGTTTCGTTTCGAAATGAGGCATGTGTTAATAATCATCACTTAAATCTCGATACCGAGTAAAATTTAATAAGACTATGTTTAAACGATTTATACATAGACCCGTATTTGCAATTGTTATTTCTATTATAATTGTATTTATGGGGTCTTTAGCAATAAAACAACTGCCTATATCGCAGTTTCCCCAAATTGCGCCTACCACAGTAAATATATTTGTAGCCTATCCGGGCGCCAGTGCAGATGTATTGGTAAAATCTACCCTTATTACTTTGGAGAATTCAATAAATGGGGTGCAGGGAATGCGTTATCTGGCAACAGATGCAACCAGTGCCGGTGAGGCCACATTACGAGTGATCTTTGAACCTGGGACGGATCCTAATGATGCCGTGGTAAGGGTAAAAACACGGGTCGATCAGGTAATGCCTTTATTACCAGAGTTGGTACAAAGGGAAGGGGTAGTGATTACACCTATCCAGCCGAGTATGTTAATGTATGTAAACCTCTACTCGAAAAAGGAAAGTATGGATGAAAAATTTCTATACAATTACGCCAACGTAAAAATGATTCCTGAAATAAACAGGATTAAAGGGATCGCGAGATCTACTATTTTGGGTAGCCGTAAATATGCCATGCGTGTTTGGTTAAACCCAGATAGAATGCGTGCTTATAATGTTTCTGTAGATGAAGTTATGGAGGCAATGAAAGAGCAAAGTATCGTAGGTAGGCCAGGACGTTTAGGTAGAAGTTCAGGAATAAAGGCACAGTCTTTAGAATACGTACTTACCTACAAAGGTCGCTATAGCGAACCTGAAGAATACGAGAATATTATTGTTAGGGCAAACCCCGATGGGCAAAGTTTGCGATTAAAAGATATTGGTAGGGTAGAGTTAGGAAGTGAGTTTTTTGATATCTATTCTAATCTGGACGGTCATCCATCAGCGGCGATCGTATTAAAACAAAGTTATGGTAGTAATGCCAGTGATGTAATTGAAGAAGTTAAGGCCGAACTGGAGAAAATGAAAGAAGATTTCCCTCCTGGTATGGATTATAAGCTTAGCTATGATGTATCTCAATTTTTGGATGCCTCAATAGAACAGGTGGTTCACACCCTACGTGATGCTTTTATCCTGGTAGCTATTGTAGTGTTTATTTTCTTGGGAGACTGGCGTTCTACCTTAATTCCTATTTTGGCGGTTCCGGTGTCTTTGGTAGGGGCATTTTTCGTGATTCAATTCTTCGGAATTTCAATTAACCTGGTAACCTTGTTTGCTTTAGTACTTGCCATTGGTATCGTGGTAGATGATGCCATTGTGGTCGTCGAGGCCGTGCACGCAAAATTTGATGAATATCCGGATATTTCTCCTTATGTAGCCGTAAAACAGGTGCTTGGAGAAATAGGGGGTGCAATTATTGCTATTACGGCAGTAATGGTTTCGGTATTCCTGCCTATTTCATTTATGTCTGGACCAGTTGGTACATTCTACAGACAGTTTTCGATCACCATGGCCAGTTCCATTGTGATTTCAGCAATTATAGCACTTACCCTTACGCCGGTTTTATGTGCGATGCTGCTTAAAAATCACCATGGTAAAGAGCATAAACAAAATTTCCTTACTAAAGGATTAGATAAATTCAATTCAGGATTCGATAAGCTTACCGGTAAATACGTTGGTATATTAAAAAGAATGGTAAGTCGTAGATGGTTAACCTTCGGGATTTTAGTAGCCTTTTGTGCCGGTATTTATCTTGAAAGTCAGGTCTTACCTTCTGGTTTTGTGCCTAGTGAAGACCAGGGAACTATTTATGCCATTATTCAAACACCTCCGGGAGCAACCTTGGAGCGAACTAATGAAGTTTCCAGAAAGTTACAGAGTATTTGTGAAGAAGTAGAAGGAATAGAATCGGTATCCTCGTTGGCAGGTTATGAAATTATGACTGAAGGGCGTGGATCTAACGCAGGTACCTGTTTAATTAACCTTAAAAACTGGTCTGACCGTAAACATACAGTTACCGAAATTATGGAAGAGCTGGAGGAAAAATCCAAAGACCTAGGTGCGGTTATCGAATTCTTTGAGCCACCGGCAATTCCAGGTTTCGGTTCTTCTGGAGGCTTCTCTATGCGTCTATTAGATGAAAATACGGAAACCGATTATCAGGATTTCGATAAGATCAATCAGGAGTTTATGGAGAATTTAAGAAAACGTCCGGAGCTAAAAGGGCTGTTTACTTTCTTTGCCGCCAACTATCCACAGTACGAATTAGAGTTCAATAATGAACTGGCCATGCAAAAAGGAGTATCCATTGGCGATGCTATGGAAAACCTGAATATTTTAATTGGTAGTACTTACGAGCAGGGATTTATTAAATACAACCGTTTCTTTAAGGTGTATGTACAGTCAGACCCTCAGTTTAGACGTCTACCTTCAGATATTCTGGACATGTACGTGAAAAATGATCATGGTGAAATGGTCCCGTATTCTGCATTTATGAAACTGAAAAAACTACAGGGTCCAAATGAGGTAACTCGTTTTAATATGTACAATTCGGCTGCAATTCGTGGATTACCGGCTGAAGGATATACCACAGCAGACGCTATTGATGCTATTAAACAAGTTGCCAAAGAAACGCTTCCTAAAAACTACGACATCGCCTGGGAAGGATTATCGTATGATGAAGCGCGAAGAGGGAACGAATCGATTTACATTTTCTTAATCGTATTGGTCTTTGTGTATTTTGTGCTTGCTGCCCAGTACGAAAGTTTTATAATTCCGTTATCGGTAATATTTTCATTACCTGTAGGAGTGTTTGGTTCGTTTATGCTGTTAAAGTTAATGGGACTTCAAAACGATATCTATGCCCAAATTGGTTTAATCATGCTGGTAGGGCTTCTGGGTAAAAATGCTGTGTTAATCGTTGAATTTGCCGTTATGAAACATAGTGAAGGCCTTAGTGTATTAGAAGCGGCCATAGAAGGAGCTAAAGTGCGTTTTAGACCCATTTTAATGACGTCTTTCGCATTTATTGCCGGTTTAATTCCGTTGATCATTGCTACCGGAGCAGGAGCTGTAGGTAACAGAACCTTAGGAGCTTCGGCACTTGGAGGAATGCTCTTTGGAACCATATTCGGTGTAATTATCGTACCAGGACTATACTACATTTTCGGAAGTCTTGCTGAAGGAAAATCATTGATTAAATACGAAGACGAAAATCCATTAACAGAAGATTTTGATTATGATAAATAGATTTAAAAAATATAAGCGTTTCTCTTATTTAGGCGTTACAGCAGGAATTATGCTGAGTATTACGTCTTGTGTACCTTCATTATCAGAGAAAACCGCAAGTAAAGAGGTTCCCGGGAATTATCATAATTCCCAGGATTCTCTTGCTACTAAAAGTTTTAATTCCGCAGATACTACAAGCTCGGCTTCTATAGATTGGAAAACATTTTTTGATGATCCCAACCTGATAGCTTTAATTGATACCGCGCTTGAAAATAATCAGGAGTTAAATATTATGCTGCAGGAGCTAAAGGTCGCTCAAAGTGAAGTACAGGCTAGAAAAGGTGAATATTTACCATCAATTGGATTAAAAGCAGGTGCTGGAGTTGATAAAGTGGGTAAATATACACGCGATGGAGCAGTAGAAGAGAATTTGGAGATTAAAGAAGGAAAGGCCTTTCCGGATCCACTTCCTGATTACATGATAGGCTTAAATGCGCAGTGGGAAGTAGATATTTGGAACAAACTTCATAACGCTAAAAAATCTGCCGTGATGCGCTATTTATCCAGCGTAGAGGGAAGAAATTTTATGGTAACCAATTTGATAGCTGAAATTGCTAATTCTTATTACGAATTACTGGCTTTAGATAATCAGCTCCAGATTGTGAAAAATAATATCGAAATTCAGGAAAGAGCCTACAGGATTGTAAAATTACAGATGCAGGCCGCTCGTGTTACCCAGCTTGCGGTAAGTAAATTTAATGCAGAAGTCTTACATACCAAAAGCTTACAATATGATATTCAGCAAAGAATTACGGAAACAGAAAATAAGCTGAATTTCCTTGTTGGTCGTTATCCACAACCAATAGCGCGTAGTACTGAAGCATTTGCAACGATACTTCCAAAGCAAATCGATGCTGGTTTACCGGCGCAATTATTACAGAACAGGCCGGATATACGTCAGGCAGAATTTGAGCTTCAGGCATCAAAACTTGATATTAAAGTTGCAAAAGCCCGATTTTATCCTTCATTCGGGATTTCAGCGAATATCGGGTATCAGGCTTTTAATCCGGATTACCTGTTAAATACACCAGAATCCTTAATTTATTCTGTTGCAGGGGATCTGGTAGCACCTTTAGTGAACCGAAATGCCATAAAAGCAGCCTATAAAACTGCAAATGCCAAGCAAATTCAGGCGGCTTTCGATTACGAACAAACCGTTTTGAAAGCCTATATAGAAGTGGCCAATCAATTGTCTAAAATCGATAATCTTAAGAAGAGTTATGATTTAAGAGCTGCGGAAGTAGATGCCTTAACGGAGTCGATAAAGATCTCGAATAAATTGTTTAGAAATGCAAGAGCAGAATATATGGAGGTGTTAATGACCCAAAGGGATGCCCTGGAATCTAAATTTGATCTTGTAGAAACTAAAATGCAACAAATGACGGCTGTTGTGAATATGTATCAGGCGCTTGGTGGCGGCTGGAATAAAGATTAATTTTTTGTTTTATTGTTTGTTTATTTAAATTGCCGAAAAAGCTCTCAGAATTATATATCTGAGAGCTTTTTCTTTTTCAAGTTCAAAAACCAATTTTGAGTTTTGCACGTGTCATGTTTAAAGGAGTAGGATTAAAAATTGAAGTATCGTCATCTGGTAATAATGTTTTGTTGCCAATATCTAGGTTAATATTATTTTTGAGCTGAAAGTCTATGCCAAAACTTATTCCTGAAGTAGGAAAAAGCGGATCCATAGGTATCCTTGTATTTTCATAAATGCTACTAAAAGGATTTGAAATATATTGCCCAGAAATATATAGCAGGCTTTTTGAGGATAACTGGGCATTTAATTTAGCACCATAAGAGTATTTTAATAAACGATCGGCAGTCATAAAATCATAGTGTTCTAAAATTCCTACGAATACTTCAAGTTTTAAAAAATTTTGCTTCATAAATTCAAAATTATTTTTAAAATGCTTGTACTTCCCAACTCCATAGATCCGATCAGACAATTTGCTTTGGCTCAATCTAAGCGATGTTTCTTCTTTAAAAAAATTTTCTTGCTGTCCATATAAGCAAGGGAAACTCATTAAAAACAATACTATTAAAGAATATTTCAAACTTAATATTTTTAAACATATGAAAATAACGTTATGGTCTAAAAAATAGTATAAATAGCCGAATAATATTTATTGGTGTCGACAAAAAGAAATATAATATTCAGAGGTTTGTTTAGAAAGAGTAAGAATCTTTTAATTCCACTTCCACAAGCTTATTAATGATATATTGAAAACAGGAGTAGTGCTCAAATCAGTAGCATAATTAATATTCAGGATATAAATAATTCTGTGGCAGTTGATCTGTTAATCCTAATAGAAGTATAGGCACGAAAATATATAATTACTGCTTTAGTGGTTAGATATATAACATCCACGTAAAATTTACTTTTAATTTTAAGTTAACAGTGTTTTACTCCAATGTTAGCTTTGATTTAATCTATGTTAACCTTTTTAAATTTTTAAACAAAAAAACGAAATGTAATAATGTCCAACTTATTAGTGATGTGTTATTTTTTGGTGATTTAAATTTTTGATATAATAATTTTTAGTAATTATTTTTAGTGAAAATTCATCAATTTCTTTATTAAAACGTTTTTGCACTAATTAAACTATACATAATCTTCATTTAAAACAGCTTCTTTTCTTTCTTCATTAATTTGCATCGTGTTAATGATAACTTAAAAATCTTATGTGATTTTCATCCAAAGCAAACTCTAAAAAACACTAAACCGCAGAAGCTACCAACAACTGCGGTTATTAAAATTAAGCATTGTGCAACCAATTACTTAACTAAATGTATTTTAAAATTACACAATTAAAATCGAAAAAGGTATTATTTGGACTTTCAGTTTTACTTTTTTCGCAAGCTACTGAAGCTACTTCTTTAAGTATGCCTTCAAGAGACTTTACGATTACCAATAAATCCATTCAGCGCTCAATTAGTGGTGTGGTCACTGACGATCAGGGTGTGCCACTTCCTGGAGCAACCGTAATGGTTAAAGGTACCAGCAATGGGGTAACCACTAATTTTGATGGGGAATATACAATCGAAGTTCAGGAAGGAGATATTCTTCAGATATCTTTTGTAGGCTTTAAAACTTTCGAAAAAAGAGTAACCGGACAAACCAATTATGATATCCAGTTAGAAACAGATAGCGCTTCTTTAGACGAGGTTCTTGTCGTTGGATATGGTACTCAAAAAAAATCAGATTTAACCGGCGCTGTAAGTTCTGTAGGTGAAGAAGAATTCAATAAAGGTATCAATACGAACCCCGGTAATTTATTACAGGGTAAGGTTTCCGGATTAAATGTCACTAATGCCAGTGGTGAACCAGGCTCAGGTCAGGATATTGTGATTAGAGGTGTAGGGACACTTCGTTCCGGTACTTCTCCATTATATGTTATTGATGGTTTTGTACTGGATAATTCCTCTACGGGAATGCCTACAAATCCATTAAATTTTATTAATACGGAAGATATTGAATCGATTAACGTATTGAAAGATGCTTCAGCTGCAGCAATTTATGGTTCTCGTGCGGCAAATGGTGTGGTAGTAATCACCACTAAAAAAGGAAAGGCAGGAAGAACACAAATGAATGTATCTGCTTCTACCGCTATTTCTTCTATTGCCAATAAAATAGATGTATTTTCTGCAGATGAATTTAGAAGAGTAGTTCAGGAAATCGGAGGAAGTTTAAGTGATAATGGTGCTGATACCGATTGGCAGGATGAACTTACCAGAACCGCCATTACCAATGATGTCAATTTTTCGATGAGCGGGGGAACTTCTCAAACTTCTTATTTCGCATCCTTAGGTGCCAGAGATCAGGAAGGGATATTAAATAATAGTAATTTAAAACGTTATTCGGGTAGAGTAAATGTCACCCAAAAAGGATTAAATGATCGTTTAAAGGTAGATTTAAACTTATCTGCTACCAGAACCGAAAATGAACGCCCGGATATCCAGACTATGGTGAGTAATATGTTGTCATTAAACCCAACAACACCTGCGTATACTGATTGGGAGCCCACAATTTTCGGTACAGGAATCAATCCGTTGATTATCGAAGATATATATGGGGATTATGCTTTCAATAATAGAATGATTGCGAATATTTCTCCTTCTCTAGAGATCATTGATGGCTTAACTTACAAATTAAACTTAGGGGTGGATTATTCCAAAACAGATAGAGATGAACAATTAATACCATACTCTGCAGATCCGGATTATGCAGAGGGCTCTATAAGATCTTCGTTTACTACTAATCGAAATACCTTAGTTGAAAATACTTTAAATTATGAAACAGCTTTTGGGGATCATGATTTAGGTCTTTTAGCAGGACATTCTTATCAGAAGTTCTACGTTCATAATAAAAGCTTCTATTTTACAAATTTTCCTGATAATGGTATCGAGCCTAGATATCAACTTGGAGAAGCAAGAGGAGAAGATAATACTCAATCTTCAGATGCTGTCCAAAATGAGTTACAGTCTTTCTTTGGAAGGGTAAATTACGAGTATGCCGACAAATATTTGGTAACGGCAACAGTACGTTCTGATGGTTCTACCAAATTTGGTAAAAATAATGAGTATGCCGTATTTCCATCTTTCGCCTTAGGTTGGAATATCTACAAAGAAGATTTTATGGATGATTCAGTTTTCAGCAACTTAAAGCTAAGAGCAAGTTGGGGAAAATCAGGTAACCAGGAAATTCCTTCTAAGCAAACCAATTTGAGTTACGGCGAAAGTTTCCAGGACAATGATATTTACCCCATAAATGGAAACGAAACGACCAGAGAAGATTATCCTTATGGTTTAGTTTTCGCACGTACCGCAAATCCAGACCTACAATGGGAAGAAACTGCACAAACAAATATCGGGATCGATTTTGGACTTTTTGATCAAAAATTAACAGGAACAGTAGATTATTTCCTAAAGGAAACCACAGATGTTTTGCTTTATTTCTCTACGCAGGATCCTATCGATGAGGTTGGATATACCTGGCAAAATATTCCTAATATGAAAATTGAAAATTCAGGATTAGAATTTTCTTTAGATTACCAGAGCGATCAAACAAAAGATTTCTCTTATAATATAGGAGGGAATTTCTCTTATATCAAAAACGAAATTACCGATTCTCCATTTACGATTGTAACTACCGGTACTGCACAAGGCTCGGGGCAAACAGGCGCAACCATTAATGGGTATATGAACAATCAACCAATTGGTAACTTTTTTGTAAGACAGTTTGAAGGTATTGGCCCAGACGGCTTAAACCAGTTTAAAGATATTAATGGTGATGGTCAGATCGATGATAGTGATCGTGTATCTTCAGGAAGTGCCGTTCCAGATTTTCTTTATGCTTTCTACACGAAATTTAATTATAAAAATTTCTATTTAGGTTTAAATTTTAATGGTGTTAGCGGTAACAAAATTTATAACCATACCAGAATGAGTTTGTTTAATATGACGCAAATTTCAAACTCCCTTAATACAACAGATCAGGCGATCCAATTTCGTAATGAGGACGCCACAAACAGTAATACGGTGTCTACAAGGTATCTTGAAGATGGTAGCTTTTTACGTCTAAATAATGCTACTTTGGCTTACGATTTAGATCCAACTGCAGTTGGGCTGGGAGATTGGATAAAGAACTTCAGATTATCGGTAACCGGGCAGAACTTATTCGTAATTACCGATTATAGCGGATTTGATCCCGAATTAAATACAGGAAGTAGTAGTGATTCAAAATCTTATGGTATCGATTATTACACCTATCCTAAAGCCAGAACGGTTGTTTTTGGTTTAAATGTATCCTTTTAATTTTAAAAGTAGTAAAAAATGAAACATAGAATTCTAACTGTATTTGCAGGACTTAGCGTATTGGCATTTACAAATTGTACAGATTTAGAAGAAGAAATATTAGACGAATCATTAACAGGATCTGAAGACCTCGTACAACCAGTTTCGGGTTCGATGGCCGCAGCCTACGGAATTCTTCCACAAACCTTTAGACATACCCGTTATTTTGGTTTACAGGAAATCCCGTCAGACGAAGCAATTTTACCTCCCAGAACAGGTTTAGGCGGTACACAATGGGCAGATAACGATACCTATACCACAGCACACAGGCATCTAATGTCTTCAAGCAATAGTCTGGTAACCGAATCCTGGAGCTATTTAACTACTGCATTATTTAGAACGGTGGCTGCAATAGATGTAATAACTCCTCTTGCTGAAACCGGTGACGCTGAGGCGGTACAAGCTTTAGCTGAAATGAGAGCTTTAAGGGCCTATGAAAACTTGTTATTTTTAGATAGTTGGGGACTGGCTTTTAAAAAAGAAACAACTTCTGAAACCTCTGAAATTTTAAGGGGAGAAGAAGCAGTGGCTTATATCGAATCTGAATTTTTAACCGCACTTGCGAATATCAATAATGAACATGGTCCCGGTAGGATGACTGAAGATGCGATTTACGGATTTTTAGCGAAACTTTATCTAAATGCCGCGGTGTATAGAGATCCTTATGGAACGCCTAATTTTACTGATGCTGATATGCAAAAAGTGGTAGAATACACCGATAATATTATTAATAATGGCGGGTATTCATTATCCTCAGAATATTTTGATCTTTTTAATGATGAAAATCATGATAATTCAGAGTTAATTTTTGCTTTGGATTTACGCGGTGTTCTTAATAATGATCATAACCGTTGGGCATATTGGTCCATGTCTGGTTCGCTTTTTCCAAGACCTGGTGATTTTTACTTAAGTATGGATGGGACCGATGGTCCTGCAATGACCTCAGATTTTTATCAAACCTGGGTTGATGCTTATGGTAATGAGGATCCTGCAGATGCAGATGCAAGATTCTACAAAAAAAATGCGCAAGTACCAGCTGAGCTGGAAGATATTTCGGGATTAACACCTTATAAAAACGATACTTTAGGAAAGCTAAGTGATAAAGACCATTATTTTATAGCAGGAGCTGACTTTGAAATCGACCGCGGAATTATTCGTGGAACGATGTGGGCACCTAGAAAGCAAAATTTCAGATCGGGTAGTTTTATGACAGGAACCGATGCTAATGGAAATTCGGGTTATAGAATTTATCCTCTGGCTGAAGCTCGTGAAAATGGATCTGATCCTGAGGATATTACTTATTACGTCGATCATACTTTAAATATAAGCCTGGATGGTAGTGCTGGTTATGCAAGTGGTTATCGTTTTGCTAAATGGCAGTTTAGTAAAACTTCAGACGATGGTAACAACTACAGTAGTGTAGACCTTATATTATTACGTTTGGCCGATGTGTATTTAATGAGAGCTGAAGCGAAATTAAGAATGGGTAATAATGCTGGTGCTCTACAAGATGTAAATACGGTAAGAACTTCTCGTGATGCAAGGCCAGATCAAACTCCGGCTGCATTATCATCGATAGATCTTGAAACTTTATATAGAGAATTAGGGTTCGAATTCTATTGGGAAATGCACCGTCGTCAGGATCAAATTAGATTTGGAACGTATGAAGATTCGTGGACTTCAAAGTCAGATAGTGACCCACAACACAGACTTTTTCCAATTCCGCAGGAAGCGATCGATGGAGCTTCTAATGTAGAAGGCTACTTGGTACAGAATCCGGGATATTAATTTGAATGTAGTTTAATTTCTAAGCGGTAGGAGATGTAAGATCTTCTGCCGCTATTTTTATAAAAACAGTATGGAAAATTTAAAAAAGATTATCGCATTATCTGTAATTTCAGTAACAATGAGCTGCGGAAAAACTTCCGAAGAAAAGCAAAATAATACAACTGAAGTTACCGAAAAAGAACCGCTGAATATCATCTTTATGGTTGGGGACGGGATGGGAATTCCGCAAGTTTCCAGTGCTTTTTATTTTGGTGAACATACGCCCAATTTTAAGCAATTTGAAAGTATAGGTCTTAGCCGTACTTCTAGTACCAGTCATTTAATTACAGATTCTGCCGCCGGAGCTACGGCTTTTTCTACCGGAGAGAAAACCTATAAAAGAGCAATCGGAGTTTCCTCAGATACGATTGCGCTGCCAACCATTTTAGAGCAATTAAAAGAAAAAGGCTATCAAACAGGACTAATTAGTTTAACCTCTATTACCCATGCCACTCCCGCTGCTTATTATGCGCATGTAGAAGATCGCGATATGCACGAAGAAATTGCAAAACAACTGGTAGAAGCTGAGGTTGACTTTTTTGCCGGTGGTGGTAAAAAGTATTTTCAAAATAGGGAAGATGGGCTACATCTTTACGATAGCTTAAAGGCGAAAAATTATAAATTAGATACTTTAGAATTAAGTAAACCAGACACTGCACGTCGTAATGCATATTTATTAGCAGAGGAAGGTTTGCCCTCTAAAACCGAAGGTCGTGGAGATTTTCTTGCTGAAGCTGCCATAAATGGATTTAATTATTTTGAAGCCAATAAGAAACCATTTTTTATGATGATTGAAGGTTCTTATATTGATTGGGGTGGTCACGCCAAAGATGATGAGATGATGATTCAGGAAGTTCTGGATTTCGATAAAACCATTGGTGTGGTCCTCGATTTTGTAAAAAAACACCCAAACACATTGTTGGTCGTTACTGCAGATCATGAAACCGGAGGTGTTAGCATTGGTAAAGCCTATGACGAAAGTGGGAAAGAAATTCCGCAGCAGGTACAGGTATATTTTAATACCGATCAGCATAGTACAGAGCTGGTTCCTGTTTTTGCAAAAGGTCAGGGCGAAGAATTGTTTAGAGGCATTTACGAAAACAACGAAATTTATCACAAATTAATGCAGGCTATCAATGAAAATTAATTTTTATAGAACAATACAGGTTGTTTTAACCACTATTTTTTTCTGTGGAAACCTATTGGCGCAAAGCAATTATAAATTTCATTCGCATAATGATTATGCTCAGGATTTCCCATTTTGGAAGGCCTATATTCATGGTGCATCTTCAATAGAAGCCGACATTTTTCTAAAAAATGATGAATTATATGTTACGCATTCTGAAGATGAAATTCAAGCTGATTTTACACTGGAAAATCTTTATCTAAAACCATTAGCTGATTTGGCTAAAGCAGGGAAGCTTAGAAACCTCCAGTTGTTGATCGATTTAAAATCTGAATCGAAAACGAGTCTTAAAAAGCTGGTAGAAGTTTTAAATTCATATCCTGAATTAACCCAAAGTGATAAGATTTCTTTTGTCATTTCTGGGAATAGGCCAAGGCCCAATGAATATAAAGACTATCCCGGTTTTATCGAATTTGATCATCAGGACTTGTCGGATTTAGAGAAAACCGATTTAACTAAGGTCGCATTGATTAGTCAGAATTTTAGAGATTATTCGGTTTGGAATGGATTGGGAAGGATCACAGCACCAGAACTTAAAAAAGTGGAAACAGCAATTAAAAAGGCTCATGATGCCGGCAAGCCTTTTCGTTTTTGGGGAGCACCAGATACCAAGACAGCCTGGAGCCGATTTGCAGAAATGGGTGTGGATTTTATCAATACCGATAAACCGGACGAAGCTTCAAAGTATTTGGAAACTTTGCAAACCCGAAAATTTGAGTTGAAAACGCCAATTTCAGTATACCAACCAAAATTTGACTATGATAAAAGTACCAGTCCAAAAAATATTATTTTAATGATTGGTGATGGTAATGGTTTGAGTCAGATTTCTTCCGCAGTATTCGCAAATCGAGGTGAATTAACGCTTACGCAATTAAAAAATATTGGTTTGGTAAAAACCTCTAGTTTCGACGATCTGGTAACCGATTCTGCCGCCGGAGGGACGGCGATGGCAACGGGAACGAAGACAAATAATCGAGCTATAGGGACCGATAAAGATGGGAAAGATTTATCAAATCTAACCGAGATTCTTGCTAAAAAAGGTTTTTTAAACGGAATTATGACCACCGATTTTGTAACCGGAGCTACGCCTTCGTCATTTTTCGCACATGTAGTGGAACGTGATGATAGCGAGAGCATTTTAGAAGATTTAAATAAAAGCAAAATCGACTTTTTTATGGCAGCCGGAGCTAGAGATTTTGAAAAAATCAAGGATAATTTTATTCAAGAAGATTTTTCAGACTTTAATGATCTGGAAAATCGAACTGCCGTTTTTCTTTCTGAGAATATGCTAGCTGATGCATCGGTTCGTGGCGATCAATTTCCAAAGTATGTGAAGAAAGCACTTCAGAATTTAGAACGTCAGGATAAACCATATTTTTTGATGATCGAAGCAGCCAAAATTGATAAAAATGGGCATACCAATAATGCGAGCGGAATCATAGAGGAGATGCTGGACTTCGATAAAACCATTGCTGAAGTGCTAAAAGTCGCCGATAAGAATAAAAATACCCTGGTGGTAATTACGGCAGATCATGAAACCTCTGGATTTGGAATTATGCAGGGCGATCTTGAAAAAGGAAAAATAGAAGGCGGATTTTTAACCCATGATCATACCGGTGCTATGATTCCATTATTTTCCTATGGCCCAGGATCTGAATTGTTTAATGGCGTTTACGAAAATACAGCGGTTTTTCATAGAATTTTGAAAGCATTAGAGTAGAGTTTAGGTCGCTTCGCTGTTAGAAGTTAGAAGTCAGACTTGAGACTGCTTCGCTTTTAGATATTAGAATTTAAACATGCGAAATTATGATAAATGTTGAATGCTGAATTTTGAATGTTTAAAGGTATGTCATCTCGACCTTGCGGAGAGATCTCTTTTGAACTTATGATGAATCTTCAATTTGAGTGATTTTGACGTAGCGTTAGCGGAATTAAAATTGTATCGAGAACTATTGAATTTCAGATTGCTAATTAGAATTTAAAAAGACTTCTCGATACAACAAATTTCTCCGTTCCACTCCAAAATTTGCCACTCGAAGTGACACTTTATGTAAATAAATTGATAATTGTTTATTGATTCTTGCTCTCGCCCACTGCGACTGCCCACTGTCTATTGATAATTGTTTACTGTTTATTGTTTATTGAAAAGACTTCTCCTGTTTCAAGATCAATTCTGAAATGATTTGCGGGGAGACCATTTAAAAACTTATCGAAAATGCCTAAAAACTGACTCAGTTTTTGGGCATTTTTGTTTTGGGATTTTGATAATTGATGTTGTTTTTTAGCTTCGATAATCTTTTTATAATCCGATAACCGTTGTGAGGGAATATCCTGAAAAGCTAGTTTATCAGCATTTCTAATTTTATAAAAATCTAAAATCATATCCCGACCTTTCCATTCTGAAAATTCAGTTTCAGTTTGAGGGTTTTCGGCAACAATTTTATATAAATCACTAGCAGTGAGTCCCGATACATATGCTTCAAATTCTGGATCCCAATCATTTGGCAGGAATCTTAAGTCTACTAGGTTTTCAAGATGATATTGAGTAAAATCATGATAATTTTTACTGTTCAGAATATCGATATTCCAGGTTTTAAGATTCGATTTTTTTAGATAATCATGTTCTGTTTTATAAAGAGGAAACAATTCGTCAAACCTGGGAACTTCTTTGATAGCAACGGTTTCTACTTCTGCGGTGTTTTTGTCTAACTTCAGGATTTTATAACCGGGAATATAGGCGGCCAAAGAAGGCGTTTGGATATTTACCAGAAAATGGCCGTTTTTGTAATCTCGTTTTCCGGTATCATTAATATGCATGTGTCCAGCAAAATGCAATTTTATTCCGGCCTCGATTAGGATTTTGGCGATACGTTCTTCAGGAACCCGTTCTAATTGCCATTTCTTCTCTCCAAGGAAAATTTTAAGCTGTGGAGAGGCATCATCATTAAAATCTACAGCAGGATAATGACTAAAAGCAATCAGTTTTTTATTTAATTTTTGGGCATTTTGAGCAACTTTTTTTATCCAACTAAACAGATGCTTTTTATGATCGACCGTTTGATTATAGCCAATGCTTGCACTGCCAAAACCTCCATTTTTACGGGGTAAATATGAGTTTCCATCAATAGCCAAAAGCCACAAACCTTTTACGGGTTCTACTAAATACGAGGCATCGGGTATTTCTAGGCTGTCATTTATAGCATAGGTTCTATTTGCCAGTGTAGCTTCTTTTTCGGCTTTTCTGAAAGAATAATCCTGGTAACTATACGATGAAAATGGTGTTTCCCAGTAGCTGTATTTTTGTTTTGGGAAGAACCCAAATTCACTTAAACTATGCAGTATAAACTTATAGCCTGCTTTTTCTAGTTTAGGCTCTAAAAGCACATCACTTCGCTCTTCTAGCGGTAATGATAAAACATTACTGAAAATGGCTTGTTCTTTCCCATTTTTGCCTAAAAAATCAGGTTTACCGCCCGAAGTGTTATAGGGGGCAACAGGGTCATGATTGCCGGTGGTAATAAAAAATGAAATCCCGTATTGCTGTTCGTAGTTTTTTAGAATTTTTGCAAGGCCTTCTATATTTAGCGGTTGGCCGTCGTCGGTATAATCACCGGGAAATGCCACCAGTTTAATTCCGCGTTGCGCAATATCATCGAGCACAGCCTTTAGCACAAAGTAATTTTCATTAAATAAGCGTGTAGAATGTAATTGGGCCTGCATGGTCCTTATTTTAGCTTTTTGAGATTGCCCGGGCACCGGTAGCCCCTCAAAATTTTCATAATCGGCATAGATATCCAGTAAATGAATATCTGCCACAAAAGCTATTGTATGCGTATTGTTTTGTGCGATCATCAGGTTGCACATTAAAATCAATAGTAGCGAAATTCGCTTCATTTTAATTCAATTTTGATGCGAGTATACAACCAAAAGCCGAACATTCTATTACCTGAAAGTTAATTTGTGATGTATTAATAAACCTCTGTATTTTCTTCGATAAGACTTTCATAAAACTCAATATATTCAGCAATCATATTGTCGATATTACAGTGTTCTTCAGCATATTTTCTACAGGTTTTGCGATCAAATTTATCTATATTTTTTAGGGCATCGGCCATCGCATTGGTATCTATGGGATCACAAATCTGCCCCACCTTTTCGGTTAAAATTTCTGAAGCTACACCTTTATCCCAGCTCAAAACGGGCGTTCCTGAAGCCAGACTTTCAGAAATTGCCAATGCCGAAGGTTCGTCCCAAACACTGGTAAATAATAAAGCAGATGCATTACGTAACAATCGGTTTATTTGAGAACGGTCTTGCTCACCTACGTAAGAAACCAGCGGATTTTTTAACAGGGGTGCCACAAACCGTTCAAAATATTCGTTATTCTTACCACGGCCCGCAAGGATAATAGGCTTATTGGCTTTGATGGCAACTTCTATTGCAAGATGAGGAGCTTTTTCTTTGCACATAGAACCGTACCACATGCAATACTCGTTATCGGTTTCAAAATTGGGTTGCCAGTCGTTCAAGTCTATCGCGTTACGAATTACTTTTGGAAAGTTTAAAAACCGGGAATATTGATCTCTTAAGGATTCACTTACCACTATAAATTCCTGATTGGATTGTTTTTTGATATAATCTAAAGCAAATTTTATTTCAGGAAAAGCCATGGTATGTAAGGTGGTTACAAATCGTGTTTTTAGCCGATTTCCTAATATTATGGGCAGATAATGTAATGAGTGGTTATGAACGATATCGTATTCGTTACGTTCCAAATCCTGAAAAATTTCAGCATAAATAATTGAGTTCTTTATTGCTGTAGGATTATAATTTTCAGAATAGATACAGGAGAATGGATTGCCTTCTGAAAAGTGGTCGTCTAAATTATGTAGGTTATCACATTCAGATCCAGACTTGGCATAAACATCTACCTGAATCCCCTGTTCAGATAATTTCTGCACGATTTTATGGGTTACCATGGCAAGACCACCTGCATACGGTTTTTTTAGTGCATGGCGATGATCGGCAATAATAGCGATTTTCATAATTGGTAGGTTTTAATAATTATTAGTTGCTGCAATATTTATTGTAATGTTATAGTGATATCGCTTAGTTTATGGTTGGTAAACTTTATTTTTTTGATATCCCGAGGATTAGGCACGCTTAACAAATCAGTCATATTGGCCAGTTATATATAAGTACTACTTGGCAGATAGTTCTAAATCTCAATACTTAGATGAAATTTATTTCTTTAATTTAATTAAATTTAATGGAACATTCTCTGTACAAGTTGTAAAAAATAAAAAGTGAGAATGTGCTTTATTCGTAAGAGATTGGTAACTATTGATTTTTTTAATAAAGAATTAACAGTTTATTCGGAGCCTAAAAAGAAATATTTTAGAGCATCTAGAAAAAAATGATGTTTTTTAGTGCGTTTTTAAAAACCCATAATAACAATGAATACGTATCATTTAAGGTTGAATGATGTCGACGATTTTGTGCCGCAGTTTGCAGAGAAGCTGGGGATAGGATTTAAGAGTAATTTAGGAGAGTTTACGGTAAATATTCCTTCAGATATAGGAAGTGGAAAAGTAGCTTGTGTAAATTTTCCCAATGGTATTGGCTTATACACATTTAATTTTACATTTCACGACGATACCTGTCTAAGGATTTATCATCCCAGTGTAAATCCTATACGTTTTATCTATTGTGTAGAAGGAACGCTAAACGCATATTTTAAAGATGAGAAAAGTTGTGAGCTTAAAAACCATCAACACCTCATTGCGGCAACAACAGCAAATGGAACCCAGTGTTTTCAGTTTAATGCCGGGGAGAAAGTAAGGATTTGCTATTTAGAAGTTAACCGTAGAAAATTTCAAAGCTATCTTTCATTTGAACTTCATGAGATTGAAGAAAATTATTTTAGACTTTTCGCAGATATCGATGCAGAGAACGAGATCTTTCAAACAGGTAGTTATGGGCTAAGAACGATGGATACCATTCGCGAAATTGAAGATTGCGGTGTAGAAGGTTTTCCCCGAATTAATTACCTGGGAGGTAAATCTTTAGAGGTGTTGTCACACATGTTGCTGCAGTTTAGGGAAGGCCCAGAAATGCATGAGCCCAAATTAAAAAAACGTGATTTAAGGGCAATAGAAAGAGCGGTTACTCATATTAATCAAAACATAGCTAATACCGGTACCGTACAGGAACTAGCCAAAGTGAGCGGTATAAATGTGAATAAACTACAGGATGGCTTTCAGGAAGTATATGGTAAAACGGTGAATGCTTATATTAGGGATGTACGTTTAACCCATGCCATGAATATGCTCCTAAGCGGGGAGAAAGGAGTTGGGGAAGTGGTGTATGAATTGGGCTTATCCAGCCGAAGTTATTTCTCGAAAATATTTAAACGTCGATACGGCGTTTTACCTAAAGATGTTTTAAACAATAAGAATTTAACCGAAGCTTCGGAATAACTAAAATTCTTTAAAATCTTTTATCGGTTATTTATTTGAAATTCTTCTTTGTAAATTGGTCGTAAAATTGAGAAGCTATGGAAAAGCAAATTTTGGTGCCTACCAATTTTTCAAAACATGCATGGAATGCTTTAGTGTTTGGTTTAAAATTATATAAAAGCATTTCATGTAATTTTATTTTGTTGAATGTTTACGACGATGGTCGTGGCATTAGTGATCGCATTCCAGGGATCAAACCAGAGGAGGATATCGATGCTAAAAAAACCTCCAAAGAAGGCCTGGATAGAATAATGCAGGGTTTAAGTTTTAGAAAAGAGAATCAAAATCACGAATTTGAAACTTTATCTTTAGAAGGAGATCTTGAAGAGGTGGTACAGGAAATTGTAAATACCAGATCTATCGATCTTATCCTATTAGGCACTGAAGGAGCAAATGTAAATATTCATAGTTCTTACAAGTCGAAATTATCTAAACTGGCTGATGTTTTACAAAATTGCGCCATGTTGTTTATTCCAGAGGATTTTGAGCTTACCGATCAATCAGTCAACGAAATTGTATTTCCTTCCACCCTAAGATTTCCTTTTCAGGAAAAAGAACTGGATCCTTTAAAAGATCTGGCTTCAAATTCGGCTTCTCCCATCAGAGTGCTGTATATCGATAGTGATGGTAAAGGATTAAGCGAAGAGCAGGAGCGTTTAAAGGAAAATCTTGAGGAGCATTTTTCAGCAATAAAAAATACGTTTCACCGGCTTACCAAAACCACGGCTTCAACTGGTATTCATTTATTTATAGAAAGCAGACAAAGTACGATGCTGGCGTTATACAAAAGAAAACAGGGATTTTTCTCCAAACTTTTTTTGCAGTCTAAAGGTGATGGAATTGAATTTGACCCCAGTGTCCCTGTTTTGCTGTTAAAAGAACTAGATTAGTTACCAGCTTCTTAAGCTATAACCTGCATCCCAAAATTGATATTCCAAATGGGAAGCACTTACAAAAGCTTCGGTCATTTTCGTGCGTATTTGTGGAGTGGTGTTGATGGCATGATCATCACAAATCGAAATTGCTTTTTGTACCGCTTCGCCAAATTCTTCCCCGGCATAAGTATCAATCCAGGCCTGATAAGGATTATTTCCAGATTTTTGGTTTCTGTAAATATAGTCACCAACTTCTTTATAAATCCAAAAACAAGGAAGAACCGCAGCCATAGCAACTTCGAGATTCTCTAGTGCAGCCATACTTTTTAAAAAATGAATATAATGGTGACATGCCGGTTGAATAATGGCCTTTTCTGAAATACCAAATTCTTTAAAATAAGATTCGTGTAAGGCATTTTCAACAATAATAGCATTTTCTGCAAATTGAAGAAAAGCCAGTGTATTTTCAGTATCGTAAGCGCGTGCCGCAATTAGAGCTAATGCTCTCCCAAAATTTTCCAGATAAGCCGAATCCTGACTCATATAAAACTGAAATTTTTCTAATGCCAAATCACCGTCCATTAATTCGGTTATAAAAGGCATTTCAATAATTCGATTATAAATTGGCCGTATAGTTTGCCAGGTTTCTTTACTCCAACTCATTTTTTATTAATTTTAGTGGGTTAAAAAAGTGATTTAAAGGGCCATTTCCTTTTCCGGTTTTTACATTTTTTCCGTGATAGATAGCACTATGTGCAAATTCCTGTCCCAGTTTTACCGCTTCAATTAGGTTTTTACCTGTGGCTAGATAAGCAGCAATTGCAGAGGATAAGGTGCATCCAGAACCATGAGTGTTATTGGTGTTGAACTTCTCGAATTCATAATCGTAAACTTTCCCATCTGGTGTAAAGTAAAGCGAGGTTATTTTATCGCTCCTTAGATGTCCGCCTTTCATCAAAACAGATTTGCAGCCAAGATTCATTATTTTCTCACCTGCTTTTTTCATATCAGCCAAATTTTCGACTTTCATTTTAGCTAACACCGCAGCTTCATCCATGTTGGGAGTGATTACATCGGCTAATGGAAATAACTTTTCAATAATTGTTTCAATCGTTTGGTCTTCAATTAATTTATGCCCGCTTGTCGCAACCATTACCGGATCAAAAACCAAAGGTGTTTTTGGATATTTTTGTAGTGCCGAAACAATGCTTTCAACTAGTTCTGGCGTATGTACCATTCCTATTTTTACGGCATTAGGGAATATATCTTCAAAAATGCTGTCAATTTGTTCAGACACCGCCTGGTAAGGGATGGGGAAAATATTTTTTACTCCGGTCGTATTCTGGACGGGAAGTGCTGTTAAAACAGAAGTGGCATAACAGCCCAAAGCCGAAAAAGTTTTAATATCGGCCTGTATTCCGGCACCGCCACTACCATCAAAACCTGCGATGGTTAAAGCTGAAGCATACTTATATGTTTTCATTCCGATGTTTATGAATTTGAGTTTTAATATTTTTAGCTGTTTTTTCAGGGTATTTTGAAGCGCAAATCGCTGAAACTACGGCAATACAGTCGGCACCTGCTTTTATAATTTCACCGGCGTTACCGGCATCCATACGACCAATGGCAATTAGCGGTTTGGTGGTTAATGTGCGTATTTTTTTGATCCCTTCAATGCCCCATTCAGTTACCGTATCGGTTTTGGTGGCGGTGCTGTAAACTGGACTAATTCCCAGGTGATTGGCCACTTCCGTTTGCTCGTTTTTAAGTTGCTCCAAATATTCTATAGAGTAACCAATTGCTTTATGCTTATCCCATTGCTGCTTAATTTGGGTGGGAGGAATATCATTATTACCTACATGTATTCCAAAAGCATCTACCGCTTTTGCCACCTCAAGATTATCATTGATGATAAGCGGAATTTTATATTGATCCGTTAGTTGTTTAAGCGCTTCGGCTTTTTTTATAAATACCGAAGTACTTAAATTTTTCTCGCGTAGTTGTATAATGTCTACGCCGCCCTCAATAGCCATTTTAGCAACCTGAAGCAGCGGATAATGAACACAGCTTTCTTCTGCAATAACCAGATATAATTGATAGGGAAAATCTGGATGCATTATTCGCCTATTTTAAGATGAGAACGAAATTCCTCTTCGGTAATATTATATAATTTATCGAGTAAAGTTAGTTGCAGACTTCCCGGTCCTGAGGAACTTTTAGCAGCAATTTCACCACAAACACCTATTAAGGCCATAGCCGCCACAGTGGCTTCAAATTTATTTTCTAGTATTGCGGCAAAAGCAGCGGTAAGCGCCGAAGCCGAGCAACCCATACCGGTAACTTTAGCCATAAGAGCATTACCATTTTTAAGAGAAAGCTTTTGGTCCTTACCAATAATAATGTCGGTTTCACCCGAAATACAAATTACAGCACCAAACTCTTTCTGTAAAGAAGTAGCTGCTTCTATAGCTTCATCACTTTCGGCAGTACTATCTACACCTTTGGTAGCGATATTAGTAGCTTTGGCTAAAGCCATAATTTCAGAAGCATTGGCTCTGATAATCGTAGGTTTCAATTCCAGCAATTTAGCTATGATTTCATTGCGATAGGATGTTGCTCCTGCACCAACAGGATCTAAAACCCAGGGTTTGCTCAGTTCATTAGCTTTTTTAGCAGCATTGATCATACTTGTACTCCAGTATTCATCTAAAGTTCCGATATTAACCACAAGAGCCTGACAAATGTTTACCATATCTTCAATTTCAGACTGGGCATGGGCCATTATAGGAGAAGCACCTGCTGCCAATAAGGCATTAGCGGTATTATTCATCACCACATAATTGGTGATATTGTGAATTAAAGGGACTGATGTTTTTAAGCGCTGAATATGTGGCCACAGAATATTTTCCATATTAATTTAGTTTTTTGGCTTTGGAAAAATATTCAAATAAAAAGTATAGGAGTATGCACCCACAAAACTTTTCCCTACGACGGTCTAAACCGCATCAGGTTCAAAGGGACTCTCTCAATTCTTTTCAGAATACCCCCAAAGCGATATAAAAGTAATTTAAATTTTAGGGCTGATGAAATTTTTAAGGAAATAATGCCATTACCCCTCAAATTTTATTGATTATTGTTTCTCATTGAAACATTAATTATTGTATATTTAGCAAAAATTGAATCAAAATATTAAGAATGACGGAGTATTATTTAGCTATTCTTTAGATACTGTTAAATAGTCTCTGGTATTAATTTAGACAAGTAATGACAGGTTTAAAGAATTTATGTAAGGCAGGAGTGTTTTTTATAGTACTCACTTCATTTTCAATGTTTGGACAGCGCCAGTTTGGTGGAGCGACTTTGTACACGGTAAGAGATGAAATGGCTACAGCACCAGAAGAAACGATAGATGAGGTTTCTGAAATTGGTTATTTATATATCGAAGCTGCCGGATATAGCGATGGGAAGTTCTATGGAATGACTCCTAAAGAATTTAAAAAATTACTTTCTAAATACCATACAAAACCATTAAGTAGTCATCAGGGTGGGGTGACTATGGAAAATGTGGATCAAATGATTAAAGATGTAAAAAAGGCCGGCTTCAAATATTTTGTGATCCCAGTGCCACCCATGGGTAGATTTACTTTTGATCCTGAAACCCAAACTATGGGAATGGATGATGATCTGGATTTTTTAGTAGAAACTTTTAATACCATAGGTGAGAAATGTAAAAAAGCTGGATTAGCGCTTTTGTATCATAATCATGATTTTGAGTTTAAGGAAAATGAGAACGGGATTGTACCTATAGAATACTTCCTGGAAAATACAGATCCCGAATTGGTGAATTTTCAAATGGATTTGTTTTGGGTAACCAAAGCAGGTGCAGATCCTGTGACATATTTTAAAAAGTATCCTGGGCGCTTTAAATTATGGCATGTAAAGGATATGGATGAAGAAGGCAAATTTGCTCCGGTAGGAGAGGGAACTATAGATTTTGATAGAATCCTGAAAGAAAGAAAAGCATCCGGAATGAAATATTATATCGTTGAGCAGGATATGACTTTTGACCTGAAACCGCTTGAAGCTATTAAAATTAGTCACGATAACCTTAAAGATTTCGGTTTTGATAAAGTGAAATACAAAAAATAAACTTACGAAATATAAGCTTTTAACGTCTTCCAAGTTGTAATGGAAAACCCTCTAAAGTTTTGGCTAAAGAGGGTTTTTATGTATAAATAACTTTAAAACTTAAAATGCTTTCTTAAGCAAGGCATTTTTTACAGAGATCATTTTCAAAATCAAAAAATGTATAGCATATTTTTTTAATGCCATCGTAAACTTCACAAATGGTATTTTCAACAAATTTGTTGAGGTTTTTTAATTCAGCATTTACTTCAGCATCCAATAAAGCATCGGTGAGCAATACATAAGTATTACTTGCAACCGAATTTTTTAGTAAATGATGTGCTTCAATGACTGTTTGTCCATAAAGCTTTTCGAATTTACCAATATTATATTGCGCCAGGGCGCCATAATGCGCTATTAGTTTTAAGGAAAGATCAATATTTAGCTCAAATTCTTCTTCTAAAAAATTCACTTCCTGATTAAAAACCTCTTTCATTAAACAAAACTGGTGAAGAATATCTTTCGCCGATATTCTTTTTCCATATTTGAAAAACAATACCGCGTCACCTTCAATTTCTGAAATCTGAAGGTCTAATACATTACTCTTTATAATGGCATTGAGTAATTTAGATATAACCAGTTTGCCGGTAGCGACATCTGTAGTCTCTACAAATCGACTAAAACCACTAATATCGGGTATAATAATGGTACCTTCAACTACTTTGGATTCATATATATTTTGATTGATAAGGAAGGGAAGCTGTCTGGTAGTTGTTCTATTCATAGCAATTTTTATTAGATGATTATACCAGATAATCGTAACAAGAGCGATGTATCCAAGTAGCGTAATTTTAAGTTTTAGTCTTATTTAAAACCTTTTACTTACGCTGTTTTTTAATTTCTTTTTTAAAAATATGTATATTTGGTATACAAAAGTTAGTAATAAACTAAATGTAAGTGATATACAATTTGTTAGTCTTACAAGGATGAAAGAATTATTAGAAAAAAAAGCTTGTGAAAGTAAATTAGGGGCTATCGATGATGCGCTGTACGCCATAGGTGGAAAGTGGAAGCTTAAAATAATCATCGCCCTTAAAGAAGGAAATAAACGTTTCAACGAGCTGCAACGCGCTTTGGATATTTCGGCAAGAATGTTATCCAGGGAATTAAAAGACCTGGAACTTAATGGTTTTGTAGAACGCAAAGTCTATACCGATACTCCTGTAATTATAGAATACGAACTTACCGATTATAGTAATTCTTTATCTGATATTTTAGAAGCTTTAAGTTCCTGGGGTATTAAACATCGTAAAAAATTAATAGAAGAGCGATCTTAAAATTTTAGAAGCGACTTCGTAGCATGAAGCCTTTATTGGCACCGCCAAAGGGTTTAATACCCCGAGGCTTGCCTCGGAATTGAAATCTTGTATTTATCGAATGCCCCGTGGGCTTGCCCCGAGGTAGTTTACTAAACAAAAATTTTCATTTCCGGAAATCCCAACCCTGATAGCTATCAAAACTGGAGCATAGCATTTAATCCCGATTCACGGATAAAAAATACAATTTTAGAAAATAAAGTATATGGCTAAACGTTATAATTAGGACGAATCTTTTAAAAGAGATTTTCGTTATTTCGATAAAACTGCATTACACCTAACCTAATGCAATTTAAAAGCCTTTCTTAACGGAGAGGCTTTTTTTATTGGCGCCGCCAAAAAGGTATAATATTCCAAGTCTTGCTTTGAAATTCTAAAAGGTTAATCCTGTACATATTTGATGGGCGGACCCGTGGTTCTTAATTTAAAAAACACCTGGACATTCACTTATGGATATTGTTCTCGTTTTCAATATATTTCTTTTTTTATAATTAAGATTTTTTTCTATTTTTAACCCAATCCGAAAATTAGTTATCTAAATATGTATTATTTAAATTTTTTTACATCCAAAAAGCTAAATCGATTTATGTCGTTAGGGCTTTGTAGTGCGTTAGCTTTAAACTTCAGCTGTAAAAATTCAACTGAAAATGTCGAAAATCAGGAAGATGAACGTCCGAACATTGTGGTGATTATGGCTGACGATCTTGGCTTTTCAGATCTTGGTAGTTATGGTGGTGAGATTAATACGCCAAGTTTAGATCGTTTAGCAGAAAACGGACTTCGTTTTAACTCTTTTTATAATACATCACGCTGTTGCCCAAGTAGGGCGGCTTTGTTAACGGGACAATATCCACACCAGGCCGGGATCGGTAGAATGACAATGGATATGGGGAAACCCGGTTATCGTGGCACCTTAGATTCTAATACCGTTACGATTGCTGAAGCTTTAAAACAAGCCGGTTATCAAACCGCTATGACGGGAAAATGGCATGTTTCCGAAACCAATGCCTTAAATAACGAAGCGCAGTTAAAATGGCTTAGTCATCAGGAAGAACATGGGGCGTTTTCAGATACACTTAGTTATCCTACCTCAAGAGGTTTTGATAAATATTATGGAAATATTTGGGGGGTGGTAGATTATTTCGATCCGTTTAGTTTAGTGAACGGAACAGCGCAGGTTAAAGATGTTCCAGAAGATTTTTATTATACAGATGCCATTGGCGATACAGCTGTTGCGTATATAGAGGATTTTGTACAGAAAAAGGATCCATTCTTTCTGTATGTTGCTCATTGTGCACCACACTGGCCGCTTATGGCCCCAGAAGAAGAAATAGCCAAATATAAAGATACCTTCACTAAAGGTTGGCGTCAAACCCGTGAAGATCGATATAAAAGACTGGTAGAGAAAGGTATCTTAAAGGGAGATATCGCCAAATTATCAGAATTTATGTTTAAGGATCTTAACTGGGAAGAAAATCCAAACGAAAAATGGGACAGCCAGGCGATGGCGGTACATGCAGCAATGGTAGATCGTATGGATCAAAACATTGGTAAACTTATTGATAAATTAGAAGAAACAGGCGAGCTTGAAAATACGGTGATCTTCTTTATGTCTGATAACGGAGCAAGTTCAGAGCGACCTTCGCAGTACGGTCCCGGTTTTGATCGTGCCGGTCAAACCAGGGATGGTAGAGCAGTAGCATTTCCGGTAGATAAAAGTGAAGAAGCTCTACCAGGATCGCAGGTGGTACATGCGGGTATTGGTCCACAATGGGCAAATACGGCAAACACACCTTTTAGATATTGGAAAGCCAGAGTGTATGAAGGCGGAATAACTTCTCCGTTTATTGTGCACTGGCCCAAAGGAATTAAAGAGAGAGGTACTGTAAAATCTCAAACTGCTCATATTATCGATATGATGCCTACGATTTTAGATCTTGCCAGGGTGGATTATCCTGAAAAATATAAGGGAAGAAATATTACGCCTACTGAAGGAAAATCAATGCTCCCCGTAATTACAGGTGCTTCTGAGGAGGATGTGAATGATGTTCTTTTTTGGGAACATTTTGGATCCAGAGCGCTTAGAAAAGGGGATTGGAAAGCCGTAAAACTTGATGGGAATGCTGACTGGGAACTATATAATCTAGCGGAAGATCGTACAGAGCTTAATGATCTTGCCGAAACTCATCCTGATAAGTTGGAAGAATTAAAAACAGAATGGGATAAACTCGCACAAAAAACTGATGTTTTCCCTATGCCCTAGCTACATATTTGTATAGTTTTGATAATAGTTAATTTTTAGGAAACCTTGCTTTGCGAGGTTTCCTTTAATTTTATCCCCAATTTCGAAAAATTTAAATGACCCTAATTATGAAAAGAATGATTGCTGCAATTGCTGTAGCACTATGTGTGGCCTGCCAGCCTAAATCTCAAGAAAAAACATCGAAATCGGCCAATATTACGGATAAGGTAAATGTTTTTTTAGGATCTTCTGGTGATCATGGCCAAATGTCCCCATCAGCATCAACCCCTTTTAATATGATGAGCATCGGTCCACATACCAATCCACATAACCATACCGGTTACGAGCATTACGCTAAAGAGTTTGATGGTTTTACCCATACACATTTAGAAGGTGTGGGGTGTACTGGTAGTGGCGGTAATATCCTTATTAAACCCATTTTAAACGATAATAAGGAAACCGAATTACGCAAAGTAACAGAGCATGCAAAACCTGGGTTTTATGAAGTAAGTTTTGAAAATGGGATCGATGCTGCGATGAGTGTAACACACAATTTTGGGATCCATCAGTATAACTTTAATGGTGAAAAAGGTGGATTGTTTATTGATCTCTCATTTGCGCTTTCCAATAGATTTGTTTCAGAAGAACACGAAATTAAGGATAATAAAATAAGCGGGGTTATAGCTACCAAAACAACCTGTCACGCTGGTACCTATCGTTTTTATTATGAAATTCAGCTAAAAAATATGGCTGAGATAGCTCAAATTTCAGATCATGAGATAATGGCAAAAGCAGAAGATAATTCTAAAGAAGTAAAGGTGTTAATAGGCTTTTCTTCGGTTTCTAAAGAATATGCTTCTCAGAAAATTGAAAATATTTCTTATGAAAACCTAAAAAAAGAAGCCAGCGCAGCATGGGAAAAAGCTTTAAGCCGAATTAGTGTTGAAGGTGAAGAAGATCGGGAAGATCTTTTTTATTCATTATTATATCGCGGATTGCAATCTCCTTATATCGTTTCTGAGGAAGATGGAACATATCCTGCGATCGATGGTACTTTGCAAAAAACCGAAGGTACTATTTATAGTGGTTGGGCCATTTGGGATAATTACCGTGAGCAATTACCCATGCTTTCTATGGCTTATCCTGATCGTTATAGAGATATAGTAAAGTCCATAGAGAATTTATATGCCTTCGGAAAGAAGAATTGGGCAACAGATTACGAGCCTGCACCAACCGTTAGGACAGAGCATGCCATGGTGGTTTTACTGGATGCCTATAATAAGGGGTATGAAGTAGATATTAAAAGAATTAAAGATTCCCTGATTAAAGATGCTGAAAGTTTGGATTATAGAGCACCAGATAAGGCTTTAGAATCCTCTTATGATAATTGGGCCATGGCGCAGTTAATGAAGATTGATGGCGATACTACATTGTACAATAAATACATAACAAAATCACTAGATTATAAGGAATACTGGAACAAAGATTTTAAAGATATCACACGTAATGATGTAGATCGCATGCAGGCAAGAGGCTTATATCAGGGAACTATCTGGCAGTACCGCTGGTTTGTTCCTTTTGATTTGAACGGACTTAAACAGTTGGCCGGTGGGGAAGACCAGTTTTTGGAAGAATTGGATACTTTTTTCAGAAATCATAATTACAATCATGCAAATCAACCAGATTTGCAGGTTCCTGGAATGTATAATGCTACTAAAGAGCCATGGAAGTCTCAGGAATTGTATCGTAAAATATTGCTGGATACTATGGTACAGGCTTATTTCAATGATAATAGTAAAGGTATTGATCCTTATGTAGGCCGAATTTATCAGAATAAACCTAAAGCCTACCTAAGAACAATGGATGATGATGCAGGCACCATGTCTTCCTGGTTTGTTATGCGAAGTTTAGGGCTTTCCCCTGCCAATATAGGAGATCCTGTTTATTACCTAACCGCACCTATATTCAAAGAAATAAGTATAAATTATCCTAAAGGTAAAGCGTTTAAAATAAGTGTGACTAACTATAATAAAGATCATTATTACGTGGAAAGTGCGACATTAAATGGAAAACCTTTAAACCGAAACTGGCTAACACAGCAGGAAATTTTAGAAGGGGGGGAGCTGGTGATCAAAACATCAGATACCCCGAATAAAGAATGGGGTGTTAAGGAAGCTTGGGTTTCCTCAATAAGACAGTATCTATAATCTAAAAACGAAAAGCCTGATTATTTTATCAGGCTTTTTTTATGAATTTATCTTAAAGTATTCCTCAAATTTTTTATTTGTGTTTTGTTTTTTGGCAATTTTATTTAATTTAAGCCTCGAAATTGACTTTTAAGGTCTTTGCTACAATATCCTGGCAGAATACTTGTTATTAAGCAGAATACTTGTTATTAATAAGTCCCAAAAAGTGCGATGATGTTGCTAGAAATGCTAAATTATAGATATCAAGAACATACGTCTGTAATCAGATTGGCGATGGATCATTGCCATAGTTTACTAAATAATAGTAGGTGTGGTAAATTACCATATCATAATATACAGCATACCTTTGAGGTATATCAGTACGTACAGCGAATTGCAGATTACGAGAACCTAACTCCGCATGAAAAGGAAATAGTTGTTTTAGCCTCTCTTTTTCACGATACCGGAAATAGCAATACCTATAAAGGACATGAAAAAGTTAGTGCAGAAAATGCCTTTAGGTTTTTATCGAATATTGGTTACCCTCAGGATGATATAGAAAAAGTATGTTCCTGTATTGAGGCAACGCAAATGCCGCAAGCACCAAAAACTAAGCTTGAAGAAATTGTTTGTGATGCAGATTTGGCGCATTTAGGGACTAATGGTTTCAGGACAAAAAATAAATTACTAAGGTCAGAGTGGTTTAAGTGTCTTAATAAAAATTATACCGATAAAGAATGGTTAGAGAATAATATATGTTTTCTAGAATCTCATACCTACTTTACCAGGTATGGCCAAGATATCTTATTTCCTAAGAAACAAAAAAACCTACAGTTACTTAAACAGGCTTATCACAGACTTTTAGCAAAAGAATAGCTTATATTTTTCGAAAATCGAAGTTAAGTCGGTTGCTTTTTTTAATTTAGAAGCTTAATTCTTCATCCCCATGTTAGAAAAATTAAAAGAAGCCTATCATTTTATTTTTGAAGACGAACTTTTAAACGAAATTCACAAATCTGGACAGCTTAAAGAATTTAAAGCTGGCGAGATTATTATAGATTTTGGAGATTATGTAAAATCTATGCCGTTACTTTTAGAAGGTGCGATAAAAGTATTACGAGAAGATAGTGAAGGGGATGAATTACTACTTTATTTTCTGGAACGAGGAGATACCTGTGCCATGACCTTAAATTGTTGCATGGGGACGACAAAAAGTGAAATTAGAGCAGTCGCAGAGAGGGACACTCGTTTAATTATGATCCCCATCGAAAAAATGGAGGAGTGGACGGCGCAGTATAAAAGCTGGAGAAATTTTGTTTTTGAAAGTTATCATACGCGTTTAACCGAAATGTTGGATACCATCGATACGATTGCATTTTTGAACATGGACGAGCGCATAATGAAATATCTTCAGGATAAAGCAAAAATTAATCAGGATGAGTTTGTAAGCAGCACACACCAGCAAATCGCCTATGATTTGCATACCTCCAGGGTTGTGGTTTCCAGAATTCTTAAAAAGCTTGAAATCGAAGGAAAGATAAAATTGAACCGCAACCAGGTTGAAGTTTTAAATTTGTGATCAACTAAATTTAGTAGAAGAAAGCTTGTGTAACGAAAGTTACTGTCATATTTAATAAAGCCCGATATATTTGTTCCAGAAATTGTAAGAATGGAGATAACTCAGATTTTAGGATTTGTAGGTGCATTAATTATCGGTTTGGTACTAGGCTTAACCGGCGGTGGAGGATCGATTCTTACCGTTCCTGTTTTTGTATATATATTGCATATTAATCCGGTTACCGCTACTGCTTATTCGCTTTTTGTTGTTGGATCGAGTTCGGCTGTAGGGGCGATAGATAATTTTAACAAGGGAAGGATAGATTTTAAAAGTTCTTTAATTTTTGCCCTTCCGGCGGTTATTAGCATTTTTTCTACACGTAAATATTTATTACCGGCAATTCCGCATCATATTGCGAATTTTGGAAATTTTGAGCTTACCAAAGATCTAATGATTATGAGCTTTTTTGCTATTTTAATGCTGGTAGCATCGGCTTCAATGATTTTAAAAAAGAAAAAAGAATGTGTAGACTGTGAAAATGAACCTAACGAATCTAATAATGGATTAATGATCCTACTAGGTGCTTTAACTGGTTTGGTTACCGGGCTGGTTGGTGCTGGAGGCGGCTTTATCATTGTTCCCATACTGGTATTTTTGGCCGGCTTAAATATGAAGGAAGCGGTTGGGACGTCCCTTTTTATCATTGCAATAAACTCTATTATTGGTTTTTTAGGCGATCTTGGCCATCTTAATGTAGACTGGTTTTTCCTACTTCTTTTTACTATAATTTCTATAGTGGGAATTTTCTTTGGGATTTATTTGAGCCGGTTTATCAATTCACAGAAACTTAAGAAAGCTTTTGGTTGGATGGTATTGATCATGGGGATCTATATTTTGTATATGGAACTTTCAGGAAGTGGAATTTAATAGTTACGCACAGAGATTAGCTTTTTAACGAAAGATTCTCAATTATTCTTTAAGGAGAAGTAAAAAATCATATTTAACAAAAGTTAAGGTTAATTTTCCCGATTTTACTAAGCTCCAGACTTCATTATTGCTTAAATTTAAAGGTAATTATAACGTTTTTCCTCATAATGATAATACGCTTATAAACAGTGTGTTTCAAAACCAAATAAATGGAAAATTTAGATTACGCCCGCCTTCAAATGGCCTTTACATTAGGCTTTCATATTATTTTTGCCTGTATTGGTATGGTGATGCCATTTTTTATGGTGGTTTCTCACCATAAATGGTTAAAGACCAGAAACCCCGTTTACCTAAAACTTACAAAAGCCTGGCTTAAAGGAGTCGCCATTTTTTTCGTGACGGGTGCAGTTTCGGGTACCGCACTTTCTTTTGAATTAGGAATGCTATGGCCAGAATTTATGAAACATGCAGGTCCTATTATTGGAATGCCATTTTCGTTAGAAGGAGCAGCCTTTTTTGTGGAAGCGATAGCTTTAGGATTTTACCTCTATGGGTGGAATAAGCTTCCGGAGAAATTTCACTGGTTTACCGGAGTGATCATAGGAGTTTCTGGCGTTCTTTCGGGAATTTTAGTGGTCGCAGCAAATGGTTGGATGAATGCCCCCAGTGGTTTTGACTATGTTAACGGCCAATTTACTAATGTGGATCCTATACAGGCGCTACTCAACCCGGCCTGGTTTTCGCAAGCACTGCATATGACGCTGGCTGCTTTCGTAGCGACAAGTTTTGGTGTTGCCGGAATTCATGCTTTTCAGATCTTAAGGGGGAAAGCCGTAGCGGTTCATAAAAGTGCATTTAAGATCGCTATTTCTTTTGGAGCGATTGCTGCGCTCTTACAACCTATAAGTGGGGATATTTCTGCTAAAGATGTGGCTGAACGACAACCCGTAAAATTGGCCGCGATGGAAGCGCATTTTGAAACCGAAAAAGGAGCTCCATTATTTATAGGAGGAATAGTAGATGAAGAAAAAAAAGAAGTGAATTATAAAATCGAAATCCCGAAGGCACTTTCTTTTCTAGCTTTTGGTGATTTTGATGCTGAAGTAAAAGGATTAAATGAATTTCCAGAAGAGGAAATTCCGCCTGTAGCTATTGTACATTATGCATTTCAGGTGATGGTTGGGATTGGTACTTTACTTGCTTTAGCCGGAATCCTGTTTTTTATAAGCCTTAAAAAGAAATCCTGGATGGATAGTAAAAAATACTGGTGGTTTTTTATGTTATTGGCTCCGCTTGGTTTTCTGGCCCTGGAAGCCGGCTGGGTAGTGACCGAGGTTGGTCGCCAACCCTGGATCATCTATCAGATCATGAGAACCAGTGATGCGGTTACACCAATGCCGGGAATAAAATTTAGCTTCTTTATGTATGTTGGTGTTTATATCCTTTTAGCCCTTACGGTAACCTGGTTAATGCAGCGACAAATAAAAGCCCTAAACACCCAAAAAGATTAATTATGTTATACGTAGTGTTATTTTTCTTACTGTTTTCATTACTGCTTTACGTGCTTTTGGGTGGAGCTGATTTTGGTGCCGGCATAGTCGAATTGTTTTCATCCAGAGAAAATAAAAAAGTAAATCGCGATACCATTTATCGTGTGATGGGGCCAATTTGGGAAGCTAACCATATTTGGTTAATCATCCTGATCGTTATTTTATGGATCGCTTTTCCTGTATACTTTAATATCATAATTATTTATTTGCACGTGCCGCTAACTCTGGTACTTTTAGGAATAACTATGCGTGGGGTATCTTTTGTTTTTAGGCATTATGATGCCTTTCAGGATAAATCACAATTAGTGTACAATGGCTTATTTAGATTTTCCAGCTTTATCACCCCCATTTTTTTGGGAATGTGTTTTGCAGCTCTGGTTGGTGGAAAATTAGTGGTTACCGAAGATTACACCAATTACGGGTTTTACGATTTGTTTATGGCACCGTGGTTTAATGGATTTGGTATTCTAGTGGGATTATTTTATGCCTCCCTTTGTGCATTCTTAGCGTCTACCTTATTAATAGGGGAGAGTGAAGGTGATATTCGAAATATGTATATCCAAAAATCTAAGATTTCAACAGCGGTTTTAGTTGTACTTGGATTTGTATTAATCGCGTATGGATTTTTTAGTGAAATAGCATTTATCAGAGATTTCGTCACCAATCCTATTTCCATAATCTGCATTATTCTTTCAGGAATTCTTTTGATTCCACTTTGGAAGTTTATACGTGCCGGTCGCCGAATTTTAAGTCGGTATTTCGCTGGCTTGCAAGTAGTCTTAGTGCTTTTTGCAGCATTAGTTGCCCATTTTCCTTATGTAATTATAACCTCATCACAAGAAATTAGTCTTTTAGAAGATATTTCGCCAGATAGTGTAATTATGGTTTTGGGGATATCTTTAATTATTGGTGGCGGAATTATTTTACCTGGCTTATTCCACTTAATGAAGTCATTTAAAATGATAAAGATCTTTGATAGGGACGAGCAGCAATTTCAGAAATAATTTTAAGTGTAAATTTCGCACTTATCTTTTATTTTTTGTCAAAATGTTAGATATTAGACATCAAATTTATAATCTTTCAAATGACGACAAAATTCTATCGCTTAAAACACATTCTACTTTATGTAATGTCGATCGTAATTTTCAGTTGCAATACAGCTGAAAGTAACGACCGAGAAAAAGCTATTTCTGAAGAGCCATCTAAAGAAATCACTTATCATAATCCTATCGTAGCTCAGCGTGCCGATCCGTGGGTTTTTAAAGATGAAGATGGCACGTATTATTTTATTGCGACTGCGCCAGAATACGATCGCATAGAAATGCGTCAATCTAAAACAATAAATGGTCTTGGAACAGCCGAACCAAAAGTAATTTGGAATAAGCATGAAAACGGGTTGATGAGTCATCACATCTGGGCGCCTGAATTACACAAAATCGATGGAAAATGGTATGTTTATTTTGCTGCAGGACAAGCTGAAGATATTTGGAAAATAAGGATGTTCGTACTATCCAATGAAGCTGAAGATCCTATGACGGGAGAATGGAAGGAAGAAGGTCAAATTGAAACCAATAGAGATTCTTTTTCTTTAGATGCTACAACTTTTAAGCATAATGGCGAACAATATCTTGCCTGGGCGCAAGCGGTTCGGGAAGAGGGTGGAACTTCGATTTTATTATCTAAAATGGAAACGCCAACCAGTTTAAAAGGTGAAGAAATTGAGATTACACATCCAGAATACGACTGGGAACGTATAGGTTATTTTGTAAATGAAGGTCCGGCGGTGATTAAAAGAAATGATAAAATTTTTATGACCTATTCGGCTAGTGCTACCGATTCAAATTATGCGATGGGATTATTATGGGCAGATGAGGATTCCGATTTAATGAATCCGGAATCATGGCATAAATCTGAAAAACCAGTATTCGCTACTAATGCAGAATTGAGAAGATTTGGTCCCGGACATAACTCATTTACAATTGCGGAGGATGGAGAAACCGATGTTTTGATCTATCATGCTCGCGTTTACGAAAAAATAAGAGGCAACTCTCTTTATGACTTTAATCGCCACACAAGAGCAAAAACCTTTACTTGGGATGAAAAAGGTTTCCCGGATTTTGGTCAGGATATCGCCGATTAACCTGTAAAAATATTTTATCAATAAAAAAGCGCCAATCGGCGCTTTTTCTATTCTTCATCCTGAAAGATGTCTTCAATTTTCAGGTTAAATAACCTGGCAATCTTAAACGCCAAAGGTAAACTGGGATCAAATTTGCCTTTTTCGATAGCGTTTATCGTTTGCCTGGAAACTTCAACGCGATTGGCGAGTTCTGCCTGCGTGATGTTCTTTTCAGCTCGTAATACTTTAATCCTATTTTTCATTTGTAACGAGCATTTCCTATTAGCATTGCGATTAAATAGGTGATTCCCATAATGAAAACCAAATGTGAAATTTCTGCATTAAAAGTAATTAAATTAGTTATATCCAACATAGAATAACTAATTCCTAAAATTAATGTAATACCTAAAGTTATAGCCATAGCATCCATAGTTATTTTACGTTGCAAAGGATCCTGGCTGTTTAGATGTTTGCGATTAATTAAAATCATGCCTACCCCTACAAGTGTGTTTACAATGATCATCACTATTGTGATGATTTTATTATCATTCCAGATAAATTTTGGGCCAAATGCAACAAATGCTAATGTGAAAACCCACAAAAAAGTCCACATGGCCAGCGCTTTAGTATTCTTTTTTAGCTCGCTTTGCCAATTATTTTTCTCTGCTTTCATAAGTAAAATGTATTTAACTAAAAGTAAAGTTTATTTTACAAATATAATTATCTTTTTACAAATGTCAAGTTTTATTTACATTTTTATTTTTTACAAATAATTATTAACCCAATTAATCGTTAATAGATATATTTATAAATCAACATTTAAAAATGTTGTTATACCTCAACAATTATGATGAAACAATTTGGAAAAGCCCCATCTGGTAAACGATTAGAAAGAATTAAGCAGTGTGAAAATTATAAAGACGGAAGCTTTAAAAATATAGAAGAAACATCGGTAAACCCCAATAATGTATCGATGTTTAAGATGATGAAAGATATGCGTAATCGGCCAAAATCTGTAAATCCTTCAAAAAAAATACCCTTTGTAAAGACAAACCTTAATGGTATTGAAGTAGGAAAACCTGCTTTTGTATGGTTTGGACATTCTTCTTATTTCCTAAAAATAAATGACTATACTATTTTGGTAGATCCTGTATTTAGTGGATATGCTTCGCCGGTCTCTTTCTTTGGTAAAGCTTATGATGGTGCTAATGAATACGGTGTAGACGATATGCCTGAAATAGATATGTTGATACTTACCCACGACCATTATGATCACTTGGATTATCCAACCATTACAAAACTCAAAAACAAAGTAAAACGGATAGTTTGTTCTTTGGGGGTTGGTGCTCATTTAGAGTATTGGGGATATGCTGAAGCAATGATAACCGAGTTAAACTGGTGGGAATCGCTAGAAATCATGAACGATTTTAAAATAACCGCCACACCTGCAAGACATTTTTCGGGACGTTTGTTTAAACGAGGAAACACGCTTTGGTCTTCTTTTGTTTTAGAAGTTTTTGGTTACAAATTATACTTGGGTGGCGACTCTGGTTATAGTCCTCAATTTAAGGAGATTGGTGATACATTTGGACCATTTGATCTGGCGATTTTGGAATGCGGGCAATACGGTGAAAACTGGCCGCAAATTCATAATTTCCCCGAAGAAATGGTGAAAACTGCCAAGGATTTAAAAGCCAAAAGAGTAATCCCTGTTCACTGGGCAAAATTTACGTTAGCGATGCATCCCTGGAATCAACCTATAAAACGCTTTAAAAAAGCTGCCGACGAAGAAGGACTTCCTTATGTAAGCCCTAAGATTGGTGAGTTATATCAACTCAATCAGGAATTTAATCAGGAAGTTTGGTGGGATTTTGAATAAACAAAAATGTTTATGAACTGCTCTCAATAATTAGTGATATCTTGAAATTGTAAATTTTTTTTAAGTTCATACTTTATGGGTTTGTCCAAAAGGTCTTATTTAATATAATACGATCTTTAAGTAGCTAGTATTAATTACTTTTTTAATTTAAAAGATATTTATATTCGAAACTTGCTAAAAAAAAGACATTTTATTGGGTTTTTACTCCTGTTTGTTGGTTTTTTAATCAAGATGTTATTCACCCATTTGGTATATTACTATGCTTTTGTAAAAGGTATAAGTCTGCTTTTTATTTTCTTAGGCCTGTCTATTTTTCTTTTAGGGATCATCATTAGATCTGAAGAAGTAGACAAAGGCTCTTTTAAAAAAGATCCAATCACTTACATTTTGGTGAGTGTAATGCAGCTTATTCTGGTGGTTGGGATTACCGGTTTTGCCATTGTTTTAGAGCATTTTGCTGAAGGAGGAAATCACCAGTTAGCCAAAATTCTTATTCAAGATTCACATAAGGAAACAATCGCAGTGGTTAGTGAAGAACGTCGGGTAACACAGGTTTTTACCACTAATGGCTACGAAGATTTTGCAATTTTTCATTACCAGAATAATTACGGAACTTACGAAGAACAGGGGAAAAAGATTGATCCTTATTTTCGCGAAACATTATTGAGAAAATCGATTAATTATAAGGGCAGAAGAATAACGGTAAAACTCGATGGTCTACAATTTAAAATTCGATATTCTACCCGCTTTCCTTCAATGTTTATGATTGTGGACTAATAACCTGAGTTCGATCTGAGAAAATTTCGGAGACTGAGTGAAATCTTGGCAAAAGATTTTGTATCGAAGTTTCCATTTTGGTAGCATTTCGATACAAATTTTTCTTTAAAATTCACTCAATGAACCAAAATGCCTGCACAAACTTTTATATCGAAATCAGGTTAATATTGAACTTAGCTTATAAAGCTTCTTCGAACAATAGATTGGTATTTGGGTCTAAGTCTATGGAAATCGGTTTTTCTGAGGTTTCAATCTCAAAAGTTTCTTTCTTTTTTGTGATGTTAAAATCGATAATTTCAGCATCTTTTGTAGCATAATTTAACTGAAGTTCTATTGGGAATTCAAAATCATTTTTTTGAAGTTGTTGAACGGTGATTTTTAATTTTCCGTTTTTATAGGAATATTCTAGTTTTATCTTTGGCTGCCCATATTGTGTTAACCATTGCTTGAAAAACTGGTTTAAATTAATGCCTGAAACTGCTTCGAATTCAACTTTTAAATCTTCTGAAGTTGCATTGCTGAATTTATATTTTTGATAGTATTGCTGTATAGTCTTCCAGAAATTTTCATCCCCCACTTTTCTACGTAACATGTGCAAAATCCAGGCTCCCTTTTGATAGGAGTTAGGATTCAATAATTCCATTAAATTCGTACGAGAACTATCGATTACTGCTGTTTTAGTACTCTGGCTAAACCCAATTACCTGGCGACGCTCTTGTTGTAATTTTTCGTCTAGTTTTGATTTTCCATATTGATGCTCGGCATATAAATCGGTAAAATAAGTTGCAAAACCCTCACTTAACCAAAGATGTGACCAGTCATCTTCTGAAGCCGAATCTCCAAACCACTGATGTGCAATTTCGTGTGCCAATAGAAACTCAGAAGAGCGTTTACCATCAACCGAATTCTCAAAATAAAAAATATTTCCGGCATTTTCCATACCGCCATAACGCGTTGTGGATTGTACGTTGGCTAATTTTGTAAAAGGGAAAGGTGCTATTTTCTCAGAAAAAAACTGTAAAATTTCTTCAGCCTGTGCATAATCGTAAAAACCAGCTTCTTTATTTTCAGGATATACCCATGAAGATAGTGGAATTTTAGCAATCTCGCCTAAATGTTGAACGGCAAATTCAGCCACACCAATCACCATCACTTTAGTAGGTAATTCTAGCGGGGTTGCATACACATACAGAGAATTTTCATCATCAATATTGGTAATTTCCTGAAGTGTTCCTGTAGCCACTACCTGATATTTTGACGGCGCCGTAACGTAAAAAGAAACTTTCGCTTTATCTGAAGGGTGATCAATTAAGGGGAGCCAAAGGTGAGCACGATTAGGCCAGTTATCACCAAAGAAAGTACGATCTCCATATTTATTTTCACTAATGATGAGTCCATCTTCAGGAATTCCATGGTAAAAAATTGAAATTTCATCTTCGGAAGAGGTATTGATATTTAATTTTTCCTGTGAATGCTGAAACTTTAATTGTTTTCCATTTTGAAGAATACTGTCGATAATCATTCCTTTGCCGTTTTCTTCGGCAGCAAAATCAAGTTCTAAAACATCTGCATCTTCATTGTATTGAAAATCGATAATTGCATTTCCTTTAATCACATCGTTTTCATCATTTAGTTTAAGATGAAATTCATACTCCAGAATATCTACTTTTGGGTTTTGTGCCAATAATAAGACAGGAGCAAGAAAATTCAGTAAACAGAAAAGAGAAAAGTTGCGTTTCATACGATCGATTTTAGAACGTTAAAATTAAGGCTTTTGTGCCGTTGAAAAAACTTTGGTAAATTTAAAATGTTTTTAAATTTAATTTAAATTCTAAAGCGTTGATGTTGAGAGTATTTAAGTTTCGTGTGTTTTTTTGGTGATTTTTATATATTTAACTTCTTGCGGAACAAAATATAACTATAATTTCGATCGTGGAAAAGCAATCGATTTTTCTAAAGGAAAATGGATTTTAAATCAAAATTTTACGAATCTAGACTCTAAAGCACATGTTCAAAGCGTTACCAAAGATTGTTTTTTAGAAGTAATAGTAGATTCTTTGCTCTATGATTCCTTTTGTTTAAACTTAGAGAATAAACTTAAAACTAAAGATTTTCCATTACATCCCTTCTAAAAAAGAGTTAGCGCATATCAGGGAGTTTACTGAATGTGACTTTTTGATTAATGTGAGCACGTTAAAGCTTAAAGACGAAGCTGGATCTTTTACTTTTTCCAGAGATTATGGAACTAGTATAAAAAAGAATGAATCTGTTACTAAAATTTGGATTTACGATTTAAATACTTTAGAATTAATTTCTAAATCCCAGTCTACGGCTACCAATGAAGTTAAAGAAACTGAGGATTCAGGTTTTGGAATTGTAACTTCAAGCTATGGTTTAGCTTTTTCTTCTTTAAGAAGATTAATTAAGAAATATGATAAGTATAGAAAGGATAAATAAAAAGCCGCTTCTAATTAAAAAGCGGCCTTTTCAGTATAAATTTTTTATATCCTAGAATTGCGGAGTTTCACAACGTTCGTCGATTAATCCTTCGCTTTTAAGATCTACCCAAAAATCTTTTGGAATCTTTACATTAAGCGCTTTCTCATTCTCAATTGGTTGATAAGGTTTACTTGCACCTACTAAAACAGTATCGACAACTTTTGGCGCATAAGAGAATTGAATGGCGGCTTTAGCCAGATCTACCTTGTATTTATCGGCCACTTTGATGATTTTTTTATAGCGTGAATCCACATCTTCAGGCATTTCTCCCGCATAGTTGTAACGTTTTTGTCCGCTTAATAAACCAGCATTAAAAGGAGCAGCAACGATTAACCCAACACCGCTTTCTTCAACTTTTGGAAATAAGCGATCTAAAGAATCTTTATGGTCGATCATAGAATATTGAATTGCGGAGACAAACAAATCTGGATCGGCATAATCAATTGTCCTTATAATTGGTTCTACGGTATTTACACCAAGTCCCCAACCTTTAATAAGGCCTTCTTCTCGCATTTTGGTAAGTTCTGGCATCGCTCCTTTTTTAGCGATGTCAAAATGTTTTTCCCAGTCACCAAGATCAGCATTGTTATCTGGAGAAAGATCATGGATAAAAGCATAATCGATACTTTCTACACCAAGACGCTGCAAACTATCTTCTACAGATCTTCGAACCCCTGCTGCTGTATAATCATAACGATAATCAAACGGAGAAGGATCTACCCATTGCGTTTCAGGAATGTTTTTAGTGGGAGTAAACAATCGTCCCACTTTTGTTGATAGGATATACTCTTCTCTTTTTTTATTTTTAAGAAAATGACCCATTCTGCGCTCACTTAAGCCTAAACCATACCAGGGAGAAGTATCGTATTGTCTTATTCCGCATTCCCACGCCGCTTCTAAGGTTTCTTCAGATTGTTTATCATTTACTTTTTCGAAACCGGTACCTATGGCTACACCGCCAAATGCAAGTTTCTCTAATTTTAAATTTTTCTTACTACTCATATTTTTCTTTTTCTGAATTTTAGAATGAAAATAAAAAAGTATTGATAGATGATTAGGGTATTTAACGCCTTATAACATTCGTTTTAAACTAAAGGGTTGCAATTGTTAAAGGATATTTAGTTTTTAGTAAATATGTACATAGGAGGACTGTAACAAAAGTTACTGGTCTAACCATAGCTTTTGGTTACTTTTGTCCTGAACAAATTAGCAATGGAGAAATACCTAAAAATAATTCAGGATTCGTTTACCGGATATTTTAATTATCTGGTGCAGGAGATTACAACTCCTTCCTGGACCAATTATTTTTACTGGCTTATTGCCATTTCATTAGTTGTTTGGATTTTAGAGATTGCATTGCACTGGCGTAAAAGTCAGCCGATTTTTAGAAAAGGTTTTTGGCTTGATGGTTTTTATATTCTTTTCAATTTCTTCCTGTTTTCATTGATTGGCTACAATGCGTTATCGAATGTAGGCGTGGCGCTTTTCAATGATTTTTTGGGAGTTTTTGGAATCGAAAATTTGGTAGCCATAAACATACAGAACCTACCGGTGTGGACACAATTACTTATTATGTTTGTAATTGCCGATTTTATACAGTGGAATGTTCATCGACAATTACATAAACGCCCGTGGTTGTGGCAATTTCATAAAGTTCACCACAGCGTGAAAGAAATGGGTTTTGCTGCCCAGTTCAGATTTCATTTCATGGAAACCATAGTGTATAAAACCGCGCAGTATATACCACTTGCTATGATTGGTTTTGGCATTCAGGAGTTTTTTATCATACATATGTTTAGTGTGCTAGTGGGGCATCTTAACCATGCCAATGTGGGTTGGAATTATGGATTTTTAGGATATATTTTTAATAATCCTAAAATGCATATCTGGCATCATTCTAAAGAATTACCCGAAGCTTATCCCTACGGAATGAACTTTGGACTCAGTTTAAGTATTTGGGATTATATTTTTAAAACAGCCTATATTCCAAAGAGTGGAAAAAGCATCGAACTGGGGTTTGAGGGAGACGAAGATTTTCCGAAAAATTTTAAAGACCAGATGACTTTTCCGTTTAAAAAATAATAAAGAATCAAATTAATAAAAGATAGAGAAATGATCATAGAACAGTTTAATGACGAAGCTTTAGCTCATTATTCGTATGCTATTGTAAGTGAAGGCCAAATGGCAATTGTAGATCCATCAAGAAACCCAATGCCATACTATGTCTTTGCTGAAGCACATAACGCAAAGATAGTTGCGGTTTTCGAAACGCATCCACATGCCGATTTTATAAGTAGTCATTTACAAATTCATGAAGAGACTACAGCAACGATTTTTGTGAGCAAATTGGTGGGAGCAGATTATGATCATAAAAGTTTTGATGAAGGTGATAGCTTTCAATTAGGGAAAGTAAACTTCAGCGCTTTAAATACGCCGGGGCATAGTCCAGATAGTATAACCGTGGTGGCCAAAGAAGGAGAAGAAACCGCACTTTTTACCGGGGATACGTTATTTATTGGTAATGTTGGACGTCCCGATCTTCGAGAAAATGCAGGAAATATGAAAGCCAAACGTATCGAGCTCGCTAAAGATATGTACAATACGATGCAAACTAAATTTAATGATTTGCCGGATGATGCTTTAGTATATCCTGCACACGGAGCAGGTTCATTGTGTGGTAAAAATATGAGCAGTGATTCTTCAAGTACGCTAGGAAATGAGCGTATGGGAAACTGGGCTTTTAAAGAACAAAGTGAAGAAGAATTTGTAGAAGAGATTTTAAAAGATCAGCCGTTTATTCCTTCTTATTTTGGTTTTGATGTAGATGTGAATAAAACCGGAGCTTTAAACGTGCAAAAAGCAAAATATAATGTTCCGATTTTTCTAAATGTCGATGAAGTTGAAGAAGGATTAATGATTGTAGATACCAGGGGTGGGGACGATTTTAAAAAATCGCATTTACCTGGAAGTATCAACATAATGGCAACTTCACCCAAGCAAAAGTTTGAAACCTGGCTGGGAGCGATTATTCAGCCTGAAGAAGATTATTATTTAGTAGTTCCTTCCGTAGAAAATATCGATGCACTTTTAGAGCGTGTAGCTAAAATTGGTTACGAAAAGCAGCTAAAAGCAGTAATCACACTTGCTGAAAACCTGGAAGGATCTATGGAATTTCTAGAAGTAGAAGATTTTAAAGAGCATCCTTCAGAATACACCATTGTGGATATAAGAAATGCTTCAGAAGTTGCCGAAGGAAAGTTTTTCGAAAGTGCGATTGCGATTCCGTTAAACGAATTAAGAAATCGTACTGATGAAATTCCTACCGATAAACCAATTGTTGTGCATTGTGCCGGCGGATACCGTTCAGCAGCCGGAAGCAGTATCATCGATGAACAATTAAGCGTAGCTACTGTTTTTGATCTTAGTGATGCGGTAAAAGATTTTAAATAAGTCTTATCAAGATTTATTTTTTATATTTTTTGGAGAAATCCCAATTTCTAAAGGAAGTTGGGATTTTTCTTTTTACTGGAATTCGATCATTTTAAAATAAATTTTTAGAATATTAATAAATTATTAATCCTTCAGTAAAAGCCTTATTAATTTTCTATATTTACAAGGTTTGTTAGGGAAAACAGGTCAAAATTGCTCAAATATGGAGAAAATATTTAAGGTTAAAGTGAATGATACATCTGAATTTGAATTTTCCGAAAATCAAATTATGGAGTTGGATATTCAGACAAATGAAAATTCAAGTTTTCATATACTTCACCAGCATAAATCTTTTAAAGCTTCCGTAGAGAAAAGCGATTTTCTAAAAAGGCAATATTCGATAAAGATCAATTCAAATATGTATACTATCGATATTGCAAACGATTTAGATCTTTTGATCGAAAAAATGGGACTTTCTTTAGGTTCAGCACAACTTATAAATGATATTAAAGCTCCAATGCCGGGGCTCATTCTCGAGGTGAATGTAGAAAAAGGAAGCCAGGTGAAAGAAGGCGATTTTTTACTGGTTTTGGAAGCTATGAAGATGGAAAATACGATTACGGCGCCCCGAGAAGGCGTGGTAAAAAGTATTCAAATTAATAAAGGCGAAACCGTAGAGAAAAACCAGTTGCTTATCGAAATGGAATAATTCTTATTCCATAAAAAAGAACAAAAAATGAAAAAAATATTAGTGGCTAACCGTGGTGAGATTGCCCTGCGGATAATGAAAAGTATTCAGAAAATGGGTATCAAAACCGTTGCCATTTTTTCTGAAGCCGATAGGAATGCACCCCACGTAAAATTTGCTGATGAAGCGGTTTGCGTTGGACCGGCACCATCAAATCAATCTTATTTATTAGGTAATAAAATCATTGAAGTTTGCAAGCAATTAAATGTAGACGGAATTCATCCCGGATACGGATTTTTAAGTGAGAATGCCGATTTTGCCGAAGCGGTAGAAGAGGCCGGGATCTCGTTTATCGGTCCGCGTAGTAAAGCCATCCGAATTATGGGAAGCAAACTCGCTGCCAAAGATGCGGTGAAAAAATACGATATTCCTATGGTTCCCGGGATCGATGAAGCTATTACCGATACCAAAAAAGCTAAAAAGATCGCTGCAGAAATTGGCTATCCTATTTTGATAAAAGCTTCGGCTGGTGGTGGCGGAAAAGGAATGCGAGTGGTCGAGCAGGAAAAAGATCTGGAAGACCAAATGAAACGAGCAATAAGTGAAGCCAAATCTGCTTTTGGCGATGGTTCAGTTTTTATTGAAAAATATGTGGCTTCGCCGCGACATATCGAGATTCAGGTGTTGGCCGATACCCACGGAAATACATTGCATTTATTTGAACGGGAATGCTCGGTGCAGCGTCGTCATCAAAAAGTAATCGAGGAAGCACCATCAGTGGTTTTAGATGCTAAACTTAGAGAGGAAATGGGTAAAGCGGCAGTACGAGTTGCTGAAGCCTGTGATTATGTAGGAGCCGGAACGGTAGAGTTCTTGTTTGATGAAAACCGAAACTTTTATTTCTTAGAGATGAATACTCGACTTCAGGTAGAACATCCCGTAACCGAGTTTATCACTGGGGTCGATTTGGTAGAAGAGCAGATTAAAATTGCAAGGGGAGAGGTGCTTAGCATCAAACAAGAGGATTTAAAAATTAAAGGGCATGCGTTAGAATTAAGGGTATATGCCGAAGATGCTATGGATAATTTCCTGCCAAGCGTTGGGAAATTGGAGAAATATCAACTTCCGCACGGAGAGAAAATTCGGGTAGATAATGGATTTGAAGAAGGGATGGATGTGCCAATCTATTATGATCCTATGCTGGCAAAATTAATTACCTACGGAAAAAATCGAGAAGAAGCTATCCAGTTAATGATCAAAGCGATTAATGACTATCAGGTAGAAGGTGTTTCGACGACTTTAAGTTTTGGAAAGTTTGTGTTTGAACATGAAGCCTTTACTTCAGGGAAATTTGATACCCATTTTGTAAAGAACTATTATTCGCCTGAAAAACTTCAAAATGAAGTTGAAGAAGAATCGAAGCTAGCCGCATTGGTTGCCCTAAAGCAATATTTACAAGATCAAAAAAAGCTAAGATTACCAATTACTGAAGCCAGAGCATAGTTAGAGTGATCAATTATGAAATTTGATAATTTGAAAATGTGCTTTTTTCAGAAGCATGAAAAATGAGGCAAGAGGCAATACCGTTTTTAAACCTCGAGTTTTAAATTTTGAATGCTATAGCATTATCGCTAATAGCTGAGCGCTAACGGCTAAAAGCTTAAAATTATATCTATGAGTAAGAAAAATATAGAGCAACTACACCAAAAAATAAAACAGGCACATCTTGGAGGAGGTGAAAAGCGAATAGCAAAACAGCACGAAAAGAAGAAGCTTACGGCAAGGGAACGAATCGATTATTTACTTGATGAGGGCTCCTTTGAAGAAATCGGGATTTTAGTAACACATCGTACAACCGATTTTGGGATGCAGGAGCAAAAGTATTATGGTGATGGTGTGGTAACCGGGTACGGCACAATCAATGGCCGATTGGTTTATGTTTTTGCTCAGGATTTTACAGTTTTTGGTGGAGCGCTTTCTGAGACTCATGCCGAGAAGATTTGCAAAGTAATGGATCTTGCAGTAAAAACCGGTGCGCCAATGATAGGTTTAAATGATTCTGGTGGAGCCAGAATTCAGGAAGGAGTAAAGTCGCTTGGTGGTTATGCCGATATTTTCCATCGCAATGTAAAAGCATCCGGAGTGATTCCGCAGATATCAGCGATCATGGGGCCTTGTGCCGGTGGTGCCGTGTATTCTCCTGCTATGACCGATTTTACGATCATGGTAGAGGATACCAGCTATATGTTTGTTACCGGACCAAATGTGGTAAAAACCGTTACAAACGAAAATGTAACTTCTGAAGAATTGGGCGGGGCCAGTACGCATTCCACAAAATCTGGAGTCACCCATTTAACAGCAAATAGCGATATTACCTGCCTGGAGGACATTAAAAAGCTGATAAGCTATATGCCTCAAAACAATAAACAAAAAGTTGAGAAATTGCCATTTGAACTGAAGGATGAAATTCGTGAAAAATTAGACGAAATTATCCCCGACAGTTCTAATAAACCTTACGATATGCATTCGGTGATCGAAGGGATTATCGATGAAGGTTCTTTTCTTGAAATTCATAAGAATTACGCTGACAATATTATTGTGGGATTTGCAAGATTAGGCGGAAGAAGTATTGGAATTGTTGCTAATCAGCCTATGAGCTTAGCTGGAGTTTTAGACGTAGATAGTTCTAAAAAAGCAGCTCGTTTCACCCGTTTTTGCGATTGTTTTAATATTCCGCTATTAGTTTTAGTCGATGTGCCGGGATTCTTACCAGGAACCGATCAGGAATGGAATGGGATTATTCTAAATGGAGCTAAATTATTGTATGCGCTTAGTGAAGCGACGGTGCCGAAAGTCACCGTGATTACCCGAAAGGCTTATGGTGGCGCTTACGACGTGATGAATAGTAAGCATATTGGTGCCGATATGAATTTTGCCTGGCCAAGTGCTGAAATTGCCGTGATGGGAGCTAAAGGAGCGAGTGAAATTATTTTTAGAAAAGAAATAAAGGAGTCCGAAAATCCTGAACAAAAATTAGCCGAAAAGGAGGCTGAATATGCTGAAAAATTCGCGAATCCTTTTGAAGCCGCCCAACGCGGATTTATAGATGAGGTTATTATGCCAAAGGACACCCGAAGAAAACTTTTGAAAGCTTTTAGTATGCTGGAAAATAAAAGCGTTTTAAGGCCTGATCGTAAACATGGGAATATTCCGTTATAGTATGGAGTATTGAGAAGTTAGTAGTTAGAGAATAGAGAATGAACTTAAAGAACCAGGGATTAGGAAGGAGGCAATCAATTTTAAATGTTGAATTTTGAATTGCTTTAAACTTGTAAATCGTGAAGTGTATACTGAAAACAGATTTCTTGACACAATAACATTGAACCTTTGAACTTTTGAACCTTGAACTTTGAATGCTATTATCATTTCAACAATCCCGAAGTTATAGCGATAGAGCTTTTTTGAATATAGTAGTTAGTATTGAGTATTGAGTAGTTAGAGAATAGAAAATAGACTTAAAGAACAAAGGATTAGGAAGTAGGCAATCAATTTTAAATATTGAATTTTGAATGACTTTAAACTTGTAAATCGAGAAGTGTATACTGAAAACAGATTTCTCGACACACAACTTTTAAACCTTGAACCTTTGAACTTTTGAGCCTTGAACTTTTGAACCTTGAAATTTGAATGCTATTATCATTTCAACAATCCCGAAGTTATAGCGATAGAGCTTTTTTGAATGTAGTAGTTAGTATTGAGAACTTAGTAATTAGAGAATAGGAAATAGACTTAAAGAACCAGGGATTAGGAAGTAGGCAATCAATTTTAAATGTTAAATTTTGAATTGCTTTAAACTTGTAAATCGAGGAGTGTATACTGAAAACAGATTTCTTGACACAACAACTTTTGAACCTTGAACCTTGAACTTTGAATGCTATTATCATCTCGACAATCCCGATAGTTATAGCGATAGAGCTTTTTTGAATTTAGTAGTTAGAGAATAGAAAATAAACTTAAAGAACCAGGGATTAGGAAGTAGGCAATCAATTTTAACTGTCGAATTTTGAATTGTTGTAACTGTCAACTTCTCTTTTGAATCTTTTTAAGCGGATGGCTTTTTCTGTTGACTGTAAACTTTAAGCCGTATAGGTAATAATCGATAGTAAAGTAATTTTATTAGTTGCTTGATGATGGGCAGTCCCTCTAAAGTTGTTATTTTTGTTGATATATCCGGTTGTATGGTAAAAACAAATATAAATTAAGCCTAAAATTCCGCCTTTAAAATTATTATGGAAGTTGGTTGATTTGATGTGATGATATGACGAATGAATTTATGAATCAGGAACTAGGATTAATTTTGATTTGAAAACGTTTCACCTTCAGGATTAAGGGGATAAGCTATACCGTGCACTGTAAACTTAAAACAAAAGAATGCTAACAAAAAGAATTATTCCCTGTCTGGATATTAAAAACGGAAGAACCGTTAAGGGCGTGAATTTTGTAGACTTAAGAGATGCCGGCGATCCGGTAGAATTGGCTTCGAAATATGCAGAAACCGGAGCAGACGAACTGGTTTTTCTTGATATTTCAGCTACAGAAGAACGTCGTAAAACTTTGGCAAACCTTGTATTACGAGTAGCAGAAAAGGTAAATATACCTTTTACGGTAGGCGGTGGAATTTCTTCTATAGAAGATGTAGATATTTTACTTAAAAACGGTGCCGATAAGGTTTCAGTAAACTCCTCTGCAGTAAAAAATCCAGATTTAATTAACGAACTTTCCCAGAAGTTTGGCGCGCAATGTATCACTGTGGCGATTGATGCCAAGCAAATAAACGGGCAGTGGATTGTTCATCTGGTTGGTGGTAAAGTGCCCACAGAACTTGATTTATTTGAATGGGCCAAAGAAGTGGAACAGCGTGGCGCAGGAGAGATTTTGTTTACATCAATGAATAATGATGGTACTAAAGATGGTTTTGCTAATATTGCACTAAAGAAATTATCTGAAGATCTAAATATCCCAATTATCGCTTCGGGTGGTGCAGGGAATATTCAGCATTTTGTAGATACATTTAAAGAAGGAAAAGCCGATGCAGCTTTGGCAGCAAGCGTTTTTCATTTTAAAGAAATAGAAATTCCGGAACTTAAAAAAGAACTTAAAAAACAAGGAATTCCGGTAAGAATATAAAATTGAAAAGATGAATATCGATTTTGATAAAAATAACGATGGATTAGTACCCGCCATCATTCAGGATGCAACTACCAAGAAAGTCCTGATGTTGGGATATATGAATGAAGAAGCTTATCTAAAAACCAATGAGACTAAAAAAGTTACTTTTTTTAGTCGTACCAAGAACCGATTATGGACAAAGGGTGAAGAAAGCGGAAACTTTTTACATCTTGTCTCTATAAAAAATGATTGTGATAATGATACGCTTTTAGTAATGGTAAATCCACAGGGACCTACCTGTCATAAAGGAACCGGCACCTGTTGGGGAGAAGAAAATAAGGCTTCATTCGGATTTTTATCAGAATTAGAAGGAATTATCGCTCAGCGTAAAAAAATGAGTGAAGTAGCACCTGAATTACGCGAAGATAAAAACTCATATGTAGTGTCACTTTTTGATAAGGGTATTAATAAAATCGCTCAAAAAGTAGGGGAGGAAGCTGTTGAGGTAGTAATTGAAGCGAAAGACGATGATGAAAATCTTTTTCTTAATGAAAGTGCAGATCTACTTTTTCACTACCTGATTCTTTTAAGAGCCAAAGGCTACGGATTAAAGGATATTGCCAAAGTTTTAGAGGAAAGACACTAAATGAAGCTTTACCGGGAAACGCATAGGTTTGAACCCCAGGTTGTTTTATTTATTAACGGTCAATTTCCTAAAACCATGCCTTTGCTGGATGGTTTTAAGAAAATTTATTGTACCGATGGTGCGTATGCTAAGCTTTTAGAACATGGAATTCAGCCTGATCTGGTTTCAGGTGATTTTGATTCTTTAGCACTTTCTGAAATCAATGCCGAAACTAAAATTGTAGAAACGCCAGATCAAAACGCCACCGATTTTGAGAAAATTTTAAAGATTATTATCGAAGAAGGCTTTAAAAGTGTCGCTGTTTATGGATGTAGTGGTTTAGAACAGGATCATTTTTTAGGGAATCTGAATTCGATGCTGAAACATAAAAATGAAATCGAGATTCGCTGTTTCGATGATTTCGGTTTCTATTTTTTTGCTGAAAACAGTATGGAAATTACCGGTTTTAAGGATGAAATTATTTCACTCTTTCCATTCCCAGAGGCAAAAAGTGTTTTTTCAAAAGGAGTAAAATATCCATTAGATGACGAAGATTTAAGTATTACGACCAGAATTGGAACCCGAAATACTATTACCGGGAATACTGCTCACATTCGCTTTAAAAGCGGAAACTTATTAGTATTTGTGCAATCTACAAACCTCTAGGAATTTTTATTTTTTTATTTCAGGACGGGACAATAATAAAAGAAAAGCCGCTTTTTAAAAAGCGGCCTTTATCATTAAAATTTTATTACTCTGTCCATCTTCCCATTTTACCTGCCTGGAAATCCTGGTAAGCTTCTTCAATTTCCTGCATACTGTTCATTACAAAAGGACCTCGAGCGACTACAGGTTCTTCAAAAGGTGTCGCGAAACCGAATAAAAGAATACTCTCTTCTTTGGCTGAAATTTGAAGTTTTGGATCGTCATTTTGGAATTCAACCAAATGTCTTTCTGTAATAGCGCTTCCATTTACTTCCAGGTTTCCTTTAATTACATAAAAGAAAATATTCTGGGAAACAGGAATTTCAAGTTCTAAATTTGAATTCGCTTCAAAAAATAAAGTAGAAAGATTAATATCGGTAAAAGTTTCAAAAGCACCTTTTGTACCAAGAAATTCTCCGGAAACGACCTGAGCGCTAACTTTTTTATCTTCTGAAAAAGCCACGGGAATATCTTCTTTCTGTAAACCTATATATTTAGGAGTCTCCATTTTATGTTTGGCTGGAAGATTTACCCAAAGCTGAAGGATTTCGAGATCTCCGCCCTTCTTTTTAAATTCTTCCGAAGAAACCTCTGCATGAATTAGTCCGCTTCCTGCAGTCATCCATTGCACACCACCACTTTCTATTACGCTTTTATGTCCGCCAGAATCTTTATGCGCGATATCGCCATCCAGAATAAACGTAACGGTTTCCATACCTCGATGAGGATGAGGCCCAAATGGGAGTCCGTTATTATTTTCAGGATATACCTGTGGACCGTGGTGATTTAGAAAGATAAAAGGATCAATCATTTGCAAGCTTGCCGTAGGTATTGGTGAATAAGTGATCAAATCACCAATTGGTCGCCATTCTGCCTGATGTATTTTCTTAATGCTTCGCATATTATTTTTGCTCTAAATTAGAAAAAGCTCTGGATTTTTAAGCAATTTCGATTTTCAAATTAGCTAACATAAAAGTTAGCGCTACTCCTTATTACGAACAAAAATAAGTTTGAATTTGCTGTTATTGTTGTTTTCGCGGGATTCTATTTCAAACTGGTCTATAGAAGCAATCATAGGAGTAAGTTTTTGATAACCGTAGTTACGCGAATCAAAATTAGGTTGCTTTTTTTGCAATAAACTTCCTACATCACCCATAAAAGCCCATCCGTCATCATCAGCAACATCTGAAATGGTATTAGCGATAAAATTGATTACTCTAGGAGTTAAGCGATCTACGCTTTGTTTTTTATTGGGTTTGCCTTTAACTACTTCAGGCTGCTCTTCTTTGTCTTTGGTTTTTAGAATTTCAAGATAGATAAACCGGTCACAGGCAACAATAAATGGATCGGGTGTTTTCTTTTCACCAATGCCTATAACCCTTTTCCCGGCTTCTCTTAATCGCGTTGCCAATCTGGTAAAATCACTATCACTGCTTACCAGGCAAAAACCATCTACTTTATTAGAATATAGAATATCCATGGCATCGATAATCATAGCAGAATCTGTAGCATTTTTACCTTGCGTATAACCGTATTGTTGAATTGGGCTAATAGCATTTTCTAGTAATACAGACTTCCATTTAGAAAGATGGGGATTGGTCCAGTCACCATAAATTCTTTTAATGGTAGGATTGCCGTGTTTGGCGATTTCTTCCATCATTTCTTTTACGTATGCTGAAGGTATGTTGTCCCCGTCAATAAGGACAGCTAAATTATGATCCATGAAATAAATTTTAGGTAAAGATAAAGTTTTAAAAGAAAGGTAAATTTGATTTCAATATTACATGGATAATTTTAGAAACTTTTAACGGTAGGAGGTCTTAACATGGCAAGTTGAGTTAGGTTAATACTATACTTGTGATTAATTACTCAGTTTACGGTTTCTGAAATTACAATTTTTCAATTAAATACATTGTTTGAAGAAGCCATGATATTGCCGGTTTTATCAATTCAATTAAAGCTGAATTAAAAGTGTTTAACAAAAAATTACCTGTACATATTCAGTGTTTTGTTTTAATTCCTATTATTTTGCGTAGGTTATTTGGTTAAAATAGAAAATAGGCTTCAATATAGTAATTTAATACATAGTTAAAATGCCACTCATAAGAATAGACTTGACTGAAGGAAGATCAGACAAAGAGATTAAAAATATTATGGATACAGTTCAGGATTGTTCTGTTGAAGCTTTTAGTGTTCCGATCAGGGATCGATACCAAATAGTTACTGAGCATAAACCAGGAAGGATGATTTTGCTTGATACGGGTTTAGGTTTTGAACGTAGTGAAGAAGCTATCGTAATTCAGGTATTTACAAGTCCAAGGGCTACGATCAACAAAAATAAATTCTATAAATTATTATCGAAAAAATTACAAGAAAATTGCAATTTAGATCCTAAAGATCTTTTGATTTCAGTTATGACCAATACAGATGTAGATTGGAGTTTTGGCTTTGGAGAAACCCAATATTTGTCTGGAGAGTTACCCAAAGATGACAAGTCCTAATTGAAAATAGTTTAAATTATACTGTTCTATTATCAAATAGCTTTTTTTGAAGCATAATTTATGTACTGGAAAGTTGTAAAAAATTCCTACAAAAGATTTTAAAGGATTAGATTTGGATCCAGCGGTTCTACGTGAATCAATACATCTGCAATTTCAGGCAAGTCATGTAGCATTTGATCTTTCACCTGATGTGCTATATCATGGCCTTCTTTTACTGTTTTTGCTCCGTCTACGTTAATATGAAGGTCGACATGAAAGGTCATTCCTGTTTTACGTACAAAACATTTTTCAGTATCTAAAACTCCTTTTACACTATATGCCGATTTGCGAATGTCTTCTATAAGGTCGTCATACATATGTTCATCCATAATCTCACCCAGGGCGGGTCTTAAGATAAGATAGGCATTGAATAAAATAAATCCTGAAGCTAGCAAGGCTGCCCAATCGTCAGCACTTTCATAACCATCCCCCATAACTAAAGCGATGGAAATACCAACAAAAGCGGTAAAAGAAGTGATAGCATCGCTGCGATGATGCCAGGCATCTGCTTTTAAAGAAGAGCTATTGGTCTCATCACTTTTTTTAGAAACAAATCGGTAGAAAAACTCTTTAATACCAATAATAATTACCAGGACGATTAAAGTATAAGGCTCTGGAATCTGATGGGGAGTGCGTATATTTTCAATACTTTCGTAAGCGATTACTGTGGCCGAAACGATCAAAAACCCAACAACGGCAAAAGTGATAAGCGGTTCTACACGGCCATGACCGTAGGGATGATTTTCGTCTGCTGGTTTTGCAGCATATCGAAGTCCCACAAGTACCAGGAATGAAGAAAAAACATCTGCGGTAGATTCTATGGCATCAGCGATTAAGGCATAAGAATTACCAAAAAAACCAGCCAGAAATTTTCCTAAAGCAAGAAAACCATTACCGGCTATACTTAAATATGATGTTTTTATGGCCTCTTTTACTTTTTCGCGCATTTCTGAAAAATAGGATGGCAAAGTTACAAGCTAGCGGAAAAATTAATACGCTTTTTTTGATTTTTTTTCAGTGAGGAAGGGATTGCTAGTAATTGGAAAATGTATTCATTTAAAAATTAAATAATACAACTTTCTAACTTGAACTTTTAACTACCAATGGCTGAGTGCTTACGACAAAAAATAAATTTACCGAAGCTAGACTGAAGTTACAATATATAGAAGAGACTCTAGGTGCTAGAATCAATAAGCAGTAAGCGTAGAGCAAGAAGATAAAATGAATTGATTCAAAAATTGATTTCCCCTTTTCATCGAACCGTAAAATCTTAAATCTTAAATCTTGAACTTTCAAACTTTCAACTTTCAACTTTCAACACACAACTCTCTACCACCACACAATAAAAAACTTTTCATATTGTTCACCTGATTTCATCCACACCAGCGGAGATCTTTGTTGCTGGATAAAGGATTCGATTTGTGGAAATATTTTGGAATACGAAAACCAAAGCTCATTTTTGGAGGGATCTACCGGCCAAAACTGTTTGCCGGGACTATAAAATTGAGCCTGATCAAATTGTTTTGCCGTAAACTCTTCAAAATGAATCCAGAATCCAACAATGCAATCATTATTTATTGATAAGAAGTTTTTGTTTTTTAAATTTCTGGGAATAAATAAGCTGGCTTTATAACAAACCTGCTGTTCTATCGATGTTGTAGAAATATGATAACCATTTAAAATTTGCTGAGTAGCTTTTTTTTGAAGTAGGGGGAGTTGTTTAGTTTTAAGCCTATTTACTTTTTCAAGTAATGAATCTTTGCGATTAGGGCCAATCCATCTGGCCAATTCTTCTTTAAAACCAGGGTCATAAACATAGAATTTGTATACCAGTTCTATATGAATAAGTTGTCTGGTATTTTTTTCTTCCACAATAAAATCCAGTTCCCCCAGGGTTTGCTTATTTGCAATCACCTGTAGATTACTGATTTTTAAGTCATAATGCTCTGAATGCCGAATTTGGTACTCAAAAAACCGTTCTACCCGCTTACCCAGCACAAAAATATGCTCTAGATTTTCCTGAAGCAAGATCTCGTTTTTAATAATTTTGATCTTAGCCGGTAGCTCAAAAGCCTCCAAATCGAATAGTTTTTTTGACCACCATAAATTTGGCGTATTTAGGAATCCGGTTATTTCGTCTAATATTGTAATAGTACTACGATTTTTAGCTGAATTCTTAGAAAAGTTGAATACAGAAGACATAAAAAGTCCATGTTTCCCTAAAAATAGGAATAATTTAGTAAAGCTTGTGCGTAGCTGTAATCATACGCTTTAAATACTTTCCAGCCTGCAAAATAAGAGAATTGCTCGTTGTTTTAAAATCAATTCTTAGGCTAATCTGGTAAACTCTGCTATTTTTGGGCAAAATCAAAAAATGCAGAGAGTACGTTATTACTATCTTATAAAAGTTCAATATTTAGGTTATCGCTTACATGGTTGGCAAAAGCAGCCTAACTTTAAAACGGTTGAGGGGTTGATTACCAAAACCTTGCGCTATGTGATGCCAGAGACAAGGTATAAAGTTTTGGGTTGTAGCCGTACTGATGCCATGGTTTCTTCCAACGGATCTGCATTCGAACTTTTTGTAGATGAGCAGCCGTTAGAGAATCTTGAGGATTTTTTAGCGCTTTTTAATCTGAATTTACCACAGGATATACGGGTTACCGATATTGAAGAGGTGGGGGCAAATTTCAATATCATTCAGCATTCCAAAATTAAAGAATACGCCTATTTATTTTCTTTTGGAAGTAAAAACCATCCGTTTTGTGCGCCGTTTATGGCAAATTTTCAGTTCGATTTGGATATTGATAAGATGAAAAAAGGGGCACAGCTCTTTAACGGTACCCATAATTTCAGGAATTATTGCGTTCGTGTTTCAGAAAAAAGCACATTTGAACGTGAAATTTTAAAAGCTGAAATTGTAGAAAATAAACTGTATACCGCAAATTTCTTTCCGAAGAAATCATATATTTTTCATGTACATGGGAAAGGCTTTTTACGCCATCAGGTACGTTTAATGATGGGTGCAATGATTCAGCTAGGGCGTGGTGAATTTTCGTTAGGGGATATCGAGCAGAGCCTTAAAGAAGGGAATGAGCATCTGCAAATGGATTACAGTGCTCCCGCAAGCGGATTAATACTCAACGATATACATTTTGACTAAGATTACTGTTCATTTTCGATAATTTTAAGTGCAATTTTTATGGCGTTGTACGGAATCGCTTCTTCAAAATGCTCGAAATAAGGCTTTAATTTATCAGGATCACCGAGTGTTTTTTTAGCTTTCCTAACTGCGTCAAGATCGGCTTTTCCAATAAATTGATTTAAATCTATAGACTCCCCTTCATCATAGAGTTTTAGCAGGTGCGACATAATCGTTATTTCAGAAAGTTCCCGCTCTTTGGCAATTTCTTCGGGTGTTTTGCCTTTAGCATACATTTCGCCCGTAATTTTATAAGTTTTTCCTTTTTTCTGCTTTTTGCGGGTTCTTTTTTGCTTTGAAAATGCAATGATCTCCTTGATAAAGCGATAACCATATTCTTCCATTTTCTTTCGTCCCACTCCGTTAATCAGCATAAAATCATCATCGGTCATGGGGCGTGCGCGCTCCATCTCTTTTAGTGTAGCATCATTAAAAATAAGATAAGCCGGTATTTCTTCTTCCCTTGCGATATCGAGCCTAAGTTGCCTTAATTTTTCGAAAAGTGAATTTTCAACAGCAACCTTTTCTGAAGCGTTATTTTCGGCTGCTGCTTGCAATTTACGGTCGGGAACTTTAGCTAAATGTACCTTTTTTCCTTCAAAAAGTACGTCTTTAGCGTGTTTGGTTAATTTCAAGGCATTTCCCTGATGAAAAGCAATTTCAGCATATCCTAAATTAATAAGCTGTAGGATATATTGCTGCCAGTTATTCCAGGAGATATCCTTACCAATACCATAGGTTTTTAGACGGTTATAATTTTTGGACAGTGTTTGTTCATTCTGGCTACCGCGTAAAACATCTACGACGGTAGTGATGGGCTCTTTTCCTTTTAAGCGGTAGATGCAGGATAAGGCTTTTTGGGAGGCAACAGTACCATCGAAAAACTGAGGCGGATTTTTACAAATATCACAATTGCCACAATTCTCTTGTTTAATTTCACCAAAATAACTTAGTAAAATTTTTCGGCGGCAGGTAAGCGCCTCCGCATACTGTTTCATGCGGTCTAACTTGGCTACCTGAATGTCTTTATTTTTCGTGTTTTCGGCAAAGCGTTGCAATTGTACCACATCAGCATAACTATGAAATAGTAAGGTGTCTGAGGACAGCCCATCACGACCGGCACGGCCAATTTCCTGATAATAGCCCTCCAGGTTTTTTGGCATATTGTAATGAATAACCCAACGAATATTCGATTTATCAATACCCATCCCAAAGGCCACGGTTGCACAAATAATTTCGGTCTTATCGTTGATGAAATCGTCCTGTATGCTTTCCCGTTCTTCATGTTTTAGACCTGCATGATAGGCTTTTGCATCTAAACCTTTTTGCTGAAGTTTTTCGGCGAGTTCTTCAGTGTTTTTTCGGCTAAGGCAATAAATGATTCCACTTTCGCTAGGTCTGCTTTTTATGAATTTTATAATCTGTTCGAATCGTTTGATGCCCTGACGAACTTCGAGACTTAAATTTTTACGGTCGAAAGAAGAAATATGTTTTTTGGCATCAGGGATATTTAATTGCTGGCAAATATCGTGTCTGGTGGCTTTATCGGCCGTGGCGGTTAATGCTATTATGGGAGTATTAGAAAACCTTTTTTTTAAATACCCAAGTTGTGTATAGGCCGGTCTAAAATCGTGCCCCCAGCTAGAAATACAGTGAGCTTCGTCAATGGCTATTAAACTTATATTTTCTTCGGTTAAAAATCGATCTAAGATCTGTAAACTCTCAGGAGCCACATACAGTAATTTCAGTTCGTTTTTATCGATTTTCTGAAAAATACTTTCCTGATCTGCTACCTGCTGACTACTATTTAAAAATTCGGCTTTAATGCCATTAGCTTTTAATCCGTCTACCTGGTCTTTCATTAAAGCGATGAGCGGAGAGATAACAATCGTTAGTTTGGGCAAAAGGATTGCCGGTAATTGATAGCATATAGATTTACCGCCACCGGTTGGCATAATTACAAGATTGTCTTTCCCGTCGAAAATAGACTGGATAATCTTTTCCTGTAAAGGTCTAAAACTATCGTAACCAAAATATTCTTTAAGTGTATTAAGCAACTGCTGTTTCTCCATATTGCAAAGTTAAAAAAGAAAGCAGTCTGTAAAAGCTGAAAATGAAATTAAGCAAGGGTATTAAATGATTATTATTACATTTAACCTTAAAAACTTTTTATGGCTAAAACCAAAAGAAAACGACTTTCCCTGCGACGTCCTAAGTCTAACAAGGCGCTTAACCAAATCCCGGGAACCGTTACCTATATTGGTAATAAGGAGTCTACAGAAACTTTATTAGATGTTATCGATTATAACGCCGAACATTATGAGCGTTTTAAATCTAAAAATCCCCAGGATGCTTTAAAGTTTGAAGATGAATCCAAAGTTACCTGGATTAATATCGACGGGCTTAATAATACCGAAGAAATCGAAAAGCTTGGTAAATATTTTGATCTTCACCCGCTAATTTTGGAAGATATAGCCAATACTAACCAGCGGCCCAAAATCGATGAATATCAGGATTATTTTTTTATCGTTGCCAAAATGCTGTATTATAATGGCGACGGTACGTTACAAATAGAACATATAAGTTTGGTTGTTGGCGATGATTATATATTAACCTTTCAGGAAGCCGGCGGCGATGTTTTTGACGGGGTAAGGGAGCGAATTGAACATAAAAAAGGCCGAATCCGAAACCGAAAGGCAGATTATCTGATGTTTGCCTTATTGGATGCAATCATCGATAATTATTTTGTCGTAGTAGAGGAAATTAGCGAAAAGATTGAAGGTTTCGAAGATCAGATTTTCCTAAACGATCAGGACGAAGATCTGGTGAGAGAAATACAGGAATTAAAGCGAGCGATTGTAAGAATAAGACGTGCTGTTTTTCCGTTACGTGAAGTCTTAGGAAGGTTAGAAAAACTTAACCACCCCATAATCGAAGAAATTACCGGTAATTATTTAAGGGATCTTGTAGATCATATTATTCAGATTTCTGAAAATATCGATATCTATCGAGAGATGATATGGAGTTTAATGGATATGTATATGACGACAATAAGCAATAAGATGAATGAAGTAATGAAGGTTTTAACCATTATGGCTTCAATTTTTATCCCTCTTACTTTTATAGCGGGTATCTATGGAATGAATTTCGAATACATTCCAGAATTACAATGGAAATACAGCTATTTTGTGCTTTGGGGAGTGATGATTATCGTTTTCTTTGTCATGCTATATTATTTTAAACGTAAAAAATGGCTATAAGCCAAAATCTATAATCTAAATCAAACATAAAATGATCAATCGAAAATTGGCTGTAGCAATTGTAATTGCTGGTCTTTCGTTTACTAGTTGTAAAAATGAAAAGGACGAAAACGCTGAGGGGGATGCTTCAGAAAATACGGAAAATATACCAAATATGAATACCGCGTTTATAGGAACCTACACGAAGAAAGAAGGCCATGTTGATGGAAAAGCTAATGGAATTTTAACGATACAGCAGAATCCTGAAACCGGGAAAATTCGTTTAGGAAGAACAGTAGCAGAAGTGATTAATCCCTCATTTGTAAAACTTACCAGTGATGGTAAATATTTATATGCGGTAAGTGAATTAGGTGATAAAGATGCAGCATCTGGATTTATTCATAGTTTTCAGGTTAAAGAGAATGATAGTTTGGTAGAAGTAGACAAGGTATCTACAGAGGCTTTTGCTCCCTGTCATATCGAAATTGATAAGACGAATAAATTTGCTTTCGTATCTAATTACATGGGTGGAGTAGTCGTGATGTATCGCATACAACAGGATGGAAGTTTAGAAAAACACCAACAACTTGATATGCCAAATCCAAAGGAGTCGCATACCCATTCGGTTTCAATTTCTGCAGATAATAAACACGTTTATATTTGCGATCTGGGGGCAGATAAAATTTGGATTTATGATTTTGATGCTAAAGGAAAAACACTTGAGAAAAACCAGCAGGAATCGGTTTCTTTACCTGAAGGTTCCGGTCCAAGACATTTTACATTTAGTAAAGATCAGAAATTTGCATATAGTATGAATGAACTGAACAGTACGATAAGCATTTTTAAAGTAGAAGAAAATGGGGGACTAAATTTACAAAATTCCGTTTCCAGTATTCCTGAAGATTTTACAGAAAATAATAGTGGCGCTGATATTCATATTTCTCCTTCAGGAGATTATTTATATGCTTCCAACCGGGGTCACAATACTATTGCAATTTTCAAAATAGATAAGAAAAGTGGTGGGTTGGAAAACAAAGGCTATGCCAGTACCAATGGTAAAACACCACGTAATTTTGCAATTTCCGAAGACGGCAGATATATATATGCGGCAAACCAGGATTCAGGAAATATACAAGCTTATAAAGTAAATTCAGCAACCGGAGAGTTGGATGCTATTGGAAAACCCACCGCTGTACCCACCCCGGTATGTATTGAATTTTTAAAATAGTCCCTTACAATGAATAAAATTAGAATTGTTGGAGTTATTTTTTTAATTGTAGGACTGGTGCTTACCTTTTTTTTACGACATACTGAAGTCTATTTTTTCGCAGGAATTTTAATGGGAATAGGTTTGCTTTGGGCGATCACCGGTAAAACTAAGCGCACTAAAACAAGAGATTAAAATAAAACCGGCCAATTGCCGGTTTTTTTGTTCGATTTAGTCAAGTAATAAAGCATGATATGCCATAATCCAATCCTAACCCCAACCCGGTATGAGATCCGTATACATAGATCTTCTAAAAAGTTTTTTTTATTAAAAAATGGTATGGTATTGGCAATAAAATTTATAAAATGGAGTTATTTTAAAATTACTTTTATGCTGGATCTTTATAAAACTCATTGAAAAAATTAGGTTGATTTTATGGTCGCGATTAACCAAACCTTATAATTTCCAACTTAAAGCGACACAGAAAAAGCCTTAGCTAACCACTAAGGCTTTTTTGTTTTCCTTTCTATTTAATGCGATTTTTAATTTTATGTATTTAATAATTTAGAAATGAATTATTATTAATTTGTTAATATTGGATAGGTTATAAAATATAATTCATAAATTTATATTTGTCGTAAATAATTGATATGAAAAAGAGGGGGCAATTCTGAAATGATAGTCACACCCCCTTTTTAATTTTACCAAGAAAGAATTAGCCTGGGATGGAGTTGTAAGGAACTGCATCCTTTCTTTTTTATAACCCTATACCTAACTTTTTAATGGATATTACTTATCCGGATTATCATCCTCATAGTTAATAAAGATCCTCAAAAGACTGCTTTTCTCGATAATTTATCGTAAATTTGTACATATTTCGATGGTTTTTGCCCGATTTTTTCTAACCTATTTACTTTTATTTTAGCACAACGGGCAATTACAGATTAATCAATAATCAAGATTTTAAATCGATCACAGAAAGTTTCTTAGCGCTGTAAAGCCTTTGTTTATTATTATTTGCGACCGATTTTAATAGAATATGATCGAATGATTATTGATTAATAACTTCAGAAAGTTTTGCTGATGTTTTAATTATTTCAGCAGTAAAAAGAATAATAATCTAAATTAATATATGGCAGACACTTTTTCTAAAAGACAAAAAGAAAAAAAGAAATTATTAAAAAAGAAATTAAAAGCACAACGCAGAGAAGAGCGCAAACAGGAAAATGATAAGGGTAAAAGCTTTGAAGATATGATTGCGTATGTTGATGCGAATGGAAACCTTACGGATACGCCGCCGGACGAGCAGCACAAAGTTGAGGTTAGTGCAGAGGATATTGATCTGAATTATCAAAGAGAGACTAAAACAGATACAAGGGATACCGGAGTGGTAATCTCGTTTTTTGAAAATAAAGGCTTTGGTTTTATAAAGGATGATATTTCTGGGGATAATATTTTTGTACATCATCAGGATTCCGTTAAACCTTTATCAGAACGAATGAAAGTGAGTTATAGAAAAGAACGTTCTCCAAAGGGATTTCAGGCTACTTCAGTAGAAGTTTTAGACTAAAGTAGCATAAACATATAATTTTAAATGGCTTTGCGATTTTTCGTAAAGCCATTTTTTTTGGGTAATACTGAAGCAGGTTTTATTTCATCAAATTGATGCCTCTCTGCGCTGGTTTTATTAGTATATGCGAGTATTCTTCCTATGAAATACCTATTTTTGGGTATGAAGAATTTCGAAGCGATAAACAAGCAAACGTTTGGTGTTTTATTTAATGCGGTTTCCGAAGGGATTATAGTTGTAGATACCAATCAGATTATTGTGGCCTCCAATGAATCAGCTAATACTATTTTTGGTTATGATGAAGGAGAATTAAAAGGAAAACATCTTGACATTTTAATTCCAAAGAAAAAACATGCGATTCATCATGTACACATGGAGAAATTCTTGCAGCATGTGAGTCCGCGACAAATGGGGCAGGGTAGGGACCTTTTTGGAACAAGAAAAGATGGAACCAATTTTCCTGTAGAGGTAGGGCTTAATCCTTTTAAGTTAGAGGATGATCACTATGTAATGGCTATGGTAATTGATATTACACTTCGTAAAAATCAGGAACGTGAAATTTTAATGCTTAATACCCAGTTAGAGTCGAGGATTGAGCAGCGTACCAGCGAATTACAAAAAGCGGTAGAAGATTTAGAGGATGAAGTGATTAAAAGAAAGGCTGCCGAGAATAAGATAAAAGAATCCTTACGTAAAGAGCGGGAATTAAACGAATTAAAGACCAAATTCCTCTCGATGGTATCACATGAGTTTAAAACTCCTTTAACCGGGATATTAACCTCTACCACTCTTATTGGAAAATATACCGAGAGCGAGCAACAGCAGAAGAGAGAAAAGCATTTAAAAACCATCACAGGGAAAGTAAAGTACCTTAATAATATTTTAGATGATTTTTTATCTGTAGAGCGTTTGGAGACCGGAAAAGTATCCTATAAATATTCCTATTTTCCACTTACCAAAACCCTTAACGAAGTCATTTATGATGCTAATATGTTACTAAAGGAAGGGCAGGAAATCCTGTATCCAAAGCAAATTGATGATATCGTTTTATATTTTGATGAAAAGATTTTAGAGCTTATTTTAAGTAACCTTATCAATAACGCCATAAAATATTCACCAGAGCATTCCGTTATTGAAGTTGAAGCCTATGAGGAAGGTGAAATGGTTCACGTTTGTATAAAGGATCAGGGAATAGGGATTCCTGAAAACGAACAAAAATATATTTTTAATCGTTATTTTAGAGCAGAGAATGCGCTAACTAATCAAGGTACAGGTATTGGTTTAAACATCATCAAAAGTCATTTGGAAAACGTGGGAGGAAGCATTAGTTTTAAAAGTAAACAGCACCTGGGAAGTACCTTTCATATACAAATTCCAAAAAAGTAAACTACCTCAAAACAAGTCTATGAGGCATTTATTAGAAAATTATTTTTATTTTGAGGTCTCCCGATCCCGTTGGCTATTGTGATTGAACTTAAATATTGAATCTCGATTATCAAGAAAAATAAACCCCAAAAACTATGATACTTCTTATAGAAGATGATATGGTGTTACGTGAGAATACCGCTGAAATTTTAGAATTACAGGACTACGAAGTCATTACTGCACCAAACGGTAAAATAGGAATTGAAAAGGCCATAGAGCATATTCCTGATATTATTATTTGTGATATTATGATGCCAGAGGTAGATGGTTATGGTGTATTGCAAAGTTTATCCTCTAATACCAAAACGCATCATATTCCTTTTATATTTCTTTCCGCGAAAACAGAGCATAAGGAAATAAGAATGGGAATGAATATGGGAGCAGACGATTATCTTACCAAACCTTTTGATGAGAATGAACTGGTTGAGGTGATAGAAACCAGATTGAAAAAGGCCAATTTGGTATCTCAGGTTTTTGTTGCAGAGTCTTCTAAAAAAGATCCTGCCGAAGGCGATATTCGTAATTTAAACGAACTGAAGAATTTCTTTGATGATGAGGGGGAAGTTGAAGAATTCAAAGCAAAGGATAGCATTTTTGAAGTGGGAGACCATTCCAATTACGTTTATCTTATACTGGAAGGAACCATAAAAACTTTTCAGAGGGACGAAGAGGGAAAAGAGCTGGTTACAGGATTATATAAACCGGATGATTTTCTGGGCTTTACCTCTTTAGCCGAGAATTACCCGCACCAGGAATCGGCTGTAGCTGTAAAAGACACTAAGCTTGTAAAGATTTTAAAATATAAGCTAAAAGAGATTTTAGAGCAAAATCGCAATGTGTCTTTGGAGTTAATAAATATGCTTACCGATAACTTATCGGTAATAAAACAGCAATTACTGATTATGGCTTATAGTACGGTACGAAAAAAGACCGCACAAACGATTCTTCAGTTTGCTGAAATTTTAGGCAAGAAATCACAAGAAGATATAAGAATTACCAGATCAGATTTAGCCAGTGTTGCCGGGATCGCTATTGAGACTTTAATAAGAACACTTTCTGCTTTTAAAAAAGAAGGCTTAATCGAGATTGAAGGTAGGGTTATTAGGGTTTTAGACCTTCATAGGTTAGAATTAGTAGACTAAAAAAATCCCTTAAAATGACCAATTTGCACTTCTGATAAAGTTTTGGCTATATCACTAAAAAAAGAGGTTTAAGTTGTTAATTATTAAGGAGTTTCCATAAAACTGACGCTAGTCATATTTTTGCGGGTTAAACAATATTAACATTGCAAAAAAAATGGAGCGATGATTAATATTCTTTTACCAACAGATTTTTCAGAAAATTCCTGGAATGCAATGGTTTATGGCGTTAATTTTTTCAGTCAGAGTGAGGTTCATTTTCACGTTTCCCATATTTTAGATGAAACTGGAACAGATGTAGAATTTAATAATAAAAAGGCTTTAACTGAAGTTCAGGCCTTTTTAACCCGACTACGGAAAATAGCCCATCCTAAATTTCATAAATTTTCTTTTTCTATACAGCAAACCTCATTTATTTCGGGGATAAGAAAAATAATTGAAGACGGTAAAATTCATCTTGTCATTATGGGAACCCGTGGCGCTAATTTAAATCAGCAATCCCTGGTTGGAAAAAATAGTACAGCCGTAATTTCACGTATAAAATGCCCAATTTTAGTAGTTCCAGAAGAAGCTACTTATAAAAAACCTGAAAATATAGCTTTCCCCACCGATTTTTATGTTACCTATAAAACCAAAATTTTACGAGGCCTAAAGCTTATAAGCAATTGCCATCAGTCTAAACTTAAAGTACTTTACTATGCTAAGAAACCCGAAGCCCTTACAGATTCGCAAAAATCAAACAGAGATTTTTTAAAGGAACAATTGTCTGATATTCATCATGGCTTTTATTACAGTATTAATGATTCTCTAGAAGATGCCCTGCAGCTATTTATAAAAAGCAAGGAAGTACAGCTTATAATGATGATGGGAAAGAATCTTAATTTTTTTGATCAATTATTATTTTATCCTGTTTCTGAAGCCCCAAAGTATTTCAAGAAGATTCCGTTTTTTGTACTGCATGAATAAGTGTACTCGATGATCGATATTAAATGCTGTGTCTTTGTCCCGATAAGAGCTATCGGGATCACGATGTTAGATAGGGCGGTAGGGTCTTATCAATTTATACCGCAGTCTACATTTTCTTAAGATTTTTAATTATCGGAGGTATGTGAAGTCCCGGCAGGAGGATAAGTAAGACTATCTTTTAACTCTTCTATTTTTTCTGAAGTAAATTTAGGGATCTGTAAATCATTTTTGATTTTCCAGTCTTCTACGGTTTTCGCTGCTTCCTCTGATTTTTCTTTGGATAAACCTTTGTCCCTTGATAAGTATACCGTTTGAGACGGGAAAGCAAAACCAGAGCCACTGGTTTCCACAACATCCATCATTCTAAGAAGGATATCTTCCTGTACCTCCAGAAAATCATTGTATTCTGGCACCATAATAAATGCAAAGATTTCAATATTGATAGAATGCGCTGCTAAAGTGGTAAAACGTACTCTTGCAGGATCGGGATTTACTTTTGGATGCGCATAAAGTATCTTTCTAAGCTCTACCAGTAGATAGCGTATTTGATCTGGAGTAGTTTCGTATCTTAATTCAAAAACATGATAAAACCTAAAGCGGTCGCGATGCGCATAATTTTCTATTTCACTAGAAGAAAACTGTCCATTGGGAATGGTAACTATTGTTCGGTTTAACGTTCTAATTCGTGTAGATCGCATACCAATATTTTCTATGGTTCCTATAGTATTCCCAACTTTACAAAAATCGCCAACCCTTACCGGTTGATCTGCAATTACCGTTACACTACCTACAAAATTTTCAACTGTTTTTTGTGCTCCCAAAGCTAAAGCAATACCACCAATACCCAAAGCGGCAAGTCCAGTAGTCACATCTACGCCAACGGCATCTAAAATGGCAATGATACCAAAAACGACGATTGCAATTTTTGCAGCCCTATTTAAAAAGAGGATCACAGAAACACCAGATACATTTCCTCTTAGATTCATTTTCTTTTGGCTAAAATCAGTTAAAAACTGTGTGACCCGCCAAAGTATAAGTGAAAGGGCTATAATACTGCATATCACCGGTAACCAGCTAAATTTTTGCCGTACTACGATAGAGATGCCCAGTTGATTAGATGCATACACCAATAACCATACGGCTAAGAAAAGTTGTACCGGGAAAGCAATCGCTTTGAGGATATTAGAAACCGGTTCTTCATTTGCCGATTTCCAGAAGACCTTTATAATTTTATCGGTTATAAATACCACTGCCCATGCGATGAGATAGGATAAAATACCTATTAAGAGCATGGCAATCCAGTGGCCAATCACGGCACCTCCATAACTCCATCGCTTTAAGAAACTTGGTAATAAGGCTTCGATAGTACCCGAGGTATTGGTAGAACGTATGTCAATTTCCTGTAGAAGTTTAACGGTGTTTTTTGAAAATAACCAAATAGGAGCTCTTTCGTTTCCTTCAATCTTTTCTACAGTAAGATCCATTTCTTCTCCATTGATAGATAACATTCCTACGCGATCGATAGAAGGCGGTAAGCCATCATTAGCTTTTCCTGTGTTATCGCTGCTAATGGACGAATAAGGGTATAAATAGCCATTTTGATTAAGTAGACTTTCTAAAGTTTTAACGATCGCTATGTGATCCTCTGGATTTTCTACAGCTTCAAAATTTAAATAGGCTTCTGCTTTTTGGTAATTTTTATCGGCCACAGCATTAATAAAACCTGAGGCTGTACCACGTGGGGTTTGTCTTCCAAGAGGATCTTCAGACCAGGAAGAGGATTCAGGTTTACTCTCCTGTGCATTTAAGTGATAATAGTTACTCTTAATTAAAGTTACTGGCAAATTCAGACTTAAAAATAAAAAGATCCAAATCGTCAATGGACGTTTTAAAGTAGGACTAATCATAGCAATGTCATTGTGCTGGGCAAAGATAGCCATTAAGTAAAAAGGCAAAAACCAAAACTCCAGTAACAATTAGATTTAACAAAATTTAATCCCTAATAATAGGACTGCCGTGAAGCCGATTCAGATAGATTATGTGAAGCCACAAGCGCTTTAACTAATGCTATAAAAAGTCGATTTTCGTCAACCTGTTCTCATGACTATCGAAATAGATTGCGGTCCTTATATAGATTGGTTAATCAAAGTATAATGAGATTCTGAAACGAGTTAAGCATTACGCTTTTAAATACTTTTAGCAAGCAACTTGTATACGATAGTTTTTAAGAAGGTGATGGATAGTAATATCATTAAGAAGAATTGGTTAGCGTTTTAATAGATTTGCTGACTAAGGCAATGCAGGGTTCCAAACCCCCAAATAAGGTCTATAGCACTAATACCAATGATATCTCTTTTAGGAAAGCAGTCGGCTAAAATATTTAAAGCAATCCTGTCGTTAGGATCATTGAAAACAGGGACTAAAACAGCACCGTTAATAATTAAAAAGTTAGCATAACTGGCTGGCAAGCGTAAATCTTCAAACATCAGCTTTTGGGGCATAGGGAGTTCAACAATATTTGGAGACTTACCATTTTCCAGCGTCGCATTTTTTAATCGTTCCAGATTGTCTTTCAAAGCTTTATAATTCTTATCTTTCTTATTCGATTCTGTCACAGTGATAATGGTATCTGGATTTACAAATCGGCAAAGATCGTCAATATGCCCATGGGTATCGTCGCCTAAAATGCCGTTGCCAAGCCAAATAATATTAGACACTCCAAGATATTCCTGAAAGACGGCTTCATAATCTGTTTTAGTAAACCCGGGATTTCTTACCTGTACACTAGGATGAAGTAAACACTCTTCAGAAGTTAGGAGGGAACCTTTTCCATTAGAATCTATTGCACCGCCTTCTAAGATCACGGGCTTTCCTTTATAGGTAGCTACGGTTAAAGGAATACCTAATTTTTGCGAGATCATTCCTGGTATCGCTTTATCCAGATGATAGTTTTTATATTTTGCCCAGCCATTAAAATTAAAATTAATAGCTTCAGTTGTTTTATCAGCAGATTCAACAATTATTGGGCCTGAATCCCTCATCCAGCTTCGGTTGGTTTTCTGAATAATAAATTGAATATTTTCCAGCTGCACATGGGCTCTTTCCAGCCTATCCGATACCTTTTCTTTAAGCTTATTATTAGCAACCACAAGATAAACAGTCTCGTATTGCGCTACTTTTTTAATAAATTCTACAAATACCCATTGGATAGCATGATATTTTCCTGGCCAGTCATTGCCATTTTCAGGAAAACAAAGTAATATACCTTTTTGTTTTTCCCATTCGGCGGGAAATCTACGTGTAGCTTCCATAGGTTATTTATCGATAGCTCTTTTGGTGATATTGCCATAAAAGTCAATTCTTCTGTCTCGAAAAAATGGCCAGTTTTGTCTTACGTTTTCCTGATGATCCAAATCGACTTCTGCAATTAAAATTTCTTCTTTATCGTGAGAGGCTTGTGCCAGGATTTCCCCTTGTGGGCCAGCGATAAATGAAGCTCCCCAAAATTCAATACCATCAGTATTAGGGACATATTTTTCCAGACCAATCCGGTTCGCGGCGGCAACATAGGTGCCGTTAGCAACTGCATGGCCTTTCATTACATTCATCCAGGCTCCGTACTGATGATCGCCATATTTATTTTTTTCAGAAGGATGCCAGCCTATAGCTGTTGGATAGAAGAGAACTTCGGCGCCCTGTAAAGCGGTAAGTCGTGCAGCTTCGGGATACCATTGATCCCAGCAAATTAAGGTACCTATTTGCCCAACCTTTGTAGTTATTGTTTTAAAGCCCAAATCTCCCGGTGTGAAATAGAATTTTTCGTAAAAATGGGGATCATCGGGAATATGCATTTTCCTGTACAGTCCGGCTTCAGATCCATCATTATCAATTATATAGGCGCTGTTATGATAAATCCCGGCCATTCTTTTTTCAAAAAACGGGACGATAATAACCACCCCTAATTCTTTTGCTAAACTACTAAAAGCACTAAAGGAGGTGCTATAAAGTGGCTCGGCCAGCGCAAAATTATCTACATCTTCGCTTTGACAAAAATAGTGGCTGCTGTATAGTTCAGGTAAGCAAATAACCTGCGCCCCTTCTTTAGCAGCCTTTTTTACCCAATCTTTACATTTAGCAAGATTATTGGTCGCATTGTCGTTAAGGTTGAGTTGTATAACCGCGATATAATACGTTCTACTCATAGAAATTTAGTATGTGGGATAAATTAAATATTAGATTAAATTCACTATTCGTATTAAGGTAAAATTGATCTTCTTTTTAAACAATTGGAGTGCATCTAGAATTGTATTATGATGCTAAAACTTGCTTCTAAATATATAAAATAATGGTCTGGAAATAGCCTGCTAAATTATCAAAAAACAGCTATAGTTTTTATCAATATTCGCTTTGTAAAGAAATAAAGTAGATAATAGCTATAGCAGCATCAAAAAAGCCGAATCTAAAAAAGATTCGGCCTGAATACTATAGGATTTTTAATTTAATGGTTTAGACCGTAACTAATTGGCTACATCCAGCAGTTCGATATCAAAAATTAAAACCGATCCTCCGGGGATGCCGTTGTAATTGTAAGAACCATAGGCAAGATGAGAAGGAATAAACAGTTGGCCACTGCCCCCTTCTTTAAAATAAGGTATCCCTTCTGTCCATCCCGGGATGACTTGTTGTAAACCAAAGGTAGCGCCCGAAGCATTACTTCGATCAAAAACATTACCTTTTAAAAAATATCCTTTATAGGCTACGGTTACTCTACTTTTGGCTGTAGGCTGAGCGCCCGTACCTTCTTCCTCAATAATATAATATAAACCGGACTCCGATTTTTGTGCCTCTATATTATTGGCTTCTAAATAGTTTTGAATTTCCTGATCATTGATCTCCCGGTAATCTTTAATTTGTGGTTCATCGTCATTTCCGCAGGAAATTAAAAAAAGGCTTAATAGAACAAAATAAAAAGTTTTCATTTTAAATTATAAAATAGGTTAAGTACTACGAGTTAATAGATACGCACAAAAATGCTGATAAAATTCGATATTTAGAGATTAAATTTTTTAAAAAGAATTTGTTTTAGAACCTGTGAGGAAAATTGCGAAGTTTGCTAGAGACACGAGATGTATTTATGTTACCTATAATTAGAAAACTAATTTGTAACTAAATTAGTTTTCATAATTACGATATAAGCTTTTCTTTAGGTGGTTATTTTTTATCTATAACTTTTTAAGAGGAATGATTTAAGATATCCAGTTTAAAGTATTGCTTGTCCTACTTTTTTTTATCGTTGACCAGTTTTAGTATTTTTTCTTTGACCGTCTTTTTTTCCAGATATTCTAAGAGCAGGCTTTCAAAATAATCCTCCTCACCGTAATGTTTTTTAGGTTCTTGAGAAATGAATTGTTCATTACAATTTGCATCCCTTAACATTTCACCTTCTTCAAATATCAACCATTGCGGACTTAAATTTGTATAGGTACGTAGTATAGTCTCTAGAATATCAGAACCTATAGAAGCTTCGCTTCTTATTTGCTTTCCAATATATCCAGCCGGCCTCCCGATACTTTTATCGAAGCTGTTCAGACTAATGTCCATATAGTCTATAAAGGCTTTAATTCGGTGAATAGTTTTCAAAACACTTATTTTTTAGGTAAAATAGTTGTCAGTAAGTAAAATAGTTTGTAAATTGCAATATTCTTATGTTACCACTGTGTTACAAATGTAAGATAAAAGCCATAACTTATACATAATAGATAAGCATGATTACAAACAAGCATAGAAAACTATTAGAAGAAGAGTTGGGAAAGCGTGGCCATATTGCCTATGTGATGGGTCTGGCAAAAGCTGAAGGAATAACCAAAGAAAATGGAATGCCGTATTCCAGGCCTTTTTTCTCCCTGGTTTATACCGGCAAAAAGGAACACAAGCAAATTGAAAATCTTTTCTGGGCTGCTGCTATTAAAAAGAAAAATGAGCGCTTAGAACTTGAAGCCAAACGAAAAAAAGAGCTACAACAAACCGGGTGAGAGACGTTGACAGGAAAATAGCGCAACTGGACGAGCAGCAAAAACAGCTGGAAAAAGAAATACGGTCTTTTAATCTAAAAATTGGAATAGTGATTTTTATTCTTCTTGTTTTTTTTGGCTGGATTCTTCATCGTGAGTTCATTAATACCTATGCTGAGCATGAGGAAACAAAAATCACCGAGTGATATTTTGAAAACAGATCATACTATAATTATGTTTTTTGGATTCAGGAGGTGCTCTTAAAAGTGGTGTAGATATTGATTTTGCAGGAAGGGTTTAGTTATAATAGCCTGTACTGAGAGTAAGCAATGAAACGGGCAAGGATAGAAGACAGGATTAAGAAACGTGAATATAACCTGGCTTCAAAAATTTTCATCAAGACCGTTATGGCGCTTTAGGATTTTATTTGGGAATAAAAAGGACTGCCACAAGGCATTAAAAATTGTAAAGCTACACTTTTTTGTCCATCCCTACCATTTCTCTGGTAAAGACATTTCGGTAGAATATGCTTTCCTTACAAAGCGAATTTGGCCTTGTCGAAATGTCTGCCAGGGTAGGGGATGATTAGTTTATTAAATAATTCTATGATTACTCCTAATCCTTTAACAACTATCAAGCTATCAGGATCCTCAAGCTTGTATAAGTTATTTAGTTGTTACCTTTTAGACTTGTTCCGATGTTTTTGAATCCGATTTTTCCAGCAATGCCATATAAAATCCGTCATAACCAGTTTCTGAAGATAGGATTTTGCGATCTTCAATTAATTTAAAATCTTTTCCTTCTTCTGAAGCTAAAAAGTCTTTTACCTGCAATTGATTTTCTGAAGGTAAGACAGAACAGGTAGCATAAACCATTTTACCTTCTTTTTTGACGATTTTGCAATACTGCCGTATAATTTCCTGTTGTGTTTTTCGAATTCGGTCTAAGAATTCTGGTTCCAACTTCCATTTTGCATCTGGATTACGGCTTAAAACTCCCAATCCGCTACAAGGTGCATCAATCAAAACTTTATCGGCTTTACCGTGTAATTTTTTTATGGCCTTGTTATTATCGATTACACGAGTTTCGATGTTGTGGGCACCGGCACGCTTGGCACGACGTTTTAGTTCTTTTAATTTATTCCCGTAGATATCTAAAGCGATTACCTGTCCTTTATTTTCCATTAAAGCGGCAAGGTGTAAGGATTTGCCACCAGCCCCAGCGCAGGTATCCACCACTCGATCACCAGGCTTAACATCAAGAAAATCGGCTACAAGCTGCGAAGACGCATCCTGAACTTCAAATAATCCATTTTGAAAACTTTCTGTTTTAAAAATATTAGCACGTTCTACCAGTTGTAATGCGTAAGGATAATCCTTAAGATTTATGGTTTCAAAACCTTCATCCTTTAGTTTTTGTTGTAGCGTTTGGATATCGGTTTTAAGCGTATTTACACGAATAATAACCGGAGCCTGTTTGTTTAAGGCACCAATTTCTTTTTCCCAGATGTCTTCACCAAGTTCTGCTACACCAAGTTCGTCTAACCAATCCGGGATTGATTCCCTAAACTTTCTGATTTTACTAAGTGCATCAAAACGGCCTTTAATTCGCCGAGTTGGGGTTTCTTCAATTTGTTTCCAATCGGGTAAAGCAATACCCCTTAATGTGGCCCAAACAGCAAACAATCTAAAGGCATTTTCTCTTGAAAAAGGTTCTTTTACTTCAGCAATTTCGGCGTATAATCGCTTCCATCTAACAATATCATAGGTGGTTTCAGCAATAAAACTGCGATCGCGAGCACCCCAACGTTTATCTCGTTTTAGGGTTTTCTCGATTACTTTATCGGCATATTGCCCCTCATTAAAAATTTCTAAAAGGGCATCAACTGTTGCAAAAACTAAATTTCTGTGTAAACGCATTGCTAAAATTTAAGGGCACAAAGGTAATCTTTTTTATCGCTGAAACATTTATATTTGAAGGAAATCCATGAAAACCATTGAAATGAAAAAAGTCTGGATCATAGCCTTACTGGCTTTTGCGGCCTGTAAAAATGATACAAAATCGAACGATAAGACCACTACGGAAGTACCAAAAGTTTCTACGCATCAAACTTTTGAACAGGTAGACATCGAGCCTATTTTAGAAAATGATTCTTTAAGCATAAGAGCTATTGAAGTTATTGGAAACAATCTGGCCTTTGCAGCCAATTATGGTACGTATGGCTTATATAATTCGGCTAACCAAAAATGGAAATTATCACAGCAAAAATTTGATAGTATCACTCCAGAATTTAGAGCGGTAGGAAGTACAGCAAACGATTTTTTTATGCTAAGTGTGAGTAATCCCGCATTATTGTATAAAACAGGTGATGATGGAAAAATGAAATTGGTTTATAAAGAAGAAGACGAAAAAGTTTTTTATGATGCCCTTGCCTTTTGGAATGATCAGGAAGGCATCGCTATGGGAGATCCAACCGAAGATTGTTTGTCTATTATTATTACCAGAGATGGCGGAAACAGCTGGAATAAAATCGACTGCTCAAAATTACCAAAAGCTACTGAAGGGGAAGCGGCTTTTGCCGCCAGTAATTCGAATATCGCTATTGAAGGTGACCAGGTATGGATATTAAGTGGGGGAATGAAGTCCAGAGTATTCCACTCAGCTAATAAAGGGGAAACCTGGGAAGTTGTAGATACACCCTTATTGCAGGGAAAGCCTACATTGGGAGGTTATAGCATGGATTTTTATGATGCCAAGAACGGAATCATCATAGGAGGTAACTACGAAGAGCCTGATGGTAATACAGGAAATAAAGCCATCACAACAGATGGCGGTAAATCATGGAAACTGATAGCTGATGGGCAGGAGCCTAATTATAAGAGTAGCGTGCGTTATGTTCCTAATGGAAATGGCGAAGAGATCGTGGCGGTAGGCTTTAACGGAATTTCCTATACGAAAGATGCTGGTGAAACCTGGGAAAAACTGAGTGAAGAAGGATTTTTTACATTAAGATTTTTAAATGATTCTACTGCTTATGCAGCAGGCTCTAAAAGAATTGCAAAATTACATTTTAAGTAATTTAGCCTGAACTGTAAATAGTTTATATAAAAAGAATTCCGGAGGACAATTAAATGTCAACCGGAATTCTTACTACTAACTAACCAAAAAACTAAACCTTATATATTTTTGATCCCATGCTGAGATGAATCACAATGGTTCTTAATTTATTTTTCTTCATTATTTTTTTCACGCTCTTTGTGTTGCCGGGCGCGGTATTCTCTTATCAATTTTCTGTGAAAGTCTTCTTCTAGCTGATGGAGTTTAATAATGTCTTTTGAAGATAAAATACTCTTCAAGTCGGCAAAATATTGCTTTTTAAGTTCGTAATCTTCTTTTTCGATTTCTACGAATTCCTTTAAAAGATCATCTGCTTTACTTTCAGAAATACATTCTACATCGTTTATATCCCTATGTTCCCTACGATAAAGTTCGCGGCGTTTTTGTTCGTATTTATCATAAATAGGCCAAAATTTTTGAGCTACTTTATTATCAAGGTTAAGTTCCTGGGTTATAAAAGCCGTTTTTAAAGATTTTATGCGCTCTCTTTCCTTATCGTCCTGTGCATGAGCTGCCGAGAAGCCTAAAATCAACACTAATAGTATTACAATCTTTTTCATAGCAATTATTCTAAAATAAAAGAGGGATCTTCAACATTCTCATCCAGATACTCAAAAACCGCTTCACTACTCATTGTTGCGAAATCTGATTCTTCTACAATGTAACCGTCTTCGATGATCATATTAGAAAATTCTGTATCAGAAAGATCAATATATCCGTCATCAATATACTGTTCTATAGCAGAAAGTTCTACATCATCCCAACTAGCAGATTGTTCGTTACCCAAGGTAAAAACAGTGGTATATAATCCCACAAAAATAGCGGCAACAGCTGCAGCATAATAGAAAGTTTTTCTAAAGTTTATTTTGATTAATCGGGGTTGTTTATGTGCTATTTTTTCAACCAGAACATCTTCAAGATGATCAAAATAAGCTTCAGGAACTTTAAATCCGGCCTTTTTAGGTACTGCTATTTTATCTAACTGCTTTTCTTCATTAAAAACCTTATCACATAAATGATCCTCCAGATTATCGAAATATCCGGAAGGCACTTTAAAGCCAGAGGCGCCATGATATGGTATTTTCTCTTCCTTCATTATGATTATTTGACTTGTATAAACTAGAAAGGTTTAATTTGTTTTTAAAAATTCTTCAATTTTTTTTACAGCAATATGATAAGATGCTTTTAATGCACCTTCACTGGTTTCTAAAATATCTGCAATTTCCCGATACTTTAATTCTTCAAAATACTTCATATTAAAAACCTGTTGTTGCTTTCTAGGTAAGCTGGCAATAGCTTTTTGAAGTTTTAACTGAATCTCGGTTCCTTCAAAATAAACATCACTTTCAAGATTATTGATGATGGAATCCTGAAGCTCGTCTGAGGAAATTTGTAAACGCTTCGTCTTTTTATTCAGAAAAGTGATCGATTCGTTGGTGGCGATTCTATACATCCAGGAAAATAATTTGCTGTCTCCTTTGAACTGATCTATGTTTCTGAAAATTTTTATGAACGTATTCTGTAAAATATCGTGGGCATCGTCATGATTTTTTACAATATTTCGTATATGCCAATACAAGCGTTCCTTGTATAAAGATACAAGTTCTCTAAAGGCCTGCTGTGAAGTTTTACTATCCTTTAACTGTTGTACAAGTAAATTTTCGGTTTTTTCCAAGGGAAAAAATTTAGATTAACTATCCCTTTAAGATGGTTCGGCTAAAATATAGAAAACTTTAAAGCTGAGTAATTATTGTGTTATAAATTTAATGCGTAGCCATGCTTGTCACATCGTATCCGCTGGTAGAATTAAGCCCGGAACCTATTATTATGTTCAATTATTTTTTGACTTAAGCTTATAGGTTAATATTGAGTGGTTTGGAGAAACAGTGAAGTTCTCTTTAGCAATAATCGAGATTAAGTTTTGCGGTCTCAAGAGCTATTGGGGATGCCTCAAAAAGAAAAAAATTAATAAATAACATGGATCTGCCCATAAGGCAATTTACTTAAAATCATAAAAAACAACGAACGTACTACTGTGCTCATTACTTTATATAACTAATTTAGAAATTGCGGCTTAAGCGAAAGATTGCATTTCTACAAGCTTTTGGTACGTTCCTCTTTTGGCGAGCAGTTCTTCATGTTTTCCCTGTTCTACAATTTCCCCACGCTGCATAACGATAATATTATCAGCATTCTGAATAGTGCTTAATCGGTGCGCAATCACTATGGACGTTCGATTACGCATCATATTTTCTAAGGCTTGCTGTACTAATTTTTCACTTTCTGTATCTAAAGCAGAGGTTGCTTCGTCCAGAATCATGATCGGCGGGTTTTTAAGTACCGCTCTGGCAATCGAAAGACGTTGTTTTTGCCCACCACTTAATTTGTTTCCGGAATCACCAATATTGGCATCTAAGCCTTCGGGCATTTGCGAAATAAATTCCCAGGCATTGGCAATTTTTAATGCTGCGATAATTTCTTCTTCGGTAGCATCATCTTTTCCTAAGGCTATATTATTGCGAATGCTGTCGTTAAATAGAATAGAATCCTGAGTAACTAATCCCATTAAGTTTCGCAAGGAGTGCTTGGAAATTTCACGAATATCGGTACCGTCAATTTTAATATGTCCCTGGTTAACATCGTAAAAACGGGTAATTAGATTGGCGATAGTCGATTTTCCACTACCAGATTGTCCTACAAGGGCTATAGTTTGTCCTTTAGGAACACTCATGCTAAAGTTCTTTAGTACTCGCTCTTTTTCATATTTAAAATCGATATTTTCAACTTCAATTTTGGTGTCGAAACTTACTTTATTAATAGCATCAGGTGCATCTTTTAAAGTAGTTTCTGTTTCGATGATTTCTAAAATACGTTCAGAACTTGCATTTCCTCGTTGTACGCTATAAGTTGCTTTTGAAATTGCTTTTGCCGGTGTAAGAATGTTATAGGTTAATACCAGAAAACCTATAAAAGTAGCCGCATCCATGGTATTGTCTATCAAAACCATGTTTCCGCCAAACCAAAGCACGATTGTAATGACTAAAACTCCTAAAAACTCACTCATAGGAGAAGCCAGGTTTTGGCGGTGTAATAAAGTATTTAACGTACGGTTTAACCTGCCGGTGCTTGACTGAAATTTGTCTCTAAACTTGCCTTCTGCATTAAAACCTTTGATAATTTTTAAACTCGACAGGGTTTCTTCAACAACCGATAAAAAGTAGGCATTTTCCTGCTGCGCAATAGTCGATTTCGCTTTCAGTTTTTTTCCGATAGAAGAAATGATTAAACCAGAAATCGGTAAGAAAATAAGTACAAATATGGTAAGTTTCCAGCTTAAGGCTAACATTCCTACTAGAGTAAATAGTAATGTTAAAGGTTCTTTTACGAACATTTCTAACATACTAAGAAATGAAGATTGAATTTCCTGTACATCGCTGGTAATTCTTGAGATAATATCTCCTTTACGTTTTTCAGAAAAGTAGGAAACGGGTAATTCTACAATTTTATCATATATCTTATCGCGTATATCTTTAAGCATTCCGTTTCTTAAAGTAGCGATAAAATACATGGCTAGATAATTAAACAGGTTTTTTACAAAAAACAGGATAATTATTACAATACAGATAGTAATAAGGGCAGAGATCTGCCCATATTCTTCTATCCGTTGATTTAAAAAAAAGTTCGCGTACTGCTCAGCAAAATCTTTTAGGCTTCTCCATTCGCCATTCCACACTGGTTGTGTAGTAATAGGTTTATTTACCTGAAATAGCACCTGTAGCATCGGTATAAATGCCAGGAATGATAAGGTGCTAAAAAGGGCATAAAAAACATTGCTAATAATATTCAATATTGCGTAGCGTTTGTAGGGCTTTGCAAATTGAAGAACTTTTTTTAAGTAACTCATATAATAACTAAGGCCTTAACCTAATTGCAGTTCAGCTTTGATCCGGCTGATTTTCTCTTTTAATTCTTTATTCTTTTCTTCAAAATCACTCACGCTATCTAAAGAAGTATTTACACTGAAGTAGAATTTGATCTTAGGCTCAGTTCCACTTGGGCGAGCTGCGATCTTTGTTCCGTCTTCAGTATAGTAAATAAGTACATTAGATTTTGGAATGGTAATTTCTGTTTCCGTATGGTCATTTTGGTTTTTAGCGATAGAAGATTGATAATCCTCAACGAGCACCACTTTTTCACCATCTATGGTTTCCCATGGCTTCTCTCTAAGATCGATAAGCATTTGCTTAATTTCCTGCTCCCCTTCAATTCCTTTTTTAACCAAAGAAATCAATTCTTCTTTATATAAACCGTAAGTGGTATAAAGTTCTAATAGTTTTTCGTAGAAAGAACTTCCCTGAGCTTTTAAGAATGCTGAAATTTCACAAGCCAACAGGGTAGAGGTTACGGCATCTTTATCGCGAACAAAGTCGCCCACCATATAACCAAAGCTTTCTTCACCACCACCTATAAAATCTAGTTCTGGATGATCTTTGATTAGTTTAGCGATCCATTTAAATCCGGTTAACACCTCTTTATATTCAACTCCGTATGCTTCAGAAAGGTTTTTAAGCATTGGTGTAGAGACGATGGTAGAAGCGATAAACTCGTTTCCCTCTATTTTATCGGCTTTCTTCCATTGCTCTAAAAGGAACCAGGTCATTACCACCATGGTTTGGTTTCCGTTTAAAAGCTCTAATTTGTTTTCACTGTTTCTAACCGCAATTCCTAATCGATCACAATCAGGATCTGTACCTATCACGATATCGGCACCTTTTTCTTCAGCAATATCAAGGGCCATTTTTAGAGCTTCCGGTTCTTCAGGATTTGGAGATTTTACCGTTGGGAAATTACCATCTGGTTCGCGTTGCTCTTCAACGATAGTTACATTGGTAAATCCGGCTTTTTCTAATACCGGCGGAACCATGGTTATCGAAGTACCGTGTAAAGAAGTGAAAACAATACCTAAATCGGCTTTTGCTTCTGCTGAAGTGTCAAAGCTTCCGTTCTTTACTGAGGCGTTGATAAATTTTTCATCAACCTCTTTATCTATTTTATGAATTAGATCGGTATTCGCGTCAAAATTAATTGCTTCATACTCTAATCCGTTAATTTCTTCAACCAAAGCTTTGTCTTGTGGTGGTACTAACTGGCCACCGTCCTGCCAGTATACTTTGTAACCATTGTATTCTGGTGGGTTGTGGCTGGCGGTTAAAACAATTCCGCAGTGACAATCAAGATCTTTTACCGCAAAAGAAAGTTCTGGAGTGGGTCGTAAGTCTGAAAATAAAAATACTTCAATATCATTAGCTGAAAATACATCAGCAACCACCTGTGCCAGTTCTTTACTGTTGTTTCTGCAATCATAAGCAATTGCAACTTTTAAAGCTTCTCCTGAAAATTCTCTTTTTAGGAAGTTGGAAAGTCCCTGTGTATTTTTACCCAAGGTATATTTGTTGATTCGGTTGGTGCCCACACCCATCACTCCGCGCATTCCACCTGTACCGAAAGCCGCATTTTTATAGAAACTATCTTCTAGTTCAGACGGATCATTTTCTATAAGATTGTTGATTTCTTTTTTAGTTTCTTCATCAAAAACATCGGTAAGCCATGATTGGGCCTTCGCTAAAATTTCAGGTTTAGGTTGTGACATAATTTTGGTTTTAGTTTAGTAGTTCACACAAAATAGAATTCAAAAATACTATTTTCTATATTTAAACTTAATAATTCTCTGTAGTTTTAGTAATAAGATAACGTTCTTTATCCCGTTTACTTCGTAAGATTAATTCTCCAACAAATCCTGCAAGAAAAAGTTGAGAGCCTATAATCATCACAGTGAGTGCAATGTAGAACCATGGATTTAGGGCGACTAAAATATTAGGCTCGTTATGGTACATTTTAAAAAGTTTGGAAAAGCCTACAAATCCCGCCGTAAAAAAACCAATGATAAACATTAAAACGCCCAAAGATCCAAATAAATGCATGGGTCTTCGTCCAAATTTAGATAAAAACCAAATAGTTAATAAGTCTAGAAATCCAAAAATAAAGCGCTCTGGTCCAAATTTAGTTTTCCCGTATTTTCTGGCCTGGTGTTTAACCTCTTTTTCGGTAATTCTATAAAATCCGGCGTTTTTTGCCAAAACCGGGATATAACGGTGCATTTCTCCATACACATCTATATTCTTTACCACGGCTTTGGTATAGGCTTTTAAACCACAGTTAAAATCGTGCAATTTTAATCCTGATGTTTTTCTTGCCGCAGCATTAAATAATTTTGATGGTAAGTTTTTGGCTATTACCGAGTCGTACCGTTTCTTTTTCCACCCAGAAACCAATTGATATTGTTCGTGGGTGATCATTTTGTATAATTCGGGGATTTCATCAGGATTGTCCTGAAGGTCGGCATCCATGGTAATTACCACATCACCTTCTGCTTTTAAAAAGCCGGCATGTAGTGCCTGAGATTTGCCGTAATTACGATTAAATTTTATGCCTTTAACCGCTTTATCCTTATCGGCAATAGCGGCGATCGTGTTCCAGGAACCATCGGTACTCCCATCATCGATAAAAATGATCTCGTAAGAAAAGGAATTGGATCGCATAACTTTTGCGATCCAATGATATAATTCTGCTAAAGATTGTTCTTCGTTAAGAAGAGGTATAACTACGGAAATCTGCATTAATTATTAAATTGTTTGCGGATCTTTTTTTCTGAAAATCAGCGCTAAAATTAAACTGATAGCAGCCCAAAATGCTAATTGAAATATATAACTTTTAAGCTGATTTAGAAGTGTAAATTGATTACTCTCAAGTACTTCTGCAACAGCTTTTTCTATCTCAGCTTCGGGAAGACCAAATCTTTCCATCATATTTCTACTCATTTCAGCAGTCAATTCGATAACTGTTTGAGCAGCTTCAGGATCGACAAAGTTAAAGATAATTATAGATACTATTGTACTTATTAATAATCCAATTGCAATTGGAATAAAAGAAGCGATAAATGCATCTTTAAAGGGGAAGGCCGGATTTGCAACGGCTTTTCTTGTTTTAATTTCTGAAATGATTAGAAATATAATTATGATAATAAAATTAAAGACACCAAGGTACCAACTTGTAAAAAGCTTTAAATTAAATGTATAGGCTAAAATAGTAATTAGTGAGAGTATAATTCCTAAATAAATACCGAAAGGTGACGCAACCGATTTAACTGAAGTAGAGTTTTCCATTTTTTTGATTAATTTTGTTGTTTATCGGTTAGTAAGCAAATATAGTAAAACGTTACATAGCGGATAAATAAAAAAATATTTTTAATTGTTATTGGATTAATCAATAAAATGTTTAAATTTGCAGCCTGAAAATTAAAAGATCAAAGCGATGAAGCAAGGAATCCATCCGGAAAATTATAGATTGGTAGCATTTAAAGATATGTCTAACGACGATGTATTCATTACAAAATCTACCGCAAAGACAAGAGAAACTATTGAAGTAGAAGGTACTGAATATCCATTGATCAAATTGGAGATCTCCAGAACTTCTCATCCATACTATACCGGGCAGACTAAGCTTGTGGATAGTGCTGGTAGAATTGATAAATTCAAGAACAAATATGCTAAATTCAAGAAGAAGAAATAATTCTTCTGGATTTTAGATTATAATATATAAAGGCTGCTTTTTGCAGCCTTTTTTGTTTGTGTATTTTTTAAATTGATTTTAACTTCATTTTCTTTAAACTTATCCAATTCCCTTTAACTTTATAAAAATTTTGTGCGGAAATGAATTATATACTTTTTGATGGTTCGGTAAGAAAGCAGTTACTCCCTTTTACATTTACCCGGCCGGTAGCCGATATTAGGTTTGGAATATTGACCATGCGAGAGCGCTGGGAATATATTTTAGGCAATACGACTTCTACAATTACCGAGGATTATTTAAGTGAAAAGTGGCCGTTGGTAGAGTTTGAGGAAAATATTATGATTAATGCCGCCTATTTTCCTTCTTCAGCATTGATCGATCAGGTGATGAATTTAAAAAAGAATGAAGCAATCTTTGATGGAGAAGATATCGTTGCTTTTTATGCCGAAGAAGATCAGGAGGTAGATTTTGAAGTATTTAAGCAATTAGAAATTGCAGGCGAAGTGCTTAAGCTAGCGCATACCTGGGATATCTTTTCAAAAAACGATTTTGCCATTAATTTTGATTTTAAATTAATTACGGAAGATCGTGAATCTGAACCTATAAATTCTTCGAACTTTGTAAAAAATCCAGAGAACATTTTTATTGAAGAAGGAGCTGTAGTTGAAAATTGCTCTTTAAATGCGAGTACCGGCCCGATTTATATAGGAAAAGATGCTTTAGTGATGGAAGGTTGTTTTTTTCGTGGCCCTATAGCGATTGGTGAAGAAGCAGTCGTTAAAATGGGCGCTAAAATATATGGAGCAACAACCATAGGCCCCGGGAGTAGAGCAGGAGGCGAGATCAATAATTCAGTATTATTCCAAAACTCCAATAAAGGCCATGAAGGATATTTAGGAAATTCGGTACTTGGAGAATGGTGTAATCTGGGAGCAGATACCAATAATTCAAATCTTAAAAATAATTATGCTGAAGTTCGCCTTTGGGATTACGAGACGGAGGGTTTTGCAAAAACCGGACTTCAATTTTGTGGGTTGATGATGGGCGATCATAGTAAATGCGGAATCAATTCGATGTTTAATACCGGTACGGTGGTTGGAGTAAGTTGTAATATCTTTGGAACGGGATATCCACGAAATTTTGTGCCAAGTTTTAGTTGGGGTGGAAGTTCGGGAATGACTACCTACCAGACCAAAAAGGTTTTTGAAGTAGCCTGCCTTGTTTTAGAACGCCGTAAAATGGAATTTACCAAGGAAGATGAAGCAATTTTAGAACATGTCTTCGAAGAAACTTCTAAGTATCGTAGATATTAAAATTAGATGTTAGATTGCTTCGCTTCTAGATATTAGAATTTTAATACCGAAATTTTTGAATATCAAAGATGCTTGAAGGTTAAAACATAAAATACCAGAAGATAGAAGTAACAATAATCATAATTACAGCGGTAAGGGCGATAACTCTTTGCCGCTTTTTGTTATTTTCAGCTTTAATTCTTTGGCCCAGCCGATTTAATTCGGTAGCAGTAAGTTTATCCTGATCACTAAGTTTCCCAAGTTTAGATCCTGTTTTTTGGGCATAACGATCTAATTGAGAAGTTCTTTTTCTCCTGTTGTTACGCTGACTAACAATGGCTGCTATGGCACTACCAAAACTCATATTGTAAATATAGATATAAGAAAATAGAATCTGGAGCATAGATTTTTACTTACCATTAATTTTTAAGTAGGTAAAACCAAAGAAAATTTTGTCCAGTATTTATAGTTTTTAATCTTCTAGTCTCTTATAAAACCATTTCTTCAAATAAAGAGTTCAATGTTTTTTCTAAATCCTTGCTAAATCCTGGATGTGTCTGGGAGGTTTGTATCACAGAGCTGCGAGTGGCGGTTAACCATCTAAATCTAGAGGCAGCATCCATTTGCCCAATGGGTCCGGCATCTTTTTCTCCTGCACAAATACGTTTAAAAGACTCTAAATTTTTTTCTATTTCTTCAGGATCACAATCTGGACATATTGCTTTTAATTTGTTTTTATCCAAATGATAGCGCATGTTGATAAAGCGGGTACTTTTCGAAAAAATGCCCACGCCAACATTTATAAATTCTTCCCGTTCCACTTTCGGGACGATCCTAATTACGGCATACTCATATAAGTGATTCTCTTGCATCTTGCGCTTGTTTTGTGAAAATTTCAGAATGAGTTAATCGTATTTTTAAAAACTTAAGATAAACTTCTCTAATCTCTGCAGGTGATTCATCGGCTCCTTCCCAAATTAACCAATCTTCAGGAATTAAATTAACGATGTCTTCTAAGACTTCTGGGGTAAGTTTTTTTTTGAGTTCGCTATTCGCTTTTTCCAATTCGCTTGCCTGGGGCAGTAATACATGATCTTTTATAAAAGCGAAGGATGTTTTTGCTGTTTTCTCCCAATTGATCCAGGAATGATGAAAGTATAATGAAGCACCGTGATCGATAAGCCAGAGTTCATTGTGCCAACTTAACATATTGGTGTTTCTAAACGTGCGATCGATATTGGTTAAATAGGCATCTAACCATACGATTCTGGAGGCGGTTTCGGGATCAATTTCGGTAACTACAGGATCATAATTAATGGCTCCAGATAAAAAATGAAGCCCTAGGTTTAAGCCCTGGCTTCCTTTTAGTAAATCCTGAATTTCTTCGTCACCTTCAGTTCTACCAAAAGCCTCGTCTAAATGAGCAAAAACAATTTCAGGAACCTTAAAACCCAAAAAACGTGCGATTTCACCACCAATCAAATCGGCAATCAAAGCTTTACTGCCATGCCCGGCACCTCTAAATTTTATAACGTATTTAAAATCATCGTCGGCATCGGCAAGCGCAGGTAAAGAACCACCTTCTCGCAATGGTGTGATGTATCGCATCACATTTACCCTTCGTAATTTAAAAGCATCATTGCTCATCCCGTTTATTTTTAGCAAATATAAATCTTTATACATGCCGGAAAAACCAGGATTATTGAAAACTAGAAAACTTGTTATGTTTTTAAGTGCCTTGGCCTTTATGCTTAAATTATAGAATTTTGCATATTATTTTTTGAACTTTTCTACTACTATAGTTTGATTATTATCCTAATTGTTTAAAATCTGTGAGTAATATTTTAAGGGATTGATTTACAAAGACTAAAACAAGACAGCCAATTTTAGTAAACCAATTTTAGATAGTATATTTGCACCCCAAAATAAAGTAAAATGTGTTTTTGCTAAAAAGAGCAGGAAAATGATGGATAAAAAAGTTGCTTTTTATACACTAGGTTGTAAACTAAATTTCTCGGAAACATCAACAATTGCAAGATCGTTCCAGGAGGAAGGATTTGAGAAAGTGGAATTTAACGAGTATGCAGATATTTATGTAATAAATACCTGTTCTGTGACCGAGAATGCAGATAAGCGCTTTAAAACCATCGTAAAACAGGCTCAAAAAGCAAACGAAGAGGCTTTTATTATTGGTGTAGGTTGTTACGCGCAATTAAAGCCAGAAGAACTGGCAGCTGTAGATGGTGTAGACCTTGTTTTGGGAGCTACCGAAAAATTTAAGATCACCGATTACCTTCATGATCTTTCTAAAAACGATTTTGGAGAAGTACATAGTTGCGAAATTCAGGAAGCCGATTTTTATGTAGGATCATATTCTATTGGAGATCGTACCCGGGCTTTCCTTAAAGTTCAGGATGGTTGTGATTATAAATGCACATATTGTACTATTCCCTTAGCACGCGGAATTTCCCGTAGTGATAAACTGGAAAATGTTTTAAAAAATGCTGCTGAAATTTCTGAACAGGGCATTAAAGAAATAGTCCTTACCGGAGTTAATATTGGCGATTATGGGAAAGGCGAGTTTGGAAATAAAAAGCATGAGCATACTTTTTTAGATCTGGTAAAAGCGCTGGATGAAGTTAAGGGCATTGAAAGACTTCGAATTTCTTCTATCGAACCGAATTTGCTTAAAAATGAGACGATTGATTTTGTTTCAGATAGCAGTACATTCGTGCCGCATTTTCATATTCCGTTACAAAGTGGTAGCAACGATATTCTTAAATTAATGCGACGCCGTTATTTACGTGAGTTGTATGTAGATCGAGTTGCGCAAATTAAAAAGGTAATGCCTCATGCATGTATTGGCGTAGATGTGATTGTTGGGTTTCCCGGAGAAACCGATGAGCACTTTCTGGAAACCTATACCTTTTTAACCGAACTGGATATTTCTTATTTACATGTTTTTACGTATTCTGAACGTGATAATACTCCGGCAGCCGAAATGGATGGTGTAGTTTCTAATAAGGTTCGTAAAAAACGTAGCAAAATGTTACGAGGACTTTCTGCAAAAAAGCGAAGAGCTTTTTATGAGAGTCAACTAGGCACAACGCATACTGTTCTTTTTGAAGGTGAAAATAAAGAAGGTTATATTCATGGGTTTACAGAAAATTATGTAAAAGTAAAAGCTCCGTGGAATCCGGAGCTTGTAAATACGCTTCATCAAATTCAACTTACAGAAATAGACGAAGATGGTATGGTAAGATTTGAATACGTAAAGGAAGCGGAAGCGATAAGCGCTTAAATATTAATCCCTACTGGTAAAAGGTCTTTATATTTTCTGCGATTACGCCGCATAAATTTAGCAATATCGGGATGTGTTGGCATCACTCTGCAATTAGTATTCTCTTTAATTTCAGCTAAAACAGCCTCGATAAATTTGTTGGTAGTTTCTTCAGCTACATCTTTAGGCATTCTAAGCTTGGTGAGGAAAATTTTACGCTCCTGGTCAGCATACTCAATAATGGCCAACTCGCCATTTACAGTCGTTTCGAATTGTCTTAAAAATTCATTGTTGGTAATTTTAAAATCCTCTTCATTCATCATATAAATATTTGATTCTGAATTCGGTAAATTTTAGTTTCACCGAATTCAGAAAGTTTTTGCTATTCCATAGGTACTTCAATAAGTAGTATTTTGCTATTCTCACTGAAAGAAACCTCGAAAGTTTCAGTTTCAGAAATTCCCATAGCATCTCTTTTATTTAGCTTCTCGCCATCGATGCTGGCCTCTCCTTCAATTAAAAAGACATAAACACCACTATTTTTCCCTTTTATAGTATAAGCAAAATTTGTGCCTTGTTCAAAATTTCCAAGGGATAGATATGCTTGTTGATGAATCCAAAGGGCATTTTCTTCATTATTTTCTTTAGGACCAACAACGGTTACCAGGGTATTGGGAATTAATAATTCAGAAAAATTTTTCTGGTCATATCGCGGTTCCACATTTTCTTTTTCAGGAAAGATCCAGATTTGTAAAAGATTGAGTGTTTCTGAAGAATTGGGGTTAAATTCGCTATGTTCTACTCCGGTTCCTGCACTCATTACCTGTACTTCCCCGGCATTGATTGTTGAAGCATTCCCCATGGAATCTTTATGAGCTATAGCGCCCTGTAGAGGGATGCTTATTATTTCCATATTCTGGTGAGGATGCGTTCCAAAACCCATTCCTCCTTTTACTAAATCATCGTTTAAAACCCGTAAAAGTCCAAAATGTACATTGTTGGGATTAAAATAATTAGCAAAGCTAAAAGAGTAGCGGGCATTAAGCCACCCAAAGTCTGCTTTTCCTCTTAAATCTGCTGGATAAATTGTATTTCTCATTTTTCTCTTTCTTTTATGTAAGCCAATAATTAAGTCTTATTTTTGATCATAAACTACCTTTTAAGGTAAGCCCTTGAGGCATTTATTAAAAAATTATATTTATTTCGGGGTATTCTGATCCCAGTAACTATGGGGAAGATCCCGGATTGGAGTATTTAATCTCGATTATTGAGTAAAATTACAATTTCTAAACCTTAAAAGCTGCCTTACTAACATGAGTGATAGCGCTAACAACTTGATTCACGTATACTTTATGCCGGGAATGGCAGCTAACCCATCTATTTTTGAGTTTATTCAACTACCCGAAGATCAATTTAAAATTCACTGGTTAACATGGCTTATTCCTACTTCAAACGAAAGTATGCAGGATTACTCCAAACGGTTGATTGAAAATATTCATCATGAAAATATAGTGTTGATAGGCGTGTCTTTTGGCGGAGTTATTGTACAGGAAATAGCAAAATACATTAAGGTTAGGCGATTGATCATTATTTCTAGTGTGAAGTGTAGGGATGAATTGCCTAAAAAGATGAAGTTTGCCAGTAAAACCGGAGTGTATAAAATACTTCCTATAGGTTTATTAGATTATATAGATCATTTAGAAAAGATTGCCGTAAACGATTATCTTAAAAAAAGAGCAAAATTATACCGTCAGTATTTGTCGGTTCGTGATAAATATTATCTTTCGTGGGCAATTCAGAATATGGTAAACTGGGATTGTAGTACCATAAACCCGGAGATTATTCATATTCATGGTGATAAGGATGTTGTTTTTCCTATTAAGTATATCAACGATGCGATAGTTATAAAAGGAGGAACCCATGTCATGATAATTAACCGGTTTAGGTGGTTTAATAACTACCTGCCCCAATTAATTCTGAAAGGAAAAGAAGCAGTAGAGAATAATCCGAAAATTATTAAAATATAACATGAAAATATTAAAAACAGGACTAATAGTAGTTGGAGCCGCAACAGTATTTTTTGCAATAACCGAGGCTGTTCAGAGTCCGGATATTCAGGAAGAGCATAAAGAAGCTTATCAGGAAACTTTTGATAAGAATGTGGCTAAGGTATATACCATAAAAGCATTAAGTATTCCAGAAAATATTGATTTTGCAGGAGAATCTGTGCCCTTAACAGATCCCGATATTCACGAGCGCCTGGATCGTGAATTACTGGTAAATACCTACTGGCAATCTAATGCACTACTTTTAATGAAGCGTGCTAATAAATACTTCCCTGTTATTGAACCTATTTTAAAAGAAGAAGGAGTGCCTGATGATTTTAAGTATTTAGCGGTTATAGAAAGTGGGTTAACCCAGGCGGTAAGCCCGGCAAACGCCGTTGGGTTCTGGCAGCTATTAAAAGGAACAGGGCGGGATTTAGGTCTGGAAATTAACAGCAATGTAGATGAACGTTATCATATTGAAAAATCAACCAGAGCAGCATGCCAGTACCTGAAAGAATCTAAAAGAGATTTTGGAAGCTGGACCTTGGCCGCTGCGGCTTATAATGCTGGTAGGGCCGGAATTGCAAGGCAGCAGGAACGTCAAAAGGTGAAGGATTATTATGATTTATTACTGGGAGAAGAGACCGGTCGTTATGTATTTAGAATTCTGGCTTTAAAAGAGATTATGTCTAATCCATACGAATATGGATTTAAATTTGAGGAATCAGATCTTTACAGACACATTCCTACCAAAAAGGTAAAAGTAGATACTGCGGTAGATGACTTTCCGGATTTTGCTGCAAAATACGGCATTAACTATAAGATTTTAAAAATTCATAATCCATGGTTACGCGAAGCACACTTAAATAATGCTTCCGGGAAAGCCTATTATGTAGATATACCTGAAGAGGGATATTACCAATAGTTCATCGATTTATCATTCTAATTATTATGATTTCAAAAATAAATTCCTCAATTACTCTAATTATTTTATTCATTATAAGTCCGGTTGGCTATATTTTTTCTCAAGAAGAAATAACGAGACAGGAATTGAAAGACCATATTCAGTTTTTAGCAAATGATTCACTAAATGGCAGATTTCCTGGAACTGTAGAAAATAAAATGGTAGTAGATTACTTAAAAAATGATTTTACTGCTAACGGAATCTTTTATGACCTTCAGGAGTTTACAGCACGCTTAAAAGGTGATAATTCTGAAGTGAAAACCTGGAATGTCATAGGATTTATTGAAGGTAAAGATCCCAAATTGAAAAATGAAATTATTGTTGTAGGTGCTCATTATGATCATTTAGGAGTAAAAGAAGGATCAATTTACAATGGTGCAGATGATAATGCTAGCGGTACTGCCGCTTTATTGGAAATAGCAGAAAAGGTTAAAGCCAATCAAAAATTATTAAAAAGAAGCATCTTATTGATCGCTTTTGGGGCTGAAGAACAGGGCTTGCTAGGTAGTGCCTACTTTGTAGATCATCCAACGATACCTTTGGATAGTATTAAGTTGATGATAAATATGGACATGGTTGGGCATTTAAATGAAGAAAATCATGTTTATATGGGCGGTGCCGGTACTTTTCCAGGTGGCATGCAATTAATGGATAGTTTAGGTATACCTAATCAGGTTAAGCCAATAGTTCATGCAGGCTCTGTTGCAGGATCAGATCATGTTTCCTTTTATAATAAAGGGATATCTGTTTTGGGAATTCATACTGGGGGTCATGATCATTATCATAAGCCTACAGACGATATCGAAAATTTAAATCTGGACGGTGAAGTGAAGGTATTGAATTATATCTATAGTGCTTTAATGGCAATTGCGACATCTAAACGGGAAATGAAATTTATACCTCAAGATTAAAAACAGGCGCTAATAGCGTTTGTTTTCATCTATGAATAGATTCATCATTCATCAAGTTCATGATAAAAAATTATTCTTTCTTATCTTTCCCAGAAGCAAGTTGTGATTTAATTACTTTGGTATCCTCAGAATTTATAAGATGGCTTGTGATGCCTTCATCAATCTGATTGAAATTTTTCTTTAAAGCATTTTCTATGGGAGTTCCATAAGCTACGGCAGTGTACCTGGTGATATCTTCAATTCTTTTATCTTTATTTATAAGAAAACAGGTGGGGAGCCCTAATGAATGCTTTAACTGTTTTACTACGTAAGGCGATTTGTTCTGTGTTTCGTCTACATAAACAATGTTTACCGTATTACTAAATTCTTTAGATACCTTTTTTACTTTATCCCGGGTATCCCAAAATAAAATAATGATCTGAATTTGATCTTTATATTTTTTTGCAATCTCGTTGATAGCGGGAATAGCTCCTTTTCCGGGAATACACCAGGAAGCATAAGTAATTAAATAAATTGATTTGTCGAAATCGTAAAGATAGACTTCTTTGCCTCTTAAGTTGTGAAACTTAAAGTTATTAATATACGATCCTGTTAGGTGGTTTACCGTAATAGAATCAAATAAATGTTGCGCTTTTTTAAAATTCCTCTGCCGGTAGGCAAAATCGGCTTTCTCGTTATAATCGGCTAAATGTAGGGCTAAGGCTTCTGTAAAAAGTACTTTGTCTTTGATGCTATCAGTTTTCTTTTCCTGGGCAGAAATTGAAACGGCATTGAAGAACAAAAAAATCAATAGAATGCATAATAATTGCTTCATTGAAGTTTAGACGAATAGTTAGGTCTTTCAAAAATAATAAATACTTACTACAATGTGAAATAATATCGACCAATAACAAAATTACGGGTCGATAAGTAATAGGAAAATATTGTAAGAAGTTATATTTTTTTCATTTGTTGTTTCATCATCCTTATCTGGTCTGTAAGCATACCATGTTTATCTAGCTTTTTAGCTTCGGCCAATAGGTTGGTAGCCTCACGTTTTCTTCTTTTGGTCATCGCAATGCCTGCCAGGTTTAGTTTGGCCATAGCAAGATCATGATCCATAGATAAGCCTAGTTTTATAGCTTTTTTAAAATGTTTCTCGGCCTGGGTCATGTTGGTTTGAGAAACCATTAAACCATGTAAATACCAGTAATATCCCTGTTGCTTTTTAGTAAGTACAGCTTCTGGTTTTTTTATTTTATCTAACCATTTCTTAGCGCCTGGGAAATCCTGTTTCCGAAGTCTTAAAAAAGCTAAAAGAATAATCTCATTTTTAAAATATAAAAATACAAAGATACCTGCTAATAGGATAAGCATAATCCCATTTCCAATATACCCTTCGATAAATTGCCAAACGGCTGCAGCTAAAACTAATCCTGCTAATACTAACTTTATATTTTTATTGAACATAATGCATTGATTTTTGAGCCGCCAAAGGTAATAAAAAGATTTAAAAATAATTTAATTTTCTATTTGGAAGAGTTAAAAAGCTTTGTATATTTGCACGCAGTTTTAAAAAGAGCAACAAAAAAAGATTTCACAGAAGATTAAAGATACAGTAAAATGAAAAGAACGTTTCAACCATCTAAGAGAAAAAGAAAAAATAAGCACGGATTTAGAGAGCGTATGGCTAGTGTGAACGGTAGAAAAGTCCTTGCCAGAAGAAGAGCAAAAGGTAGAAAGAAATTATCTGTATCTTCTGAAAACAGACATAAACACTAATGATAGTTAGTGATTTAAAATATTAAAGGTGTTACTTTTTTAGTAACGCCTTTTTTTATATCTAATAGCTTCTTACATTTATACCACCACAACACAATTTAAAATGCCCAAAAACAACAATCTTAAAAGTATTTTGATTATTGGTTCTGGACCGATTGTGATCGGACAGGCCTGTGAATTTGATTATTCAGGAACACAGTCACTTAGATCTTTGCGTGAAGACGGTATAGAGACGATTCTTATCAACTCTAACCCGGCTACGATTATGACAGATCCTTCTATGGCAGATCATGTGTATCTTAAGCCGCTTACCACTAAATCTATTATAGAAATTCTTGAGGCTCATCCTAATATTGACGCCGTATTACCTACAATGGGAGGCCAAACGGCATTAAACCTGTGTATTGAAGCTGATGATAAGGGAATCTGGAAGGATTATGATGTAAAACTTATTGGTGTTGATATCGATGCCATTAATATTACAGAAGATAGAGAACAGTTTAAACAGTTAATGGAGCGTATAGGTATTCCGGTAGCTCCTGCAAAAACAGTAACTTCTTATCTTCAGGGAAAAGAAGTTGCCCAGGAATTTGGTTTTCCGCTAGTGATCAGGGCTTCATTTACTTTAGGAGGTAGTGGAGCAGGTTTTGTTCATAAAGCTGAGGATTTTGACGAGATGCTTACTCGTGGTCTCGAAGCTTCTCCTATTCATGAAGTCCTTATCGATAAAGCACTTCTTGGTTGGAAAGAATACGAATTAGAATTGCTTCGAGATAAGAATGATAATGTTGTAATTATCTGTACTATCGAGAATATGGATCCTATGGGAATCCATACCGGAGATTCGATAACTGTTGCTCCTGCAATGACACTTAGTGATAGTGCGTTCCAGAGAATGCGTGATCTTGCTATAAAAATGATGCGCAGTATCGGGGATTTTGCCGGTGGATGTAATGTACAGTTTGCGGTAAGCCCGGATGAAAAAGAAGAAATTTATGCGATCGAAATTAACCCTCGTGTATCCAGATCTTCGGCATTGGCATCTAAAGCAACAGGGTATCCTATTGCAAAAATAGCTACTAAGTTGGCTCTAGGTTATACATTAGATGAACTAGATAACCAAATTACACAATCTACATCAGCTTTATTTGAGCCATCTTTAGATTATGTAATCGTAAAAATACCTCGATGGAATTTTGATAAGTTTGAAGGTTCAGACAGAACTTTAGGACTTCAAATGAAAGCGGTTGGTGAAGTTATGGGAATTGGTCGTTCTTTTCAGGAAGCTCTACATAAAGCAACGCAATCTCTAGAGATTAAGAGAAATGGCCTTGGAGCAGATGGTAAGGGATATACCAAGTATGATGAAATTATCGAGAAACTTACTTATGCCAGCTGGGATAGGGTATTTGTAATTTATGATGCCATTCAGGCAGGAATTCCGTTAAGCCGAATTCATGAAATTACTAAAATCGATATGTGGTTCCTTAAGCAGTATGAGGAGCTTTATATGCTGGAAAAAGAAATTAGTACTTACGATATCAATTCTCTTCCAAAAGATTTGATGCTGGAAGCCAAACAAAAAGGTTTTGCAGACAGGCAAATTGCTTATATGGTAAAATGCCTTGAAAGTGAAGTTTATAATAAACGCAGTGAATTAGATATAAACCGTGTATACAAACTTGTAGATACCTGTGCAGCAGAGTTTAAGGCAGAGACGCCTTATTATTACTCTACTTTTGAAGCAGCTATAGAAACTGCAGATGGTAAGAAATATACCGCAAACGAGAGTGTGGTTACCGATCGTAAAAAGATTGTGGTATTAGGATCTGGGCCAAACAGAATAGGGCAGGGAATCGAGTTTGATTACAGTTGTGTACATGGAGTTTTGGCCGCAGCGGAATGTGGTTACGAAACCATTATGATTAACTGTAACCCAGAAACGGTTTCTACAGATTTTGACGTAGCAGATAAACTTTATTTCGAGCCGGTATTCTGGGAACATATTTACGATATCATTAGGCATGAAAAGCCGGAAGGAGTAATTGTTCAGCTTGGAGGGCAAACCGCTCTAAAACTTGCTGAAAAATTAGAGCGTTACGGCATTAAGATTATAGGTACCAGCTTTGAAGCGCTGGATCTTGCTGAAGATCGCGGTAGCTTCTCGACATTACTTCAGAAAAATGATATTCCTTATCCTGAATTCGGAACTGCAGAGAACGCTGAAGAGGCACTAAAATTAGCAGATCAGTTAGATTTCCCAATTTTGGTTCGTCCTTCTTATGTTCTTGGTGGGCAGGGAATGAAAATCGTAATTAATAAGCAGGAGTTAGAAGAAACCGTAGTAGATCTTCTACGCAAGATTCCAAATAACAAATTATTACTGGATCATTATTTAGACGGAGCTATTGAAGCTGAAGCTGATGCCATTTGCGATGGCGAAGATGTGTATATTATTGGTATCATGGAGCATATTGAGCCTTGTGGTATTCACTCTGGAGATTCGAATGCACTGCTTCCTCCTTTTACTTTGGGAGATTTGGTACTACAACAGATAAAAGATCACACCAGAAAAATTGCTCTTGCTTTAAACACTGTTGGATTAATCAATATCCAGTTTGCGATAAAAGAGGATAAGGTCTACATTATTGAAGCAAACCCAAGAGCATCCAGAACGGTACCGTTTATAGCTAAAGCTTATAAAGAGCCTTATGTAAACTATGCTACCAAAGTGATGTTAGGCGATAAAAAGATTAAAGATTTTACCTTTAACCCGCAGTTGGATGGTTATGCGATAAAACAACCGGTATTCTCTTTTGAAAAATTCCATAAAGTAAACAAACAATTGGGACCAGAGATGAAGAGTACAGGTGAAAGTATCTTATTTATCAAAGACCTTAAAGATGACGATTTCTACAATCTCTATACACGTAGAAAAATGTATTTAAGCAAATAAAATAGCGTAATTACTATTAATAAGAGATCCTCTGTAGATTTTAGGCATTTGTTAAGCTGAATTTTACAGAGGATTTTTTATTTTAAATAGCTAACCAACGTCATAACTTAGTATTTCGAAATTCAATTAAATCTGAATCAATTTTATAAAGAATGAAAGAGCTTTTTTTAGTAATAGGTGGTATTTACGGATGTCTAGCAGTGATCTTTGGTGCTTTTGGCGCACATGCCTTAAAAAAGAAATTATCTGAAGAGCAACAAAAAAGTTTTGAAACCGGTGTAAGATACCAAATGTACCATGCTTTGATTCTTATAGTGGCCGCTATCGCATTTCCTTTTCGGGAAGTTTCTCAGGAAATTACCGGCTGGTGTTTCGTAATTGGGGTACTGTTATTTTCCTTTAGTATTTATGGTTTGGTATTAAGTGATGCACAAGGAAAGAAAATGCGCTTTTTAGGGCCTGTAACTCCGCTAGGCGGACTTACACTGGTGATTGGATGGGTTTTATTTATAATTAATATTGCTAAAATTGCTACTTATTTAAATCCTGCCCAATAAATGGAATTGCTTAATTAACACCACAATTGGTGCGGGTTAAGGCGAAATCTTCATTGAATTTGTAAGCGGTACTATCCTGCCCAGAGGCGTAACCTTCTATTAATTGATTACCTTTTTGAAGGAACATAATGGGCCGAACTGAATTTTTTCCTTCGCTCATAAATTCATAATCTGCAAAAAGGGTGTCTCCCTTCATAATTCCTGAAATTTCCCCTCGGTTTACATCTTTTTCATAGAGCATATAAACAAGACTTCCGGAAACATTCTTATTTAATTTTTCAATATTAAGACTAATGGTATCGGTTTCTGAAGCATATAAATAGCACATTTTTACCGGAATTTCTTCTTCATCTTCTGGCTGTTGCGATTGCACGACAGATTCACTTTTTTTAGCCTCCTGATTTTCGTTGTTTTTGCAGGAAATCATTAAAATTCCACCTAAGCTCAGGATAAGTAGTCCGGTTTTCATGTCTTAATTTTTTATAAAGGTAAAAGGTCTTTCTATAAACGCCAATGGCTTAACAAAATTTTATTGGCCGCCGCAACAGGTGTATTATCTATGTCTCAATCATTATCAGGAAGCATTGAAATTTTAAAAATATGGTTAGGTTTATACCAAATTGTTTTGCCTTTAGCTTCTTGAATCAAAATTATATTTTTGCCATCTCCGGCTTTCTTTTTCTATATTTTTCTGCGAAGTAAGCAATCAAAATAAGTTGAGAAGAGTGAAAAAGCATAATAGGGAGTAATAATAAGCCTGTATTTGCAGAATTACCGAAGATTACATTTACCATAACCGAGCCGTGAACCAGGGATTTTTTGGTTCCGCAAAACTGGGCAGTAATTTTATCCTCTAAAGTTAGCTTGAGCAGGTTACTAGCAAGTGCTGTGAGGTAATACACCGCAAAAAACAACACTAAAACACTTACTATCAACAACAAGAATCCGCTTAGATCGATAGCATCAAATAAGTTAGAAGTAAAGGAATTGCTAAAACTGCTATACACGATAATCAGGATAATTCCTTTATCAAAAAGGGCAAGCTGTTTACTGTGTTTTCTGGCCCAATTTCCAAAAATTCGCTGCAGGATGAGGCCCACAATCAAAGGCGCCAAGATTTGCCAGCCTAATTTTAATAAGATATCTAAAAACTGAAAATCGGCGCTTTTTCCCAAAATGATACTCAGCCAAATAGGAGTTGCAAAAATACCTATAAGTCCCGATAAACTGGCATTAAAAATAGCGGCAGGTAAATTTCCCTTGGCTAAAGCTACCATTACAATCGAGGAGCTTACGGTAGAAGGAAGTGTGGCTAAAAAGAAAATAGCCGTCCATAATTCAGAGTCTTTTCCTTGCTCGAACAAAGGTAAATAGGCGAGTGCTAAGAGCGGAAAAACTATAAACGTGGTGAGTTGTACAATTAGGTGTACTTTGTAGTTTAAAAGCCCCTGTTTAATTTCCTGTGGTGCCAATTTTAATCCATAGAAAAAGAATATAAAACCTATTCCAATATCGGTGATGGTTTTTAAAGGCAATATTTCATTTCCTTGCGGAAGCAGGTACGCTAATAAAATAACACCAAAAAGCGAAACGATAAAACCGTTAAACTTCACAACTATCGGTCTATTTTTACCTTATAATCTTCCAGCATGTGCAGGTAATTTTCAGATACAAAATCGGTTTCCTTAAATTCGCTAACCCTTTTGCTCTTCATTTTATTCCTCTTTATGCTTTTGGTAAATCTTCTAATATCATGATCATTATCTAAAATAAGGCCGGGAACACTAATAGATTTTCCTTCTTTATCTTTAGCCACCATGGTAAAGTAAGAAGAATTACAATGCTTTTTTTCACCGGTCTGTATATTTTCGGATTCTACGCGTATACCAATAACCATAGAACTTCTACCTACGTAATTCACCGATGCTTTCATGGTTAAAAGTTCTCCAACTTCTATAGGAGCAAGAAAATCTACAGTGTCTACGCTAGCCGTTACGCAATAGGTGCCAGAATGTTTGGAGGCACAGGCAAAAGCTATTTGGTCTAGCAGTGACAAAACATAACCACCGTGAATTTTGCCGTTAAAATTTGCTCGATTAGGTAACATTAATTCTGAAATGGTTACCTGTGAGTCTTCTACTCGTTTAAATTCTTTTGAATTGGTCATCTGTCTCTAAAATGTGGGGATTGTGCTTCTTCTACTCTGGTGACAAAATATTTGGTGTCACCCCAAAAAACAAAGGTTGCATAGCGTTCTACATAATAAAGTTTTACATAGTTACCTTCGTTTTTCTGTAATGCCTTTACAACGTCTTTATCTTCTTTTAATACGGAAAAGCTAAAAATCTGTGCACCGCTAATTCCCTGGCTAATTTCGCCTTCCCAGGTTTTAAAAACAACACCTTTTTTACTGAATTTTATAAGTTCACCGGTTCTAGTGCCTTCACTATAGGTTGCAAAATAGGCAAATGCAAAATACAGCAAAAACAACAGGAAAATACCGCCAAGAATGTAGTAAAGGACTTTTTTCATTCTAAATATTATTATACACAAGGTTTAAAAAATCTTCGATTTTCGAAGGTTCCAACCATCTGGTTACAATAACGAGATTTTCTTTTTGATCTACAACGATAAAATTACCACCAAATCCTGCAGCATAAAAAATATGAGCGCCAATTTTTTCCCATTTTTGAGATTTTTCAGGGTTTAACCACCACATATAGCCATAATTTGGATTAGACTTGGAAGGTTGTATGGCTTCTTTTATAACTTTAGAAGAAATAAGTGATTTGCCATTCCAGCTCCCGTTATTCATAAATAACAAACCAAATCGAGCCATATCTTCAGTATTAATAAACATCCCGCCACCTGAATGTCCACCACCACTAACAGATTGCATCTGGAGCCCGTCAATAGTTACCCAGGAATTATCGTAACCATACCAGCGCCAGGTTGTAGAAGCGCCAATAGGATCCATTATTTTAGATTTTAGTATTTTGGGCAAAGGTTGTCTAAAAACATTTAAGAGGGAGTAAGCCAATACGTTTACACGAACATCATTGTATTTAAAATATGATCCTGGCTCGTGTAATTCTCTGGATCGCCAGCTATCAATATTCCCATCGCTAGGAGGCCTGTCGGCCCAATCATAAGAATCCCAAAGTTCACCACTCCAATCCGAATTTTGTTGCAATAAATTTTTCCAGGTAATTTTAGCATTATGTTCCCCGTCAAAAGTACCGTCCCAAACATAATCTTTCACTGGATCTTCAGGAGCAATCAAAGTACTATCAATAGCCAGTAGGGCAGTAGCTGCTAAAAAGCTTTTAGTAACGCTAAAGGTCATATCTACTTTTTTGGTATCTCCCCATTTAGAAATAATATAGCCATTTTTTAAAATAATTCCGGCAGGTCCGCCACGACGTCTTACCGGTCCTAAAAGTTGATGAAAAGGTTCCTTCATAAATCCCTTTAAAATCGCCTGTCGCAGGTCACGGGATTCGCTATACTCATGATCTTTAGCAAATTGTATGGCTTCAGTAAAGTCATAACTATATGCTGAAGCTTCTTTTTCCTGCCATGTTCCAAATTCTGGAAAATAGATACTCTGCGCATTTAAAGAGTACAACATTAAAGTGAAACTCAGAATGGCATAAATTTGAAATGACTTTATCATGGATTTAAATTAGAAAGGTCGTTAGATGATTTCTTTACAAGATTCGTATCAATTTGTTTACTGGCTTTAGCACCCAATCTTTTTAGTTTTTCTACCCGGGAAATCAAATTCCCTTTGCCGGTTAGTTTTTTCATGGCACCATCATAACTATTTTGAACGGTGCTAAGTTGTCTACCTACTTTTAAAAGTTCGTCGGTAAGATTGGTGAATTGGTCATATAACTTTCCCGCCTGTGTAGCAATTTCGATAGCATTTTCCTTTTGCTTTTCGTTTTGCCACATACTATCGATAGTCCTGAGTACCGCTAAAAGCGTTGTGGGGGTTACTAAAATGATATTTTTATCGAAAGCCTCACTGTATAAATTGGGATAATTATTCGATGCAATGGCAAAAGCAGCTTCAATAGGAATAAAAAGTAACACAAAATCCGGACTTTCTACACCGTATAATTGATGGTAGTTTTTATGGCTGAGTTCGTTGATACGGTTTCTAAGTGCAATAAGGTGGTTTTTAAGATGTGTGGGTTTTTCATCTTCATCAGTCGCGTTTACATAACGTTCATAAGCATTTAAAGAAACTTTAGAATCTATAATCATTTTCTTATCACCGGGAAGATTAATGATTACATCGGGTAAAACGCGTTTTCCATCGTCATTAGTAAACGATTGTTGTACGCTATATTCACGATCTTTTTGCAAGCCGCTTTTTTCCAATACTCTTTCTAAAACCATCTCTCCCCAGTTACCTTGCATTTTGGCGTCTCCCTTTAACGCTTTGGTAAGATTATTGGCTTCTTTACTCATTTGTAAATTCAGGTCTTTTAAACCAATAATCTGTTCCCTAAGCATCGCATGCCTATTGATACTTTCCTTTTGACCCTCTTCGATTTTCTTTTCAAATAGCTGAATTTTTTCCTGTAGAGGAAAGAGGATGTTTTGAATATTTTCTTTGTTTAAATTGGTGAATTTTTCGGACTTATTTTCGAGGATTTTATTGGCTAAATTTTCAAACTGAATACTGAATTTTTCCTGTAGCTTTTCGAGCTCTTTTTTCTGTTCGCTTTGGCGTGCTAAAAGATGTTCGTAATCGGCATTTTTTCGGGTAAGTTCGTTATATAAGAAATCTTTTTCCTTACGTAGGGCCTCACGTTCGGTTTTTGCCTCTGCTAATTTTATTAGCAGCTCATCTTTAGTAGTTTGAATGCTGTTTTTGTATTCATTTAAATTATTGTTTTCCAGATCATTAAGTTTTTCTATCTCAAGTAAAAGTTGACTAATTTTCTCTTCCTGAATCGCTATTTTATTATTGGATTTTAATCCTGAAATAAGATTTCCAAGAAGAAATCCTACGGCCAAAGCAATAATGAAAACAACTAAAAACGGCAAAATTTGATCCATGTAACAAGTGGGTTTATTTCAAATATAACTATAACTTTTTTAATGCTTAAAATCAGTAAAAAATAGTGGTTTTTTTTACTAAAATAAGGTTGCGTTTTTTGCGTAATTTTTGCTAGAAATATCGCCAGGAAATTCGCTCTTTAAATATTTAAAAATGACAAAAAATAGATGTCATCCCTGAAGTTGATACAGGGTTTTATCCTCAAGTTTTTTCTTAAGATTTTAGATTAAATCTGTCTGAGTTCTAAGATGAAAAATAGTGTAATTTGCCCTTTGAGTTTTGATAAAAAAGACTGTATTTTCATTAAATTTTAGTCTTCATTCTTAATGCGGAAAGCTCTGGAAATTTTATCAAAATGAATTAGATCTTTTGGAAATAAATCTTGAAAAGCTCTGGTAGAAATTAAATTTTCGGGAGTATTAATTTGACATTTATCAGGCTGCATTAAAATTATTTTATCACAAATTTGGATGGCCAGATTAATCTCATGAGACGCAAAAATGATTGTTTTCTGTGTTTGTTTTGCAAGTTTCTTCAGTAGCTTTACCACATAGGCTTTGTGGTACATATCCAGGTGTGTTGTAGGTTCGTCCAGAATGATGATAGGTGTATCCTGGGCAATGGCTCTAGCAATTAAAACGCGTTGCAACTGGCCGTCGCTGAGTTCATAACATTTACGATCTTTCAGTGACTTAATCGAAGTCAGTACAATAGCATTTTCGATTTTTTCAGCATCATTTTTAGAAAGTTTTCCAAGCCAGTTGGTATAAGGTTGCCGGCCCAGTGCGATCAATTCAAAAACACTAAGGTTCTTAGAAATTGGCTGATTGGTAAGTACTAAGCTAATTCGTGCTGCACGTTGTAAATCACTTAGCTCTTGCAGATTTTTGTTTTCAATTTCAATGCTACCCGAAATAGGTTTCTGAATACCGGAGATGCTACGTAGTAGCGTGGATTTACCGATACCATTTATACCAATTACCGCAATTAATTCTGAAGCTTGTACTTCAATATTGATCTTCTCAGCAATAGATTTTATGCCATTTTTATCCTGGTAGCCAATCTCAAGATTGGATGTTTTTAAGGTGATATGTAGAGGATTTGATTTCATCTAAAACAGGAATTTTTGTTTTCTAATGAGTAACCAAATCACTACGGGCGCACCAATTATAGATGTTATTGCATTTATAGGTAAGGTAAACTCCATTCCCGGTAATTGAGACACAATATCACAGATAAGCATTAAAATCGCCCCGCCTAAAATTACAGCAGGCATTAAAATAAGGTGGTTGTTCACCGGTAGCACCTGCCGAATTAAATGTGGCACCGCCAGGCCTATAAAAGCGATTGGCCCGCAAAATGCGGTAATACTGCCGGCAAGTAAGCTTGTAGCGAGTATGATAAGCATTCGGTTTCTGCGAATATTAACCCCCAGACTTCTGGCATATGCTTCGCCAAGTAATAAACTGTTTAGGTTTTTAATGCTGAAAATCGCCAAACTAATGCCCAGGAACCAGAAAATGGCAAGGATACCCACTTCTTCCCAGGATAGGTCGCCAAGACTACCAAATGACCAGAAAATATATTGCTGTAGTTGCGCTGCCGGGCTAAAGTAACTTAATATGCTTACCACTGCTCCCGTTAAACTGGCAAACATTAAACCCACAATCAAAATGGCCATAGTATCTCGTAATCGTACAGAAGCTAAAACAATAGCAAAAAGCACCATTAAACTCCCTAAACTAGAGGCGATCACTAAAGTCCATTTAGAGAGAGCCAAAGCAACAAAGCTTCCTCCAATTAAAGTGGCTCCCATAATTACGATGGCAACCCCTAAACTTGCCCCACTGCTTAAACCTAAAACATAAGGCCCCGCAAGAGGATTTCTAAACATGGTTTGCATTAACAATCCGCTAATGGCGAGTCCGGAGCCGGCGATTATTGCTGTAAATGCCTTAGGAAGTCGATAATCTAAAATGATATAGCGGTAGGTTTCTTTAGAAACTTCAGCATTCATAAAAGAGGAAAAGATATCGTTGAAAGGGATATTTACCGATCCCAGACTGATATTAAGCAGTGTTAGGGCAATCAGCATAAGACTCAAAATCGCCCATATCGAGACATATTTTCCTACTTGTTGCATTAATCGTTTAAGGCTTTGTAAAATGTAGGTTGATAATTTTCTAAAAGCTGTGGATGGAATATAGAAATAAGATCTTTAAGAATAAGATCCGGACGGTTGGGACCCAATTCGTAAAAAATCACGCCACCGGTTTCCCCTTTGCTCATACTTACCGAAAATACTTTTTTATCCTGAACTGCTTTAAACTGTGAATAATGTTGCGATTGCTCCAGCATTCCGCTATACGATGTAAACTGCCCCGCACTTATCCAAAAATCAGCATCTTGTGCTTTATCCAAAACCGACTCAAACGATAGGGAAAGACTACCCGAGCCTTTGGTGTCTGCCCAAAGATATTCCGCATTAGCATCTTTTATCATTTGTGCCTGCCAACTATTACCATAAGGAAGATACCATTGATCTTTGTACATAGCACCGCTAAGCACTGTAGGTTTATTTTCAGCAGTTTCGGCCAGTTTTTTAGCCGATTGATAATTAGATTCAATACGTTGAAAAATCGAATCTGCTGCTTTAGATTCGTCGTAAAGCGCCCCAAAAAATTTAATCCATTCAGCCTTTCCCAATGCCGAGGATTCCATCCATTCTCCATTGTAAACAACAGGGATTCCTGTTTTTTGAATGGTGCTAAAACTTTTATTATCAGCGTTAATAGCAAAGCCTATTACAACATCTGGTTGAAGATCGATTAAAACTTCGGTATTTAAGCTTTCGTTTTTACCAACCTCTTTTATGGCTCCGGAATCGATTAAATTTCTTGTTTGTTCTGAAGAAATATAATCCAGTCCCGGGAAACCTTTTAAGGTACTGGTTTCGTTTAAAGCTTCCAAAGCCGGAATATGTGTAGTAGAAGTCACCACTATTTTTTGAACCGGAATCGTCACTTTTTGATCATAAGTTACATTTTCAGGAATTTTTGCCTCCTTTTTAGCCAGCAGATATTTAAAAGACTTTTCAGCTTCCGGCCATGGAGAATTTACTTCGATGATGCTGTAATCCTTAAATTCAGTTATAGAAAATCCATTAGCATATTCGATAGCAATTTCCTTTCCTTCTGGATTTTCAGCTAAAGTTTTTGACTTTTCTGCTTCTTTGCAGGCAAGACTTAAAAGGAAAATAAAAAGAATTCCGATTTTTTTCACAAGAATATAATTTGACTTCAAAAGTAATATTATTTAGAAATTAAGTCGCTTTCCTACAAGAAATGATTATTTTCGCATCGAAATTTTGGTTCGCTAATACCGATTAAAAGGGAATCAGGAAAAGTTAGAAGCGCTAAATTAGAACTACGAAGTATAAGTAGGTAATTGAAATCTTTTAATTAATAAAACCTGAGCTGTTCCCGCAACTGTAAGCTTTGTTCCTATTGGAATGCTTGTAAAAAACTTCAAATACCACTGTCTGCAATAAGATGGGAAGGTAATTTACAGGACGCTAGCCAGGAGACCTGCCAGAAATAATAAAAACACGGATTGACTTTCGGGATAAAAGTCGCTGGCACATGAAGAAAAAACTACTTTTTATACTAGTAGCCTTAGGGCTTTTTGGATCTAAGCTATTTTCACAATCGGGTGAAATTACGGTTTTAGATACCGTTATGCTAAGTGACGAAAAACTGGTCAAATTCTCGACAGGACAACACGTAGCTCGGCTTTCGGATTCTCTGCTACGCTTTAATAATCCTTTGCTTACCGAAGTTTTAAATTTTAATACCCCTATTTATTTTAAGGAAAATGGACTTGGAATGGTTTCCTCACCATCATTTAGAGGGACTTCAGCTTCACAAACCGCGGTCATTTGGAACGGGATTAACATCAATTCCCAGTTTAACGGTCAAATTGATTTTAATACGGTAAATAGTGGTGCCTACGATCAAATTGCGGTTCGCGGTGGCGGCGGAAGTGTGGTTTATGGGACCGGTGCCATTGGGGGAAGCATTCATCTTAATAATACTCTATCATTCAAAAAACAACAGGATCATCGTCTTTTGCTGCGCTACGGTAGTTTTAATACACTGGATGCGCGTTACAATTTTAAAACCGCCCGAAAAAAATGGAGCCTAAATCTGGCAGTTTCAAGAAATAGTAGTGATAATGATTACGATTACCCCAATGATCGTGGCAAAAATTTAAATGGAGCATTTTATAATAATTCAGCTAATATTGCGCTAGGTCACCGCTTTAATGCTCAAAACACGATTAAGCTTATAAGTGAATTATACGATGGCGAGCGTCATTTTTCTTTAATTCGACCTTCAGAAAACCGTACAAAATATATTGATCGTTCTTATCGCAATTTGTTAGAATGGAATAGCGAATTTTCCAATTTTACCCAAATAACCAGATTTGCATTTATACAGGAAGAATATCAATATTACGGAAATATCGAAAGTGATAATTTTACCTTCGGAAAGGCCCATAGTTACATAGGGAAATACGATTTGGCCTATGAAGCTTCAAAGGATATCCTGCTAAATGCGGTGATCCAAAATACGTATACGAAAGGTGAGGGGAGTAGCATTGCTGAAAATGATCGAAATATATTTTCGGCAGCAATTTTAATGAAACATGCGCTTACTGATAAATTTCAATATGAAATGGGTTTGCGTAAAGAAGCTACCGATAACTATGATAGTCCGCTTCTATATTCTTTAGGCGCTAATTATGAATTTAGTGATTTTTATAGTTTACAATTTAACGCTTCCAGAAATTTTAGGATTCCCACTTATAATGATTTGTACTGGGCCTCTTCGGGGAATCCAGAATTAAAACCGGAAACTTCAGACCAGGCAGAAATAGGCAATATTTTTAGTATCGCAACTTTTGAGTGGGGGCTGACATTTTTTTACAATCAGATAGAAAATATGATTCGCTGGGTACCGGGAGCAGATGGTGTTTGGCGACCAGGTAATGAAGATAAAGTGGAGGTCTACGGCATAGAGTCATACATCAGCTGGCAAAAAAAGCTGGTTAAAGATCAAATTTTAAGTGCCAGTGTTAATTATGCCTATAACGTTTCAGAAAACGATAAAAGTAACCGACAATTGATTTATGTGCCATTCCATAAACTGAACGGAAATATTACGTATCAAATAAGTCGGTTTACACCATCTATTCAATTTTTATATAACGGGAAGGTTTTTACCAGAACCGATCATAGTGATCAACTTGATGGATATTTTTTAACCAACCTGGGACTTTCTTATGCTATGGATAAGCAAAGGAACTGGCAGTTAGGCGGAAAAGTAAATAACCTGTTTAATAAGGAGTACCAAAATGTAGAAAACCGGTGGATGCCGGGAGTTAATTTTAATATATATCTGAATTTTAAATTTTAAAAGTCAACCCATGAAAATGAACAAATTTTTAGTCTTTGGAGCCATAGTTGGTTCTTTATTTTTTAGCTCGTGTAGCAGTGATGATGATATACGGGTACAAAACGGAGGCAATATGGATTCTCAAGAAATTATTACAATTAGAGAGCGAAATTCTAATGACCCTTTAATTTTGAGTAATAAAGATTTACCTAAAGAAAAAAAAGTTTTAAAATCAAATGATTTTACGAAGCAATCTTCTCTTCAGAATGAGGATTATTTGGGCAGATCTTATGACATAATTTCTAATGGTATTGGTTCTACTGAAGGAGTGAGATATCCAATTATAGATATTGAAAAATTTATTTTGGATAATCCTGATTATTATTACTCTACTCAATTAAAACAATCTAAAGCTAATAGTTTTTCATTTTCAAATTTTGAAAGATTTGCTTCTAAGTCCAATCATTCTTCAAAAATTTCATCAAATTTTAGTATTAATTTAGGTGTCTTTAGTATTGGTTCTAAACATAAATATGAAAGAGCGTTTTCAAGTGAAACTATAAATGAGACAAATAGAGTTTTTGGAGAGGTCAATGTTTCAATCGAGGATGCATCCTATAAATTATTAGTAAGCTCCAACTCACTAAAGAAAATTAGAGAGAAATATTTGAGACCATCTTTCCTAGATGAGCTTTATAATACAACAAATAAAGAATTCATTCAAAATTATGGAGGTCTAGTTATCACAGATTATATATCTGGAGGTAGAGCGAATGCTGTTTTTACAGGGATACACACTGAAAATTCTAATTCTCAAACATCTGAAAGTTCTATGGATAATTCCATAAGTGCTTCTTTTAGTTATGAATCTTATGGAGCATCTGCTGACATTGGTTTTGGTAATACAAATGGTAGTGTTATAGCTAGTGCGAATAATATATCAGATTTTAAAACGTCGATTATAACATACGGCGGTAATTATGGTTTTAGTGGTTTTACAATTCCTAAAAGTATTGATGATGTAAATATTGATTTGTCAAATTGGGCATCATCATTAAATGATTCAAATAATCATGTTTTAATAGACTTTAATGATAATGGTCTTTATCCCATAACAGATTTTATTAGAGAAGCTAATCTCAGTTATAATTTAAATAGAATAATAAATGGCAATGGCCTTAAGGTAGAGGCTGAAAATCTTATAGAGCCACGTATCGAAGCAAGATGGGTATTATATCAGTATGGTATCGGGAGTATTGCTCTTGTATTAAAAACGCGATTTAATGATGATTTGGTACTTAAATACTCAAATTTTGTTGGATATTGGAATAATACTCAAGAAATGGTGAGTTTTGCTGAAAATGAGTCAGATGATTTATTACAATTTTATAACTTGGAAGTTGTGGCCGTTCCATATACTCCCGGAATTGCTTATAACCCTCTTTCAAATCCTAATTTGCCAATTTATTCTGTACACTACAATTTTGAATATAGAATCAGTGATATTAGTGAAAGTAGTATGAAAAAATATTATGATTCAAATAATGAAATTTTATACTTAGTTTCTAATACAAGCGAAGGTAAATTTGCATACTCAATACAAGACGATTACATTTTGGATACTTATGGTATTAGGAATTGGGTGGATAGTATGCAAACCATACAGATGAGTAATAAAGATTTAGATAATTATACAATAGTAGGATTATAGTTTTAATTTAAAGTATTATAAAAATGAACAAATTTTTAGTCTTTGGAGCCATAGTTGGTTCTTTATTTTTTAGCTCGTGTAGCAGTGATGATGATAATATTATAGACAATGGAAATGAGGTAGAAACTCCTGAATCCTTTCCATATAAAGAAGGCGTAATTATCTTAAATGAAGGATCACAGGCAGCAGGAACTGTATCTTTTTTAGATTGGGATTTTACAGCTGTAGAAAATGATATTTTTGAAACCGTAAACGAAGAAATGGACTTGGGTAATTATGTTCAATCCATATTTTTTGATGGAGATACGGCTTATATAATTTCTAACGGGTCCAATCTGATTACTGCTGTAGATCGCTATACATTTGAATACAAAGGAATTGTTGATAGCGGTCTAACAGTACCTATGTTTGGTGTCGCTTATAATGGTAAAGCTTATGTGGCCAATCGTAATTTGACTTGGGGAGATGGATATACTACAGATGATTTTTTAACTGTTATTGATTTGGAAACTCTGGAAGTAGAAAAAACTATACAAGCTGGTAAAGTCTTAGGACAAGTATTCGAAAAAGATGGTTTAATTTATGTTGAAAACGCGGCGTTTGGATTAGGGAACAGTATTCTAGTATTTAATCCTGAAACAAATGCATTTGAAGATACATATGAGCTTTTTGTAAATGATGAAGATGAAACCGAAGGTTTAACTTCTATAGAAATCATTGATAACGTAATCTATGCATTGTCGAATCAGAATCTTTATACTTTAAATTTGAGTACTGGGGAAGAATTAACTAAAACAGATCTAAGTAATATTGGATCCACTAATAATCTTGATATTGAAGATGGAATAATTTATTTTACTTCTGGAACTTCTGTTTATACTATTAATGAAGGTGATCTAGAATCGCCAGAATCCCCATTATTCTCATATGAAAGCACTTCAGCTTACGGAAAAATGTACGGATTCAAAGTAGACGATGGTTATATCTATACATCAGATGGTGGAGATTTTGCCTCTGCCGGAACTGTAGAAATTTATACGACCACCGGAGAATTCGTGAAAGAATTTAATGTAGGTGTTGGACCAAACAGCTTCTATTTTAATAAGTAACCTTTTTTGTACCCAATATTTAGAAAACTTTAATATCCTATATAAAATTAGAAGAAATAGTTTTCGTTTTAAAATAGTATCTATAATTAGCGAAAGCTGAGAAGATACTATCACCTATGAAAAAGCCCCGGATTTCCGGGGCTTTTAATTTTTAAAAAAGAAGGTATTGTTAATTTCTTAAGTTTAAGCTAGGTAATTCATCGATATACATTCTTTTGTAATTTGGTTTTAAAGATGAACTCTCTGCAAACTCCTGATAATTAAATTCTTTTTGAATTGTTCTGGTTTGTATTTTAGAAGTTTTCCCTGTTATGGCATTGATCGCCGCAGCCAGCATAGGCTCAGAAGGATCTCCTAAAACACCATAGTTAGAAAGTGATTCTTCTATTTCTACATCTGGCTCAATTCCGTCGTAAGGCACAACAATATCATTTGCATTTACAGATTCATATACCAAAGGTTGTATCGCATATTTGTGATCAGGATTTGCATTTGTTCTACCAAAGTTGGGGCTATCGTAAAGTGTTACTGAAGCCTGCGATTTACCGGTAGTTGTATTACCTATTAAATACACATCAATATAAGGTTTTAATCCATTTATAACCAATTCACTGGCCGATGCCGTACTGGAAGTACCTATAACATATAAGCTGGAAAGATTCAATTTATTTATATCTGTTCCACCTTGAATTTTATCTACAAAGTAATTAAACAACTCATCTGGTGCATTGGCCAGAAAGTAATTCTGATAATCTTCATTCCATTGCTTTTTGGCAAAGATTTCTCCGGTATAAGAACCAGTGATCATACTCGCCATAGCGGTAGCAGAAGAAACACGACCTCCACCATTATACCTTAAATCTAATATAAGTTCATCGATATTTTCAGCAGCAAAATAGGCAAAAGCGTCATTTAGTTGAATATCAAAATCGGCTACAAAACTATTATACATTAGATAACCTATTTTTAAACCTTCTACTTCAAGAACATCCTGTATAAGCACAGGGTTCTCTGTAATTTCACTGTTTGCTATGGTAACCTCTTCACCAGTATTCGTAACGGTATTATCATTAATTTCAGCTAAAGAAAAAGTAACTGATGGACTGGCTAGCAGGGAAGCATAATTACTAACAGTTAATGTTTCGCCATTGATTTCGGTAAAAAGATCCCCTCTTTTTATTGCGGTTCCCTCTGCATTACTTCCGGGAATGATATATCTTACGATTCCAAATATATCATTAGAGTTAGAGAAGCGATATAACCTGTAATCCACACCAGTGGTCTGTGAAATACCGCTAAAGCTATTTTCTAGAGCAATATAATCATCAGTAATAAAACTAAAGCGATCCTGAGAGGCTACCAGACCTTGATAAAATAAATTTGCCGGAGTATCCCAATCTGCCAGATATGCATAATAATCTTGTTCAGTATCAAAATAATCATCAGCTAATTCTGGGATATCCGACTTGTAAAGATAGATTTCGTCCATCCCACGATAAATGAAGTCTTCAATTTCCACATTTTCAGGATCTGTAAGTACCCCATCATCTACAACATCATCCATATCTTCAGAACAGGACGTCATCAAACTACCACAAAGGAATGCGAATAGTAATAATCTTTTCATTTTCATGCGTTTCATTTAAAGTTATTGTTAAAAAAAGCTAAAATAGGTACAAAACAAATAAATTAAAAAAGTTTTGTAACAAAATAAATTGTCGTTCGTCGTAATGATGAAAGGGTAGTAAAAAAAACTAACCATCAATCAAATGAAAGAACAAACATTCTTAAATATTATCAACCCTTTTAAGGATAAGATTTATCGTTTGGCGCTAAGATTGCTTACCTCTAAAGAAGCGGCACAGGATGCCACTCAGGATGTAATCATAAAACTTTGGAAACAAAATGATAAAATCAATGATTATGCCAACGTAGAAGCGTTTGCAATGACGGTTACCAAGAATTATTGTTACGATCAATTAAAGCTGAAGCAAAACAATAATCTTAGGATTGTACATACAAATTATGATAATAACGAAATTTCTGGGCAACGACAACTAGAACTGAAAGATGAAATGCAGTGGATTAACGAAATTTTAAAAACACTACCCGAGCAACAGCAGGCCATTTTTCAGTTAAGAGATGTAGAGCAGTACGAATTTGAAGAGATTTGTAAAATCATGAATATGAAAAATACGGCGGTGCGAGTAGCACTTTCCCGTGCAAGAAAAAAAATTAAAGAAAGTCTTATTAAACAACACAGCTATGGAATTGGATAGAATAGACCTGCTTTTAAAAAAATATGATGCTGCGGAAACCAGCCTTACAGAAGAGCAGGAGCTACAGGAGTATTTTAATAGCGGCCAGGTGGCCGGGCGGCATAAGGCCTATCAGATTATGTTTAGTTTTTCAGCTTTTAGCAGAAAGGAAACTTCAGAGGTCATCCCGCAATTGAAATCAAAAAATCGAAAAACAAAGCTGAAACCACAATCCTGGATGTACGCGGCAGCGATGATCGCTTTGATCTTCAGTATATTTTTCTTTAAAAATCAGGACGCTGATTTAAATTCGGAAGATTTAGGCCAGTTAACTCAGGAAGAAATGGCATATCAGCAAACAAAGCAAACCCTGCAGATGATTTCAAAATTAATGAATGAAGGAAAAGAAGATTTAAAATATTTAAAAGAGTTTAGTAACCCCACACAAAAGATAATCAACAACAAATAACAAAAAAATGAAACGAATAGTAATAATCATAGCCCTTTTTATGGCCCCGTTTTTGGCACAATCGCAGGATTTTGCCAAATATGAAAACATGAAAAACGTCGATGCGATGGTAATGACCAGTAAGATGTTTAAAATGTTATCTAAAGTAGATCTTAGCGAAGGTGATCCTGAAGCTAAAAAATATATGGATATGATCGAAAATCTTAGCGAGATACGATTGTACAAAACAAACACCTCTTCTATAAGAAGTCAAATGGCTAAAGATTTTGAAGCTTACCTGAATAAAGGTTCATTAGACGAATTAATGCGAATTAAGGACTCTGGAAAAAACATTAAATTTTACTCGAAGTCAGATGGAAAAAATGATGATATCGTAAAAGAGCTATTAATGTTTATGGATGGTGACGAAGAAGGAGAACCAATTTCTGTAATCTTAAGGATTACCGGGAAAATCGATCTTACGCAGTTATCCAAATTAACATCAGATCTTAATGTACCAGGAGCAGATCAATTAAAAAATGCAAAATCTAAAAACTAAGAATTATGAGAATCATCAAAACCCTCAGTTTTATAGCAGTAAGTCTTTTGATATTAGCCTGTAATAATGAAAAGACTTTACAGCAATATTATGTAGAAAATCAGGAAGATAGCAAGTTTATTTCTTTAGATATTCCTACCAGTCTTTTTGCTAAATCAGATAATTTAGAACCAGAGCAGCGAAAAACTTTAGAGAGCGTTCGTAAAATAAATGTACTGGCTTATCCTTTAAATGGTGAAAATGACTCTTTTGATGCGGAAAAAGCCGAATTAGAAGAAATTCTTAGTAATGATGAATATCAGTTACTAATGAAATTTGGTAGTAATGATAGAAAGGCGGCACTTTACTTTACCGGTGAAGAAGATGCCATAGACGAAATTGTAGCTTTTGGATATGATCGCGAACGGGGAATGGGAGTCGCCAGAATTTTAGGAAAGGATATGAATCCTCAAAAAATTATGGAGCTTATAAAGTCTCTGGATGGCGAAGATGTTAATGTAGAAGGTTTAAAAGGTTTTGCCGAAATGATGGGAGGAGACTCTGGCAATATTAAAGTAACTACAGACTCGACGAAAGTGCGATCAGGTATCTCTGTAGATGTTGAAGTTGATACGATATCAACAGAAAATTAGTTTGTTGTAATTTAATTAAGTTGAAACAAAAAAGGGAATGCTTAGGCACTCCCTTTTTTAATTTTCTTATCTTATAAAATTGATCTTTATAATATGCCTTAGCTTTTTTTTGGAATGAACTCTAAACGTATTTATTAATACAAGGAATACATTTAATAAGATTATTCCGCTCCAAATATAATTATTATTGATATCTCTTAAATTTTCGATAGCTATATTTAGCATTTGAATCATTGGTTGTAATATAAACGGAATAAAAATTATATTAATAAATAATGGTATTGTAAAAGCAATAATAGTCCATGTAAGCTGAATATTTATAATCGTTTTGGAGAGCTTATCTATTCCCTCGATTTGATCTTTCTTCCAAACCCACATGATAGCAGGGATAAAGCAACTACAAATAAGAACGATTGGAGATGTAGTTCCCAACCATAAAGCAAAAATTAGCGATGATAAAGCAGAAAGGTTTAGTGCTTTAAGATATTGTAAATCGCTAAGAGATTTGGTATTCTTAGAAAGTTCCTCAATGGAAATTCCTAAAGCCTCTGCTACTTTTTTTAGGGAGTCTGCATTTGGTATACGGTCATTGTTTTCCATTCGCTGTATAGTACGTACACTTAAACCCGAATGTTCTGCCAGTGCTTCCTGAGAAAAGCCTTTTAGGATTCTAAAATTTTTAATACGGTTTGATAAATTTTGATTTTCCATAATTGTTCGATTTTTGATTGATTAAATTTTAATTCGATTATCTGTTTACAAATTTACCAGTCAAAATCACGAAACCGCTGGTCATATTAACGACAACTTACTGCCAATTTTATGTAATATGAATGACAAACGGTTTATTTTAGTCATTTTTGATAATATGGTCTTATACTATTGGAACCTTCGAGATAGGATGAGCTTCGGTGCTTAATTTTAAGGGGTAGTTTTTAATTGCTCTAAAGATTTAAAAACTTTTCCGTTTTTAATGACCAAATTGATATTCTTTGTTTCGTCGATATTCTCTAACGGATTAGCATTTAAGATCACCAGATCTGCTTTGTAATTTTCTTTGATCGACCCTATGTTTTCTTTCTTCAAAAATTTTGCTCCATTTAATGCTGAAGTTTGTAAAGCTTGCAAAGGACTAAGCCCGGCCTTTACCAAAGCTTTTAGTTCCTGGTGCAATGAAATTCCCGGATAAACATAAGAATTGAACGCTCCGCAATCTGATCCTGCAAGAAGTTTAACCTTGTTATCTTGAAGATTTTTCACTAGACTCACAAAAGCTGAATCCAATTGTTTTCTGGTTTTCACAACAGCTGCACTTGCATTTAGGGCGCTTTTAATTCGGCCTTCATAGGTCTTGGTGATTCCGTCACCCATGTAATACAAATATTCGTCCTTATCATGATTTTCTTCATCAAGATAGCTAAGGGTGTGGTTAATATGCAAGGTAGGAATTACATATACATCACGTGATTTTAAAGTAGCAAAGGCGGTTTTCGCACTTTCTTTATTATACGTGTGCATTACACGGTCTAAAGATGCCCAAAAACTTGTTTTTCCTGCTATGATATCTTTAGTAATGGCGTCTTCTTCTGCAGAACATGCTTTTAAAACATAATAAAGATGCTCGATACCGTCCATTCCCGCTGCTGTGGTTTCCTCTAAAGTTACGCTAAAAGGCATATGGCCGCTACTTATAAGTTTACGTTTTTCGGCGGCTTTAATTGTTTTTAGATATAATTCACCAGTAAATTTACTATCATATAATTTTACAAAATCGGTTTCTAAAAGCTGTAAAGAATCAAGGGCAGGGGCAATATCTTCTTCAGACGCAATTTCCAGCGACCCCTCCCAACGTGCATTTTTACCATCTAATTTTGGTCCAGATGTATAAATTGTTGGTCCGGCAAGTTGTTTATTAGCGATTTTTTGCTGCCAGTCTAATATCGTACTGGTCATATCTCCACCACATTCCCTAAGGGTTGTTATGCCATTGGCTAAAAATAAAGCAAGAAAATTTTTATTTGCTGAAATTAGCGAATCACCTCCTCTAAAATGTACGTGATTATCCCAAAAACCGGGCAAAAGAAATTTACCAGTACCGTCAATAACCTGAGTAGCTGTTGAGGTATTACTTTGGCTATCACTTATTGCAGAAATAAGATCATTTTTTATAAATACAGTTTTGTTTTGTAAAAGATCACCTTTTTCCAGATCGATGATTTCAATATTAGTAATTGCAAGATCGAAATCTGAATCTTTATCCAGGGGCTCTGGTGTATTTTTGCAGCTTAAAATAGCTAATGTGAGCAGTAAGAGAAGCCTTTTTTTCAAACTAAAAAGTTATGATTAGACATTTGCTTTGTTATTGTAAAGTCGCAGTATCGCGCTTTCATCTCCTAAAAATAGCAAAAATGAAATTAATTGCTTTTAGAAGCTTTCCAAAGCTTAATGATCTTTTTGTTAAATTCGGTTTTACCTAAAACATAGGCGCCTCGATCATTTTTAAACTTGTTGGCAAGCTCAATTTTTAGTTTTTCATAAGCTTCGGCCTTCTTAGGATTGGCGATTAAATAATCTCTAAAGCCTAATTGCTCGCACATGGTATTGGACGAGGGACACATATGTATATGGAAAATCTGCTCCTTTTTACCGTCTGCACGATAGCCTTTGGCAAAAGAACTGTAGGCTTCAATATCTTCACGGGCGGGAACCTCAAAATGAAAATACCCTAAATTTTCAAAATCCTTTATTAGTGCTATATCAAATAAATATTCTGAAGGAATAATGATGAAAATATCGATATATGGCTTAGATTTTATTCCGGAAATAGAGGAGCTGCCAAAATGCTCAATTTTTTGAAGATATTTTGAGTCGATATTCGATAAAATAAGCTTCTTTTCTTTTTCGAAAATAGTTTTCCAGGCTGGATTATGATCTTCCAGATGAATAGGGTATAAGGTATTCCAATCTTCTCGGGTAAATTCGTAGATCGATGATTTCATGATTTAATCTTTAGGATAATATTCTAGATTGATGATTTTCCAGTCTTCTTCGGGCGATTTAGTAAGGTTTACGTTTACTTTTAGATCATGTTCTTTGCCTAAAACAGTGATTTTTAGCTGCGCTTCTCCAGCACCATTTTGCGTTCTTATCGTCCCGCCGGGAAACATTCCGTAATCTTCAATTCCGCCTGTTTCTTCAATTATAGATGAATTTTGTTCAATTTCGGCAATAGAAATATTATAAGAATCAGAGTTTTTTAGCACTGCTGCTGTAAACAAAAGAATAAATGCAAAGAACGAAATAAAAAAAGTGAGGATAATGGCAATTATAGCCAGCAATTTAGGTTTTTTATTGTGCTGAATTACAACCGCTTTCGCAGCTTTGTCCCCTAATCTTCTTTTTTCGTCGTTAGTGGCTAATACGATTGCTTCTACCGGCCAAATAAGTAAAAATATGTTTCGCAAAAATAGCTTGTAATAGGCTGGAGTTTTGCTGTGATCGTGTTCGCTTTTAACAGTAATTCCCATCATCCATTTACCCGGGCTGGTTCCTCTTATACTATCTTTTGAAAGATAAATAAGTATTCCTATAGAGCCGCTTGTTATTATTGAAATTGCCAATTTAAGGGTTTGTTTTTCGTTAGTGAAACCGGTGCCTATCACTAAAAAAAATAATCGAAACTAAAACAAAAGTGAAAAGGAAATGATCAATAACAAAGGCTGCAAATCGACGTTTTCTACTCGCTAATTTAAAATCTGCTGATGTAGGAAGCATGTGGTTAATTTTAACACGAAAATAGTCTGTTTTTATTCAATAGCGATACCAGTTTCTATACTTTCATGATTTGAATTCTACATGCTTATCATGCTGGATTCTTTATCTATATGAGACGGTTATTCTCTTTATTTTGGTAATTGCTATTTGATCTGATGCATTGCCAGGTTTAAGAGATCACCTAATTGGAACAAGGAGGTGTCAAAGAGGCTTTTAAAATCATTCTAGAATAAGGGTTTTACCTTTAGCATATTTTGCAGTATATTTTAAATTGAATTTAATTTCCTGTTTAGGCTCCAGACTAAAATTCCATTGCACTTCACCATTTTCTTCATTAAGATTTCCGTTCGAAAGGTTTTCAGTCGAGATAGAAATATCCTCTGAAGTTGCCACGGGAACCTGATCTAGTACGATCATGTTTATGGATTCTGTCTTATTATTTTTTACTGAAATCTCCCATTCTCTAATTTCTATTTTTTTATTCCCAATAAATTGTTTTTCGGTAAAGTCCTTGATTTTTTGGCGGTTTACAGATACTTTTTTATCAATACCTAAAGAAACTTTTAGCGTATCGGTAATATATCTTACATCCATTAAAGATTTCCCGATGTAGGTGCCTTCAAAAAAAATATTGGCTTCACCTTCCAGAAGATTATATTGTTCCCAGTTATTAATATGTGCAATTAAGAAGGCATCTTTTTGAATTTTAGGAACTGCGTAATACTGGTATTGTGCCGGTAAATCGTAATTTGTCATTTCAACCACATAATTTTTGTTGTCTGAATTTACGGTATAGGGTATTTCAATTTCAAAATCTACCGTGGTTTGATTTTCTTTTTGAACATTAGGAACAGGAATACTTTCGTTTTTCTTCCTGGAACCTATAGAAACGCCAGCAACTTTTCCTGCCAAAGCTCGACTTACATTTTCATTGTTAGCTCCGTATCCTACTACAACCACTTCATCCAACGAGTTTACATCTTCATGTAATACCACATTTATCGTATGGCTATTTGCTGGAATCTCCTGAGTTTCGAAACCAACAAATGTAAAACTTAATCTGCTTTCCTCATTAGGTATAGTTATAGAGTAGTAACCATCAAAATCGGTTACGGTGCCAATGGTAGTTCCTTTAACCATAACATTTACACCAGGTATAGGAGTTTCATCTCTATCTACAACTTTACCACTAACTATATTGTTTGAGAGGTTATAAACAGGAGGTAGCGTGTTATAATCTATATAATAGGTTTTTAATTTTGGAGCCATTCCTGAAGTATTAGGATTGGCCGAAGAAAATTTAAGTTTTACATTTTTCCAATCCACTTTTGTATCCTGTTTTACATTGGCTTTATAAACCAGATTGATAGGTTCGTTTATGTTTTTAGCTCTGATGTCGTAAGACGGAAACCAACCTGCATTTCCCACCAGATAACTAAGTTCTATAGGGAAAGAGGTATTTTGTTTTGTATCGATTTTTACCAAAATTTCACCGTTGGGATATTCTTTTTTACTACTAATTGTATTTATTTGATTTTCAATCCTGGTCTTTTCTTTAACCAATTTTTCAATAGTTCTAACGCGTTCAATTTCATTCAATTTAAGCTCGGTTAATTTTTTTCCGTAGAATTCAGATGCCTGTTGCAAATTAGAAATATTAACCTGTTCACTTTTACCTCCAATATCACGGTTGTCCTGAAGAAAAGCGATTTGTTCGCGAATAATGGACAAATAGGTATTCTCCATTTCCAATTGCCGGTTTATATCAGTGATCTTGTTTTCCATATTTTGTAATTCTGTAGATTTCTTTAATTCGTTCAAAAAGTTTTGTTGATGATTTACAGAAAGTACAGTGATGTTTCCTTCAGCCTTAACCTGAACGCTTTTAGCATCAATAAAGGGGGAGAGATTGGTAAATTTTAGAATAGAAATTCCACTATTAACAGTCACATTTTTATGTCGTACCACCTGGGCGCCTTCCAGGAATACGGTTACTCCACTAACGTCAGTGCTGATTTCTTTTTCGTTATTATTTTGTGCGGTGAGTGGAATAGCCAGAAAAGCTATAAATAAAAGATGGATGATTTTCATAAGTATGATTATATTGACCTATCTAAGATAATAAAATAAGCAAAGGCTAACTGTTCTGGTTAAAACATTTTTTTGGATACACGTTAAGTACTGCTCAAAAAAATAGCCGGAATCTTTCCGGTCATTTTGTATACTGTATACTATGAATATAGATTATTCTAAAGCAGTCTTTAAAGCTGCTTCACCACCAACAACAGGAATACTTACCGAGGTTTCATCCAAGTCTATTGTAAGTTCTGTTCCCGGTTCCGGATGCAATGTGTAGTCCTTGTCACTAGAAAAAATCATTAGCCCAATTTGCTGTCCTTTTGGAATGATTTGATCATCTGGAATTAAGTCGAAACTCATTTCGTAAAATTTCCCCGGTTTTAAAGACTCACTTTCTGTAATCGATTTATAATTTTGAGGATCTGCCCAGCCTCTGGTAATAATATTGTCTGTGATCTTTGAATTTCGACCTTCTGTCCATGGTAAAGAAACCATCCAAACCGAAAGGTTTGCTGCTGGTTTGCTGCTCGCTAGTTTTATTTTTATTGTTGAAATTCCTGAAAGATGAATATTTTCTTTTAAAGGAGGCGTCACAAAAAGTAAACGGTGATCTGTATATTCAGCCTGTGCCAGCGTTTCACCACTAAATGAATAATTATCAATTAGTGTTTCTTTGCCTTGATTATTTTGTTTTTCGAAGCTAAGTCCGCCGGTTTTAGGAGCCCCTTTGCTTAAGTACAAAGTAACATTTTTAGCTTCTGGATTAGGATAGTTAGCATAAGGGGTGGGTTCCAGACGATCATCATTTTCCCTAACAATCCATGCTTTGGGATCGCCTTCAACCCCATTGTCGATACCAAATAAAAAATGTGTAAACCAACGATTCATCATACTTAGAGGTGGTGGCCCGCCGTGACCGTTTTGATGGTAATAGATTTGGGTAGGAAGGCCCATTTCTTCTGCTTTTTTATAGATACGGTAGCTATGTTCTGGCATTACATTCCAATCATTAAATCCGTGAGACATGAGCAAAGCCGCTTTCATGGGTTTCATATCATTTAAATAATCACGACCAGCCCAAAAATCGTTATAATCACCGGTAATTCTATCCAGGTTATTTCTCATTTCGATATCACGAACAGTTTTGTTGCTGTAGGCTCTTTTTGATTCATCACCACTATGAATAAAATCATAAAGTACATCGATGTCTTCACCAAGATAGCCGCCGGGAGACCGTACAAGGCCGTTAGAGCGATAATAATGATAATAGGAAGTATTAGGTGCCACAGGAATTATAGCTTCTAATCCTTCAACTCCGGTTGTAGCGGCAGCAAGTGGGATGGTTCCGTTATAAGAAGTGCCGGTCATTCCAACTTTACCGGTAGACCAGTAAGCTTTTACTTCTTCATTTCCGGTACGCTCGGTATAGCCTTTTGCGCGGCCATTTAACCAATCGATTACTGCTTTTGGGGCCAGGGATTCGTTATCCCCCCAACAGTAGGCGAACCATCAGAAGGTCCGGTACCTGGAGAAGACGAATGCACCACGATATAGCCACGTGGTACCCAGGTTTCGATTTGCGAATTCGAGATGATTGGGCGTTCGCCACGTCTTACCACTTCAGGGTGTACCCGTTCTTTTGGAGCTTCCCCAAGTTCATGGTTTACATCCCAAAAAATACCTTCAGCAAAACCTGCTGTACCGGCATAGTATGGGCTTGATTCATAAATAATAGGAAGTTTTAAGCCTTCAGTTTCGGTTTGCATTGGACGAGTTACATCTACGTGCATACGGTCTGGTTTTCCATCGCCATCGGTATCAAATTCTGTTTCCACCCAAAGGTCATGTCGAATCCATTTAGAACCATCTTCAAATTCTGGTACGATTTGGGCTTCTCCGTCTTTAAAAATCGGTTTTACTTTTTCCTGCGCCAGCGATAAGCTAGTGATCAAGGAGACTATCCAGAAAAAAGCGATGTGTTTTTTAATCATTTTACTAAGCTAATTATTTGAGGTTTTTGATGAATTAATTTTTATAAATATAACCATTTAGCTCTTTATGTTATTTTTAATATATAAGCTTAAACCAACAATTCCGATAGGGAATACTGAAAGCTTTAAGATATTCGCTCGACTATTGCAATCTTAATCCTTATTTTTGAAGTAAAATTGTGAGACAAAAATGAATCTGGATACTGTAATTAAAGAGATAAAAAACAATAAAAAATTACCGAATCTTAAGTTTGAAATTAAAGAAAGAACAGAAGCTTTTACCAAACATTTGTTCTACACTTTATTTGATGAAGATACTGAAGTAGAGGAAAACATTAAGAAATTAGGACAGGAATTTGAAACACTTGCAGATCTTGTTTGTTGGAAACCTAATACGCCTTGTAGAAATATTTGGGAAGAGTATATAGAAAAACTCCCGGAAATTCTTCAAAAATTAAATGCAGATGCACGTGCCATTGCGGAAAATGATCCTGCTGCAAATTCGGTTGAAGAAGTTTGTCTCTCTTATCCCGGTTTTTTTGCCATCGCCATTTATAGGTTAAGTCACGAGTTTTACCAGTTTGGGTTACCGCTGGTACCGAGATTAATGACCGAGTGTGCGCATAACTTAACAGGAACGGATATTAATCCCGGGGCCAAAATTGGCGTGCCCTTTTTTATCGACCATGCAACCGGAGTAGTCATTGGGGAAACTGCGATTATTAAAGACAATGTAAAAATTTATCAGGGAGTAACCCTGGGAGCTTTATATGTAGATCGAAATCTACGCAAATTAAAACGTCATCCAACCATAGAAGATAATGTGACCATATATGCCAACGCCACTATTCTTGGTGGTGAAACGGTAATTGGTGCGAATAGCGTTATAGGTGGGAATGTTTGGTTAACCAAATCTGTTCCTGCAAATTCCATGGTTTCCCATACACCGCAAATTAATATTAAAAATACAGCTCAACATGAGTAAATCAATATTTAGATTAATAGGAAATACACCTTTAGTCGAAGCCAGAACGCTGGTTGAAAATCCGAAAGTAAAATTATATTTTAAGCTAGAAGGACAAAATCCGGGCGGTAGTGTAAAGGATCGTGCAGCTTATAATATGATCAAAAGTGCACTGGATCGAGGAGAAATTAACGAAAATACTAAATTGATTGAAGCAACCAGCGGGAATACAGGAATTGCTTTGGCAATGATTGCTTCGATGTTTAAACTAGATATCGAATTGGTGATGCCAGAAAACGCCACCAAAGAACGGGTGCAAACCATGCGGGCATATGGAGCAAAAGTAACTTTAACCAGTGCTAAGGATGGTATTGAAGGTAGTAGGGATTATGCCGAAGCTAAAGTTGAAAACGAAGGCTATTTTATGTTTAACCAGTTTAGTAATGAGGATAACTGGAAAGCGCATTACAAAACTACAGGTCCAGAAATTTGGAAAGATACCAATCATAAAGTGACTCATTTTGTTTCGAGCATGGGAACTACAGGCACTATTATGGGAACTTCAACATATTTAAAAGAGCAAAATAAAAATATTCAGATTGTTGGGGTGCAACCTACGGATAATTCCAGTATTCCAGGAATCAGAAAATGGCCCAAAGCCTATCTTCCCAAAATATTTGATGAATCTAAAGTAGATCAGGTGATCGAGGTTAGTGAAACCGAAGCCCGGGAAATGACTAAACGCCTGGCAAAAGAAGAAGGGATTTTTGCCGGAATGAGTAGTGGGGGGGCCACAGCCGCCGCAATAAAATTATGTAATTCTTTAGAAGAAGGAGTGATTGTAAGCATTATTTGCGATCGCGGCGACCGTTATCTTTCTTCAGATTTGTTTGAAGATTAAAGAATTATGCACCAAATCTCGATTTCTGGGCATATAATTTCTATAAACCTGAAAAATGCGCTATTTTTGCAAAATTGCAGATTAAAACAGGGTATATGGAAGTTTCAGATTTAGGAATTAGCGAGAAGAAGGTAGATAAGCAACTTTATGGCTACCAGCAGAATGATATAGATAAGATTTTTAGTGTTATAGATGAACATCCAGAGCACTATAATCTTTTATATCAGTTACCTACTGGTGGAGGGAAAACGGTAATCTTTTCTGAAATCGTAAGGGAATATATTCAGCGTACCGAAAAGAAAGTGCTTATCCTAACACACCGGATCGAGCTTTGTAAGCAAACCAATAAAATGCTTACCGATTTTGGGGTTAAGAATAAAATTATAAATAGTAAAGTAAAAGAACTACCAGATCAACATGACTACATGTGTTTTGTAGCAATGGTAGAGACTTTAAATAACCGTCTTCATGATGATAAACTAGATCTTGAAGATATTGGGATGGTAATTATCGATGAGGCACATTACAACAGTTTTAGAAAACTATTTAAGTTTTTTGAAAAGTGTTTTATCCTTGGTGTAACGGCAACTCCGCTTAGTTCCAATATTAAATTACCAATGAAGGATAATTACCGCGAATTGATCGTTGGTGATTCTATTTCTTCGTTAATAGAGAAAGGCTTTTTAGCGCGTGCAAATATTTACAGCTATAATGTAGGACTATCAGCTTTAAAAGTGGGTATGAACGGAGATTATACCGTAAAATCTTCGGAAGAGTTGTACACGAATATGTCTATGCAGGAGAAGCTTTTAAATGCTTATTTAGAGCGCTCTAAAGGAAAGAAAACTCTTATCTTTAATAATGGTATTAATACTTCAGTAGAAGTTTATTATACCTTTAAACAGGCAGGGTATAATATTCGACATCTTGATAATACCACCAGCAAACAAGACCGTAAAGAGATTTTAAAGTGGTTTAAACATACGCCAGATGCTATTGTAACTTCGGTAAGTATCTTAACGACCGGTTTTGATGAGCCAACGGTAGATACCATTATTCTTAATCGCGCGACAAAATCCCTAACGCTGTATTTCCAGATGATTGGTCGTGGATCACGTGTTTTACCAGCTAAAAAGGAGTTTAACGTGATCGATCTTGGTAATAATATGGCACGTTTTGGACACTGGAGCGCACCGGTAGACTGGAAACAGATTTTCCGTTCGCCAGATTTCTATTTTGAAAATCTATTGAGTGATGAGGAAATTGAGCGTGAGTTTAAGTATGAAATGCCACCGGAACTACGCCAGCAATTCGCAAATTCTGATAGTGTAGATTTTGATGTTGAAGCGGCCTATGACGATGTTATAAAACGCGGACTTAAATCGAAGGCGGTATTGGAATGGTCTATGGAACAACATGTGAAAATGTGTGTGGAGAATAGTGAGGATGTGTTCGACGCCCGGATTTTAGCAAAAGAATTAAAGGATGATATTTCTTCCAGAATTAAGCAATATTCGTATTGTATTTCTAAAAGTACTAAGAATTACCGCGACTGGTTAGAAGAAGATTATTCCAGAAAATTAAGAATGGCGATTAATAAAGAATTTTAGTCAGTTTTATATAAAATCAATAAAATCCCTCGCAAAACGAGGGATTTTTATTTTTTAATGCTCTTGATTAAAGCTGTTAACTATTGCTTAGAAAGTACTTCTTCCCGGTATTCTCTGGCAGATTCCTTTAATCTTTCAATAAAGTCTAAAGTTTGATTTTCTTCCAAAAGTGCTGAAGTATAATTTTTCGTCTGCAAATAATTAAAAAACATGTTATGGTATTTTTTTGGAATCAAAAGTTCATTCGTTAAGAATTCTGTATTGAAAAGCTCGTCGTTTTTAAAAATGGCTTCAAAATCTTCAAATCTTAATGGGTAGGTTGCTTTAGTAGTTATTTGCGCTTTCTTTTTCTTTGGGAATAAAAGTCCGGCGAGATAACGCGGTACTTCAAGTAAGTTGCCATTGCTTGGTCTGTATGAAATCGGGTTTTTAGTAATATCATTTTGTATCCCTTTAAGTAATTGATCATCCAATTGCGCTACCGGGGTCTTAAAAATTTTACCGCCAGTAAGTTTTACTTCTTCCAGACTATTTGTTTTTAATTCGACCACTACGGTTTCTTCAAAATGCTTTTGTTCTACTATAAAACTGTAAGCTTCGTAAGCGATAGAGGAAAAACGAATGCTGTCGCCTATAACAGCAGAAATTGAAAACTTACCATCCTGGTTTGTTTCCACAAAAAAACCTTTCGATTTATTTTCTACTTTAAAATTAGGAACGATTCCCTCGCTATTATAAACATATCCGCTTATTTTTTGCGCATTAATCGTACTACTGCAAATAATCAATAACCAGAAAACATACTTCATTTTAATCTTTTTATAGTTTTTTCTTCAAAATTCTACATCTGGATTAGATATTTTCAAAATCTCTGGAGCTATAAATCTTAAGAAGCTTTGTATACTTTGGTATAATAATCATGGAAGGGATGATGGATGAATTTCTATAACGTTGGGTTTGTAAAATTATTGGGTTAAACCTAAAATTTGAGTAATTAAAATGATTCAATGACGAATATTTTCGAGAACTAACTAATTATTAAATTTTATTACTACATTTGTAGTATATAAACTACTAATGTAGCAATGAAACAATTCTCTAAATCTGAATTACAGATCATGAAATACCTTTGGGCTATTGAGAAGGGATTTCTTAAAGATATTGTAGATCAATTTCCAGATCCGGCACCAGCTTACACTACGATTTCAACATTGATCTCGAGGATGGTTAAGAAAGGATACATAGGTTTTGAAAAATATGGGCGTGATAAACAATATTATCCCAAAATCACCAAAACCGAATACTTTAAAAATCATTTTAAAGAGATTGTTTCTGGATTTTTCAATAATTCGAGTTCTCAATTCGCTTCGTTTTTTACAAAGAATTCAGATTTAAGCTTAGAAGAACTTAGAGAGTTAGAAAGTATTCTTCAGGAAAAAATAAAAGATAAAAAGCAGCAGTAAATGATCACATATTCAATAATAAGTATTCTTAGTTTAAGCTTGTGCTACTTCATTTATCTAGCTTTTGTTAAAACTAAAAATCATCAATTTAGCAGATTCTTTTTACTGCTTATTTTGGTGGGAGGCTTAAGCGCTCCTTTACTGCCTATCTCAAACTTATTTGAAAGTAATCTACCACCCATAAATTTTGATTTTAATGCTGAAGAAATATTCTCAGAACATTCAGGAGAATGGAAAAGTGCAGCATCAAATGATTTAGGTAGCGAAAAAACTTTAATTCCTTCCGAAGAAAATAAACCGAATTCATTAAACATCTTATCGATCATTTTCGGTCTAATTACCACTATTTTCATCTTACGCTTTACCTGGAATTTATCGCTTATTTATAGAAAAGTAAAAGTTTCAGATTTCGAAAAACAAGGGAAATACAGCGTTCTCATTTCCAGGGTTAATGACGAATCTTTTAGCTTTTTCAACTATATTTTTATTGAGGATGAAAAAAATGAAATAACCCTAGAATACATTTTAACCCACGAGAAGGCCCATGCAGATCAGCTTCATTCCGTAGATCTGATAATTGTTAAAATTTTGCTATGTTTCTTCTGGTTTAATCCTGCATTATGGTTTTTAAAGAAAGAAATTATTCAAAATCATGAGTTTTTAGCAGACAAAGCAGTTTTAAAACAAGGCTTTGAAAGAAGCGATTATGCATCAACGATATTTAATTTTTGCCGGTCGAAACGAACTAGTCTGGCCAGTTCATTTAGTTTTATCAATACCAAAAAACGAATTACCATGATTTACAAACATCACCCATCAAAAACGAAATTATTATTAAATCTATTTTCAGCATTAATTTTATTTGCTGCAGTATTAGTTTTCAGCTCTTTTGCCGCAGAAAAGAGTAATCCTAAATTTGTGGTGCTTTTAGACGCCGGGCATGGCGGGATAGACCCGGGAAATCTTCGGCACGGAATTCTAGAAAAAGATATCAATTTAAAATTAGCTTTGGCCTTAGAAAAATTAAGTGATCGCAAGGTAGAAATTCGACTACTTAGAGATAAAGATGAATTTATAGATCTAAACCAGCGCTTAGAAATTGCGAAGACCAGTGATGCAGACCTTTTGCTAAGTTTGCACCTGAGTGCCGGAGATAAACATGGAGTTCAGGGATTTTACAATCCAGAGAGCAGTAGTGCGGCAGAATCTAAAGAAATTGCTGCAGATTTGGTTGCCATTTTTCAGAATAAGGCTTCAAAAATTAATGAAGCAAAATTTATAATCTTACAAGGCACAAAACCTTCCGTATTGCTAGAAGTGGGAGATCTTGCGAATAATGAAAATTTAAATTCTAAAGTAGGTCAGGAAGAAATCGCAAGAAATCTTTTTAAAAGCCTGAAAACCATTGCTGAAAATCGATAACATTAGGTATGAATTTATATTCATCAAATGTAAAAAAGGCGAAACCATATGGTTTCGCCTTTTTTAAACAAAATAAACTTTTTATTTATGGACTTCAATAAAAGCCTTTTGCAATTTGTCAGATTATATTTCTCCTTCAGAATCTAACATTGCAAAGAATTTATCAAGATTAGGTATAACAACAATTCTTGTTCTTCTATTCTTGGCCATATTGTCTTTAGAAGTGTTTTCAACTAATGGGGAATAGCTACTTCTACCGGCAGCGATAAGTTTAGCTCCGTCTACATCATACTTATCCTGTAATTGTCTAACAACGGCCGTTGCTCTTCGTACACTAAGGTCCCAGTTATCTTCTAACCATGAATCTTCAACCATTGTACGATTATCGGTATGACCTTCTACCATAACCTCCATAGAGGGTTCGCTATTAATTACTTCAGCAAGCTTTTTAAGTAGTGGTTGTGCATCATTCGATAACCTGTAGCTACCGCTTCTAAATAATAATTTATCTGATACATTAATCATCACTACTGTTTTATCTACGGTGATATCTACATCGTCACCGTCCTTACCTTCCGTAATCTCATTTTTAAGATTATAAGAAATGGCCGCGTTAATAGAATCCTCTAATGTTTCTACCCCTTCAAGCTCAGATGCATCCATTTTAGCAATGGTTTTTCTCATGCGATCTTTCGTCTTATTAGACATAGCAGTTACATCATTCATTTCTAATTTTTCATCGTTAGATGATCTAAGCGAGTTAATTTTCGCATTGTAATCTGCAACTCGTGCTTCGATGGCAGCATATTTTTCTTCAATTTCTTCTTTTTCTACTCTGGTTTTTTGAAGGGTACTTTTGGTATTGTCAAGCTCACCCTCTAATGCTACATATTTCTTTTTAGAAACACATGAGGCCAATAGGGCCGTTGAAAAAACTGTTACAGCTAAACTTCTTCTCATTTTTATCATTATTTAAGTAGTTAATAGTTTAATAAAACGCCCAACGTTTCCGTCAAACAATGGCCTAAAACAACGCAGAATTTTATTAGATAATTTAGTTTTAAGCATATTTAACGCGTTATTAAACTTTTTTCACATTTAGCTTTCTGAGCCTTCAAAAACTTGCCCAAATTTTTGTTCCTATAGTTTAATTAGTCTGTAAGTCCTTTGTTTATTAGGCTCTTACTGTTGTTTATAGAAAATTTTTATTTTTATAAATTGTCTATCCATAAAAAATAAAGTGATGAAAATTTCTAAACTTGTGTAGAATTTGTTCCACAGATGGGGTTATTTTAATTTTAACAGAAGATTATAAGAATATCGATTAAAATATGCCTTCTTAGTAGTTAATTGCAGACGCATTTTTCGCCAATAATTAAGACATACCATAAATTTGAGTAAGAAGCATCCAAAACTTAGAAAAGCTTTGAGGATTACGCTAAGGATCTTAGCCGGTATCCTTATTTTCTTCGTATTACTTATCCTTTTTATCAGAAGTCCGTGGGGACAAAACATTATTGTAAATAAAGTAGTCTCTACCATACAAAACAAAACCAATACGGAAGTCGAAATCGATCGCTTATTTATCACTTTTGGCGGAGCTATAAGTTTAGAAGGACTTTATTTGGAAGATAAAAAAGGGGATACCTTGGTTTATGCTCACAATCTGGAGGCAAATATTCCCATTTGGCCCATTATTAAAGGTAGTGGTTTTGGAGTAAATGATCTGGATCTTAAAGGGCTTAAAGCTAATATCTACCGTGAAGATTCTATTTCGGGTTATAATTTTCAGTTTTTAGTTGATGCTTTCGCCGCTTCGGACACTACAAATACCCAGCAAACAAAAGTGCAGGATACCACCTCTTCTTCAATGGATATTAGTATTGGGGATGTGAACCTTCAAAATATTATCCTGAATTATAACGATCAGGTAGCCGGAATGGAAGCACAGTTAAAACTGGGAGAACTCGATGTGGCTATGCGAAAAACAGACCTTAAAAATATGCAATTTGAGGTCGCAGATGCCTCCCTAAGCAATACCATGATCGTTTACCGGCAACTAAAAACCTTACCGCCAGGTGAAGATACAGAAACTCCTATGCCTTTGGTGGTGGTAGATCGTTTAAATTTAAATAATGTAAATGCCAAATACCAGTCTGAGCCAGGCGGAATACTGGCCGATGTCCATATTCCTGAATTTATCGCAGAAATGCCCAAAATGGATCTTGGCAATTACGAAATTCAATTTAATAATATAAGTTTAAAAAGATCGAATGTCTTATTAAGAATGCAAACCAAAACGGCGCAATCGCAGCCTCAGGATTCGATTAAAAATGATACTACAGGTTTTGTTTGGCCGGCCTGGAAAATTAACGTTAAACGTATCGATTTAGCGCAGAATAATATTGCTTACATTGTAGATAGTGCTAAAATAGAACAACGTCAATTTAACCCAAACGCTTTAAAGTTTAGAAATCTTCGACTTAAAACAGGAAATATAGCCCTAGCCGATCACAAGCTGAATGCCGATATTAATCAGGTTAGTTTTCAGGAAGCCTCAGGATTGGATCTTCGCGAATTTTCCACGGAAATTACGTTGGATAATTCTGCTTTAAATGTGAAAAATCTCATTTTCGCTCTAAATAACAATCAGCTTCAGGGAGCTTTAAAATTAAACTATGCTTCCTTAGAACGTTTTATAGAAGAACCTGAAAAGACGAGTTTAGAGGCCAGCCTTTCTGAAATTCAGCTAGATATTAATGAAGTTTTCAGGTTTCAGCCCTCGCTTCAACAAAATCAATATTTAAAGGCATTAAGCCGTAAATTGCTTACCGGAAGTTTAAGTGCAAAAGGAGAACTTTCAGATATTCGTATCCCTTCAGCAAATATTTCCTGGGGGAGTCAAACAAATGTAGCCTTGAACGGTCAAATTCGAAATGCGACAGATCCCGATCATATTTATTTTAATATTCCGCGTTTTAGACTTAATTCTACAAAATCTGATCTTAATTATTTTGTTGACGAAAATCAGATGGGAATTTATTTACCTAAAACCCTTGCTTTATCAGGGAACCTGGCGGGAACCCCAAGTGATCTTAAAGCAGATGCCACTTTAAAATCAAGCCTTGGCGACATTATGGCCAAAGGGAATTTTCAAAATACTCAGGAAATCGCTTTCCAGGCAGATGTAAAAGTAGATAGTCTAAGCCTGGGAGAATTATTACAAAATCCTGCTTTAGGCAAATTAAGCCTTAACTTAAAGGCAAAGGGAAGTGGTAATACAATGAATACGCTAGATGCACAACTAGAAACCAATATTAGTCATTTTAGCTACAATGATTATCCCATAACAGATTTGAAAATTACCGGTGATATTAACGATGGTAGTGGTGATGTGAAAAGCAGTTACAGGGATGATAATCTGGATGCTGATTTATTAGCAAATGTGGTTTTAGATTCAGTTTCGCCAGAGGTTACTGTAAATCTGGATCTTGCTGGGGCAGATCTGGCCGCACTGGGGATTGTAAACAGGAATATACGAACCGGATTTAAAATGCGTGGCAATTTTAAAGGAAATAGCGAAACGTATAAAGCTTCTGCCGAGATTAAAGAAGGTGTGGCGGTTTATGATAACCAAACCTATTTATTAGGAAACCTGAATGCATCAGCTTTTGTGACTCCAGATACGACTTCTGTAAAGGTGAAAAATAAAATGCTGAATCTAAACCTGCAATCTAATGCAAGTCCGGTAGAATTTAGTCAGGCATTACAAAGACATTATCAAAATTATCTTACCGAAGACGACTTAACCGATACGGTCGATAATCCGGTAAATTTGTATTTAAAAGGAACTATAAGTCAGGCACCAATCCTTAACGAAGTTCTACTGGTAAATTTAGAGGAATTGGATACCGTTAAGATCGATGTAGATTTTAACGAAAAACAGCATAAATTAAATGCAGATGTTAAGGTACCATTTGCCCACTATTATGGTGCAGCAATCGATAGTCTGGGAATTACTGTACAATCAGACCGTAAGGATCTTGACTTTAGCTTTGGTTTTAATTCGATTAGTGCAGGCCCGTTGGAATTAAAGAAAACGCAGTTAAAAGCTAACCTTGCCAACCGTATACTCAATTTAAACTTTAATTCGGTGTACGACGAGGATACCCTGGTCAATGTATCTTCAAAATTGTCAAAAAACGACGATACATTTAGATACGAGATTAGTAATAAAAAACTAATCCTGAATAAAAATTTGTGGCAGGTAAACGAAAGTAATGTGCTTTTATATGACGGTAAATCCATTGAGTTCGAAAATTTCAGGATTTCGAGGGAAAACCAATCTATGGAACTGGTAAATCAGCAAAATGAGCGAAATTTAGACAATATCACCTTGCTTTTTGATAACTTTAAATTGGCTGCCTTTTTAAACTTCCTTAATCCAGAAGTAAAATTGGCAAAAGGAAATATGAATGGCCGTTTTGCGCTGGTAGAGCCTTTTGGTAAAACGGGTATTTTGGCCGATTTAAATATTGAACAGCTGGAATCGATGGGTGTAGATCTTGGAAAATTATCACTACGCGGAATTGCAAAAGGATCTGAAAAATACCGTTTTGAAATGGCAATGAAAGAGGGGGCGGTAGATATGGACTTGACAGGTAATTATAAAGCGGCAGATTCTACCGCAAATCTGGATATGAACCTTGATCTTAATAAAGTAGAAATGGCAGCGGTAACAGGTTTTTCATTTGGTGCATTAGAAGAGGGTAAAGGTTCTTTTAATGGAAATATAAAACTAAATGGTACGGTTGCAAATCCTGAATATTCCGGGAAACTAAATTTCAATGATGCTCAATTTACGGTTTCGATGCTTAATGCCCCCTTTGTTTTTAAAAATGAAACCCTAGATTTGGATAATAATGGCGTTTATTTTAATAATTTCAAGATAGGCGATACCAAAGGCAATTCTTTTGTGGTTGATGGCGAGTTAGGTACCGAGAGTTTTATTAATCCAACCTTCGATCTTAGTTTTGAAGCAAACGACTTTAATGTCCTTAACTCTACCGAAGAGGATAACGACCTGTTTTATGGAACAGCGAGTTTTGATGCACAGGCAACTTTAAAAGGCGACCTCAACTTACCCAAACTAAAGCTTAAACTTGAAGTGGGTGAAAATACCGATGTAACTTATGTAGTTCCTGAAACCGAACTGCAAATGCAGGAAAGAGAAGGGATCGTAGTTTTTGTAAATAAAGAAGCCCCAGATAATATTCTTACCCAAACCGAAGAGCAATCTTACGTTTTTAGTGGTTATGATATCAATGCTGAATTGCAAATTAGTGAGGAAGCGATTATAAATGTCATTCTAAACGAACAAACAAACGATAATCTTCAAATTCAGGGAAATGGAGATTTACGTTTTGGTATTTCTCCAAATGGTCGAACAACACTTAGCGGAAAATATACTATTACCGATGGTCATTATGAAATGAGTCTTTATAACTTGGTAAGCCGTAGATTTGAAATTGCCGATGGTAGCTCGGTAAGTTGGAGTGGAGACCCTTTTGATGCTACTTTAGATGTAAGGGCGATTTATAAAGTAGAAACTTCAGCTTATGCCCTTATGGCTGCCGGTGTTTCCGGTCGTAGCGATAATGATCGGGACAGGTATAGACAGGAATTACCATTTATGGTGTACCTAAACGTAGATGGAGAATTAATGCAACCTCAACTAAGTTTTGGCTTAGATATGCCAAAAGATTCACAAGGAGCTATTGGAGGCCAGGTTTACGGCAGGGTACAGCAATTAAACAGTCAGGAAAATCAATTAAATAAACAGGTATTCAGTTTACTGGTGCTAAACAGGTTTTATCCAGATGCAGGTACTGATGGTAGTAATGGCGGGACGATGGCTATTGCACGGGAAAACATTAGTCAGGCGCTATCAGATCAGTTAAACATGTTTTCTGAAAAATTGCTGGGGGATACAGGTGTCTCACTTAATTTTGGAGTAGATAGTTATACCGATTACCAGGGCGATAATGGCCCGCAACAGCGAACAGATCTTAATGTGAGCGCCCAAAAGAAACTTTTTGATGATCGATTGATCGTTAGCGTAGGAAGTCAGGTAAATATTGAAGGCAGTAATAGCGGAAGGCAGGAAACCAATCCGTTGATTGGTAATGTGAGTTTAGAATATCTGCTTACAGAAGACGGAAGATTTAGGCTTAGGGGATTCCGAAGAAATCAATTTGAAAATGTTATCGACGGTCAACTTATCGTTAGTGGTATTGCACTTATATTTACAAGGGAATTTAACGAATATCGAGAACTGTGGAAGAACTTTTTGAAGTCTGAAGAGCAAGAAGACCAACCAGCCAGAAAAGAAGAAGAGGAAGAATGAAAATAAGAAATTACAGCATTATATTTTTATGTGCTTTAGGTTTGATTAATGCCTGTAGCGTAGATAAATATATTCCTGAAGACGAATATCTTTATCGGGGTGCGGATATTACGTTAATACCCGATACCACTTCTATAGAAGATTTGGATAATATAAAGTTAGAACTTCAGAATGTACTTGTTCCTAAACCAAATTCTAAATTTTTAGGGGCCTATCCCGGTTTATATTTTTATTACAAAGCTCAACGGGAAAAACCCGGTTTCATCAACAAATTTTTAAATAAAAAAATAGGTGAAGAGCCAGTTTATTTAAGTGACGTGGAAATTGGCAATACCCAGGATTTAATCATAAACAGGTTAGAAAATCGAGGTTTTTTTTATAGCCGGGTGAGTGCAGATGTAAACACTAATGATAAAAAAAAGACGGCAACGGCTGCTTACGATGTAGGGGTAACCACACCTTATAAAATGGAAAAATATCAGCTGGTTGAAGATAGTCTCTTTATTTATGACGACATAAAACCCATGGTAGAAGAAAGCAAGTTCTTTAAAGATATGCGCTTTGATCTGGCTAATATGAAAAATGAGCGGGAACGCTTAGATAGAGCACTTAAAGAAAAAGGCTACTATAATTTTAATTCAGGATTTTTGCTTTTTCAGGCAGATACTAATCAATACGACAATAAACGTTTTGATCTTTACTTAAAAGTAAAAAAAGATGTACCAGATAAAGCTATAATTCCCTATAAAATTTCAAAAGTAAATATTTATCCCAATAGCGGTATAAAGCGGGATTCTTTAGAGAAAGATAAAGTACGTTTTAATAATAAAAATTTTCTTCAGGAGCAGGATAGTATATTTTTTTTACCAAAACGTTTAGACCCATTTGTTTTGATTGAAGAAGGCGACTATTACAGTCCCGATATTTCCAGGGCGACCAGTAGACGTTTAGGATCTATTGGCGCTTATAAATTTATCAATATCGATTATCAGGAAGTTGATACTTTAGCCAATGACAGTGTAGGTGCGTTAGAGGCTAATATTTATTTATCTCCATTAAACAAGCGAGCGATCAGGGCCGAGTTACAGGGCGTAACAAAATCTAATAATTTCGCGGGGCCAAGTCTAGCCGTTTCTTTAACCAACAGAAATTTATTTAAAGGAGGTGAGATTTTAAATATTCAGGCCAGGCTTGGTTACGAAGTTCAGGTGGCGAGTGGTAATAATACCGGTTTAAACAGTATTCAGCTGGGACTTGGGAGTGATCTGATTTTTCCCAGATTATTATTTCCATGGCAGTTTAATGAAGACTTTTTTGAATATGATATACCAAAAACAAAAATCAGTTTAAATGCCGATTACTTAAGACGTAGTCAGCTTTTTGCTTTGGGATCTGCTTCTGCGACTTTTGGCTACATCTGGAATGCTAATCGTTATGTAACCCATTCTTTTGATCCTGTAGCTATAACCTATGTAGATTTAATCAATACTACTCCCGAGTTCGAGGATATCTTGAAAAAGAACTCCTATTTACAAAGCAGTTTTAATCAGCAGTTTATTGTAGGATCATTATACAGTTTTACGTATAACGGAATGGTGGATCAAAACGATACCCATCAGTTTTTTGTTAATACTAATTTGGATATTGCCGGAAATTTGTTGGATTTGATCAGTGGTAATTCTGAGGAAGATCCGCAAACTGTTTTTAATTTAGAATATGCGCAATATGCGAAGGCCGATGTTGATTTTAGATATCACTTAAACCTGGGCGGAGGTAAAAAATTGGCTACCCGGCTTTTTGCCGGCTATGGAATGCCTTACGGGAATTCGAAGATTATGCCGTTTACCAAGCAATATTTTTCTGGGGGGCCATATAGTGTACGAGCATTTAGAATTCGACAACTAGGGCCGGGAACCTATAATCCCGATAACGTACCGGAAGAAGAGGATGATCCTGGTCTGATGAATACCGATTATTTTGATCGTGCCGGGAATATTCGATTGGAAGCCAATATCGAATATCGCTTCCCGCTTTTCCCTCCTTATGTGAACGGTGCTGTTTTTGCCGACGCAGGTAATGTATGGACTTCTACTGAAGAAGATAGCTTACCGGGAGGAAAGTTCAGTTCTAATTTCATGAACGAACTGGGAATTGGTACCGGAGTAGGTGTACGTGTGGACATTCAGGGATTTGTGATTCGTTTTGATCTTGCGGCACCAATGCACGATCCATCTTTACCGCAAGGAGAACGCTGGACATATGATTTTGGCAGTCCTATTTTTAATTTCGCGATTGGATATCCATTTTAGAAAAAATCAATGCTGTTTTTTTGTTCCGAAGCATAGATCACCGGCATCACCAAGTCCGGGAACAATGTAGCCCCTGTAATCTAACTTCTGGTCTATAGCAGCAATCCATAAATGCGTATTTTGCGGAAATTCGTCATCAAGAAGTTTTAGTCCTTCCTCAGCACCAATGATCGCTACTAAGTGAATTTCTTTTGGAGTTCCCATTTGTTTTAAAGCTTGCATTACATTCACGAATGAACGGCCGGTAGCGAGCATGGGATCGGCAAGGATCAGCGTTTTTCCGTTTAAGGAGGGGGAGGCCAGATATTCTACTTTTATTTCAAATTCGTCATCATCATTAGGATGATGTCTATAAGCCGAAATAAATGAATTTTCAGCATCATCAAAATAATTTAGAATTCCGTTATGTAAGGGTAAGCCGGCACGAAGAATCGAACAGATTACAATGTCGTTAGTAGGGACTTCAACTTTAGAAGTGCCTAATGGGCTAGTAATTTCTTTGGTAGTATATTGTAATTTACTGCTTAGTTCATAACTTAGTATTTCTCCTAAGCGCTCTATATTTCTGCGGAAGCGCATACGATCCTGCTGAACATTGACATCCCGAAGTTGGGCAATAAACTTATTGGCAATAGAGTTATTATTTAGTAAATGATGAACGTGCATCGATTTAAAGTTTAGGGGTTAGATGCATTAAATATACAAACTATCAGAAAGGATTCTATTCTTAAGCCCTTTAGAATTTTTCAGAAATAAGTATTGACTGGCGAAAAAGCTGTAATTCAATATAAATAGATTATTTTTGGCTATATTTTTGATTAATATTCTGAAGTTAATTCCGCAGAAAAATGAAAAAGATAAGTTTACTATTATTTATTTTAGCCTTTAATTTTATTCAGGCACAGGAAATCCCGAGTACCAAGAATACCGGCGGATCCATAAAACCGGCGACCAGCGGTAGCAATTCTGTCTTTCTTCCAAGAGTGAATAATGAGACCGAAGATATTTTTATGAAAAAGGAGGAGCCTAAAATTAATATGCGTCAGGATAAAAACGGACTCCTGACCGAAGGTGATCGTGTTGCAGCAGAGTGGAAAGCCGACAAAAAAGCAAAAGGTGAATATGCCAAAGATCAATATCTTGGTGATGTAAAAACAAACGGTAAATTTGTAGAATTATATTGTAGGGATCATGAGTTTGTAGATGGAGATCGGGTGAAAATCACCGTAAACGGAGAGGTGATTTTTAATAACCTAGCATTAACAGGTTCCTACAAGCCAATATTGGTTACTTTACAAAGCGGTTTTAATACCATAGAATTTGAAGCATTAAATCAGGGATTATCTGGTCCTAATACAGCTATGCTGAAAGTTTTTGGAGAGGATGGTCAGCAACTGGTTTCAAAAGAGTGGAATCTTCTTACCGGTGCTAAAGCCAGTTTAATGGTAGTAAAACAGTAATTAAAATGTTCAAGGTTTAAAGTTGAAAGTTCAAAAAGTTTGTAGTCAAAAAAGTTCAGAATTTAAAAAAAAGTTTAAAGCTAGAATCAATTATAAAATCAAAAAAATCGTCATTTCGACCCTGCCTCGGCGGCAGGCACGTGAAGCGCAGCGGAATGGAGAAATCTTAATTTTCATATCACTGTATAAAAGGTATTTTCAACTTTTCAAAATTTAAATTAAACCGTTCTGTATAAGAGGTCAGCTTAAAAAATATTCAAAATTAGTAGTTCTGTATCTTGCTTCTTGTCTCTTTCCTACATTCTAACTATCATTTTTCACTTTATACCTTTTCCAATTACCACTATGGCTTCCATTAATTTTTCTTTGGAAAATCACTCAGCTGCCCTTAGCCTTTAGGTTACTGAATGATCAGATGAATCGTATCAAAGTGCCCAGGCGTGACAATAGGGGGCCAAAATTCAAAAGTTGTGGTCTGCTTCTTTTTGCATTATTTAAGGTCTATTTTCTAAATACGAACTACTCAATACTGAATCTAAAAAAAGATCTCTGCAAGGTCGGGGATGGCAAAATCCTATTATAAAATTTAAAAAAATTTCATTTCGACTGAAGCGTAACGGAATGGATAAATCTTGATTTCCACAGCACTTTGACAAGAGATTTTTTTACCTTTCTAAATCTAAATTAAACCGTCCTAATTTCAGAAAAGCCCTCAGCTATAAGCGGTCAGCTTAAAAAATTCAAAATTATAGTTCTGATTTCTACTCTTGCTTCTTCAAGTCTCTTTTCTCTCGTCTCTTTTCTATATTCTAACTTTGTAGGATAAACCCGGTTTAAATTATAACATGAATTTAGCATAGAAAAAGTTAAATGCTAATTAGCTTTATAAAGTGATTTCATACTAATGTTAAAAACTTACTAGACATGAGAGAAGCTATTCGCTTTACTCTAATTGTATCCTTAATCGTTGGGTTAATTATTTTTACTATCGTTTGGCCTGTTTGGGGCTTTTCTATTTTCGGGATTGTACTTTTTGCCATAGGGCTCTATGATATTTTTCAAAAAGAGCATACCATTTTACGAAACTTCCCACTGTTGGGGCATATGCGATATATGCTAGAACTTATAAGTCCTGAAATCCATCAATATTTTATCGAAAATGACACTGATGGTAAACCTATAGATCGTAATCACCGATCTTATATTTATCAGCGTGCCAAACTTCAAAAAGAAACGCACCCTTTCGGTACACAGTTAAATGTGGAAGAAGAGAATTTTAAATGGATGCGACATAGTATTTACCCTACAAAAGTTCAAAAAGAATATCCACGCGTAAATATAGGAGGACCTGATTGCGAACAGACTTACTCCGCCTCATTATTTAATATTTCAGCAATGAGTTTTGGGGCACTGAGCAAAAATGCTATTGAAGCCTTAAATAAAGGCGCAAAGGAAGGAAACTTTTTTCATGATACCGGGGAAGGAGGAATTTCAGATTACCACCGATTGGGCGGAGATCTTGTTTGGGAAATTGGTACCGGATATTTTGGTTGCCGAACAGAAGAAGGAAATTTTGATCCTGAGCAATTTAAAGAAAAAGCTAATTGGCCGGAAGTAAAGATGATAGAAATTAAAATTTCTCAAGGCGCCAAACCCGGTCATGGTGGCGTTTTACCGGCTTCAAAAAATAATAATGAAATAGCCAAAATTAGGGGGGTAGAACCGCATACCGATGTCCTTTCTCCCCCGGGGCATACGGCATTTAATAATGCAGAAGGATTATTAGGCTTTGTTGAACAGCTAAGAGCACTATCCAACGGTAAACCGGTTGGATTTAAGCTAAGCATTGGCTCTAAAGATGAATTTCTTGAGATTTGTGAAAAAATGGTGGAAACCGGAATTAAACCAGATTTTATTACGGTTGATGGCGCCGAAGGCGGAACAGGTGCTGCACCAATAGATTTTTCTAATTACGTAGGGATGCCTTGGGAAAAAGCTTTAATTTTTGTGGTAGACGCTTTAAATGGTTTCGACTTAAAGAAAGATATTAAAGTCGTAACAGCAACAAAAATTTTTACAGCATTTGATATTTTTAAGGCCTTATGTATTGGCGCAGATATCTGTAATTCTGCACGTGGGATGATGTTAGCGCTTGGTTGCATACAAGCGCTACGCTGTGATACCAATAAATGTCCTACCGGTGTGGCTACAAATGATAGGAGGCTTATGAATGGTTTGGTAGTAGCGGATAAATGGAAAAGAGTTAAAAATTATCAGCAGCAAACTTTAGATGATTTTCTGGAACTTTTTGCCGCGGCAGGATGTGAGAGACTCTCTGAACTTAATCGCACCATGATTAATAAAAAGATAAATGATAAAATTGAATCTTATTCTGTATTTTATCCCTCGGTAGCTACCGGGGCTTATTTAAAAGAAGAGCGCGTTGCTCCCTAACCAAATATTTATATTATGAAAAAAGTATTAATTGCCATCGATTATCACCCAAATTCAGAGGTGGTAGCTAGTGCCGGTTATGAGCTGGCTAAAAGTATGAATGCAGAGGTTTGTTTACTGCATGTATTGGCCGAGGTCTCTCATTATGGCGTCAATTATTCAGAATTTCTTGGTTATCCTGGCTACGAGAATATGGGGGTTGATTTAAATGTAACTGCACAATTACAGGAAATGGCGCAGGAATACCTTAAGAGTGCGAAGAAGCAATTTAATGATGATAAAGTTTCTACGGCTTTAGAAATAGGGGAAACCCATCGTGGCATACTTAAATATGCAAAAGAATGGGGTGCAGATTTAATTGTTATGGGAACGCATAGTCATTCTACTTTAGAAAAAGTACTGGTAGGTACGGTGGCTTCAAAAGTTTTAGAAAAAACAGAAGTACCGGTTTATATGGTGCCTATAAAAAGATAAAAAAACTGGATCTGGAGACTAATAGGTCTCCAGATCTTTTAATGAAGATACGGCTTTTAGGGTATGTTTAATTTCATCTAATTGGCCATTTAAGACTCTTAGAATATCGTCACTAAAGTTATATTTTCTTATTGCCCTCTCATACTCTTCAGCACTTTCTTTTTCACCCTCTAGACATTCTTCCAAAATTACTTCATCGCCATTATCACTAAAAATTGTTTTTAGATCCATCCAGGTACGTTGCAAACTTCCCTGAAAGGTTCCTGCATTGTGGGGTACCTCGTCTATCTGGTAGATTTCTCTTTCCAGTTCTTTTGTAAATCTAGCTCGTTGTTGCGCCTGGGTAAGCAGGAAGTTCTTTAAAAGATCACTTTCAGTATCTTCAAGTCCGTTTTTAAACACCTCTCCTGCGTCATGATTTTTTTCTAAAAGCTCTTGCAGTGCCTGAGCAATTTTTTTAGGGTCATTAATTTTTTCCATAGGAATATGATAATTAATTTAGCAAAAGTAGGTGATGTTTTATGGCCAGGCTCTTAATTATTTATAAATTCACCTGGATTTAGCTTTTGGTGTTAATTAATCTAAATTTTATGAAAACCTATATTGCCATCTTAAAAGGAATAAATGTGGGAGGCCATAAAAAAATAATGATGGCGGATCTTCGGAAGATGCTATGTGAAATTTCGTATATCGGGGAAGTTAATACTTATATCCAAAGTGGTAATATTGTATTTAAAGCTTCCGAAGAAAATACCGATGTTTTGGAAAATCTTATTCAGCAGAAAATTGCAGATCATTATGGATTTGAGGTAAGTACTATCGTACTTTCTAAAGAAAATTTAAGTTCAATCATCGATAGCAATCCTTATGCTGAAGAGGAAATTAAGCGTTTACACTGTTGCTTTTTTAAAACCGATCCTATTTTAGAAAACCGACAGAAATTAGAAACTTTTGATGCCTCGCCCGATGCGTTTACAGTAGGAAATAGCTGTATGTATATTTGTTGTGCGACCGAGCGTTATAGTAAATCAAATATAAATAACAGTGTTGCTGAAAAAATACTGAAGATTGAATGTACCACCCGAAATTGGAAAACCTGCACGAAACTTTTAGAAATGCTTGAAAATTTATAGTGGTTGTAATTGCAACTCAAATTCAATAATTCCAGCATCAATTTTTGCAGTCTGTAATATTCCGTTTTTATAATGATAAAAGCTTTCTCTTCCTTTCTCGTTTTCTTTAGCATAAGAATGCATACCTATTTTTCGTAATGACTGAAATTCGCCGGTTTCTTCGCTATAGGCTTTCTTTACGTTGGTAGGCTCCTCAAACATTAACTGGATACAGGTATAGGAAATAGGTGAGTTTATGGTTTTTTCAAGCTTGCCAGAATCATAAAATTTATAGTTATGTTCATTTGTCTTTATAGTTTTAGTACTGGTACGGTTTTTTCTGTTTAAGAAAATTTGAGCTTCAGTATTTTTAAGCTCATGTCCATTAAAAACGACCCTGAAATTATAATTGACTTCTATTTTGGCCAAAATTCGGGTTTGGATATTGGTTTCAGTTTGATATTCGGTAATTCCACCGTTTACTTTTTTAATTGCTTCTAACTTTCCAATTTTATCGCCTTTGTGGACCACAGCATAACTAAACGATTTATTTTGAGACAAAGCACTATATGAAATAGCTAAAAAAGCGAGTAAAAAAATAGTGAATTTCATAATTTGGAGATTTGACTGAAATGATTTGTTTTGAGTTTTTAAAACTTTTCCCTTAATTTCATAAATTCCTGTTCCAGAAAATTTAATTTTTGCTCAATTTCAACAGTATTATTTTCAGGAAGCCTTCTAAAAAACGTATAGCAAACGTGCCACATTTCCTTAATTTCACCAGATTCTATCTCGATATCTTCAATATTAGTATTGTTTGCTCTAAGTATAATTTTTGAAGATGAATAGTAAAATTTCCTAAAAAGTACTTTACCATGTACCAGTGCAATTACCAGGCTGCTCGTATCGATTTTGGTAAAATCATTAGGATCAACTTTCTCTCCTATAACGACGTCTTTTGGACAATACGCCTTATCGTTATTTGTCATTTCCAGATTAGAAATTAAATAGGCTCTATATTCTTTATCAGGATCTACCGGTAAATGGAGTTTAGGAAGGTCTTCTATAAAATGAGGTTTATCATAATATAATATGTAATCGGCTTCGGTTTTTGGAGTGATACAGGGAATTTCAGCAAACTTTTCTTTATGAAAGCTTCCCTGTAGTGCCAGGTCGTCTTTAAACTTCAATAGTTTATTAACCGTTAGCTCTTGAGTTAATAGATCATCGATGGTTATGCTAAAATGGTTAGCGATTTTAATAATGGTTTCAATGCGCGGTTCACTTCTTTCTTCCTCGTAAGCTCCTAGTGTACCACGTTTTAGCTCGAATAATTCGGCAAATGCCTGCTGACTTAATTTTTTGACGTTTCTTATCTTCCTAATATTTTTACCGAAATGAGACATGTTTTGCTAAAATTATTTGCAATATTGATTTTTTGTAGTATCTTTATCTAACAATATTAGCTAATAGATTTGATAATTACTAATTTATTTGGTTATTTATCGATTTGACTAGTCAAATCAGTAATGTGCTAAAAAAATTAGCTTGACTTAGAAATTTAAACTTTAACCTAAACAACCAATGATTACAGCAATAATTACTACGGTGATTGTGTTAATAATACCTTAAAAACAAAATAGATTTTTGTATTATTATACCATAAAATTAACACCAATCAAAAAATACTGTCTAAATGAAAAATCATTTTCAGATCACAAAAAATTTTCTTTTAGAGCTGAACTTCAATATTGATTTTGAGAACGAAGCCGAGGGAATATTAATGATTCGCAAAGAAAATTTTGCAATTAAAAACCTTATCCTGGGAGTGGCACCGCCTATTTTAATTATGGAGCAGTTCTTATTCAGGATTAATAATCAGTCAGAAAAAATTTATCGAAGTCTGCTGCAAAAAAACAGAGATATCATTCATGGCGCCTTTGTACTGGACGATTCTGGCAAAACAGTGATCTTTAGGGATACCCTTCAAATAGAGAACTTAGATCTTAATGAGTTAGAAGGATCGTTAAACTCACTTAGTTTATTGATGAGTGAATATTCAGATAAAATTATAGAATTTTCAAAATATTAAACCTTAACGTTATGAACATTTTTAAACGATTATTTAAGATAGGAGAAGCTGAAGCTAATTCAGCAATCGATAAAATGGAAGATCCCATTAAATTAACCGAACAGGGAATTAGGGACCTTAAATTAGATTTAGAGAAAAACCTGGAGGCTTTGGCTCAGGTAAAAGCCTTAGCGATTAGAGCTAAAAACGACCAGGAAGAATACCTGGATAAAAAAGAGGATTATCATAATAAAGCGATTTTGATCCTTAAAAAAGGACAAAGTGGCGATATGGATAAAACCGAATCAGATCGTTTGGCTCGCGAAGCTTTGGTTAAGAAAGAAGAGGCCCAAAAGCATGTAGAACGATCTGAAGAAGAAGCGAAAAAGTTCAATGAAAATGTAGCACAGTTAGAACGAAATATTCAAACCATCAAATCGAATATCAGTAACTGGGAAAACGAACTTAGAACCCTTAAGGCACGCGTAAAAGTGAGTAATGCCACTAAGAGCCTTAATAAGCAAATGGCTGAAATAGATAGTAGCAGCACCGTTTCTATGCTGGAGCGTATGAAAGAAAAAGTAGCCCAGGAAGAAGCACTGGCAGAAGCTTATGGCGATATTGCCGGCGCCTCGAAATCTATTGATGATGAGCTTGAAAAAGCTGCGAGTACTACAGAAGCTAAAGCCGAAGACGACCTTAGCAAGCTTAAAGACCAGTTGGGTTTAAATGATGATAAAAAATAACGAAATTGACCAGTTTAACAGACATATTATTTTCTGAGGTAAATATTACCTTAAGCATTCTCTGTATTCTATTAATCATTTATTGGTTGCTCACCATGATCAGCGGTATCGACTTTGAGTACGACATGGATATTGATATCGATGCCGATGTAGATGTCGATGCCGATCTGGCAACTGATGGTGCGAATATGGAATTCCAGGATTTGTCAAATGCCGAACTGAATAAAGAGGATGTGGTAGGCAGACGAATTCAACCGCTAAAATGGTGGCAAATTCTTTTGATTTATTTCAATTTCGTTGGCCTTCCGTTTATGTTCACCTTTACCTGTTTTGTGTTCATCTGGTGGTTTACCACGGCACTAACAACCGCCTTAACCTATACGTATGATCATTTTTTAGGTTTTGCGATTATGATTGCCGGTTTTTTTACCTCTTTATTTGTAACCAAGATCTTTACCACACCATTTAAAGGTTTCTTTAAAAATCTGAATAAAGATGGTGATAAGGCAATCGATTATATTGGCCGGCAGGGGGTGTTACTTTCCACCATTTCAGGAGATAAAATGGGAAATGCCGAGATTTATGCTAATGGCGATTCGCATTCGATTTACGTAAAATCCCTGGATGGACATCAACTCAATTATCAGGACAAAATTTTAATTATCAAGCAATCAGCTGATAAAAATTATTTCTTAGTACAATCTTATAACGACTAACTTAACTTATTAAAAAATGAATCAAATTTTACCAATTATCGGAATTGGATTAGGGGGATTGTTATTCCTAATCGTAGTCTACTTCGCAATCATTGCGATGTTTTACAAAAAAGTTCCGCAGGGCCGTGCCATTGTTCGTACCGGTTTTGGCGGTACAAAGGTAGCCACGGATAAAGGACTTTATGTAGTGCCTGTTTTCCACAAGGTGGAAGTTATGGATATTTCTGTAAAGAAAATCCAGATCGAAAGAATGGAGCACGAAGGCCTTATTTGTAAAGACAATATGCGTGCAGATATTAAAGTAGCCTTTTTTGTAAGGGTGAATAATGATATTTCTTTCATCAAGAGAGTAGCGCAAACTATTGGAGTAGACCGTGCATCAAGAATCGAAACTTTAGAAGATCTTTTTGAAGCTAAATTTTCTGAAGCTTTAAAAACTGTAGGTAAAAAGTTCGATTTTATCGAATTATACGAAGCAAGGCGTGAATTTAGGGATGAGATTGTGAATATCATTGGTACAGATCTTAATGGCTATACGCTGGAAGATTGTGCGATCGACTTTTTAGAGCAAACACCAATTTCCCATTTAAAACCAGACAATATTCTGGATTCAGAAGGGATTAAAAAGATTACAGAGCTTACTGCGGTTCAGAATATGAAAGCGAACCTTATTAAGCGCGACGAAGAAAAAACCATCAGAAAGCAGGATGTGGAAGCGCGTGAAGCTATTCTCGAATTAGATAAGCAATTGGCGGAAAAAGAAGAAGCGCAAAAGCGTGAAATCGCAAACATCAAAGCCCGTGAAAATGCTGAAGTGAGTAAAGTTGCGGAAGAAGAGCGTTTAAAATCTGAAACAGCCAGAATTGCTACGGAAGAAAAAGTAAAAGTAGCTGAAGAAAACATGAACCGTCAAATCATCGTGGCGGCGAAAAACAAAGAACGGACAGAAGCGGTAGAAAGTGAACGTGTTGAAAAAGATCGTATGCTGGAAGCTACCGAGAGAGAACGTATTGTGACGCTTGCTCAAATTGAGAAAGAAAAAGTTCTTGAAGTAGAGAAGAAAAACATTCAGGATGTGATTCGGGATAGGGTGATGTTAGAAAAAGGAGTGGTAGAAGAGCAGGAGAATATGAAAGATATCCAGGCCTTTAAAACTGCCGATCGTGAAAAGCAAGTAAAAGTAACGATTGCTGAAGCCAACGCTCAGGAGCAATTAATCAAAACCATTAAAGCTGCTGAAGCACAAAAAGAAGCAGCCAAGCAAAAAGCCGAAGAAATTAATATCGAAGCTCAGGCGCATAAAGAAGCCAGTGAAAAAGAAGCAGAAGCTAGAAAAACCATTGCTGAAGCTAAAGCGAAAGAGGAAGCCACCATTGGTTTATCTGAAGCTGAAGTAATGCATGCGAAAGCTGATGCCAGCGAAAGACAGGGACTTATGGAAGCGCTTATTATCGAGAAAAAAGCGAAAGCCGAAGCTGCAGGGATGGAGGCCAAAGCTGAAGCCAGCAGAAAAGAAGGTAAAGCTGCCGCCGATGTAATTAGGGAAAAAGCGCTTGCTGACGCTGCAGGTATCGAAGAAAAAGCAGCTGCAATGAAGAAACTTGATGGTGTTGGTAAAGAACACGAAGAATTTAAGTTGAAACTGGATAAGGAATTACAGGTAGATCTGGCACACATCAACATCCAAAAAGATATTGCCGATGCTCAGGCACATGTCATTAGTGACGCGCTCAAGGCGGCTAAGATTGATATTGTTGGAGGAGAAACCATGTTCTTCGATCAGATCATTGGCCAGATTACCAGAGGTAAAGGATTCGATAGACTGGTACAAAACAGTACCAATATTCAGGATTTAAAAGATTCGATTTTAGGGAGTGATGATATCAAAGGAAATTTACTAACTAAAGTGCGTGAGTTTTCAGAGAAATACGGAATTTCTTCTGAAGATATCAAAAACCTGACGATCGCAAATTTGATCATGGAATTAAAAGGTCGCTCCAACGACCAAAATGAGCAAACCATGTTAGGCAATTTATTCAACCTGGCTAAAGGTTTAGGATTGTCAGATCAGCGAGTTTCAACCTTAAAGGTTTAGTTAATAATACATTATGAAATAGGAATGTCATCCTGAAGCTGCCCGTCCTTTTAGGCGGGCTAGTTTCAGGGGGTGCATCCTGTTTTTACGATGAAATTTCAGATTAGATCTGGAACGACTAAAATTCAACCCAAACCCTCACCACAAAACCTAATGAATACTAACGAAGAAAAGCCGGTACAAAAAGATGCTCTGGATGGCGGCACTTACGAGATTATCCGTAAACGTCTTAACACTCATAAATCTGATTTACAGGAACGTCTTAATACCTTGAATGAAGCCCGAAAAACGGTTTTTGGTTCGCTCGAAACGCAATTAATAGCCAATAATCGAATAAGTACCGAAAATAATTGTGTGGCCAGGGATATCATTTCGCTGGGAAATACCTGTATTTTTGGCTATAACGTGCATTTTGGATTACGTACAGAAATTAGCCTTTCTGATGTGCTTAGTGTTTACGAATTTAAAGATCATCATTTTGAATCGGTTGCTTTAAATCTTTTTGAAGATGCAACCTTTAAAACAGATTTTTCAAATCTTTATAAATACTATCGAAATACCATTTTTAGCAAGTTTGCAAGGATCGGCAATTATTTGCATATGGTCTTTCAGCTTAGTGAAAGCGTAACCGATATTAAGACCTTTAAGTGGCTTATTAAAGACAATAAGCTCACTTATATTGATAATCGCAGTGAGCATGAATTTAAATATCCGCAGCAACATCAATTTAAATGGCAGGAAGCTACCCGGGATATGCAACGTTACGGGGAGCATTCACATGTAGCGATTTTAGATAAAGTTTTTGTAGAAACCATTGGTGGCGATCTTACCATCAAGATCGAAGATAATACCGAAGACGGAATGGGCATATTTTCTGAACCGGTAGCGTATAAAGATCAAACCCTGGATGATGGTCAAATTCGTTTTGCCGATCTTGGAAATTTAATCGCACTTGAAATCAAACCTTTTCAGGAAGAGCCCCGCTATTTTGTATATAATCACAAAATGCAGGAGGTCCAGAAAATTGATTCCATTAAAGAAACCGCTGTCTTATTGCCAGATGATCAGGGTATTATTTTTCCGAATGGCTATTATTTGCAAACGGGAGAATTTCATCTGTTCTCCAATGAAGTTCAGGCCCTAAAATATCAGGAAACCATAAGTTCTCCAAACGGGGAAGACTTTTTATATGTTTTCTATTCGCCCACTAAGGGTACTTATCTGCTAATGGATTATAATATGATCGAGCAGGAGATAAAAACACCTATTGTATGTGGGGGCTTCACCATTTTACCCAATGGCGAATTATGCTATTTTAAAGCTGATGATGAACAGACGAAACATCATATGATCCAGATTTGGCAAACACCATACCTGGAAGGTGATATCATGCCATCTGAACATCAGGATTCTATGCTGTATAAAATTGGAAATAAGGATATCGTTAAAGCCATGGCTGAAGCGAATGAGCTGATCACCTTGCTGAGTAAAGAAGATAATTACGACGGTTTGTATGCCGATATTGCCAAGTCTTCGAAAAATATCTTAGATGCGTATTATTGGCTAAACGAAAAGGAAACCGCTGTTTTAAACGAGCCGTTAAAAGAGATCAATATTGCGGCCAATGCGGCTATTGATGAATTTCAGAAGGTGATTCAGCTTAAGAAAAACGCTGAAAAACAAACCCAGGAAATTCAGCAGAAAGCGCAAAAACTTTTCAGTAAAATTAAGAGTACTTCTTTTAAAAATATCAACGAATTTGTAGAATTACTCTCACAGCTAAGGGCATTGCGGGGAGAGGTGATTGGATTATACGAAATTAGATATGTAAATGAAGCATTTATTAAGTCGCTAGAGGCTGAAATTGCCCAGCAAACCACTACAATTTCAAGACGTTGTGTGGAATTCTTACTTAAGGATAAAGCGCTACAGCCATATCATGATAAAGTGGAAGAAAAACAGCAGCAACTCGATAAGATCAGTAAAGTTGTTGAAGCGAAAAAGCTGGAAGAGGACGTCAATCAGATCGCAATCGATCTGGAAATGCTTATCGATATAGTTTCGAATCTGGATATCGAAGATACGTCACATTCTACCAAAATCATCGATAATATTTCTTTGATCTTTGCGACGATAAATCAGCTTAAGGCCGCCATTAAAAACAAGAAAAAGTCGCTTGGGAGCAAAGAAGCTAAAGCCGATTTTGCCGCACAGTTAAAACTTATAGATCAGAGTATTATTAATTATCTGGATATCGCTTCAACTCCTGAAAAATGTGATGAATTTCAAACAAAAGTCAGTATTCAACTGGAAGAATTAGAAGGTAAATTTGCCGATTTTGAGGAATTTATTACTGAAATTATCGAAAAGCGGGAAGAAGTTTATAATGCCTTTGAAAGTAAAAAAAGCACTATTAACGAAAAGCGAAATAAAAAAGCCATTGCACTGCAAACTGCTTCAGATCGTATTTTAAAAAGCATTGGCAAAAAAGCCGAAAGTCTACAATCGGTTTCAGAAATTAACGGCTATTACGCTTCAGATCTTATGGTTAACAAACTTCGCGATATCGTGGAGCAGTTACGAGAACTGGACGATAGCGGTAATGCAGAAGAAATTGAAACTTCTTTAAAAACAAGTAGGGAAGATGCGTTGCGAAAACTAAAAGACAAGCAGGATCTTTACGAAGATGGCGAGAATATTATCAAACTTGGTAATCATAAATTCGGGGTAAACCGCCAGGAACTGGATTTAAGTATTGTTTTTAAAGATGACAAACTTTTTTACCATTTAAGCGGAACTGATTTTTACCAGGAGCTGAAAAATGAAATTCTAAATAATAGTAGAGAATACTGGAATCAGGAGTTTATTTCTGAAAATGATTCGGTTTATCGTTCTTCATTTTTAGCCTTTAAAATTTATAAAGATCAAAATCCAGAAATACTTTCGGGGTTAAATGAGGACGAGTTGCTGAAGGTGATTCAGGAAGAAAGCAGCAGTAATTATTCTGAAGGTTATATAAAAGGCGTTCATGATCTTGATGCGGCTAAAATTCTACATATTTTGGTGCAAAAACATCAGGATTTAGGGATATTAAGATGGCGACCTGAAATTCGTGCCTTTGCGAGGTATTTTTGGAATAAGCTAGAAAATGATGTAAAAGAGGGCTACAATAACTCGATAAAAGCATCGGGACAGGTCTTAAAATATTTTCCAAACACCCGCGAATATGATTTTTTGATTCAGGAATTAGAGCTGGTTATTAGTGATTTTGGGCAAAATACAGGTTTATTTTCTGCGGAAGTAAGTTTAGAAGTGGCACAATATCTTTTTGAAGAATTACAAAGTGATGATCAGTTTGTGGTGAGCGGATTAGCAAAAAAACTTGCCGATGATTTTCAGCAAATGCTCAAAAAAGAAAGAGCTGAATCTCAGTTTAAAAACAGTGTTGAAAGTTTACAATCGTATTCCGCAAAAATAAGACTGGTTAAACAATGGCTTCAGGCTTTTGCTAAGTCGAAATTGTTAGAAAATCAAGTGAACTATATTGATGAAGCGACCTGTTGTATTTTATTTCCACAGCAAAATCCGGAAGTGAATCATATCGATCCATCTGCGGCTATTTCAGAACTAAAAGGAGACCATAAAAATATCAAAAATGGGCAATTTGAGTTCAATTTTCATCAGTTTACACAAAAACTTCAGTTGTATTTCAATTATAGCGTTCCGGCATTTCAAGCCTTCAGAAAAGCAAGACATCAGGTCACCGAAGATTTAAAAGAGCAGCTAAAATTAGACGAATTTAAGCCTAGGGTGTTGACCTCTTTTGTACGGAATAAATTAATAGATCAGGTTTATTTCCCATTGTTTGGCGAAAACTTGGCGAAGCAATTGGGAAGTGTAGGGGAGAATCGACGTACTGACCGGATGGGAATGTTATTATTAATTTCACCACCGGGTTATGGAAAAACAACGCTGATGGAATATATTGCCAATCGTTTAGGCTTGGTGTTTATGAAAATTAATGGCCCGGCAATTGGTCATGAGGTGACCTCTGTAGATCCAGAAGCGGCGACCAATTCGGCCTCCCGACAGGAATTAAAAAAGCTGAATTTAGCTTTTGAAATGGGCAATAATGTGATGTTATATCTGGACGATATTCAGCATTGTAATCCGGAATTTTTGCAAAAGTTCATTTCTTTAGCAGACGGTACCCGAAAGATAGAAGGAATTTATAACGGAAAATCAAAAACTTATGATTTGCGCGGTAAGAAATTTTGTGTCATCATGGCGGGGAACCCTTATACTGAAAGTGGTGAGAAATTTAGAATCCCGGATATGCTTTCTAATCGGGCAGATATCTATAATCTAGGGGATATAATTGGCGATACAGAAAGTTTATTTAAATTAAGCTTGTTGGAAAATTCGCTAACATCAAATCCTGTGTTGCACCAACTAAGGTCAAGAAATTTTGATGATGTGTATACATTGATTGATCGCGTAGAAAATAATTCGGATGCCGGAGAATTAAAAGGCAACCATACACAACAGGAAATTCAGGATTATAAATCGGTTTTGGAAAAAGTTCTCAGCATCAGGGATACGGTTTTGAAAGTAAACGAAACCTATATAAAATCGGCAGGAACAGAAGATGAATATCGAACCGAGCCTGCGTTTAAGTTGCAGGGGTCCTATCGGGATATGAATAAACTGGTTTCTAAAGTAGTACCGATAATGAATGAAAAAGAAGTAAACAGTTTGCTGTTATCACATTACGAAAATGAATCACAAACGCTTACTGCTGCTGCAGAAGCCAATTTGCTGAAGTTTAAAGAATTGCGTGGGAATATTTCTGAAGAAGAAAGATTGCGTTGGGATGCTATAAAGGAAACCTTCTTAAAGAATAATAAACTAAAAGGCTTTGGTGATAAAAACGAAATGGCGCAAGTCTTATCGCAAATGATGGCTTTTTCAGAAAACCTTGAAGGAATTAAACAGGTTTTGCAAAGAGGTCTGGAAAAGTGACATTTATTTTATACTGCCCCAACATCTACAAAAATTGTGTTTGGGCAGTTTTAAAATAAACTAAAATTTGACTAATGTTTTAATCAATTATAAGATATTTTTGGTTTTTACCTTGCCTTGAATTTCAATAATTTACTTTTATTCTTCATTATTAATGATAGGGAGTTGTAGCTAAAAGTAAGTATTTTTCTACATTCAGATGTAAGAAAACACAAATCTTAATATACTGAACAGTAGGTTTGTGTGTCTTTAGACGAATATCTAGGTAAATAATCGTTTTGTTTTTATTAAGAAAAAAATTAACATTAATTTCGTCCAGTTTATCTTAATATAAATTTTGATGAAGAAACATTATCCTCTTAGAAACGACTTAGCATTAACTTTTTTATTAATACTTTGTGTCTATTCTTTTGGCATCCTTGATTTATCTGCACAGGTAGGTATAGGAACTGCAAATCCTGATCCTTCGGCTATTTTGCATATTCAAAGTACGAATAAAGGAGTTTTATTACCGAAAGTTGATTTACAAAACCTAACCGATAAGTATACTGTTAGTAATCCTAAAGAGGGTTTACTGGTCTATAATGAAAGATATGATGACCAGAATAATCTAAGAAAGGGCTTTTATATCTGGGACAATGAAAAATGGGATAAAGTAGAAAATCAGTCTGACATAGATGAAGTCATGGATGGCATTGATGAGCGTTTAAAAGAATTAGAAGATGGTTCTGGTTCTGGCTCCGGATGGTCTTTAGATGGGAATAATTTTGATAATGTAAACAATGCCAATGCTAAGTTTTTGGGAACTACCACCTGGCATTCGTTATTTTTAAGAGCAGACGATAAACAAATCGCTGAGTTTGATCCTCATGGAGGTATTGCTTTAGGTTTTAACACCAAAGCAGACTGGGCAGGAGTTGCGATCGGAAATTCTGCAAGCATCACTGCCGATGAAGCCGGTGGCCATTGGGAAAAGTGCCAAATCCGGAAGCCGATCTATTTCTCTGGGAAATGGGGCTTTGGCGACAAGCGATGAAGCCATTGGTATTGGATTTAATGCCAATAGCTCTGGTAGTAAAGCAACTGCGATTGGACATTCTGCAAAAGCATCAGCAAATCAATCTGTAGCGGTTGGACAGTTGGCATCGGCAAGTGGTAGCAGTTCGTTTGCCATTGGTTCTAATGCTCAAGCTACCCAAAATGTAGCTTTTGCCATAGGGGATGGAGCGAGTGCAACCTCAAATGAGGCCTTTGCCATTGGTACCAACGCAAGTTCGTCGAGTGACCAGGGGATGGCCATTGGTGTGGGCGCCACAACTAAAAATCAACAAAATGCCCTTGCTATTGGTGTTAATTCTGAAGCTTCAGGTAATAACAGTATGGCGATAGGCCATTCTTCAAATGTATCCGGCCAATATGCGGCAGCGATTGGTTACAATAGTGAGGCGACCCAACAAAATGCTACAGCCTTAGGTTCAAATGCCAAAGCAAATGCTCAAAATGCTACGGCCATTGGTTATGAATCAACTGCCAGTACAGCCTATGCTATAGTTTTAGGAAACAATACTGCGGCATCAAACTGGAACGGATCAAAAATAGGTATTGGTACCAGTAATCCAACAGCTAAACTGCATGTTAATGGTTCATTACGAATTGTTGATGGAAACCAAGGAGCTAATAAAGTATTAACTTCGGATGCTAATGGTAATGCCAGCTGGAAAGTGATTTCTTCAGGAAGTTCTTCTAATCCTATTTTTGGTGAGATTTTTAGTAGTTCTAATAATTCATTGACTATTAATAATTTAAATTCTGCACAACCATTAACATTCGGTTCAGATAGTTATAAAAACTCTGTGAATACTTCTAACAATAATTTACAGGTAACCATTTCAGGTATATATAGAATAAATTATAATGTAACAGTAGAAAAATCGAATGGTGGATCTTTAGATCTCCAAATCTATTGTGCAACAGGATGGAACAGCTCAGATATTATTCCTGGGACAACTTCTTATATCAATTTAGATAGTAATACTAATGTTGGTTCTGTTTCCATAAATAAATTTGCATCACTTGGCGAGTACAAGCAAGTTTATGTTTTTTATAAAAAAGTTTCAGGAAATAAGGATTCTTTCGATTTGATCACTAATGGAAGTTCATTTAGTGTTGAATTGGCAAAATCAAATTAAATAGTAAATGTATTATTTGATAATCACGAATAAAAAAAAAGCTTCAATTATTAATTGAAGCTTTTTTTATTTTTATAAAAATCGCCTTTTTTATTATTGAAAGATTATCCAACACGGATGTACGAAAAAATTATTTGGATAGGAAGCTTGTCAAACATTAATCACTTTATAAATCAATTAAATAGTCTGTTTAGAATGTAAGCATAGGGACTAAACTTATATTAATAGGTTCTGTCGTGAATAAAAAAACACTTTTATTTGGATCTTAGTTTTTTATTTGCCCTATTATAATACAAACACTAGTCGCTTCTTGTGCTTTAAATTATTGCGAGTATATTCGCAATAATATAAATTACTTTCAAAAAAGTATGCGGAATATTCTAGTTACCGGCGGAGCAGGTTTTATAGGATCAAATTTTATTATCTATTATCTTGATCATAATCCTGATTCCGTTATTATCAATTTAGATGCTCTTACCTATGCCGGTAATACCGATAATGTAAAAGAAGTTGCTAATCATCCCAGATACCGGTTTATTCAGGGCAATATTTGTGATAGAGCATTAATAGAGCGTCTTTTTTATAAATATGACATTAAAGATATTATTCATTTGGCTGCAGAGTCTCATGTAGATAACAGTATCGCACGTCCTGATGCTTTTATGCAAACGAATATTATGGGAACCTTTAATCTTCTGGATGTGGCAAAGAATTACTGGATGGACTCGCCAGGTATTTATAAAGAACAGTATCAAAATTCCAGATTTCATCATGTTTCTACAGATGAAGTTTATGGTACACTTGGAGAAACAGGACTTTTTAAGGAAACTACGGCTTACGCTCCTAATAGTCCTTATAGCGCTTCTAAGGCCTCTTCAGATTTTATTGTAAGAAGTTATCATCATACTTACGGAATGAATGTAGTGACTACTAATTGCTCCAATAATTACGGTCCTAAGCAACATGATGAAAAATTGATTCCTGTTATTATCAGAAAAGCTTTAGCCGGAGAAAATATTCCTATATATGGCAATGGTAAAAATATTAGGGACTGGCTTTATGTTTTAGATCATTGCAAAGGCATAGCACTGGCTTTTCACAAAGGAGTTTCCGGTAATACTTATAATATTGGTGGAAAAAATGAAAGAACCAATATTTACATTGCTAAAAAGATTTGTAAGCTACTTGACAAAAAGGTACCATTGAATTCAGGAGAAAGTTATACAAGCCAAATTTCGTATGTTACCGATAGAGCTGGACATGACTTTAGATATGCCATCGATGCTAAAAAAATTGAAAAAGAGCTGGGCTGGAAAGCAGACGAGAATTTTGAAAGTGGTATAGAAATCACCGTAGACTGGTATTTAAAAAAGTATAAAAGCGAAATTATATAATTTCGTGTTAGATTTTAGCTAATCAGATAAATGTAAGGTATGAAAGGAATTATTTTAGCAGGAGGATCGGGAACACGTTTACATCCCTGTACCATATCGGTAAGTAAACAGCTCATGCCTGTATATGATAAACCTATGATTTATTATCCTTTATCGACTTTAATGGAGTCTGGTATAAGAGAGATTTTGATTATTAGTACCCCGCACGATATGCCATTGTTTAAAAAGTTATTAGGTGATGGTAAAAAATATGGTTGTCGTTTTGAATATGCAGTACAGCCAAAGCCAGAAGGTTTGGCGCAAGCTTTTATTATAGGTGAAGACTTTATAGGTCAGGATAAAGTGGCATTAATACTAGGGGATAACATTTTTTATGGTACAGGACTGGCAAATTTATTACAGGCCAATAATGATCCTGATGGGGGGATTATTTATGCTTATCACGTAAACGATCCCCAGCGATATGGTGTCGTAGAATTTGATGATGATCAAAAAGCAGTTTCTATCGAAGAAAAACCAAAGAATCCAAAATCAAGTTTTGCGGTTCCCGGTATCTATTTTTATGATAATGAAGTCATTAAGATTGCTAAAAACATTAAGCCTAGCGAACGTGGAGAACTTGAAATTACAGATATTAATAAATCTTATTTAACTAAAGGTAAATTAAGAGTTAGTATTTTAGATTCCGGTACCGCATGGTTAGATACGGGTACATTTAATTCTTTGATGCAGGCATCACAATTTGTACAGGTTATCGAAGAAAGACAGGGATTAAAAATAGGAGCTATAGAGGCTTCAGCTTATAAAATGGGATATATAAGCAAAGAGCAATTTTTAGATCTGATAGCACCATATCTTAAGAGTGGATACAGTCAAAATCTATTAAAAAGCATTTAAATGGAAGTACTTGAAACAAATATAAATGGTTGTTTTGAGATCAACCCAAAGTTGATTTATGATAGTCGTGGTTATTTCTATGAAAGTTTTAATGCAGCCAGGTTTCGGGAAAAAACAGGATTAAATATTCAGTTTGTGCAGGATAACCAGTCTTTTTCAGAAAGAGGGGTTTTAAGAGGGCTTCATCTTCAGAAGGGGATTCATGCCCAGGCTAAATTGGTTTCTGTTTTAAAAGGTAAGGTATTGGATGTAGCTATAGACCTTCGAAAAGACAGTGAGACATTTGGAGAAGTTTACAGAACGCTACTTTCCGAAGAAAATAAAAAACAACTCTTTATCCCCAGGGGTTGCGCTCATGGATTTGTAGTTTTAAGTGAAACATGTCTGTTTTTTTATAAATGTGATAATTATTATCATAAAGCTTCAGAAGCAGGAATTATCTACGACGATGAAGACCTTGGGATAGACTGGCAATTGGCGAAAGATGAATTGATAATTTCAGATAAAGATTTGGTTTTGCCGAGTTTTAAAGACTATATTTCCGAATACGCTCAAGTAAAATGATATGCCTAAAATTCTAGTTACCGGAGGACAAGGTCAGTTAGCACGATGTATTGATAAGCTAAGTAAGGTATATGAATTGGATTTTTCTTTTAAAAGTTCTTTGGAATTAGATATTACTAAATTTGAAGCATTAGAACAAGAATTAAACGGGCAAGGCTACGATTATTGTATTAATTGTGCCGCGTATACCCAGGTTGATAAAGCGGAATCTAATAAAGAAGTCGCCAATTTAATTAATCACCTGGCTGTTGATCTTTTGGCAAGGCTATGTAAAAAATATAAGGTTACGCTCATACATATTTCTACAGATTTTGTCTTTTCTGGAGAGAATTCTTTACCTTATCTGGAAGCCGATAAAACTAATCCTCTTGGAGTTTACGGTAAATCAAAGCTTGATGGAGAATGTAGGATTCAACAAAATTTAGCCCAGTTTTTTATCATCCGAACGTCCTGGCTGTATTCTGAATTCGGTAATAATTTTCTAAAATCTATGCTGCAATATGGCAGGGAAAGAGAAGCATTATCGGTAGTTTACGATCAGGTAGGCACTCCAACTTATGCTATGGATTTAGCCGGATTGATTTTAAAAATCATAATTTCAGAATCTAAAAGCTACGGTGTTTATCATTATAGTAATGAAGGCGTTGCCAGCTGGTATGATTTTGCATTTGCCATTTTTAAAATGGCAAACATGGATTGTGATTTAAATCCTATACGCTCTGAAGAGTATCCTACAGCAGCAAAGCGTCCTTCATTTAGTGTATTAGATAAATCTAGGGTTAAAAAAATCTTTCAGATCAAGATTCCACATTGGCAGCAATCGCTGTCAGAAGCTATAAGAAATAGTAGTGTAAAATAAAAAACGCTTCAACAATGATTAGGTTGAAGCGTTTTATACTTTTATAATAGAAGTCTGGATAAACTTATTTCCTATCACCAAATATTCTAAGGAGGAAAAGGAACATATTGATAAAGTCTAGATATAGCCTAAGAGCACCCATAAGGGCAAGGTTGTGACCAATATCAGAGTCTTCCATCCCTGCTCTGTACATTCGTTTAATTTTCTGAGTATCATAGGCGGTTAATCCAACAAAGATTAATACCCCAGCATAGGTGATTACCCAATATAGGATTTCGTTAAAAAAGAAGATATTAACTATCGAAGCAATAATAATACCGATTAAAGCCATAAAACACAAATTACCAATGCTGGTAAGGTCTCTTTTTGTAAAATATCCATAGGCACTCATCGCTCCAAAAGTTCCGGCGGTTACAAAAAATGTAGTCGCAATAGAAGCCGAGGTAAATACCAATAAAATGAAGGATAAAGTCACACCGTTTAAAACGGAATATAGAATAAATAAAGCTGTAGCTGTAGCCGTAGATAATTTTTGAATATTAGCACCAATATAGCCTACTAATAAAACTTCACCGATTAAAAGTCCGTAAAAAACGAGTTTATTAGAAAAGATTAAATTCATTAATTCCTGGCTGCCAGCAGCAAAAAATGCGGTGACACCGGTGATAAGCAGCGCTAAACACATCCAGTTAAATACCTTATTAATATAGGCGGTTTGTCCCTGTTTCAGTTGCGCATCAGAGTAAATAACCTGGTCTTTTAGGTTTTCAGATATTTGAGAGTTTGAGTTCATAATTTAATTTTACGGTTTAGTGTAAAAGTATATAATTTTTTAATGTGAAATAATTGGAGTGATCTCTATTTTAAATCACCAGAGATAAAGTTTGGTACTCTCTGTTGATTAGCTTTAGATAGTTAATAAAAGTTTTGATTTATAAGATTATATCCCGGTATAGTTTTGCGGAGTTATTTGCTTTAATTCCTCTTTAATATGCTCTTCCACTTCTAATGTTTCAATAAAATCAGCAATACTGTTCTTATTTATTTTTTCATTAGTACGGGTTAGTCCCTTTAATGTTTCATAAGGATTTTTAAAACCTTCACGCCTTAAAATGGTTTGGATTGCCTCAGCGACTACTGCCCAGTTAGCTTCAAGATCTGCGTCAAGTTTTTCTTGATTCAGTAATAATTTATTTAAACCTTTTAGGGTAGACTGAAATCCAATGAGCGTATGTCCTAAAGGAACCCCAATATTTCTTAAAACCGTACTATCGGTTAGGTCACGTTGCAGACGGCTTACCGGTAATTTTGCAGCCAAATGCTCAAAAATAGCGTTTGCAATGCCTAAATTTCCTTCGCTGTTTTCAAAATCGATAGGATTCACCTTATGCGGCATAGCAGAACTTCCAATTTCTCCGGCTTTAATTTGTTGCTTAAAATAATCCATAGAAACATAGCTCCAAATGTCTTTATCTAAATCAAGGATGATCGTATTAATTCGTTTTAAAGCATCAAATAAGGCCGCCATGTGGTCGTAATGCTCTATTTGTGTGGTAGGGAATGAATGTTTTAAACCCAGGGTGTTTTCTACAAATCCGCTACCAAATTTCTTCCAGTCAATTTCGGGATAGGCTACAAAATGCGCATTATAATTTCCGGTAGCACCACCAAATTTGGCGGCATGACTACAGGTGTCTAAAAGTTCTTTTTGTTCTTTAAGACGAATGGCGAAAACTTCTATCTCTTTACCAAGACGGGTAGGAGAGGCGGGCTGGCCGTGTGTACGGGCTAGCATAGGTACGTCTTTCCATTCGTTAGCAAGAGATTTTAATTTTTTTAAAATATGGTCTAATTGAGGAATATAAACTTCTTCAATAGCATCTTTAAGCGAAAGCGGTACTGCGGTATTGTTGATATCCTGGGAGGTGAGCCCAAAATGTATAAACTCTTTCGATCTTTCTAAGCCTAATTTTTCAAACTCTTCTTTAAGAAAATATTCTACTGCTTTGACGTCGTGATTGGTCGTTTTTTCAATCTCTTTAATGGCCTGTGCATCCTGGGTCGTAAAGTTTTCGTACAATCCACGAAGATCAGGAAAAATCGCTTCTTCAACCTCTTCTAGTTGAGGTAATGGCAGTTTACATAATGCTATAAAATATTCAACTTCTACCTTTACACGATATTTTATTAGCGCTTTTTCACTAAAATAAGCCGATAAAGACTTTGTTTTAGAATGATATCTTCCATCTATCGGAGAAATTGCATTTAGCGATGTCATTTTCTTATATTAAAAGTTAAAGCGTAAATATAGTGCATCAAAACCATCTGGAAAACCGCTATCTTAATTTCTTTAAAATTTTTGTACTTCTGGATTTAAAACCAGCAGAACTATTTATTGATTTTTGCATTAAATAGGCCTTTAATTCGGGGTGTATCCAGTCAATTTTAAAACCGACATAAAAAAGACTTTGCATCGCAAAAACTTTGGTTGCAGTTTTGCTACCATCTAATAAAAAGCCAAATGAGACGGAGGCTATTTTTTCTAAAGTGTGTTTAGACAGAATAAAGTCTGAATTCAGATGTTGAAATTCGCTAATTTTCTCTAATAATTTTGCAATACAGCGTTTTTCAGTTTCGGAATTGATACTGGTTGATATATCAATAATTACCTGGGAATAGCTTATAACTTCTTTCCAATGATCCCTTGCATAAAATTCTAACGCAACGATAGCTTTAAGTCGATATTCTGAAGATTGCTGAATGATCTGTATTAATTTGGGTAAAGTCTGATTTTCGCTGATAAGCCTGCAAAAGTTAGACCTGCTTTCAGCGTGCATGGTCATGGTCTCTAATAGATATTCGATATTCAAGAAATAAATTTTTTACGAAGTTCTTCGGCTAATTTTGAAACACCAGTTACCGCCTTTTCAGCATAGACAGTAAGATACTTATTTTGTTTTACATTGGGATTAGGGTCTATAAAGTAAATCGGAGTTTTTTGTGGAGCAAAATCGATGAGTCCCGCTGCTGGATAAACCTGCATTGAGGTGCCTATAATCACAATAATATCAGCTTCAGTAACTTTTTGGATAGCTTTTTCCATCATGGGTACGGCTTCTCCAAACCAAACTACATGAGGTCGTAATTGATAATGATGTTCGCAAAAATCTCCAATATTAAGATCATGTTTCCAGTCAAACACCAAATTTTCATCAAAAGTACTGCGTACTTTTAAAAGTTCACCGTGTAGATGTAATACTTGCGTACTCCCGGCGCGTTCGTGAAGATCATCAATATTTTGGGTAATAATAGCGACATCAAAGTCGCTTTCTAATTCGGCTAGAACACGATGTGCAGGGTTGGGATGAACACTCAGTAGCTGCTTTCTGCGTTTGTTATAAAAATCGAGTACCAATTCTTGATTTTTCTCCCATCCCATGGGAGAGGCGACTTGCATAACATCATGGCCTTCCCATAATCCATCGGCATCCCGAAACGTTTTTATACCGCTTTCTGCACTAATTCCTGCTCCTGTAAGCACAACAAGATTTTTCATAGAATGAAGTTTGGAAAAAAGATACTTATTTTAAAAAAAATAAACCTGATATTCAATAAAAATCAATACGTTTTTCGACAACATCAGTTCTCTTTTGGAAAAAGTCTATTTATAGCCCCTAATGATTATTTCTGACTAAACGGGCTTTTATCGTATGTTATACCAGTTTAATAATTTCATTTTTATATTTTTGATAATATATGAATGACCCTGCTTTAATTTCTTATTTAGAAGATTTTCTTACCGACCGTCGAAAATCACTTATCAAAAAAGTGATCGATCAACGCACCAACCACATCACTGTAGCTACTCAAGATGTTTATCAGCTCCATAATACCAGCGCAGTAATACGAAGTTGTGATGTTTTTGGAATACAAAATATACATGTAATAGAAGAAAAATTTCCCAAAAGAATAGACCGGGAGATAGCCATGGGTGCTCAAAAATGGGTGTCTGTAAATCGGCATGCTTCGGCGAAAGAGTGTATATCCCATGTAAGGGAGATGGGCTATCAAATTGTGGCCACAAGTCCGCATGATGACTCCTTACATTTAGGTGATTTTGATATTACCAAGAAATCAGCTTTATTTTTTGGTACCGAGCGCTATGGATTATCTCAGGAAATTATAGATGAAGCGGATTGCACGTTAAAAATTCCTATGTATGGCTTTACAGAAAGTTTAAATATTTCTGTTTCTGCAGCAATTATACTCCAAAGCCTGGCTGAAAAGATGAGAAAGGATGATGTTAAGTGGCAACTGAATGAACAGGAGAAAGAAGCTTTGAAGTTTGAATGGCTTAAAAACAATCTGAAAAATAGTACTGAGCTTATTTCTCACTTTTATTCAAAATAATTGTTAATTTTATTAAAAAGTAAAATATACAAATGACGCTTTTCTTCTACGTGATTATTGCGGTAATTACGTTTATAGCCTTTCTTCACGCATGGTCTAAAAAGGATTATGATGTTAGCCGGACCATTGTTATTAATCAATCTAAAGCAGACATCTATAGTTTTGTAAGGCAACTTAAAAATCAGCCAAAATGGATAGCTAAACTAAAGGACTCTAAACCGGTTAAGCTTAAGTTCAAAGGAATAGACGGTAAAGAAGGGGCTATGGTATATTGGAAAGGGAGAAAGAATATTGGAGAGGGCACCCAAAAGATCATAAAAGTAAAACCTGGTCATGTGTTTGAAACCAAATTGCTGTTAGTTAAACCTGTAGAGGCAGTGGCATTAACATATTTTGCTGCAAAGGAAATACAGCCAGAACGAACTAAAGTTGTATTTGGGGTGAGAGGATATTTACCGTTTCCTTATTCCGTAATTTCTATCTTTTACAGTATGGAAAATAAATTTGGGAATGATTTTGATAAGAGTTTACAAAACCTAAAAGATCATCTGGAAGATCAACAAAACGCTTAATTCTTATTACGTTGCAGTAATTTATATTCTTCCCAACAACCACTTATAGCATCAAGAATTTGAAGATCTGTAGCTGTTTTTACAAAATCTTCAGAGTAATTACAACGGCTAAGCACTTCTTCAATTTCAGATTTACTTAATTGCAGCATCGCAGTTAAGGTTTCCCGGTTGTATTTAGATCCTAAAAGATCGCGAATACTTTCGTCCTCCTTCATTTGTCTAAGTTTGCGCATTTGCCGTTCTCTTCGGCTAAAAAGATTATTAAGCGCATCGGCTGGATTAAAAATAGAGCCAATTACTTTATTGAATGCACTGGGAGAAGAACCTCCGGCCTCATAACCAATATTAAGGCCGGAGATGCTATATCTTTTATTTTCGTAAATAGGAATATTTTTCGCGTCGATTTCAAGATACCCCGTTAGTTTTACATCACTTACGGTAACCTCTTCTAAAGCAATACCCACTTCAGTCATTTTTACTTTTACGTTGCCGTATTTAAGCCAGTCGTTCGTTACTCTTACTTTAATGGATTTAAAACCTAAATAAGTAAAGTATAGGGTATCATTTGCTGTAGCCTGAATCTCGAAAGACCCATCTTCTTCAGAAGTACTACCCTTTACCTGGTTCAAATTAACGATATGAACATTCTCTAGAGCCACATCGTTGGCCGCATTCATTACGGTGCCCGATATAACGTCCTGAGCGTTTGTTATTTGACAAACGAAAAACACTGAAAATATAAAAGTAACTAACTGCTTCATAGAATAGACGCCTAAAATAGGAAAATCATTATAAAAAATGATGCCAAAATAGGGATAAACCTGTCTTACTTTTTAGATTTTCTTCTTTTAATAGAACTTTCTATATTTTTTCCACGGCTGCCAGAACGTTTTCCTTTTTTGCCTTTAAATCCACCGTCTTTATCATCTCTAAAACGTGATCTTCCTTTGTTACCAGATTTGGAATCGCTTTTTCCAAAACCGTCATCTCTACGGCTTTTTCTTCGGCGTCCTCCTTTTCCTCCACCACTGTTGGAGTTTTTGGTTACTTCTACATTAATTTTTCTTCCCTGGTATTCAAAATCGTTAAAGGCATTAAGTACTTTATCGGTTTCAGAATTCTCTGTATTAAAGAAAGAGAAACTGTCTTTTACATCAACTTTAAAAACACCATCTTTACCTAATTGCAAGGCATCTTTAAGAAAGTCTTTAAGGCTCATCCAGTCAAATCCGTCTTTTTTCCCCACGTTCATAAAATAACGGGTAGAGTTAGGATCAAGATCTACATTAGCACCTCCGCTTACTGGTGAAAGATCGCTGGCTTTTTTATAGTAATTTGAAAATCTTGTAAATTCTACCGAAAAGAATTTTTTGATCAATTCTTCTTTGGTAAAATCTTCGAGCACTTTATTGATATTAGGTAGATATTCTTCAATATCATGATTGATCTCTGTATCTTTAATATCGTTAGCCAGGTGTAAAAGCTGAACTTTACAAATATCTTTACCATCAGGTAATTGCTTTTCATCAAAAGATTGTTTGATGATACGTTCGATACTTTTTATTTTTCTAAGTTCACTTTTAGAAACGATCACCATTGAGGTTCCCAACTTACCTGCACGACCTGTACGACCGCTACGGTGGGTGTAGGTTTCAACCTCGTCTGGAAGCTGATAGTTAATTACATGGGTGATATCGTCTACATCAATTCCTCTGGCAGCAACATCTGTAGCTACTAACATTTGGATTTGGCGTGTTCTAAAAGATTTCATAACCAAATCACGTTGATTCTGACTTAAATCCCCGTGCAATGCTGCTGCAGAGTAACCATCTTCGATTAAGCGCTCTGCAACTTTTTGTGTGTCTCTTTTAGTTCGGCAAAAAATCACCGAGAAAATATCGGGATTCGCATCGGCAAGCCTTTTTAAAGCAGCATAGCGATCGCGAGCATTTACCAAATAAAACTCATGCGAAACATTAGTAGCTCCCATATTTTTGCTACCTACGGTAACTTCAACGGGGTTGCGCATAAATTTTTTAGCGATTGTAGCAACCTCTTTTGGCATTGTTGCTGAAAATAACCAGGTGTTTTTTTCTTTAGGCGTATGGGATAGGATAGCTGTAATATCTTCATAGAATCCCATGTTCAGCATTTCGTCTGCTTCATCTAAAACGCAATATTCGATTTTTGAGATATCAGTAAGTTTACGTCTTATCATATCCTGCATCCTACCAGGAGTAGCAACGATAATCTGGGCACCGCGTTCTATTTGCTTAGCCTGATCGGTAATACTTGCCCCACCATAAACCGCTACCGGATGTAATGAAGGCTCATATTTAGAGTAATTCTTAAGTTCGTTTGTAATTTGCAGACATAATTCTCTGGTAGGAGATAAGATTAATGCCTGTGTGTGCTTTGATTTCGGGTCTATTTTCTGAATCAAAGGGAAACCAAAAGCTGCCGTCTTTCCTGTCCCGGTCTGGGCTAAGGCAACCATATCGGTCTCTTCGTCTAATAAAATGGGGATGGTTTTTTCCTGTACTTCACTAGGGCTTTCAAAGCCCATGTCTTCAATTGCTTTTAAGATCGAGGAATTTAAACCTAATTCTTGGAATTTATTCATTATAAAATTTAATAAGCTGCAAATGTACGTATTAGTTTACAGCTAATCACATTTATCTTTTTTATTCGTGTTTTATTTTGAAAGATAGTCTATTAGCGCTTTAAAAGCTTTGCCACGATGGCTAATTTCTGCTTTTTCCTTCATTTCCATTTCGGCAAAAGTGCGATCATAGCCATTAGGCACGAATACAGGATCGTAACCAAAGCCTTTTTCACCTCGTCGTTCCTCGATGATTTTACCTTCGCAAATTCCTGTAAACAGATTTTCGTTGTTTTTTAAATTTAACGCAATCACGGTCTTAAAATGTGCCTTTCTGCTTTCTTTGTCCTTTAGTTGCTCTAACAGTTTTGCAACATTGGCCTTATCATCCTTTTGATCACCGGCGTATCTTGCAGAGTATACCCCCGGTGCACCAGCAAGTGCATCTACTTCAAGACCGGTATCATCTGCAAAACAATTATAACCATAACGATGCCGCACATATTCAGCTTTTAAAATCGCATTACCATCAATGGTATCTGCGGTTTCAGCGATATCTTCTGTACAGCCAATATCATCCAGGGATAATAAGCTGATGTGATCTGGAAGCATGGCTTCAATTTCTTTAAATTTATTTCTGTTGTGAGTAGCAAATACTAATTCCATATAAATTATCTGTGGTGATAAGGTTCATTTTTTAAAATGGTAAAGCCGCGATAAATTTGTTCGGTTATAAAAAGACGTACCATTTGATGGGAGAACGTCATTTTAGATAATGATATTTTACCATCGGCTCGCTGATAAACTGCTTCCGAAAATCCGTAAGGTCCGCCGATTACAAAAATAAGCTGTTTAAGTCCGCTATTCATTCTTTTCTGAAGATATTCTGAAAAAGCTTCCGAAGAAAATTGTTTGCCGTTTTCGTCTAATAATACCACAAAATCTGATGTTTGTGTTTTATTGAGAATCAATTCGCCTTCTTTCGTTTTTTGCTGATTTTCGTCTAGATTTCTGGCCTTTTTTAAATCTGGAATTACATCTATTTCAAACTTTGTATAGAACTGAAGTCGTTTTAGATAGACCTCAATTAGCTTTTGTAATTCCTTGCTGTCGGTTTTTCCTATGCAGAGTAATTTTATCGTCATTCAGTATATTTAGCGCAGACTTTCCTACATTTACAAAAATAAGTATTGCAAATGATCTCAGCAGCACAATTTGAAAAAGAAATTGAATTAATCATAGTCAACGCGATAAGAGAGGATATAGGTGATGGTGATCACAGTTCTTTAGCCTGTATTCCTGTTGAAGCGAAAGGGAAAGCAAAACTTTTAGTAAAGGACAATGGGATCCTGGCCGGCGTAGAATTTGCGAAAAGGGTTTTTAATTATGTAGATCCAGAAGTGAGACTGGATATAAAAATTAAAGATGGTGAAAAGGTAAAGAAAGGTGATATTGCTTTTTATGTTGATGGAGCTTCCCAATCTATTTTAAAAGCTGAACGACTAGTGCTGAATGCTATGCAACGAATGAGTGCTATCGCTACCAAAACCAAAGAGTTTGTGGATAAACTTGAGGGAACCGAAACCAAAATTCTGGACACCCGCAAAACCACTCCGGGAATTCGTGCTTTAGAGAAGTGGGCCGTAAAAATTGGTGGAGGGGAGAATCATCGTTTTGCCCTTTATGATATGATTATGCTTAAGGATAATCATATCGATTTTGCCGGGGGTGTGGCCAAAGCGGTTCAAAAAACAAAACAGTACCTGAAAACCAACAGCCTTGATCTTAAAATTATAGTAGAAGCCAGGAATATGCAGGAGATAAAGGAAATTTTAGAAGAAGGCGGAGTCTACCGAATATTGATCGATAATTTTAATTATGCGGATACTAAAAAGGCAGTCGAATTTATTGGGAATCAATGCTTCACCGAATCTAGTGGCGGAATAACTTTAGAAACGGCCCGTAAATATGCCGAATGTGGAGTGGATTATATTTCTAGCGGAGCACTAACACACTCGGTTTATAATATGGATCTTAGCTTAAAAGCTATGTAAAATATGTCGATACTCGAGGCGATCACAACTCAACTGGATAGTATTTTAGGATGGTGGAAAAGAACATCGAGCAAAGTAATTTTGCCGGGAACCGATGGTCTTTCCTTACATCATTTATGGGATATCTATTCTGGAGGGATTATTCACGGTACATTTTCTACTCGGGCCAGTGCGATCGCTTTTAGCTTTTTTATGGCGCTTTTTCCGTTTTTGCTCTTTATTTTTAACCTGATACCTTATGTAGAAGAGACGAATCTTATCGATGATTTCAGAATAAAATTCTTACTTTTTATAGATACGCTTTTACCGCCAGAAACTCAGGAATATGTTAGCGATATATTTGCTGATATTGCTAATAATCCTCGTGGCGGATTGCTATCCTTTTCATTTTTACTTTCCATTTTTTTAATGACTAATGGAGTAAATGCTATTTTTACCGGTTTTGAATTCTCTTACCATACGAACATAAAACGATCTTTATTTAGACAATATATTATTGCCATTGGGGTTTCGCTTGTTTTGGCATTTCTTTTGCTTATTACCGTAATACTAATGGTATATTTAACCTATGCCGTAGAAGATTTAAGCGAATATGGTTTAATCGCAAATGATGGTAGTGGAGCAAACGTAGTGAAATATTTTGCCTTTGTTTTATTAATATATATCGCAGTAGCAACGCTTTATTATTTTGGAACAAAAGAGGCGAGAAAGGCAAGATTCTTTTCTGTAGGCGCATTTTTCACTACAATATTGATTATGCTTACTTCTTTTTTATTTGGATTATATATCGAAAATTTTTCAAATTATAATGAATTGTACGGTTCTATTGGAGCATTGTTAATATTAATGGTGTATATTTGGTTAAATGCTAATATTCTTCTATTGGGGTTTGAACTTAACGCCTCTTTAATAAAACTTAAGAAGAATTTTAAGTAATTTTAATTTAACTTAAACCACACAAAAGATGAGAAAGTTTTTATGGCTTTTTGTGGCATTAGTTTCGGTAACGATCAGTAATGCACAAATAGAAGTTGGCGGAGTAACTTTACCAAAAACGGTAGAGTTTAAAGGAGAAACATTACAGTTAAATGGAGCCGGGGTACGGGAAAAATTTTGGATTGATCTTTATGCAGGCGGACTTTACCTTCAGCAAAAAAGTAGCGATGCAGATCAAATTATGACAGCTGATAAACCAATGGCGATTAAGCTGCATATTGTTTCGAAATTAATTACCAGTAAAAAAATGATTGATGCTGTGAACGAAGGTTTTGAAAATTCTACCAAAGGCAATACAGCGCCATTAGCTTCAGAAATAAAAAAGTTTAAAGGTTTTTTTAACGATGAGATTAAAAAAGATGATGTATTTGATCTGGTTTATATTCCGGGTACCGGCGTCGTTTCTTATAAAAACGGAGAAGAAAAAGGAACTATAAAAGGTCTTGCCTTTAAAGAAGCTTTATTTGGAATCTGGCTATCTAAAAAACCGGCTGAAGATGATTTAAAAGCAGCCATGTTAAATTTATAAGATGAAAAGGTATATTTTATTTTCCGTATTATTTATTGCCTGTGGAGCGCTTAATGATGCCTGCGCACAAGATGACATTTTCGGAAAATGGAAATGTACTAATGATCAAGGTAAGGTAAATTCTATCGTAAAGATTTTTCAGAAGGATGATGGTGAGGTTTGCGGGAAAGTAGTAAGGATTACGAAAGAAGAAGATCGCGACAAAATTTGTACCGAGTGTAAAGGAGATTTAAAGAATAAACCTATTGAAGGCCTACAACTTATGCATGGCCTGCGCAAAGACGGAAACGAATACTCTGGGGGTGAAATTATACATCCTAAATCGGGTAAAGTTTATAAAGTGAAAATTTGGGTAGACGAAGATAATCCCGATATGCTCAAAGTTAGAGGATACGTGGCCTTCTTTTATAAAACAATGACCTGGGAGCGTGCCGAATAATTTGAGATAATAATAAATGCGGAATATCCAATTTTGATATCCTAATAAAATTTTTTAAAACCATTCTTTAGTCGAGAATGGTTTTTATTTTTACCCGTTAATCAAGAATAGTATTTTTGTGATGATTTTTAGCAATTAATATTTAGAAGAGCTATAGCTTATGCCCAATTTTGTAGATGTTATTTTACCCCTTCCTCTAGATAATAGGTTTACTTACACTATTTCTGAAGAAGAAGCAGTTTTTTTACAAAACGGGATGCGGGTAGCGGTACCCTTTGGGAAATCTAAAGTATATACTGGTATCATTGCTGAAGTTCACAATCGTGCGCCAGAAGTTTACGAAGCTAAACCTATAAATCAGATATTAGATGAAACTCCTCTGGTGACTCAAAATCAGTTAGAATTTTGGAAATGGATAGCCTCCTATTATATGTGTACTGAAGGTGAAGTGATGAGAGCGGCCCTACCGGGTGCCTTTATTTTGGAAAGTGAACATATTGTCCAGTTACAAAAAGAGGCCGAATTTAACGAATCTGATCTTAAAGATGATGAATTTTTGGTGGTGGAAGCTCTACAAAATCAGTCATCATTAAAAATTAAAGAAGTTGAAGCCTTACTCGATAAAAAATCGGTACTACCAATTTTAAACCGATTAATGGCTAAGGATATTGTAGTACTTAGCCAGGAAATTTATGAGCAATACAAACCCAAGCGAGTTAAATATATCAAACTGCACGAGAGTTATGAATCTGAGGATGCTATGCATCAGCTTTTAGATGAACTTTCACGTGCTCACAAGCAACGGGAAGTAGTTTTGAATTATTTCAGCTTAAAGGCAAAAAGCCTAAAGCCAATTAATGCTAAAGAACTGCAAAAAATATCTGGAACTACTGCTAGTGTATTGAAAAGTCTGGTCTCCAAAAATATTTTCAAGGAATACTACCTTAATGAAGATCGTGTTGCTTTTGAAGGGGAAATTACGAGAAGCCATATCGAATTTAACGAATATCAGCTTAAAGCATTTGGACAAATTAAAGCCGCTTTTGAAGAAAAAACAGTATGCTTATTACACGGGGTGACCTCTAGTGGGAAAACTGAAATTTATCTAAAACTTATTGAAGAAGTTTTAAATGAAGGTAAGCAGGCGCTTTATTTATTACCTGAGATTGCTTTGACAACACAATTGATCAATCGGCTTCAGGCGTATTTTGGCGATAAAGTTTTAGTGTTTCATAGTAAGTACTCTATGAACGAAAGGGTAGAAGTTTATCAAAATGTACTTAAGGCCGGGGAGGGACCAAAAGTAGTCATTGGCGCAAGATCAGCTATTTTCTTACCCTTTCAACAACTGGGCTTGGTCATCATAGACGAAGAGCACGAATCTTCTTTTAAACAATATGATCCGGCGCCCAGATATCACGCACGTGATGCTGCGGTAGTTTTGGCTAATCTTTTTAAAGCAAAAACTTTAATGGGATCTGCCACACCATCTTTAGAATCTTATTATAATGCAGTACATGATAAATATGGTTTTGCAGAATTATCAAGACGTTTTGGAAATGTAATGATGCCGGAAATTGAAATTGTGGATATCAAAGAAAAGCATCGAAAAAAAAGAATGACTGGTCACTTTTCAGATCGCTTGTTAAAAGAAATCGAGGAATCTCTGGCTGAAGGTGAGCAGATTATTTTATTTCAAAATAGAAGAGGATTTTCGCCAATTTTAGAATGTAATACCTGTGGGCACTCGCCACAATGTCCTAATTGTGATGTTAGTTTAACCTATCACAGCCATAGCAACCAGCTACGCTGTCATTATTGTGGGTATCATATCGCTATGCAAAAGCGTTGTATGGCTTGTCATAGTGATGATATTTCAACCAAAGGCTTTGGTACAGAACAAATTGAAACCGAATTAAAAGCATTATATCCTGATCATAAAATTGGAAGGATGGATCAGGATACCACCAGAGGAAAACACGGTTACGAAAAAATTATTACCGCCTTCGAAGATTTGGAGATCGATATTTTGGTGGGAACTCAAATGCTTACCAAGGGATTGGATTTTAGAAATGTTAACCTGGTAGGGGTAATGAATGCTGATAATCTTTTAAATTTCCCAGATTTTAGGGCGCATGAGCGAAGTTTCCAGTTAATGCTACAGGTGGCAGGAAGAGCGGGGAGAACGAAAAAGAGAGGGAAAGTATTGATTCAGAGTTATAATCCTCATCATCAAATTATTCAGCAGGTTTCTACAAATGATTATGCGGGAATGTATAAGGAACAACTGCAGGAACGCTATAATTATAAATATCCTCCATATTTTAGATTGGTGCGTTTAAGCCTAAAATCTCGGGATTTTAGTAAAACGAATGAAGCAGCCGATTGGATCGCTAAGGCGATGCAAAATGTTTTTAAGCAAAATGTGTTGGGGCCGGAATTTCCCCCGGTAGCCAGGATACGCAACGAATACTATAAGAATATTATGCTTAAAATTCCACAAAATCAGTCTTTAGGAAAAACTAAAGCTGTGCTTTATAAAATTTTGATAAGTTTTAATGCAATTTCAGCTTATCGCAGCGTTAGGGTTATTGTAAATGTAGACCCTATGTAGCCATACTTATATAATGAAGCAAAAAAGAAAGCCGAATATTACTCTTGTAATATTCGGCTTTTTGGTATCTGAAAATTAAATTGTATTCTGATTTTTCCTTAAGCGTTACTGCTTAAAGCTTCAATAAGATTATTTTTCTTATGCCTGCTTAGCGGAAGTTTTTCTTTTGCGATTTCTATGGTCTTACTATTATATCTTTCTACTTTATCCAGATTTACAATATAAGATTTGTGTGTTCTCATAAATTTGTCTGAAGGTAATTCTTTTTCAAAAGACTTCATTGTAGCCAATACCACGAAATTGTCTTCTTCCGTGACAAACTTTACATAATCGCCAAGAGCCTGAATATATTTTAGACGATTTAAAAAAACTTTGCGATTTTTAAGGTTACTTTTTACAAAAATAAAATCCTCATCTTCAGGAAGTACTGCCTGATTTTTCAGCTTATACATATTTATGGCTTTGAGCGTAGCGTTGTTGAAACGCTCTTTGCTCACGGGCTTCTGTAGATAGTCGGTAGCACTATAATCAAAAGCTTTATAAGCATATTTGGTCTTACCAGTAACGAACACGATTTGTGGCTGGTTAGGAAGATCATCTAAAAGTTCAAAACCAGATAGTATAGGCATTTCTATATCCAAAAAGATAAGATCGATCTCATTGTCTAGTAATCCGTTTTTGGTTTCAATAGCATTGTTGTATTCAGCCACCAAAGTGAGATTAGGATGATCTTTAATCATCTTAACAATGGATAGTCTTTGAAGACTTGAATCGTCCACAACTGCACATTTAAGCAAAATTTCTTCCACAATTAATAGGTAGTTTTGTATTAACAATAATATACATTATTATTGATATAGGCAAGATAAGCATAAATTTCATCGCTTAAAAACAAGAATGATCGCGTTTTAAAATTTGCTTGCTAAATATAAAAAATAGTTTTACTTTTGCAGCCAAATTTAATAAAATATACTTTTATGAATCATTATGAAACTGTTTTCATCTTGAATCCCGTTTTATCTGATGAGCAGATAAAGGAAACAGTTAAGAAATACGAAGAATTTCTTGTTTCTAAAGGAGCTGAGATGGTATCAAAGGAGAATTGGGGGCTTAAAAAATTAGCATATCCAATTCAGCACAAAAAAAGTGGTTTTTATCACTTATTTGAATTTAAAGCACCAGGAGAGGCTATCGAGCCTTTAGAACTTGCTTTTAGAAGAGATGAGCGTATGATGCGTTATTTAACTGTGAAGTTAGATAAGCACGCTGCAGCCTGGGCTGAGAAAAGAAGAAAAAGAATCCAAGAAAAAGCGTAAGTATGGCTACATCTATTGAACAACAAGCAAAAGGTAAAAAAGACGGAGAGATTAGATATCTTACTCCACTTAACATAGAAACATCAAAAACTAAAAAGTACTGTAGATTCAAAAGATCGGGTATTAAATATATCGATTATAAAGATCCAGACTTTTTAATGAGTTTTGTAAACGAGCAGGGGAAATTACTTCCTCGTCGTTTAACAGGGACTTCTTTAAAATACCAAAGAAAAGTGGCTGTAGCTGTTAAGCGTGCTCGTCATTTAGCATTAATGCCATACGTTGGTGATTTATTAAAATAAAAAGAAGCAATTATGGAATTGATACTTAAAAAAGACGTAGATAATTTAGGGTTTAAAGACGATGTGGTATCTGTAAAAAATGGTTACGGTCGTAACTTTTTAATCCCGCAAGGCTTCGCAGCATTAGCAACTCCATCAGCTAAGAAAGTTTTAGCTGAAACTCTTAAACAAAGAGCTTACAAAGAGCAAAAGCATATCGACGAGGCTAAAAAACAAGCTGAAAAACTTAACGGTTTAGATATTAAAATTACAGCTAAAGCTGGTGCAGGAGACAAATTATTTGGATCTATCACCAATGCAGATTTAGCTGATGTTTTAGCTAAAGAAGGTGTAGAAATCGACAAGAAATATATTAGTATTGCCGGTGGAAATATCAAAAGATTAGGACAATACGAAGCTACTTTACGTTTTCATCGTGAGGTGATATCTACATTATCATTTGATGTTGTAGGAGAAGCTTAAGAAACCTATATAAATTTTAAAAAGCCTGCTCTATGAGTGGGCTTTTTTTATAACCTTTTTATTTGTTGTTATGAAATACGCCAGACTAACACGAGAACAACTCGAGGAAATGCAACAGGAGTTTATTAATTTTTTAGCCACTCAATCAATTACCGCGGAGGAGTGGAAGGATATAAAAACCAATCAACCTGATGTAGCCGAAAAAGAGATCGATGTTTTTAGTGATCTTATTTGGGAAGGTGTTTTAAATAAGGTGGAATATTTAGAGCATTTCTCTAAGCAACAAATCTTTCTATTTCAAATTACTACTGCAACGATTAATCTTATCGCTGTGAAGGTAGAAAATGAAGCTATCGATATCACTACGCATGAAGGTTATAACTGGTTGCGGACTAATCTAATGGATGATGCTGTAAATATTTACACATCGACCAAAGCGATAAGCGAAGATCGGAATAAAGATATTTTCGCACTAATTAAGCAAGGAGCCAATATCACAAAAGGCGACCTTTATAAGTATTTTGCAGAAATTGTTAAAGGCTAATTTATTTAAACTAAAATTACTTCTTCTAAAAGCATTTTTAGTTTAATTAAATGTTGAAGAAGATTTTTTTGACTCTAATTGCAGATCAATTACTCGTATCTAAGGGACTCTATCGGGTCTTGCTTGGAAGCTTTAATAGCAGGATACAAACCTGAAACCAGTGCGGTAATTAGCGTAACCACAATCGCCCAAAACATGGCTAACCATGGGGTTGTGAAATCGAAGCCTACTCCGGCTGAAACGGCCATGCCTATTAAAATTCCCAGGATGATACCTAATACTCCACCAAACTGCCCAATAATTAGGGTTTCCATAAAAAACTGAACGGCAATGGTGTTTTTCTTCGCTCCCAGTGCTTTGCGTACACCAATTTCACGTGTTCTTTCCGTAACACTTACCAGCATAATATTCATAAGAGCGATAGAAGATCCAAATATCGTTACTAAACTTATAATCCAGGCCGCCATATTTAAATAGCCAGACATTTGTGCAATTTCATTGAGTAAGCTGTCACTTCTTTCAATGCCAAAATTATCCCTTTCTATAGGGTTTAATTGTCGTATACTTCTAAAAGTGAGGATGGCGTCATCTTGCGCCGCATCTAAAGCTTCTTTACTTTCAACCCGTACACTAAGGTTATAGTTTATTCCAGGGTTGCTGAAAATGGAGCGGGCATGCTGAAGCGGAATTAAAACCCGTAAGTCTTCATTATTACCAAAAGTTGATCCTTTAGATTCTAAAACACCAATAATTTTAAATTTTGCACCACGAATACTTATAATTTTATCGATAGGATTAGCACCTTTAAATAAGCTATTATTTTTGCCAAAATCTGCTCCAACAATCGCTACATTATTATTATTTTGAATATCAAAATAATTGAAATCACGACCACTTTCTATATTTAATCCAGAGTTGGTAAGGTAATTTTCGTTAATTCCTAGCACATTTATTTCCGGATCGGTTTTTTCATTTTCCCATTTTATTTCTGCAGAAGAGGTTCCTGTAAAGCTAATTGCTGTAGTGGTTAATGGAAAATGATATTTATCCTGAAAGGTTTTTACCTCACGGTACGTAATCACAGGGTTTACCTTATTAATTTCACTACCCCTTTGTGAAGTATAATTATAACGCTGAATATTAAATGTATTGGCGCCCATAGAAGCAAAATTGCCGCTAATGGTATTTTCTAAAGCGCCCACAGCGCTAAGAATTCCCACCAGTGCTGTAATTCCAATGGCAATAATAAGTACGGTTAGAATAGTTCTTAAAAGCTGCCCTTTAATCGAATCGAAAGCTATACTAATATTCTCGCGTAAGAGTGCAAACATATTTTGAAATTTCAGTCACTACAGGTTAGACTCCATTTTAGTAATAATGTTACTTAAATTTTTAAAATTGTTTCGGTTCGGTCAAAATTTAAGATATTTGCAGGCATGAAATCACCGTAGGCTTCGCTTTTAAAGCAAAGAAAAGATGATTTTTAAAATTTGGAATCGAATTATTTAAACTGAATAAATACAGGAATTATTCCTGAAGATAGATAGACTTTATGGCACAAAAACCTTCAATACCAAAAGGAACCAGAGATTTTACTCCGCAGGAAGTTGCAAAACGTAATTATATTTTTGACTCGATAAAAACTGAATTTAAAAAATTTGGTTTTCAGGCGATCGAGACACCTAGTTTCGAAAATTCTGATACACTGATGGGAAAATATGGGGAAGAAGGTGACCGACTTATTTTTAAAATCCTAAATTCTGGTGATTTCTTAAAAAAAGCTGATGAAAAAGCCTATGCCGATAAAGACAGTTTGAAGCTTACTCCTTCAATTTCAGAAAAGGCACTTCGTTATGATCTCACTGTTCCATTTGCGCGATACGTGGTACAACACCAAAATGAAATTGATTTTCCTTTTAAACGTTATCAAATTCAGCCGGTATGGCGTGCAGATCGTCCTCAAAAAGGAAGATTCAGAGAGTTTTATCAATGTGATGCCGATGTAGTTGGTAGCGACAGCTTGTGGCAGGAAGTGGAGTTTGTTCAGTTGTACGATTCGGTTTTTTCAGCATTAAATTTAAATGGAGTAACTATAAAGATTAATAATCGTAAAATTTTATCTGGTTTTGCAGAAGTTATTGGAGAGCAGGATAAATTAATTGATTTTACGGTTGCCCTGGATAAATTGGATAAGATAGGAGAAGATGGTGTAGTAAAAGAAATGCTTTCTAAAGGAATTTCTGAAGAAGCGATAGCGAAAATTAAACCTATTTTTGATTTGAAAGGTGATTTTGCTGAAAAAATTGAGGCTTTAAAAGCTATATTATCAACATCTGAAGTTGGGTTAAAAGGAATTGAAGAATTAGAATTTATCCAAAATGCTATTTTAGAAATGCCTTTAAAAACTGCAAATCTCGATCTGGATGTGACGCTGGCCAGAGGCTTAAATTATTATACCGGGGCCATTTTTGAAGTTGCTGCTCCAGATGAAGTGAAGATGGGATCTATCGGGGGAGGTGGTCGTTATGATGATCTAACCGGAATCTTTGGTCTTAAAAATATGAGTGGCGTTGGAATTTCTTTTGGTTTAGACAGAATTTATCTTGTTTTGGAAGAATTAAATCTATTTCCGGAAGCAGTTGCTGATGATGTAAAAGTTTTATTCGTGAATTTTGGCGAAAAGGAAGCGCTTTATGCGTTTAAAGGAGTAAATGCAATTCGTGCTGAAGGAGTAAATGCTGAAGTATTTCCAGATGCGGCGAAGATGAAAAAGCAAATGAACTATGCAAATAAGCGTAATATTCCGTTTGTGATTCTTGCTGGTGATGAAGAAATGAAGGCAGGAGAATATACTCTGAAGAATATGAAAACAGGAGAGCAGGATCGATTAACTTTAAAAGAACTAGTTGCCAAGATTGCATAAAAAAAGCCCCATTTTTGGGGCTTTTTATCATATTGCAGTCGATTAAAATTAGTTATCCTGCTGCTTTTTCTTGCTACTCGCTTCATTTAATTTTTCCATATCTGCTTTAGAAAGCTGAACAGCAGTGGCTTCATCAAAAGCTTTTAAATGAGAAGATTTTGTAGCGCTTGCAATGGCTGCTGTAATTCCCGGTCTATTTATAATCCAGGCCAGGGCCACACCGGCATTGGATATTCCATGTTCTTCGGCAACTTCATCTAGAGATTTAAGGATATTTTTTCCATGATCATCCAAATAGTCTTTTACAAAATCCTTTCTATTCTGACCTTCCAGATCATCTTTAGTCCGGTATTTTCCAGTTAAAAACCCGCTTGCCAAAGAAAAATAAGTTGTAATACTCACATTGTTTGTCTGGCATAATTTTAAAATATCACCTTCAACTTTATCCCGGTTCATTAAATTGTATTCCTGCTGAAATACCTGATATTTAGGTAAACTCTTATCATTCGATGCATTTAAAGAATCTCTTAGTCGTGCCGGACTTAAATTGGAAGCTCCTATATATTTTATAGCCCCATTTTTAATCAATTCTTGATAAGCACTTAATGTTTCTTCTACAGGAGTACGATCATCATCCCAATGGGTGTAATATAAATCAATATAATCGGTCTGTAATCTTTTTAAGGATTCCTGGGCTGCTTTCAGGATATAATTTTTAGAAATATTTTTTTGTCCCTGCCCCATATCAGAACCTACCTTAGTGGCAAGGGTTATTTTATCCCTTACTTGGCGCTCTTTCATCCATTTTCCGATAATTTTTTCAGATTCGCCTCCTTCATTACCGTCTGCCCACCGGGAATATACATCTGCAGTATCGATACACGTATAGCCTTTTTCCAGTAGTTCATCGAGTATTTTAAAAGATTCTTTTTCATCTAAAGTCCATCCGAAAACATTACCACCAAAAATAATTGGAGGTGTTTGTAAATCTGTATTACCTAAATTTTTGAAATCCATAGTTTTTTTTAGAAAAATAGAAACTTAATTTGAGTATGAAAAAAATAAAAAAGCTTTTAAGCTTTGATTAACGCTATTTAAAAGGTATCTGGCTTAATAGGATTAACTTATCTTATTTATTTATTAAAAGCGTTAAAACCTGCGAAAAATGAAGAATAGTGAAAAAAAAACTTTTAAGTTTGCTTAAAATTTAATCAAATAAATATTTAGTTATACATTTGATTTCTAACTAACTGCACGCTAACCATGACTTTACAAATTATCATAACCGCCTATATCCTGGTTTTTCTCGGGATTATTTATCTTACCTGGAATCATTTTTTTAATTCTCCTGAAGATATTAGCCATACTATGGAGAAAGACACCAAAGCTGATAGTGAGATTGAGAATGGTTTTGAGGGGAAAAAAGTTGTTTTTGATGGTGAATTAGATGCTTATATAGAAGAGAATATCAAGAATGAACTAAGAAATAAGCATGCTATAGTTGAGGATAAAATGGCAGAAGACACGAATTTTCTTATTACCGGTAAAAATCCCGATTGGTTGGTAGTAGAAGAAGCTAAAGATCTTGGAGTGACCATTTTTAATGAAATGGATTGGCAGAATACAGTCCATAAGATTGAAACTAATTTATCTGCGGAAACTAAACTATTAAGGGAGGGTAATGAAGTAGATTCTGCCGAAATTGTTTAAGTTCCAAATTAAAAATAAATACTTCTAAAATTGAAAATTAAATTTTTACTAATCGTTCTCCTTTTTAGCTTTCAAGCTTTTGCGCAATGTTATGATTTAGGTTCAAAAAGAAAGAATTATGATTCTTACTTCTTTGTTTCTGCCGGGGCAGATCCTATTCCAACTGAAAAATGGATAAATAATGAAGTTGCTGACTTTACAACAAATGGATTAGATTTATTGCTTAAAGCAGGTTATGGTAGTGATGAACTTTTATTTGTTCCTATAGAGTTTTATGCGTATTATGAGCGATTTAATGATGTAGGTTATCAACAGTATGGAGTTGGTGGATATATTTATACTCTATTTTTAAACGATAAAATTCAGGCACTTGCCGGAGGGGATCTTGGTATGGTAAATAGAGAATATAGCAGTGGTACTATTGAATCAGACCAATTTTTAAATTTAGCCATGAATCTGGAACTACGTTATATATTTTTAGAAAAATTTAGACTAGGGCTGCAATTTAATTTTGAAAAAAGAGATGACATTGCACCTGAGATAGAAAATGCAAATTATTACGTAGCAAGTTCATATCTGTCATTATATTATACGTTCTAAATTATATCATTTTATACCAATTTCTTTATCCTTAATACAATACCGAAAAGAAATCAAAGAGATAAATCCAAAGAATATCAATAATTAGATAGTTTTTTGGGTCTTTTTGATATAGTATCTACATTCAGTTTTTGGAATCAAAAGCCATTGATTATCGGAAATGACATTCATAAGAAATCGTCAAACCTTAAGAGCATTTCTTGATTCTATAACTAAAACTATTGATAGGTGGAATCCTAACAATTATTAGATGTAAATTATAGTAATGATTGATTAGTTTTTCAATCTATTTTTCTAAAGAATATTTTTATATGTTATCGGGATATTGATACTATTATAACATCAATATCCCAATAGCCTAAGGTAACAGTAAAATTTATTATTTGTCCTTAAATCAAGGATAGCTGTATATTGTTTCGTAAGACAATTACCAAAAATTATTTACTATTTAAATAGTAAAGATGATATAATAAAATTTCTTTATTGGATGCAACTCAAAAATTCAATGTTTACAAAAACCACTGTAAGGAAACCATGAAGTTTTGGCCAATATTAGCAATTCCATCGGTCTTTAATCTTGATAAATGAGCAATATAATTTTTGTTTAAAAGATTATTTCCGTTTACAGAAATCTGTACTTCAGATTCTGCTAATTGAACGCGACCACCAAATCCTGCGCCAAGGAGAGAGTACCCGCCAGTTCTGGTTTCAAATGCACTGGTATTTTCTTTATCAAAAACATTTTTAAGTCTGATAAAAGCATACTTGTTTTGGATAAATTTTCCTTGATTAAATTCAATTCTAAAAGTGTTGGTGATGCTGTTAGCAGGTATTAATGGCAGATAGGTGTCATCATCTCTTTTTCCAGTAACGGTTTCAAAACTACTTTCAATATGCATCCAATCCCATGGATGTGGGTGAATATGCATTCCGATTTCACCGCCATATAGCTTGGCATCGTCCTGGATATAATCGTAAACAGGATTTTCGTTGATAGTTTCTCCAGTAGGTGTTAAATAAATATAATCATTAATGGTATTATGAAAAGCATTTGCAAAAGCTTCAAAATGCTCATTTCTCCACTCTAATGAGAAATCCACCTGGAAGTTTTGTTCATTATCAAGTTCGGGATTTCCAACTTCGTACCGATTGGCACCATGGTGAGCACCATTACTGGTAAGTTCTGCCAAATTAGGAGCCCTAAATCCACTCGCTAAATTTAACCTGACATTCAAATTCTTAGAAAATTGATATTTAGCCCCAAAAGCTCCATTTATGCTATTAAAAGAACGATCTACGGCTTGCATGTATCCAGATTCTCCTTCTTGACCATGCATTTCGCTATCAATAGTACGGGTGTCGTAACGTAAACCTGCCTGAAAATCCCAAAGGCTTAAGTGCAGATGTGTGGTTGCAAAAACTCCAAAATCCACTGTTTTAGCATCAGGAATCAAAATCTCTTCTCCTGTATTGCGGTTATCCTGCCACATACCTTGTATACCAGCAATAGTTTCAAATTTACCTAATTTTGGTAGATTATACTTGATATTGTAATTGAAGGTTTCCAACTCCATATCTAAAGCAGGATGCAAGTCTTCTCCTTCTTCACTATGTTCACCTTCATGCCCGTGATCATCTTCTTCATCATGATCATGTTCCTCGCCATCTTCTTCCTCATGGTGGTGATGATCTTCAAATTCTTTTCGGTTATTAAACTGATATCCAAATTTGGCATTCAAGCTAGAGTTCGCAAAATAAACCGTATTATCAGCACTTAAAATATGATTATCAATTTGCTGGTAGGGTAAGACCAGTGTCTTAGAAGTGGTTTGAGTACCAATTTCTTCAGGTATACCAAGTTCGCTCCGGTTAAAATTATAACGAAGATCAGATTTAAACTTTTCGTTTTGATAAGCAATTCCTGTTTTTAGATCTTTTTCATTAAATCTTGTGTTTGTTACTCTTTGCCCGTCGCCCGTCTTGTAATCTGAATGTTCAGCCAAACTTCCGCGTGCGATAAATTTTAATTTTTCTCCTGAAGTTTTTGCCATCGCACTGGCCTGATACCCCAAAGTATTACTGAAATAATCTCCATTAAATTCAGCCTTGGTTTCGCCGGCTGAAGCATATTGCTCAGGATTCAGATAAAGAACACCACCAATAGCGTCGCTACCATAGAGTAGGGAAGCGGGACCTTTAATAACTTCTACACTTCCAATTCCTTTAGAGCTGATACCCAATCCATGTTCACCACCAAACTGCTGGTTTTCCATTCGAACGCCCTGGGTATAAGTAAGCACTCGGTTAGAACTTAATCCACGAATTACAGGTTTTCCAATCCCAACACCGGTACTTAAATTTTCTACTCCTGCAATTTGTGAAATTCCATCAGCTAATGTAACAGCTCCTTTTTTGTTTAATTCGGAAACACTTTCCCGTTCCACACGCATTACATTTTCGCTTTGCAACTGGTGAAAAGGAGTTGAAACAATAACTTCTTCCATTTCTACTGCTGAAGGTTTTAATACCAGCTGAATCTCTGATGCGGGAATGCTTACGTCTTTTGAGTATGAGGTAAAGCCTATAGAAGAAACTATTAATTTGTAATTCCCAGCAGGTAAATTTTTGATAGTGAAATGACCATCTATATCTGTTGTACTGCCCTTTTCTAGTTTTGGAAAATAAACACTTGCACTAAAAACAGCTTCTCCGGTTTCCTGATTTTTTACAGTTCCACTAAATTGATTTTGTGCAAATATCACATTGGATACTGCTAGAAGGAGTATGGTAATGAGTATTTTTCTCATTTTTTGGGATTTTAAACGATTAAATGAAATATGGAATATCCGTAAGCACTACTAATATATAGTCGCATTCTATTTTAACTGTTATTTACGGCTATTAAATCCTTAGCCATAAATAGCTCTAAAAGTAGAAAGATTATAAATTTTAAGATATAATACGGACGATCATAAATGAAACTTTCCTTTGCTCTTATCTACAGGAAAGGGGAATTGTATTGATTATGCTACCATTGAGGGGGGACCTCTAAGTTCGAATAACCGAGATTGATAATCACTTAAAAATTCGTAAAAGCTGAAAAGATGTTTAGCCTGTGTATTAAGAACAATAGGCTCAAAATTTAAAATTTCGAGATTTAATGCAGGGCTTTGATGAAATTTATGAAGGTTACAATCTAAATCCGGATGGTGAATATGCTGCTTGGCATAATTATCACAAAGTCCGTGATGGTGACCACTAAAGACATGTGCAAAATTAGCAATTGCAGGAAATACGATGATAAACGCCGCGAAAACAAATAATATATTTTTAAGCGTTTTTTTCATTTAATCTCTAAAGAATTTGCCCAATCCCAGTCGAGTAAGCATTTTTTTTTCAAATGTCCAGAAAAATTGAAATTGCCCAAAAATCCAGCCAATTAATATTAACAATATCTGATATATAGGAAATAAAAATAAAATTCTGGCAGGCCAATAAATATACCATTCATGTTGCGGGGTTATTCCTAGAAAAGTGGTTACCGGAGCTGCTAATTTTGCAGCTGTGGACCCCGTAATAGCGAAAACAAGTAGGATTACAACTAACTGACGATTAGTGGTTAATCCCCAACGTTCTTTTAATTTCTCCATGTTGCAAAGATATTAAAAGGAATGAAGTTTTAAAGCTATAATGCTTTAAATACGTGTTGGTACCGTAAACCGTTGATTATACTGCCTGCTTAGATAGACAAAATAATAATATAATAAATAATTTACTTCGTAGCCATAATCTATCTGTGGATCATAATTTATCTCCTGTACATAAAGATTATTATTATAGCGCATTGGCTGGCGAACGCGGTTATTATAATCATTAACTAAAATACGATTTTTGTTTTCAAGATAGGTTTGGGAATAATACCCTTGAGGTCTCGCTATACTATTAATAAACAAGTTAAAACCTGGTTCAATGATAATGATTTCGTATTCCAGGCTATCATTTGCGATTCTAACCGTATCGTTTTCAGCGCTGGTATTTCTATCACCTCTACCACTATTTTTAGTTAATCCACAGCTGTAAACAAACAGCAACATCAGCAGGATGTAAAGTATATTTTTCACACAAATGAGTTTAGGTTGAAATTTGATTTTTAAATGTTTAAATCCCTGAAAAAATCCTTGGACAGAAAGTTTTTGATGTTCTCATTGTTTCCTGATAGTTATTGGTATTTGGAGGCATTTTCATTTGCAGTCTCAAATTCCTTAATAAGGTATTTATTTTGGCAAATTAAGTAAAAAGTAAATTATTTACCACCGGTATAACCTTTTAAAATACTGTCTTTCTTATTCTTTTTACCAATTACCATTTCTGAAGCTTCGGGAATAAAGTTCGGATCATTTTTTATGTTGAAAATAGTATCAAAAAACGAATTGTTATATTTTGAGGAACTGCCTAAAGCACTATCAATAAGATCTTCTATATCTTTATCTTTATTAATATTTTCTTTTTTCTTTTGGATGCTTAAAATGGCGATAACTAGAGGAATCGAAATGGTTGTTATTTCCTGTACTGCTTCTTTATCTACATTTAAAGAATCACTTATAGTGTTAATTACGCTGCTGAAGTTTTCTCCCAGAATCATTTCACTATAGTCATGACCGCATTGTATAAGCTCTTTGGTTTCCTTTTGAGAAAATACCGTCATGAATTTAAAAGGATTTGGAGCTTCTTCCAACATTTCATTAAGGGCTTCACTATATCCTTCCTGAATTTTATTTTTAAAGTTACCCAAAATTAAAGGAAGTACCATTCCTAAAACCGAAGACACATTATTTGATGAAACCCCTGTTTTATTAGAGGCTTTATTGATAAGTTCTTTGCCTAAATTGGTATTTAGAATGTCTAATATTGATGCCATAATACTAATTTTTTGTAACTAACTATAGATTTAGCATAGTTAGTTTAATGAGAATTTTGTAAAAATCTTTTTGAAGCGATTGGTACAGTATACCGAAGTTAATCAATAAAAGTCGGGCGTATTGTTAAAGCTTTATTATAATCCAAAATAGGACAGGAAGTAAAGTATAGCCTGCAACGAAAGCTTATATTCTTTCTAATCCCAACCCTGACTTATAAAAATAGCTGGGATTGGGATTAGAAAGAAATTTAGGAGTATTAAGGTTTACGGGAATTATTTAAAGAAATCCATACCAGATTTGCCGTGAAATCTAGCTATTATTTCTTTGGCAATGACTTCTCCTGATCGGTCTGTAGCGGCGCCAGTTAGACCACCAATATGTGGAGTTAAAGATATGCGCTCGTTCATCAATAATTTAATAGCCGGTGTAGGCTCATTATCGTATGTATCTAAGCCAGCAAATTTTATTTTTGCATCTTCCAGAGCTTCAATCAGCGCTTCTTCATCGATCGCATTCCCATTAGAGATATTAACGATCCCGGCGTTTGGCTTCATTAAAGCGATCTCTTTAGTATTTATGATCGGTTTTTTCTGTTGCGTAACACTTAAACAAATAATATCAGAATTTTCTAAAACCTCTTCTAAGGATATTGTTTTAAGACCAATTTCTACATTTTGATCCTGAATACTCATCTGAAGATTTGCTCCGGCTACCTTAGGATCTGTGGCAATAACTTTCATACCAAAACCAAGGGCAATTTTTGCTACTTCCTGGCCAATTTTACCAAAACCAATAATACCAAGGGTTTTGCCGTGAAGTTCGATGCCTCCTGAATAGAAGTTTCTTAGATCTTTAAAGTTCATATCACCTTCTAGCGGCATATTTCGGTTGGAATGGTGTAGGAAACGACTACCACCAAGAATATGAGCGAAAACAAGTTCGGCTACAGAACGTGTAGCGGCTAAAGGAGCTGTGATGAATTGAATGCCATTTTTCTCGGCATTGGAAACCGAATTGATTACTTTTTGATCACCGATTATGCCAATGAATTTTAATTGAGGAGCATTCGTAATTACTTCATCTTCGATAAAGGTATTACGGGAAATGATTCCTTCAATGTTTTTGGCGTTGATATATTCTTTTAGCTGAGATTGGGCAACCTTCACAGATAAAACATTAAAGCCGGCCTCGGTTAATTGGGAAACTGCGGCTTGTGAAAGGCCATCGGTAACTAAAATATTCATTGATTTTTATTTTTCTGAATTATGAAATTTTTTCGAAATGTTGCATGACATCCACTAATACCTGTACACTTTCTATAGGCATCGCATTATACATGGAAGCGCGATAACCTCCTACACTTCTATGGCCGTTGATTCCGTTGATATTCGCTTCTTTCCAAAGTTTATCGAAAGTAGTTTTATCAGCTCCTTCAGCAAGATTAAAAGTGGGGTTCATGATCGATCGGTCTTCTTTTTCAGCAAAGCCTTTAAATAGAGGATTGCGATCTATTTCATCATAAAGTAATGCTGCTTTTTTAGTATTCTTGTCTTCGATCCCTGCAATTCCACCTAACTTTTTAAGCCATTGCAAGTTTAGCAAAGAAGTGTAGACAGCAAAAACAGATGGGGTATTAAACATACTATCTTTCTCGATATGCACCTGGTAATTCATCATCGATGGAATTTGTCGTGCTACTTTGCCTAAAATCTCTTCTTTTACCACGACCAGGGTTACCCCTGCAGGCCCCATGTTTTTTTGTGCGCCTGCGTAGATCAAATCAAACTGACTAAAATCCAGGGTTCTTGATAAAATGTCACTACTCATATCACATACCAACGGTACCTGAGTTTTAGGGAAAGATTTCATTTGTGTCCCATAAATGGTATTGTTACTGGTACAATGAAAATAATCAGTATCCGTCGGGATTATATAATCTTTGGGAATATAATTAAAGTTTTTATCTTTAGAAGAAGCAACTTCAACTACTTCGCCAAACAATTTTGCTTCTTTAATCGCTTTACTACTCCATGTACCGGTATTGGTATATGCCGCTTTTTTCTCAAGTAAATTGTAGGCAACCATTAAAAATTGCATACTGGCGCCGCCATGTAAAAATAAGGCCTGATAACCTTTATCCTGAAGACCTAGAAGTTCCAAAACCAGAGCGCGAGCCTCTTCGATTACCGAAACAAAAGCTTCACTACGATGAGAAATCTCAAGAATTGAAAGGCCAGTGTTATTAAAGTCCATTATTGCTGCAGAAGCTTTTTCGAAAACTTCCTGTGGCAAAATACATGGTCCTGCACTAAAATTATGTTTTTTCATATTGTATTTAGGATTGCGCTCTTAAATGGAGCTTTTCTTTGCTGTAGGTCGTAAATTCTGAACTTACATGTCAAAATTTGTTGAAACAGCGAAGAATTTATTAGTTTAAATTGATCAAAAATTCCATCGTATCTACACCATCGGCATAGTCCCAAAGTTTTGGATGCTGAGTTTCGCCAAATTTCACTTCATTTTTTGCCGAAATTTCTTTTCGTACCACACATTGTAATTGCCCTGCTTTTTCTTCTAATTGTTGTTGAAGTTGATCTTTATTTTCATAGAACTCATAGAATAATACAGAAATTGGTGAGCCATAACCTTCATCCTCTTTAAGCATTAAAAAACCGTTATCCAGAATATTGAATTCACTCATAAGATACACGGCTTTGTTGTAATCATAGTTATTGGCGTATTTATTTTGGTTAATAATATCGTTCCAGTGATAAATTCCTTTATAAAAATGATCAAAATCGTAATTTTTAGGTAGAAATAACTTGGATACATTGCGGCAACCAAGTCCGTAATATCTAAAAATATCCTCTGCCAAAGCCTTCAATTCGCTTTCGGTTTCATCTCCACGAATAATAGCCACCGAGTTTCGGTTTTTGCGAATAATATTCGGTTTATTTTTAAAATAATATTCAAAATAACGCGCAGTATTATTGCTTCCCGTAGCAATGACGGCATCAAAATTCTCTAATCTTTCCTGAGTAAAAGAAATTTTAGATTCGAATTCACTATTTAATTCCGCTAAATAATTACATAAAACAGGTAAAAGCTGCTTGTCGTTATCTGAAGGCTTAATTAAAACATTATGCCCAGAGATTAAAACACTCAAAAAATCATGAAAACCTACTAAAGGAATATTTCCAGCCATGATGATGGCAACGGTTTTTGGAGTGATGTCCTCTTTAATCGTGTAGGTTTTTAGCCAGGTTTCCAGATTTTCTTCGGTTAAGGCTTCGCTCCATTGTTTTAAAGCAAATAAGATATTGTTTCTGGTAAACCAACCATTATAATGTACGGCCGAATTGATTTTGTATTCCAATTCGTCGAAATATTTTTTATCGATTTCAGAAAGATTTAGCGCTACATCATTTTCAGTATTAAAATTCTTAAGAAAATCGCCTAATTTTGAAAAATATGAAATACGTTCTTTTATTGTCATTCCTAATTTGGTTATGAAAAGCCTTCACGTTAAATTTGTAACAGCGAAATTAAAACTTCCTGACTGGAAAAACTATAAAATTTCCTAAAACTGGAAGTAAAAGAGAAGAATCGCCTTATTTTTATAAATTAAAAAAACAGCTATGGCAATCATTATAACAGATGAATGTATAAACTGCGGCGCTTGTGAACCAGAATGCCCAAATACAGCAATTTATGAGGGAGCTGATGACTGGCGATATGCAGATGGTACAGAACTTTCTGGCGATATCGTATTACCATCGGGTACAGAGGCTAATGCTGAAGAAGCCCAAGAGCCGGTAAGTGATGAGTATTACTATATTGTACCAGATAAATGTACAGAATGTAAAGGTTTTCATGAAGAACCACAATGTGCGGCAGTATGCCCGGTAGATTGTTGTGTTCCTGATGAAGATCATGTTGAAACTGAAGAAGAGTTACTCGCAAAACAAAAGTTTATGCACGAGTAATCAAAAAGTCAATATCTCATTCTAGGTTTCAACTATACTGAACTTTCAAAAATATATAAGTCCGTTTGCAAAAACGGACTTTTTTTATGAGATATTCACTCGAAGCTCATTGCGGTATTTAGAAGGTGATTTGCCAGTAAACTTTTTAAACTGCTTATTAAAATGACTAAAATTATTAAAGCCGCATTCAAAGCAAATATCGGTAATGCTTATTTGTGCTTCGTGTAAAAGCTTTGCGGCGTGTGTAAGTCGATATTCATTTACAAATTGTGTAAATGTTTTCCCTGTAATTTTTTTAAAGAATCTGCAAAAAGCAGGAACCGTCATGCTGGTAAGTTCAGCAACTTCTTCCAAAGCAATCGATCGTTTAAATTCTTCTTTTACAAAATTAAAGATCTGGTTAATACGATTGTTATCCTGCAACTCGGTTTCCAGGACAAAGCCATGGGCATTAAGTATGGTATAATTCCTGGCCTCTTCCAAATGTTTAAAAATCTCGAGTAGTGCAATTAAACGTCCAAATGGAGATCGGTGTTTAATTTCTTCAATCTTTTCACCAATATATCTTTTATCCTCACCATGAAAAACAATTCCTTTTTTGGCTGTTTCCAAGAGAGTGACAATATTTTTAGTTTCTGGAATATTAAAAAAGGTCTTACCTAAAAAGTCGGGATGAATCTGTATAACAGTTTCTCTTTCGTATCTATTTAATGTACTGGTAAAACCGCAATGGGGTAAATTAGAACCAATAAGTATAAGATCACCCTGGCGATAATAAGAAACATGGCTTCCAATTTGTCTTTTTCCCGAGCCACTACTGATATAAACCAATTCTATTTCTGGGTGATAATGCCAAAAATTGTTGTTTTTATTTGGGGTTGAATGATCAAAAGTCTGATATCTGAACGAACTACCAAATTGAGGTTCAACCTTTTCAAAAACTGCTTTTTGTGATTTTATCATATCGATAACGTTTTAGCCGAAATGGGGTAGCAAATTATGAATGTTTTATTATGTTTAAAATTACCCCAAAAATTTATACAGTACAAAATTAACCTTTTACGATAATATTTTCGGTTAAAATAACACATATTTTAGTTCATTATCTATTAATCTGCGCTTAGGTTTTGCTTTATATTTGTTGACGGATAATCAGTAATTTAACAAAAACACCGAAAATCATGAAAAATCTATTGAAAGTAACAGTTTTGGTTTTGGCATTAGTATTAGGAAATACTGTGAATGCTAAGGATATAGAAGTTAAAGTTAAAAAAGAGCAGTTAGTTGTAAGTTTAGAAAATACTCAGGAAGGATCTAGTTTAATTTTAACTGATATGAGTGGAGAGGTGCTATTTAAAGATACACTTATGGAATCTTCTTATAAAAAAGCTTTAGATCTTCATAGTATTCCAAAAGGAACATATTTCTTAAACTTTGAGAAAGATGATAGTATTGTTACTACGGTAATTAGTAAAGATAATAATGGAGTTACGGTTAATAAGGCCTCTTCAAAAATATTCTTTAAGCCTTTTTATAAGACTTTAGAAGATAAGGTTATGGTTTCTTTTACTAACCCAGGTTACGAGAACGCTACTTTTAGAGTTTATGATGTAGATGGTAATTTAATGACTACTTCTACAAATAATGATCTTGTAGTAAAGAAAACATTCGATTTCTCTGAAGTACCGGCTGGAAAATACATGATCGCTTTAACAGTAGGAGACCGTACGATTACTAAAACAATTACATTAGGATAATAAAAAGATTAATTTTATTAAACGTTTTATAATTAAAAAGCCGACTAAATTTAATTTAGTCGGCTTTTTAATTATAATTTAAACGAAAAGCCATCATCTATTTTACGTTTATATTTTTGCTGATCGAATTTGTAAAGAAAACTTCCTTTGCGGGAAGAACTCATATCTTTTTCATCCAATTTCACTAAAATATCTAAGGAGTTGATCTTATTTATAAAATTACGTTTATCCAGTTTTTCACCTAAAATAGCTTCGTACAACTTTTGTAGTTGTCTCATAGTAAATTTCTCTGGAAGCAATTCAAATCCTATAGGTCCGTTAGATGCGCGGTAACGTAATCTACTAATAGCATGTTTTACCATTTTGCCATGGTCAAAAATTAAGGAAGGTGCTTCAGATAACGTAAACCATTTGGCAGAATAATTTTCGGTTAATTCGGTATTATGTTCTGCACTATTAATTAAAGCAAAATAAGATACCGATAGCGTACGCTCTACAGGATCCCGGTCTACTTTACTAAAATTATAAAGTTGCTCTAAATATACATTGTTGATTCCGGTTAGGTGATGTAAAATTCTATTAGCAGCCTGGTCCAGATTCTCATCCTTTTTTAAAAAACCTCCCATTAGCGACCACTTACCACGTTCTGGTTTAAAGTCTCTTTTAATCAGTAAAATTTTAAGTTCTTCTTCATCGAAACCAAAAATGATACAGTCTACGGCAAGTAGTACTTTATCTTCAGAACTATAACTATGAATCATTGATAAAATTTAAAATGGGCAATTTAGGATAATTTAAAAGTAAATCATAATCGATACGCATGTCGAAAGTAATGGAAAAATTCATAAAAATACTAGGAAACCTACTTAGAGCTCATTTAGACTACTATAGAATTATGAAATTCATTTATTTGATTGTATTTCGTTAAAAATATCTAAAATAATATTTGGTTTTTTCATCAAACTTTAATTAAATTTGGAAATGTGATATTTACACTTATAATGATTAGGGTTTAATTTTAGTAGAGGATTCAAAATTTTGGTAGTAATTCGAAATGGTTTTCGGATGGTGGGAAAAATTGAATGCTATCCCAATAAAACTTTAAGTCTGGTAAATTTCAAATTCAAATAAACAACTTGATTTAGATAATATGAAAAAAATCAACCTATTCCGTTTTCCATTACTTTTTTTAGTGCTCTCTTTTTCTACTTTGCAGGCGCAGACTTCAGTAGTTATTAGTAATGATGTAGATGCTCCTGTAATCAACCGGAACATCTATGGTCATTTTGCTGAGCATTTAGGACGTTGTATTTATGGTGGATTGTACGTTGGTGAAGATAGTGAGATTCCCAATACAGATGGTGTGCGTAACGATTTGATTGAGGCTTTGAAAAACCTTCAAATCCCTATACTTAGGTGGCCTGGCGGTTGCTTTGCAGATACCTATCACTGGAAAGACGGTATAGGGCCTCAAGAAGACCGCCCAACGATTGTAAATCAATGGTGGGGAGGAGTTACAGAAGATAACAGTTTTGGTACACATAATTTCCTAAACCTGTGTGAGGTTCTTGGTGCAGAGCCCTACCTGGCGGCTAATATAGGCAGCGGAACGGTTCAAGAATTTGCAGACTGGATTCAGTATGTAAATCATAGTGGTGAAAGCCCAATGGCCAATCTTCGTAGAGAATATGGAAGAGAAAAGCCATGGGGCGTTAAATATTGGGGTGTTGGTAATGAAATGTGGGGTTGTGGGGGTAATATGACACCGGAATATTATGCAAATCTTTATCGCCAATACGCAACATTTATGACCAATTGGGATAATGAAACCGGATTATACCGAATTGCATCTGGCGCTAATGTAGATGATTACCATTGGACAGAAGTTATAATGCGCGATGTGCCTCATCATTTAATTGAAGGCGTGGCGCTACATTCCTATTCTTTTGTAGAGTGGGGAGACAAAGGAGATGCTGTAGATTTTAATGAAGCGCAATATTTTTCAACGATGCAAACAGCTTTAAAGATGGAAGAGTTGGTGACAAAGCATAGTGAAATTATGGATAAATATGACCCTAAAGGAGAAATCGAACTTATCGTAGACGAGTGGGGTGGATGGTACGATGTTCAGGAAGGTACAAATCCCGGATTTTTATATCAGCAAAATACCATGCGCGATGCTATGATCGCCGGTGTTTCCTTAAATATTTTTAATAATCACAGTAAGCGTGTTAAAATGGCGAATTTGGCTCAGACGGTAAATGTATTACAGGCAGTAGCTTTAACCGATGGAGCTAAGATGATCCTTACACCAACATATCACGTAATGGAAATGTATAAAGTTCATCAGGATGCACAATTATTGCCAGTAGAATTTGATGCTCCAGAGTATACTTTTGAAGGAGAATCTTTACCCGCAGTTTCTATATCAGCCTCTAAAGACAGTATAGGTGTACTACATATTTCAGCTGTAAATATTGATGCTGAAAATGAAAACGAAGTGGAGTTTGATCTTTCAGGATTTGATCTTGATGGTTTTAATGCAGAAATTTTAGTTTCAGAAACACTTCAGGATCATAATACTTTTGATGACCCTGAAAAAATTACGCCATCAGAATTTAAAGATTTTAAATTCAAAAAAGGAAGATTAAAGATGACCTTACCTCCTTTTTCTGTAGTGGTGTTGGAAAGTAAGTAAACAACTTTGGGACAAGCTTGTTATTATTTAATATCATTAAAATATAATGTTTGTCGTGATACAATGTTAATTATCCAGAAAAAGAGTTGAAAAGAAGACATTTTTAATTAGCCCAATTTTATTCATCATTATAGCAAAAATGCCCTAGTGATGATATTTTTTAAAAGATTTTATTGAGCAAATTTTTATCATTCTTCCATATGGTACCTGGGTGATCAAATAAAAAATTAGTCTATTAACTGTTATGATATGAATATTAGAATTCCAAGTTTCAAAAAAACAGTATTAGTTACAGGAATCGCAATTCTTAGTATCCCTTCCTTTGCGCAACAAAATCAATTATCTCTCTTTAATCTTAAGGATGTTAAGCTTCATACAGGTTTATTTGAAGAAGCCATGTATACCGATTTGGATTATATCTTGCAAATGGAACCCGATCGTTTACTTGCCCCTTTTTTAAGAGAAGCTGGTTTACAACCAAAAGCAGAAAGTTACCCTAATTGGGAAAATACAGGCTTAGACGGTCATATTGGAGGGCACTATCTAACGGCGCTTGCCCAAATGTATGCTTCAGCAGGCAGTGATGAGGCTTTACAGCGATTAAATTATATGATTGGCGAACTAAAAAAAGCGCAGGATGCCAATGGAAATGGATATGTAGGCGGAATTCCTGATAGTGAACGAATATGGAAAGAAATTTCAGAAGGGAAAATAAACGCGGGCGGATTTAGCCTTAACGGCGGTTGGGTACCGCTTTATAATATTCATAAAACTTATGCGGGTTTACGGGATGCTTATCTTATTGCTGGTAATGAGGAGGCAAAGCAAATGCTTATCGATTTAACCGATTGGATGATCGATATTACCGCCAACCTTTCTGAAGCGCAAATTCAGGAAATGCTGAAATCAGAACATGGCGGATTAAACGAAACTTTTGCTGATGTTTATAAAATGACCGGTGATAAAAAGTATTTAGATTTAGCCTATGCCTTTACTCAAAAACAAGTCCTTGATCCCTTAGAACATGAAAAAGATATTTTAAACGGGATGCATGCCAATACGCAAATTCCAAAAGTGATTGGTTATGAAACCATTGCCGCTTTAGATCAAAATAAAGACTACCATAATGCAGCTACTTACTTCTGGGAAAATGTAGTGAATAATAGAACCGTTTCTATCGGGGGAAATAGTGTTAGAGAACATTTTCATCCCGCCGATGATTTTTCGAGTATGATAAATAGTGTGCAGGGACCAGAAACCTGTAATACGTATAATATGCTAAAGCTAAGTGAAAAGTTGTTTTTGGCGAATCCAGAAGAAAAATATATAGATTTTTACGAACAGGGCTTATATAATCACATCCTTTCTTCTCAGCATCCTGAAGGCGGATTTGTTTATTTCACACCTATGCGGCCAGGCCATTACCGTGTATATTCACAGCCAGAAACCAGCATGTGGTGTTGTGTAGGCTCTGGTTTAGAAAATCACGGCAAGTACAACGAAATGATCTACGCGCATAGTGATGATGCGTTATATGTAAATCTTTTTATTCCTTCAGAAGTGAACTGGGAGGATAAAAACTTTAAACTAATCCAGGAAACTGATTTTCCGAATGCTGAAACAGCTTCTTTTAAAATTGAAACCCAGAAACCACAAAAATTAACTATAAATTTTCGTTACCCCTCGTGGGCAGGAGAAGGTTTTGATGTTCAGGTAAATGATAAAAAGGTGAAATTCGATAAAAAACCGGGTTCTTATATTTCTATTACTAGAAAATGGGAAGATGATGATCAAATTTCAATGCGATTACCCATGAATATCACTTCGGAGAGATTACCCGATGGATCAGACTATGAATCTTTGAAATATGGACCACTTGTGCTGGCAGCCAAAACTGGAAAAGAGGACTTAAAAGGTTTATTTGCAGATACCAGTAGGGGAGGTCATATTGCCGAGGGTAAAAAGATTCCGCTTTCAGAAACTCCAATTTTTCTTTTAGAGAATCTGGATGATCTGGCTTCTAAGGTTCAGATAGACTCTAAAAAAGACCTTCGTTTTTCAGCAAAATCGGTTTTATACCCTTCAGAATTTAAGGATTTAGAGTTCGAACCTTTTTATAAGGTTCACGATTCCAGATATGTCATTTACCTGCCGGTAGAATCACCGGAAAGTCTTGCAGCTATTCAGCAAAAAAGAAAAGAACAAGAAGTTGCTGAACGTAAGTTGGAAGCAGTAACTATCGATTATGTAAGTCCGGGGGAGCAGCAACCGGAATCTGATCATTTTATCAAGACTGAAAATTCGAATGCTGGCGTAAACCAGGATCGTCATTGGAGAGATGCTACCGGCTGGTTTAGTTATGAGCTGAACAATGAAGAAAACAAAGCTGCCCGTATAAGAATAACGTATTTTGGTTTAGATGGCAACCGTAAATTTAAAATTATGGTAAATGAGATGACGATTGCAAATGAAGAGTTAAAGGGAGATCGCAGCCCTGAATTTTTTACCAAAGACTATGAATTGCCAAAGAAAATAGTAGAACAAAAAAATGAAACTCTAAGCATACGTTTTGAAGCCGAACCAGATTCCAGAACTGCCGGAATCTATGGCGTTAGATTAATGAAAAAGCAATGATAAAAATTATAAAAGTAGTATGTTTTGGCGCTTTATTGGCTATTTCGGGAGTGATAAGAGCACAAGAGGGGCGCTTTAACAATCCGATTATAACCGATAAATATACCGCAGATCCCGCAGCGTTGGTGTATCAGGACTCGGTTTATATCTATGCAGGTCACGATCAGGCTCCAAATGATAGAGATCAATACGAAATGCACGAGTGGCTGGTATACAGCTCTGCCGATATGGTGAATTGGAAAGAACATCCGGTTCCGCTAAAGCCAACCGATTTTGAATGGGCTAAAGGGGCTGCCTGGGCAGCTCAGGTTATTGAAAAAGACGGGAAATTCTATTGGTATGTTACTGTAGAACACGATGATAGTCATCCGGGAAAAGCAATTGGCGTGGCAGTATCTGATTCGCCAACTGGTCCTTTTAAAGATGCGCGTGGTAGTGCGATTATTACTAACGATATGACTACAGAATATACAGATATTTGGTGGGATGACATAGATCCAACTGTTTGGATTACCAAAGATGGGCAGGCTTATTTATATTGGGGAAATACCCAGCTGTATTGGGTGAAATTAAAGGATAATATGGTCGAATTTGAAGGTGAAATTCAAACGATAGATCTACCACATTTTACTGAAGCGCCCTGGATTCATAAAAAAGGCGATTGGTATTACCTTTCATTTGCATATAAATTTCCAGAAAAAATTGCTTATGCCATGAGTAAATCAATCGAAGGCCCATGGGAATATAAAGGAATTTTAAATGAAGTCGCCGGAAATTCTAATACCAATCATCAGTCAATTATCGAATTTAAAGATAAATGGTACTTTATTTATCATAATGGAAGCATTCCAACTCATGGTGGTAGCTATAGAAGATCGGTATGTATCGATCGTTTGTACTATAATGATGATCATACATTAAAGCGCGTGATTATGACTTCAGAAGGAATTCAGGAATAATGAAAGCTTTTAAATATTTAATGGTATTTATTTTTCTGAATGCTTCTATTATCTGTTTAGCACAACAAGAATCAACACCTACCGATGAGGTTATTGTTCATGATCCGGTTGCTATTAAGTCCAATGGAAAATATTATTTATTCTGTACAGGTAGAGGAATAGCGATGTTTTCCTCGGAAGATTTAGAAGAATGGAAGCGTGAGGCGCCCGTTTTTTCTAAAAAACCGGAATGGACAGATAGCGTTGTACCCAATTTCGGAAATCATATATGGGCACCTGATATTACTGAATTTGAAGGTTCATTTTATTTGTACTACTCGGTTTCCGCGTTTGCTAAAAATACCTCGGCGATTGGTCTTGCAATAAATAAAACTTTAGATGTAGATAGTCCTGATTATAAATGGGAAGATCAGGGGATTGTTATTGAATCTATCCCTAACCGTGATTTATGGAATGCTATCGATCCTAATCTTATTTTTGATGAAGAAGGAACACCCTGGTTAAGTTTTGGTTCGTTTTGGGAGGGATTGAAATTGGTGAAATTAAGTTCCGATTTAAAATCTATTGCAGTACCGCAGGAATGGGAAACAATTGCCAGAAGAGAGCGCTCATTCAAAATTCCGGATAAAAATCCCGGAGATGCAGCTTTAGAAGCTCCCTTTATTTTTCGAAAACAGGATTGGTACTACCTGTTCATTTCTTGGGATTTATGTTGTCGCGGAGAAAACAGCACCTATAAAGTTGTGGTTGGTCGCTCTAAATCGGTAAAAGGACCTTTTCTAGATAAAACAGGAAAATCTTTAGTTAATGGCGGTGGAACACTGGTGCTTGAAGGGAATGAAAAATGGTACGGTGCCGGTCATAATAGTGTTTATACTTTTGATGGAAAAGACTATATGTTTTTCCATGCCTATGATGCCGAAGATGGCGCCAAACCTAAACTTAAGATCAAAGAGTTGCATTGGAAAGATAATTGGCCAATAGAATTAATATTAGAATAGAACTCAAACAAAATGAAAAATATGAATAGAATGAAAAATTTAGGTATAGCAGCAGCTTTGGCTCTTGGAGCTAGTGCCTTTGCACAAACGCCTATTAATGTAGATGCTTCTAAGAGTATAGCCGAAATTCAACCCACTATGTACGGGATATTTTTTGAGGATATTAATTTTGCTGCCGATGGCGGATTATATGCCGAGCTTGTAAAAAACCGTTCTTTTGAGTTTGACTCTCCTAAAATGGGATGGCAGGAACCTAATAGTAACCGTCATTCTCTAAATAAAAATTCTGGCATAGCAAAAATCATAAATTATACGGATAGTTCTGGGAATGAAAATTATGCCAGGTTTGAGATTAATGATGCTTCCGGTTACGAAATCATCAATGAAGGCTTTCGAGGAATGGGAATAAAAAAAGGCGAAAATTATCGAATTTCAGTAATGACAGGAAATGTCAACGGAATTTCAGCGATAAAATTTGAGCTTTTAGATGAAAACGGAGCTGTTTTTGGAGAAGCTTCTATTGCTCCCAAAGGAAATGACTGGACCACCTTTGAAACTATAATCTCCCCTTCAAAATCAGCAGAAAAAGCGACATTAAGAATAACTTTTTCTGGTAAAGGAAGTATAGATATGGATATGATTTCTATGTTTCCTGAAGATACCTGGAAAGGCCGAAAAAACGGTTTACGTAAAGATTTAGTACAATTATTAGCCGATCTACAACCAGGATTCTTACGATTTCCAGGAGGATGTATCGTAGAGGGAAGAACATTGGAAAAGCGCTACCAATGGAAAAAAACGGTAGGAGCAGTAGAAGATCGTGAAATGCTGGTAAACCGTTGGAATACCGAATTTTCGCATAAACTTACACCAGATTATTTTCAGAGTTTCGGACTTGGTTTTTTTGAATATTTTCAACTTTCAGAAGATTTAGGAGCCGAACCATTACCTATTCTAAGTTGTGGTATTGCCTGCCAGTATAATACAGGAGAGTTAGCTCCTATGGAAAGCTTAGATCCTTATGTGCAGGATGCTTTAGATTTAATAGAATTTGCGAATGGTGACACTTCTTCTAAATGGGGAAAAGTACGTACAGATATGGGACATCCAGAACCTTTTAATTTAAAATTTATAGGTGTAGGAAACGAGCAATGGGGGCAGGAATATATCGATAGGTATAAAGTCTTCGCTAAGGCGATTAAAGAAAAATATCCAGATATGATCATCGTTTCAGGAAGTGGTCCTTCTCCAGATGGAGAATATTTTGACTATGGATGGGAAGAACTTAAAAAATTAGATGCCGAACTGGTAGATGAGCATTATTATAAATCACCACAGTGGTTTAAAGAAAATGCCGATCGCTATGACGATTACGATCGTAATGGGCCCAAAGTTTTTGCAGGTGAATATGCGGCACATCCAAAAGCTGAAGATGGTCCTAAAGAAAATAATCTGGAAGCCGCAGTTGCTGAAGCCGCGTTTATGACGGGATTAGAACGTAATGCAGATGTAGTTTATCTCACTTCTTATGCGCCACTTATGGCTCATAAAGATGCCTGGCAATGGGCTCCCGATTTAATTTGGTTTGATAACTTGTCGTCACATGGTACGGTAAATTATTACGTGCAAAAGTTATTTGCCAATAACAGAGGAACTGATGTATTGAAGGTAAGTAGTAATGGAAATAAACTTATCGGTCAGGAAGAAATATATGCTACCGCTGCTATAGATTCAGGTAAAGGAGAAATTATTTTAAAATTGGTGAATACCAGTGCGGAAAACAAACAAGTACAACTTAATATCTCTGGAAGTAAATTTAAAAGTAAGGCAGATTGGATTAGCCTTTCTGGTGATGATATCAAAGCTTATAATTCTTTTGAAAATCCGAAAACAATTGTTCCGGTAGAAAATGAAGTAAAAATTAAAAACCATAGAACTGTTGAATTGGCCCCAAATTCAGTAAACATTATAAAATTAAAGAAATCTTAAAATCATAAGTGTTTTCGTTACACTTAATAAAAACTAATTTATATATTTGTTTCATACCAAAAGTGAAAATACATGGAAACATATGTAATAGGACTTGATTATGGGACCGATTCAGTAAGAGCTGTGCTGGTAGATACCAATAATGGAAAGGAGCTTGCTTCAGATACATTTTGGTATCCTCGCTGGAAAAAACAGCTTTACTGTGATGCTACCCTAAATCGATTTCGACAACATCCTCTTGATCATATTGAAGGTTTAGAGAAAACGATAAAAGGAGTCATCGCAAAAAGCGGGGTTAAGGGAGAGGCTGTAAAAGGTATTTGTATAGATACTACCGGTTCTTCACCCGTACCGGTTACCAAAGATGGAACCCCTTTAGCACTGGTAGATGGATTTACCGATAACCCAAATGCCATGATGGTATTATGGAAAGATCATACCGCAATAAAAGAAGCTAACGAAATTAACGAATTAGCTGAAACATGGGGCGGTGAAAATTACACAAAATACGAAGGAGGAATATACTCTTCCGAGTGGTTTTGGGCAAAAATAACTCATATCGTGCGTGAGGATGAAGCGGTGAAAAATGCCGCTTACTCCTGGATGGAACATTGCGATATGATGACCTATCTTCTTATTGAAAATACCGATTTAGCTTCTTTTAAAAGAAGTCGGTGCGGTGCAGGTCATAAAGCTATGTGGCACGAAAGCTGGGGCGGTTTACCCTCAGAAGAATTTCTAGGGAAATTACATCCTTATTGTGCTGATTTGCGATCCAAATTATATACTGAAACCCACACTTCAGATGAAGTTGCCGGTAACATCAGTAAAGAATGGGCTAAAAAATTAGGTCTTTCTGAAGATACAGTTATTGCCGTAGGAACTTTCGATGCGCATTCAGGAGCCGTTGGTGCTAAAGTTGAAGAGCATGCTTTGGTTCGTGTAATGGGAACCTCAACCTGTGATATCATTGTTTCACCTTACAAGGTAGTAGGCGATAAGACGGTTCGAGGAATTTGCGGCCAGGTAGATGGATCGGTTATTCCGGGTATGATTGGTTTAGAAGCAGGACAATCGGCTTTTGGAGATGTATTGGCCTGGTTTAAAAATGTACTTTCCTGGCCATTAAATCACTTGGTTTATAATTCAGAAGTTCTTTCAGTAGATCAAATTGAAGCGCTAAAAGCAGAAGTAGATAAAAAGTTTATTGCTGAATTATCTGCTGAAGCTGAAGCATTAGAGCTTAATGAAAGTATACCTGTGGCTTTGGATTGGATCAACGGGCGACGTACGCCAGATGCTAACCAGGAATTAAAAAGTGCGATAAGTAATCTTTCTTTAGGAAGTAAAGCTCCGCATATTTTTAAAGCCTTGGTGAATGCTATATGTTTTGGTGCTAAAGAAATTGTAGATCGTTTTAAGGAAGAAGGAGTAGAGATTAAAACGATAATAGGTATAGGAGGAGTGGCAAGAAAATCTGCTTATATCATGCAAACCCTGGCCAACACCTTAAATATGCCGATAAAAATTGCGGCATCAGATGAGGCACCCGCTTTAGGTTCAGCGGTATATGCGGCTGTGGCAGCAGGTCTTTACGATGATGTAATTACGGCCAGCAAAACTTTAGGTAGTGATTTTGAGGCTGAATATAATCCACAACCAGAGATGGTAGGCGAATTTGAGAAACAAATGGCAGCTTATAAAGAGTTAAGCCAGTTTGTTGAAGAAAGCATAACTAAAAAATCATAAATAAATGAGCTCTAAATATAAATCTTTAAAACAAGAGTGTTACGAAGCGAATATGCAGCTGGATGCTTTAGATCTTGTTATTTATACCTTCGGGAATGTTAGTGCAGTAGACCGTACAAATAAGGTTTTTGCCATAAAACCAAGCGGAGTTCCTTATGCCGATTTAAAACCTGAAGATATTGTGATTCTGGACTTCGAAAACAATGTGATTGAAGGAGAAATGCGACCATCTTCAGATACAAAAACACATGCTTACTTATATAAAAACTGGGAAAATATTGGGGGAATTGCTCACACCCACGCCACATACTCTGTAGCGTGGGCCCAGTCCCAGTTGGATATTCCGATTTTTGGTACCACCCATGCCGATCATTTAACGGCAGACATTCCTTGTGCACCCCCAATGAAAGATGAGCTTATTGCCGGTAATTACGAGCAAAATACAGGTATCCAGATTTTGGACTGCTTTAAAGATAAGGGATTATCTTACGAAGAGGTGCAAATGGTGTTGTTAGGTAATCATGGGCCTTTTACCTGGGGACCAACAGCAGCTAAAGCGGTTTATAACAGTAAAGTTTTAGAAGAAGTAGCCAGAATGGCTTACCTGACTTTACAAATAAATCCGAATGCACCAAGATTAAAAGATTCTTTAATTAAAAAACATTATGAACGTAAGCATGGTAAAAATGCCTATTACGGTCAGAATTAATAACCTAAACAAAACATTCAATGATTGCCATAGAGAGTAAAGAAATTTGGTTTATAACAGGAAGCCAGCATCTATACGGACCTGAAACTTTAGAACAGGTTGCTAAAAATTCAAAAGAAATTGTAGAAGGATTAGATGCTTCTACAGAAATTCCGGTTAAAGTTGTTTATAAAGACACCGTAAAAACTGAAGATGAAATCGTTGCTGTAATGCGCGACGCCAACAATTCAGAAAAGTGTATTGGTTTAGTGGCCTGGATGCATACCTTTTCACCGGCGAAAATGTGGATTAAAGGTTTAACACTTTTAAGTAAACCTCTTTGTCATTTACACACACAGTTTAATGCTGAGGTGCCATGGAGCGATATCGATATGGATTTTATGAATCTAAATCAATCGGCTCACGGAGATCGTGAATTTGGTTTCATAATGTCCAGAATGCGTAAAAAACGTAAGGTCATCGTAGGCCACTGGAAAACGGAGCGCGTTCAGAAAAAACTTGGTATCTGGTCTCGCGTAGCTTTAGGCTGGAACGAAATGCAAAACCTTAAAGTTGCTCGTATTGGTGACAATATGCGTAATGTGGCCGTAACCGAAGGTGATAAAGTAGAAGCTCAAATGAAATTTGGAGTAGCAGTAAATGCTTTTGATTCTTCAGATATCGTGACGAAGATTAATGAGGTTACTGACGATGAGCTAAACAAATTACTGGATACTTACGCGACGGATTATAATCTAACCGATAGTTTAAAAGAAGGTGGAGAAAAAAGGCAATCTTTAATTGATGCTGCTAAAATTGAATTAGGCCTGCGTAAATTCTTAGAAGAAGGCGGGTTTAAAGCTTTTACAGATACCTTCGAAAATCTGGGAGAATTAAAGCAATTACCAGGTCTTGCCGTACAGCGATTAATGGCCGATGGTTATGGCTTTGGAGGTGAAGGTGACTGGAAAACGGCAGCTTTAACCAGAGTAATGAAGGTAATGGCATATGGATTGGAAGGGGGAACCTCTTTTATGGAAGATTATACGTATCACTTTACACCAGAGAAATCGTTGGTAATGGGATCACATATGCTAGAAATATGTCCAAGTATAGCTGATGCTAAACCGTCTTGTGAAGTTCATCCATTAGGTATAGGAGGAAAGGAAGATCCTGTACGATTAGTGTTTAATTCCCCTGCCGGAGCAGCAATTAATGCTACCTGGGTTGATATGGGTAACCGATTTAGACTTATCGTAAATGAGGTAGAAGCTGTTGCACCAGAGCAGGAGTTGCCTAAATTACCGGTGGCAAGAGTGCTTTGGGATTGTAAACCAGATCTTGAAGTTGCTGCTACCGCTTGGATTTTAGCAGGCGGAGCGCATCATACTGTTTATACGCAAGCGTTAACCACAGAATATATGGAAGATTTTGCCGATATTGCAGGGGTAGAGCTTTTAGTTATCGATGAAGATACCAAATTAAGGGACTTTAAAGATACCATTAATGCCAACGAAGCTTACTATCATCTCTTTCAACATAAAATGTAATAGTATTTAAATTATGAAAAAAATAAAGCATACAGTTTATTTTTTATGTCTTTTCAGTTTTCTGTTTTCCCTTACTAATTGTAAGGGAGACGGAAAGTCTGAAAAAACTAAAGAAAATGTAACTACAAGGGAATCCGAAATCGATTTCTTGACTAAAGAAGATTACGGAACGACTCCTGAAGGTGAAAAGGTAGAACAGTATACCTTAACTAACAAAGCAGGAATGGAAGTAAAAATTATCACCTACGGTGGTCGTATTACTTCACTTAAAGTTCCCGATAAAAATGGCGAATTTGAAAATGTCATTTTAGGTTTCGACTCCATAAGTCAGTACACTTCAGATAATCCTTATTTTGGAGCTCTAATAGGTCGGTACGGAAATAGGATCGCCGGCGGTAAATTCAGTTTGGATGGGGAAGAATATCAACTTCCGCAAAACGATGGTCAAAATTCTTTACATGGTGGTGATAAAGGTTTTGATAAAGTGGTTTGGACTGCTGAAGTGCCTGCTGATAGTACTTCTTTGGTTTTAACTTATAAGAGTAAAGATGGAGAAATGGGATACCCTGGAAATCTTGATGTACAAGTAACCTATACTTTAAATGAAGATAATTCTCTGGACGTTGATTACGAGGCTGAAACAGATAAAAAGACAGTCGTTAACCTTACACAGCATTCCTATTTTAATTTAACCGGAGATTTTGATAATACCATTTTAGATCATGAAGTGGTTATTAATGCCGATCGGTTTTTACCGGTAGATGAAACTTTAATTCCTACGGGGGAAATAAGAGACGTTGAAGGAACTCCTTTTGATTTTACTGAAGCTAAAATAGTAGGTAAAGAAATTGAAGCTGAAAATGAGCAATTAAAGCTTGGATTAGGTTATGATCATTGTTGGGTGCTAGATGATCAATCCGAAGATATGCATTTTGCAGCTTCGGCTTATGATCCTGAAAGTGGCCGATTTATGGAAGTTTCAACTACAGAACCCGGGATTCAATTTTATACAGGAAACTTTCTAGATGGTACTTTACCACAGCAAGGTGGGGATGGAACCTATGCTAAAAGATCTGGTTTCTGTTTAGAAACACAACACTATCCGGATTCTCCTAATCAGGAAAAATTTCCAGCGGTGGTTTTAAACCCGGGAGAGCAATACAGCTCCAAAACAACCTTTAAATTCTCTGTAAAATAATACTATGCAAACATTCGACATTTTAGACTGGATTGTTATAGGGGTATTTTGTCTTTTGCTTATTGGAGTCATTCTTTATGTAGTAAGACAAAAGTCTAACGATTCGGCAGATTATTTTTTAGGAGGTAAAGATGCAGGTTGGATTGCCATTGGAACATCTATATTTGCTTCAAACATTGGGTCTGAACATTTAATAGGTCTTGCTGGTGCCGGTGCTTCTAGCGGTATGGCCATGGCGCACTGGGAAATTCAAGGCTGGATGATCTTAATTTTGGGTTGGGTTTTTGTTCCTTTTTATAGCAGAAGTATGGTATATACCATGCCGGAATTTTTGGAAAGAAGATATAATAAAGAGTCCCGGACAATACTTTCTGTAATTTCCTTAATTAGTTATGTTCTTACCAAGGTAGCTGTTACGGTATATGCCGGTGGACTCGTTTTTCAGGAAGTATTTGGAATCGAGAAACTATGGGGAATTGATTTCTTTTGGATTGCTGCAATAGGATTGGTTTTAATTACGGCCTTATATACCATTTTTGGTGGTATGAAATCAGTTTTATATACCTCTATTTTACAAACGCCAATATTACTTTTAGGTTCGGCTATCATTGTGGTTTTGGGGCTTAAAGAAGTAGGGGGATGGGATCAAATGATGGCCATCACCAGCTCTATAGAAGTGAATGATTATGGGGATTCTATGGCGAATCTTATAAGAAGTAATAAAGATCCAGATTTTCCATGGTTAGGTGCTTTAATTGGATCTTCAATCATTGGTTTTTGGTATTGGTGTACAGATCAATACATCGTTCAGCGTGTCCTTTCTGGGAAGAATTTAAAAGAATCTCGTCGTGGAACTATTTTTGGTGCTTACTTAAAGTTGTTGCCGGTATTTTTATTCTTAATTCCCGGAATGATCGCTTTTTCAATTCATTATCAGAGCATACAATCTGGAGGAGAAGGATTCTTACCATTTTTGGATAATGGTGTAGCCAATGCCGATGCTGCATTTCCTACTTTGGTAGCTAAGCTGTTACCAGCAGGAGTAAAAGGTTTAGTAGTTTGTGGTATTTTAGCAGCATTGATGAGTTCTTTAGCTTCTTTATTTAACTCGTCTGCGATGCTATTTACTATCGATTTTTATAAACGTTTAAAACCAGAGACACCAGAAAAGAAATTGGTGAAAATCGGTCAGTTTGCAACCCTTGTAATTGTGGTATTAGGAATATTATGGATTCCAATTATGAGAAGTGTGGGCGACGTATTATATACCTATCTGCAAGATGTACAGTCCGTATTAGCACCAGGAATTGCTTCGGCCTTTTTATTAGGAATTACCTGGAAGCGAACCAGTGCCAAAGGCGGTATGTGGGGATTAATTTCTGGATTGGTGATAGGTTTAACACGTTTAGGAGCTAAAGTATATTACAGTAATTTGACTGATGCACCAGATTCGCTATTTAAATATCTATTTTATGATCTTAACTGGTTATATTTCTGTGGTTGGATGTTCTTATTCTGTATTCTGGTAGTCATCGGTGTAAGTTTAGCTACAAAAGCACCGGAACCACAGAAAATTAAAGGTTTGGTTTTTGGAACTACCACTAAAGAAGATAATGAAGAGGATCGTAAAAGCTGGAATAAATGGGATGTTGTACATTCAGCTGTTATTTTAGCTTTAACAGGTGCTTTTTACTGGTATTTTTGGTAATATAACATCAGTATAGTATTTAAACTAAAGCCGATAACTTCGTTTTGTCGGCTTTTTTATTTCAATTGTAAGAATGATAAAAGTCTTCATTATATTATGCCACTTTGCATTTGCGATAAACCAATAATGAGCATACTAAAAATAGATCTTATCTAAGATTGCCTTTATCAATTTTAGAGACTCAATTGATAAAATCAAGTGAATTAAAAATGACTATATTGCAGCACGTCTGCAACGAGGTATAAAACAGGGGTTGATATCTTTAAATTAATCTGCTAGCTGTTTTATGTTTTAAACGGACTAAATTTTAGATCTATAATCATATAGCAGTTATATAGTGTATATTTTCAATAAAGGATAGAATGTTTATGGGCTATCTGGTCTAAAGTAGAATTTTGTGTAATGGCTTAAGAATATGTATTTTTAAATGATATGCAGGTATTCTTAAGATCACTGGCGGGGTGAATAATATTTAAAGTATTAAATGAAAAAAAAGCGTTATTCTTTAAAAGATATAGCCAAAGAATTTGGTGTTTCTTCAACAACTATTTCCTTCATCTTAAATGGAAAAGCAAAAGAGAAAAGAATCTCAGAAGAATTAACTAACAAGGTTTTAGCCTTTACCACTAAAATAAATTATCGTCCAAATCAATTAGCGCAAAGCTTAAGAACGGGGAGAAGTAAGATCTTAGTCGTAATGGTTGAAGATATTTATTCCCGGGTAGCCAGGGTTATTGAAGATATAGCCTATAAAAAAGGATATAGGGTATTATTTTGTAGTAATGATAATGAGGATAAGAAATCCAGGGAATTGATTAATCTTTTTAGGAACAGGCAGGTAGATGGCTATATTATAGTGCCCTCTCCCGGTATAGAAAATGATGTAAGAGTGCTGATTAACGATGGAATCCCCGTGGTTTTATTCGACCGTTATTTTCCGGGACTAAACGCAAGTCACGTAGTGGCGGCCAACAAACAGGCAACGTATACGGCTGTAAATAATTTAATCCAGAATGGATTTAAAAAAATTCTATTTGTAACCACAGATATGAAGCAAACCCAGATGCTGGATAGGCGTTTAGGTTATACCAACGCTGTTGAAGAATACGGTTTAACGCCAAATATTCTTGAAATTTCCTTTGCACAGAAAGATCTGGAAAAACGTAAAGGCTTGTTTCGGGAGAAAATAAAAAATACAGATGATTTTGATGCCATATTCTTTGCTACAAATTATCTCGCGGTTAATGCTTTAGAATTCTTACAGGAGGAGTATCCGGATTATCTGCAAACCAAAGGTTTTTTCTCTTTTGATGATGTTATTTTATTCAAACTTTTTAATCCTTCCATTTCTGCAATTTCGCAACCATTACAAAAGATAGGGGAACAACTAATGGAATTGATGTTAAATAAGTTGAAGAAAAAGGATGATGAAGATATCATTAAGAAGATCGAGTTAGACTGTGATATCCAATACAGAAACAGTTCTTTGCCAAGAACCTAAATCATCCTGCTACACTAACTAAATAACCAAATTAACATGAAAAACAAAAGACATTCTATAAAGGACATTGCGGCAGCCCTAAATGTCTCGGTAACTACGGTATCCTTCGTATTAAATGGAAAAGCGAAGGAAAAAAGAATTTCCGAAGAAGTAACAAAGAAAGTTTTGGAATATGCTAAATCCATTAATTATAAACCTAATCAACTTGCCCAGAGTCTCAGAACGGGAAGAAGTAAGATTATCGTGGTAATGGTAGAGGATATTTCCAATTATTTTTTTTCTAAGCTGGCAAGAATAATAGAAGATATTGCTTATGATAAAGGCTATAAAGTATTGTTTTGTAGCAACGAAAATAAAGACGATCGTTCCAGAGAGTTGATTAATCTGTTTAGGGAACGACAGGTAGACGGTTATATTATAGTGCCTTCTCCAGGTATTCAGGAAGATATATCTGATTTAGTTTTAGATGATATCCCTGTAGTATTATTTGACCGATATTTTCCTGAAATCGACACGAACTACGTGATCATAGATAATTCGGAAGCTGTGCATGATGCTAGTCAGCATCTTATTGATAATTCTTATAAAAGAATTGGTTTTATTACTATTGCTTCAAATCAAACCCAGATGGAAGCAAGACAGCGAGGTTATCGCGATGCAATGAAAGAAAATGATTTGGATGAATTTGTTTTGGAAGTTCCTTTTTACGAAAAGAAAACAGGCAGAGTAAAAGAGCTTATAGCAGATTATTTAGCAAATAATGATCTGGATGCAATTTTCTTTGCTACCAACTATCTCACTCAGATGGGTTTAGAAGTAATAAGAGAATCCTTTCCAGAAAAGATTAATGAACTGGGTATTATCACCTTTGATGATAACGATCTTTTCAAAATTTATTTTCCACCAATTACTGCTGTTTCACAGCCTCTGGAAGAAATAGGAAAAGAATTGATGAATACTATACTTAAAATGTTAAAAAGCACTCCGGAAAAACCTTATAGAAATCAAAAAATACTTCCTGCCTCATTAATTAAAAGGAATTCATCTTTTCCAAATAAAAAGTTGTAAGACCATGTAAATCCTGAGTTTTCATTCTGAAATAATGTCTATTTAATAATTATTTCAGAATAAAATAATATTTTTATTTTTTAGCTAAATCGTTTTATTTATATTCGCCTTATAATAAAGTGTGAATTCTAACTAAAAATTAGCATTAATGAAAAAACAAAAACTACATTGTGCTAAATCGATTAACTACAATCGATTTGGTAAATTATCCTTTGTTTTCCAATCTTTACAATTGCTTCTTTTCGTTGTTCTTTTTTCAGCTTTTAGTACAAAAGCTGTGGCTCAGACAACGGTAGAAGGAAATGTAAAGGACAGCGAGGGACTGCCTTTGCCCGGAGTGACCGTGAGGGTTGAAGGTACCGGTATTGGTACACAAACAGATTTCGATGGAAATTACGCCATTGATGTACCTGGAGATGACTCCGTTTTAGTGTTCTCCTTTGTGGGAATGACAACGGTTAAAAAAAACATTAATGGTAATGCAACCATTAATGTAATATTAGAAAACGACCAACAGGCCTTAGATGAAGTTGTGGTAGTTGGATATGGTACACAATCCAGAAAATCGGTTACTACGGCTGTGACGAAAGTATCGGAAGAAGATTTTAATCAGGGAGTAGTGACTTCTCCTTTAGATCTTGTTCAAGGTAAAATTGCCGGGCTTTCTATTACCAGGGTAGGTGGTAATGATCCCAATAGAAGTGCTTCAATCCAACTACGAGGGGTTACTTCTATTACCGGTAATAGAGAACCACTGATTGTGATTGATGGAATACCCGGCGGTAATCTCGATTTAATCCAACAAAATGATATTGAATCTTTCGATGTTTTAAAAGATGGAGCTGCATCTGCAATTTACGGAACTCGTGGTAATAATGGTGTTATTTTGATTACTACCAAGAAAGGTAAAAAAGGGGCGTCCCAGTTTGAATATTCTTCTTATGTTTCTAGAGATTATGTTCGAAATAAGCCTGATTTTCTATCTGCGGCCCAATATAGAGATATTATAGGTCAGGGCATCATTGGGGAAGTCAATGACTATGGATTTACTACGGATATCTACGATGAATTAGTGGATAAAGAAAATTTAAGTCAATATCATAATTTTGTAGCTTCTGGTGGTGGTGAAAGTAGTAATTATCGAGCTTCCTTATATTATCAGAAATTGGATGGTATCGCTTTGGAAAATGAAAGAGAAGAGTATGGTTTTAGAATTAATTTTAATCAATCTGCATTCCAAGATAAATTTAATTTTCAATCGAGTGTTGCGACTAATTTTAATAATGCTAATTTATTGGGAAGTCGTTTAGATAGTAATGGTAATCCGGTTAATCAATTTGGAATAGTTGCCGATTGGAACCCAACGACTCCAATTTATGCCCCACCGGGAGGGGATTTAAACAACCCGGGTGAATATGGTTATTACCAGCCCTCTAATTTATATAATCCGTTTTCTCAATATGCAAATAGATTTGATCTAAGGAAGCAATATACGTTTTCTGGGGATGCCAAAGCTACCTTTGAAATTATTGAAGGGTTAAAGATTGCTGCCTTTGGGTCGTATCAAAGAAATGTATGGAATGACCGATATTTTGAATCCATAAAAGATTGGTCGAATATAAATGGAGATTATAGAGGAACTGGTTATGCTCGTAAAGGCAATCATGTAGATTATACTAAAACTTTTGAACCAACCATTACATTTGAACGTGACTTAGGCGATCATACCTTTGATTTATTAGGAGGTTATAGTTATCAGTATACTACAAAAGAGGAGTATTCGATGAGTAACAGTGGTTTTAATACGGATGCTTTTTTAGACTGGAATATGGGATGGGGTAATGCAATTATAGATACCGATCTTCCAAGACCGGGATTAAGTAGTTTTAAAGAAGATAATACGTTAATCGCATTTTTCTCTAGAATTAACTACTCTTATTTAGATCGCTATTTCCTAACAGCTTCCATAAGACATGAAGGTAGTTCTAAGTTTGGAGCTAATCATAAGTGGGGAGATTTTCCAGCTATATCTGGTGCGTGGGTAATTTCGGACGAAGCATTTATGGATAAGCAAAATGTATTCTCTAATTTGAAATTAAGGGTGGGTTATGGTATAACCGGTAACCAAGGAATACCAAATTACCAATCTTTAGTGACTTTAAGTACGGGTGGAAAATATCCAATTTTTCTGGATGGCGCGACTGATCCAACTTATTACCAAACCTTAGGACCTGCTAAGAACCCAAATGCCGATTTAAGATGGGAGCGTAAAAAGGAATTAAACTTTGGTTTAGATTTTGGTTTCTTATCTAATAGAATAACAGGGAGTATAGATGTTTACGATCGTACTACAGAAGATTTATTATACAACTATGCCGTTCCACAACCACCTTATGTTCGTAGTAATATTTATACTAATGTTGGTACAATAAAAAATAGTGGGGTAGAACTCGCATTAAGTGCTAGTGTTGTTAATACAGGGGATTTTAAATGGAATATAGACCTAACAGGGAATTATCAAAAAAACACTTTAGAAAAACTTTCAAATGATCAATTTATTGTTGCACAAATTGATGGAGGAAATATAGGGAACCCTGGTAATTTAGGCAATGCCATTAGAAATACTGAAGGTGGTCCAATTGGTAATTTTTATGGGAAAAGATTTGCTGGATTTACTCGTGATGGAAAATGGTTATTCTATAAAGCGGATGGATCTATCGGTAATTCTGATGAAATGACTGATGGAGATAAAGCGATAATAGGTAATGGTATGCCAAAATATTATGCATCTTTTACCAATACCTTTAAATATAAAAACTTTGATTTAACCGTGTTCTTTAGAGGAAAGTTTGATTATGATATATTGAATACTGTAGATATGTTTTATGGAACTCAAAATTTATTGCCTGCCAATGTTTTAACATCCGCATTTGGTCAATATAGCCATATAAATGATGCTGCTCAGTATTCAGATTATTACTTAGAGAGTGGAGATTTTATTAAGCTTGATAACCTAACATTAGGGTATAATTTTGAACTTCCCAAAGAGGGGAACTTTAAGCGATTGAGGTTATATGCAAGTGCCAGAAATTTAGCGACCATTACCGGTTATAATGATGGAAACAGGGATCCCGAAGTGCAGGATACGGGATTAAATCCTGGTATAGACGACAGGAATTTTTATCCTAGAACGACCACTGTCTCCTTAGGTTTAAATGTAAACTTTTAAAAAAAATATGATGAAAAGATTAAAATATAATAAATTCTTTTTTTGTCTTTTATGCTTTTTCGGTATAGTTGGTTGTACTGATTTAGATGAAAGTCTATATTCAGAAGTTTCTAAATCAAATTTTTACAATAGTAAATTAGAGATTATCCAAGCAACATTACGTCCCTTTACCCATATGCAGGCGTGGTTGGCTTTTACAGGACAAAATGGTTATTATTATCACAATGAGCTTTCTGCAGATCAGGTTGCATGGCCACAGAAAGGTCGTCATGCCTACGATAATGGAGATCATATAAGGCAACATTATCATACATGGACTACAGAGGAAAGCCGTTTGCTTGAAGCCTGGTCCTTGATGTGGACGGGTTTAGGTTATGTAAATGCAGCGATAGAGGATATTGAACAGGTCGATCCAGAAGCAGCAAATATTACCCAGGAAGAATTGGAGTCATTCATTGCAGAATCTAAAGTACTTAGAGCATATCATTATATGAAAATTATGGATATGTGGGGCAATGTTCCTATCGTTACCGAAATTGCTAAACCAGGTTCCGATCTTAATCCTGCAACTCAAAGTAGAGAAGAGGTTTTTGCTTTTATAGAGCAAGAATTGCTAGATAATGTTGAAAAGCTTCAGCCTTTATCGCCACAATTATTGGGACGTGTTTCAAAAGCGGTTGGCTATGCAATGTTATCTGAATTCTATTTAAATGCTGAAGTGTGGTCCGGAGAAGCCAGATGGGCAGATTGTATTAAATATTCAGATAAAGTAATTAATGGAGAAGGAGGTTCTTTAACTGGTACGATGATGCTAGACCAGGATCCTCTTGGACCATATAATAATACCAATGAAGATTCTCCGGAAAATATTTTTCAATTTCCATTTAGCAGACAAAATGATTTTGGATATAATTGGACGGCTTTTTATGCAGGGTTTGATAATATGAAGGATGCTTTAGATGTGACATATGCTGGATGGAATGCTTTTGTAGTAATACCTAGTGCATTTGATGCTTATAAGGAGAATGATATCCGTAAACAAGAATGGTTCTTATTTGGACCTCAATATGAATATGGAACGACAGAACCAATTCTTGGAACTGAAGAATATAGAAATCAACCATTGATATATGTAAATAATATCCGAAGAAATACAGAGGGTCAAACTGGTCAAGGAAGTATGACTGATGGGGAAGAAAACAGTGGTGCTCGTTTCCATAAATACCGTTCAGGTGTTCAGAAAGATGAAAATTATCTTGAAAATGACTTCGTGATCTATCGTTTAACTGAAATGTACTTTAACAAAGCAGAAGCTTTAATGAGACAAAATGGAGGCGGAGCAACTTCTGAAGCTGTATCACTTATTAACGAAAGTAAAAGCAGGTATTTTACTAAAGAAGATTGGCCAAATGAAATGTATACCACTGCTAATTTTACGTTGAATGAATTATTAGTTGAAAGAGGCCGTGAATTTATTTTTGAAGGAAAACGTAGAACAGATTTGATAAGGTTTGATAGGTTTACAACTGGTTCCTGGTGGGATAAAACCCCGGATGGGGACGATCATACTGAACTTTATCCTATCCCCTACAGGCAGGTACAAACCAATCCTAACATAGAACAAAATCCTGGATATTAATATGAATATTATGGAAATTAGAAAATTTTTAAATATAAAAGCGTTGGTACTGGCCGTAGTGATCATTTCACTAGTGGCTTGTGAGGGGCGTAGAGATTTCGCACCACTTACTGAAAGTGGAGTAGCTATAGATAATGATGTTATACTATTAGTTTCAGGAGAAACCATAGAGGTATCAGCCAGGTTCATTCCAAATATTTATCCAGTGCGGGATTATCTTTGGGAAGTAGAAGATCCAAGTGTTGCAGATTTACAAATGAATGACGATAAATCTGTATCGGTAACAGCAACAGGATCGGGAGAGACTGTTTTAAAAATCACTTCACAGGACTCTGATGAAATTACTGCACAATCAAGATTGAAAGTAATATCTGCGGCGCCTATTGATATAACTAGTCAAGCGGCTATCGCGGTCAACAGAGAGAATAGTAATGGACGAGAGGGGGCAGAAGGATCTCCTAAGCTTATAGACGGAGATTTGAGTACCAAATATTTATCACCTTATCTCCAGCCGTTTTATGTGACATTACAATTCAATGAAGCTAAAATAATCAACATATATCAATTTACTTCGGGGAATGATGCACCTGGTAGAGATCCTTTAAATTGGCAAATTTTAGGATCTAATGATGGAGAAAACTGGGATGTGCTCGACGAGAGATCTGGAGAAACTTTTAGTTCCAGAGGACAAACAAGAGAATTTTATTTTGATAATGATGCTTCTTATACTTATTATAGATTAGACGTTATCAATAATAATGGTGATGGTTTATTTCAAATGAGTGAATGGAGCGTGTATACATTCCCTGAAGATTAGTATATATTTAAAATCTGATCCTAACTAAACCTGTAGTTACAGGTAATTTCTAAAAGGCCCATTTTCCGAAAAAATGGGCCTTTTTTAAAATTAATTTGCTAAAACGATTTAACTTTATTATTTTCATTGAAATTATAACAATTTTAACAAATTGGCAGTCTTAGGCTATTTAAAGCGATAACGATTGCATTTTATTCTTATCCGAAAATATGAATATTAAAAAATTAAGTCTAATCGTTTTATTTTTTACAGGAGTATTAAATGCCACCACAGATCCTGTAAAAGATCTTGTAGAATATGTAAATACTTTACAGGGAACAAATTCGAAATTCGAATTAACCAGAGGGAACACCTATCCTACAATAGCATTACCTTTTGGAATGAACACCTGGTCTCCACAAACCGCCAGAAATGGCGATGGCTGGAAATACCAATATTTTAAAGATACCATAAGGGGTTTTCAGCAGGCGCATCAATGCAGCTCCTGGACCAATGATTACGCGGTATTCTCACTAATGCCAGTTAGCGGACAGTTGAAACTCTCGGATTTAGAACGCGGAGCGAAGTTTAATCACGATAATGAAATAGCTAAACCACATTATTATAAAGTGGATTTTGATAATGGAATCACTACAGAGGTTTCTCCTAGCCTAAGAGGCTCCCATATGCGCTTTAGCTTTCCTAAGAATGAAAAAGCATATATCGTTATTGATGGATATACCGGTGCAAGCGGAATAAAAATTGATAGAAAGAACCGTCAGATTACTGGTTTTGTAAGAAATGGTAGAGGGATGGATCGCGTAAAAGGTTTTAAAAACTATTTTGTGATTCAGTTTGATAAATCTTTTCAGGAGGCTGGAATATGGGAAAATAGAAATGGAAAAACCTGGGAGAACCAGACCTCAAAAGAAGGTGAAGGCATCGGTGCTTATATTCAATTTAAGGATGGCCAAAAAGTTCAGGCAAAAATCGCATCATCATACGTAAGTTTAGACCAGGCTCAACTTAATTTAAAGCGAGAACTGGGAAAAGATCGCAATTTGGAGCAAACAAAGGCCAATGCAAAAGCGGTCTGGAATAAACAACTGAGTAAAATTTTGGTTGAAGGCGGAACTGAAGCGCAAATGAAGACTTTTTATTCCTGTTTTTTTAGAGCTAGTCTTTTTTCGAGAAAGTTCTATGAAATTAACGAAAATGGAGATCCGTTTTATTACAGTCCGTATGATGGAAAAGTTCATAATGGCTATATGTACACCGATACCGGTTTCTGGGATACCTTTAGAGGACAGTTTCCTTTAAATGCAATTTTATATCCAGAGATGCATGGCAATTATGTGTCTGCTTTGGTAGATGCTTATCATCAAAGAGGTTGGTTACCTTCATGGTCTTTCCCTAGTGAATCTGGCGGAATGATTGGTAATCATGCCATATCACTGTTGGCAGACGCCTATGTAAAAGGTTTAAAAACTTTTAATCCCGAAGAAGCATTAGAGGCTTATTACCATGAAGCTACTAACGAAAGTCCAATAGGACCTTCCAGCGGAAGACAAGGCTGGAAAGAATATTTTACTTTAGGATACATAGCTTACCCCGAAGTGCGTGAGGCTACTGCAAAAACTTTAGAATACGCCTATGATGATTTTTGTGGTTATCAGTTAGCCAAAGCATCAGGAAACAAATACTATGAAGAAATTTTTGGTCGCCAGATTTACAATTATAAAAATGTATATGACCCGGAAGTAGGCTTTATGCGTGGCCGAAAGAAAAACGGCGAATGGGTAGAAAACTTTGATCCGTTCGAGTGGGGCGGTCCTTTTACAGAAGGCAATGCATGGCATTATCTATGGTCTGTATTTCAGGATCCTCAAGGCTTAATTAATTTAATAGGAGGTAATGATAATTTTATTTCAAAATTAGATGAAGTTTTTACTTCGCCAAATACCGTGCATGTTGGAACTTATGGCGGTAAAATACATGAAATGACAGAGATGCAAATGGCAAATATGGGACAATATGCCCATGGTAATCAGCCAATCCAACATATGATTTATCTTTATAATTATGCAAAACAACCCTGGAAAGCCCAATATCACGCCAGAAACGTAATGGATAAATTATATGATTATACCGAAAACGGATATCCCGGAGATGAAGATCAGGGACAAACCTCCTCCTGGTATGTTTTAAGCGCGCTAGGATTTTATAGTGTATGCCCGGGAACAGATCAATATGTTTTAGGAAGTCCAGTTTTTAAGAAAACAACCATAACGCTGGAAAACGGAAACAAATTTGTGATTAACGCCCCAAAGAATGATAAGGATCATGTATATATCGAAGCAGCAAGCTTAAATGGACAAAATTATACCAAAAATTTTATCACTTATGATGATATACTAACCGGAGGAACATTTGATTTAAAGATGAGTACCTCTCCTAATAAAGAAAGAGGAACTGGTGAAAGAGATAAACCTTTTTCTCTTTCAGCAAAAAAATAATCTAAACCCCAATAATTAAAATGAAAAAAATTGTAATCGCTGCAGGTTTATTAGTGAGCTCTTTAGCCTTCTGCCAGCAACAAGAAACCTTTGAAAAAAAAGGAAAAGTATTAATTTTTACCAATCATGATCCTAATTTAAATAAAGATACGAAGAAGGGACTGGTAAAAACTTTTTTTAAAGTATATCCAAAATTAGTTAAGGATTTTAATCCCGAATCTATGGATACTATTAGAGTGAAAATTGATACGGAATATGATGGAGTGGCTTATGCGCATAATGGGCGTATAACGATTAGTTCAGACTGGTTAGCCAAAAAACCGGGAGATTTGGATGTGATTACTCATGAGGTAATGCATATCGTTCAGTCCTATCCGCCAAACAGTGGCCCGGGATGGTTAACTGAAGGCATCGCCGATTATGTTCGCTTTAAATACGGAGTAGATAATAAGGGTGCAGGATGGAGCCTCCCTGATTATAAACCAGAAAATTCGTATAAAAATAGTTATAGAATTACCGCAAGATTCCTGTATTGGTTAACTAAAAAATACGATAAAAACATTGTTCAGAAACTAGATAAGAATATGCGCAATAAAACTTATTCTGAAGATTTATGGAATCAATATACCGGTAAGTCTTTAGATGCGCTTTGGGCAGAATATAGTGAATCACCTCAAATAAGTTAATAAACTATGCAAAGAAGAAAATTTATCCAGAATTCGGCTTTATTTGGGTCGTTGGCAATGATCAATCCAAAAGTATCATTAGCATCCAGTCTTGAAAAATATCCGGTGGTTAGAACCCCAAAGGGAGAGCGAAATTTTGAAAGTAAGGCAATAGAAAAAGCCATAAAAGAATTTGGAAAAAAGGTTAATGACGAAGAACTGGCCTGGTTGTTTAATAACTGTTTTCCAAATACGTTAGATACTACCGTAACTTATACAAGCAAAAACGGAAGACCGGATACTTATGTAATTACCGGAGATATCGATGCCATGTGGTTAAGGGATAGTTCTGCACAGGTATGGCCTTATATGGCATTTGCCGATGAGGATAAAGATCTTCAGCATTTAATCGCTGGAGTGATCAATCGCCAAACTCAATACATTTTAAAAGATCCTTACGCCAACGCGTTTTATGATGATCCTAATAAAAAAGGAGAGTGGACTACAGATTTGACAGATATGAAACCTGGCGTACACGAACGCAAGTGGGAAATAGATTCCTTGTGTTATCCAATTCGATTAGGCTATAATTACTGGAAAACAACTGGAGATACAGCACCTTTCGACGAAGACTGGCAAAAAGCGATAAAAGCTATTTTGGGCGTTTTTAAAGATCAGCAAAAAAAGAATGATCGCGGTCCGTATCACTTTCAAAGGGAAACGGCAAAAGCTACAGATACCAGAGCTTTACATGGTTATGGATACCCGGTAAATCCCGTAGGCTTAATCTGCTCGGCTTTTAGACCTTCAGATGATGCCACAGTATTTTCATTTTTAATTCCTTCCAACTTTTTTGCTGTGGTGAGTTTAAAACAAGCCGCTGAGATGATGAAAACCTTAGCCAATGATAGCAACACCGCATCAGAATTATTAAGCCTGGCAAAAGAAGTAGATAATGCCTTAAAGAAACATGCTATCGTACAGCATCCAAAATATGGGAAAATCTATGCCTTCGAGATTGATGGTTTTGGTAATCATTTATTAATGGACGATGCTAATGTACCAAGTTTATTATCCCTTCCTTATTTAGATGCGTTGCCGGTAGACGATGAAATTTATCAAAATACCAGAGCATTTATCTGGTCTACAGATAATCCATTTTTCTTTAAAGGAACTGCGGCTGAGGGTGTAGGAGGACCACACGTTGGTATGGATATGGTTTGGCCAATGTCGATCACCATGAGAGGTTTAACAAGTACCAGCGATGCAGAAATTAAGGAATGTGTCAAAATGCTTAAAAGCACACATGGAGATACAGGTTTTATGCATGAAACTTTTCATAAAGATGATCCAACTAATTTTTCCAGATCATGGTTTGCCTGGGCGAATACGCTTTTTGGTGAATTTATTTGGAAAACGTATAAGGAAAGTCCAGAACTTTTAGGATAATCGTTAAAATAAAATGGAATGAGAGCCTCCCAAAACATATCAGTAAGAATAATAAATTATAGCCTGATAGTATCGATTTTAATCGTGCAATTTGGTTGTAAATCCAGATCAGGCAAAACTGAAGAGAAAGCTAATCTTACCAGTTATGTAAATCCCTTTCTGGGTACAGCGCCCTTAACCGATCCGAGTATTATTGGTTATAATCCACCAGAGGGTTGGCGTGTTTGGGCAGGCTTAACTTATCCCGGTTCTTCTTTACCTAATGCCATGGTGCAGTTAAGTCCGATTACGGAGTTTGGTAGTGGGGCCGGTTATGAGTATGAAGATGATGAAATTTATGGATTTACCCATACTAATAAAGGGCACTGGAATCTTTGCAATTTACCTATTTTACCTGTTTCGGCAGAAGCACAAGTTCCGTTTAAGTCGAAATTTACTCACGATAATGAAGAGGCTTCACCGGGTTTTTATCAGGTATATTTAGATGATTACGGAGTAAATGTAAGGTTAACTTCAACGTTGAGAGGAGCAATTCATGAATATACGTTTAGCAACAAGAATCGAAGTATTGTTTTTAAACTTGGAAAAGCGAATAACGGTGTTTCAGATTGGGATATTAGCACCAGCAACCGAAACGAAATTTCAGGATATCAACGCGTAGGCGGAGACAAAATTCATTTTTTTGCGAAGCTGAGTCATGATATTAAAAATGTACATATTGAGAATCAGGGAAAGCAGGAGGGATACGCAAAAATCGAACTCGAAAACGGCAAAGCTGAAGAGGTAATCCTAAAAGTTGGTATTTCTTATGTGAGTATAGAAAACGCTAAAAACAATCTTGAAAAAGAAATAGGAAATCGAAGCTTTGATGAAGTTCACGAACAGGCTATTGAAACCTGGGAAGCTTTGCTTGGCGCTATAAAGGTAAAAGGGGGAACTAAAAAACAGAAGCAAATTTTTTATTCTTCTTTATATCGTGCATTTCTTTGGCCGGCTTTACGGAGCGATCTTAATGGTGAGTTTAGTGATGTTGAAGGCAAGATTAAGAAAGCTGATTTTCGTTATTATACATTGCCCTCCTTTTGGGATACTTATCGTAATAAACTGGTATTGCTAAACATGCTCCAACCTGATGTGGCAAAAGATGTGATACGTTCGGTAATTGATAGAGGTGAAAATAACGGATTTATACCTACCTTTTTTCACGGAGATCACGCTACTTCATTTATTTCGGCAGCTTATAATATGGGGATTACGGATTTTGAGGTGCAAAAAGCCTACGATTTATTGCTTAATAATGCTTACAAAGAAGGTGGAACACGTCCTTATATTTCAGAATATATTGAAAAAGGATACATCGCTACTCCAAAAATTGAAAATCCACATGTAGAGAGTAAAGCGAAAGCTGGAGTATCCAAGACTTTGGAATATGCGCACGACGATTATTCTTTGGCTTTACTGGCAAAAGCACTTGGTGATTCAGCTCATTACGAAGACCTGATGAAGCGATCTAAAAATTACCGCAATGTGTTTGATAAGAATACTCATTTTATGCGTGGAAAACTGGAAGATGGTACTTGGGTAAGCCCGTTTGATGCAGAATATCCTTACTACGAATATATGTATCGTGAGGCTAATGCATGGCAATTATCGTTTTACGTTCCTCATGATATGCCTGGACTGGTTCATCTTTACGGGAAAGAAAAATTTGAGGAAAAACTGGATTCGCTTTTCTCCACCCCCTGGAATCCTAAACATATCGCCAGAAATGTTTCTGGTTTTATGGGATTGTATAGCCAGGGAAATCAACCTGATCATGAAACACCATTTGCCTATTATTTTATCGATAAGCCCGAAAAATCTCAGGCAGTTTTAGATAAGTTGATGCAAAATTATTTTGGAATTGAAGAAAGTGAAAATGCACTATCTGGTATGGATGATGCCGGAGAAATGTCCTCATGGTATGTTTTTGCAGCCAGTGGTGTTTATCCTTTATCCCCAGCCGATGCCGAATTTTTAGTCAGCGTACCTGTTTTTGATGAAGTAACCTGGACGATGCCTAACGGAAGCATACTAAGTTTTACACATAAGGGTAAAGGACGAAAACTAAAGGAAATTAAAGTGAATTCTGAAAGCGTAGATGGATATTTTATTCCATTTCAGCTATTTAAATCTGGAGGAAAAGTAATTGTCGAAACTGGTAAAGATTAATTTCGAAGAAAATTAGCCTAACCAACCAATCTTCGAAGTAGCAGGGAATGTATTTACATTCCCTGTTTTTTTTAGTACCTCTGAAAGGATATCGTATTCCGATTTTGGAGATTATGGCATGCTTTGCGAGAGTAAAAAGTTTTTACGCTTCATATTCAGTGAGCTTTACAGGTTTCTTGATTTTTTAGAAAATTACCGGGGTGTTTCAATTATTAATTTGCTTTGGTTTTTCATTATTTTTTGTTTTTTGGCAATCAAAATTAAGTTAAAGCCGCCTATTTAAAAGTAATGAAGCAAAGCAATGATTTATATTTGTAACTAAGCCTAGCCATTTTTAAATGAACTTTCATGATTTGCCAAAACAGCCTAGCATTTTTTTGTCTTACTGGAATGTAGGCAAACTTTTGTATGGCGCTTTGCTTTTGTTTATCATAGAAACCTTGTTTTATTATGTGAAGTTTAATGAATCCTTGATAGATGGCAATTGGTATATCATTTTGTTTTGGCTGTGGTGTTTACTGTTTTCTTTTATTCATATGTTTCTGGTGATGGCAGACATATGGTCAAGGTTTCAGAATTATAAAAGGGCAAAAGATCAAATATTTCAGCATGGTTTTAAAACGAAGATAGCGATTAATTATACAGGGAGTAAATGCCAGCGCATGGCTCTAATGGCTGCAGCAAAAGAGTTGGGGATGGATAAAGAAGTACAGCGATTTTATGAAAAACTAGGCATTGGCTGGTATCATTTTATTCCTAAGTTTATGCTTAAAGATCCGTTGTTTTTCTTCCGCAGCTATTTTTGGTCGCGTACCTTTTTAGAACGCTATTATGCACCCAAATTTGATTTTAGAAATCAGCAAAAAGCTCTCTCTTGATTTTAGAAGCCACAAATTTAACCAAAACCTATAAATCGGGTAAAGCCGTAGATGCCATTTCGCTTAAACTTAAAATCGGCCAGATTTATGGTGTACTGGGAAGAAATGGCGCGGGGAAAACTACTTTATTTAAGATATTGTGCAATCTCGTTACTGCAGATCATGGAAGTTTAAAAATTCATTCGACCAAATTAAAACCTATAGGGGCCATTATAGAGAATCCAGGTTTATATACTTATTTAAATGCATACGAGAATCTTAAGGTTTTTGCTGAAATTCAAAATGCTCCACGGGATAAAACAAGGCTTGAACAATATTTAAAAACCGTCGGTCTTCCGTTAGATAGAAAGGATGCAGTGCGCCATTTTTCGATGGGAATGAAACAGCGCCTGGCCATCGCCATTGCTTTATTAAATGATCCTGAAATTGTTATTCTGGATGAGCCATTTTCGGGTCTTGATCCTATGGGGGTTTCAGATTTAATTCGGCTCATAAAATCACTTGCCGCTAAAAATAAATCGGTTTTAATTTCATCACATATGTTGGCCGAATTGCAGAATTGCTGTGATTATTTATACGTAATCGATAGGGGAAAACTGGTTAATCAAGGGGAAACCACAAGGCTATTTAATCATAGCATTTCCCGATACAAGATTAAAGGAAATGGTGTAGAGCAGGTAAAAAACAAACTATTCAAAATTATTTTTGCTGAAAAGAACAGTATCGATATTGAATGTAAAGCTACTGAGATTTCTAAAATCTTAGAAAACCTGATTCAGCAAGGTTATCAGATCACTGCATGCATACCACAGGTTACCTTAAACGAACTTTTAAGTCAGCAACCCAATGATGTATAGGATTTTAAAGGTAGAGCTATTTAAGCTGTTTAGAGAAGCCAAAACCTGGTACGCCATTGTGGCCGTTTTAATTATTGAGTTTATCATCTTTTTTGCGGCTTATTATCAGGGAAAAACCATTTTAGAGCTCTTATTAGATAATTTAAGGCAGTCTTTTTATTTTGAAGGAAACCTACTTAATGGCAATTTACTATTATATATTGTCCTAAATTCCCTTTGGTTTAATCTACCTTTAATTTTAATGATTGTAAGCTCAGCTTTAATTACCGAAGAGTATAAAACGGGAACCCTAAAAACGCTAATGCTGCAAGCGGTGAGTAAAAAGAAACTGATCCTCGCAAAATATATAACCTCCCTGATTTTTACAATATCGATCTTAGCGCTTTTAATGCTTAGTAGTTTTGTACTGGCCTACAGTATTTTTGGAGATGGTGATCTGGTGGTGTATTTGGGAACTTTAAATTTTTTCCCTGCAGAAGATGCCTTTTCCAGAATTTTATTAGCATTTTTTTCAGGAACACTAAGTATGATTTTTTTTACCAGCGTAAGCATTACTTTAGGAATTATACTGAAAGAACCTACCAAAACCTGGATTGCTTCAGCCTTGTTTTTAATTTTAAGTTCGTTATTTATAAAAGCTGATTTTGGAGAAATAGGAGATTATTTTTTTCCGAAATTAACCAATTCCTGGCAGCGCTTTTTTGCTTATGATCTGGATATTTATGGAATCCTTCAGGATAATCTTTTACTAGTAGGATACACTATTTTATTTGCTGTTATAGGGATTTATAAATTCAATAAAACCGATATTGGATGAATTTAAAGATTATTTTTTTGTTGTTGCTGTTAATGTTTATGGGCACACTACAAGCGCAGGATATCGATAAGGATTTATTGCGTATTAAACAGCACATGGATGATGTTTCGTATTTCACCGCAGATATCATAGTAGATGTTACAGCTCCATTTATCAATATGCCCACAAAGACCGCTTCCATAGCATATAATCGTGGTGAGAAAATAAAATTTAAAACCGAAGACTTTTTAATTTTCCCAAAACGCGGATTGGATTTTACTTTTTCTGAGCTTTTTGAGCATCCTTTTATTAGCGTAGATCGGGGTTTTGAATTGATCGATGATAAAAATTTGAAAGTTCTAAGTATCATTCCAAAAGATGATAAAGCTGATATGGCTATGGCTACACTTTATTTGGATATTGAAAATGATCATATAGTGGTATCCAAAATTACTACTAAAAACCAGGGAAGTTATACTTTGAAAATGCAGTATAATGCAGCAGAAATCTTACCATATCATATGGAAGTTTCTTTTGCTATCGAAAATCTAAAAATTCCGCTTAATTTTATGGGAAACGATACCAAAATTGATCGTAAAGCCATAAAAAATACCCAAACCAATACAGGTATTGTAAAAATCCAGATAAAAAATTACGATATAACCATTACAAGGTAAGGCTAATAAAAATTTAACTATGAGGATATTGGCTCTTTTACTACTTTTAATTTTTTCAGTTTCCAAAAATTATGCTCAAAAACCTATAAATTCAACGATTACAAAAGCTGACTTGATCAAATTTATTGAGCAGGCAAAAGAAGAAGGCAAAGTAAATGAAGATCTGATAATTGTCTTAGACGAACAGAGGTTTGTTGGTATTGATTCGATTAAAGCGGATGAAAAATTTTTCGCAGAAATCAGAATAATCAAAAAAGGCAATAAAGAAATGAATCAGATATATGGGGATAAAGCTGAAAATGGAATTATAATGATCCAATCTCCTCCAAGAACTCCTGAAGAGAGGAAATAGAAATATGAATAAGGAAATTATTACATATATAGAATTTATTAAAAAATTTGAAGGAAAACTAAATTCTAAATTTGAGATTTCAGGAAATATATGGGAAAGATCAGGAAAAGATTTTCCCAAATCAGGAAAGGTCGGAGATTACAAATATAGTTTCCACGGGGCTGGTTGTAGAATTGAAAATAATGGAATTATTTGTGAATATGATATTGCGCCGTTAAATGGAAAAAGCATAAAATTTTCTTTATGGAAGTTGGCGAATTTTATAAAAACACATCCTACATTAGAGGAGAAAGAATTTTCTGATTTAGATAAAGAATTATCTTTCTTAGTAAAAGAAAGATTTTTATCAAAATTGAAGATAGACGATATTGAAACATCTACATACCAGGTAGAGCTATGTTGATGACTTTTTATAATCTTAAGCTCATTATTATTTTTGGATATCGAAATCCTTTAGAGAAAAGGATGCTGAAACGGGGATGGAAGCCTTTGAACTTCGATTATGGGATGCAAGAATTGGGCGATGGTTAACTACAGATCCTAAAAAAGAGTTTCCATCTCCTTATCTTGGACTAAGCAATAATCCTTTACGTTTAACTGATTCTGATGGAGGAAGTACTGATGATGTAATATTTAGAGATAGTAATGGAAAATAATTTTTCAAAATAATTACTGGAGATGATAATCATAGATATATAGATGTTGGTTTTGAAGTTGATAATGATCTAGGCTCAATAAATGTTAATTTTAACTAATAATATAAATGAAAATCAGGTTTATAATTTTTACACTAGTTCTATTACTTATAATAATAGCTTATTTTTTTATAAAGTTTATTGCTCCAAAATTGACAGAGCAAGACCGAATGGAATCTGAATTATATTTTAATAGTTGTCACTATAACTTTAAAGCGAGAATTTTAGATCATCACCCACTTAATGCCTATACAGCGGGTGTTTTAAAATTAAAATTAATCAAAGGCGAGATCAATACTTATAATGAATACAGTAAAAATATTACAACAGGTAACTTCAATACTAGGGATAGTGTTATGTATGCTTTTGCCACTTTTTATCCAGAAATAGTAAGAAAAATAGATGAAGGAATTCATCCTGTTATGATTGAAATGAATTGTAAATCAAGAGTAGCTAAAATATTTATTAATCAAGAAGATTTTTTTAAAACCACAATTTACTACTCTGGAGATGACAGCTTTAAAAAAAGAGCTTTTATAGATTTTTTAGACGAAAATAATATTAAAAATGATTTATTTTGGTAAACTAGTTTTCTGCTAACGATCGACTTTGTCGAGTGCTGTAATAGCTTTGGTAATCAGAAGCTATGTTATAAAAGTTTATCTTTTTTTTAGTAGTAGAAAGTATAAGTTTAATAATAAATTTGCGTACTTCAGCACAATGATGCGAACCAATCTAAATACCGATATAAATATCAGGGTAAGGAAAAGGATGCTGAAAAAGGTATGGGAGCATTTGAACTTCGACTATGGGATGCTAGAATTGGGCGATGGTTAACTACAGATCCAGCTGGTCAATATAGTTCTCCATATCTAGGAATGGGAAATAATCCTGTAATAAGAGTTGATCCAGATGGCGGTAGCGATTGTCCCTATCCTCCTTGTAATGGCGGTGCATTTTATGGAGGTTCTTTGGGTGAGGTTTCAATTATTGTGACTAAATCTAAGCCAGCTGATATGCCAAGATGGATTTGGGATACTGATTTTGGGTTTTACTCAACGGATTTCAAAGGAAGTTTGAGTGACTATAATAAAGAGTATGGAACAAACTATATTCAAGGGAAACAGTATAATGAATATTATTATGATAATTTTTATAAACCAGAATATGATGAATTAATAAGTGGTATGCATGCAGCTACTTCTGAAGCTGCTGGCTACTTATTAGGGTTTGGAGGATATTTTGTTCCGGTTGGATGGGTATTTAAAGGTGGTAGGTGGGTATACGGTGGGCTAAAATATATTCGATATGGAGGGAAAACATTTACCCAATATAAAGCTATTTACTGGGCAACAAGAACCAAACCTACACTTAGTGCAATTGAAGGTCCTGCAGGACAGGTTTGGAAGCAATATACAGAATTACATCATAGGTTTATTCCTCAAAGATGGAATTGGGCACCAAATTGGCTGAAAAATAATTCATATAATTTGCAGCCCTTAAGTAGTTATGAATATGCATTGAGAGATCCGTACCGAGCTAGATTTGCTCCACAATGGGCTAAAGAATTGTTCAATTTAAAATGGAAATAGAATGTTTGAATTTTTTAAGAGAAATAAGAGTGAAATTCCAAAACACTCATCTTTGACCGCTCAGGATTTTAATTTTTTGAAAAACCTATTATCTATTCTGCCTGATGATTACGAGTATTTGCGCCATCAAGTCAGTTCGGATTTTCTGATTAAAAAATCACCCATGTTATTGAAAAAAAAGGGTAACATTGGTTTTTCTATGGATGAGAATTTGTTTAATAAATTGAAGAGAACTGATATTGCAGAATCTGCAAAATTAAGTAATATTCTTATTAAGAGTAGAAAGGGCGGATATACAGCAATAACCATTCATCTATTAAACGGAAATCTATGGGGGTATTATCTCGATCCTCATCTTTCTTTTGAAGATTTAGATTTTAGATTTTATGATATGAGCAAATTGCAGCTCAGACAATTTAATTCAAGTGACAAAGAGGAATTAAAAAACATTTTAGGAGATGTACCTAATGAAATACTTAAAAATTTGGATGTTGAATCAACCTTCAAGATCGAATTGAGAGAAGGTGAATTTTACGTTATCAAAGAATTTGGTAATGGAGATTACTTAGCTGTTGATAAGTTTGGTCAAGTATATGGTCTGTTCCATGACCCTTACTTAATAGAGAAAATCTATGATAATAAGGATTCTTTTTATAAAGCGCTTCAAAAAGATGAATTCGATATGAATAAGTACTATGAGTCTAAGTTTGATTAATATACTATTTCAATCCACTATTTCATTAAAATTGGGAGATTTTTAAAATTTAATAAACTCTGCCAATTACGATTAATAAGTTCTTTGTCATACTGAAATTTAGTTTTGCTAAAGAGTTCTTTAAGATTCGTTTTATCGGTTAAGGAGATGCTTAATATTTGGTGCATTTCATATGGTGCTGTTTCAATCCCTTGAAAAATAGTTCTACCTGCCAGCGGTTTTTATAAATTTCGACAACCTGTAGGGCTGAAATATGGGTAACATTATTCAAGAAAAAAACTCAAGTTCTTGCTCCTGATCCCAGTATTTGACCAAGCGAAGCGGTTCGGGATAGTACTGTTTCGGATACAAGACAGTCAATTCAATCATCTTTAATCGTTTCACTCAATGGTTAAAAAGTGATCCTTATGAACAATTTGTCGGGTCTTAACTGAAATAAAGTTGGTAACAGGAGTCGATGTCGTTCAAATTCAATATACTTTAATAAACCAAACACACGCAAAATCATTTACCTACGGATTAGGAACAAGTTGGGACAATAGACCAATGGGTACAATCACACAGGAAATAAAGTTTACGGAGGATATAAATTATAATAAATTATCCCCACAAGGAAAGGGGTAATTAATTTTTATAGGACTAATAATTTTATGAAACCTATTAGATGAAATTAATATCAAGATTTATTATTTGCATTTCAACAATTATTTTTACCTCTTGTAGTCTTAATATTGAAAGAAAGATCTACGGATCTTACTATTTAATTTCTACAGATGTAGATAATGATACTAACATTTCTGTAAGACTATATGATGGAAATTATCTAGGTAAAATCCCAAATCAAGTAGTTGAATATTCATTAACCTCAGATTTTATATTTGCAAAACAGCAAAACTATAGGTACAGAACTTCAAAGTTGGAAAACGAAGTCAATTATTATATTTTAGAATTAAGCACGGGAAATGTTATTAAATATGGTTTTGAAGAGTTTGAAAATTTTGTAAAAGATGAAAATATTAAAAATCTGGAATGGGAACATCCTTAATAGCTATAATACTGATTTATATAAAATCAAAAATATAATGAATAATGTAAATGGTAGCTTTTTAATAAGTAAATTTTTTTCGGTTTTATAACCCTTTTATTCTTGTGCCGGGTGGGAAACCAATCTGAATACCGGTATAAATATCAGGGGCGGGAAAAGGATGCTGAAACGGGGATGGAAGCCTTTGAACTGAGGATTTATGATAATCGTATAGGACGATGGATTAGTACAGACCCTGAAGGAGAGTTTTATGATATAATTGAATATGAAGGAGGATCATTAGATGGAACTACGGATTTTGTTGTAAATCCTTATATAAAAGAGAGTTTTAATTTTTTCGAAGACAATGATTTATTATTAGAAGCTACTATAAAAAGAGTAGGTATAGGAGAATGGAAATACAGTTCAGAAGCAATAATACCAGGTCATTATGAAGAATTATTACCTATTCCTCCTCTATGGAAAGCTTCTAAATACTTTAATTGGGGGGAATATTTGGTAGAGCTCAATCTACTGGTACTAGGGGACATCAATTCGTAAGTAAAGTAATAGGATATAGATATGCACTAGACCCAAGAGTTTCAAAAGTTACTTTTGACTTGGGGTATAAAAGGCTATTAGGAGTTGGAGGTTTTAAATATTGACCTAGACCCGATGTAGGTGTATTATTTAAAAATGGGACTGTTAGAATCTATGAAGTGGCTTCGAAGACAGATATTACAAAAATTTCACTTAAAATAAATAATGATTTTATGCTAAAAAATGGCATTCAAGGAACTACAAAAGTATCAAACATAGCTAAATTTTGGAATAGCATTCGGCCTAAATAAAAAATATATGAAATTATTTTCTAAAAAAGATCAGAAACAATACGATGTTTTGAAATTATTCAAAATTGTTAATAAGGAATTATCTAATTCATTTTTGTTTAAAGAGTGTATGCAAATATGTTTAGATTTTTGTAATCAAAATATATCTGCTTATCCCGATTATTTTGATGTTAATTATGGAGATAAAATTTGGAACAGTTTCGATAAATATAAATCCGAAATTCAGAAAATGAACTTACAGAATATTATAGTTATTACAGCAATGCATAGAGCTTCTGAATCTATAATATCAATCTCCAATAATTTTTTTAATGATTATGATGATAAAAAGGAAATTTCTTTTATAGAATTGTCATTAGCTATAAATATATCTTTTTTAAGTTCAGATAAACTTAATAAATTAATTGAGGAGATTTATACAATTTTTAATTTTGATTATGGTTATGGATTAAATATGTCTAATGACTATGATTTTGAAACTGAGAAAAAACTAAAAAAATCTTTTTTTGGAACTACTGTATCTAGTTCTATAGATCATGAAGATATTAATTGGCAAAAAAAAATTACTCAAATTAATAATGGTTATTTGAAAAAAATATATCCATATAATTTTCTAAATTTTTCACAACTTGATTCGCCAGAAGTTAAAAGTATTATTCATGATAAGAAAGGACTTTTATCAGAAATTAATGAGAAAATATACCTTCTTGAATGTAATTGTTGAATGTGAAATAATAAAGTCTTATTTCATATTTATTGCAAGGAGTTTAGGATGAATTTTCGGATAATACATTAAAAGATCCATATCTATCAATAGCAATAATTGATGATTTTGGATTGCTTTAAGCAGGATCTGGCGCAGCTAAAAATGTCAAATACGCTCCTAAGTTTTTAAGGGGGTTAAAAAGTACTGAAATTGGTGCACAAGCAATGGATAAGGTTGCAGATATATCTAGTCGTATGAAAAATAATGATATCTGGTTAATGAATGAACCAATTCATACATATGTTCATAATGGTAAAACATATATTTTAGATGGACATCATAGAATAGAAGCTGCTAAGCTAATTAACAAATCAATAGACGCTATAGAGATAACTTTTAAGAGAGCTAAGGAACTTTATGGAGATTTAATAAACCAAATACATAGAGGATTTTTTGATTAGAATTATGAATAAGGAAATTATTACATATATAGAATTTATTAAAAAATTTGAAGGAAAACTAAATTCTAAATTTAAGATTTCAGGAAATATATGGGAAAGATCAGGAAAAGATTTTCCCAAATCAGGAAAGGTCGGAGATTACAAATATAGTTTCCACGGGGCTGGTTGTAGAATTGAAAATAATGGAATTATTTGTGAATATGATATTGCGCCGTTAAATGGAAAAAGCATAAAATTTTCTTTATGGAAGTTGGCGAATTTTATAAAAATACATCCTAAATTAGAGGAGAAAGAATTTTCTGATTTAGATAAAGAATTATCTTTCTTAGTACAAGAAAGATTTTTATCAAAATTAAAGATAGACGATATTGAAACATCTACATACCAGGTAGAGCTATGTTGATGACTTTTTATATTCTTAAACTTATTATTCTTTTTGGATATCGAAATCCTTTAGAGAAAAAGATGCTGAAACAGGGATGGAAGCCTTTGAACTTCGACTATGGGATGCAAGAATTGGGCGGTGATTAACTACAGATCCAGCTGTTTAATATAGTTCTCCATATTTAGGAATGGGGAATAATCCTATAAAGTTAGTAGATCTTGATGGTGGAAAGGCAGACGATTACTTTGAAAAAAAACTAGAGAGTACTTAGGTCGTGGAATAGCAGACGATATAAGTTACATATCTAAAGAAGATTGGGATGCCGGAAACTTGGATAATTTTACTACAAATGTGTCTCCTGAAATAGAAGTGAAAGTATTGGAAAATTATGCAATCCTTCAGGTGGCTGGAGTACAGGACCGCCAGTCGAAAGAAATGAAAGGCAAGTACTGGTTATAAAATTTAACAAAGGAGATATAGGAAATCTTGTAAAGAACAGATGGGGTGTTTGTGCAATTATGCGCCACGAAGTGGTTGGCCATGGAAACGATTGGTTAGCTGGAATACCGTATGATTACCATGATTCTAAAACTTTTTGGGCTTGGGGAAAAAGAGCGACTCATAAAGAAATTCATTCAAAATTTTGGCCAAAAATTTCCTCAGGATTTAAGCAATGGCTATATGACGTATACGGTAGCGTTCCTTATGTTTTACCTATTAATCAAAGAATGCAATATTTTGGAAAATATGATGGTTTTAAAATTGACTAGATCAACTTATCTTTTATTAATTGCAACTATACTACTTTTTATTAGTTGTACGAAGGAAATAAATCATTATAAATTAGAAAAAGTCAAGGTTTTAATGAATAGGGAACTTCCCACCCCTGACCAGTTAATTTATTTTGTTAATCCTTATATAGGTAAGATAGATGAAGTAGAATATATCGAAGTAATAGATCATGAGGGTAATGTTCTTGAAAAAAGACGTTCTTTTAAGCCTTATTATGAAGATACTACTGCTATTAAGTTTACTACAACAAAATTTATAGATAGTTACAATAATTCACTCATGCTTGAAAATTTATTAAGTAAAGGAAAACTAAGGGTTGTTTATAAAGATGGGAATGTCCGTCTCTATGAGAGTGAAGAATAATCGGCATATTTTATGGAATGGAAAAGCTTAAGAATCTTAATAGGCTTCTTTTTTAGAATACATATCATGCACCTTTGAATCTCGAATGAGTGCATTTAGGATGGTTAAGAAAGATATTAGCTAATGTTTAATTGTGGGGATAGGTTATAATTTTCACCGTATCGGGGTTAAGTATCATATTGAAAGAAACTAGCCCATTAGCCAATTTTTCAGACATAAATAGTAGGCTTAAGTTCATAAAGCTCATACTACTAAACTCGGGTGCCAATACCGGGTAGAGAGAATGATGCTGAAACAGGGATGGAAGCCTTTGATATTCGCCTATGGGATGCAAGAAATGGGCGATGATTAACTACAGATCCAGCTGTTCAATATAATTCTCTATATTTAGGAATGGGTAATAATCCTGTAATCAGAGTTGATCTAGTTATATGAAGAAAAGTTTATTTGTTTTAGTCTTAGTATTTATTTCATGTCAAAAAAAAATCATCAAAAAAATAGTTGTGATTTCAGAGTTGAAATTTTATTATCCGATGAATTTAAAGATGATTATAAAATTGTATTAACATTTAAGGGTGAGATGAATCTTGTATTTGACTCTGCAAACTTTAATTTTGAAGATAAGCTTGATAAAAGAGTTGTTTTTTCAAGTCTTAAAGAGTTGACAGAGGGTTTAAAAGAAGATGCAATTATAATTGAAAATGAAGCTATGGAATTTAGAAAATTTTCTCAAATGCCTATAGGTGTTGATTTTTTCTCAACCTATCTATTTCAAGATGATGATAGTATATATAATATAAGAATAGAGGAAAATGGAGAGAAGAAAATTTTGCTCAACAAGATATTTTCAAAGGAACATTTTTACATGAGTAAAAATACATTGCCAAAAAAATTAAGGTTGCACTATATTTATTTTGTAAATAATAAAGCAAAACATTTAGCATCAAATTGGTTTCAACTACCCAAGAACTCAGAATTCTAGTACATAGAGAAATGTCGCGTCCGGAATAAGAAATAATATAGTCGGTTCTTCAGAATCGAATCTCAATCTTGTTTCAATAATTTTGGTATCAGCATGCGGTATTCAAACAAAGTTAGAAATGATGAGTCCTAATTAACTCTCAAAATGTTTATGTATCAATTGGAACTATAAAGCAAGATTTAAGGCCTAATGTTAATTGAACCACCCATGTAAATTAGTTGAGGTAGATATCAAAAATTGATAAGATTATGTTTTTTAATATAATTAAGCTTTGGATAGTTTAGAAACTTTGGAAACTTTATTATTAGCATGAATTGAAGAATTAAGTCTATATCTAATTAAACAGAATAAGGATAACCAATGACTTAATAAAAGAATACAAGTATTGGAGGTGCAATAGAAACTGGTAAAACTTTTTTTGTAGCTTATAATTTTAAAAACACCCCTAACTATGATCACTTACTATTTAGAGGAGATTATTATTTTTCTTCATTTGGTGTGGATGCTAATTTAGCTATTTTTGGAGCAGGTTTTGGAATCCATGGCGCTATTGGAGATTGGGCTGTTTTTAGGAGGAAGAGGTTCTGGAGGTTGGGGAATTAGATTTAGTATTATTGAAGGATATTTGGGAGCTGGTTATGCTGTTCATTATTCTCAGTTTTGGAAAAAACCTCTTTCAATATTTGATTAGGAACTCCCAAACTCCCAATTTTAATTTTTTACTAATATAAATGAAAGTCAGGTTTGTAATCTTTACACTATTTCTCTTACTTATAATAATAGCTTATTTTTTTATAAAGTTTATTGCTCCAAAAATGACAGAGCAAGACCGAATGGAACCTGAATTATATTTTAATAGTTGTAATTATAACTTTAAAGCGAGAATTTTAGATCATCACCCACTTAATGCCTATACAGCAGGTGTTTTAAAATTAAAATTAATCAAAGGCGAGATCAATACTCATAATGAGTATATTAAAAATATTACAACTGGTACCTTCAATACTAGGGATAGTATTATGTATGCTTTTGCCACTTTTTATCCAGAAATAGTAAAAAAAATAGATGAAGGAATTCATCCCGTTATGATTGAAATGAATTGTAAATCAAGAGTAGCTAAAATATTTATTAATCAAGAAGATTTTTTTAAAACCACAATTTACTACTATGGAGATCACAGCTTTAAAAAAAGAGCTTTTATAGATTTTTTAGAAGAAAATAATATTAAAAATGATTTATTTTGGTAAACTAGTTTTCTGCTAACGATTGACTTTGTCGAGTGCCGTAATAGCTATAGTAATCATAAGCTATGCTATAAAAGTTTAGCTTTTAGCTTTTTGAAGTAGTAAAGTATAAGTTTAATAATAAATAGGGTTACTTTAATACAATAATGTGAATCAATCTGAATACCGATATAAGTACCAGGGCCAGGAGAAGGATGCTGAAAAAGGTATGGGAGCATTTGAACTTCGACTATGTGATGCAAGAATTGGGCGATGGTTAACTACAGATCCAGCTGGTCAATATAGTTCTCCATATCTAGGAATGGGAAATAGTCCTATTAGCAGTAGGGTTAATCCTAATGGAGGTAAAGCTGACCACATTGAAGTCATAAAAAATAGAGATAAGATCGGCAAAATTACAGATAAACAATGCGACGGAATAGTGATCATTCATTTAAAGGAGGAATGATTTTAATGAGTTGTTGTTTCTCTATATTATAACTGATCTGTTATTGTGGATGATCCGAAACAGGTGAACATTATGACGAAATACTTTAAAATATTAGCTCTTTTTTTAAGCTTAGCTGTTTGTGCTCAAAATGTAACTGAAATGAAAACACCTAAGGAAGCAAGTAAAAAAATTATAGAATTTCTTGAAAAGAAAAAATTTGTTCAACAGGCAAATCCAAATTTCTATCCAGGGATAGCAGATGAAAAAATGCGACCAATTTTAGTTAAAAAAATAAATCTAATCGCTACTGATTTTTTAAACGTTGCAGAATCTAAAAATCCTACTGATATAAAGTATCAAAAGAAAATTGAAGTTGGACTTTCTAGGTTTACAGAAGTTTATATGGAGTTGGATACAGAAGACCGCGAAAAAATTTGTAATTACATCGAAGAATTAATGGATATTGTCCATCTGGAAAGTTCTAATGGTCAATTAAATAAATTCATGTATGGTTTTGATCCTAAAAGCAAAATGATAGATTAAGATAATTACTATTTTTCCTAATTATTGGTATAATATAATTTATATGCGGGTATAATCAAATCTCAAATTGAGGCCCTCATGTACTTACCCTCATTCAGTTAGCCTTTTCCAGACTTTTTTGCACAACTGTTACTTAACTAAGATCCAGATTTCTTTGGCAATCGAAAATTGAAAAATTCCGATATTAGTCGATAGTTAGTGTAAAAACAAATTTAAACATAATATGGTCCATACTATAAAATGAGATACACCAAGGAAAAAATAGAACTTGAAGAAAATGGATATTCCGTTTTATCAAATCTCTATTCAGAAAAAGAAATAAGTAAGATGTTGTCTTGCATAGAAAATGCAGAGCAAGACGAAAGCTCGTTTATGAAAACAAAAGATTTGTTTGCCATTCGACAGTTAATTAAGAATGTTCCTCTATTACCCGATTTGTTGTTTAATGAAAAAATGACCAAATTGATTTCAGAGCTTTATCAATCTCAATGTTTCTTAACAAAAGCCATTTACTTTGATAAACCAAGCAAATCGAATTGGTTTGTTGCGTATCATCAGGATTTGAGTATTTCAGTGGATAAAAAAGCCGATTTGGAACAGTATGTAAATTGGACATTTAAAAAGGGACAGTTTGGGGTGCAACCACCAATAGCGATTTTGCAAGATACAATAACCATAAGAATCCATTTAGATAGAACTGACAGAAATAATGGAGCCTTAAAGGTAATACCAAAATCTCATTTAAATGGAGTAGTTCGCACAGAATCAAAAGACTGGAATATTGATAACGAATTTCTATGTGACGTGGAAAGAGGCGGAGCAATGTTAATGAAACCTTTAACTCTACATGCTTCTAACCGAACAACAAATGGAAAGCAGCGAAGGGTTATTCATTTAGAATTTAATAAGCATAATCTAAAAGAACCTTTAGATTGGTTGGAGTATTATAGAATAGAAAAAATAGTTGATAAAAGTAGGCAAATTAGCTAACTAAAGATAAATATTTTGCGATGCTGGTTAATTTCTAACGTATTTTGTGGTCAATATAATATAGTCTTCCGGGCTAATTTAAATGGTCATATTTCTGAAAAAATTATCGAATATGAGAGGCATCTATAAAAAAATGCTTATTCTTACTGTAATCATTGTTTTAGCTCCTATAATTGGTGGAATCTACGGAATTCTAAATGACCAATTAACTTATTCAATTTCTGCCGAATATTATACAAAATTTAAATTTCATCAATTTGGTCTCGCAGATTCTGGAAAAGAAGCGATTTTTTCCAATCCTAGATTTGAAGTATCAATCGTTGGCATCATGGCGACGTGTTGGATGGGCTTATTGATTGGAGGGATTCTAGGGTTCGTTGGATTAATTCATAAAGGACACAAAAGAATGTTTAGAATTACGATGAAAGCAATACTAATTACCATTGCAGTAACCTTTTTTATTGGATTAATAGGCTTCTTCTATGGGAAATTTTATTTAAACCATGCGAATGTGGATTGGTGGTTACCCAAGAATCTAATTGAAACAGAAGATTTCATTGCGGTGGGTTCAATGCATAATTTTAGTTATATAGGAGGATTTATAGGACTAATTTTTGGAATATTATATAGCATCAATCAAAAGATGATTAGTGAAAAAAGAAAAATGTAATAAAGGATCGAAAAAGGTTGTGCTTTTCTGTAAATACGAGTCTTACTTGTGTAATCTTTTGCCTTTGAAGATTCATCGTATTAGATGTTATTCATTCAGTTTTCTTATTTAAAGATGAAGAATCTTATTATAAAATAAAACAGCAACCCAGATGCTATCCAGGTCGCTATTTTAGTAAATTAGTACTGAAATGTACTAGTTCAATTTTTTAACTAAAAGTTCCGCCACAAGTTCAGAAGATGCCGGATTTTGCCCTGTGATTAGCAAACCATCTTCAACCGCATAAGGAGTCCAATTTTCTTTTTTAGAATATATAGCCCCATTCTTCTTAAGCATATCTTCCACTAAAAAAGGAACAACGTTCATAAGCTGAACTGCTTCTTCCTCTTCATTCGTGAAGCCGGTAACTTTTTTTCCTTTCACTAAATAATTCCCTTCATTATTTTTAGTGTGTTTAAAAACACCGGGAGCGTGACAAACAGCAGCAACAGGTTTGTTATGGTTATAAAAATCTTCAATAAGTGCAATAGAATGTTTATCTTCAGCTAAATCCCATAACGGTCCGTGACCACCAGGGTAAAATATCGCATCAAAATCTTCTTGCTTAACATTTTCCAACTTTACAGTATTAGCCAAAACTTTTTGAGTTTCTTTGTCATTTTCAAAACGTTCTGTCGCCGGAGTTTGAGCATCCTCGGTTTTACTATTAGGGTCTATAGGGGGCTGGCCGCCTTTTGGAGAGGCCAAAGTGATCTCAAAACCTTTATCTTTTAAAAGATAATAAGGAGCTGCAAACTCTTCAATCCAAAAACCTGTTTTTTCTCCGGTTTCGCCTAGATCTTCATGACTTGTTAATACAAATAATACTTTTTTCATTTCAATGTTTTTTTGAGGATTTTCACTATTTGTTGGTTCCGATTGCGCTTCTTTTTTAGCGTTTTGTGCGCAAGAAGAAAATAAAACCACAGTGAAAATCGCTGTTAATACTCTTTTCATTTAAGCAATTTCATTAATTTAGAAATACAAATGTAGCGTGAGAGCAGTGCTTAAAAATTGATGTATGATAAGAAATCACTTTTTGGCATTATCTTTTCTTATTCGGCTTAAACTCTCGGTTGTGATTCCCAGGTAAGAGGCAATATGATAGTTCTTAACACTTTGTTCGATATTTGGATATGTAGTTATAAACGCTAAATGTCTTTCTTTAGCGGGTTGCGCCAGGCCTGCTAAAATCCTTTTCTGAAAACTGGCAAAGGCCCTTTCCATTTTTTTTCTGAAAAAAGTTTCCAATTGTGGTATTTTTAGAAATAACTCCTCCATCCCTTTTTTAGAAATCTTATAAAGACTGGCATCTTGAATACATTCAATATTCATGATCGCCCGGGTACTGCTAAAAAATGCGGTGTAATCGCTAATCCACCAATCATTAATCGCAAATTGTAAAGTATGTTCTTTACCCGATTGATCTATAAAATATGTGCGCATGCACCCCTGGGTTACATAATATTGGTAAAGCACTGTTTCATTAGCTTCTAATAAATTTTCGCCTTTTTTTAATGCTATTTTTTCGAGGTAAGGGGCAATTAAAAGAACTTCTTCAGAAGAAAGCGATATTCCTTTAAAAATTTCAGTGACTATATGATTTTCGATAGGGTATAAGTTTAAAATAGTGAAGAATCTGGTGTATTTATAATTTAAAACTGAAATATGATAAATGTTTGTAAATATAAGGATAAGTAATTTTGTAAATATACCCTATTATCCTAATTGTGTTGGTAGGATAAAGAAAACATAAAGTAGTCTTTCATTATCACATTTACTCAGAAAATGTTCTTTTTTAAGAGTGAAATTTTTTTAATCAGTCTTAAAAAAAGTACTAAAAAGTTATAATTAAACTAAATATGTTATTATTTAATTAATATGGATTTTGTTATGATTAAATGTGCCTACATTTAATCCTTAATCAACCCAATCCTATTGAAGATGAATGTGAGCTTTAGAGATAAACTTCAGGTTTCTAGTTCTATATTAGAAACAATTGGAGATACTCCATTAGTACAATTAAAGCAAATTCCTGGTAATTCTAAAATTGAAGTTTTTGCCAAATTAGAGAGTTTTAATCCCTCTGGAAGTGTAAAAGCCAGAACATCTTACAATATTCTCCAAAAAGCAATAGAATCAGGAGAATTGAAAAAAGGAGATACCGTTATAGAATCTAGTTCAGGCAATATGGCTATTGGCCTTGCTCAGGCTTGTTTGGTATTTGGGTTAAAACTGATTGTTGTTGTAGACCCCAAAATAAATAAAATTACTTCTCAATTATTAGAAACTTATGGAGCCACTATCGAGATGGTTACTGAACCTCTTAAAGAAGGCGGATTTTTAGGTGCGCGTTTGGCAAAAGTGAAGGAGTTACTTAAAATTACTAAAAACAGTTTTTGGAGTAATCAATATGGGAATATAAATAATCCTAAAACACACTATCAAACTACAAAAGAAATTTATGAGGCTCTAGACGGAAGGTTGGATTATTTATTTGTGGCAACAAGTACCTGTGGGACTTTAATGGGATGTGCCGAATATATAAAAGCTAATCACCCTAATACCAAAATAATAGCAGTAGATGCCGTAGGAAGCGTACTTTTTGGGGGTGAACCAGGAACCCGAAAAATTCCCGGTCATGGTGCCGGGGTAGATTCCCAATTTTTAGATGAAGACTATATCCACGACTTTATTAAGGTAAATGATTTAGAATGTGCTCAAGGATGCTGGGAATTGCTTCAAAAAGAAAGCATTCTTGTTGGTGGCTCTTCTGGAGCGATTATAATGGCATATCATAAATTCGAGCATCAAATTGAAGAAGGTTCACGTTGTGCTTTTTTATTGAGTGATGGCGGAAGCCGATATTTAGACACCATTTATAATCAGGAATGGTTACTAAAAAATATACCGGGAGTTTATGATGCTTTAACGCCAATTGGCGGATGGAAAATAAAACCTTCTTTTGAATATAGCCTTGCCATTATTGGTCTTGGGCCTAAAGGTTTGTACGGTTTGGAGCGTTTACTTGCGCAACTGAAAAATGAGAATGTTGAAGAAACAGTTCATATTCATCTTTACAATAAAAACAAATATTTTGGGGCTGGCGATGTTTATAGGACCGATCAGCCAGATTATTTGAAAATGAATTTCACGAATGAAAAAATAGATATTCGTCCTAAAGAAAAGCCTGATTCCATAGTTAAGTTGGAAAATTACACCAAATGGCTTAGTGAATCTATAGGCATAGAAGAAAGCCGGTTAAGCGATAAATTTTCATCCCGTAAAATGGTAGGGAAATATCTTAGTTCCTGTTTTAAAAGTATAATTGCTGGAGCACCCGAAAATATTAAAATTTACTACCATAATGAGGAGGTGGTGAATATTACTCAAAAAGAGGGATTACTACATCTTAAACCCCAGCAAACAGCAAAACCACAAGAGTCTGTTAAGGTGCATAATTTACTTTTAACTACAGGCCATGCCGGAAATCGAACTGAGCTTTTAAATAGTAAAAAAGTGGATTCTTCGATCATTGATTTTGTATATCCGGTGGAAAAAACTTTAGTGTCTATTAATGCTCAGGCTAGTGTAGCGATAAAAGGAATGGGATTAACCTTTATAGATGCTACTTTATCGCTAACAGAAGGAAGGGGAGGTTATTTTGTTGGCGAATGTGAAACGATGCAATACATCCCTTCAGGAAACGAACCTGCGATCATTTATCCATATTCCAGATCTGGTGCTTTGATGATTCCAAGAGTAGGAGAGATGCCTAATGTACCTGTATTACGATTTTTTACTTCAGAAAAGTTACAGGAGATTAGAAAGGATTCTTCTCAAAAGTTTGATTTTTTAGAAGAACTTCTACCCTTAATTAAGAAAGAATTTATTTATCGATACTATAGCTTAGCATTTAAAAATTGTGGTAAAAAATTAAATGGCTCCTTAGAGTTTGCTGAAATGCTAGAAGAAATTAAATCTTTTCATAGCAAATATCCATCTGAAAAGCAGTTTTCATTTGAAGAATTACAGGAACCTTTTATAAATCATGAAGCTTATAATACTTCTATCGTAAAACAATCTTTAGAAGAGATGATAGAACAAGTCTCTTTAAGAACTAAAAGTCCGTTATTGGCGGCGATTAGTGCCTGGCACGACATTAGCCCTATATTTAACGAACTATACAGTTTTGGTGGATTAACAGCCAGGTCACATCAACTTTTTGATAATCACTATGCTCCATTTTTTAACCGAATTAGCTACGGGCCACCACTAGAAAATATGTACAAAATTTTGGCTTTATTTAAAGTCGGTATTTTCGATTTTACCTTTGGTCAATCTCCTACAATACAAAAAGTTCAAAATGGTAAGTGGCAAATGGAAAACATTTCAGTCGAATTAGACAATAGGATAGTTTTGGATTATCATATCGATGCTCGTATTCCTAGAATGAACATCCCTTCACAGTCTTCTATACTTTATAAAAACCTTTTTGAAGAAGGTAAAATAAGAGCTTTCCAAAATACAGATGATACCGGAAGGTATGAAACAGGTGGGATGGATTTAACAAGGGAAGCACACCCAATAGACAAAGCGGGAAACGTGATAAAAAACATGACGGTATATGGAACACCCACTGAAGGTGTTACCTTCGATAATGATACCCTATCCAGAAGCCGAAACGATTTTTCATCCATCTGGGCAAAGCAGGCCGTCAAATCTCTAAAAAATTTTATTTCAACAACTAAGTAGTATTTAATGAATAATAGTCAATATAGTAAAGGAAATCAGGAAAAAGGACTTACGCCAATTACATCACCGTGGATGCATGATATTATGAATCATCCAAAAGTGGTTGATGAACTTTTTAAAAGGTTTGGTTCTCCGCTAAATATTCTTCATCCTGCTTCTTTTGCTAAAAATTGTACAAGGTTTAAAGAAGTTTTTCAAAACCATGACATAAAATTTGGGATATTCTATGCCAGAAAAGCAAATAAAGCAAAGGCGTTTGTGAAACAGGCTTTTATAGAAAATATAGGTGTAGATACAGCAAGTGAGCGAGAACTTTTACAATCACTTCAACTTGGGGGAGACGGTGATCATTTAGTATTAACTTCTGCTATTAAAACTAAAGAGCAAGTTAAAACCGCACTTCAGAATAATGTGCCTATCGTGTTAGATAATGATGATGAATGTGTTCTCGTAAATGATTTAGCAGAAAAAAATAATTGTAAAGCCCGTGTTGCCTTTCGTCTGAGTGGTTTTTATGTAAACAAAAAGAAACTCTATAGCCGTTTTGGTTTTGATATCGATGATATTGAAGAATACTTAATGAAGCATGTAGGTAAAGATAAAAAGTACAACAATTTTAAGGTAGAAGGATTGCATTTTCATTTAGACGGCTATTCTACCCGGCAAAGAAGTGAAGCCTTATTGCATTGTATAAGCTTAATACAAAAGCTTAGAGAAAATGATTTTTCATTTCGATTTATAGATATGGGGGGAGGAATTTTAATCAACTACCTTAAGCATAAAGAAGAATGGTTAAATTTTGATGTAAGGTTAAAAGAAAGTCTAAAAGGCAAAATCTCACCCATTACGTTTAATAATAACGGACTAGGTTACAGGTTTGAAGACGGAATCATAAAAGGGGATAGAAAAACCTATCCTTACTTTAACGAAATTAATTCAGATAAATTTTTAGAGGAGATTTTAAAGTATTCAGATCAAAATGGGAGTTCAGTGGCATCTTTACTTCAAAAGGAAAATATAGAAATACGAATTGAGCCGGGTAGATCTTTAGTAAACCAGTCGGGAATTACCATGGCAAGAGTTGTACATCGAAAAAAAGATGCGAAAGGGCAGTGGTTAATTGGTTTAGAAATGAATATGAGCCAGATGATGAGTTCTAGTGCCGATTTTATGCTCGATCCATTTGTAATGTATGCAAATCTCGATCAAGATAAGACAGAAGAAAAATTAGTAGATGTTTATTTTACTGGAGCCTATTGTTTAGAAAGAGATGTATTACTAAAACGAAAAGTAACATTACCAAAGCTTCCTGAGATTGGTGATGTCGTGGTATTTGTAAATACCGCGGGTTATATGATGCATTTTTTCGAAACGCAGGCGCATCTTTTTGAGCTTGCACCTAATTTGGTTTATACAGAAACTTCAAAACCCTTAAAATTTGCTGATTTTAAGTTGGACACTGATAATTAGAAATAGCATTTGTGTGTAATTAAAAGCAAAAATGGAAAATATCAAAACGTACATAGATTATACTGCAACCATTGTTGAGGCAATAGGAGTTTTAACCATATTTATAGGAACTTTAATGGCATTGTTTAAGTTTATCATAAATCAAAATAATGGCATCTCCAGCACTTATTCTATCCTACGTCAGTCTGTTGGAAAATCAATACTATTAGGTCTAGAAATCCTGATTGCAGCAGATATTATGGCTACCGTTGTAACCGATCCTACTTTAAAATCTGTTTCTATACTAGGTCTAATTGTGTTGATAAGAACATTTTTAAGTTTATCGTTACAAGTTGAGTTAGAGGGAAAGTTTCCTTGGCAAAAAGCTAGAATCGATAAATAGTAAAATAGTTCAATTTAGTTAAGATTTAAAAAAATCAAAGACTGAGTGAAATCTATACAGGACTTTTGTGCAGAAGCTACTATCTCGGCAATATTTCGACATAGATATCTTTTGATAATTCATTGAGATTTCAAATACTTTATAGAATCAAATTCAAAATTTAATTTACTTAATCCCAAATCGATTGTTTACCAAATCAATCATAATCGTATTATTCATAAAAAGATCACTTCCAATAACGCCTTTTATATTTTCAGTTTTTAGCACTTCGCTTACTTTTTTAGCATCGGTAAAAAAAGCTTTTTTATTATTGATGGGTAGGTTAACATTGGCGATGCGAATTTTGGTGGTAATATCGCTTCCGGCAAAGCTAATTTCTTCTCCCCAGGATTTCAGTTGCTTTGTTTCACTATTTTTTGCTTCGGTAATATTTTTAAATAAGTTAGCATCTATGGTAGCTAATGGGAACAAACTCGCCTGAGTACTGTAAACAAACGCATGTTTATTTCCGGCAGCAATAAGGTCTAAGTAAAGCTGATTGTTTTTAAAACTGAGTGGCGTAAAACTAAAAGTGTCTTCCTCCCAATCTTCCAATTTGTTGGTAATGACTAATTGTTGCGATCTAAAGTCTATAAGTAGAATTTTGTTTTTAATTTCATTAGCCCCCAAAGTGCCTATAATATCGAAATCTTTAAGGTTTTCAGATTTACCAAAGTTTTCCCGAACCAGCAAACTATCTTCCTTAGCCAATTGATGGTTACTGAATTGTATTCTATTGTAAAAAACCTCGTAGCCATCGCGATGCTGAATGTTATTTTGTAATTCAGGATAAGCTGAAGTAATTGCCGCCAGCGTATCGCCGTAAATCACATTATGATTAATACCAAGATCCAGCTGCATTTTAAAAGTCTTATCGATTCCTTCTAATGTTACCGGAATAAGGATTGCCCCGTGATTGATGGTAATGCCTCCTTGTTTTAATTTTTGCCACTGAAAATTAATCGTATCAGCCCCTATTTCGTATTTATTTTCGACAATTTTCGTATCATTTTTACAGGCAAAAACCAACGAAATAAGGATACTGTAAACAAAAAATTTAAATGGCACGTGTTTAATCATAACATTAAAGGTTTGATTGATGAGTTTGTCTTTCACGAAATATAAAGCTTTTATAGAAACTAACATTCTTTAAAAAAGGATGAAAATTAAGAATCCATTCTTTTTCGCAAGATTTTAATGATTCGGTTATAGATGATTTCGTGCAAACTCCAATTATAGCCTTCAAAATCTACGGTATTGGTAAACTGAATGACTACCGTATCTATATCTTTGTGATATTTGGCAATCGTTTGATATCCAGGGATTAAACCGGTATGGTCATAACGATAAATTGAAGAATAGATATCCTGTTCTTTTTGGTCTTTAAAAACAGAGCCGTCGTTTAGTGCTCTTATAAATTTACCTAAATCCTCGGCTGTAGCCAACATCACACCAATATTATCGGTTTTTAAATCCCCTTCATAACCCACATAATAACCACTCATTACATCATCTAAATCCACATCATCAATAGAACCATAGGTATTTTTTAGGTCAAGCCTGTCTAAAATAGCTTCCTGGATGTATGTAAAGGTTTTATATCCTAAAACGCGCTTTATAATTTTATCAATTAACAAGTAATTGGTGTTAGAATATTCGTAATCATCGCCAGGTTCAAAATTAGCAGGTAGATCTAAGACTAAAGCAAGATTTTCTTCAGCAGTTTCTTTTGGTGCTGCCCAATACATATAAGTATCGGTATAATTAGGAATTCCGCTTCGATGCTGTACCATCATTCGTAGTGTGATCTCATCCGCATTTTCGATTCTACCTTTTAATTCAGGTAAATAATCTGCAAGGGTTTTATCTAAAGATAGTTGCTCGTCCCTTACTAATTTGGCGATAGCCACAGCATGATATAATTTGGTCACACTGGCTATTTTAAATAGGGAATGTGGATTTGCCGGAATTTTTTGCTCTCGATTTTTATAACCGGCCGCATGGAACTCGGGTGCATTTCCCTTTTTATCTACATAAACAATAATACCATCAAAGCCTAATTTTGTTGCGTAATTTACCTGTTCCTGTATTGTATCGGGTAAGGGCATAAGCCAGGCTTTTAGTATAATCCAGGGAACAAAAAAAAGAGATGCTATTGTTCCAATCGCCAATACTATACGAATAATTGTTTTTGATTTTTTAGAACTCATAATTTCATCCCGAATAAGGGCTTTATTCTTTGATATGGGAAGTATCAAATAGTGTTTAAATAGTAAGATTTTTATGATTCATACCAAGCCGACTTCCTGTGAGGTTAATTATCTGTGTAAAGAGTTTTAGGGGCGGTTAAAGCTTAAAATTCATTATTTTTGCAAAGCTAATTTAGTTAAAAAATGTTTTAGTCGATGATCGAGATGAAATGCTCTTGTCATCTGGATTGCTATGGGGAATTGCATGAGTATATTTTTTAGAATAAGTTAGATATAAGTCTTATAAATTAGCGTACCATCTGCTTTTCTGAATTTTATTTATACCGTCTTCAGGACTCCTGAATCTGCTCTTAAAGATGCGCCATTGGTGGCAATGGCTAAAGGACTGGCCAGATAGGTTACTAAATTGGCGATTTCTTTAGGAGTGATAAAGCGCTGTAATAGAATATGCGGATTAGACTGCTGTAAAATGATTTTCTTCATCTCTTCAATTTCGATATGTTGACTTGCCGCTATATGTTGCACAGCTTCTGCAACTCCATCAGAATAAGTTGGTCCGCCTATAATGGTATTGATAGTAATTTCTGTCCCTTTGGTAAGTTTGGATAGCCCGTTAGCAACTGCTGAAAGTGCCGCTTTGCTCATTCCATAATGAATCATGTTTTCAGGGATATTAATCCCAGATTCACTGCTTATAAATAGCATGCGCCCCCAGTTTTTCTGTTTCATTTTCGCAAATAATTTTCGGGATAATCGCACAGCACTCATAACGTTAATTTCAAAATAATGATACCATTGCTCATCGGTTATATTTTCAAATTCTACCAAATCGAATATTCCTAAATTGTTTATCAATATATCTATGTTCTCAAGTTGATCGAGTAAAGAATACACTTCTTCTTTATTGGAAAAATCTGCGGCTATGCCTGATATTTGAGCATTTGGATATTGTTTTTTTAATTGATTGGTTATTTTTTGAGTCTTTTCCATAGTTCTTCCGTTGATAACTACCGAAGCGCCTTCCTGTGCTAGTTGCTGCGCAATAGCGTAGCCTATTCCCTGCGTTGAACCACTGATAAATGCTTTCTTTCCTTTTAGTTGTAAATCCATTATACTATTATTTATTTTTGTAATGATCGTTAAAAAAATTATTATAAAAGATGTCAAAAATTGCCCGACATTTCCATCAGAAAATCTTTTTTTATTTCGATAGCTCCCAACGACGATTGGGTTTATAAAATTAAACCTGCTATGGGATTAAAAATTAGTTGATTATTTGCAGTTGCAATTCAATCTGCTGTTCAAGAATTTTGCGATTAGGATATATTCTTCTTAAAGAGTTGATGCCACACCAAACACTAATTAGATGCTTTGCCAATACATCAGCTGGTATTTTAGATTGTAAATTTCCGTTTTCCTGCGCTTCTAGGATGGTTGATTTATATAAGTTTTCCGTTTCCCTCAATATTGCGATGGCTTCTTTTTCGAGTTCTTCATCAACAAATGACATTTCGACTAGGGTATTGGCGACAATGCATCCTTTGGAGTGTGATTTTTTAGGTTCTGTAGCAAGACTTAGGAAAAAGTTTTTAATTAGCTGTATGGGGACTTCGCTATTTTCCAGTTTTATTTTGAATGCCTTAAAGTCTTCTCTTCGTTGTGCTAATGCTTTTTTAAAGAGTTCTTTCTTTCCTCCTTTAAAGGTGTTGTATAAACTACCTGCACCGGCTCCCGTAGCTTTACTCAGGTCAGATAGGGAAGTGGCACTATAACCTTTCTCCCAGAATACGTTCTGAGCTTTTAAGATCAAATCCTTATTTTTATAAATATGAGGTCGCCCTTTCATTTTTTTTTGTAATGTTTGTTACAAAAATAGTTTTTTTAATGGAATTTAAAGTAAACATGAAATAAAACTATAGCAAATTTGTAAAGAGCTTTTACCAAACCGGTTAGCTGCTTGCTATTTAAAATATTGCATTTATAATCCATAACGCAAATCTTATATGTGAAAAAGAATACAGGACCTATAGCGATAGCTCCTGTATTTTTGAATGTGTAAATAGCTTAAATTTTAAGCTATTTTGGTCATAAATTTTTCAATTTCATCGATGATTTTATCACCGTATTCCTCCATTGCGAAGTGTCCCGTATCGTAAATATAATATTCGATATTTTTTGAGTCTTTTTTGAAGGCTGCTGCACCGCTTTCTGGGAAGTACTCGTCATTTTTCCCCCATACTACAAGTACCGGCGGTTGGTGTTCTCTTAGGTACGCCTGCCATTGGGGGTATTGTTTTAAATTGTTTTGATAGTCATACCATAAATCAATATTTACTTTTTTAGCGTAAGGCCGTTGCATTCTTAGATAATCTAAATGCCAGCAATCTGGATTAACTGATTCGACATCCTGAGTACCGTGTGTGTAATTCCATTTTAATCCTTCTAAGCTAAACGCATCTAAAAGCGCTTCTTCATTCTCTTTAATACGGTTAGCCCATAGCTTCTTAATAGGTTTCCAGGCCTCACCAATACCTTCTTCATAAGCATTTCCGTTTTGGGTTATAATAGCTGTTACCCTCTCTGGATGCGCAAGCGCAATTCTAAATCCTACAGGCGCACCATAATCTTGTATAACAATAGCATAGTTATCAATTTCCAGTTTTTCTAAGAAGCTATTGATAGTTTTAGAAATGTTATCAAAAGTATAGTCATATTGATCAGGAGCTGGAAAATCGCTATGCCCAAAACCCGGGTAATCTGGAGCGATAAGATGATATTTATCGGCCAGCCGATTAAACACTTTTCGATATTGATGCGAAGAAGAAGGGTAGCCGTGTAAAAGTAGTAAGCTTGGCTTCTTATTATCCCCGGCTTCCCGATAGGCTATATTTATTCCGTCTACATGTTCTGTTTTAAATTTAGTCTTTTCCATTGTTATTATTTTAAGTTTTTTAATTACCGAACGTTCGGTAAAATTTACATATAAAATTTTTTATTTTAGTGTATTGCGATAAGTGCTATCATTATCATTGCATTTCCTGTCGATTATCGTTTAAATATCGATTGGTAATTCTTTTTAATGCATCTTCAAAAATTTCAGGATCATCTAAGGTTGAGGTTAAGATGAGGCTTCCCTGTATATCTATCATCGATTGATACGCATAGTCTTTTGCGGTTTTTGAATCTAACTTAAGTTCTTCTCCAATAGCTTCAAAAGCTTTTAACCACTCATTCATTCCTTTTTCTATTTGGAGGCGAAATAAATTTATACCGGTCTCCATCGAAAGAGCCCGAAAAATACAGGTATTCTTCCCGTTATCGTATAAGACTTTTATTTGATCTATCGCTTTTTGCAATCTGATTTGAGGAGATTCTGCCGTATGATGAAGTACCCGGAAAACATGTTCTTCGACCCACTCCGCCAGATGTCCTAAAACAGCTTCTGCCATTTGTTTTTTTCCACCAGGAAAACGATGGTACAAACTAGCTTTTTTTAGCCCTGTAGCTCTAGCCAGATCCTGCAGACTTGCAGCTTCATATCCTTTGGACTGAAAAACTTCGGTAAGTCCTGCCAGGACATCTTCGTCTAATGTTTTTTGTGGTCTCATAGTACAAATCTATAAAAATTACAGTTTTTTACCAAACGTTCGGAAACTAATATCGCTTAGTACTTATAAAAAGAGGCTTACACAGAATATATTCAGTTTTTTAGGAGCGTTTCTCTCTTGTAGATGATTTAAGATATAAAAAGGTACTTCTTGTTATCGTTTATAGGCATCTGTAAGACAGGTTTTGGCGGAATGAATGGCTGTTCTTGAAATTTCTGTACTTACCTTTAAGTCTGTTTTTCAATAAAGATTTTGATATTTATGGCATAGCCGAAACCGGGCATCAGAATTTTTTCAAGTTTTTCCTGCAACACTTTTTTTGCTTCAAAAGTGATATCAGCAGGATTTTCCACTTAAATCGACTATTTTTTCTAAAAAATAGACTTTTAAAATTCTCCCATAGGCTGATTATCGTTAGCGTTGGAGTATTTTAACTTCGATCATTCATTCAATACTATTAATTTTAAAAAAGTTCTTTGGTTAATGCTGCGTTAGTCATCGCACCGGCCAGGTTACCACTGGCTACGGCGGCAGCGACCGAGCGCATCCTACTTGTATTATCACCACAGGCATACACCCCGTCGATAGTAGTTTGCTGAAATTCATTAACTCTAATATATCCCTGTTCCGTTAGTTCACAGCCTAAGAATAGTGGAATGTCAGAATGCTGTTTAAAAGGAAAACCTGCATATAAGGCATCAAATATTTCTCGATCTCCATTAGTAAATACGATGTTTTTTACTTGGCCTTCCTGATGTTCGAGCGCTGCGATTTCTGTTTCAATAATAGGTATACGATGTGCTTCCAGTTTAGCAAATTGCTCAGGTTTAAAATCGGCTTTACCAGTAGTTAGGATAATTAAGTCGTTGGTAAGGTTACTTACTAGTGAAGCTAAATGAAAAGCACGCTCTCCATTGGCCAGGATTCCTGTTTTTTTGGTTCGGAACTCAAAACCGTGACAATAGGGGCAATGAATTAAAGAGATTCCCCAACATTCTTTAAACCCCGGAACAGGTGGTACTAAATCCTTTATTCCCGTAGCAAAAATGATTTTGCTGGTCACCAGTTTTTCTCCGGATTGTGTATCGACGTTGAATCCATTTTCAGTTTTTTCAGCCTTTATGGCAAGGTCATTTATGAATGCTACACTTTTATACTGAAGCACCTGATTTTTCGCTTTTTCTGAAATTTTAGCAGGCGGCACTCCATCCTGGGTAATAAAATTATGGGAATGTGGTGTTTGCCGGTTACAGGCTGAACCACTATCTATAATTAATACTTTGCGCAAGGATCTTCCCAGTGCCATTGCTGCGGATAGGCCGGCGTAGCTTCCACCGATGATGATAACTTCAAATTTTTTGTTTTCCATTTTTTTAGATTTTAATGTCTCAAAATTGAGACATGTATGTGTAAATTTTTTAAGGGCTTATAGCTTTAAAGTACGACGTCCAGGCCAGTTGTTTTATATCTTCTATATTCTGCTGCGTCTCTCTAGCATTAACGGTACTTTCGATAATTCCGGAGTGTAAAACCTGAATCCATTCCGGAGACATTTTCGGGTTTAATTTCCCGGTTTTCTGTAATTTAAGAATGATCTGTTGAAATGTTGAATAGATGTAATCATAATCAGCACAATTTTTATTTTGCCGGGTATGGATATGATCTGGATTTCGATGCATGCTATAAAACGTTGCATATTTTGCACCACAATCAATGCCGGCGTAAAGCATCTTTTCTAACTGGATAAGCGGCTCATCACTGCTTTGTATCGCCGCAATCATTGCTTTTTTACAGCTTATTTCTATAGCTTGTCTACAAATCTCTACCAGGTCACTACGATCTTTAAAATACCGGTGTAAAGTTCGGCGTGTTACCGCTGCATTATCTGCTACTTTCTGCAAAGGAGCAGATAAGTCTTCATTGAAAACTTGAATAGCAGATTCTATGATTCGTTTTTTGGTAGCCGTCATCATAAGCAAAGATATCTATATTTCTCAAATATGTGACATTTTTATAATTAATTTTACTGGCTAGTCCTGGTGAGCCACTTTGATCATATCCAGATTTCTAAGCTGATTGCTACTATAATTTGAAGTTTATATAGTTTAATTTTGAGTTGGGTAGTGATATTTTCAAAGTTTTGGCGATTGATAATTTTTTAGATTTCTTCCCAATTTATTGTTAGCTAAAAGTGAAATAGGAAGACTTAGTAACTGAAAAGTTTATTTTTGTGATCAAACCCAACTATGATTAGAAATAACTATCTTACTTTATTTATTTTCTGCTTCGTATTTATTTTACAATCGTTCGTTTACGCTCAGCAAACAAAAGATAATAAAGCCAGTAAAAGTTTTATATCCAGGTATATCAATACTGTTTTAAAGGATACGGTTTCTAAGGAACGCTCGCAATTTTTTGTTTTTCCTACCGTTGGCTATCGTCCTGAAACAGGTGTAGAATTCGGTTTAACTCCCTTATACATTTATTACGCTAATGAAGATGTAAACAATCGGCTTAGCGAAATGAAAGCCTATAGTTTTTTTACGCTTAATGGGCAGTATGGTATTAGAATTAGTCATGCCTTATATTCAGATAAAGATACCTGGTTTTTTCTTGGAGATATAGATTTTGAACAGTTTCCGCTTAAATATTATGGTATCGGGAGCGACGTTCCTACAAGTAATATCGCACTGGTGGATGCCACTCAAATTAGAATTAAAGAACGGGTTTTACGTAAGGTACTGGATAATTTTTACATAGGTCTTGAAACCGATTTTAGAAGTTTAAGTAATGTTTCTTTTGAGCCTTCCGAAGATAATGAAGAAATCAATTTTGAATTGCCTTTTGGAGCTGAAGGAACCACCAATTTTGGAGTTGGAGTAGGCTTTGTATATGATGAACGGCATAATGTATTAAATGAAAGAGATGCTTTTTTTAGTGAGTTTGCCTATCTTAATTATAATCCTTTTTGGAAAAGCAATGTAGAATATCAATTGATCACCCTAGATAACCGTCTTTTTAAAAAAGTAGGTGATAATGATGTTTTGGCAGCACAGGTTTATGGGGAGTTTAATTTTGGCGGTGAAGTCCCCTTTAATCAATTATCTTATATGGGAGGAGAAAGTCTTATGCGTGGTTATTTTAAAGGTCGATATCGGGACCGTAACCAGATTGCTGCGCAGGTAGAATATCGATTTTTACCTTTAAAATTAGGCTTTACAGATCGTTTAGGGGCTACCATTTTTACGGGAATAGGAGAGGTGTTTAACCAATGGGATGAATTACAGTTGAATAATGTAAAATGGTCTGCCGGGGCAGGGGCACGATTTTTAATTTTTCAACAAAAAGATGTGTATCTGCGTTTTGATTATGCTTTTACCAGGGATGATAGCAACTTCTATATCAGTATTGGAGAAGCTTTTTAGAAATTATAAGCTGCTATTTTTTATATCATACTATAAATAAACACACCCAGAACGATCCATATTATGCCCCATATGCTTAGGGGCATAAAAAATAGATCATTTTTATTGTTACTTTTTTTCTGGAAGATAACTCCGATTACAGCAGTGAGGATTCCAGAAATTACGAATCCAAACGCAAGTATTGGTTTTGTGGTATTCCCATCAGGACTAAAAAAATAAATTCCTAAAAGTACTACGGCGATGGGCAACAATAGGCCCAACAAGCCCCAACCTCTCGATATAATCATAACTATACTCTACAACTTTTAAATATCTTCTAACAGGAATTCTTCCTTTGGGTTTGGTCCATATTCATTGTTTTGCGCATCACTGTCTGTAATTAATAAAACTAACATCCATATTGGTCCCACCAATGGGATACAGCCTACCAATAACATCCATCCGCTTTTACCAATATCATGCATACGCCTTACCGATACTGCAAGTGATGGGAGTAAAGAAACCAACATATACAAAACGTAAATACTAATAAAGGCCGGAGCTTCTAACCAGTTGCTCAATCCAAAACTTAAGAGCATACAACCAATGGAAAATAGTGCATTGATCACCCCAAACATAAAATACTCTTTTCTTCTTGCTCTACCTTTAAAATCTGAATACTGACGGAAGGCTTTTAAATACCATTTCATAACTTATATTTTATTTTAATTATACTGTAAAAAGAAAGGAAGCTGTAATGATCCATATTCCTGAAATCACTCCTAGAATTCCAAGTTTTCCCTGAAGAGGAACAAGTTTTTCTCTTATTTTTAAACTTTTTTGTTGGTAATCTGGAGCATTTTTAGAAAGTATTTTACTGATCACCGGGAAGCCCAAAAGAAAACCAAGTGTGGCTTCGACGATGCTTCCAGCAAATAATGTAATCCACCAAATGGGAGCGCTACTTAATACTTCTAAGCTAAGCAAACTTGAAATTATTCCCCATATCCCAAAAATTGAAAAAACCAGTCCTATCCATCCCTGGTAAGGTGCTACCTTATCCAGTAATTCCTGGGCATTGGGTTTCTTGGAAAGAATTAAGGATGGCACAGCAATAATGCTGAGTAGAATTAATGAAATTCCATAAATCATAACATGAATATTTAAAGATTAACTGGGAACAAATATCTAATGTAAGCTGCGCCTATATTAGCCTGAAAGCAGTGAAATCTTTATCCCTGAAAACAGGGGTTAAACCATATTATGTTCTATAGCATAGCGTGTTAACCCTGCTAAATTTCGTACTTCTAGTTTGTTAATTAGGTTTTTACGATAACTTTCAATGGTATGTTTACTTAAAAATAGCATATCTGCTATTTCCTGGGTAGTATGTTCTTTAGCGATTAACTGTAACACTTCCTTTTCTCGCTGGGTTAATCTAATTTCAGAAGCTTTTCGGCTATTGGTTAAGGATTGGATTAAAATGGATTGAATATGGGTAGAAAAGTAATTTTCTCCTAAAAGGATTTGCCTGATGGCCTTTAGCAGTTCTTTTTGCTCAGCATTTTTAGAAAGATAGCCATTAACTTCATCTTCGGTTAAGGATTTAATCTTGGCCCCGTCTTCAAGCATACTGATCACCAGGGTTTTAATTCCCGGAAAATCTTTTTTGATATTTTTATTTAGTGCAATACCGTCCATTCCGGGCATATTAAGATCTGTTATAAGCAAATCGATTTGCTCATTTTGATTGATTTTTAGATACTTTAAAACTTCTTCCCCGGTAGATGTTGTATGTAAAATATGTAAATCATCTTCCTGTTCTAAAATGCTCCGTAGCCCGTCCACAAACATTTTATGGTCGTCGGCAATAATGATGTTATAGACTGTTTTCATTTTTTTAGTCGATAATCGAGGTTTAATACTCCAATGCTATACCCATAGCTAGCTGGGATCGGGAGGCCTCGAATTAAAAATTATTTTCTAAAATTACCTCAAAGCCTTGTGTTAAGGTTTTTTATTACTCACTGCGAATAGGAATATGAATGCTAATCACCGTTCCCTTACCAGGATCGCTATCAATGGCTAAATTCCCCTGAAGTTCATCTATTCTCCTTTTTAGGTTTTTTAATCCTATACCTTCTGAATGATTTGGTACAAAACCTATCCCGTCATCTTCGTACATTAGGGAAAGGCTTTTCTCTTCGGGGATATCATTTAATTGAATCATCACCTGATTGGCTTTGGCGTGTTTGTATGCATTGGTGGTTAATTCTTTAATCATATTAAATAAAGCTACCTGAAGTTTTTTAGGCAGTTGATTAATAGCCTCTTCAGGATAGGCATTAAAAAAATAACTTTGATTTTCAGGCTCGTTAAATTGGTCCATATAATTTTGGACGATAGGCGCAAAAGACTGCTCTTTAAATTCTTTGGGTAATAAACTATGGGAAATTTCCCTTACCTGACGATAAGTACTGTCTAGTTGTTTTTTTACATTAAAGGCGTTTTCTGTTGTTAGATCGAGCTTATTCATTTGAAGTTTGATCGCTGCAAGATTTCCGCCAATACTGTCGTGAAGTTCCTGAGCAATACGTTCACGCTCTCTGGTTTGTATTTTCATGGAAGTTCTGGCCATTTTTAATTCCTGTTCCTGTTGCAGGCTTTGCATTTCTTTACGATTTAAATCTTCTTGTTGCCTGTTTAGTTCACTTTGGGCCTGCAATTTTTGGTAGTAAACTACCAGCAATAAGATAATAGGGATTAGAATGATCAAAAAACCAATTAATACTGCGTTTTTAATCGTACGTTGTTTATCAATTTCTATTTGATCTTTTAGCTTGGATTCCTGAAGCTTCATTATTTCTCGCTCCTTCTCTAAACTTTTATATTTTTCTTCTAACTCTCTAACCTGACGTGCATTTTGCTGTGATGCTATTGTTTTATTGACCGCTTCATATTGCGTCATTAAATTAAAAGCATTTTTATAATCTTCTTTAGTCACATAAAGATCCACAAGTGAGCGATTAACTTTCTTTTGCAATTCCAGCCGATTCCAGGATACCGTATTTATATAGGCGGTGCTTAGGGCGATTTCTGCCGCTTCATAATTTTGCTGTTTTAAATAAATATAACCTTCATTTAAAACCGCCTGAATGTAATAGCCATAGTAACCTTTTGCCAGGCATTCTTTTTTTATGTGCTGAAATTGCTCTAGAGACTGTAATGAGGTATAGTTTTTTGATTGAAGTTTAGCAAGGTTTAATCGTATGCGATACGAAAGTTTATCCAGTTTTTTAATGGCCGGTAATTCTAATACTTTAGTGTACGTAGCTATTGCGTGTTCCCATTCTTTATTCCTGTACTGAAAATCGGCAAGAGCAGTAAGTACTAATGCATTTAAATTTTCATTATTATGTGCTAACTTCAAAAGCTCTTCTATTATTTCTTTCGCTTTCTGTAATTCTTCCTTTTGTAAATAAGTTTCAGCTAAGCCTAATCTTAAATATATAGTGATAGGTTTGTATTTAGCTGCGTGTAAACTTTCCAGTCCATTTATATAACTGGCAATAGCTTCATCCAATAACCCCAACTTTCTTTTGGCCAGGGCTTCGTAATAAATTCCGCGGTATTTATAATATTCGTAGTCCGCACTGGTATGAGGTAATGCTGTAATCGTTTTTTGAATACGCTCACCATATACCAGTATCGAGTCGGCTAAATCTGTTTTATCAAAAACCTGAGCGATGGTATCCAGATAGGCCAGGCGTTCTTTTGTGCTTATTGCCTTATCTAAATTTTTATAAAGATAAGTATCTACCTCATTGGGAATTTTAGGAAAGGCTTTAAAATGGGAATACTTATCCTGTGCATGTGCCTGAATGAGTATGAAGAAGAAAAATAAAAAATATACCAGCCTTTGGAAGGACATACAATAGACCTTTTTAGAGCGTTCAAAAATACGACTTATAGAAAATTCAGTATTGTTATTTATTATAAATAATCCTTAAAAAACCTGTAATCATTGAGTTTTTGGAAAGCCTGAAATTGTTTTACAGCAAATTATATCAGTACTGTTTAAATTCAAAATATCAAATAACGTAGATGTCTAAAATCGAAGCCAAAAGGATCGTTTAAGGCGTTATTCCTTTTGCGAGATCTACGATAAGCCTAAAAAATAGCCGAACACCTTGCATTGAAAGTATAAATCCTAAAATCTATAATTTCAGCAGGCGTCCGGCCTCGGAAAAAACATCCAAACAAACAGTTCAGCGTCATTCTTAAAATTCGGTTTCTTCCTGAGAATTCTTGTTCAAGTCTCCGAAAATTGTTTAATCAATTTTTAGTTCGGAATACACTAAAGTTTTAGAAATAATTTGATGCTTCAGCCGCTTTATTTTAATAAAATGATCCTGAAGTCTTTTTTTAAATAGGGAGTGTGCTTCCATATAAATTTGTTCGCATTCCATATCATCACACTCCCTGATCTTCGAGATCCTGTTTTTATAATACAAACAGGTACGAAGATGAAACTTGTTTTGTTCTATATGCCGACAGATATATGATAATAATGAATTTATGGTGCTTTTTTCACATCGCATTTTTCCAGAATAATAATCCTGTAAATATGATTTATAGAGTAAAAGTTCAAAATCGATGATCTCAAGCTTTTGAAACCAATCATGAGCATTCCCTTCAATTACCGATATTGTATTTTTACCAGTATTTGTTTGTTCATATTCCATGAGAAAATTTTGAGTACCGTTTTTCATTAGTTCATTTTTCAGCATTATTATTTTTTCCTGGATAATCGGGATTAAATGCTATCAGGCTCGCCTAGAAATAAAAAATAACTTTCTAAGAAATACCTTATGCGCTTTCCTTCAGTGCGTTTATGGAAAAATACCTCTTTGTTGGTATGCCGTTTCAATTCGGGATATAGCCAGCATATATGCCGCGGTTCTCCAATCGATATTTTTTTCTTCGACTTCACGCTGAATACGTTTAAAGTTTTCAGTAAGTTTTTTCTGAAGTTTTCCCATACTTTCTTCCAAATCCCATAACTCTCCGTTACGGTTTTGTAACCATTCAAAATAACTTGAAATCACTCCGCCTGAATTGCAAAAAATATCTGGAATAATAGTCGCATTGTTTCTTAATAAAATGTCTTCCCCTTCTTTATCCGTTGGACCATTGGCACCTTCTAATATAAGTGGTGCTTTTATTTTTTCAGCGACCACGGCCGTAATTTGATTTCCCAGTGCTGCGGGAATAATGATATCACATTCTAAACCAAAGAAATCTTCAGGAGGAATAGTAACCGCATCCGGATAATCTGCAATCGATCCTTTTCTGGGATTAGAATGTACCGCTAATCCTTCTACATCTATACCTTCTTTTTTGTACAATGTAGCGTGAGCATCCTGAACCGCCAGCAAACGAGCTCCTTCTTTTACCAGAAAGTGAGAAGCCCAATAGCCAACATTTCCAAATCCCTGAACAATAAATGTTTTATCCTCTAAACGTTCTCCTTTATTTTCTAAATAAAGTTTTGCTGATAGAAATACACCATAGCCGGTAGCACGATCCCGACCTTCCAGTCCGCCTACGCCCAATGGTTTACCTGTAACGATATGCCGGTTATGCGAACGCTCTGAAGTTGGGATAGTAGACATATAAGTGTCTGCAATCCATGCCATCGTTTGAGCATTGGTATTAATATCTGGAGCAGGAATATCATGTTCTGGCCCTATATTTTCTCCCAGTGCATAGGTGAATCTACGGGTTATTCGCTCTAGTTCTCCAATAGAATATTTTCTGGGATCTATTTCTATCCCGCCTTTAGCGCCCCCAAATGGCAGTCCTGCAAGAGAAGTTTTCCAGGTCATCCACATCGCCAAAGCTCTGGCAGCATCAATATCTACCGTGTCATGATAACGCAAACCACCTTTGTATGGCCCCAGGGCATTGTTATGCTGTACACGATAACCGGTAAAGACTTCTACACTTCCGTCGTCCATCTTAACCGGAAAGTGAACGATAATTTCACTGTTTGAAATTGAAAGGATCTTTCTTATATTAACATTTAGATCCATACGGTCTGCCGTTTTATTAAACTGGCTCATTACCGTAGCATGCATTGATTGTTTTTTTGTTTTTTCCTTTTTCATGAGTATTATTTAAAATGTTCACAAAACAACTTTCGGTGGTCCTTCCACGTACAGTTTTTTTGATGATCACAATTAAAGCAAAGTCCCTTAAGCATCTCCTGGGGTAAGAGACTGCCTAAAGAACTTTTTAAAGCTGACTTTTTATTGATATGATTTGTTTTCATAATAATGATGTTCGTCTATATCTTAAAAGTCAAAGGCTATACCCAAAAAAGAACGATTTATTTTATTTTGTGTAGTATTATGAAAATCAGATTATTATGTTTTTTAAAATTTTTATTTTATTTCTTTTAAGCGGGCATTATAACCCGGGTGAGGAATAATGTACCACTTGTTAGTTTAGTTTATTACGCAGGGTTTTGCGATCTATTTTGAGAATCTCGGCAGCCTGCGTTTTGTTTTGATCGGTATAGGCCAGAACTTTAAGAATATATTCTTTTTCAATTTCAGCTAAAGATTTAAACGCGGCATCACTAGTATTAATATTGTATTTAAAATGATCTGGAAGCTGAGCAATGCTTATGTCATCATCGCTTAAAATTAATGCACGCTGAATAATATTCTCAAGTTCTCTAACATTTCCTGGCCAGTCGTAATTCTGTAATAATTCTAATGCTTTTTCGCTAAGCTTTGCCCGTTTTCCATATTCCGATCCGTATTTTCTTAAAAAATTATTTGCTAGAAAAGGAATATCACTTTTATGCGAACGCAGGGGAGGAGTACTTATATTCACCACATTTAAACGATAATAAAGATCTTCACGAAATTTACCGTTTTGCACCATTTTAAAAAGATCACTATTGGTAGCCGCAATGATACGAATGTCAATTTTCTTAGCTTCCTGCTCTCCAATACGTTGTATTTCTTTTTCCTGAAGGACTCTTAGCAGTCTGGTTTGTACCTTCATGGGGGCATTTCCTATCTCGTCTAAAAATATAGTGCCTTTATCTGCGGCCTGAAAAAATCCCTGGCGGTTCTCTAAAGCCCCGGTAAATGCACCTTTAGTATATCCAAATAATTCGGCTTCAAGCAGCTCCTCAGGTATTCCACCGCAATTTACAGCAATAAAAGGTTGAGCGGCAAATCTTCCTTTATAATGAATAGCTCTTGCAATAAGTTCTTTTCCGGTGCCACTTTCTCCCTGGATTAGAACCGTTGCTTTGTTGTCTTTAACTCTTTCGATAAGATCGATAAGCTTTTGCATAGGATCAGAGTTTCCAATAATACCAGCATAAGAAATGCTGTTATTAGCGGCAGATTGCTGAGGCGTTTCCTGTAGATTTTGAGGCAAAGCTTTGACTACCGCATTTTTTAATTCCTCTTTGGTAAATGGCTTAATAAGATAATCTATTGCTCCAGATCTCATAGCTTCCAAAGCACCATCGATAGACGGAAATCCTGTGATGACCAGCGTAGGAAGAGCAGGATAATGATCGGAGGCGTATTTTATTAATTCCCTTCCATCGACTTGAGGCATTTGCAAATCTGTAACCAGTAAATCGATACGACTATATTTTAGAATATTTATGGCTTCCAGAACACTGGAAGCTTTATAGGCATGAAAGTTCTGATCTTGTAGTTGTCGCTGAAGCAATTCCAACATATCAAAATCATCATCTACTATTAATATATTTGCTTTTTTATAGGTCATAATTAAAGTTATAGCGGTAATAGAATCTGAAAGTTACTTCCGTTAGGTATATTCTCTTTTATTTTAATTTCTCCCTGATGTGCTTTTACAATGCCGTGCACCACGCTTAATCCTAATCCTGAACCTTCTCCAAGGGGTTTTGTACTATAAAATGGATGGAAGACTTTTTTCCGAAGCGCCTTTGGAACTCCGGGCCCCTGGTCTTTAATTTCCATAAGGAGATGATTTTTAGAATGGCTGACCGAAATTTGAATCTTACTTTTGGGAGGAGATACATAAATAGCATTGATAACCAGGTTAAAAATGATTTGCGTAAATTGTATCATATCCAGCGGAAAAACCAAATTATCTTCATCAATTTCAAAACTACAGGTAACCCCTGCTTTTTTAAGATTGGGTCCCAACAGAGATAAAGCTTGTTCTATAATAGGTTTTATTTGTTGTGGTTGCTTTTGATGTGGCATTTCACAGGCAAAAAACATTAGTTTTTTTACAATTTCTCTGGAATATATACTGGCTTTAATTATTTTATCCAGATCATTTTTAGTCTGCTCATCCTTATTATTTTCCTGTATAAGTTCAGCAAATCCCAGAATGTTCCCTAAAGGAGTATTTAATTCGTGTGCGATACCAGCGGTTATTTCACCTAAAATAGCCAAACGGTCGTTATGTTCAGCTTTTCGGCGTACTAATTCTTCTCGTTCTTTAATGCTTTCTCTTTGAAAAAAGTCACTGATTTCTATCGCTATTTGATTTAATAATTGTTGTTCTTCTTCTAAGAAATCAGTTTTGTCATAGTTTTCAGCATCATAATATACCCTTATTTTTCCAGAATTTTCCTGATGGTCTGATAGTTTACTTTCCTGAAACACATGCTTATTTGGAATAGGGGCGGTGTTAATTTGAAAATCAGTATACTGTAATTCTACAATAGTAGCTTTAGGGTGTCGCCAGGCGTTTTTGGTGATTTCACAAACTTCTTTTAAGGTTTCCTGAATATTGTTGGAATGCTTTCTTAAAACACTCGAGATACTATAAAGGCATGTTAATTCCTTTACCCTTTCTTTTAGACGATCTTCTAATGTAAATTCTTTGTTCATTTTTACAATTTCTCTACAACACAACTACCATAATCGGGCAATACCTGGATTAAAATTCCGAATAAAAACGTAAGGTGTTGATAATCAATGTTATAATTTTTATGGTGTTGTTATTTAAGTGGGGTTTTTTGACCCGGTGATACATTATTACCCAAAAGTATTATTTTTTTCTAAAATATGTTTCTAATTAAACAGCTGTTAATCAGTGATATGTGAAATGCTCGAGAAATATTTGTATAGATCGGTACAGGCTTTGTCTTTATGAATGCGTGTTTAATCTTTGAAAATAGCAATTGGAGATCAATTTTTTTAAACAGGTGTATTCATATCGAGAGCTCTGTATTAAAAAGGATTTAAGAGAAGTAGCGATGTGGGAACTTTTTCTTGAGGATATAAATGAAGATTTAGGGAGCCTTTTAAAACTAGAAAAATTAATGATAAATGATGCCAGGTTAGCTGGTACTTTACATGGAATGCGTAGAGAGGTTATCTTGTGTACGGCAGGATTATGCAAGTTTGAGCAGGAACTAAAGAAAGAGCTAGAATACGGAAAAAGTGAATATGGAGACCAGCATATTAATTTATATGAAAGGCATCGCATGCGCTATCTAAGGATTGTTGAAAAACATCATTTATTAAAAAAGAGCATATATAAGCGATTATCAGAGCGAAAAAATTAAGTATTAAAAATGTATATTTTGTCACGATTAAAATTTCTTTTTATTCTTGCGCTAATTGCCATTTTAAGTATTCTGTTACTGTCCTGGTTAGTTCCGGCACCAATATTTCAGGGTTCATAAATTAGCGATTAGCTTAAAGCTGTTCCTCAATGGGACACTAATTTTAGACCAATGATAGAGCCGATAAGGGTGGTGATAAAAAACAATCTCCAAAAAGTGGCCGGTTCTTTAAAAACAATAATTCCCAATAATACGGTTCCTGCTGCGCCTATACCCGTCCATACTGCATAAGCAGTTCCAATAGGCAAAGCCTTGGTTACTTTTATCAGTAAGCTCATACTAAACACAAGGCATAGTAAAAACCCACCAAACCAAAGTTTTGACGCGATACCTTCAGTTTGATTTGCTTTACCCAGACATATGGCAAAAAGCATTTCAAACAAGCCTGCGATTATTAGGAGAAACCAATTCATAGATTCAAAATTTTCAGTAAAAATAGAAAGAATAATAAATATGCAGACCCCCAATATCAATAATATAATCGGTAGGGTTTTATCCATTTTCTAAAGGTTTGGACTAAAATTTTAATAATTTTGTAAACCGCTTAAAAAATTAGCATGCCAATATATTTAAGGAAGATAGTAGTGCTTTTAAGCATTTTTTTTTCGCTTAATTTTTTCTGTCAGACTCAACATTCAGAAGAATTTTCGATGATAGATTCTTTAATGGCTGTCAAAAAATATGCACAGGCTAAAAGTAAAGCAGCTTGGCTTACCGAAGAGCAAATTCCCGATAGTATAAGTGCAAAAGCTCATTTATACCTTGGGAAAATAGAGTTATTAACTGGAAATCTGGATCTTGCACTTTCTGAATATTTTGAAGCTCGGGAATTTTTAAAATACCTTGATGCTGAAGATAAAGCTAATTTGTTTTCAGGAATAGGAGTAGTATATTCTAAGTCTCAGAATTTTGACGATGCGATTTCTAATTTTAAGCATGCTTTACAATACGCTCAGCAAGATATAAATCGTTTAAAGATTCTTGTGAACCTTGGCGGGGTATCAATGGAAGCCGGTAAGGAACAGGTGCCTTTTATTTATGCTGAAGCACTGGAAATAGCTAAAAAACTAAAAGAAGCTGGCGTCGAAGCAATAATTTATACCAATCTTAGTAATTATTATCTAAAAAAGCATTCCTGGCAAAGCGCAATAGAGAGTGCGAATAGAAGCTTATCTATCAGAGATTCTTTAAAAATGCCGGTTTCTGTAATAACGCTTAATAATCTTGGTTATGCATTAGTCAATAGCGGGACTATTAATGAAGGAATCAAGAATTATAAAAAGGCACTGGAGTATGCTAATCTATCCGAAAAGATCCAGATTTTATACAATTTACGAAGCGCGAATATAGCAGCGGGAGAGTATCAAAAAGCAATACAATATTATGATCGATATGATAGTGTAAAGGATATAGCCGCCAGTAAGAATTATGAACAAAAAATAGCAGATATTCGGACGGCTTACGAGACTGCCGAGAAAGAGAAAAAAATAATCTTACTGGAAGCAGAGAATAAAATTCGGAAAAGAGAGTTATTCTGGGTTGTAGCTGCGGGTGTTTTTCTATTGCTATTGTTAGGGATTGGAGGTTATTTTAGAATGAAGCACTTAAAAGTGCGTCAAAAACTAGAGCAATCCCGATTAAGAAGCAAATTTTTACGATTACAGCTTAATCCACATTTTTTATTTAATGCTTTACAACAAGTCCAGTTTTATATTTATCGCAATGAGCGTGAAACATCTATGCAATATCTGGATCAGTTTGGGAAGCTTATACGATCGGTTTTGGAATATTCAGATAGCGATTTTATTAAACTTAGTGATGAGGTTGCCATGCTAGCACATTATTTAAGTTTACAGGAGAATGCTATTGCAGCCGATTTTTCATTTTCGATTAACTGCGACCCTTTGATTTCGCCAGAGGAAATTAGTATTCCAGTTATGTTATTACAGCCTTTTGTGGAGAATGCGGTGATCCACGGAGCCGGATCAAGACCAGAAAAAGCCCGTGTAGAAGTTGTATTCCAAAGAACTAAGCTTAAGGATAAAATACGTGTTGAAATTATTGATAACGGAACCGGTATTCAACATAAAAAAACAAGATCGCAGCACAATAAATTACATCGCTCTATGGGACAGGATATTTTGCAAGAACGAATGAAGGAATTAAATCGTCTCACTCAGACGCAAATAGATATACATATTGAGAACGCAACAAAAGAGGAGAAGTATCCGGGTACTCGTGTTAGTCTTATTATTCCTTGTATTCCTATATAAATTTAACGTCCATGAATTTTAGAAGTGAACCAACAGATCTACGGGTATTGCTTGTTGAAGATGATTTTGCCTCAGTAAGCATGTTTACTGATATTCTTAAAATGCATTTTGGATTTGAAATATGTAGTGTGAATACCTTAGAAGAAGCCTCTAATAAATTAGAGTCTTTTTCGCCCGAATTATTGATATTAGATATTAATTTACCCGACGGAAATTCGATAAATTTTTTGAAAGAGTTGTATCAAAAAGGATTTCCTGAGTTTAAAGTGATTTTTACAACGGCTTATGCCAATTATGCCGTAGAAGCTTTTCGATTGAGCGCTTTAGATTTCTTACTGAAACCAATAGCACCCCAAAACCTGATAGCATCTGTAAAAAAGGTTTTAAAAAATATATCGTCTGAAAATTATAAAAAACAATTAGAAACCTTATTTCTTAACGATCGCCAACCAAAGGATAAAAAGATTGTTCTAAAAACTCAGGATGATATTCATGTTGTTGCTTTACAAGATATCATTCATGCCCAGGCAGATAATAATTATACCATATTTTATCTTACAAACCTAAAAAAGGTTTTAGTCTCTAAGCCTTTAAAGAAATTCGAAAATGACTTATCAAAATATGGATTTTTAAGAACTCATCAATCCCATTTGATTAATAGCGCTCATATTCTTTCTTATCATCGCAAAAAGCAGTGCGTTGTACTGCATGGGGACATAGAAGTGCCCGTTGCCCAAAATAGAAAGCAGATATTACTTAATTTTTTTAATTAATTCTAGATAAACATGGTTAAATTCTCAATGAAAACAGGTGTACACTAATCCTCTTTAAATAGCAAATATCAGGTATTTTTTCAGAAGTATATTTGAAAGAAAATATAGAACTAATATCTTATGAAAACGAAAGCTTATTTTTTCCTGACCGTCTTTTTTATGATTTCCAATGTACTTCAGGCACAACTATTTGATAAGATAAAAAACAAAATTGAAGATAAAGCAAGTGAGGTAGTAGAAGAGGGGTTAAATTCTGGTAAGAAAGACCGAAAGCAGAAGTCGAAATCGGGCCGAATTCAGTTAGAAAATACCATAAATTTTTATCCTGGTGATTCTATTATTTATGTCTCTAATTTTTCAAGAGGTGAAGTAGGTTCAATGCCCGGAGACTGGAAGACAACAGGCTCTGGATCTGTCGTTCCCGTAAATCAGATAGGAGGAAACTGGTTAAAAATGTCTGAGCGTACTACCTATAAATTAAATCATTCTATTTACTATCCAGATGATTTTACGATAGAGTTTGATCTTTTGGTAGCCGCAGATAAAGTTGATGATCTATCTTCACTATATTTTGGTTTTACCAAGGATAATAGCCTTACAAGGTGGATTTCTTCCAATACTATATGGTCTGCCCAATTACAGTATATGAATAATAATGATATTGTAGTGAGTAGTTCTTCAGCAGATATTTATCAGGCTTCAAATTTCGATTTAGAGACTTATGCCAATCAGGTTATGCATGTTGCGATTGAGGTTCATAAAGATCAGGTGAAAATATTTTTAGATGATGATAAAATAGCAGATACTAAACTATTTAATGGAGAGAAAGCCAAGCATTTCTTTATCAGCAGTCCGCTTCGCCAGGAGCATAAGGCATCAACCTTGTTCAGTAATTTTAATATTAGGGTTTATAAAGACTAAACTCTAATTTGTTTACTGCCCGGGAGATTTTACTGTTTGTTCTTATGGCATATTAATCAATTATAAGCAGTAAAAGCATATACAAATTTAAAGAACCCACCAGGTGTCATAAATCTTGAAATTCAATATTGGAACGGTAGTAGAAGTAGATAAATTCCTTTATTGGCAACGCCAAGAGGATAGCAATTAGATTATGATGGTTATCGAGATGTTTAGAAGTTGTAAATGTTTTTTCTATATAAGAAGATCATAAGAATTTCAATTTTTACCAAAAAAGCCGATTAAATCGGCTTTTTTTGGTCATAAAATTATTTTATCTGCTTACAGAAACTTCCAATAATTCGCAGTTATCTGCACTTATCTGGACTTCTTTATTTTCCGCAGGAATTAATAAAGTTTGTCCCTGTTCTATTTCCTCAGTATTTCCCGCTACACTTATGCTAGCTTTACCACTAACAGCCATATAAATGATAAAACTATCTACAGCTGAATAGTCTTTCGTGATACTACCTTTTACGGGTAAATAATTAGTCGTAAAGTATTGGCAATCTGCAATATTTGAAGATTGGTTAGGAGTTTTATCATACTCCATTTTAAAATCATCTTTCTTTTCAAAGTCGATAGCATCTATGGCTAAAGCCGTATGTAGCTCTCTGGCATTTCCCTGATCATCTACACGATCCCAATCGTAAATTCTATAGGTTATATCTGAAGTTTGTTGAATTTCAGCTAATAATACACCAGCTCCAATAGCATGTACTTTACCGGTATTTATAAAGAAGCTATCTCCTTTTTTAACCGGTTCGAAATTAAGAACCTCTGTGATTTTACCTTCTTCAAGATGTTTAATATAATCTTCCTTGGTAATCGTCTCTTTAAAACCTACATTGATATCTGCATTCTTGTCGGCTTGCATGATAAACCACATTTCGGTTTTTCCAAAACTATTATGGCGTTCTTTAGCAAGATCATCATGAGGATGCAATTGTACAGAAAGTGCGGTTTTCGCGTCGATATACTTTATAAGCAGTGGAAATTCAGCTCCAAAGTCAGCATATATCTTTTCGCCTAAAATTCTTCCTTTATATTCTTCTAAAAGTTCGTTTAAAGTTTTGCCTTTAAGAGCTCCATTTTCTACCACAGAGATATCACCTTTAACACCAGAGATTTCCCAGCTTTCGCCTAAATTTTTTGCGTTTGATTCTTTGTTTAATATGGTCGCTAATTTCTCACCTCCCCAAATTTTTTCTTTTAGGATAGGTGTAAATTTGATTGGATAATTAAGCATTCTTATTTGTGTTAGGATTAAATCGAGTATAAAAATAAGTAAAAACTTTAAGACCATTGTAATCCTATACCCATGGCTTATATAATGATAATTTTTTTTAGACTACTAAAGTGTTGCTTATCAATATTTAAAAGAATGAGTTGAAACAAAAACTAATTTTTATTAAAAAAAGCCTTGCTTTAAAATAAAAAGAGATTATATTTGCAACCGCAAAAATGGTCGCGTAGCTCAGTTGGATAGAGCATCTGCCTTCTAAGCAGACGGTCACAGGTTCGAATCCTGTCGCGATCACTTTTCAAGTATATAATTGACACCAAAACCCTGAAAATCGTATGATTTTCAGGGTTTTATGTTTTTATTGATTATCTTTAAAACCAATGAAAATCATTAAAAACGTTCACAATTCGGTTGACAGTTTTAGTAAGAACAAAAGTGTTAACCGAATAGGTGTTTAAAATACTGATATTGAACCTATTGAATTTGACTTTCGTCTTTAAAAAATGTGTAATTAAAGACGATAAAAATGAAAAATCGGTCAACATTTAGTTTAATTTTCTGGGTTTGCTCTTCTCGAATCAAGAATAATCAAGTTCCTGTTTATGCAAGAATAACGGTAAATGGTAAGAGAGCAAACATTAGTATTCAGAGACGTGTTAATTCTACTGATTGGGATGCAGCTAGAGGTATAATGAGAGGGACACGACAAGAATCTAAACTTTTAAATAAGTATTTAGATCAAGTGCGTTCAAAAATTTATACCGCCTACGAAGATTTGCTAAGCGAAAATAAAATGGTCACTGCTCAGGCGATCAAGAACAGATATTTAGGAGCGGATAAATTTTACCGTTCATTGCAGGAATTATTTGAATACCACAATGAGATTTCTCGTCATTCAATTTCCGCTCATACCTTACGACATTACAAAGTCACGCAAGGGTACTTGCAAAAGTTTTTAAGGGCTAAATTTAATTTAGAAGATTTTAGGTTAATATATTTAAATTTTTCCTTTATTAAGGATTTTGAATTTTTTATAAAATCCTACCAGCCTACTGATCACCAACGAAAAATGGGACACAATACCGCAATGAAGCATCTTCAGCGATTGCGTAAAATGGTTACAATGGCCTATCATCACGAGTGGATACCTAAAGATCCTTTTGTGCGATTTAAATCATCTTATGTAAAAAAGAGAAGGGAGTTTTTAACTAGGGAGGAGTTACAATCCATTGAGGATTTCCAATCGTCCATAAATAGACTTAACATTGTAAAGGATATTTTTCTCTTTAGCTGCTATACGGGACTTTCTTACATTGATATCACTAAACTAACTATGGATAATATTGGGATGGATTTTGATGGGAATCAATGGATAGAAACAGAACGGCAAAAGACAAAAACTGCTTTAAAGATTCCTTTACTTAATCAGGCAAGAGATATTTTAAAACGTTACCAGGATCACCCAAAAACGGTACATTCTAAAACCTTATTACCTCGTTATTCGAACCAAAAATTGAACAGTTATTTAAAAGAAATAGCTGATTTCTGTGGCATCAAAAAACATCTAACCTTTCATATTGCCAGGCATACCTTTGCAACAACCATCACGTTGACCAATGGAGTACCAATAGAGACTGTTTCAAAGCTATTAGGACACACGAAACTAGCTACTACACAAATTTATGCCCGGGTAGTTGATAAAAAGGTGAAAGATGATATGGCGATGCTCAATGCAAAGCTTAATAATAGTTCCGATTAGGTAATTAATACCTATTTATTATAATAGTAAATAATTCTATAAAGTAGCGATTATGATTAATACAGAAAACAATTTGAAGAGTGAAAACCGATACTCTCAGAATTTCATTCCTGTAGGAATAGTCGCATTTTCGAAAAATTGTGAGGCCGTCCATGGATAAATATTAACGAGATATTATTTTCGAGAGAAGGTTTTAATTATGGAAAATCAAATCTCAATCATTACCCATGCTTTAGAAGAGGCTTTTAATTTTCGTTTAACTAATATTTCTAAGACGTATACTGAACTCGGAATTAAACTTGAATTAAAGATAGATAAGGTAGTTGGTGTAATAGAAACAATTTTAAGCTTGACAAATATGTATTTATTACTGGTAGTATGTTTTGGAGAAAATTACTCTGAATTTTGGGGTCTGTAAAATATGCCCAAAATACGCTTTAACTTTTTGAAAATTTTGATTGATAATCTGCTTTAATCATTTTTATATACTGGATACAAGGATACAAAGACAATCATCATACTTTATTTTTATATAATTAATTCATCATAACTCATCTTTATCGATGAACAATCACAAAGTATGATAGAACCTATTTTACATTCAAAAAAGGGTTTGGCATCTTGGGCGATACTTCTTTTCGTGTTTATTAACAATTTTTATTATCCATAAATTTTAGAAACTTCTGTTGAAGCCGTAACCATCGATTTTAATGGCTTTTCTGTTTCTTCCCAATTGCGTGTTTTTAAACCACAATCAGGATCAACCCAAAGTTATTTGGCTGGTAAAAGCTTAAACATCTCTTTCAGGGTACTCTGGGGGAATATATATCATAGAGCCCTGGCGGCAGCTCCGGATTTTCACACGATTCCCTATTAATTTAGCTTAGGTAAAACCCTGTCTGTTAGATGAAGGATGTAAAAGAACTGAGAATATAAAACTATGAATATATTTTATTTATATCGCTCTTTATAATTATACAACGGCAATTAAATAATAGTTATCACTTTTTTTAAAGCTAAGTTCTTGTGTGATTTGCATAAGGAAAGCCAAAAGTTCTGAAATGAATAATGATACCAATAAGAACTAAAATAAATCCCGCAATATTAGTAACTGTTGTAAAGTAGCCTAAAAAAAGTACCAGCATACCTGATAACAACATTTTTTCGGAATAGTGTACCAGTTCCATGGCGGCTAAGCTATCAATATCCCGTGAATACTTATAGAGCTCACGATCGATTTGTAATTGGGCAATAACGATCCAAATGATCGATATTTTAAGAATCATGAGTCCTAGTTCATTGACTAACGGATGGTCAAAATAGGCAACAGGCATAAATATAAAATCATAATCAGGCAGTAACGAATAAATTATAGTCATGAGGATAAATAAGGAAAATATAATCCAGTAATATCCCCCTACACGTTTTAAACGATGATATTTAGTTATTTTTTCAATGTTTGGTCTGGCTTCAACAACCGGTATAATTTGTCTGAAGTTTTTCCATAAAATAATGACCCAACTAGCAATAAGCATTAAAGCGGGTAGGATCATACGTAAATTAGATGATTCCATAGTTTGATAAGTTAATAGTTCAGAAGAATTTTAAAGGTGAATGCGGAAAAATTGAATACGCCTACCAAAAACTATGGAAAGGAAATAACCGTAATAAATTACCAGATCTATAAAAAAGATATTGAGAGTAAATTATTGTAAAATATACAGGTAATAATAACTGGCCGAAAGGAATAGCATTAACCAATCCTTTATTATAGGGAAAATTTTCTTTTGAATCTCTTTTTGCATGTAGGACCAATATGTCGCCATGAGAATAATGATCCGAATTTGAAGATGGAGCCGAAATTTCCCTGTTATGGTCATTTTTTTCAGATAATATTAACCCAGATTTTAAAGAATTAGCAGAGCATTCTGTGTAATGACCAAATACCAGATAAATGGCAAGAAATACAAAGCAACACTTATTTAGGGGAAATTCCATAGGGTAAAACTACATAAATCTAAGCTTTTCAAAAACTTTTAAAGCACTATTTAAACACAAAAATTAGAATATTGCTATCGACTGATTTTTATATTTGAAAATAAAAAATAATAGGTAAAAGGAATGGTTTTGACGATAAAACAAATTGTACAAACAAAGTTTTGTTAATATTCAACCAGCCAAAAATTAAATTTTATAAACTTAATCCAATGGAAGTATATCTTTTATGAAATTGCCTAAAATAAACCGTACTGTTTTATATGCTATTATTGGCTTTTTTATTTTAGTTTATTTATTCTATAAATACTTAGAATATTATATTTAGAATGCAATTCTACATACGTCATTAATATAACATACTACTTTTAATAATTTAATTAATTTAGGTTTTAAAATATTTAGTTGTTTTAAGTCCTATTTAAATACTACAGCTTTCATTATATAAACTTTCCTATTTGTGATTATATCACACCCCTAAACTCCATGGATAGTGTAAATTTTAAGAATATTTTTTTAACTAAAAATTTCTCTAGTCGATAATCAAGATTATATGTTTCGATGTTTAGAAGGTTACACTGAGATAGTTAATTTTATACGTAGCTAGAGAAACTGAGAACTTTTAGCTCCTACTAATTATTTTAGAAATAAGAAGCTCTCGATTAGTAGCTTAAAAGTAGGAATGGAAAAAAAAGCTGTAAATGAATCAATGTTAGAAATCTAAAGTCTCTTTTTCAGCAATACCTTTCTACTTCCATTTAACTCTTGCAATTCCAATTGCAATTTCTCCTTACTTCCCAGTACAAACTTAGGAAGCACATATACTAAGCGTAACGATTGGCTGTTATAGATTTTCGAAGGCATATGGCAAGTATAGATCGGTTTTATTTCCAGTTTTTGAAAGATTTTCTTTTTTTGTTGCCATTAACGCGGTATACTTTCAGAAAATCTATTTCGAAAGTAATTCCCGAAGTATTGGTAAGTTGTATTACCAAATAGCTTTCTGAAGCATTGTAGGCGATTCGTCGTAACTGAAGCTTGATGCCTCTCTTACGTTTGGTCTTGGAATGTTTATTATTTGTCAAATGACAATTTTCTCCTGGAATTGAAAAATTACTTTTGGGCTTTAATCAAATTCTTATCAAATGGATATATTAATAGGTCTTCAATGGGGAGATGAAGGAAAAGGCAAAATTATTGATTTAATCTGCCAGAACTATGATATTGTAGCAAGATTTAATGGTGGAGCAAATGCTGGACATACAATTTATTATAAAGAGAAAAAAGTCACTTTAAACCTAATATCTTCCGGAATATTTTTTCCAGAAACTACAAATATTCTTGGAACCGGAGTTGCTTTAGATCCTATTATTTTGAATGAGGAAATTCTAAAATTAAAGTCGATAGATTCTAAATTGAAACCAGAAGAAAAGATAATAATCTCAGAAAAAGCCCATTTGGTTCTTCCCACTTATAAATACTTTGATCAATATTATGAAGAATCTTCGCACTATCCCACTATTGACACTACTAAAATGGGAATTGCGCATACATATTCTAATAAAATGTTGAGGAGTAATCCTCGCGTGGCAGATATCTTTTCCCCTGATTTTAAAAACGATATAGAGAAAACTTTATTCAGGCAACATAATGAATTATCCAGCTTCGGAAAAGAAATACCTGAATTTAAAGGGATGTTGGAAGAATATTTTAAGGCTCTTGATTTCTTAAAAAAACTAAACATACAAAACACTGAGTTTATAATTAATAAAGCGATAAAGGAAGGAAAAAAAGTTTTAGCAGAAGGGGCACAAGCAACAATGCTTGACATTGATTATGGTACTTATCCATACGTGACTTCTAGTAGTACAATAGCGGCTGGAGCCTGTACTGGTCTAGGGGTCTCACCACGAAATATTAATAAGATTTTTGGTGTAACTAAAGCTTACTGCACCCGTGTAGGTAAAGGTGTTTTTCCGACAGAAATTAATGGTGAAATAGCTGATGAGTTGAGGGAAAAGGGAAATGAATATGGTTCTAATACTAATCGTCCAAGAAGGATAGGATGGTTAGATATACCTGCATTAAAATATGCAATTATGATAAATGGAATTACTAATATAGCGATAACCAAAATGGATATTCTTAACGGAATGGATATGATTCAAGTATGCACAGGCTATGAAATAGATGGTGAAATTAGAGATATTGCATCCTTAGATTTACAGCGTGTAAATAGTAAGCCTGTATTCAAAGATTTTAATGGATGGAATAAAAATTTTTCAGATATTTTAGATGAGACTTCGTTTCCTTTAGAACTAAAACAATTCATTGATTTTTTAGAGAGTCAATTGGGAGTTCCGGTTAAATACATTTCGACGGGACCTAAACGGGAACAAGTAGTTATTTGTTATGACCAACAGTAGAATATTCAGAGTATAGCTGCATTAAATGGACGAACTAATTTTATATATCAAGAAATTCGGAAATCTAACGATTGAAGAAGAAATCTTTATTCAGCGATTATTCAAAAAACTTGAAATAACCAGCGGTCAATATTTTATTGAAAGTGGAAAACCCTGTACGAAAATTGCATTTGTAGAGAAGGGCGTATTTCGTTCCCTTTATTATAATAAAGTTGGGGATGATTTTACCCGTTATTTTATTTATGAAGGGCGTTTTATCGGTGATTTTCAGAATTTTCAAATTAGGGCTCCTTCCAATGATTATATAGAAGCTATAACCGATGCGAGTATCTGGTATATAGATTACAGAGATTTTGAAATTTTGAAGGAGCAGATTTCTATCTGGCCCTTATTAATTAATAAACTTTATGCATTTGTGACTGAAAGTAAACTCAAGACTGCTAACATTATGATGAACCTGGAAGCAAAGGACAGATATTTACTTTTTCTTAACCATTATCCCGGCTTAGCTAATCGAGTCCCATTACATATGTTATCTTCCTATTTAGGAATTACTCCGTCATCCCTGAGCCGAATAAGAAGAAATATTTGATATTATCCACTTATTAAATATAATTTGTCTTTGCATAGTTAGAACAAGCTTGATCAATCATCTACTGCTTATTTATGACTAATATTTACCTATAAAGTTTCCCTATTTGGTTTGAAAATCCATCAAAAGAGGAAATGGAAAGAGTAGCTGAAAACGTCAGATTTGTGGTTTTATTCAGGTAAAATCAATCAATTATATCACATATCACAATACCGTAGGAAACTAAATACTCTTATCTTTTTAATAAGATTATTCTATTTGATCTAACTATTTTTTGATAGCCCATATTAGAGATTTGAAGAAATCTCAAGACAATTTATATAATTCTAATCTGATTGGTTAATACTAAAGAGTTAAAGGTCAGTAAATAATAATTCGGAAGAAAATAATGCATGAATTAGTTTCTATTAATAATTTGAAGAGTTGGACTGTTTTAATTTGCATAGATATCAGTTCCATAAAATGTATATTCCTTCAAATTCTTAATAAGTATATTTACTGACCTCTAAATGAATTAAGGCACCATAAAATAACCCTCACTTTCCAAAATTGGTAGCGTTAGGAGGGCCGATAAGGTTACTTCCCAAGATGGATTTAATTCACTTTCTTCAAAGTTCATTCCTGCCAAAGTTTGTTCGCAGAGGTATAATTTTACCCCAGCGTTATTAAGTGCTTTTACCAAATCTGTATTAGGATTTTTCTTATGATAACGTTTTTTGTAGGCTTTATCCGTCAAACTTATGGCAATGGCTTTTCCGTGAACCACGGCCGCTATTTCTATGTTCTGATCGGGAACCCCTGCGGCTTTTAATAGATTCAGTTCCCGGGCAATTTTCCATAGTCTCATATTTACTCCTTCCTTTTGAGCATCATTGTCTATATTAAAAACTAATTTATAGGTCTTATTTATATCGGGCTGGAAACTTAAATTTTTATCAAAATGAATTTTTCCATAGCTTTCGATTCTGGGAGTACTCCATTTTTGTGCTGTAATTGTTTGTGTTAAAAGGAGTGCGATACCCCAAAAAATATGTTTCATACTATTGATTTTTAAATATGATTATTTTATTAAATATTACTTTTCTAATTTAATTGATTTTGTTCTGTTATAGCGTTTATGGACATTCCGTTTTTAAGGGTGGAATTTCCTTTCAAAATAACCTGGTCCCTACTATCAAGATTTCCGAATATTTCTATCATTTTTCCTTGGGTAATTCCAGTAGTTATGGGAACCAATTGAATTTCTCCAGATTCCACTTTTGCGATCAACGTGCTTGTTGTAGTGGTAATAATACTACTTGCAGGAACTCTGAGAGTAGGCTCGTTCCGCTTTAATTTTAATGTTACTTCTGCATAAGCACCTGCACTTAAAACATCCGATGAATTATCAAAATCAAATTCCACCATCATCGAGCGTAACTTGGGATCAAGTACTTTACTACTACGCGAAAAGTTTACATCAAATTTTTTTCCGGGAGCGGAATTCAGGGTAAAACTAGCTTTACTATTTGGAGAAAGTGCATTTGCGTGTTTGTAAGGAATAGCCACTAGCAGACGCAGTTTATCTTCTCGAGCCAATTTTAAAAGTGGTTCCTTTCCACTTCCTACCAGGGCACCGGGAGAAACCATTCGGCTAGTGATCACTCCGTCAAATGGAGATTTTATATTACGATATCCCGCCAACTGCGCAGCGGCCGCTACTTCTGCTTTTACAGCACTCAAAGCAGCACTGTCACCCATAAAACGCGTTTTGGTCTGTTCAAGTTCTATTGATGATATTGCACCTTCAACTTCAGAAGCTCGGTTCATCCGTTGGTAGTTTTGTGCACTAAAACTTAGCTTTTCAGCTATTTCACGCTGCTTTGCCCGGGCGGCCAATAATTTTTGTTGAATTTCCGGAGCTTCAATATTTAATAAAATTTCTCCTTTTTTTACTAAATCTCCTCGATCTACATTTAGCTTTTCAACAAAACCTTCAATTTTGGCATATAAAGTCACCTCTTCATAGGGTTTTAGTTCACCGGGAAGGGAAAGTTTATATTTTAACGTATCACTTTTTACGTTGGTAACCTGATAGGTAGGTTTTAAAGGTTTATCTTCCTTCTTTGCTTTGTTTTCAGCATTACCACACGCCATTAAAAGAAGGGTAAGTAAGGAAAAAGAAATAGATTTTATGTAAAATTTCATTTGTTATGATTTTAAGTTTTTTTGATAGTATTTACTGTGTAGGTCGTCTGGATCTAACGAAACTTTTTTAGGCTGGGTATTGGCATAAGCAATACTATACATAAATGGCAAAACCAGTAGGGAGGTAAAAGTTGAAAATACCAAACCGCCAATTACGGCCTGTCCCAGCGGGGCGACCTGCGATCCGCCATCACCAAGTCCCAGTGCCATTGGGATCATCCCGGCAATCATTGCCAGGGCGGTCATTAAAATAGGTCGAAAACGGGAGGCTACCGCCAATAGGGAAGATTCGGCCGCATTTTCCAGTTTCTCTTTTCTAAAAAGTTCGCTCTGGTTGATAATAAGTACCGCATTGGATACCGAAACCCCTACGGCCATAATCATACCCATATACGATTGCAGGTTGAGTGTACTCCCCAAAAGTGATAAACTTAAAAGGACTTCCTGCCACCACAGCAGGTATAATCCCCAAAATAACCAAAGAGGTTTTAAAAGATTGATAGTAAGCGGTCAGCATTAAGAAAATTACCACAATGGCGACCAGCAATCCAGATTGCAAGCCCGATAAAGTCTCGCTAAGCACATTTACCTCTCCGGCCATTCTAACGCTATAGCCTCTTGGCGGGGCGTCCAATTCGCTAAGAATTTTACGAACTTTCCGGGAGGCACTTCCCAAATCGGAGTGATTGGTGTTGGCGGTAACGGTTACAAAACGGTTAGGGCCTTTTCGGTTTACCTGTCCCGGTTCGGTCGCCAAACTCAGATCTGCCACATCATCAAGGACGGGGCTCATTGCCCCCGGCTTTAGCGGAAGGTTTTGAAGATCATTCAATGAATTAACCTGATTTTCCGGTAATTGAACCTGAACCTGAAAAACCAGACCGGATTTTGGATCTACCCATACATTTTTACTTACAAAACGGGAAGAAGACGTCGCCGTGGTAAGGGCTGTACTCACCTCACGCATTGTTAGTCCCAGTTGCGCCACACGTTCACGATCTACGTTTATCGAAATACTGGGATAATCAACGGGTTCATTCAAATGCACATCGGTCAGGTAATTTTCATCTTTTAAGGCATCCGTGATCTTATGGGCATACAAAGTAACCTGATCCAGGTTTTTTCCTAATACTTCAATAGCAATAGGTGTGTTGTAGCCTTGACCCATAATTTTTTCCACAAGTTCCATCGGTTCGAAGGTGAATTGAAGTTCAGGAAACTTATTTTTAAGACTGCTACGCAAATTGTCTTTGAGCTCATCTACGGACCCTTCAAAAGATTCCGCTAACGAGAACTGTAAAATCGCCTCCTGAGACCCACTTGTAAATAAAAAGATCGGGTTAATTGGCGTGTTTGGCGAATGCATTCCTACAAATCCTGAAGTAACTTCCAGGTCTTCGGGTGTAATTTGTTTTCGAATGTGGTTTTCTACAGCCAATACGTAATCTTCCGTTTGATCTAAAGCAGAACCCACCGGGGCTTTTATCCGCAACTGTAAATCCTTAGAACCGCTCGGCGGCAGGATATCAGTTCCAATGAAAACGAACAAAATTCCTGATAAAGTGATTACAACAAGTAAATACCCAAAGAAAATAGGTGTTTTAATGCGTTCATTGTGAAGAATAAATTTTAGGTATCGCCCCTTAAACCTATCAAACCGGGATTTCTTTGTATCGGAATGTTTTTGGGGATGCTTTTTCATTATCCAATTGGCCACCACAGGAATAAAAGTCTGTGAGGCCAAAAAAGAAGCAATCATTGCCGAGCCTACCGCAATGGATAAAGGCATAAACATATCCCGGGGAATTCCTACCATCATAAATGACGGAATTAAGACAGCAAGAATACATAGCAAAATTAGAAGTTTTGGTATCGAAATCTCCAATAAAGCATCTAAAATCGCTCGTTGTTTGGTTTTTTCCATTTCAAAATGCTGATGAATATTCTCAATGGTGACTGTAGCCTCATCTACCAAAATACCTATGGACAATGCCAGACCACTTAAGGTCATAATATTGATCGTCTGCCCCAGCAGGTATAACATAATTATAGCGGTGAGTACCGCAATCGGGATGGTGAGCACCACAATTAGAGCCCCTCGTTTATCTCCAAGAAACAGCAGTACCATTAGGCCGGTAAGGACTGCTCCCAAAATTCCTTCGTGCAATAAATTGGAAAGGGCATTTTCAATATAGGTAGACTGGTCGAACACGAATTTGATCGATACGTCCTCCGGCAAGGCGTCCGATAACATCGGCATAGCATCCTTTAGGTTATTTATGGCGGCCAGGGTAGAGGCATCTGCTTTTTTAATGATGGGCAGATAAACGGTACGCTTTCCATTAGCGAGGGCATACGCGGTGGTTTTATCGGCTCCATCGATAACAGTGGCTACATCCCGAACAAATACCGTAGGTCCCGAACCGGTTTTGATGGGGGTATTCATAAAGTCTTCCCTACTAAGTTCCAAAGTATTGACCGGGGCCATATAATTAGTATTCCCTATCTGCACATTCCCGGCAGGGGAGGGGAAATTATTTTTAGCTACCGCCTCTAATATGTTATCAGCGGTAAGCCCATATGCCTGCATTTCTTCAGGCTTTACATTAATCACCATCGTGCGCACATTTCCGCCAAATGGTGCCGGTGCACTAATTCCCGGAATATTTACAAAAGAAGGTCGAATACGGGTAATGGCCAGGTTTTGCAGCTCTCCGGTAGACCGCTGGTCACTCTCAAAAACTATTTGGCCAACCGGTTGTGCACCGGCATCAAAACGCACTACTTGAGGGGGGACTGCTCCAGGAGGTAAAAAAGCCATGGCGCGGGATACCTGGGTGGCCACCTCGGCCTGTGCCTGTGCCATATCGGTACCGGGATAAAAACTTAACTTCATCAAGGTTAATCCTTGCACACTTTTAAATTCCATATTTTTAACACCACCTACAAACACGAGTACCTTTTGAAACTCATTGGACATAAATCCATCCATGTAGGCAGGGGAAAGCCCTCCGTAAGGCATCGCGATATAAATTGCCGGTGCTTCTACTTCCGGAAAAATATCTACTTTAATTTTTTGAATGGCCATTACCGAAAAATAGAGCAGCGCAAGAACTGTCACGATGATGGCTATCGGTTTTCGTAAAGCGAATCTGATTATATTCATTCGTTTTTCTATTTGTTAATTGAATATTGTGGTAAGCATTGAAAAATCGGCTTGTGTATAGGCATAATTGTTCCAATATTGCCAGTAATCGTAGTAAGCCTGAATTCGTGCTTTTTCGGTAAACTGAAGACTTTGCTGGATTTGCAATAAGGTGGTAAGGTTTATCAGTCCGCTTTCATAACGCACCTTAAATAAGCGGTACGATTCGGAAGCTGAACGATAGGCACCTTCCGCTTCCTGAATTTCTTCTTTTGATTTTTCAATATGAAACTGTAGTGAATTTTGCTGTTCAGTTATGAAGCGTTTTACAGCTTCCTTTTCCAGAGAAACTCGTTTTTGTTCCTGTTGTACTTTTCGTGTTTTTAATCCTTTGGAATACCATTGGCTTAAATTCCATGTTAGTCCTACACCCACCAGGTAATTACTGATGGGTAATTCGTAACTGTCCTGAAATGCCCGGCTATTGTCACCATAACCTATTCCTCTTAAAAGTCCACCCGCAAGCAGAAAAATATCGGGTAACACCTGATGGTCCACTATCTTTTCACGCACTTTGAGTGCTTCATCTTGATATTTTTTTTCTGTCAGTAAGGGATGATTACGGGCTGAATCGTTTATTTCAACTTCCCTGATTGAAAAGAAAGATTTTGGTATATTTTCAATATTTACTGCTTTTCCAGTATATTCCAATAGCTGATTTTTAAAACGGTTATTTTGTCCTTCCCATTTTTTCTGTTGCGCTATGGCCTGCTTAAGTCTTGTTGATGCAATTAAGGAATCGGCAGCAGCGGCCAGTCCAGATTGCACCAGGCTGGAAGATAATTTAACTAAGCTTTTATTGCGTTCGGCTTCCCGTTTGGCCCAGTCTTGCATAGCTTTACCATGAATCCAACCAAAATACGCTTTAGTAATCTGATGTCTTAGTTCGAGAACTTTAATATCAAATCCTGTTTGTGCCTGTTCCTGGTTTATCTGGGCTAGATCAATCTGGTCTCTGTATTTGCCAAACCGGAGAAAGTCCCATTTTAAAGTAGCCGAGGCCATAGTGTTTACCGCGGTATTTCCATTAATACCTTCGCCACTGACGTTAAAAAAGCCAGGTAATGGGACAAAAGCTCCGGCGGCGCCTTCAAAAGTTCCAAATGTATGTTGTGCCTGAAGATTGAGCTCTGGTAAGATTTCTTGTTTGGCAAGTCTATAATCGTAATCGGCAGATTTAATGCTTGAGACTTCTGCTTGTAACCCGGGATAGGTCGCAGCCTCCTGATAAAGTTTTGATAACGGAATATTTTCTGAAGTTTGTGCACAAGTAAGTGAATACGAGAGCAGGAAACATCCCATTATCAGCATTCCATATTTCATAATGCTATATTTTTTAAAATGATAAATAAAAATCAAAGGGAGTTCATACCGAAAAACCCGGTATCAACGAAATAAAAAAGAAAAGAATGGAATGCTTAAGCGTAGTACTGTAGACGCTGGAGTTGGATGTAGAGAGGCTCCTTAAAACAGGAACGTATAGCTAATGTGAAATTTCGTTTAAAACGAAATGAAATATGGATTAATCCAATTAAAAAAGCTCCATAAAGTGAAAATAATAAAATTGGAGCATCTTTTAGAACTTTCAGTAAATAGGAAAAGTTATCCGAAAGGGTTTTAATCGCATTTTTAAAACCAATTTTACAGGACGATAAAGTATTAAATGAAAGCTTGGGAAGTGATTTTTCTGAATGCTGGTAAAAATTTTCTACGTGACCGTTGGTTACCAAATTGAGTGCACCCTTTTTTAGGACACACGAATTGGTGAGGATCATCCAGAAGGAAAATAATATGAGAATATATTTATTCATAAAAATCGTAACACAAATTTAAGCGAAAAAATCAATTAAAAAAGTGAATTAGTCTTGTTTTGCTATTTCCTCTTATCCCTACTTTCCTTATCAAAAGCAATTAAGTTAAATAGCTCCCGCATACGGCTACGAACCCGATTACCATAGCGTTCTTCCAGTTCCTGTGCATTAAGATTAGTGGTGGCGTGGGTTTTTATTTTACGTTGGGTATCTAAATAAAGCTCGTAGCGCGATAATAGGACTTCACCCATTACATTGCAATCTTTTCCATAAAAGCGGCCAGGAGGTTCCACGCCCAGATCATCAAAACAGAAAAAACAGGAATTGCCATAATCTTCAATGGTTTTATAGCCTAAATGATTAAAACCGAACACTACATTTCGGCAGGGAATCATTTCATAGGGGCGTTGGTGTGGCACCATATGCCTAAGCAATTTCATCAGGCTTGTTTTTCCGCAGCCCACCGGGCCTGAAATCAGAAGACCTTTTTCAATATCAATTCCAAATTTCTCACAACTATCACGGTCTTTGATGAAATAGGAGCATAGCTTGTATAAAATCCTTTGGTCTTCAGAGTGAATTTTAAACTTTTTCCCAAATAGTAACTTCCCTTTGGCATCCAGATAGATTAGCATTTTTTTAAAATCATACTGAATCTCCTGGTTGCGTAGTTTTCCAAGTTGGTAGGCGACGCCACCTTCGGTAATGATATGTGGAGCTTTATATTTCATAGGGGGTCATCATAATTTTTATCGGTACTGGTCTTAAGGTTGTCCTGATATGGGACACTAAGCTTTTGTTTGTATCCATTTGCACTTTGAAAATTTGAATTTTTAAAATCCCCTTGTTTGTTATTGCTTTTAGTGTTTTGCATAGTTTGTATATGTTTATTTATAGATACCACTGCTTGTCCATTACTTGTCCCGTTATTGGTACTGCTTTGGTTCACTACTTGTCCGGTACTTGTCCCAAAATCGAACATCTTGATTTTACTCCCTTTAAAAGGATTATGTGAGGGATATACAAAATATAGTTCCAATGGCTCAACTCTTTGATGCACCGATGGTAGGTAGATTTAGAACCAATCTTTGCATACTGCATTACTTCTTCGCGGTTGATATAGAATTCCTGCCTAAAAAAATTACTGCTCCATAGTTGAAATAGAGCAATATAAAGGCTGATATGCGTAGGGTTCAATCGGTTGTCTTTAGAAAAGTGTTCAAACACGCCATTGAGATGCTTGATGTAATTGATTTCTTCCAAGATCAGAATTTATGATGTACGCGGTTATTTTCCAGTACTTCCATGATGTCGCCATAGTCATAGTAAAGTACACCTCCCATTTTCGTATACGGAATAGTGCCATTAATACGAAGGTTCTGTAGTGTTCCCGGGGAGATCTTGAGCAGTTCGAGAACATCGGTGGATTTTAGCCATTTCTTGGTTGGCTGTCCATTTTGGCTTTGTAGTAATTCTTTAATGTCTTCCAGTAATTCCATTTTAAATTCCCGAAGATCGTCGGTGGTAACAATAGATGTTGGCATAACAAAATGTGTTTAAAAGAAAGGGCCATCAAGGTTCATAGATTTTAAATGACAGCCCTTTCCATGATTTGACTTTCGTTTTGTAAAATTGCGTGGCTTTGATGGATTTTTTTCGGTAGATGGTTCGTAGTACGAAAAACTTTAACCTTTGGTGATATTTAAATTAATTTGATCGTATTTGGATGGCGGAGGGCGATCATTTGGAGCGGAATGGAAACAGAAATTCTAAGAAAAGAACTTTTCGAAGTAACGATTGACTACGAAAAACTATGTGTGATTTTCTTCATTCATTTTAGCCTCAAGTTTTGCGGCAATAGTGTGGAGGTATTTGGTACGCGGATCTTTACGGGATTTCATTTCTCCGTAGGTTTTATAGAAGTTATCGATCTCGATATTAAAGAAATCTTCGAAGGCAGCGACGATGGTTTTTAAATCTACGGTACCGTGATTGCTATCCCCTTTAAAGTAAAGGGCATAGATAATTTCCACCAGGCTTGTTTTAGTACCCGACCATACCAAAAGGTTGGGTTGTCGCTCCCTGAAGTCTCCACTGCTTCCGGGTTGTATTAATTCTAACTTCTCCCGAATATAATGGATGTAACGGCAAAGAGCTTGAACCTTTGACCAAAGCATATCGTGACTGGTTGAGAATTCTGGATTTTGATAATAGTTAATGGTGGGACTAAACGAAAAATCCCTTCTGCCTTTCCTACTAAAGAATTCGTAGTCCAGGTAGTTATGGTTTTGCTCCATATAATTCACAAAACTATTATTAGCCGAAAAGAACTTATTGATTTTCTTGATCTCTTTCTCTAAGAATCGGATTTTATGAGATTTCCCCGCCTTTGGCAGCATCAATTCACAAGACCTTACCTCGGTGAAATAAATAAGATAGCTCATTGGGAGCGGCTTAATATTTCTGAAAAATTCGATCTCCGATTGTATGTTGTCGAAATCCTTCTGATCGACTTGCTTTTGCAGTTTTGATAAAGTTTTAATGCATAAGCTAATGCCATTCTCCGCCTTAGTCAAATCGGTTTTTCCTGATTGAATTAAGCTATCGACTCTTTCGCTGAATGTAGACATCGCCTTTTGGAACATGCTGGTAGTAAATGAAAATATATAAAATCGTTGTTGGGCTCTTTTCAAGTTTGGTTTTGTTTAAGAAAATTATACCAGGGACTCTTATTTGGAAATAAATTAGCTTAAATTCTATGATTTTAGATCTTATAAGCATTAAAAACGCTAAAAATTAATAAAATTCACAAGTTTACCTCTTGAATGTATAAGTGTTTAGTGAATTTTATCTTTTATATTTGAGATATGATAAACTGGTTCTGCCAGATATTCCTTAAAAAAATACCTACTTAACAAAAATATCCCCAAATTATGTTTGAAGGTAAGTACGGCACATATTGGATTAGTGATGGTATTCTTTTTGTAGATTATAAGCCTGATCTTATAGTCACCCTAAAAGTTGCTAAAAGAATTGCTCGGGACCGGATGGAATTTCAGCAGGACAAGGAATATCCGATTTTCAGTAATTTAGATGGTATTATTGGGTCGCATTCAGAAGCCCGGCACTACCTTGTTCATGAAGGTTCGCTGCTCATAAAAGCCCTCGCACTTTATTCTACATCTCCCATTGCTATTCGGCTTACCGAGTTCTATCTTAGAACTCTTACTCACAAAATACCAACTCAGCTATTTCAATATAAAAACAATGCTTTACGCTTTTTAGAACCCTACACCCAGTAAAATATTAATTAAAACCTACTATTATGGAACGTGAATTTAATAGGGTAAATTTACGTGGAATATACCGTATACTTACCGAAATCGCTAAAGGTAATTTTTCCTTTCAAATTAAACGCACTGATCACAAAGATGAGCTGGAAGGTCTCCATGCTTATGCCAATCAAACTTCAGAAGAACTTTATAGAAAGCGGCATCAATTTTTATGGCTAAATAGAAATACGGAAGCTATGCTTATTCGCACGGCGAACTTTCTACTGGATAAAAGTTTAAAGGTGATTGATTTTAGCTATGAACATCTTGATCATATTGAAGTAGATCCATATACTATTTTAGGTAACACATTTTCTAAGCTACTTGTTAGGAAATTTCAGCCAACCTGGCAGAAAAATATGAAGAAGTTCATGGCCTCCAAAAAACAATCTTTTCACATGCTTCTGGAGTATGATTTTGATGAACTATTACAAATAAATTTGTATACGGTTGTCTCGAGGTTAACCGGGGTAAAGGAGGGAAAATATATCGTAACATCTTATCTTATGGATGCCTCGAAGGATTTCTCAGAATTACCAAGAGATTTCGAAATCAAAACATTTTCAAAATGGGACCAAAAGTTATTTCACGAAATCCATATCTATATTGTACAGCATTTGGATGAACCCCCTAAAACTCTAGATCAATTAGCTATGCTTTTTAATACCAATGAATATAAAATTAAAACCGGTTTTAAAGAGATTTTTGGATGTACACCAATGCAATATTATAATCGGCAGCGCATCCGACAATGCAAAATACTCATTGAAAATACAAGTCTCTCCCTTAAGGAAATTTCGATTAAGATGGGCTTTAGTTCTTACCCCCATTTTTCGAAGAGTTTTAAAAAGGAAACTCATGTAACTCCCAGGTTTTATAAAAAAATCACACGCAATTCATAAAATTTGGATGAATTTATACTGATTTGACATGTTTATCTCCATTTTGACTATGTATTTTTTGTGATATTTACACTGTTGATGATCAATGAATTAAAATATTTTTTAATGGAGTTTTGAAGAATGAAGTTGAGAAACAAAAAGGTATATGTTTTTCTTCATTCCCGGTAACACTCCCAAAATATTATTGCGCGATAATCCAGGTTTGAAGCCGATTACCTGGTTAAACGGCACTATTTATTAACCTAATAAATTATAAAATCATGAAAAAGTTAAAAGTAATTTTACCGCTGTTGGCAATCATTTTTGCCATAGGGGTAGCTTTTGCTACCGTAGGTGATAATTCTAAAACTGAATTGCAAGCCAATGATTATGTACAGTTAAATGGCACGTGGCAAGCCATTCCGGAGCAAAGTTGTGAGAACGGAGAATTTACCTGCCAGGTACAGTTGGGTCAAAACGGACCTGTGCTAGATGTCTATGACGAGCGTGGAGATAATCAGCCCAAAGCTAGTGCCAGTGATATGCCTACCGTAATTATCCCATAAGGGGTAATGGTGACATTGTAGTCCCCGTTGAAATACATTTCGAAGGGGACTATTTTTATATAAATCCAGCGATACAGTTGATCTAATAGTTTTCAGGGAATCCTAAAAATTGCTGATAATGAGAAATTGACATATATTTTTGTGCGGCGGCATTCAACTCCTCTAAAGTGATAAAATATTCGAGAAGCGTTCCATATTCCAGTGCTTCCTGAGCCATATTTTCCTGATGAATTACTTTACGCTCTAAATAGGTGGTCCAGAAATTGAAATAACCAAAATGAGTAAACCCACTTTCATAAGAGGTTAATTGATGCTTTATAGCCGTGTCTAGCCATTCCTGTGTTACTCCATTCTTTTTAAGATCTTGAAATTCTTCAAGGGCTAATTGTACCAAATGTTCTTGATTCCCGAGAGCACTATCAAATTCAATTTCAAAAGCATAAATATTGTTTTTAAAATCCATCCATTTTCCACGAGCAGCAGGAGCATAACAGCCTTCCCTTAGCCGTTTAAATATACGTTCATTAAGTGCCAATGCCAGTAATTCTAGTTGTATATGTGTTTTGAGGTCTTTTTCGGCCTTTACCGGAAAAAAGAGTCGGCCATAAACCTGATTTATATTTTTATAGGTAAGATGGCTATTGATCTTTTTAATCGGAAAGTTAAATTCATTGTTAGGGATGGTTTCATTACTCGTAGGAAAAACGGTAAGTTTCCTGCTTAATGAACAGGCTATTGCAGCGGTATCAAAATCTCCGGTGAGGATAAAGGTGAATCCATCGATGGTAGAAAAGCTTTTTTCCAGTCCTAGAAACAGCTGTTCCATCGTTAGACGAGCAAGATCTTCTCGTTGAATCACCGGTAATTGAGGATACCAAATAGCTTCAACTTTTTTCATTACAAAAGCGGATGATCCTCTTATGCCTTTACCATCCATTTTATCTATCAGTGTATTTTTCCAGGCAGCAAAAGCCGCTTTATCTTTCCGAGGATTGTTCAAATAAAGGTATAGCAGGTCTATAAGCTTCGTGAAATCATTCTTATTGGATTGTCCAGTTATTTTCTGAAACTTTTCATCTGAAGTTAAATTAAGCTGTAAATGATGTTCCTGTTTAAATAGATCAAGAACAAACTTATTGTAAGATCCCGCTCCTAAATATTGAATCACCTCTGGGGCAAGCTGGCCAATGATATAATCCGTTTTGTTTTGTATGGGTACCGGGATGGGACGAAAAGCATTGATAGAAATCCTGTTTTTAAACTGGGCTGTTTTGGGAGCACTTGGTTTAAAAATAAGGGTAACATTATGGGGAAGTTTTACCGTGGAAATTTCAAGGTCATTCTCTTCCATTACCAACGTATCTAAAGCTTTAGTGGTTGGTATACTGATTTCCTGTTTTAAACTGGGAATGGGCGTTTGGGTTAAGGTGAAGGTTTCTGTAGGATCTATCTTTACTTCCTGAATCCATTGTTCTAAACAATCCAAATAAGGAATCCTTGCATCTTTCCCTTTGTACAAGATAAAATGGGTATTCTTTGTGAGGTTGGTATATTCCTTTATAAAATGAAAGAGATCATTCAATTCAATTTCATTAAGGATGTTAGCCACTAACTCACCTTCGGTTTTTTGGTCTGGGGCTGCCTTGCCATTAATAAAATGATCCTGTAAACGTTGGCTGATTACCCCTGAAGTTAATGGTTGAGCTCCACTGAATGCTTCCAAAACCTGTTGTTTGGCTTTTGTCAGATCTTCTGGCTGAATACTTTGATGTAATTGTTTCCAAGCTACAATCCCTTGTTGAATACTCTTTTTTAAGGAGTTGGTATCTATTGGAATACTCATATAGGATGAGTGGATATACAGACTCATTTCACCCGATAAATAATAGTCAGGGTCAAAAGATTCGAAGGGCGGATGATAATCCCGTTTTAATAGTTGTTTTTTGAAACTCAGGATTTTTTTATAAAGCCTTTCTAAAATCTTGTTTTTATAATCGCTAGGGGAGTTCGCCCTAATTTTAAAATTTGGGCGTTTTCGAATGATTTCCAATCTTAACGTATGATCGATGCTATCCATAACCACATCATAATAACTGCTATCGATGGTTTTTGGTTTTACAAAATCGGTTTTTTTAAAGACCGGTTTTGTGGTTGCGACCGGCTTTTTAAGTTTAGAGAATAATTGTTGTATTCGTTTTTCTAGGCTATCCAAATCAATGGCCCCCACAATGATCACCGCTTGCTGCTCCGGTTGATACCATTTTTCGTAGTAATTCATTAATGCGTTATGGTTATAGTGCCGTAAGCTCTTCAAATGATCCTCTTCATTATAAACCCGTATACCCATAGGCTGCGCTAATTTTTTAGCTCTTATTCTTCTAAGCCAAAGCCGGTATGGATCGGTGGTACGCATTTCTCCTTGAACCGCCGCCCGTTCTACTACGATAGATTCCGGAGACCACGTATTTCCCTGCGCCCATTCAAATAGGATTTGAGTAACTTTCTCAATGTTGTTTTTAGAATTTGCGGGAACTGTAGCCTGATAAAGTGTCGCATTAGATCGCGTTTGCGCTTTACTAAAACCTCCTATTTTTCTAAAATAGCCTTTTACATCTGGGAAATTCCGCGTTTGTTTGGCGACCAGATGTTCTAACAAATGGGCATATTCCAGTTGATCTGTAGTTTCATTGGAAGCCCCGGCTTTGACCACCAGGTTAAAACTGATCGTATTTTCCGGGGTATGATTTTCCTTTAAATAATAGGTAAACCCATTTTTCAACTCGCCATAACGAACTGATGGATCTAAGGATAATAGTGTTGATAAACCTACGTCTTCACTTTGAGAAAAACTACTGAATCCCACTAGTAAACCTATAATGATCAGGTTGGTTTTTAGCATTGTACCTATCAATTTAATACCCTTCATTTTGACTCAAATTGGGATTTCTCATTCGTTCTTCAGAAGGGATAGGGTACCAAATAGCAGTAGGCTTCCAAAAGGGATCCTCTGCAAATACCTCATTGGTCGTACCGGTGCGTTTTACATCTAACCATCGATGTCCCCACTCGGTAAATAGCTCGCGTTGGCGTTCTTCAGCAATAGATTGTAGTATTGCAGCTTGATCCAGATTAGGAGTGGTTTGGGAGAGTAGGGGAAGTCCCGCTCGCTCCCGAATTTGATCTAGATCCTCGAGGGCATTCGAAAGATTGCCTAAGTGTGCTTGGGCTTCAGATCGTATTAAATACTGCTCGGCTAAGCGCATTACCATTGAATACTCTTCAATAGGGAATTCGCTGCTACTCCTAATTTTATATTTGTAGGAATAGAAGGCTTCTAAATCAGTATTATAACCTATCCAATGTGTTTTTCGTTGATCTTCTTCGGCGAATAAGTTGGGAAATGTTTCCTGTAATTCCAGTCCCGCTAAAAATGAAAATACAGGATCGATGATCAGTAAGTTTCCTTCATTGGTATGCGAGGTAAAACTGCCTCCTCCACTAGGGGAAATTTGCCAGATGGCTTCATTACTATTCACCAAAAATACCTGGTCAAGATCTTCCAGTAGGCTGTAAATGGGGGCTTCAATCAATTTACTGCTATAATGTGCAGCATTTTGCCAATCTTCCAAATATAAATACACCCTTGCCAATAAAGCACTGGCAACGAAACTGTTTACCTGTGTACGTTCTCCTTCGGTGTAACCTGTTTCAAGGAATTCTTCTGCCAGGGTCAAATCTTCAATAATTTGCTCATAGATATCCGCCATTGGCGTTCTTTCAGCGACTTGGTTTTTATTATAGTCGGTGCTAAGCAGTAAAGGTACCTCTTCGTACAAGTTCACCAGATAGAAATACGTAAATGCCCGAATAAAACTAGCTTCGCCCTGAAGTCGGTGACTTAATTCCGGTGTTAGTCCATTGGAATTTTCTAAACCTTCTAAGAGCGAATTAGCCATATAGATTATATTATAGGCACTAGACCATATATTTAAATTGCCACTGTTGTCGGGTTGGAGGTCGTGCTGTTCAAATTGCAAACGCTCGATGTTGGAGTCGTAAATATTGTGGAGGAGCCCACCCGATAATCCTCCCAGTATGGTCACACTGTTTCGCTGACCATTGGCGAAGGCCGATAGGAATAATTGGTTATAGATTCCCGTCATAGCGCTTTGCGCTGTCTCATCCTTTTCAAAGACAACCTCGCGAACCATTTTATTATTGGGAGCATCTACTGCTACAAAATCTTCGCAGGAGTAACAGATTGCCGTGATCATTACTAGGGATACGACGGATTTTATATGATATCTTTTCATAATGCTATTTTTTAAAGGTTAATTTCTATTCCGCCGGTGATGGTTCTTAAATTACCAAGTCCCAAGCCCGGGCGTTCTGGGTCTAATCCATCATAATCGGTGATGGTGATGAGGTTCTGGCCGTGTAGAAAAAGTTGCATTTGTTTGAGGCCTAGTTTTGTCACCAAGTTTTTAGGGAATTTAAAGGCAAGCGATAAGGTCTTTAAACGGAAGTACGAAGCATCCCTAATAGGAAAGCTGGTATTTAAAACGCGATTATAAGCAGTACTCGCCGCAACGGTTTGGGAGATTTGTTGATAGGGGCTATCATTACCTTCCAGACGTGATAATATCATCCGGTTAGCATTTCTAATAGCCCCTGCACTAAAAGAAGTGATGCGTCCTTCCTGCTTTACAAATTCCCATAAAAATTGCAGGGAAAAACCTTTATATGTGAGTTGATTACTTAATCCCCCGTAAAACGACCGGTTGTTATCTTGAATGCTATTTCGGTCTTGATAATCATAAGAACCGTCCCCATTGCTATCTTCCACGGTATAGAATCCGGTTTCCGGGTCTATACCGGTATAGTTATACAATAGGGAAATATTGAGGGGATGGCCTACCCGATATGTATTGGCGTAGGGAGATTGCTCGATGTCCGGATAGCTAAGCAGTTCATTCTTGGGAAGGCTGATATTAAATGACGTCTGCCAACGGAAATCCCTACCATTAAAATTTTGGCTGGTCCATTCTATTTCCCAACCTCGGTTTTCTACGGTAGCCGGTAAATTGGCCTGAACCGAGGTAAAACCTGTTAGATAAGGTAGAGGATAGCCCACCAACTGATTAGAAGAGCGGTTACGGTAGTAACTTATTCCTAACCGCAGGCGGTCTTTTAAAAAACCTAGCTCCATCCCGCCTTCCAGTTTTTTGTTAATCTCCCAAGAGTAGTTAGGGTTAGCTAGTCCGGTGGGATATAATCCACCGGCAGCAATGGTAGCTTCATAAGCATCCAGATACCCATAATCGCCAATTTGGTCATTTCCCGTTGTTCCATAACTGGCTCTTAATTTTCCGAAACTTAGAAAAGGGAGGGCATTTTCAATTAACTTTTCATCGCTAAAAATCCAGGCGGCACCAATAGCGCCAAAATTGGTAAAGCGGTTATTTGGCCCAAAGCGTGAAGAGCCATCCCGTCTACCGGTAAAATTTAAATAATACTTGCGATCCCAATTCAAGCCTATCCTAGAAAATATAGCCGCATAACGATAGGTGGTATTTTCGCCGCTTGCATTCACGATACTTTCGGCAGCTCCTAAATTTCCGATAAGAGCTTCAGAAGCATAACCAGTTCCCTGAAAGCGTTCTAGCGAGCTGGTATTTTCCTGAAAGGTTCCGCCAAGAATGGCGTTAACTGCTAATTTTTCAACCTTTAAGCTATAATGTAGCTGTGGTTCTATAATCCAGGAATCTCGGTAAGAATTGATATGGGAAGAGCGATGGTTAAGGGCATCGGCTGGATTATAAGAACGTAAGGGGCGTTTAAGGATTTCCCGTGAATTAAGGTGGGTATATCCCAAACTGGTTTTTAGTTCAAGCCCTTCAAATAACTGGTAGGATAGTCCAAGGTTAGTAATAAGGGTATTGGTATTGGTTTCACTGGTATTAAAAAAGCCCGCTAATGGATTATCCAACCCGGCATCGCCCCAATCCTGCCAGTTCAACTGGCCATTGTCCTGAAAGATAGCGGGGGCGTTAGGCGGGAGAAATACATTGGATAAGTTGTAGGAAACCCCGCCGGTAAGCGTATTCACATCGACCCCGTAATTGGTAGATAAATTCAAATTGAACTTTTTGTTTTTAGAATGGTGATTAAGACGAAAGCTTCCTGTGATTTTGTGATAGTTATAATCCCCGGGATATACGGTACCCTGTGAAAAATAACCTCCGCTCAGCCTAAAAGACGTTTGTTCGCTGCCCCCAGAATAATCTAGTTTAGCGTTGGTGGTGCGGGAAGTGCCTCCGTAAATAAAATCCTGCCAGTCGGTATAACGTTTCTGATCCCATAATAGTAGATCGTAAGCATTACGGGCTGTCTTTTCTACACCATCATTTTCAAAAGCCCTATTTCTAACGGCCAAGTATTGCCGAGTGTTTAGAAGATCTAAACGCTCTGAAACTGTAGCTACTCCCGTATAGTAACGGGCAGTTACTCCTGAAGTAGCAGCAGTTCCCTTTTTTGTGGTGATTAAAACTACTCCGTTTGCTCCGCGTGAGCCGTAGATAGCCGTAGCATCGGCATCTTTTAAGATCTCTATACTTTTAATATTGGAAACATCAAGACTGTTTAAAGGATCGATACCGGCGGCAGCCATTAAACTATTACTCTCGATAGGCGTGGAGTTAATCGGTACGCCATCAATAATGTATAGTGGATAATTTCCTTCTTCCCGAAGGCTATTGGTACCGCGAATCTTGATCGTGGAGGCCATCCCAGGATGGCTACCGCCAGAGGTAACTTCTACCCCCGCCATTCTACCTTGCAAGGCCTGTAGGGGGCTTACCACTGGTTGTAGTTCGATTTCCTCGGCCGTGACTCTCGCAATATTCCCGGTGCGTTCCCGTTCGGTCGTGTTGTAATACCCGGCATTGATCACTACTTCAGATAGTGCATCAGCGTTTTGTTGTAATTGGATATCACCCTTAAAATCATTAGTGACCACCAGTATTTTGGTGGTATAACCCATAAAAGAGTAGGAGAGCGTATCGCCAATTGCGGCGGTAATACTATAGCTCCCATCCAGGTTGGTCATTGCTCCCTGGCGGCTGCTTTTAATAAGAATATTCACTCCGGGCAAGGGGAGGCCTTGTTGATCGCTTACCGTACCACTGATAAGTTGTTGAAAGACCTTGTGATTTGTTGTTGTGGTACGGGCTTGTACCTGGAATTGTCCCAAAAAATAGAACAATAGGTATAGGGGCACTGCCCAATGGCAGCACGAATAATTATTTTTCATAATTTTGCTGTGGTTTGTGGTTACTTAATAGTTTAGCAAGCCATAGCCTTCCCCAACGGACTCCAATCGCGCGGGGAAGGTTTTTGACTTTTTAGCCTTAGGCTAACTCAAATGTGTGGTTTTGTTTCTTCTTATAGCTATTGGTTTTAAGGGTTATATTAATAGTTTACATTTTCTAGTTGCGTTGAGGTCACTGAGTGATTTCGTAGAAATCTTATCGAAGTGCCCGGTATTTTGATGCTGTAACTTGTTCGTCATTCCGGGCCCCGACCCGGAATCTCATCCAGCTTGGTGCTTTTCAGTATTCTTTTTTTAATTTACCACTATGGCTTCGATTCATTTTTCTCTTGAAAAATCACTCAGCCGCCGTTATCATTGTAGGTCACTGAGTGATTTCGTAGAAATCGTATCGAAGTGCCGGATTTTTAGCCGTTAGCTTTTCTCGCTTCTAACAGCGTAGTGGTCTATCATCTATTTTCAAATTTCTAACGTTCCTTCATTGGCATTTAATTTTAAAAGTTTCTATACGGCATTTTATTACTACCCAATAGAATTCCCCCTTTTGGGGTTAGGGGGAAATTCCCACCCCTCACCACAGCAAAACGTAGGGTTGGCTGTGGTTTCCCGGACTAGCCGAATGGCATATCCTAACAATTTTTTATTAAAACTTTTCACGGTATTATAACTGTGAAAAATTGCGATTCTAGTTTTAAATAGGAAGCTTGCTAAGAATTTAAGGATAGAGTCTAACAAAAAAGAGACGTGAAGACTCAACTTATTGCCCTCAAGGTACTGGTATACCATACACGCAAATAAGTGAACCCACGTCTCCATAGACGTGAGCATTTGCACTTATCATCTCGCGTGTAAAAATTACCAGTTTTTGAGGACGAGATTCAAAGCGAATGCTTCTAATATTTTATATTAAGAAGTAATCGCAAATATAACAATACGAACCAAATATAATAAAATTTTATAAAGTAGTCCAAATGGCTTACTTATTTTTTGTGACCTTTTTGGAAATTGTGGTATGGCAGAACTTTCACAAGAAAATATAATCCTTGCAAATAAGATAGCGACTAGAATGAAAAATCTTCGCGAGCAGAAAACTGGTCCCAAAAAAATGGATTTTGTAAGAAAATATAATGTAGAAAAACAAACAATTAATCGGTGGGAAAGTCATATAAAGCTAAATGTAAAAACAGGAGAAAAAAAGGGTAGGGGAATAACTATTTATTCAATAGAGGATTTCTGTAAACTAGTGGGAATAACTCTTACAGAATTCTTCGATGACGACTTATTTAGAGAGTAATTAATTGCTTATTTTATGGGAAACCGTAAATGGTTTAGATGGTTTTTTTGTGGTTCAATATTTAAGATATTATACTTCTCTTGTATTTTATACGAGAAAGGATGATTTTTCAAATAATGAATCTGGTTTCTCCCTGACAAGGAAGGTACCAAGGTACTTTTGTTAATATTCTAAACTACAAACAAATAGTCAAAAATGGAAGAAGAAATATGGAAATACATTCTCTTGAATGGAAAAACAAATCAGCTTAAAGTAAAAAATCCAGTTTACGAAAAAGGAGAATTAAAATCCATTGATGACTTAAAGCCTTTCAATAAAAAAGATGATGAAGGTAATCCAGTTAAGCCAACTTTAGCAGATGCCAACAGCGAGAAAAGAAATATTTATAAAGAATTTTTCAAAAAGCCATTTAAAAATTTACTTGTTTTGTCGGGAGCTGGTTCTTCTATGGATGTAGGCGGACTTTCAATGTGGCAACTTTGGAAAGAAACGGAAAAGAAATATAAAATCGATAAAAAGGAAAATAAACCAGAAATTGACGGTTTTAAAATTATAAGAGAAGCTGTAAAGTTTGATTCAGAAGAAAAAAACCTAGAATCATTGCTTTCCCATATTGAAGGCTATAGTAAATTCGTTAAGGACGTAGAAATAGAAATTGGAGGTGTTAAGAAACAACTAACTGTCATTAAAGGTGAAATTTTTAAGTTAATACAAGATAAATGCACTATTCCTGCACCTTCAGATAATTTTCCCCATAAAACATTTTTAGAAAAATTATTACAGCGCAAACAAACTAATCCAAGAATTAAAATATTCACACTTAACTATGACTTATTATTCGAATATGCTGCTACAGAAGTCAATGCTATAGTTGTTGACGGGTTCTCTTTTACATTTCCAAGAACATTTAGTGGCAGATATTTCGACTATGATATTGTTCAAAGAGAAGGAAGTAAATTAAAGGAAGAGGATAACTTTATTCAACGGGTTTTTCACCTTCATAAATTGCACGGTTCATTAAACTGGGAACGTGTTGATTCGGATCAAAAGGTTATAATAAATAATAATGCAAGCAAACCATTAATGGTTTATCCACGAGAAGCGAAATATGAGGATTCTTATGGTCAGCCATTTTTTGAAATGATGGCTAGATTCCAAAAAAATTTAAGAAAGAATAATGACACTTTATTAATATGCATAGGTTATAGTTTTAATGATAAACATATCAATGCAGCTATTGAAGAAGCGTTAAATCAAAACCCAGGATTTAGACTTGCTTCAATTGACCCAGGTTTTGAATCTGATAATATTTCTCCATCATTGAATGAGATTAAAAAAGTAGCTAAAGAATCTGAAAGGATTCTATTAACCTCGGAATCTTTTACTGAATTTGCTAAACACTATCCAGAAATAAAAACCTATGAGAATTTTAATCAACAAGCGATAAATTTAAATAATGGATAGTAAAAAAATTAATCCATTTAGACACGAGTACTTTCTTGGTTACGTAAATCAAGTTCTTCCTCAATATGTAAAAGTTCATTTTCCTTCATCTGTTTTATTAAATGGGTTTACTCATTATGGAAAAGAATTTAATGGTGGTTTAGTTGGTAGTTTTGTTGTAATAGAAGGAAGTAAATATGGATTTTTAGGAAGAATAACTGAATTATTACTTCCGGAATCAGAAAGACTTTCATTAAGTGAAAAAGCATTTCAAACTAGTGATTTTCACCCTTCAGGTAAAATAGAAATACTTTTATCCTTTGATTTATACGAACCATTAACAGTAAAAAAGGGATTAACAACTTATCCAAATATTGGAGCTAAAGTTTTTGTGAGTTCGGGGGATTTAGTTCAAGAATATATGTCGAGATTTGGTCTTAAAAATGGAGAGAAGAATACTCAAACAATCAATTTGGGTCATTTAGTTTCAAGTCCAAGTATTGATGTAAAAGTTAATTTGCAATCAATTTTTGGTAGACATTGCGCTGTTGTAGGAACAACAGGAGGAGGAAAAAGTTTTACTGTAAGTAAACTTATTGAGGCTTTAATTGAAACTGATAATAAAGCAATTTTAATAGATGCAACAGGAGAATATAATGGAAAATATTGTAGTATTAAGAATGTAAATATTGGAGAGGGAGAAAGTGTTTTTCATTATTCTCAGCTAACAATCGACGATTTATTCTTTATGCTAAAACCTTCACCTAGAACTCAGACACCTAAGCTAATGGAGGCAATTAGGTCATTGAAAATCTCAGCATTAAATAAAGGAAAAAAACTAAAGCATTATAATGATGAGATCGTGATCGATGAAGGCATTATAAAAAAAGTTAATTCTCCTAAAAAGCCTTATGAAGTTTTTTACTATCGTAATATTTCTGAAATAGAAAATGGCCTTGCAGATTTTGATTTCACAAAGCTTGCTAAACAAATAACAGAAGAATGCGTTTTTGACAATGGAAATGTTTGGGGGCCAGTTTCAACGAACGATGTTTCATATTGTGTAAGCTTAATTTCAAGAGTTACAAACTTAGGTAATACACCAGAACTTAATCAAGTGTTTGGATTTCAAGAGGATAAAAAGGATAATGATATAACTGATTTAATTGATGAATTTATATCTGATGGTAATAAAGATTGTAAACTTTTAAGATTAAACTTAAAAGACGTTAAGTATGATTTTCAGGTAAGAGAAACATTAGTTAATGCCGTTGGAAAATATTTATTAAATAAAGCAAGAAATAGAGAATTTGAAAATTCACCAGTTGTTGTTTTAATAGACGAAGCACATCAATTTTTGAATAAATCTATCAAAGATGAATACTTTGAATCCAAACCATTAGATGCATTTGATTCTATAGCGAAAGAATGTAGAAAATATGGCTTGTTTTTATGCATTGCCACTCAAATGCCAAGAGATATTCCTAAGGGTACTTTAAGTCAAATGGGAACTTTTATAGTCCATAGATTAATAAATTTTAATGATAAAGAAGCTATTAGTAATGCTTGTAGTACTGCTAATAAGAATACATTGGATTTCTTGCCAATTCTCGGAGAAGGAGAAGCAGTTGTAACTGGTGTAGATTTTCCAATGCCTATCATTATGAAATTTGAAAAACCAATAGAAGAACCAAATTCAGAAACACCAAAATTGAAATTAAATGGATAGTACTACAATTGTATGAATCCAAGTTTGAGTCAAAATTGCTAATAATTTTTAAAAAATATGAGCAAGAGTAGTATACTTTAAAAAAGTGAAGAAATCCAGATCTAAATATACAACTTTGATAGTTTTTACGGAAAACCGTAATGAGGGTGGAGGGTTTTTAGGTAGATTTATAAAATAAATATAACACAACTTGTTGTGTTATCCGTACGTTGTAGGTAATTTAAGCTGACCATTATGAAAAAAGAAATAACAATCTTATTAATGCTATTATCCTTTTTTGGATTTTCTCAAGAAAATCAGAAAGTCGATAGCTTAAAAGCGGAAATAGCAAAGCTGTATGAAAATATTGATGAACTAAAATCGGAAATACAAACGGAAATTCTGACAAATGGCTATTACCTAACTGCCGAAAAAAATTATAGCTTTTCAGTATTAAAACTCAAAGACAAAAAGTATGGAAAAGTACTGGACACAATTCAAGAAGGCGACACAATAAAAATAATTGACAGAGAAATTGGACTTTATAAAGTTGAATACAATGGAATAACTGGAGTAGTCGATGAATCTGACTTAAAAGTTGATTACTCGTCTTCATTAAAGCTTTTGGAATATGAATATGCACGAAAAAAATATAAAAAGTCATCTTATTCAAGTTCATATAATTCCAGCTCAAAGAAAAAGCCACTTGATTATTCAAAACCTATTAAAGTCAAAGGACATTATCGAACAACAAAATCAGGAAAAAGAGTTTATGTTAGACCACATACAAGAAAAAGAAGGAAAAATTAAAAATTAATAACTAAGTCTTCGTGTGGTCGGTACGACCTAACATGAAGATCCTTTTTACTGCCGGTTATGTGGTTTTTAATTTTTGTGGAGCATTTTAATAGTAGCCGTTAGGCTAGGGGAGTGTTGAGAGTAATCCAGGTTGAGTGTTTACGAGCAAACTAATCCCTAAAAATCTACTAGAATTAATGCGTGTGGCAGTATAAATATTTTTAAGACAATTAAGAATACTGTAGATTATTACTTTAATTAAAATTGGGCTAACACAATTTGCTGTGTTATCTGTATTTTATCGCCAATTTAAAGAAAGACCTACAACAATAAATACACAATATATATTCAAAAACAATGAGGAAAATTTATGCTCCCCTATTGACATTAGCTGTTCTAATTACTTCTTGTACATCAGTACTTGACAACAAAATTGAATCATCAACAATTGAGTCTAATGTCCAACAGATAAAGGAAAAAAATCCAGAATTGGATACACTAAAATTAGAGATTTTGGAAAGTTTAGTAACTTTCAACCAAGGAAGAGAGGCTTACATCGCTGAACTTGAAGAAAAAATGGACGACTCAGATTATTCTTTGGAAAAAATGATTGTTTCCGAAGAAACATTTAACGAACAAATAGATAACCTATTTAATTATTTAAAGGCTCAAGAAATATCATTTAATAAACTGTTTTCTGAAATTGACACAGTAAATGCAATAAATAATAGATTTGATATTGAAGCTCAAGATATTCATAAGGAAATTGATGATTTCTGTAATGAAAAACAAAAAGAAATTGATGGAAGAGAGGAAAAAGCCAAAGAAATAAAGGCTGAACTTAACTCAATGGTGGATTTGAAAATCATTAGTATCAGGGAAACGGAACGCGATTATCGAGATATTGTGGAAGTTAAAATAAAGATGACAAACAAAATATCTGAACCTATAGAAGCTATAAGTTTTAATATTGAAATTACAGATAAGCTTGGGAATAAATTGGCAACTTTACGTTGTCGCTCAAATGACAGATTCGTCAAATCTGATATTGGATATTGGACTTATGGAAGATGGGACCAGTCAGACACTTATAAAGCTTTAAAAAACACAAAGCTTTCTCACATCTCAACTAAACAAGAAATAACAAAAATTAACCATGGTGGCAAATTGATTTCTGCATATGATAATATGGACGATTTATTGGTGATAAATTATGAATACAACTCTCCTGAAAAATTATATGGTTATTGTCCTTATTTGGAAGATACAGATGATTTGAAAATTGAACTTGAAAAACTAAAAAAGAAAAAAGAAAAAGAAATTGAGAGATCCACTCCAATAATCAATAAATACCAAACGATTACATCTAAGTTAATTGACTTTTCAAAGATGTTTAATTAAAAAATTTCGATAATAACTAAGTCTTCGTGTGGTCGGTACGACTTTACATGAAGATCCTGTTTACTGCCAGTTATGTGGTAGTTTATTTTTAGCGAGCATTTTAATAGTAGCCGTTAGGGGAGGGGAGATTTGAGAGTAATCCGGAGTGAGTTTTTATTAGCTTACTAATCCTTAAAAATTGCTATAATTTATACGTATATAGCCCGGGTACAGCTTGGAAAAAAGTGTTCTTTAATTGTTTACGGATTTGAAAACCGGAGATTTTTTTCCCTACCAAGCACTCCCAAAACCAATGTTGGAAAAAAACGTTCCCTAACAGGCTATAAAAATAATGTTCTAAAAAAACACTATTTTTATAGCTATCGTTGTGCCCAATTAAAACAAAACAATGCTGATAGATGACCTTTTAAAAAAACTTGAAGTTGGAAGTCCTCGAAGCTACTACACTTTTGAAACTTTTATTCTAAACCTCTTGAAAGTCAACCAAAAGAAAGAAGGGAAGCCATTTATCTCCCAACCAAGACGTTTGGGGTTCGATGCTTTTGCTCCTGAAGGAATTGAAGAAATTGAGGGACCGACCCAAATCGAGATTAAATTCAATTTGGAACGTTATCCTTCAAGCAGGTTTCTTGACAAAGTTGGACTTGCAACAAAAAACTGGACAAATAGTTGAATGACTACGCTGCTAGTTTAAGGTTATACATGTCTAATTCAAATTCTCTTATAGTTCTATTTCCTAAAAAGGAATGTCTTCTTCTATTATTATACCAAGTTTCTATCCATCCAAAGATGGATAACTCCGCTTCAGATCTCAACTTATAATTGTGCCTATAAACCCATTCTACCTTTAATGATTTAAAGAACGATTCAGCAATGGCATTATCCCAGCAATTACCTTTTCTGCTCATAGATTGGTTTACTAAGCCATTGTAACTTTTAATTAATGAGGTAAACTTATGGCTGGCATATTGTATACCTCGGTCGGAATGAAAAATTAAAGACTGGGTTAAAGTAGTTTTCTTTATAGCCATATGCCAAGCCTTAATAATAGTGTCTTCTGTACTTAGATTATCGCTTAGAGCCCATCCAACAACTTTGCGGTTAAACAAATCAATAATGACAGTAAGGTATAACCAGCCCTGTTTGGTTTTGATATAGGTTATATCGCTTACCCAAACTTGATCCTGTCGGCTTACTTCAAAGTTTTGGTTTAATAAATTAGGAGCTATGGGGTAATTATGTTGACTATATGTGGTTGCTTTAAACTTACGTTTTCGTTTTGCAAACAAATAATTAGCACTCATAATACGTGCAACTCTAGGCTTTGATATTTTATAGCCTAATGTCTCTAGTTCTGTTTTTATTCTAGGTGAACCATAGCTTTGAAAGCTATCTTTAAATATAGATTTAATAAGCCCAGTTACCTTTTGATTTTCTAACCATAATTTACTTGGTCCCGATTGTAACCAATGGTAATAGCCACTTTTGCTTACTTTCAATATTTTACACATCGTCTCGACAGGAAATCTCATAAGGTGTTGTTTTATAAACCTGTATTTTTCTTGTCGCTCGCGGAGAAGATGCTGATGGCCTTTTTTAAGATGTCTCGTTCTAACTCGGCTTCTTTTAATGCCTTTTTTAATCGGGCTATCTCTTTTTCTTCATCGGTCATTTTAGGATTACCACGGCCAGGGAAACTGTTGTTACCGTAATCTTTTAACTCTCTACGCCAACGGTAAAGTACAGATGGAAATATATCCAAGTCTTCACATACTTGTTTTACATTGCCTTTAGCATAACTTAACTCGACTGCTTTTTGTTTAAATTCTAAGGTGTAATGTTTAGATTTTCTTCTCATAATTGCTAAGGTAATAACTAGCAAAAATATTCTCTCAACTTAGTGTCCGGTCTAATGTAGTAATTCCAATACTAATTTAAATATTAATAAAAGATTTAAGCAATCATTCATTATGCTGGGAATCAATACTAATATCGATAATTCAGATTTTGAAAGAAGGAATGAATCAGAATATATTTTTTATGATTCAGATCAGGAAGATATCTATCGAAATCAGATAATAAGAGGAGGGGCTAAAAATAATAATTCCAGCGCTTTCGTAAACTTTAGATCTCCAATTATTGAAAAGCTGCTTTTCTACGGAATTTCATACAATTATGCTATCAATTTAGATGACTCAGAGAATCTGGCTTATGATTATGATGAAGAATCCGACCAGTTCCAGAAGCTTAATGAAGACCAGAGTACAAGTTTCGATAATCACACAGCGACCCATAAACCCGCTTTAAATATTAGTTACCAGACTGAAAGCTTTAACTTTTCTATCGATGCCGGTTATTCTTTAGCAGATCTGAAAAGTACAGACAGAATTAGAGATTTTAGTTTTGATAATAACTTTAATGCTTTTGAGGGGAGTGCGAGACTGAATTACTATTTGAGTAAAACTTCAAATTTAGGACTAAACTATAACCTGTCTAATCAAATTCCCTCAATTTATACTTTAACACCTTATAGAAATATTTCGAATCCCCTGTATATTGTAGAAGGAAATCCAAATCTGGACTTAACAAAACGTCACAATCTAAACTTAAGTTACAACACCAATAATATGGATAAGCAGCTTTATTTTAATGGCAGCTTAAGCGGTGATTATACCGTAGATCCTGTGCAATCGCAAACCACGATTAGCAATGATTTGGTGCGATTTACAACTTATAGTAATATGAAGGACGAGTATAGAGTTTCAGCAAACGCATCAATGAATAAGAGTTTTAAATTGGATTCTATTAGTCAGCTTGGCGTGAACTTTTACCTTAATGCAGGCCACAACAAGAATTACAGATTTACTGATGGAACCTTATACAAAGCTACCAGTCAAAATTATAATTTAGGTCCGTCAGTTAATATTTCCAACCAATCTTTAAGATTGAGATTAAGCTACAGTATGAATCTACAAGTCGCCAAATACGATTTAGAAACTATAAAAGATCAGCGTATCTACCGAAATTCTGTGAACTTAAGTGGTTTTGTTAAATTCTTTAAAGACTTTGAATGGAATAATGATTTTAGGTATTCTACCAATCCACAGGTAGATCAGGATCGTTTTGATGCCCATATTTTCTTCTGGAATTCTTCGGTATCTTATAAATTTCTTAAAAATGATTTTGGATTGATCACGCTTAAAGCTTACGATATTTTAAACGAAAACACCAATGTATTTCAGTATTCTGGAGCAGATGCTATTACGTCATCAGAGTCTACCACACTTACCCAATACTTTATGCTGAGTTTTAGCTACAGATTCGATTCTTTTCATAAAAATGGCAAGAGTCATCCCCGCTAGAAAAACCGTTATGCGGGAATATGCGCTTTTAAAAGTTAAATAAATCTTAAAATGTAATGAAGTGTTAAATATTCAACGAGTTTTTTAGTTATTAGTAGATGTCAATCAATAAATCATCATTTTATGTTCAAAAAATTACTGGTACTGGCCACAGTATTCTTTAGTATTTCATTATCTGCACAGAAATTTGAAATTTCCGGAAAATTAATTGATAAAGAAAGTAAGGCGCCTCTGGAAGCAGCCACGGTTTTTGCGGAATCGATTAGGGATAGTACTCTTGTAACCTATACCATTACCGATAAGGATGGAGAATATAGCCTAATAGGCAGAACCTCGCTGGAAGAAGTAAATGTGTTTGTTTCTTTTGTAGGATACATTCCATACGAGCAAAGAGTAAGTTTAAAAAATGACAGGATCATAAAGCTTAATCCTATAGAACTCGAATTTCAGATAGAATCCCTTGGTGATGTTTTGGTGAAAGCCAGGCGAGCTCCGGTTACTATCAAAAAAGATACCTTAGAATTTAATGCCGAATCTTTTGCCACCAAAAAAGATGCAACGGTAGAAGATTTATTAAAAGAACTTCCCGGGGTAGAAGTCGATGCTGAAGGAAATATTACCGTTAACGGAAAGCCGGTAAATAAAATACTGGTAAACGGCAAGTCGTTTTTTGGCGGTGACGATCCTACTATCGCTACCCGAAACCTAACCAAGGAAATGATTAGTAAAATTCAGGTTTCCGATACAAAATCAGATTCTGATGCCTTTACCGGAGAAGCTAGTAGCGGAGAAAATAAAACCATAAACATCACTATAGACGAAGATAAGAATAAGGGTGTTTTTGGTCGGTTATCTGGTGGAGGCGGAACAGATGATCGTTTTGAATATGCTGGCCTGGTAAATTATTTTGATAACGATTTGCAAATAAGTGCACTTGGCGGGGGAAATAATATTAATTCTCCCGGTTTTAGCTTTGGAGAGATCGAAAAAATGTTTGGAGGTGCCAGAAGTATAAGTGTATCGAGCACGGGAGCATTTAGCGTTAACGGGCGTAGTTTTGGATTTGGCAGCGGAATTATAAATTCTAGAACCGGCGGACTTAATTTCGCGGATTCCTGGGGTAAGACTTCAGAAATTTCAGCAGATTATTTTTATTCGGGGTCCAATAATTATGAAGAAACCCAGAGGGAAAGGGAAAATATCTTTCCTGATAGTCGATATTTTACCGAAAGTTACTCTAAAACCGAAGGAAATACAGATCGCCATCAGGCTAATATGAAGTTTACCACCAAGCCGGATACTACCTGGTTTATAGATGCTATGCCCTCTTTTAGCTATACGAAGGCCGAAAATAGTTATGAAAGTAACTCGCAGTCTTTTAATGAAAATGGGGACTTAATTAACCAATCTGAAAGTGATAACCAAACATTTAGAGATGGGAAGACTTTTGGGGGGAATTTTAATGTTAATAAAAAATGGAACAACGGCTCTTCACTTTCATTGCGGGTTAATGGTAATTTAGAAAATAATGACTCAGAGTCTTTTATACTAACTTCCGCAGAAACCTTTGGAGATGATGGGGAATTGACTGATAGAAATCAATATACCGATGGAAAACAGGAAAACAATAACGTAAATTCTACCTTACGCTATAGGTTACCTGTTATAAAAGATAAGTTTTTTCTGAATTCTCAAATGGGATATGGAAATGATTCCAGAGATGATAAGCAATATGTTTATGATCTAAATAACGCTTCTGGAGATTTTGAAGATTTTAATGTCGAGCAAAGCACAGATTTCGAAAATGTAAATGAATTTTACCGTCCCGAGCTTGGAATGGATTGGAATACAGAGAAGATAAATGTAGGCCTTGGAGTAGGGTATGTGCATAGAGAGTTAACCAGTAGCGATAACCTTAGGGACTTCAATTTCTCACAGGATTTTGACGCTCTAGAATATGATTTCAATTTCAGTTATAGGATCAATCAAAAAATGAGTATATATTCCTATGTTTCCAGAAGAAATGATGCACCGGGAGTACGACAACTATCCCCATACATTGATATTTCAGATCCATTAAATATCGTTCAGGGAAATCCCGATCTTAAACCTTCTAATGAAACAAATTTTTATATAAACTTCAATAATTATGATTTTCAAACCCGTAGTGGTCTTTACGCGTATATAAGTTTTTCTAAATTTGATGATCAGGTCGTTTCAAGATCTGAGGTAGATAACAATTTTGTGCGCTATACTACCTATGATAATGTAGACGGAAGTTACAGGGCTTACGGAAATATTAGTTATAGTAAGGATATTGAGCTTGATACTTTATCCAGTTTAAAAGTAGGTTTAGGCCTTTACAGTAATTTACAACGAAGCGTAAATTACAATAACGATCAAATGTACAATCGTGATTCCAGGTTAGTAGGTCCTACTTTAAATTTGACTTATAAGTTGGGGGACTTTTTGGAACTGCGTCCCGGATATAATATGAGGTTCAATACGGTAGAATTTGATATTAATTCTTTCGAAGATTACCGGTTTACCAGACATGAATTTCGTCTTCGAACAATTACCAACTGGCCGGAAAATCTGGAGTGGCAAAACGATCTTACGTATTTTAATAATCCAAACGTAGGGCAGGCTTTTCAACAATCTACAGTACTCTGGAACAGTACACTTACCTATTCCATACTGGATAATAAAGGAAATATAAGTTTAAAAGCTTTTGATTTATTGAATCAAAACACCAATACTCAGCGTCAATCAGAATTGAATTATGTTGAAGATGTTCAAAGTACGGTACTCCAGCAATATTTTATGCTGGGCTTTAGTTATAAGTTTAATACTCTGGGTAAAAAAGGAGAGATTAGAGATAGAAATTTCTTTTTTTAAGCATTTGTTCGTCTGCTAATTTTATAAAAAAAAGGCTTTTGGTATTTTAATTCCAAAAGCCTTTTTTGTTTATAGAAATAATTTTAATCCTTATCAGTTTCTTTGCTTTGATCTAAACTTAAATTATTCGAAAAATCAATAGTTCTTATTGGGAAAGGTATATTAATATCATTGTTATCAAAAGCTTTTTTAATAGCGATAATAGCCCTGCTTTGTGCTGCAAGAATGTCGAAATTTTTCCTGGCATCGGTCCAGAATCGTACCGTGAAATTAATCGAGCTGTCGGCAAATTCATTATAAAGAAATTCCACTTCTTCTTCACCGTTCTGTGGGAATAATTCTGCAATCGTATCTGTGGTTAACTTTTTCACCATTTCCAGATCTGAACTATAGTGTACACCACAGTTTACAAAAATCCGAGAACGTTCCGTCCTGCTGTAATTTTTAAAAGCATCATTTACAATTTTTGAATTTGGGATCACCACAAAGTTGTTATCAGACTGTCTAACTTTTATACTTCTTAAGTTAATTTCAACTACGGTACCGGCATAACCGTTTGTTTCTACCCAATCTCCTATTTGTAATTCGGGTAAAAAACTTAAAATAACGCCAGAAAAACTATTGTTTAGTGGTCCCTGCAATGCTAAACCAACCGCCAGTCCAATCACTCCCGCTCCCGCAAGTATGGAAGTAAGTAACTTATTGAGATTAAGAAGCCCTAATGCGACAAAAAAACCAGTTAGGATAATAATCGCTTTCAGGACCTTAATAGTAATTTCCCGGATAGAGTCTTGCTTAACTTTTCTGATTAAAAGTCGGTTTACAAACTTTCCAATCCATTTTGCGGTAAATATGAAAAGTATAAAAACGAGAACTGCCAAAATAATATTTGGCAGGTTCACGATAAGGCTATTAAGCCATCCACTTAGTTTATCAACCAGGGACTCTAATGATTTTTCAATATCAAAGCTTTTTGCCATGTATGTAAAATAGATTATTTAGCAGGAATAGCTTTATGCGTTTCGGTAGTTTTCATTTTCCATGCATCCAACATCCAGCTGGTTTTTTCAAGTTCCCTGATGTAAGCACCTACCAAATCTATGGTCCCCTCGTCACCGGCAGCATCAGCCGCTTTTATTACTTTTCGCATTTGTGATAAGATAACTCCATGATCTTTTATAAGTTGCTCAATCATTTCGTAGTCGGTAAGTTCAGAAATGGATTCTTCTAAATTCGACATTTTTAAATACTCACTAAAATTACTTGTAGGTTGAAAACGTAAAGTTAACACACGCTCTGCAATCTCATCTACTTTCAGTTTAGCATCATCGTACATTTCTTCAAATTTTTCATGTAAATCGAAGAAATTTTTGCCGATTACATTCCAGTGAAAGTTTCTTAACTTTTGATAGTATAAATGATAATCAGCCAGTAAAATGTTTAACTCATCTACAGTTAAAGCTATCTTTTCCTTGTCTAATCCTAAATAATTCATAGTATTTATTTATAGTTTTTTTATTTTCAATACAAAAATACAATACTTAAATAGTGTAATACAGCGTTTAATAGAAGTTTAACGCTATACCATAATCAACCTATTCTATAGGTCTGTTTTGTTTCATATCAAGTTTCTTGCTCATCTCTTCAGAGACCTGCCCACTGGAAACTCCATATCCATCAACTAAGGTTCCTTTTTTTCCATTTTCTGTAGTAATGGCATATAGGATAGCGTTATCATCAGGATTGCTCATCCCTTCAAAACGTAGTACTTTATCTACATCAAATTCATGAATACCATATTTTTCGTTTTCCGATTTTATTTCCAGGTGCTCGTCCAATAAATTAAAATCATGTTCATAACCTTCTTCTAATTTTAATTTATTTATTGCCTGGGATAGGGTTCCGTAATCTTTCATTCTGTTATAATTTTTCAATTGGTTTCAAATGTTAAATTACGTTGAGATGGCCTTAAATCCAAGTGATTTGAGTGGTTTAGTATAAGTTTAACTCCCTTTGGCTATTCCTTAATATTTGGGTTTTTAACGATCTTTTTTGCTGCTAAAAAGACCTATAGGCAACACCAGTAAAAAGAAAAAATACCAGCCTGTTACCAGTCCGATAATGGTGATTATTGCAGCGATAATATAAAACCAGTAGGAACTAAAAAACTTCATAAAAAATATAGATAATAGCTATTATAAAAAGAATATAGAGTAATTAATATTTGGAATCATGACCTTAAACAATCCACCTAAGGAATTGATATGCAGAGTGCACCTAATTTTTTTCATCTTTAATAATCAGATCCCCGGCTTTTTTGAATTCATTTTTATAAAAAACAATAAAACAGGGGGGTGTTTCTATAAAAAGATGGTATTAATCGGGTGACCCGCTTTATTTTTAAGATTTATTTTTAAAATCCAGATCGTCTATGGGGAATATCCCATGTTATGACAGGGGTATAGGCTTTGTGAGTTGTAAAATTTATCTTTGTAAACATGAAAATAGGTTTGTTCGATTACATATTCGTCGAATTTATTTTTTAGCAACGTCAAAAATGCTTTTCTTTGGCGTAAAAACCACATTTAAACTTTAGGTTGAAGGTATGAAAAATAAAATCACCTTAAAAGAGCTTTCTAAATTGCTTAATGTTTCAGTTTCTACTGTTTCTAAAGCCTTAAACGACAGCCCGGAAATTAGTCAGAAGACTGTAGAGCGAGTTAAAGAATTAGCAACTTTACACAACTATCGTCCTAATCCTGTGGCCGTTAATTTAAAAAGTAGTAGAAGTGGGACTATTGGTGTAATTATACCAAACATAGCCAATGTCTTTTTTGCCAAAGTGTTATCGGGAATAGAAGCGAGGGCACAAGAAGAAGGATTGCAGGTAATTACGTATATTTCTAACGAGTCCTATGATCGTGAAGTTCAGATCATAGATCATTTAACCTCTGGTTTTGTAGATGGTGTTTTATTATCTATTGCTGAAGAAACACAGCGTAAACGCGCTTTTGAACATATCTATAACTTAATCGATTATGATATCCCTGTGGTACTTTATGACCGTATTAATTATGATATGCCGGTAGATAAAGTAGGGGTAGATGATGCTGAAAGTTTTAAAAAGGTGACCACTAAGCTCATCAAAAAAGGAATTAAGAAAATTGGAGTAGTCTCTACCATTCTTCACCTGGTTAACGGTAAAGAAAGAATTAGGGGATATCAGGAAGCTTTGTTGCCTAGTATGAAAGAGCATATTGCAGCTTCAACCAGAAGGGAATTTCTTGAAGAAAAAATTCATGAGATTTTAATTGATGATAAAGTAGAAGCGGTGTTATGCTGTGATACCGAAAGCACCATGAGAGTATACCGCTATGCGTATGAAAATAATATTCGAATTCCGGAAGATTTAAAAGTAGTTGGCTTTTTAAACGAAGAAATTACTTCTTATTTAACGCCTTCAATCAGTTACATAGAGCAAAATCCTCGTAAAATAGGAAAAGGGGCTATGAAGCTTCTTGGAAAACGATTAAAAGGAGAGGCCGAATTAAATAAAACAACAGAAAAGATTATCAAAACCAAATTGGTAAATTTAGAATCGACTACGTTTGATTCTGAACTTTAATAATCCATATTTTGATAGATGCAAATAAACGGGCAAAACTAACCGGCAGTACAGTACTTGTTACCGGAGGAGCCGGTTTTATTGGTTCTAATCTTTGTAAAAGCCTTCTTGATCTTAATGCAAGGGTGATTTGCCTGGATAATTTTTCTACCGGGAAAAAAGCAAATTTAAATTTATTTAAGGATCACCAAAATTTTGCTTTAATCGAAGCCGATATCCGCGATGCTGATGCTTGTCTAAGAGCCTGTAAAAATGTAGATTATATTTTACATCAGGCTGCATTAGGATCGGTACCACGTTCGATTAAGGATCCGCAAACTACAAATGCAGTAAATATAAACGGCTTTTTAAATATGCTGGTTGCCGCGAAGGAAAACCAGGTAAAAAGATTTATATATGCTGCGAGCTCTTCAACTTATGGAGATGCCGCAGCATTGCCTAAAGTAGAAGATCATATAGGGAAACCATTGTCTCCTTATGCTATCACAAAATATGTAAATGAACTTTACGCCGATGTTTTTCAGAAAACCTACGGCTTAAATAGCATAGGCTTACGCTATTTTAATGTATTTGGGCGCCATCAGGATCCCGATGGCGCTTATGCAGCGGTCATCCCAAAGTTTGTTAAAAAACTAATGAATCATCGATCGCCGGTTATTAATGGCGATGGTAGTTTTTCACGAGACTTTACCTATATCGATAATGTGATTCAGGCAAATTTACTGGCCATGCTCACCGAAACCCCGGAAGCCGTAAATCAAATTTATAATATAGCTTGCGGCGAAAGAACAGATCTTAACCAACTTGTTGAAATATTAAAGGCTGAATTATATAAATTTGATCCTGAAATTTTAGATATTTCGGCTAAATACGGTCCTGCACGCCAGGGTGATGTGCCCCATTCCCAGGCATCGATCGAAAAAGCTAAGAAATTACTTGAGTATCAGCCGGAATTTTCAGTTAAAGCAGGTTTAGCTGAAGCCGTGTCCTGGTATTGGAATAATTTAAAGTAAATGATACAAAAGAAAATAGCAGTTATAGGTCTTGGGTACGTAGGTTTACCTTTAGCACGTCTTTTCGCTACTAAATATACAGTGGTTGGATTTGATATTAACAATTCGCGTATAGAGGAATTACAACAGGGCAAAGACAAAACTTTAGAGGTAGCGGATCATGAATTAAAAGCGGTTTTAAAGAAAAGTAATTCCGAAGAAACCGGTCTCTTCTGTACGTCTAATTCTAAAGATTTAGAACAATGTGATTTTTATATTATTACCGTTCCAACCCCGGTAGATAGAAACAATAAACCAGATCTTACACCACTATATAAAAGCAGTGAAACCGTAGGTAAAGTCATAAAACACGGAGATATAGTGGTTTATGAAAGCACTGTTTTTCCCGGCGCTACCGAAGAAGAATGTGTGCCCGTTTTAGAAAAATTTAGCGGACTTCGTTTTAACAACGACTTTTTTGTGGGCTATTCCCCAGAGCGTATAAATCCTGGCGATAAAAAGCATACTGTAGACAAAATTTTAAAAGTCACCTCGGGCTCTACCAAACAAATTGCTGAAGACATAAACGCTGTATACGCCTCGGTGATTACTGCCGGAACCCATCTGGCACCCTCAATAAAAGTAGCCGAAGCGGCTAAAGTAATCGAAAATTCGCAGCGTGATATCAATATTGCTTTTGTAAACGAACTGGCCAAAATCTTTAATATTTTGGATATTGATACCAAAGCGGTACTGCAAGCTGCCGGTACAAAATGGAATTTCATTCCGTTTACTCCCGGTCTTGTTGGCGGACATTGTATTGGTGTAGATCCTTATTATTTAGCCCAAAAAGCGCAGGCGGTAGGCTATCACCCGGAAATTATCCTTGCCGGAAGACGAATGAACGATAGTATGGGGCAATATGTAGCTGCAGAAGTGGTGAAATTAATGCTTCATAAAGATCTTAAGGTTAAAGAATCTAATATTCTTATTTTAGGTTTTACCTTCAAGGAGAATTGCCCGGACGTTCGCAATACCAGAGTAATCGATGTTTATCGAAATTTAAAAGATTACGGGGTGCATGTAACAGTGTATGATCCTTTAGCAAACCCAGAGGAGGTATTGCACGAATACGGCATAAAGACCCTTAATAAAAAGCCAAACGCCACTTTTGATGCTTTAATTTTAGCGGTGGCACATCAGGAATTTCTGGAGATGGATTTGTCTGAACTTAAAAGCAAAGATGCGGTAGTTTATGATGTAAAAGGTGTTTTAGGAGAAAAAGCCGATAAAAAACTGTAAATTTTCGTTAGATTTTAGTCAGATTCCGTACTTAATTTTAAAAAGTATCTCAATATGTACCGCAAGTACGTTAAACGTATGTTCGACTTTGTTTTTGCGCTTTTTACACTATTGTTATTTCTACCGTTTTTTGTACTTATCATTTTACTTATCCTTATTTTCGATGGTTTTTATCCCCTTTTTATTCAGGAGCGGGTAGGGAAAGATGCCGTAAGTTTTAGGATTTATAAGTTTAAAACAATGAATGATAAGAAAGATGCTGAAGGAAGACTTTTAAAGGAAGAACTGCGTGTTACCAGATTTGGCCGAATTCTTAGAAAATCGGGTTTAGATGAAATTCCGCAACTTTTTAATGTTCTTAAGTTCGAAATGAGTTTTATTGGTCCACGGCCGCTACCGGTGTATTATATCAATCTCGAGGATAAATTACAGCGAGATAGGCATCGCGTACTACCGGGAATTACCGGGCTGGCACAAATTACCGGTAGAAATTCGCTAAAATGGCCGCAGAAATTCCGTTTGGATAATTATTATATCGAACATCAGAGTTTTGTTTTTGATCTTAAAATTTTGCTGAAGACTATATACAGCGCTAATGGGTATGATGCCGTAAATTTTGATCATGTAATTCCTAAAAAGAATGCAGAATAACCTATATTTCCTGAAATTCATTAGTTGATGAAGAAAATCTGGCTTTCACCGCCGCACATAAGCGGTAACGAACTACAAAAAATTCAGCAGGTTTTTCAGGAAAACTGGATTGCTCCCGTTGGTCCTCAGATTGGTGAATTTGAAGCTAAAATTTCTTCATTTTTAGGAGGCCAAAATCGGCATGTGGTTGCTTTAAATTCAGGAACTTCAGCTTTACATTTAGCTTTAAAGTTATTGAATATTGGTAGTGGAGATGTGGTGATTTGCCAGAGCTTAAGTTTTGCCGCTTCGGTAAATCCGGTTCTGTACGAAGGTGCAACACCTGTTTTTGTAGATAGCGAAAAAGAAACCTATAATTTATCGCCGGTTTATTTAGAGGAAGCCATCACCTCTCAAATTAAGAAAGGAAAGAAACCTAAAGCAATAATCGCCGTGCATATTTACGGGATGCCTTATAAGGTGGATGAAATTCATCGAATTTCTGCGAAATATGAAATTCCAATTATTGAGGATGCAGCTGAGGCTATGGGAAGTAGATATAGTAACAGAGCTTGCGGTAGTTTTGGCGATTTGGCGTTATTTTCTTTTAACGGAAACAAAATTATTACTACTTCGGCAGGGGGAGCACTAGTTTGCCAGGATGATATTCAGAAAAATAAAGCGATTTTTTGGGCCACACAGTCTAAGGAAAACGAAGATTTTTATTTGCATAAAGAGATAGGCTATAATTATCGAATGAGCAATGTTTTAGCGGCTATTGGACTTTCGCAAATCGATGTTTTGGAAGAGCGAACCAAAAAGAAACGTGATATTCAACAATTTTATGCTTCTTTTTTGAATGATATAGACGGTTTTCAGATGTTTGACGAATGCTCTTCAGAATATAAAAGTAATCACTGGTTGAGTATTGTAGAAATGGATAAGGAAAAATTGCAAATATCAGCACTGGATTTGATGAGGCTATTAGCAAAAAAGAATATCGAAAGTCGGCGTATTTGGAAACCTTTACATACACAACCTGTTTTTGCCGAATTTGATTTCTATGGAAATACTGTTGCCGAAACGATTTTTGAAAATGGCTTATGTTTACCATCGGGAACGGCGATGACTTCAGCAGACCTTAATTTTATTAAAACCGAAATATTAGCGGCAATAAAAAATGATTAAACCAAATTTTAAAGAACAGCTTATCTTATTTGGAGAAGCATCAAAGCTTATAGAAGTTTCAGATTTTCTTCGACAAAATTGGGTGAGGTCAAACGTTCTTATTTTCGATAAAAAAACTATCAACTCTCTAGAATTAGAAAACCTGGAACTGTTAGAAAATCAATCTTCAGTAATTTATATTGAAGAAGAATATAAATCTGATTTTGGGATCAAAGCCGCTTTTTTAGAGAAAATAATAAGTGCAAAAGCTGACGTATTTACTCTTGCGCTTCAGGATTGGAAAAAAAATGATTTCAATTTTAAAGAATTTCAGCTTCAGGATTTATATAAAACGGAACGAATAGCACCGGGTAAATTTCAGCAGAAAAATAAAAAATTACTGATTACCGGCGGTGCAGGATTTATAGGTGCTGCTTTGGTAAAATATTATTCAGATTCCTTTTCAGAAATCATTATTGTAGATCAGGCAGAAACTGCTTTGTTTTATCTAAAAGAAGAACTGGAGGCTTTGTATCCCAATGCAAAAATGCAATGCTTACTTGCCGATGTGACTAACCGGGAAAGGATGACCGCTATTTTTGAGGAATTTAAGCCAGAAATTGTGATTCATGCTGCGGCATATAAGCATGTTGCGTTACTGGAAAATGAGCTTGAGGAAGTGATAAAGAATAATATCGCAGGAACGTATATTATTTTTTATTTAGCGGAAACCTATAAAGTAGAACAGTGTATTTTATTATCTACCGATAAAGCGGTGGAGCCTAAATCGGTGATGGGAAAGAGTAAGCGTTGGGCAGAAAAACTGTGTTTTTGGTTTTCAAATCTTGGCGGCATGACCGATTTTAAAACCATTAGGTTTGGTAATGTTTTAGGAAGTACGGGTTCGGTATTACCAATTTGGAAAAGGCAATTACGATGGAAAAATGCGATTATGATGACTAAGCCCGAAGCTTATCGCTATTTTTTTACACTTCAGGAAGTTTTTGGTCTTACCGATTTTATATTAGCCAATAGAAAATCGGGTAGTGTTTTTACGATATTTAATGAATATCCTGTGGCGTTAAAAACATTGGCGAATTTGTTTTTGTACCATCAATCGGGCAAAATTATGCTCACCGGTTTAAAAGGAGGGGAAAAAGAGTGGGAGCAATTAATTGCTAAAGACGAAACGCCAATCCACCAACAAACATTTTTGATTGTGAATAGCACTAAAATCAAAGATGATTTTCCTGAGCAGTTACATCTATTACTTAGTGATAAAATGCTGATTCAGGATAAACAAAGTATCTTTGATAATTATAAGGTTTAAGCAAAAAGCCCTTTACTTTTTTCTACAACGGGCTTTAACATTTCCATTTCTTTAGATTTCAGTTTGATGTTCTGTAATTTTTCAAGGTGTTCCAACCGGTGGGTATCACTACTTATATAATCAATCATTTGATTTTCCAGTAATTTAAAAGCCATTTTCTGGATTCCTCTACCGTAGTGTTCACTAAGAGAGAGCATGTTTAACTGAAAATAACAGCCACGATTTTTTAGATCGGTATATTTTCTTAGGCTGGGCTCATGGAAAAATCCGTAACGTTCTGGATGCGCCAATATTAAGACATGACCTTTATTTTGAAGGGTAAAAATAATTTCTTTAAGGTTAATTGGCGGTTGTAAAAAAGACATTTCTACCAGACTAAAATTGCCTGAAATTTTTAGCAATTTTTCTTCAGAGAGTTTATCCATTAGGGATTGATCCATCATATATTCTGCCGCGGCCGAATTTTTAATATGGGCTGGTTGTACAGCCTGTAACTCTGCAAGTGCAGCATTAATTGTCTTTGGAGTATTGGGATAATAATCGTTCATGACATGAGGGCTATGCACAAAGTTGGTTACGCCAAACTCTCCAAATTTTTGTATAAGCTGAAGACTGGTCTCCACATCGGGTGCCCCATCATCGATACCGGGTAGGATATGATTATGAAAATCAGTAAACCCTTCTAATAGATCTACAAAAAAATACTTCTTTGAGAAGAATGAAAACATCTAATTTACTTTTTTTGAAAAGTAGTATGTTTTGCTTAAAAGGGCAAAAAATTATCAGTCATTATTCTTAAATATTCAGTCTTGCTAAATAATTTTTCTAAAATTAAATATTTTAATTCTTAAGTTTGGTTTTAAAACCTTAAATTTAAAACGCCCTTTTTTAATTTATACGTAGAACTCAGGGTTTTAACTCTCCATTTTTAATTATGCATAAATCCCTTCCTGTACATATCCTACTTTTTGGTTTTATAGAAGAAAGTGAAACTATTCTACGTGCTTTAAAACAATATCCAAACAATTATATTTCCCAGTGTAGTGGTCTTAACTCCCTTAAGCGAATTCTTTTTGAAAACTGTGATTTTGATATACTAATACTCCAGCTAAGCTATTTAGAAACTGATATTACAGAGATTTTGAATTTTGTTGTGCAACAGCAAGATTTTGCGGTCCTAATTATATCTAACAGCAAAATCAGGGAACATGCTTATGAATCTTTTGCTCTGGGGATCGAGGATTACATTCATGTTTCTGAAATAAACCCTCCATCCTTAAAAAGAAGTATATATTTTGCGATTAAGCGTAAAGAATATAAGCAGCAGATAAGTAAATCTGAAGATAATTATAAAACATTATTTCACTCCTCACCATTACCTATGTGGGTTATTGATCGCTATACTTTAAAATATTTAAGTGTAAATAAGGCGGCAATAGATCATTATGGATATTCTGAACAAGAGTTTCTAAACATGAAAGCCAGTGATTTGTGGGCGCGGGAAGAAAAAGAAAAATTAAAATTATTGATCAAGCAATTTACGGATGATTTTTTGCACGACACGGCCTGTTATGTAAAGAAAGACGGTACTGAAATCAAGGTGAATTTTTATAGTTCACCAATTAACTATGATCAAAAGGAAGCTCGTTTGACCATTGCTGAAGACATTACCGAAAATATTAAAATAAGACAGGCATTAAAAGACAGTGAAGAGCGTTTTAAATCGTTAGTGCAGGAGGGGAGTGATTTGATAGCGATTCTAGATCGTGATTTTAATTATAGTTATATTAGCCCAAGCGTAGAAAATATCTTAAAATTAAAGCCAGAGAAATTAAAAAAACGAAACTTCTTTGATGATATACATCCGGAAGACCAGCAATTTTTAAAGACGGTAGTAAAGTCGATAAAACATGGGGATAATAGCAAAATAGGCCTTCCATTTTACCGGGTGAAAGATGGGATGGGATACTGGCGTTATTTAGAAACAAAGTTATCCAACTTAATAAATTATACGCCCATTGAAGGAATAGTTATCAATAGCCGGGATGTAACAGATTTGGTAGAGCAGAGAAATCGTTTGTCAGAAAGTTTATCCAGGTATGAAATTATTTCTGAAGCGACCAGTGATATTATAACCGATTTTGATGTACTTAATAATTCGGTTCAAATTTCTAAAGGCTTTTATAAAGTTTGTGGTTATGATCCCAGGAAAATAGAAAAACAGGATTTTACAAAATGGTGGTATAAGATGGTTCATGAGAGCGATCGAAAATTTATCAAAAATAAGGTCGAAAAAACCCTGCGCGCAAAGGAAAGATTTTTTAGTTTAGAGTACCGGTTTTTATGTGCTGATGGAAGCTATAAAACTTTTTTAGATCGCAGTTATGTGCTTTATGATAAACAGGATATACCACAAAGAATTATTGGATCTAAACAAGATATTACACAGCAGAAAGAGTATATTAAACAAATCGAACATAGAAACCGCAAGCTAGAGGAAATTGCCTGGGAGCAGTCCCATACGGTTAGAGCGCCTTTGGCAAAAATCATGGGTTTAATTGATTTATTGAAGTATAATGAAAATAGTACTCCAGAAACTAAGGATTTATTAGAAAATATATTAAATTCCGCCGAGGATTTAGATGCTGTGATACGAAACATAGCACAAAAAACATATTATAAATAGATTTATATTGCCCTAAATCTATGTAGAACATTAATATTAACCTACATTATGTTGGAAGTCATATTGGTAGATGATGATGATATTGTTTTAATGATGCAACGAAAAATGATTTCTAGATGCAAAATTTCATCTAAACCAATCATTTTTAAAAGTGCTCTTGAAACTTTAGAATATTTAAATAAGCCAGAAAATCTGGAAAATAAGGAAAAGGTTTATCTTATTTTTCTGGATATTAATATGCCTTTAATGTCGGGGTGGGAATTTTTAGATAAGATTAAAAAACATGTATTGTATGATCAGATTCATGTAATTATGGTCACCTCATCCATAGACCAAAAAGATCGAAGTAGGGCAGAAACCTATCAAAGGGTAATTGATTATATTGAAAAACCCGTAACCGTAAAACATTGTGAAGTTGTAAAACAACTGAAATCTATTAACGAATTTTTTTAGGGATTCTTATGCTTTTTTCTAGAGGATGCGCCTCTTCAATTTTTTCATGAGCCCATAATTCGTCCTCGCGTTCCAATTCTAACTCTTCCTGCACCGCCGCAGCTCTGGGATCATAATTTAATTTTATATACATAGGAAAGTGGTCGCTACCAATACTTTTTTCCCTGGCAATCTCTATTAAGGTAAAGTCTTTAGAATGAAAAACATGATCTAACGGCCAACGAAACAAACGATATCCGGTATGGAAAGTATTAAAAAATCCTCTTCCTATACGTGGATCCATCAATCCGCTCATTTGTTGAAAAAGCTTCGTAGTTCTGGACCACGCTACATCATTAAGGTCGCCAAACACCAAAACCTTACGGTCTTCCGGAGAAAGATCTCTTCCCAGCATTAAAATTTCAGCATCTCGGTTGGTAGAGGTATAACTTTCAGTAGGGCTTGGAGGCATAGGATGTAAACAATGGATCTTTAATTTGGTACCATTTCTAAGTTTTACATAGCCATGAATGGATGGAATGTCTTCCTGTACAAGATAATGAACATCTGCATCTATCAACTCTAGCTTCGAGTATAAGTGCATTCCATAAAGATTATCCAGCGGAACTTTTATAGTATATTTATAATCATCTTCAATCTCTTCTAAAACATTTTCCCAGCGTTTATCTGTTTCTAAAGTTAAAAGGATATCCGGTTGTCTTTTTTTAACCAGTGCAACTAATTTTTCTGGATGCTTATTAGGGGTAAGAACATTGCTTACCAGGATAGAAATAGTGGCGTTATCTTCTTTTCCTTTATATTTAATAACCTGTTTTTTCGCAAGTATGGTATATGGGAATATTTTGACGCACTGATAAATCAAACTTAAGAAAAGTAAAATTGTTCCAACATAATGCCATGTTTTGGAAAAATCATAGACTATAAAGCACAAGATCAGCGTAATTATAATACAAACTGAAATTTGTATTCTGGGAAAATCAAATCCTCTAATCCACCATTGATCAAACCGGGTAATAGAGGCTAAAGTCGGAATTAAAAAAATAAAATTTAGGAAAAGTATGATAATTTCAGCGGTGTCCATGCTGATGTTCGTTTTATGTTGGAAATTTTTCGGTCAATTTCAACTTCAAATCTCTGATTATTCAGGAAATTTTAAAAGTATTTAAGAAAAGAATAACTTAATAAAGCTGATTTCTCACAGGATTGGTGATGAATTGATCCATTTTTTAAACTTATGAAATATTGAATTTTAATTCTATCGAAAAAAGCGTAATTTTAAAGTATGAAGAAGAAAGATAAAATGAAGGAAAAGGGTTTTGTTTTTAAGAAGTACGAGGAACCTAATATCACCCCTTTTGAAAAGCTCTTCGAAATCTTTAAAGAATTGATCACCCATACTTCTGGTGATTTAGATGAAGCGCTAGACTGGTTACGCCAGTTGGACGAAGAATACCAACTTACGACCAGCGAATATACCATTGACGATTTTATTGAAGACCTGAAACAGAAGGGGTATATTAAAGAAGAATTGGATCCTGATGGTGGTGAAGATGGTGATGGATCGGGAAATTTAAAGATTACCGCCAAAACCGAAAGAGCCATACGGCAACAGGCATTAGATCAGATTTTCGGAAAGATGAGAAAAGGAAACTCCGGGAATCACCGTACCAGTCATGTTGGGCGTGGAGATGAGCATACCGGCGATTTTAGGGATTATCAGTTTGGCGATTCTTTAGACCGGATCTCGATGACTGAAAGTTTACGGAATGCCCAGATTAATCATGGTATTGGTGATTTTAATATGACGCATGATGATTTGGTGGTGGAAGAAACGCATTACAAATCTCAAATGAGTACCGTGTTAATGATCGATCTTAGTCATAGTATGATCCTGTATGGTGAAGATCGTATCACTCCGGCAAAAAAAGTTGCGATGGCTTTGGCCGAATTAATTACTACACGTTACCCAAAAGATACGTTGGATATTATTGTTTTTGGAAATGATGCCTGGCCGGTTTCTATTGCAGATTTACCCTATTTAAAAGTAGGGCCGTATCATACCAATACGGTGGATGGGTTAAAGCTCGCTATGGATATTTTGCGTAGAAAGCGAAATACCAATAAGCAAATTTTTATGATTACAGATGGTAAACCAAGCTGTATTAGAGAACGCGATGGCAGTTATTATAAAAACAGTATGGGGTTAGATCCATATATTGTTGATAAATGCTATAACATGGCGCAACAGGCACGTAAACTTCAAATCCCTATTACTACATTTATGATTGCACAAGATCCTTATTTAATGCAGTTTATAAGGGAATTTACACAGGCAAATCAGGGAAAAGCATTTTATACCGGACTTCAAGGACTTGGAGAAATGATTTTTGAAGATTACGAAACCAATAGAAAAAAAAGAATTAGAGGCTAAAAGAAAAAGAAGATATGAATATGGAGAAAGTAAAAACCCTGGGAGAACTCAAATCTTCAGGATATAAAAGTAAAAACATCAAAGATGAGCTTCGTGATAATTTAATTGCAAAAATTAAAAAGAAAGAAGCTTCATTCACCGGAATTCATGGGTACGACGATACTGTCATTCCCGAGTTAGAACGTGCGATATTATCTAAACATAACATTAATTTATTAGGATTACGCGGGCAGGCTAAAACAAGATTAGCGCGTTTAATGCTCAATCTTTTGGACGAATACATCCCGGCGGTTAAAGGTTCAGAAATTAGTGACGATCCTTTAAACCCTATTTCGCGATATGCCAAAGAACTCATCGCAGAAAAAGGAGACCAAACACCTATTATCTGGATCCACAGGAGTGAGCGATTTTTTGAAAAGTTGGCCACCCCAGATGTTACGGTAGCCGATTTAATTGGCGATGTAGATCCGATTAAAGCAGCCAATTTAAAATTGAGTTATGCAGATGATCGTGTGATTCATTTTGGAATGATACCACGTGCTAATCGTAGTATTTTTGTAATTAACGAGCTACCCGATTTACAGGCCAGAATTCAGGTGGCATTGTTCAATATTCTTCAGGAGGGCGATATCCAGATTCGCGGCTTTAAGTTAAGGCTGCCTTTAGATATGCAATTTGTATTTACTGCAAACCCTGAAGATTATACCAATCGCGGTAGTATTGTAACACCACTTAAAGACAGGATTGGCTCGCAGATTTTAACACACTATCCTGAAACTATAGAGATCGCCAAGACCATTACTCAGCAAGAAGCTAAGTTAGATTCCAGACAAACCGATATGGTTTATGTGCCAGAACTGGCGAAAGACCTGCTGGAGCAAATTGGTTTTGAAGCTCGAGAGAGTGAATTTATAGATGAGAAGAGCGGAATTAGTGCCAGAATGAGTATCACAGCGTACGAAAATCTTTTGAGTACGGCAGAGCGCAGAACTTTAAAAAATGGGGAAGATAAAACATTGTTGCGATTCGGTGATTTTATGGGCGTAATTCCTTCAGTAACCGGTAAAGTAGAATTGGTTTACGAAGGGGAGCAGGAAGGAGCTGCCGCCGTGGCGACACAATTACTTGGAGATGCGGTAAAAACCTTATTCCCTAATTATTTCCCTAAGATAGAAAAATTGCAACGACCAGATGAGAAAACACCATATGATGACCTGATAGAATGGTTTTTTGAACAAACCGGCTTTGAGCTGCCAGATGATCTTACGGATGAAGAATATAAGAAAAGGCTAGATGAGGTAGGCCCGTTAAATGAATTGATCAAAAAATATCAGCCAGAAATGGAGAAGACCGATACATATTTTCTAAAGGAATTTTTGCTTTGGGGATTAGTGGAATTTAAAAAACTAAGCAAGCAACGATATACAAAAGGGATTCAGTTTAATGATCTCTATGGAAGTTATATTAGCGGATTGTAATATTTCCATTGAAATAAAAGGAACAAAAGCCCGATTTTGGTAAAAATCGGGCTTTTGTTTTTATGAAATTATGATAATCTCATATTTTTTCGGCAAATGTGTGTTTTTAGTTTTTTATATCTCCTTATTTCTATACTTTTATAACATCTTTTAAGGAAAACAATGAAGAGTATTAAATTAAATAGCAATTCAAACATTACTTCTACAACAGGAGTTGCTATTTCTATTATTATTACTCGTACAATTATTACCCCTTTGGGGTAGTATGTATATAATTTTCCGTCCGCACTCACACACGTTTTACAACGAACTCAAAACTATTTATTTCAAACTATTAAATTATTCTTATGAATATTCTAAAATTCGGAGGATCTTCTTTGGCCTCTCCGGAGCGAATCAAACTTGTAGCCGAAACTGTAAAAAAGCATGTGCAACAAGATAAAACCATTGCTGTGTTTTCAGCCTTTGGTGGGGTAACCAACGATCTATTAAAAATGGCAGAATTAGCGGCTAAAGAAGATTTAGCCTATAAAGAAATTCTGGCTCAGAACGAGAAAAGACACTTGGATGCGGTAAAAGAATTAATTCCCGTTCAAAATCAAAGCGGAGTTTTAAGCAAGGTGAAAACCGAGTTTAATCAACTGGAAACCTTATACGAAGGTGTTTATTTGCTTAATGAGCTATCCAATAAAACCAAACATGTGGTTTCGAGTTTTGGAGAAATTTTATCCTCTTTAATTATAGCTGAATATTTTAAAAGCCTGGCGACAGATGCGCTTTTAATCGATTCCAGGGAATTAATTGTTTGTAAGAATAATAATGAAAAGATTCAGCTTAATTACGAGCAGACCAATAAAAGCATCGTACAGTATTTCAAAGAAAATGATGCTAGTTTATTTGTAGTTCCAGGTTTTGTCGCTAAAAACGAACAGGGCGTTCCCAGTACCTTGGGAAGAGGCGGTAGTGATTTTACCGCAGCCATCTTTGGTGGTGCTTTAGATGTGGCAAAAGTGATTATTTATACCGATGTGAACGGTATGTACACTGCCAATCCAAATGTGGTACACCAGGCTTATCCACTTCAAAATATATCGTATCAGGAAGCGATGGAATTATCACATTTTGGAGCAAAAGTTCTATATCCGCCAACGCTACAGCCATTGTTAGACAAAGGCATTCAAATTCATATAAAAAATACGTTTTCCCCAGAAGATGAGGGGACGCTAATTTCAAAATCCAGTAAAGAAAATTTTAGATGGGTTACCGGCATTACGCATATAGATGATATTAAACTGCTGAATATCGAGGGTAGTGGTATGGTTGGTATTCCTGGTTTTTCAAAACGATTTTTTGAAACTCTATATCAGGAAAATATCAATGTAGTATTGATCACCCAGGCCTCTTCAGAGCATAGTATTTGTGTTGCCGTAAAGGGTGATGAAGCTCAGGCAGCAAAAGAAGCTTTAGATGAAGCTTTTGCCGTAGAGATCGATTATCAGAAAATAAAACCCGTAGAAATAGAAGGAAATGTAGCGATTATCGCTTTAGTGGGCGATCGTATGAAGAGTCACCACGGCTTAAGCGGTAAAATGTTTAGTGCTCTTGGAAATAACAATATTAACATCAGGGCGATTGCCCAGGGATCTTCAGAGCGTAATATATCGGCGGTGATTGCGAAAAAAGATATTAATAAGGCACTAAATACGTTACATGAGCAGTTTTTTGAAGTGCCGTCTAAAGAACTAAACCTGTTCATTACCGGAGTTGGAAATGTGGGGAGTAAACTTTTGTCGCAATTAGAAAAGCAGGAAAAATACCTTCTTGAAAAATTAAGGCTTAAAGTTCGTGTACTGGGATTATCAAATTCCAGAACGATGGTTTTTGATGAAAACGGACTGGATTTAAGCAAATGGCAAGAATTACTTGATGCCGGTGAAAAAGCCAGTAAGCATAATTTCTTTAATAAGGTAAAAGAATTCAATTTGCGTAACAGTATTTTTGTCGATAACACGGCGAGTGCTGAAATTTCCAAGTGGTATAAAGAATATCTTTCAAATTCTATTGCCGTGGTCACCTGTAACAAAATTGCAGCTGCAGATGATTTAGTGAATTATCAACATTTACAGGAACTTTCGAGGGAATACGGAGCGTCTTTCCTTTACGAAACCAATGTTGGTGCAGGATTACCAATTATAGATACCCTTAAAAACTTAATTGCTTCTGGAGATAGAATTCATAAAATTCAGGCAGTACTTTCAGGGAGTTTAAATTTTGTATTTAATACCTATGATGGAACTGCACCATTCTATAAAACGGTAGAACAGGCTATGGAAGAAGGCTATACTGAACCCGATCCTAAGATCGATTTAAGCGGAGTAGACGTAGCACGTAAGATATTGATCCTTGCTCGCGAAAGCGGACTAAAAATGGAGCTTAGCGATATCGAAAATGAAAGCTTCCTTTCTGAAGAAAGCCTGAATACAGAGAATAATGAAGATTTCTTCAGTTTACTTCAGGAAGACGAAAGTAAGTTTAAAGCAATATACGAAGATGCTGCTAAAGATGGAGCTCAGTTAAAATATGTCGCCCAGTTGGAAGATGGAAAAGCTTCTGTAGGCTTACAAAAAGTGGATGCAGCGCATCCTTTTTACAATCTTAGTGGTAGCGATAATATTGTATTGTTTTTTACAGATCGCTACAGTGTGCAACCATTAATCGTAAAAGGAGCAGGTGCCGGAGCGGATGTTACGGCCTCTGGAATCTTTGCCGATGTTATACGAATAGGTAAAAAATAACGATGGAAGAAATTAAAGTTTTTGCTCCGGCTACGGTAGCTAATCTTTCCTGTGGTTTCGATGTATTGGGCTGTTGCCTGGATAACGTTGGGGACGAGATGATCATTAAAAAAAATGATCTCCATAAACTTAGAATCACTAAGCTGGAAGGGCAGGATCTTCCTTTGGAAGTTGATCAAAACGTAGCGGGTGTAGCGGTTAAAGCCATGCTTGAAAAGCTACAATCGAACGAAGGTTTTGATATCGAAATTTATAAAAAAATAAAAGCAGGAAGCGGAATTGGCAGTAGTGCTGCCAGTTCTGCCGGTGCTGTTTTTGCCGTAAATAAGCTTTTAGGTGCTCCATTGAAAAATATTGAATTGTTACCTTTTGCAATGGAAGGCGAACGATTGGCCAGCGGAAATGCCCATGCCGATAATGTAGCCCCCGCTTTACTTGGTGGGTTTACACTGGTAAAAAGTTATGAGCCGTTAGAAGTGTTATCTTTGCCGTCTCCTGAAGAATTGAATGTGGTGATTCTTCACCCTCAAATAGAGGTGAAAACCAAAGACTCCCGTGCCATTATCAAACGTAATATTAGTTTGGATAAGGCCGTGAGCCAATGGGGAAATTTGGGAGCTTTGGTAAGTGCTTTATATACGAACGATTACGAATTATTAGGTAGAAGCCTTAAAGATGAAATTGTAGAACCTATTCGTTCAATTTTAATCCCGTATTTTGATGAAATTAAAACTATTTCTTTAGAAAGCGGAGCACTGGGCTTTGGGATTTCGGGTTCCGGGCCATCGGTTTATGCCATGTGCCGTGGTGAAGAAAATGCTGAAAAGGTAAAATCCAGTATTGCTCAATTTATGGAAAAACAAAGTATCACTTACGATCTTCATTTATCAAAAATTAACCCTGAAGGAGTTAAAATCTTATAGAAAACATGAAATATTTTAGTCTGAATAATCGAACTCATTCTTCTAGTTTCGAGAATGCCGTAATTAGAGGTCTTGCTCCAGATAAAGGATTATATTTTCCAGAACATATCCAAAAATTACCAGATTCTTTTTTTGCGGCACTGCCTAATATGTCACAAACTGAAGTCGCTTATCATGCAATTAAACAATTTGTAGGCGATGAAATTCCAGAAAAGGACCTAAAAGAAATTATCGCTACAACTTTAGATTTTGAATTTCCGGTAGTACATGTGAAGGACAATGTATATACTTTAGAACTTTTTCATGGCCCTACTTTAGCCTTTAAAGATGTAGGCGCTCGTTTTATGGCAGGTAGTTTAGGATATTTTATCACCAAAAACGAGGTAGGAAAAGTAACGGTACTTGTTGCAACTTCGGGAGATACCGGTGGAGCAGTTGCCAATGGATTTTTAGGAGTAGAAGGTATTGATGTAGTCATCCTGTATCCTAAAGGTAAAGTGAGTAAAATTCAGGAGAAACAATTAACCACCCTTGGTGAAAATGTTACGGCTTTAGAAATTGATGGTGCTTTCGACCAGTGTCAGGATATGGTAAAACAGGCCTTTCTAGATGAAGAAATTCAATCCAAGCGACAGTTAACTTCCGCAAACTCGATAAATGTAGCACGTTGGCTTCCGCAGATGTTCTATTATTTTTTAGCTTATCGGCAGTTAGCTTCCGAAGGGAAAGATATTGTGTTTTCTGTGCCGAGTGGTAATTTCGGGAATATTTGTGCGGGGATGGTTGCTAAAGAATTAGGACTTTCCATAAAGCACTTTATTGCTTCTAATAATGCAAACAGAACAGTAACCGATTATTTGGAAACCGGAAATTACGAGCCAAAACCAAGTGTTTCAACCATTTCGAATGCGATGGATATTGGGAATCCCAGCAATTTTGTAAGAATTTTGGAACTTTTTCAAAACGAGTATGGAAATGTAAAAGAAAACCTTACCAGTTTTAGTTACAATGACGAGGAAACTAAACAAGCCATGCAATCGGTTTATAAAGAAACGGGATATGTTATGGATCCTCATGGAGCGGTAGGGTATCTTGGTCTGCAAGAGCATTTTAAGACACATCCAGATGAAGTAGGTGCTTTTTTAGAGACGGCGCATCCCTGTAAATTTAGAGAAACTGTTCAGGAAGCGATTGGTAAAGAAATCGAAATTCCGGATGCTATAAAAGAAGTTTTAAAGAAAGAAAAGAAAGCAATTTCGATTAAGGATTATGCTGATTTAAAATCCTTTCTGTTAAGTGAACAGGGGATTTAATTTATTTCACATTGTGAAATATTAAAAAAGCCTTTCCTAAATCAGGAAAGGCTTTTTTAATGAATAATAGGTATTTAGTACTTTGCTGAAGCACCTGCAGCAGGTAAACTATTTTTAATGAACTCGCGAATATCTTCGTTTGCTGTTTCGAGATCAGCTTTTCTCAGGTACATCATATGCCCGCTTTCATAACCTTTAAAAGAAAGTCGGTCTTTCATTTTTCCGCTAGGGTCTAATTGCCACATAGAGTATTTGGCATTAAAATAAGTACAGGCGCCATCAAAATATCCAGATTGGATCATCACATCCAGATTAGGATTTTGAGCCATGGCCTGTCTTAAATTTTCACCGGAATTATCGCGACTTCGATCCCATGGATGTACCGGTCCAAACATAAAGTATTTAAGATCAGTTTTAAAGTTAAGATCTTCCCGTAAATAGTAATTGATGGCAGGGGTAAAGGAATGTAGCCAGGAGGTTAATTCGGCATTATAATCAGGGTTTTCACCAGCATCCTTACGATCGATTCCTAAGTATCGGGAATCTAAACGCCCCACGGTAAAGCCATCTTCACGTTTCAGTTCTTTCCAGAAAGTTCTTATAGGCAATTCTAAATTATTCTGAAGATATACTTTTTTATCGATACTGGAATAGTATGCCATTTTTTCGGCAACGGTATTTTGAATAGCTTCAGAGGCGTATCCGCCTTTTACCAGTACCGGAAGTAATTCGTTAATACTGTAGGCTTCAACTTCATCCAAAAGATCGGTTAAAGATTTACTTTGTAATTCTTGCGGAAGTAATTGATGATACCATGCGGTAGCTGCGAAATAAGGTAAGCGGTTTGCGATTTCAACAGGACCTTCACGGTCGATTCCCAATTCGGTTGGAGAAACCAAAATAACACCGTTTAAATACATCCACTGGCTGTTCTGAAGTTCTAAAGCCAAACCACTAACTCTGGTCGTTCCATAACTTTCCCCAATTAAATATTTAGGTGAGAGCCATCGATTTTCACGGGTAACAAAAGTATTTAGCCATTCAGCCAAGTAGCTAATGTCTTGATTTACTCCAAAGAATTTGCTTTTATCAACCTTACCATCAGCATCAGGAATTGGTCTGGAATAACCGGTATTTACTGGATTTACATAGACAATATCGGCAACATCTAAAATCGAATATGGATTTTCTTTAATTCCGTAGGGCTGTACAGGATAACCTTCATCATCGATTTTTAAAATTCTTGGTCCGGTGTACGCAATATGCATCCATACTGATGCAGAACCGGGACCTCCATTAAAAGAAATCACCAAAGGCCGGTTTTCGGTATTTTTGATATCACTTCTTTTATAATACGTGTAATACAGGCTGGCTATAGGATTGCCCTGATCGTCCCATACGGGTTGCATCCCGGTCTGAGCCGAATAATTGATGTTTTTTCCTTTGATGGTTACCGAATGATTGGTTACTACGGTAGTATCTACAGGAACTTTTACCTGCTGGGCAAAAGAAGAGAAAGTTATAAGTGCGCAAATGAGGGTAAAAATTTTCTTCATTAGTGATTATGTTGTTTAGGGTTAAAACTGAAAAATACTGCTATTTCTTATTTTCTACAAAAACAGCAGATAAATTATACAAAATTGACTCGATAATCGAGATTAAAAGTTCCGTTTCCATTGGGGATCAGGATGCCTGGAAATAAAAAATAATTTTCTAATAAATGCCTCTTTGATTTGGCCTGAGGTATTTTCTTTAAAATATAAGGAGCCTTTTTTAAGACTCCTTATTATTAAATCTGTGTGTTTAATATATTAAGGTTCGTAAATAAGCCTTAAGAATGAACTAAACCGTTCATTATTTTTATCTATCGGGATTCCGGTCACAATCCCCACTAGTAAATTGTCGCTTAGGTCTACGCGCATTTGTGGCCTAATCGTCATATCGAAGGTGTTATTGTAGATTTCTTTATTAAATTCCACACCAATAAAGTTACGAGTACCCGGAATCATGTAATGAATATTTGAATTGATTTGCCAGATCGTGGCAATATTGTCGTTATTAAAATGATGGTCGAACACTGGCCCGGTATAAATAAGCGAGTGAAAATTACTACCAAGACGTTTTGCAGCGATTAAAAACGGATTATAGACCAAACCTGTAAAAAGTTTTCCACGCCCATAATTATTAAATTGTGTCATGGTAAATTCCTGAATATATCCAATAGCCATAGAGGCCTGATGCTTTTCTGAAACCAGAAAGCTGTATTGCCCGGCCATTTTTATACTGTTTAGATTGCTCCCGGGTGCCGAGTTGTTTCTGCCCGGATAATAAAAGGAGAATGGTAGTTCGATTTCTAATCCTAATCGATCCATAGGAGCCCATTCATACTCTACCAATGCCGTATATTCATCATATTTTTCGTTATCGGTTAGTCCTACACCAATATTCCATTCTTTTTCTCCTTTCCTGGCTCCCAGATCCCGAATTAAATCGATATACAAAGGTTCAGCATGTAAAACTTTAGCAGGAAGACTATCGGTTGGATGCTCTTTATGATGTTGAGCGGTGATCCCTGTACTTACCAGTAAAACAGGAAGTATAAGCTTACTTATAATATTGTTCATTATATGTTTAGATTTTATTCAAATAGGTAATCACTAATCTTTGCTAAGTGCACGATCAGTGTAATTCAATTGTTTAGTAAAAAATTTGTTGGGACTTAAATGCAAGAAGCTTAGCATGCCCTACAGACTATTACTCGGAAAAACTTTTAAAATTTAGGGTATTGATCTACCGATACCGGCATTGGCTGGATCGCCAATGAAACCCTTAATGAAGAATTAAAATCTAAATTTCGGGAGGAGGTGAGGTAGTTTCGGGATAGAAGTCGTAATATTTAAACTTATATTCTGAATTTATTAATTTCTGAAGAGCGACGTCAAAAACAAATTCTGATTTTTTATCTAATACATAAAGATCCACCGAAAAGTGTTTTTTGATGAGATGGCTTTCATTATCACTGTCCTCGTATTCGGGAATAGCATTTTCAAAACCCATAATCTTTTCCAGAACAATTTCTACGATACTTTCCTGGTCGTTTAAGCTAAGATTTTCAGGCCATTTCTTATTGATATCTGGTGAATCAACACTGATATTTAGGATCACCAGGCCTATAAATAAGCTGAAATAATGTAGTATTTTATTATTCCTTACACTATACATTCCTAAAGGTTTGATCGCTAATGGCTAGTACAGATTATTATATAATTCTAAATTTCCGAAAAATACTATTTCAAATTGAACTGGAAAAATGGAGTTTTATTTTTTATTGTTAAGATTATTATCTCTAAAAATAATCACATAGGTTAACCAAATTCCCATAAAAGCGGCAAGGATAAAGAATAAAATGGCGAAGCCAGGATATCCGAAAATCACAAAATCTGTAGGGATTTGCATAAGCATTGACGCGCCAATAATCATTGCGGCAATGATAATCCCTAAAGTGATCCTGTTGGCTATTTTTTGAAACCCATCGGTTAGCCGCTCTTCATCTAATGCCTCTATATTTACTTTAAATTTATTCTCTGCAAGATTATCGGTAATTTTGTTTAGGCGTTCGGGAATATGCTCTATCAGTTTTTTGGACTCCAGAAGCATGGAAAAGAAATTTTCTGGTTTTAGCTCCTCATACATTTTCTTTTGCATGATTTCCTGAGCATGTTTTTTTATTGCGACCCTAAGATCGAATTCCGGATCTAAAACAGCAATGATCTGATCCATATTCAACAATATTTTACCCAGAATATTTACTTCAACAGGCATATGGATTCCGGTTTCTGCAGCCAAACGATTTAACTGAATAAGCAATCTTCCCGTTTGTAATTCTTTTGCCGGGCTATTCTCACTTTCCATAATGATGTCACTAATCATTTTATTGAAGGTGGCCAGATCACTGTCTTCATCGGTCTCACTCATGTTAATGATAATATGAGCTGTCTCCGGGCCATTATTATTACTAATGGCGATTAAAAGCTGAAGCAGGCATTCTTGCATGTGGCTGGTAAAGTTAGCCACCATGCCAAGATCGATAAGCGCAATTTTACTATCTTTTGTAAACTGTATATTCCCGGGATGAGGATCTGCATGTACAAAACCATCGTTAATGATCTGTTGTAAATAAGCTTCTACAAGTTGATCGACCATTGGAGCATAATCTACTTCTAGTTGCTTAAGCGGGGAAAGAGAGGTTATTTTCTTTCCGTCGATAAAATCCATGGTTAACACCCTACTGCCACAATAATCGGGAACCGGTGCCGGTACGATAAGGTAGTTGTATGGGAGTAAGTTTTCTTTAAGCGTAATAAGGTTTTGCTGCTCTTTTGAATAGTCAAGTTCATTTAATAAGATACGTCGTAATTCAGCTAAAACGGTATCTATCGCATATTTTTTAGCGATTTTGGAGTGTTTAACCGCAAGTTCTGCCATTTCCTGGAGCGTATCCATATCATCCAGAAACTTACGTTTAATTCCGGGACGCTGAATTTTAACGGCTACCGGTTTGCCGCTTCTTAAAGTAGCATAATGCACCTGACCAATAGAGGCGCTGGCGATTGGTTTTTCTTCAAAAGTATCAAAGGCTTTAGAAATACGGGTGCCCAGGTCTTCTTCTACAATCTTATGTACCTCTTCATAAGGAATTGGTGTAACATCATCCTGTAAGGTTGCCAGTTTTTTAAGATAAGCATCAGGTAATAAATCTGGTCTTGTAGAAAGTAATTGCCCTAATTTAATATAGGTAGGTCCCATATTTTTTAAATCTTCTACCAATTCTTCGGGAGAACGATCAAAGTTATCCTGATTTTTGTTTTCACTGGTAGCATCATCAAACGCATTCGCTGTAGTTTTCTTAAAAAGATCACTATTAGCATATTTCAGCATAAAACTGAAAAATTTACGATAGCGTGTAAAATTCTCGGGTAGTATAGACATTAACTGCTAGCTTATTTTGCACAGCAAATTACAATTCTTTAGTCTTTTAGCCGTGCATCTTAGCTTAGTTTTAGCACTTTAAATGTAAATTCATAGTTTTCTTTTACACAGCCCTGACTTTCTAAAAAATAAAGCCTAAAATTTGATAAAGTTAAGAATACTTGGCTTTTATAAGTTGGTCTTTTTCAATAAAGCTCATATTGTTTTAAACCGTAAGCAAACTATTTAAATGATTAATATTTGAAGGATTGCCAAATACATATATAAGGTCGCCACGTTTAATCTTGGTTTGTGGTGTGATCTCTGTTAAATATTGGGTATCTCTTTTTATGGCGAGAACCGTAACCCCGTAATTCTTAGCTATACCAGATTCTTCCAGACTCTTCCCTACAATATTTTTGTTTTTGTACTGAACGCTAAGCGTTGCAATTTCTTTGTTTGGGATATTTAAATGATGGAGTGCCGGGTTATGGGGCTTATCTTTTAGGCGTGTAAGCATTTCGTAATCTGCAGATCGAATACTACTGGTAAATTCAACAATTTCGTCATAAGGTACCAGGTATTTTTTAAGCACCCGGGTAAAAATTTCGATAGAAGTTTCAAAGTCGGCCGGAATCACTTCATCAGCACCCACGCGTAAATTTTCTTCAATTTCCTTCACCTGGCGTGTTCTAACAATGATAAATGCCGTTTGTGTAAATAACCGAATGGTACTTATAATTTTTTTAGTCGCTGCAGCATCAGAAATAGCGATAACTACTACACGAGCTTCCTGAATATGAATATGTTTTAGAATTAACGAATTGGTTGCATCTCCAAAAACAACAGGTTCTTTGTTTTTCTTGGCATTCTCAAAAGAATCCGGATCTATATCTACGACTACATAAGGAATATCGGCACTACGGGCGGCTTTAGCGATGTTTTCTCCGTTAGTTCCATAACCAATAATCACGATATGATCACTTAAATTCTCTTCAGAATACTGCTCGTCTGTATTTGTAGTTTTTTTTATATTTGATAAACGATGCCTTACTGCAGAAGGGATAGGAGCTTTAAGAATAGCGTAGGTAAGTTTTGAAGAATTCATTATTAGAAATGGCGTAAGCGCCATACTTAAGATCGATATAGCAAGAAAATACTGGTAAATATTTTCTGGTAATAAACCATTATCCAGGCCTACGCCCGATAGTAATAAGGAAAATTCCCCTACCTGAAATAAACTAAATAGGGTTATAAAAACCGTTCTTGGTTTATATTTTAGGATTAAAACGGTAATTCCTATCACCAGCATTTTAAGTAAGACAACTCCCAGCACCAGTAAAAGTATATAGCCTACATTATCGAAAAAGAAGCCTAAATCTAAAAGTGTACCTACAGAGATAAAAAAGAAACTGATAAAGATCTCACGGAAAGGCAGCACATTTGCGGTGGCCTGATGACTGTAATCAGACTCAGAGATAATAAGACCGGCGAAAAAAGCACCTAATGCTAAAGAAAGGCCAACAGAACTGGTGAGCCAGGCAATAGCAAAGCAAAAAACCACAACTGTAAGAATAAAAAGTTCTTGATTTTTGGTTTTTACGACCCACCCCAACACTTTAGGCACTACATAGCGGGCAAGGAGCAAAATAACAACCAACACCAGGGCAATTTTACCTATCAAGATTCCAATAGTCATTAAAATATTATCGGCTTTTCCTGCTAATATGGGGGTTAGTAGCATCATAGGTACTACAACAATATCCTGAAATATCAGGATCCCAATGCTTATCCTCCCATGCGGCGAGGTAAGTTCACCACGCTGTTGAAAAAGTTTTAGCACAATTGCGGTACTACTTAAAGAAAACAGAAATCCCAGAAATATAGAAGTATTTAGGGGCAAACCTAAAAGTTGTGAAGCCAAAGTAGTAAATAATATGGTTCCTCCCACCTGCAAACCTCCACCAATAAAAATAGTGTTTTTAATAGCTGCGAGGCCTTTTAATGACAGTTCAATCCCAATCACAAAAAGTAGGAAAATGATCCCAATTTCACTTAACAGTTCAACCTCATGACTATTGCTTATAAGGTTAAATGCGTGTGGGCCGGCAATAATCCCCGCTAATAAAAAGCCTAAAATACTCGGGATTTTTATCTTTTGGATAACAAGGATAATTAATACCGACAATCCCAGAATAACCACAATATCCTGTAAGATCGGGATTTCCATAGCATTTTGATTTTGGTTAGTTGGTTGGTAATTTAGTTGAATTATATGGAATAAAAAAGCTGCTTAAATACTTCTTTAAATTATCTCATCGGGATAATTAGGAAGCATTTAAGCAGCTTTTTTTAAAACCTAATTGAGGTTTTTGATTTTGAATGCCTAATTTTTAAGCCATGCTTCTCTTAATTTCACTTTTGGGCTATCAGCGGGTAGCTCCATCTCGGTAATCGAAGTTTCTTCAACTTTGGGTTGTGAAGCTTTAGCGGTTAATGTTATTTCTTCACCGTCACGATCTACTACAATTTCGATATCAGATCCTTCTTCCCATGATTGTGAACTTGTAATTAAGCCATATACATTTTTGATCGTATACTCGGTACCATTAACTGTTTTTATAATGTCGCCACCTTCAACGCCAAGTTTTTCAAGAAATGTATTAAATCCAATTCCTTTTCTAAAGAAAAGTTCTCCTGAAGCAGGATCACCATCAATATAAGGAACCTGGCCGTTTAAGAAATAGCCGGTGTTGATCATACTTGATTTTTCCTCTAAGCCAACCTTCGCGAAAAACTCATTATAAGGGATTGGAGTTTCTCCAGTCACGTACTGGTCGAAAAATGACTGAATTTCAGGATAGGTTAATGCTACGATTTCACCTATAAGATCTTCATCATTAAAGGGTTTATCTTTTCCGTACTTCTTGCTTAATTTTTTCATAAGATCAAGAATTCCCATTTTTCCATCACTTAATTCCCTTAGACGAATATCCAAGGCCATACCGATTAGGGCCCCTTTCTGGTATACATTGTAATAACTGTCTTTATATTCATCTGTAAGTATATTTTCACTCATTACAGTAAATGGAACCGTATCATCAAAATTCATTGAAGATGCGATCTTTTCAGACATACGATCATAGAAGTCCTGATTGGAAATTAATCCCTGATTAATCTGGAAGAGATTCGCAAAGTATTCGGTAACCCCTTCATACATCCAAAGATGTTGAGACATTTTAGGATCGTTATAATCAAAATAATGGATTTCATTAGAATGAACACTAAGTGGTGTTACAATGTGAAAAAATTCATGAGAAACCACATCTTTCATGCTTTCATCCAATTGCGCTTTTTGCATGGTTTCTGGGAGCACAACCGTAGTACTGGTATGATGTTCCAGGGCCCCGAAACCACGTGCATCTTTTTTCTGAAGATCTGATAAATACAATAAGATTGCATACTTTTCGGTATCATTTATATCTCCCAAAAATTTTTTCTGAGCAGAAATCATTTTCTCGATACCCGGTTTGATATCCTGAGCAGAAAATTTTCCGGTTGGCGAATAGACATCTAAAAGCACCTTCATTCCCTGAACGTCAAAACTTGTAGTATCTGGTTTTGCGTACATGATAGGATGGTCGGTCACTTCAAAATAACGACCTACAGTGTAGGTATCTGTGCTAAAGTTATCATCTGGATTTTCATCTTTTGTAGTAGGAGTTAAAGAAGTTCCCGCAATAAGATTATCTGGACGAAGGATTTCTATACGATAGGGCTCTTCCTGAAGTTTGCTAAAATATCCTACGAAACCATGCAAATTCAGCATAAAATTCTTATCAGCATCGATATTGGTTCCTGCAGGTGAGAATACATCATTTTCACCTTCAATATCATAACTGTCATTAACTTCATAACTCACCTTATCCAAAGCTTTGGCATTGCTGATGGTCCAGGTATTATCATCCTGATGTGTAAACGTTAACTCATTACCATCGTAATCGTAGGCTTTAAAGTTTTCAATAAACCTTCCATAATTGTCGGTAGAGTAGGTGCCGGGAACGGTTTTAGGAATAAAAAAGCTAATTTCTTCCGTAGTAATTTTAGCGGGGTCCACACTTACCTTTACTTTGTCATCGGTAACATTAACCAGATCAATCGTGGTGATAATAGGCTGATCTTTAGAGCTTAGGTTTTGTGTTGTTTTACAAGAGTACAAGCTTGCCAGTAAGGCAGCGGCATACACTATTTTCTTCATATTGTTTTTATCTTTCTTATTGGACTATTAAAAACTAAAATAGTTACATTTTAGTTTTTATTTTATCAAATTTAAACATTAAAAAAGGGTGACGATCAAGTCACCCTTTTTTAGTTTTAATATCAATTGAAAATTATGCTCTTATATGCCCGTCTCCCAGCACATAATATTTATTTGTAGTAAGCTGTTTTAAGCCCAGCGGCCCTCTATGGTGTAGCTTATCTGTACTTATGGCAAGCTCGGCGCCTACCCCCATTTGTCCACCATCTGTAAATCTGGTAGAAGCATTATGGTATACGGCTGCACTATCTACTTGCTCCATAAATTGGATAGCTTCATCTTTATCTTTAGTAATTATAGAAGCCGAATGTCCGCCAGAATATTTGTTGATCTTTTCGATAGCCGCATCTAAACCGTCGATACTACCAATAACAATTTTCATAGCTAAGAACTCTTCGTACCAGGTAGATTCAGATGGAACTTCTTCTTCGTCACTAAGTACTTTTTTAACCTCTTCATCTACTAATATGTTCACTTTATTTTCTTTGAACATTTCCTGTAGCTCTTTTAATTTAGTTTCGTAATCTGGTAGATTAACATCTACAAGAACTTTATCTAATGCATTACAACCGGAAATCTTATCAATTTTGGCATTTAGCATTACTTTTTTAGCAGTTTCAAAATCTGCATTTTTTGAAACATAAAGGAAGTTATTTCCTCTACCGCTTACAAGAACGGCGCCTGTGGCATGTTCTTTTACAAAGCCAATAAGCCGTTCCCCACCTCTAGGTACAATTAGATCTAACTGCACTGGTGGATTTTTTAGAAATTCTTGAGTTTCTGGGCGGCTTAAGTGTAATAGTTCGATCCAGTCTGAACTTAGATCATTCTCTTTAAGCGCTTCGTGCCAGCACTCTACCAGAATTTTGTTACTGTTTATCGCTTCTTTACCACCTTTAAGGTATATTTTATTATTTGCTTTAAAAGCAAGTACAGCAGCTTCTATGGTAACATCCGGTCTGGATTCGTAAATAATCATGATATTTCCGAAAGGAGCGGTTTTATTAGTGATGTCCAGCCCGGTATCAAGTTTTCTATGCTCAATAGTCTTACCTACAGGATCTTCCTGCTCCATCACCTCTTTTACAGAATTGATCATACCATCTACTTTTTTATCGTCACAAACAAGACGGTCGTACATGGCCTGATCTCCTTCTCCAAAAGCTTCAAGATCTTTTTTGTTTTCGGTAATAATGGCTTCGCGTTTTTCGTCCAGAATTCGCATCATGGATTTCAAAACATTATTTTTTTTATCTGAATTTAAAAGTATCATTCTTTCTTCTTTAAGTTTTTAATTAGTTAATTTCCCGTTATCGGGTTTAAGTTCTTTGGTTTATTTTAAATGGGATTAGGATGTAAATTTGGTTCCTACAGGTTTACCATTCATAATATCCAGAATCACATTTTGTCGCTTTCCGTTAGCGATGTAAGTGGTGATATTTTTAGCAGCGGTTTCTTTTGCTATTTTAATTTTAGATTCCATGCCGCCACGGCCTTCACCTTCTCCTTTATCAGATTGTTGGACATATTTTTCTACATTCTGATCAACCTGAACTTTATTTAATTTTTCTGAATCGTCATCATCTGGGTGCCCGGTGTATAGTCCGTCAGTATCACTAAGGATAATTAATGAATCTGCACCAATTAATTCGGCCACAAGACTTGCTAATTCGTCATTATCAGAGAACATAGACATGGTTACTGAAACAGCATCATCTTCATTCGCGATTGGAATGATTCCTTCAGAAAGTAAAGACTCATAGCAATTAATCATATTTTCTCTATGAATTCCGGGGCTAAAGTCTCTTTTGGTGGCAAGCACCTGTGCACAACGCATCCCATAATCATGAAAAATGCTGTAATAATGCCTCATCATTCTTGGTTGTCCTACTGAACTATACACCTGTCTTCTTTTAGAAGCATCTGTGATGTTAATTTCACCAAGAATTTCTTTACCGGCGATTGCAGATCCAGAAGAGACCAAAACGGTCATTACATCTTCTTCGTAAAGCTCTGCTATTTGTTCTACTAAATGTTTCAGTACTGGACCTAAAATTCTATTGTCTTTGTTGGTCATTACATTAGTTCCAACTTTTACAACGATTCTCTTTTTCTTATTTTCCATTATTAATTTTGATAGTGTTAGTTCGTAGATTATTTACCTTCTCCAAGTTCTACTGCACGGTCAAATGCGGCGTATGCAGCTTCTTTAATAAGTTCTTTAACGTTATTATCGTCCATAGAATCTAAAGCTGCACGAGTTGTTCCTCCTTTAGAAGCAACACGTTCCATCCAGGTGTCTGGTGATAGATCGTGTTGATTAAATAGTTCAACTGCGCCTTCAAAAGTCTGACTTACCAGTACTCTACTATCATTTTCAGAAAATCCCATTTTTAGTGCAGCCTCCAGCATGGATCCCATAAAATAGAATACATAGGCCGGTCCACTACCACTAATTCCTGTAGAGGCATCTATAAAATTCTCATTTTCTACTTTAATTGACTCACCGGTTGTGTCCAGAAGATTTCTAACCATTAGTAGTTCTACTCTGGAAACTTCTTTTGCAGCGGTATAAGATGTTACCCCTTTTCCTACCTGGGCAGGAAGGTTAGGCATTGAACGAACAACTTTTTTAACTCCTAAACCATCCTGAATTGTTTTTATGGTTACTCCCGCCATTAGGGAAACAAAAATTTGTTCATCGTTCACCATTGGCTTTATTTCTTCAAATAAGCTATCTATATGATAAGGCTTTACAGCTAGAAAAACTATATCTGCCTGAGGCAGGCAATGATCTACTTTATCGAAAACATCAAAATGGTCTACTTTACTTAAGTCGGTAATAACTTCAGCAGATTTATCGAAGATCATAAGATTCCTTCGATTTAAAAGACTGCTTTTTGCCATTCCTTCGGCATAAGTAAGTCCCATATTTCCTGCTCCAATAACTAATACTTTCATTTCTGTGTTTTTCAATTTTGTTGTCGTGGATTCCCACAATTATTTAGTTAAACTTTCTACTTAGTGTTCAAAGACCATGCGAGCCAAAAAAAATATTACTCTTATGATTTTTAAACGCATTTAATATAAGCTGAATTTATTTTAACAAAATCTCAATTACGGTTAAAGAATTGTAAAAATATAGGCTAAGATTAGCTGTCAGCTGGAATGGTATAGGGGCATATAAGTAGGATTATATAGCTATATAGCATGGTTTCCCCCTAAAGTACGAAGAATATCAGTGTGTTAATGTTTCTTAATAAAATAAATAATAATATCGCATTAAAGTTAGGTATTGAATATTCTTATGAGGTATAGTTATTTTCTATACCTGCCTAACTGACAAAAATAAACTGTTAAGCTGGCAGAATTTCATTGGAGTGCTTACTTAAAATCTTGTGGATACCGTGCATTTTAAAAGCATTTGTAGTATTAAATATGTAATTTATCCGATATATTTGGCCTTTACACGTGTTAACTACTTCCCAAAGAATAAATGACTAGAAACAATAAACTAACACCAAAGGAGAAAACTAGAAAACATGAAAATGCACAATCCAGGATTATTGCTGTGGGGGCAAGTGCTGGAGGTTTGGAAGCTTTAAAAGCATTTTTTACTGGTATTCCTGAAGAAGATAATAATACTTATGTGGTGATTCAACACCTTTCTCCAGATTATAAAAGTATGATGGGAGAATTGTTGGCAAAATCAACCAAATTTCCTATCAAACAGATTAAGGAGGGAATGCAAATGGAAGAAAAAACCATTTATCTTATTCCGCCTAAATGCAATCTTCTGGTAGAAGATGGCTGCCTAAAGCTTGTTGAGAAACCAGAGCGGGCACATCTTAATTTACCTATAGATATGTTTTTAGAGTCCCTTTCCAGTTACAAGAAGGAAAAAGCAATTGCAGTAATACTAAGCGGAACTGGTAGTGATGGTACTCGCGGCATAAGAGCCATAAAGGATAGAGACGGTATGGTGATGGTTCAGGATCCTGAACAGGCCAAGTTTGATGGAATGCCAAAAAGCGCTATCCAGACCGGTTTGGTAGACTATATTTTACCCGTTGAGGAAATGGGGGAGGAACTGCGTAAATTTATTAATGCACCAATGGTTTTTGATATCGAAAACCACGATGTGGAATTCGACCAGAAAACGCTATCTAAAATCCTTCATCTTATTGATGAAAAAACAGGTCTTGATTTTAGGGAGTATAAATATTCTACTTTAGCCCGCCGACTGGCAAGAAGGGTAAACGTAGGAGGCTGTAGTAGTTTGGAAGAATATTACGACATGCTGGTACACAATGATGATGAAATCCCTATGCTGTATCGGGAGTTTTTAATTGGGGTAACTAATTTTTTTAGAGATCAAAGAGTTTGGGAAATTATCGCAGATGATATTATCCCAGAACTTATAGAGTCTAAAAAAGATAATGATATTCTTAAAATTTGGGATGTAGCTTGTAGTACGGGAGAAGAAGCGTATTCTCTGGCCATGTTACTGCATGAGGAAATGCAACGACAGGATAAGATGCTCGAAATAAAAATTTTTGCTACAGATATTTCACAAGAGCATTTGGATATAGGTAGTGCTGGTATCTATTCTGAAAGTGTGGTCGCTAACGTAGAAGATAAATTTCTGAAGAAGTTTTTTATCAAAAAACCGGAAGGCTACCAGATTGTAGAGAAAATTAGGCGTATGGTCATTTTCTCTAAACATAATATTATTAAAAATCCGCCTTTTAGTAATATGGATATGGTATTATGCCGTAATCTTCTTATCTATTTTCAATCTACTATCCAGAAGAAAACCATGGACGTTTTACATTACGCCCTTAAAGAATATGGCTTTTTGGTATTAGGAACCAGTGAAACCATAACCTCGCACAGGGATTCTTTTGAAGATATTAGCAGAAAATGGAAAATCTTTAGAAACGTACATCCAAGAGCTAGAATCAGAACCAAAAATTTAAGACCTACAGCCGGCAGGATCAATGATCATGATGAAAAACATCATAAGCCTAGAAATAGCGATAATCGCACCTATAATAGCAGTAAGCAAAAGTTTGTAAATGAGCTTAACGAGGCTATTATGGAGCAGTTTGGTGCTGCAAGTGTATATGTAGATTCAGAATTTAATATCATGGAAGCAGTTGGTGAATTTAGAAAGTACGCTAACCTTCCTGTCTCTGGATTCACTACTAATTTAATAGAAATGCTTAATAAAGATCTTAAGCATGTAGTGCAATCGACCACCAAAAAATCGGCAAAGGAAAAGAAAAGGGTAGTTTATCATGACGCTATTGTTAAAGAAGCTAATGGAGTCGTGATGAAATTAGATATTGTAGTTAAGCCTTTTAAGCCGAAAAACCTGGATAATGAAAGTAATTTTGTACTTACTTTTATTGAAAAAGAAGTAAAGGAAGAAGATACTATAGAGGTTGAACAGATAACAATAAGTGGTAGAACTCAGGAATATATAGTCGAGCTTGAAGAGGAACTGAAAAAAACCAAAGAAGAACTGCAAACTTCTTTGGAAGAGATCGAAACCAGCAATGAAGAACTGCAGGCAGCTAATGAAGAACTCCTGGCTTCTAATGAAGAATTACAAAGTACCAATGAAGAACTGCAAAGCGTCAACGAAGAAATCAATACGGTAAATGCCGAGAATATCCAGAAGATGGATGATTTGGCACAACTTAATGCCGATATGAATAATCTTCTGGAAAGTACAAATATTGGTACGATCTTTTTGGATAGTGACCTGAGAATCCGAAAATTTACTCCAGCTATTAAAAAGCATTTTAGTTTAATAAATAGTGATATTGGTCGACCTATCGATAATTTCACAACTAATTTTGGAGTAAATAGAGGGAAAGGTCTGGTAGATCGCTGCAATAAAGTGATGGAAACCGGTAAAATTTTAGAGCGCAATATTCTTTCTAAAGAAGGAAGAAATTACTTACAGCGAATTTCTCCTTTTAGAAATGGAGAAGATAATACGGAAGGTATTGTAATTACCTTTGTGGATATCGAATCCCTGCAGAAGGCAAAAAATAAATTGTTGGCCAGTGAACGTCGTTTTAAATCTTTTTATGAAGAGGACCCGGTATTGCATTTTAGTGTAGATCCAAAAACTTCAGAAATTGTACAGTGTAACCAGGAAGCGGTAGAAAAATTGGAATATGATTCTAAAGAGGATATTATAGGGAAACCGATATTCGAACTTTACGAAGATGAATCTAAACTAAAAGCTTTACGACTTAATAAGTTATTCCAGGAAAAAGGGGAGCTTAAAAATGTAGAGCAGGAGATGGTGACCAAAAATGGAAAAATTGTTCCGGTAATCATGAACTCTACCGTAGAGCTTGATGAAAATGGTAATGGAATAACCAACAGGTTTACCTGTGTCGATATTTCAGAATTGAAACAGGTACAGGAAGAATTAGAAAGCCAAAAAAAGGATCTGGAAAGAGCGAATCATGATTTAGAACAGTTTGTTTCTATTTGTTCTCATGACCTTCAGGAACCTTTAAGTACCATTAAGTTTGGTAGTGATATCCTGGGTAAAATTTATTCAGATAAGTTAGATCAAAAAGGCAAAGACTATATCCAGTATATCGATGAAGCTTCAGATCGATTATCAGCTCAGATAAAAGCGCTGTTAGAGCATTCCAGAATTGGTAGAAATACCAAGAAGAAAATGGTGGATACGCGCGAGCTTGTAGAAGTTGTAAGATACGACCTTACCAAGCGAATAAAAGATACCAATGCAAAAGTGCATATTGGAAGTCTGCCTAAATTAATGGTCTATGAAGTCGAAATGCGACTTTTATTTCAAAACCTTTTAAGTAATGCCTTAAAATACTGTGCAAAAGATAAGACTCCTGAAGTTCGGATCTCTGCTTATCAGGAAGATGAATACTGGGTGTTTTCTGTAATGGATAACGGTATAGGAATTTCAGAGGAAGATCAGAAAAATATATTTACCATTTTTAACCGGGTACCAACAGAAGAAAAGTATGAAGGAACCGGTGTTGGGTTGGCGCATGTGCATAAGATTGTGATCTTACATGGCGGTTCTATTTGGGTAGATTCGCAACCAGGAGTGGGCAGTACTTTCTATTTTAAAATCAAGGCAAAGTAAATGAGTAAAACTGCTTATAGCGCACAACAGGTAAATATCACAAATTGTGACAGGGAACCTATACATATTATAGGTAAAGCGCAGGAACATGGTGTTATAGTTGTTTGTGATTTAAATTCTTTCCATGTTTCGCAATGCAGTGAAAATATTGAAGACATTCTGGGAATTCCACATGCCAATGTTTTAGGGTTGCCTTTAAAACAGGCTTTATCCAAAAAAGTGGCAAAGTCTTTTAAAAAGAAGTTTAGAAATGATGAATCTCTTTTGCCCGAAAAACTGAAAATAGGAGAGCAAAAATTTTTATGTATTCCGTCTATTTCCGGTGATCATCTTATTATAGATGTGGAACCTTCAGGTAAATCCATAGATCCTATTCGTTTTCAGGAACAGCTTACTAAAATCTTAACTGAATTAGACGAATCTGAATCAGTAAACGAGATGTGCCAACAGGCTGCTTTGCTGGTAAAACATTTGTTCGATTACGATCGGATAATGATCTATAAGTTTGATGAAGAATGGAATGGCGAAGTTGTTGCTGAAGTAAAAGAACCTGAACTGGAAAGCTGGCTTGGATTGCATTATCCCGCAACCGATATTCCTAAACCTGCCAGGGAAATTTTTATGAAACAGGGAGTAAGAATTATTAGTGATGTGCATTATAAAGCATCACCAATAACTCCTGAAATTTCTCCGCTAACCGGACAGCCATTGGATATTTCGAATTCAGAGTTAAGAGCGGTATCCCCGATTCATATTGAATATTTGCAGAATATGAAGGTGGGAGCTTCACTTACGGCCGCGATTGTTTTGAATGGTGAATTGTGGGGACTGGTAGCCTGCCACCATTACTCTCCTAAATTTATTAATTATCATCAGCGGCAATCCTGTTTGTTTTTAACACAGGTTTTTTCTAATAAACTGGCCTTAAAGACCACCAAAACCTTTTTAGAAAACACCGCTAAGTCAGATGAGGTTAGAAAGAAATTGGTGTTGCAAATGACATCAATTAAGAATATCGCAGATGCGCTATATCGTTTTGACCCTAAATTTACTGATATTATCGAATGTAGCGGTGGAGCTTTGGTGATGGATGGTGAGATTTATCTGGCTGGAGTTACACCCACAAGAACTGAAATAAAGCAATTATGCGATGAAATTTTAGCAGAAAAAGAGGTATATTTTTCAACAAAATCACTGTTATCTATATACCCAAAAGCTAAAGATTATAAAAATAAGGCTTCTGGGATTCTTAGTGTACAAATAGGGGAACAGGATGGGAATTACATCATGTGGTTTAGACCTGAAGCTAAAGAGACTGTAAGCTGGGGAGGAAATCCAGAGAAAAAAGCTTACGTAAAAGATGGAGTGGAATATTTAACCCCAAGGAAATCTTTTGAGCGTTGGACAGAAAAAGTAGCAGGGGTTGCTAAAGCCTGGGAGGAATATGATTTTGAGGCAGTAGGCACTTTAAGAGAAAGTATTGTTCATGTTTTAGTCAAGCAACAAAAAGATAAAATAGATAGTCTTAATGAGCAACTATTAGAAGCCAACAAAGAACTTGAAACTTTTAGTTATAGTGTTTCTCATGATCTTCGGGCACCCTTGCGGGGAATCGATGGTTATGCCAGGATTCTTAGGGATCATTATATGGACAGGCTGGATGGTTACAGCCAAAAGGCCGTAAATACCATCGTAAAATCTGCGTCTGAAATGGATACGCTTATTGATGATATTCTATCCTATTCCAGGGTAGGGCAAACACAGCTTTCTAAACAGGTATTATCGATGAAGCAAATTGTGGAAAATGCACTCGATGCTCAAAATGCTGAACGTAATTACCCAAGAACCACTATAAAAATCGCTGAAAAATTACCCAAGATTATGGGCGATCGCAGGATGATTTCACAATTAGTAAACAATCTTATTTCCAATGCTTTAAAGTATAGCGGAAAAAAAGAAAATCCGGTAGTTGAAATAGGCTTTGATCAGCAAGAAGACGAAGTTATTTATTTTATCAAAGATAACGGCGTAGGATTTGATCCCAAACATAAGGACAAAATTTTTGAAGTCTTTTCACGGGTCGCTACCGACGATTTTACAGGCTCTGGAATAGGACTTTCGATTGCTAAAAAAGTGGTAGATAAACATAAGGGGGCGTTATGGGTAGAAACAATTCCTGGCGAAGGCTCTACTTTTTATTTTAGCCTGCCGGACATTGAAGATTAGAGAGAATTAAAAATATATTTTGTATTTTTCGCCGCTAAAAAACCAAAAATTTTAAATGATAAAGACCGCACTGAAAATATTGCTGGTAGAAGATTATGAGGTAGATGCCGATCTTATCACGATGCAGATTCATAAAATTGTAGAAAATCCTGAAATTAAACTTGTAGATAATGTAGAGGATTGTAAGAATAAACTACACAATTTCGTTCCGGATGTTGTATTATCAGATTATAATTTGCCCACCTGTACGGGATTGGATATTCTAAAGCTGGTTAAAGAGTTTGACAGCAGCCTTCCGTTTATATTTGTTACGGGAACCATAGATGACGACGAACTTGCCGCAAATACTATTTTATCTGGTGCCTCTGGTTTTATATTGAAAAAGCATATGAATAACCTGGGAGAAAAATTAAAGCCATTACTTAAAAAAGTAGTGTTTAATATGCTCGAACAGGAAGAACTTCGTGAAAAAATACGTCGTAATAAGATCGCGGTAAATCAAATTTATCAATATCTGGATGAGATTAATGCCGAAAATGAAGAGCAACGCTTAAGCCTTAATAAAATTAGAGCCAATATAGAAAGCATAACCCTCGAGAAAAATGATGCTGCAGACGCTTAGAGATCAAACATCGGTTTTACATAAAGAAATCGAAAAAGATAATACTGCAGGCTTGATCATGGATCACAGTATTACGTTGGAAGAATATAAATTATTATTACTCCAAAACTATTTGGCCTACAAGGTAGTGGAAGACGAAATAAAACGATTTGAGCCTGAATTTAGTACGGATAAAAGCCAGCGTTTGGCGGAAGACTTAAGGATACTTGATATTGATTTTAAATCGCCATTAGCTTATTTTAAGGATGATTTTTATTGCAATGATAGTATTGAAGCTTTAGGAGCTGCTTATGTTTTAGAAGGTTCTGCCATGGGCGGAATGTTGATAGCTAAAGAACTTCAACATTGTAAAAATTTAGCTTCCATTGGTACGCATCACTTCTTTAACGGCGAGCGTAAAAATGTACAGGGCTGGAAAGAGTTTATGAAAAAAGTGAATTCCAGGGAATTTTCAGAAGAAGAAACTCAAAAAGCAACACTAAAAGCAAAGGAAACTTTCCGGTTTTTTGGGAAAACATTTGATTATAGACCGCAATTTACACTTTGATTGAAAGATTTTGAATATCCAGCCATTATGGATTATATAATGAAATGGCGTCACCTGGCTATCGGAGTGGAATAAAGAAAGTAAGCATTGTTACAAATTACTGATATTCAGTAAAAAAAATTCTTTTTAATAATATACAATTTGACTAGGTTTAGGTTTTTAATGATATTCCTAAACCTATGAATAAAATCTTTACTCCATTATTTCTTGTCATTCTATATTTTGCGCCATTGTGTTCAGCTTTTGCACAAAGCGGGCGTATTCCTGTTTCTACAGATAAAGGTATTGTAACCAGCAGTCATAAATTAGCTTCGCAAGCCGGAGCAAAAATACTAAGCAATGGCGGTAATGCAATAGATGCATCTATAGCTACTGCTTTTGCTCTTGCTGTAACTTTACCTTCTGCTGGTAATATTGGTGGTGGCGGATTTCTTGTATATCGGGGAGAAGATGGGACAGAAACCACCTTTAATTTTAGGGAAAAAGCGCCTTTAGCCGCTACAGAAACCATGTACCTTGGTGACGATGGTAAGATAAAAGATAATGCCAATCATGATGGATTACTTGCCGTAGGTGTTCCGGGAACCGTAGCCGGACTTTACCAAGCCCACCAAAAACTTGGACGCTTAGACTGGAAACAGCTACTAAAAACTGCTTTAAAATTAGCGAAATACGGTTATCCTGTTAGTGAGGATATGCAATGGTTTTTCGAGTGGGTGCAAGCGCATAAAGAAGAATATCCAAGTACGGCCAGCATTTTTTTAAAAGAAGACGGGAGTCTTTATAAAAATGGCGAAATTCTGGTTCAGAAAGATTTATTTAAAACTTTAAAAAGAATCCAAAAGAAGGGACCAGATGGTTTTTATAAAGGTAAAACCGCTCAATTACTGGCCGATTTTATGGCTAATAATGGCGGAATAATTACCGAAGAAGATCTTACCAAATATGAGGCCGAAGAAATGCAACCTGTTAAGGGTACATATCGAGGTTATGATATTATAGGAATGCCACCACCAAGTTCGGGTGGGGTAGCCGTTGTAGAAATGCTGAATATTCTTGAAGGCTTTAATATGACCGAATTTGGCCAAAATTCAGCGACTTCCTTACATTTAATGACTGAAGCGATGCGACGTGCTTTTTCAGATCGAGCCATGTATTTAGGTGATTCCAACTTTAATCCTAATATGCCTTTAAAAGAACTTACTTCTAAAAAATATGCAGAAAAACTTCGACAATCGATAAGCATAGATGCTGCATCAGAGAGTGATTCAGCTAATTTCAATAAAGCACATTTAAAATACGAAAGTAAAGAAACCACTCATATATCTGTTGTAGATAAGGACGGAAATGCAGTCTCGCTTACCTATACCTTAGAGCAAAGCTATGGTTCTAAATATATAGTAGAAGGTGCCGGCTTTTTACTAAACAATGAAATGGGTGACTTTAACCCGATTCCCGGGTATACCAATTCCCAAGGATTAATAGGTACGGATCCTAATTTAATTGCACCAGAGAAACGTATGCTTTCCAGTATGAGCCCCGTGATTGTAGCCAAAGACGGGAAAACAGTTTTAGCTATTGGGAGCCCCGGTGGTAGAACGATTATCAATACCGTACTTCAGGTTATTCTTAATACCATCGATTATCATCTCGATATTGCTAAAGCGATAGAATCCCCAAGAATTCATCATCAATGGTTACCCGATATCACGTATTTTGAAGAATGGGGATTTTCACCAGATACCAAAAGAATTTACCAGGAAATGGGACACGAAATAAATACAAGAAGCAGTCAGGGAAGGGCTATGGGAATTTATATTGATCCTGAAACCGGCATGCGTTATGGTGCGGCAGATTCCAGAAGTTATAGCGGGGGAGCAGTAGCAGAAATGGAAGATTAAGCTTTATTGAAAGCAAAATTTACCCGATAATAGAGGTGACCTGCAATTAGTTTATTTGGGAAACAACCATTTTTAGAATTGCGCATCTATAAAGAAACAACTACAATGAAAAATTATTTATTTTCTCTTCTTTCCGTTTTATCCATTTTAGCTTGTTCAACCAATGATACCCTGTAAACCCAGAAACTCAAAAGAGTGACAAAGTTATATTTGGAGGAATATATGGAATGTGCGGAGGAGACTGATCTATATATGATAAATAAAAATGGGGTATATAAAGATTCGGATAGTGAAGCCGATGAATACGGAGAATGGTCAAGTAGGACATTTAGTGAAAAATACTATTGATGAGTTTAATTAATCCTTTGTCGACATAGATCAATTATCACTATAATAAGGAAAGGTAATAAGGATTATTCGCAAATAGCAATTTTTAGATAAAAAAGTGTAATTTTAGAAATCAGGTAATAGGTGATTAAAGCGATAAATCAGTAGCCTTATTTCAGCTATTTATGATAATCAAAATCTTGATTATTTCTGTTTTTTTCTTCGATATGGAAAATAGTTTCTAAAAACAATTTGCAATATTGGTGATGTTAGGCATCAAATTTTTCAAGCTCAATTACCTCGCCGCTATTCATATGCTCTAATTTTTCATTACCTATGCGAACACGAACTAAACGCAATGTAGGAAAACCTACTACAGCAGTCATTTTCTTTACCTGGCGGAATTTGCCTTCAGTAAGTGTAATGGAAATCCAGCTGGTCGGACCATGACGTTCGTCCCTAATTTTTTTGGCTCGTTCTGGAAAAACAGGTCTGGTGTATAGTTTAAAAGCTTTACAGGGCAGGCTTCTATATTTTGTACCATTAATGCTAATTTCTACTCCGTTTTTTAATAATGCGATAGCTTCTTCAGTAATCTCCCCATCTACCTGAACGTAATACTCTTTTTCTACACTGCTTCCGGTAATTCTGGCACTTTCTTTTCCATTGGTAGTTAAAAGTAAAAGTCCTTCAGAGTCCTGATCCAACCTGCCCACGGCCATGGTTTCTTCAGGAAAATTACCAAGCTCTCCCAATAATTTTTTCTTCTTTCTGGGTTTTTCGTTGGTGATAAACTGACTAAGATAGCCGTAAGGTTTGTAGATTTTAAAATAGCGATGCATAGCAAAAATTGTTCAGCAAAAATAAAAAAATGAGAATAGAGGATTGTCGTAAAATCCGTTGTAGAAAAAATACTTCCTCCTTGTTAAAATTTCTTCAGGTTTTTTTCTGAGCGCTCCCTAAAGTCGGCTTCATCCATATTGTTTTCAAGGATAGCAAGATGGTCCAGGATAGCTTTGCTGTGATTCATTATTTCTTTTACCGCTTCGTCGCCTGCTTTCCAGTGACGTTCAATTTCAGGTAATTTATCCTTTGCTTTTTTAGAAAGTCGGAGTAGGTGTTTACGTTTGTCTTTTTGGTCTTTAACCGAATTGATATAGCCCTTTTTCTTCATTTTATCAACCAGTTGTACGATAGCAGGGTGGGAGAGGTGCAGTTTTTCCGCAATTTGCATCACGGTTAACTTTTCATGTTTTTGCAATAACAGAAAAATCATATGCCAGTTGGGTTCAATTTCCAGGCCGTGATCCCTGTAAAATTGCCGGGTAGAATATACAAAGGCATCGCTTAATCTTTTTAATCTTCCTGTTAAGCCTGCATATCCCATTTCCACCAAAAAGTCATTCTCCATAAATTTTATTTAAGAACTAGCAGTAAAAGTAAACACTTAGGCAGTTTTAATAAAGAAAAATTTACTTGATTATCGGAGTTTTTAATTATTCTATAAACTTTAATTGCCCAATCCCGACAAGTTATAGGGATTGAGCAATTATATTTTTATAAGAACAGTCTTTTTGGGCAGCCCTTAAGTGGTTAGTGCCTAAAATTTATAAGATGTAAAATGACTGACTTGCAGTATTTTTTTCTTCACGTAAAATCACATATTCTTTTACAGGATTTTCCAAATGAACCATACCAATAGGATAGTATTCATAAAGTCTTAAAAGATCTTTTTCTGGTTGATTTTCTTTTTTAGTATCGATACTGATAATCGCTCTCTTTAGATCGAATTTTTCGAAAATCTTATCTACTGAAGAAATAATACTATTTTCACTTTCCTCCCTACTTAAATTAGCATGATCAAACACCGTAAATTTGATCCTGGCTTCTTTTCCTTTTCTTATAGCAGTGACACTGGCAAAACCAATTGTTTCCTGTTCACGTGACCACAACAAATGATAGTTTTTGGCCTGGTGATTATCCAGGTTTAGTTCTGCTTTTAAAAAGGTAAGGAATTTACCAATATATGGATCGGTTTTATCGTTACCAATAGTTGTTTTTGGTAAAAAAGTTGATGCAATGTGTTCTAAATTCATCGCATTGAGTTCTCTAATGTCTAATGCTAAATTGTTTGTTCTTTCTAAGATCATAACTCATTTGTTTAGAAAATTGTTTTTCAATTTCAGGTCATATTTAAATTCTATTTAAACTACGTAAGTGCTTACGCAAATGTAGTCAAATAAAAAGGTAAGTGCTTACATTGTTTTTTGAATTTAACATTTATTTAATCTCCTTCTTGGGTATTGATTTCCAGAAATCGTTTTAATTTTCTATACTAATAGAAAAAGCCATTCTGTAACAGAATGGCTTTTATTTTATAATTAAAGTCTCTAAAACTAAGAGCTAAGATGTAGTAAATACATTTTAATTTTTGGGCACTGGGAATCCACGATCACGCATTAAGGCGTCGATATTAGCATTTCTACCTCTAAATTTTTTGTAGGCCTTAGCGGGATCCATAGCATTTCTTGGTGCAAATAAATATTTAACCAGTTTATGCGCTGTTTCCTTATCATAGAAACCATCTGGAGCTTCGGCAAAAGCTTCAGCAGCATCGGCAGTTAAAACATCTGCCCATAAATAACCATAATATCCGGCTGCATAGCCCTCGCCAGAAAAAATATGGCTAAATTGTGTAGACCTGTGACGCATTGGGATTTCTTCAGGTAATCCAAGTTCATCGAGTTGCTGCTTTTCAAACTCCTGTACATCATTAATTTTAGAAGGATCGGTGGTGTGATATTTCATATCCATTAAAGCCGAAGCTAAAAATTCGGTGGTGCCAAATCCCTGATTGAAAGTAGCCGCTTTTTTGATCTTTTTTACTAATGCTTCAGGCATTGGTTCACCGGTTTCATAATGTCTTAAAAATTGATCGATCACTGCATCTGTAGATAACCAACGTTCTAATAATTGTGACTGAAATTCAGTATAATCCCTAACACCGCTATTCAATTTTGGATACTTAATCTTTGCAGAGAGAAAATGCAATGCGTGTCCAAATTCATGGAAAAAAGTTTCAGCATCGTCCCAGCTCACCAGTGTAGGTTCTCCTTTTGCCGGTTTTACAAAATTTGAATTATTAGAAGCCAATACGGGTTTGTTACCACTTAATTCATCTTTACTTCGATATGTAGTAGCCCAGGCTCCAGAACGTTTGCCTGGACGTGCATAAGGATCTAAATACCAAAGCCCAACGACTTCTCCATTTGTTTTATCGTTAACTTCGTAAACACTCACATCTGGATGAAAAACCGGTACAAGGCTGGTATCTACCGGAGTAAAATCGAAATTAAAAAGTTCTCCTGCTACGTAAAATATAGCCTTTTTAAGATTGTCTAATTGTAGGTATTGTTTTATTTCTTCGCTATCCAGGTCGTATTTTTCTTTTCTCACCTTTTCCATATAATAGCGATAATCCCAGGCTTGTATTTTTATATCTTTTCCTTCTTTATTTGCAAGTTCCTGCATGTCTTTAATTTCTTCTTCAACACGGCCAAGGGCCGCAGGCCAAACTGCTTCCATAAGCTCCATGGCTTGTTTTGGTGTTTTTGCCATTCGATCTTGCAAACGCCATTGCGCATAGTTATCATAGCCTAAAAGCGCAACCCGTTCGTCACGAAGTTCTAAGATCTTTTTGATCACCTGGTTGTTATCATGATTATCTCCGTTATTTCCGCGAGAATAGTAAGTTCTCCACACTTTTTCCCGAAGTTCGCGTTCATCAGAATAGGTTAAAAACGGATCCATTGAAGAGCGTGTATTGGTGATTGCAAATTCTCCCTGATGATCTCTTTCGCTTGCGGCACTGGCTGCAGATTTAATATAACTTTCCGGCAAACCGCTAAGTTGAGTGCTATCGATATAGGTCACATAACCTTCTTCATCTGCCAAGACATTATTAGAAAATTGCGTATATAATTCAGATAATTCCTTATTAATTTCAGCATAACGTTTTTTGTCTTCTTCGGAAAGATTAGCACCATCCATTTCAAAATCTTTGTAAATTAAATCGATGGTGCGCTGTTCAGCCGAGTCTAAGGCTTTTTCCTGAGATTGCTCGTAGACTGCTTTGATTCGTTGAAAAAGCTGTTCGTTTTGTGAAATCTTAGAACTATATTCGGATATTTTAGGGGATAATTCTTTTTGAATTTCCCTAAATTCTGGAGAAGAAAGATTGCTGCTAAAAATCCCGTAGTATGTAAAAGCACGGTCTAGTGCCGCCCCAGTTTTTTCAAACGGAATGATCGTATTTTCAAAAGTAGGCGCTTCAGCATTACCTGCAATACTGTCTATTTCTTTTAGGTGCTGCTCCATACCCTTCATAATTGCGGGTTTTAGCATTTCAACTTTCATTTTGTTAAAAGCGGGTACCCCCTGATAAGGGCCGGTCCATTCTGCAAGAATAATATTGTTTTCCATAGCGTCATCTTTATTTTGGGCATCTTTTTTACAGGCAGCAAATAATATAAGGGCTGCCATTCCCAAACTTTTTGTGAATTTCTTTTTCATAGGTAAAGTTGAGTTTTTAAGGCCTGAATATACAAAGACTGTAGATTCTGAAGAATGAAGTCCCCAAAAAGCTCAAAAAATTATCGATTTTGAATTTAAATAAATTTTATATTTAACCGTAAAATAATAGTCGGTCTAAATATGAAAATTAGAAATTTTGTATCAATCGTTTTAATGTTAATAAATTTTATTGCTTCTGGACAAGAGCATCATATTGGTATAAAAGCAGGAGGGAATTTAGCTAAATTCACCGATGCTTCTGGTAATGATTACCGATATAGGAATAGGGGAGACTTTAAATTTAAGCCTGGTTTTTCTGCCGGGGCGTTTTATAATTTAGGATCTGGAAATTACCAATTACAGGCTGAAGCTTTGTTTTCCTTACAAGGTACGCAAGTAAATAAAGACGATCTTTCGTATCCTATTTTTAACAACAATGGAGATCAGGTTTCTTCTTCTAACTATGATTATAAATATGAGGTTCACGAATGGAGTATTTTAGTTCCCTTAATGTCCAGAATATTTGTGACTAAAGGACTGTTTTTGGAAGCGGGACCACAGGCTACTTTTATCTTAGAACGTAATTTAACATCAGATTATCAGGTGCTGGAAGGTGAAAATGATCGTTTTATAATGCGTGATGGAGATTCGTTTGATTTTGGTATTAATTTGGGAATGGGTCATCATATTACACCATCTTTATTAGTAGATTTTAGAGCATACGCAGGATTTTTAAAAAGAGAAAATGAAATAAAATCGATAATTTTAAATTTAAGTTTAGAATATCGAATTTGGTAATATTTAATGCACATGCTTATGCTTTTCATCCAATAATAAATCACAGGTTTCAGAATCTAATTCGGTTTCAATGGTGTAATGATCAAAATGATAGTCTTTTAAAACCGATTTAACCTGTTTTTTTATATTTATTAATTCTTCAAAATCACTGATGTTTTTCAGCTTGATATGAGCACTAAAAACGTGATTTTCACCTTCTAAAGACCATATATGTGTGTGATGAAGCGAAGCCACATTGTTGATTTTTAGAATATCCTTTTTTATTTTTTCTGTTTTTATTTCTTTTGGTACACCCTGTAGAAAAATATAAAGTGTCTCCTTTAATCTTAATACAACATTGTATAAAATATAAAGCGTAATAAGTATAGAAAGCGCAGGATCTAAATATTGATTATCAGTAAAGTTTAATACGATCGCAACGATTAGGACAGCCACCCATCCCAGGACGTCTTCCATTAAATGCCAGGAAACCGTTTTCTCATTAAGACTATTCCCACTACTTAATTTCCAGGCTGCATAACCGTTCACCAAAACACCAATGATGGCAAATACAATCATTCCTTGTGCATCTGAAGGCTGTGGTTCAAAAAGTCTTCCAATAGCTTCTGAAATGACATAAATAGATCCACCAATCAATACTATACTATTAATTAAAGCTCCTAATAATGAAAATCGTTTATAACCAAAACTATATTTATCGTCTGCTTCTTTATGGGATTTTTTGTCGAGATACCAGGCTGTTCCTAAAGAGAGGCTGTCTCCCAGATCGTGAACCGCATCAGACATTATGGCCACACTATTTACATAGATGCCTCCAAAAAATTCTAAAATGGTAAATCCTAGATTTAGAAAAAAAGCAATTTTCAGGTTTTTACCCGACTGGTTATGGTGGTGATGGTGGTGATGTGACATAATGTAAAAGTACACTGGGATTTATGCAATCCCAGTGCATTTTTTGGTATCGGCATAGGTATATAATACCGATTAGAGGTTCTAAATAGTAAATATATCTTTTGCTTCTTACACGGCTACTATGCCCCAAGTTTTTTGATAATAGCGATTACATCTTCTGCACCAAGTTCTTTTTCAGCACTACTAAAACTTTTATAAGTGGCATTTCCTACAGGATGATTAAATCCGCTATTTTGAGCCAGACGCAAATCCTTGGTGAGATGCTCCAAGGTAAAAGCAGCATTATAGTTTTCTTTGATTGCGGCTTCTCCCTTGATTTTACCAAAAGTACTGCCTAGTGCACTATTATTTAGGATTTCCATTAAATCTTCGGTTTCCACATTTTTAGTGCGTGAAAACTGAATGATCTCGGCAAGCCCTTGCGTTAAGATTCCCAAATAGGTGTTAACTGCAAGTTTAGCGGAATTTCCAACGCCGTTTTTGCCCACCAATATGGCTTTTTTAGAATAGGCTTCTAAAAGGGATTCCACTTTTTCGAAAATCTCCTTTTCCCCTCCAACAATGCTTACCAGTGTAGCTTCTTCAGCCTGTTTTACACTTCCCGATACAGGTGCATCCAGATAGTAACTATTTTTCTTTTTTAATTCTTCAGAAAGTTGAATGCTCAAATCGGGAGAAATTGTACTGGCATTAATAAAAATTTTATCCTTTACTTCTGCGGTAAAAATTCCGTTCTCCTGATTGAAAATTTCGGTAACAGCCTCATCATTGGAGATCATTATAAAAATTACATCGGTCTTCTCGACCAATTCCTTAATAGTTTTTGCAGAGGTAGCCCCTTCGGTCTCCAAGGCTTTTATTTTGTTTGAAGAACGATTATAAACCCGTAAGGGAAATCCCGCTTTTAAAATTTGTTTAGACATGGGATTTCCCATTTTTCCTAAACCAATCCAACCTGTTTTAAATTTTTCTGAAGTCATTTTATATATTTCAACTAATAATTTCTACGTTCCATATCGATATTGTACACAAAAGCCCTGTATTTTAATAGCGCTACAAAAACACCACCACCAATAGAGTTTCCTAATAATCCAAAACTTTGAAATTTAAGATAATCCAGAATTTCGATATTTGGCGATACAATCATACCGGCAAAAACTTCTATACTACCTATAATACTGTGGTGAAGCCCGGTAAAGGCCATTGTTGCAGTAATTATAAAAATGATAAAAATACGGCTCATGGTATCACGAGAGGAGGTTATAAGCCATGAAAGTAAGCCCATAAGCCATCCTGCTAAAATGGCGCTTACAAAGATCACAAAACCATTATAATCGGTAACGTGATGCGCAATTTTTTCTATTGTATTATGCTCAAAAAGATTAAGTTTTGGGCCAATCCAAATTAGGATAAACGCAATAATGTAGCCACCAAGAAGATTACCTGCGATTACCGTCCCCCAGATTTTCAACAAACTTTTAATACTTCTTTTGTTGTTTAATACAGGTAGGGTAAGTAGTGAAGTTTGTTCTGTAAATAAAATAGATTGACCAAGTATCACCATAATAAATCCAATAGGATAGACAAAAGCCATGATTTTAAATAGGCTTTCCTCTTGAAGGCTGTCACTAAAAAAATAAAAGACAGAACATAAAAGCAGATAACTGAAGCCAATTTCCAGGCCAGCAGTAATTGAACTTAATAAAATACTTTGCGGTGTACGATCATAGGTTTCCTGCCCTTCAACGATTTGTTGTTTCAGGATCTCTCCATGAGATTTGGTACTGTCTCCAGATAATGAAGTAGAATCTTTAAGTTCTTTATCTATATTTTCCTGTTTTTTCTCCTGTTCCTTTGCTTCGATTTCTTCTTCTTTCATTGCAATGTTATATATGCTAGTCTAATGCAGCCTAAAACTAATTAGGATTTTATCGACTAAATTAAGACTTTCAAACTATAGGATAACATCTTAAAAGGTACTTAAGCATTTATTTAACATACCTCCTCCCAGATTCGTAGAAAATGATTTATAAAGCTAATTTATGTCGCATAGGCTGCAGTAAGGGAAATGTCTTGTATTTTAAATGATTTAAATCTGGGGTAATAAACTGTAAGTAATTACTTAATCCTTTATTAGCAAAGAATTTTTAAAAAACTAGATGATTTTTGCAATATTTGGTATTTTGCAACCTAGTTTAATTTTTGGTATACAAGAAATAGTAATTTTTTAAATTAGATGGTATACAAATTCTACTTTTAAGTTAGGAGTAGAACTATTAGTTACCAAAATTATATATGGTCCTACACTTTAAAGATTTACATACTTCGTTTAATAATCTACTAGCAGAAAATCCGAATCTTATCGATTGGTTTGGAGAACATCTTTTTGAATGCATCTGGTTTGTTGATGTGAAGAAGAAAGCAATTTGGGGAAATTTTCAATCTGTACCAAATCGTAAAAAAACACTTGACTTTAAAAAACTTTGTGAATTAACTAATAAAGAAATTAGTTTTCCGGAGGTTATAAGGAATTTTATAGAATCTGAAAAAAGTGATGAAACTTACGACTGCTATAAGCCTGAAATGGATACCAGTAAATGGCGGTTTTATTTCAAAAAAGTAAAGGTGGAATTAGCAGCGGGAACAGAATATATATTTATCCTACAACGACATATTCCTTTTAAAGAGGAATATTTACATCTTCATGATGAGAATAGTTATCTAAAAAAGCTAAATGAAATATTTGAAAAGACCAATGAAGTTGCCAGAGTAGGTGGCTGGATGGTTGATCTGGTAAATAATCAAATTCATTGGACCAAAGTCACTAAAGACATTCATGAAGTGGATGAGGATTTTGTACCCAGTATGCAAACTGGATTAGACTTTTATTTGGAAGGAGAGAATAGAGACCGAATAACCAGAATTTTTACGGAAGTCGCTGAGAATGGTGGTTCTTATATTGATAATTTTCAAATCTTAACGGCGAAAGGTCATATAAAATGGGTAAAGGTTTTTGGTAATGCCGAACAAGAAGCCGGAAGAACGATTAGGGTATATGGTGCATTTCAGGACATTACCGAGCAAAAATTAAAGGAAAACGAACTTAAATTAACCCAGTCTAGATTTCGAGATATTTTTGATAATTCTCCATTAGGAATTATTCTTATAGATCCTAAGACTAATGAAGTTTACCATGCTAACGAATCGGCTAAAAAAATCTTTGGATTGGAGAGCTTATCAAGCCAAGAAATACAAAAATTTTCTTTTCAAAATCAAATTTTTGAGGAAGATTTTGAGCTAATTTCTGAAAAAAGGAAAAAGTTGCTGCAAGGGAAGTTTGATAATTATAGAATCGAATACCGATTTTATAAGGATCACGGCAGAATAATTTGGTTACAATCGTTTACGTCTTTGCTTAGAGCAGAGGACGGTTCACCAAGATTAATCATCGCTCAGGTAGAGGATATCACCTTAAGAAAGCTGCTTGAGGCCGAGTCGTTTAAAAATGCAAGCCAGTTTAAAAGTGCATTTGATTATTCTCCAAACGGGATGGCATTGGTTTCTTTAGATGGCAAGTGGGTTAATGTAAATAGAAATCTTAGTAAGATGATTGGTTACACCCAGGAAGAGTTACTAGAAATGTCTTTTATGGATGTTACCTATCATGAAGATTTAGATAAAGACCTTAAGCTATTATCTAAATTGATGGCCGGTGAAATCGATACTTATAATATGGAGAAACGCTATATTCATAAGGAAGGACATTTATTATGGGGATTATTAACCGTGTCTTTACAAAAAGACGAAAATGGCAAGCCTTTATATTTTATTTCTCAGATCAACGATATTACCGCGGCAAAAGAAGCTCAGGAAAATATTAATAAAAGTTATCGGGAACTTCAAAATATGATGGATGCCACCACGCAGGTATCGATTATAGAAAGTGACTTGGATGGTGTAATAAAGAAATTTAATAAGGGAGCAGAAAATTTCTTTGGCTATAAAGCTGAAGAAATGATCGAGAAAGAAAAATTTTTTATTTTCCATGATAAGCAGGAAATAAAAGAACGTGAAATAGAGCTATCTAAAAAGTACGGAGAAGAAATAAAAGGTTTTGATGTTTTTACTGCAGGGCCAAAGATAAAAGATTATGAATCGCTGGAATGGACATATATTCGTAAAAACGGAGAACGTTTCCCGGTTCAACTTGTAATTACAGCTATTAAGAATAGCGAAGGTGTAATCACCGGTTATGTAGGTGTAGCGACAGATATAAGCCAGTTAAAAGCAATACAGGAAGAGCTGAAGAAAAGCGAGCAACGTTGGCAATTTGCTTTAGAAGGATCTGGAGATGGTATTTGGGATTGGTTTGTAGATAGCAATACCCAGTTTTTATCGTTAAGAGCAAAAGAAATGCTTGGTTTTGAAGAAACCGATGATCTTACCAGTGTAGAAGAATGGGATAAAAGAATCCACCCGAAAGATCTGGAAAAATCTGAAAAAGCTTTACAGGATTATTTTACGGGAAAGCTACCTATATATCATGTAGAAAAAAGAATTAAGTGTAAAGATGGGGAATACAAATGGATTTTAGACCGTGGTAAAGTTGTAGAGTGGACAGAAGATAAAAAGCCACTGCGTATGATTGGCACTCAAAGTGATATTACCGACCGAAAAATAGCCGAAAGAAAAATTAAAGAAAATGAGGTGAGGTTTAGGTCTTTATATGAGCTTTCTCCAATAGGTATTGGCCTAATTGATGTGGAAAACGGAACTTTTATAGAAGCCAATCAATCACTTATAACTTCCTCGGGATATACTAAAGAAGAATTTACCGGGATTTCCTACCGAAAAATTGTTCCAAAAGAATTTATTCCACTGGTAAGCGATAAGTTTAAAAAAGTGGTTTTAAATGAAAAAGTAGAAGCTTTTGAGAAAAGTTTTATAAAAAAGGACGGGACAACTTTTCCCGCCTTGGTGAATGGAGCTAAAATAAAAGATACGAATGGGAAGGATATCATTTTGGCAACAATACAAGATATCACCAGGCGTAAAGAAATGGAAAATTCTCTAGTAGAAGCCAAATTAAAAGCGGAGGCCGCCAGTAAATCTAAGTCTGAGTTCCTGGCGAATATGAGTCATGAAATTAGAACCCCCTTAAATGGAGTGATAGGTTTTACCGATCTTTTAATGAAGACGGAATTAAATACCAGCCAGAAACAATACATGGAGACGGTATATAATTCGGCAAATACACTATTAGATTTAATAAACGATATTCTTGATTTTTCCAAGATTGAGGCGGGGAAATTAGAACTTAGTGTAGAAAAAATAAATATTATTGAACTATGTGGCCAAACCATAGATGTTGTTAAACATAAAGCGCATGAAAAGGGTTTAGAAGTGTTACTAAATATTAGCCAGAAAGTAGATCGGTATATTTATGGTGATTCCGTTAGAATTCGTCAAATCTTAACCAATTTACTGGGGAATGCAGTTAAATTCACCAACAAGGGAGAAATAGAGCTTAGGATTGAGGCAGGAAATAAGAATACAGAACATCAACGGGAATATACTTTTATAGTAAGAGACACGGGTATAGGCATAGCCCCACAAAATCTGGAACGGATTTTTAAAGCCTTCGATCAGGAAGATTCCAGTACCACCAGAAAATACGGCGGAACCGGTTTAGGGCTTACTATTTCTAACAAGCTGTTATATTTAATGAATAGCAAGCTTGATGTACAAAGTGAACCCGGTATAGGGTCTAGCTTTTCATTTAAGGTGTATTTTGAGTCTGAAGAAGGTGCTTCTTTTTTAGATGAGAATTCTAGCAAGATTACTAATGTGCTTATTATAGACGATAATTATAATAACCAGGTTATCTTGAAAGAAATGTTAGCGATAGAGGATATACAATGCCATGCAGCCTCCAATGCTATCGAGGCCTTAAACCTTTTAGAAAAAGAGAATACATATCAATTGGCTATTGTTGATTATAATATGCCTTATATGACAGGAATCGATTTTATTGCTCACTTAAGAAATGACTTAAAATTAGATGCAGAACAATTACCCTTAATTCTTTTACACAGTTCTGCACAGGAAGAAAAATTAGCGAAAGCCTGCGAAGATCTGGATGTACAGTTTAATATTAATAAACCCATTAAGATCGACCAATTATATAGGATGTTAAATCAAATCCAGGCCCCTTTTAAAGGTGTAGAGGAAAAACCTGTGGATGAATTTAAAGAAAAAACCTTTGATGATAACTTCAGAGTTTTAATTGCAGAGGATAATCCGGTAAATAAATTTCTTGCAAAAACCATTTTAACGAAAGCAGTGCCTAATGCAGAAATAGTTGAAGTTGAAAACGGACAGGATGCCGTTTCTTTTTACAAGGAGCATCCGTTGGATATTATTTTTATGGATATTCAAATGCCCATTATGAGTGGTTTTGAAGCATCAGAAGAAATTAGAAAATATGAGTCTGATCAAAATGAGCAGCAACATGTACCAATTATCGCATTAACGGCTAGAACGGTAAAAGGAGAAAAAGAGCGATGTCTCGATGCAGGAATGGACGATTATATTACTAAGCCAGTTGTTTTTGAGACAATTAAAGCTGTTATTCAGGAATATTTGTTAAATGAAAAAGAAGATTTTGAGGATATAAATATTCTTGAACATTTTGACAAGCAAAAATTGTTGGAAAAATTTGATCATGATCAAAAAACTTACGATCAATTAATGCAAATTGTAAAACAAAGTCTGGATGAATATCCCAAGCAGCTAAGAAGGCGTATAGAGCATAGGGATTTGGAAGGTATAAACAAGTTAGGGCATAAAATAAAAGGCTCAGCACAGAATTGTTGTTTCTATAATTTGGAGTATCTTGCAGTAAGATTAGAAGAATTTAGCCTATTTAAAGAATCAATATTATTAGATTTAGAACAGAAGATCGAAGCAGAAATAAATTTATTGAAAGACAGCATTTAAGACACGCTATTTTTTCATAGAAGTTTTGCAGGTATTAGCCCTAAGTCGCCTACAAAATGCATAAGAAATTTAAAGAATTGGCAACCCGTCATGCTATTTTAATCGTACATAAAGATTACGATAAGGTAGCTAAACTTTCTCTTTTTTTAGAAGAGCATGGCTTTCTTTGCCTTTACGCAAAATCTGGTTTGGAAGCATTTAAAAACTTTGAATCAGCAAAGGATGGCATTAAAACATTGATGATGCAAGAGGATAATCTTCCCATAGATGCCTATAAAACCATTGATTATATTAAAACGGAACTGAATCAAACTCCATATTGTGTGATTTTAAAGGAATTTGCAGGAACTGCAACTAATAATGCTCAACAATTAGAGCTTATAGATCGTTCCTTTATTTTAGGAGAAGAGCTGAGTGATTTACTGCGGGATATTGTTCAACAGGAAAAAACCTTTGATAAACAGGGTAGTTGTGTTTATTCTTTGGATTATCTAAAGGAAATATCAGATAACAGTACAGAATTTATAGAAGAATCCCTTCAACTTTTCTCTTCATCTGTTGCAAAAGAAATAGGAGATTTGTATCTTAAAATACAAAATAATAATTATGAAGAGATTCGTAAAATAGCGCATAAGATTAAACCTTCTTTTGCTATGGTACAAAATCATAAAGGAGTAGAAATTTGTGATCAGATCACCTATAAAGCTAAAGATGGAGAACTTAAAAATATAATAGACGATTTATATGCTGAATTTACTAATATTCAGCATGCTTTAAAAACAGATTACCCCAATCTAAACCTATAAAAATGAAGAAGATTTTAGTGATAGAGGATAACCCAATGGTTATAAAATCTCTTCAATTCAAGCTTACAAAAGATGGCTATGATGTGATTATCGCGCCAGATGGGAGAGAAGCCATGAAGTTATTAAAAGATGCTACCTACGATCTTATTTTAACCGACTTAAATCTGCCTTTTGTAACAGGAAATGAACTTATTGCCTATGTAAAAGAAAATTTACAGGCAATTCCTATTATTGTGTTGTCTACATCCACACAAGAAAGTATCATAATGGATGCTTTTAATATGGGGGTGGAAGATTTTATCACAAAACCATTTAGCCCTAATGAATTATCACTTAGGGTTAAAAGACTGTTATCATAGTTTATTTTAAAGATAGGTTTTTTGTAAGGTAATTGCTCGATGATCCGAAAAGGCATTTATGGCAGTTATTCATTCTATAGATTCGAATTGGTTATTGGGATATATTCCCGATGATCTTCCTTTTGTGATAAAGACCAATATTCTCATGACCATTATCTTTTTTGGTTTTGCCTTTTTCTTTGTAAGCTTTATTATTTTATTAAGGCTCTATAAAATTTTTAGAAATAGGAAAAAAGAAGAACAGCGTTTACTACTGGAAAATATTTTAAACTCTTATCTATTTGATGAAGACTTTGATAAAGAGAAAGAACTCCAGCGTTTTAAGGATGAGTATTTAAATAAAGCTTTAGAAATTAAGATAGCTATTAAAGAAATATTACTTTTTCATAGTAATATAAAAGGAGAGTCGGCTATACAATTAAGAGAACTTTTTCTTCGCTGGGAATTAGATAAATTCTGTAAAAAACAACTCGAGAATAGTGCATGGTATAGTAAATCCAGAGCCTTATTTAGTTTGTCTGAAATGCTTATAAAAGTTGACCTTGATATTATAAAACCACTTTTAAATCATAAGAAGGATGAGGTTAGACAGCAGGCACAATTATACTTTATAAAATTAGCTGAAAATGAGCCCTTGGCATTTTTAGATCATATGGATAAACCTTTAACCTTATGGGAAGAAATTTTTATAGAAGATGCGCTTAAAAATGAATATCATGGTCCTATGCCAGATTACTCTAATTGGCTACACTCTTCACAACATAGTGTGGTAGATTTTGCCATAAGAATGATTGCAAAATTTAACCAATTTGAGAATATATCAGAACTTTTACCTTTGCTAGAACATTCTTCTGAAGAAGTGCGGCGTGAAACTATAAGATCACTATGTGCTTTAGAGCACTTTGAAATTATAGATACACTTATTTCTCAATTTGGAGAGGAAACAACTCTTGTAAAAAAGACTATCTTAGATGCTATAGAACATTTGGGTAGCTATAATGATTTGATGATGCTTAAAGATAAGATTCAGGATGATGAATGGGATCTTAAGATAAAATACTATGGTATCGCTCAACGTTTTTTACCAGAAAAAAAACAAAGTATTTATATTCAGTACGAAAAAGAAAAAGCACTTTTGCTGTAAATGAGCATTACCTTAGACGACATCGCAAATATTGCCAGTTGGCTTTTCTTAGTATATGGGATTCTAATTTGTTTGGGCTATTTATTTTCGGCAATCTTTTCTATTTTCGAAATTAGAGACTACAAACGATCCAATAATTACAAAGACGAAATTGCTTTATTACAGGCTTCAGAGTTACCTCCGGTTTCCATACTAGCTCCTGCGTATAACGAAGGTCTTAATATTGTAGAAAATGTAAGATCGCTTCTAACTATAAATTACCCAAGTTTTGAGATTGTGATTATTAATGATGGGAGTAAGGACGATACCATGCAACGCCTTATTGAGGAATATGATCTGGAGAAGCAGGATTATCTATTTCACTATTTTATAAAGACCAAAACTATTCGCGGTGTTTACAAATCTAAAAATACTGCTTTTAAGAACTTGTTGGTAATTGATAAAGAAAATGGAGGGAAGGCCGATGCATTAAATACTGGAATTAATGTTTGCAGTCACGATATTATTTGCTGTATCGACGTAGATTGTATCTTGGAATACGATGCAATGTTGAAGCTTATAAAACCATTTCTAAATGATAGAAAGAAAGTAATTGCCTCTGGAGGAGTAATTCGGGTAGCTAATAGTTGCGTAATTGAAGATGGTAGAATTATAGAAGTGAGATTACCTGAAAAATTTGTCGCCAGGGTACAGGTTATAGAATATTTCAGGGCATTTTTAATGGGAAGAATGGCATGGTCTCGTATAGATGGTTTACTACTTATTTCTGGAGCCTTTGGGATGTTTGACAAGCAAATAGCCATCGAAGCTGGTGGCTATAACCATAATACCGTGGGTGAGGATATGGAACTGTTGGTACGTATGCGTCGAATGATGCGCGAAAAGAACATCCCTTATAAAGTTGGGTTTGTTCCCGATCCTTTATGTTGGACAGAAGTACCGCAAAGTTGGGAGATTTTAAAACGCCAGCGTAACCGGTGGACAAGGGGCACTGCGGAAACACTTTTACTTCATAAAAAAATGATTTTTAATCCCAAATACGGGGTTTTAGGTGTGCTCTCAACACCATTCTGGCTGTTTTTCGAATGGATGGCACCTCTAATTGAATTTTCAGGTACTATTTTCTTTATTTTTCTACTTTGGTTTGGTCTAATTAGTTGGAAATTCTTTCTTACTTTCCTGTTAGTGGTCTATGCGTTTGCAGTTTTATTTTCAATTACCGCTTTATTTTTTGAGGAGTATAGCTTTCAGCAATATAAAAAGCCCAAGTATATTTTCACGCTGATTGGAACAGCCTTTTTAGAACCTATTGTATATCACCCTTTTGTGATGTGGGCAGCGGTTCGTGGAAACTGGGATTTGATTATAGGAAAAAAAAGCTGGGGAGAAATGACAAGGACAGGATTATCCAAATCAACAAAAAAATGATTCGTTTTCGGCATTACGCATTTTTTCAGTATACCACTTTACTTAATTTCGATTTAGTAAAAAACAAATAGTGATAAATAAAAGTTCGATCTTGCTTTTTACTATTCCATTAATCCTAAAATTCTTAAAATGAATTGATTGCATTTAGGAGAATTCTTTGAATTAAATATAGGGAGAAGCATATAGATAGGCAAATCTCAAATTATTTGTTGATGGTCCTGAATACGAGAAGAATCCCTTATAAATGGAAATTATACGCAAGTCCTTGGCATAGTAGACAGTAGTGTGCAGATAGAATTTGCTAACGACTAAAAAAGAATACTAAGAATTCTATCTGGTCATCACAGGAGGTAAATTTCTTATAGAAATAATTTATAATGCTCCAACCTAAATAGCATTCCATAGGCAAAGTTTTGGAACAAACATGGCAGGTATTTTAGGTTTTAGCGATTAAACTTAAAAACCATTAATCATATCCTCAAGTGCTCTTTTATCCAGAATTTTGGTCTTTTTACCTTTAGCTGAAATAAAACCTTCTTTCTTTAGTTCAGCAATTAATCGAATACAGCTTTCAGTTGCGGTACCAACGACATTGGCAAGGTCTTCCCTGGAAAGATTTACCGCTAAAAAACCTTCATCATCAGTACCAAAATTGGTGTCAAGATATAGTAAGGCCTCGGCAATTCGTTGTTTTACGTTATGCTGAGACATATTCACGATAAAATTGTCTGATTCCCTAAGATCTGATGCCATGATCTTTAAAAGATTTCTGGTAAATTCAGGATTCTCGTTGATTTTATCAATGATAAGCTGTTTTGGAATATAGCACATCGAAGTATCATTAAGTGCAGTTGCACTAAGATTTGTTTGCTCGTCTGCCACTACAGATCTTTGCCCTAAAATCTCTCCCTTTTTAGCGATTTTTACGATTTGATGTTTTCCGTTTTCGCTAAGTTTAGAAAGTTTAGAGGCGCCGTCACGAACACAAAATACCCCATTTAGTTTTTCCCCTTCTTTAAAAATCTGCTCTCCTTTTTTATAGCTTTTGGTAATCTTGTTATCCGATATAACCTTTAATTCTTCCTTACTAAAAGCCTTTAATGCATTAAACTGTCTTATGATACAACTTTCACATCTTGTTTTTTCAGGGGTTTTCATACTAGAGATTCGGGTTCTTGGTTACAATTTTTGTTTCACAAAGGTAAACATTTAACCCAACTGATATTTATCATATTTTATTTTCTATAAGTAGCGAATCTTTGTATAGCGGTTAAGTTGTGCAAAATATGAAATCATGTTACCACTGTGGCGAAGCTTGTAAAAGCGATGCCCTTATGTACGATCAGAAAGATTTTTGTTGTCATGGATGTAAAACAGTTTACGAAATTTTAAGTAGTAATGATCTCGATTATTATTATGCTCTTGATGAGCGTCCTGGAATTTCTCCTAAAACACAATTAGGAAAATTCGATTTTCTAAATAGCGCAGAGATTGTAGAAAAACTACTTGAATTTAAAAGTGCAGAGGTTTGTATCGTAAATCTGCTTATTCCAGAAATTCATTGTAGTTCGTGTATCTGGGTGTTAGAAAACCTTTCTAAACTTCATCCTGGGATTAAAAACTCACAGGTTAATTTTCCTGAAAAAACATTAAGAATCCATTTTTCCGCAGAAAAAATTACATTTCTGCAGTTGGTAGAGCTACTATGCAAATTAGGTTATGAGCCTTACATTTCACTTTCAGATAGCGATAAAAAAGAACGCAATATCGACCGAAGTTTAATCTATAAACTTGGTGTCGCCGGTTTTGCTTTTGGGAATATCATGTTTTTATCGTTTCCAGAATATTTTGAGGTTAAAGAATTTTGGCTGGATCAATTTAAATATGTGTTTCGCTGGTTGATGTTTGCCTTTAGTTTGCCGGTAGTATTTTATTCAGCAAGCACCTATTTTATTTCAGCATTTAAAGGTCTAAAATCAGGAATCTTAAATATCGATGTTCCCATAGCTTTAGGAATTACCGTGTTGTTTTTAAGAAGTAGTTTTGAAGTCGTTTTCGATTTAGGGACTGGATTTTTTGATAGTCTTTCTGGTTTGGTGTTTTTCTTATTGTTGGGAAGGTTCTTTCAGCAAAAAACCTATTCTTACCTGTCTTTTGAACGGGATTATAAATCCTATTTCCCGATTGGAGTGACAAGAATTAATCATCAAAACACCCAAAATCAAAATGAAGAGCAGGTAGAAGTTTATAAGCTTAGAAAAGGTGATAAGATACTCATTAGAAACAACGAATTAATTCCTGTAGATGCAAGATTAATGGAAGGCGAAGCTTTAATAGATTATAGCTTCGTGACCGGAGAAGCTGTGCCGGTTTCGATCCAAAAAGGCGATAAAATCTATGCAGGTGGTAAGCAAACCGCAGGTTTGCTTCAGGTAGAAGTGCTAAAACCCGTAGAGCAATCCTATTTAACGCAGTTATGGAACAACGAGGTTTTCGATAAAAACTTTAAAGGAAGTTTTCAGGATCTTACCAATAAAATAAGCGGGTATTTTACAAAAGCGATTTTAAGCATATCGATTTTAGCAACTATAGTTTGGTATTTTATTGATCCATCGATGATCCCGCAGGTATTTACGGCAGTTCTTATTATTGCCTGTCCTTGTGCACTGGCTTTAGCGGCTCCCTTCACTTTAGGTAATTTACTTAGGATTTTTGGTCAGCATAAATTCTATTTAAAAGAAGCGAACATTATCGAGAAAATGGCCAATATCGATGCAGTGGTTTTTGATAAAACCGGGACACTTACTTCAACCAAAAAAAATAAAATCACTTACGAGGGGGATTTGCTTACGGAAGAAGAAAAATCATTGTTAAACAGTACGTTAAGAGCTTCTAATCATCCATTAAGTCGATCTCTTTATGAAATTTTAGAGCAAAATGATATCAGAACACTTGATTCTTTTACAGAAGAGGTAGGGAAAGGAATGGAAGCTTTTGCAAATCAAAATTCGATAAAAATAGGGGCTTTTACATATGTCACTAAACTTAATAAATGGAAGCAGGCACAATTAAACCAAACCGCGGTTCATATTAGTACCAATGATCACTACAAAGGCCGATATATTTTAAAAAATGAATATAGGGATAATATTGGCCACTTATTTAAAACCTTAGAGAAAAACAAACAATTGTTTGTACTTTCTGGAGATAATGATGGTGAGCGTAAAAGCCTCGAAAAGTTGTTACCATTAACCACCAAAATGAGCTTTAACCAAAAGCCCCAGGATAAACTGCAGTTTATTAAAAAACTTCAGGAAGAAGGTCGATCTGTAATGATGATTGGGGATGGCTTAAACGATGCAGGAGCATTAAAACAAAGTGATGTTGGCGTAGTAATTTCAGAAAATATTAATGTTTTCTCCCCGGCTTGTGATGCCATTTTAGACGCCTCGGTATTCAGCAAAATAAGTCAGTTTTTTAGCCTTGCCAATAGCGGTCACCGTATTATAAAATTCAGTTTTTTGCTATCGCTTTTCTATAATCTTATAGGGCTTGGATTTGCAGTTACAGGACATCTTTCGCCCATCGTAGCTGCTATTTTAATGCCTCTAAGTTCGATAAGTATTGTGGCTTTTACAACCATAAGTTCCCAGTTTTCAGCAAAAAGAATTATGCGACAAACGTCTAAAAGCCAGAATAAATACAAAACCTGATAAATGTCATTTTATGCCTTCTCGATGGGCAATATTTTTACAAAAAATTAAGAAATGAATATCATCTACGTGTTGCTGAGTATTAGTGTGGTCGTAGCGCTTGTCTTTTTTATTGCCTTTATTATATCGGTAAAAAGAGGTCAATACGACGATACCTACACCCCGTCTGTAAGAATACTGTTTGAAGATGAAATTATTGATAGTAAAGAAAAATCTAAAATCACCGATAAATAATTTGTTTATAATCTTATGGAAAAAGAGCAGTTTTATTACGACAACAAGATCGTAAGGAAATTTATCAATGCCACTGTATTTTGGGGTATTGTGGGAATGAGTGTAGGGCTTCTACTTGCTTTTATGTTTTTGTTTCCTAATCTAACCGATGGAATTTCATGGCTTAGTTTTGGGCGTTTACGACCCTTGCATACCAATGCCGTGATTTTTGCCTTCGTAGGAAACGCAATTTTTGCTGGAGTGTATTATTCTACTCAGCGTCTTTTAAAAGCAAGAATGTGGAGTGATGCGCTTAGTAACTTTAACTTTTGGGGCTGGCAGGCGATCATTGTTGCAGCAGCCATAACCTTACCTTTAGGCTATACCACATCTAAAGAATATGCTGAACTTGAATGGCCAATTGATATTAGTATCGCCTTAGTTTGGGTAGCTTTTGGAGCCAACCTAATTGGAACTATCTTAAAACGTAGACAGCGGCATTTATATGTAGCGATTTGGTTTTATCTGGCCACTTTTGTAACCGTAGCTGTATTGCATATTGTTAACAGTATAGAATTGCCGGTAAGTGCTTTAAAAAGTTACTCGGTTTATGCCGGGGTACAGGATGCTTTGGTACAGTGGTGGTACGGGCATAATGCCGTTGCCTTTTTCCTAACGACGCCGTTTCTTGGATTAATGTATTATTTTGTTCCGAAAGCGGCTAACAGACCAGTCTATTCTTACCGATTATCTATTGTTCACTTTTGGTCACTGATTTTTATTTATATCTGGGCTGGGCCGCACCACTTATTATATTCTGCATTACCAGATTGGGCACAAAATTTAGGGGTAGCTTTTTCTGTAATGTTAATTGCTCCATCATGGGGAGGAATGATAAACGGTTTATTAACCCTTCGTGGCGCCTGGGATAAGGTAAGAACAGATCCTGTCCTTAAATTTATGGTAGTGGCTATTACCGGTTATGGTATGGCTACTTTCGAAGGACCAATGCTTTCTCTTAAAAACGTAAATGCGATTGCACACTTTAGTGACTGGATTATTGCACACGTGCATGTGGGAGCTTTAGCATGGAATGGTTTCTTAACCTTTGGTATGATCTACTGGTTGGTACCAAGGTTATTTAAGACTAAACTATGGTCTGTAAAATTAGCAAATGCTCATTTTTGGATTGGAACTCTTGGTATTATAATGTACGCGCTACCAATGTATGTAGCTGGATTTGTACAGGCTTCTATGTGGAAACAATTTAATCCTGATGGTACATTAACTTATGGTAACTTCTTAGAAACACTTACTGAAATTATCCCAATGTACTGGATGAGAGCGATTGGTGGTAGTTTGTATATCGTAGGGGCTTTTATTGCACTTTATAATGTATATAGAACTGCAAAACAAGGGAGTAAAGTTACAGATGAGTTGGCAGAAGCTGCCCCGCTTGCTAAGATTACCAGTAAGAGAACTTCAAAAGAAGGCTATCATACCTGGTTAGAACGAAGACCGGTAAAACTAACCATTTTTGCAACTATCGCAATTTTGATTGGTGGTATGGTTCAGATTATCCCTTCTTTGATGGTAGACGAATATGTTCCGGTAATTTCAAGTGTAAAACCATATACCCCGCTAGAACTAGAAGGTCGTGATTTATATATACGTGAGGGCTGTGTTGGATGTCACTCCCAAATGATTCGTCCTTTCCGTAGTGAAGTAGAGCGTTATGGTGAATACTCTAAATCTGGAGAATATGTGTATGACCATCCATTTTTATGGGGTAGTAAGCGTACTGGTCCCGATTTATTCAGGGTTGGTGGTAAATACTCAGATAACTGGCATTTAAATCACCTTTACGATCCACAAAGTACTTCTTCGGGTTCTATTATGCCATCTTATAAATGGTTGCTAAATAGAGAATTAGACAAGTCGTCTACCGAAGATAAAATGGAAGCTATGGTAAGTCTGGGCGTACCTTATACTCAGGCCGAGATCGACAGAGCGCAACAGTGGATGATCGAGCAGGGAACACAAATTGAGAAAAACCTTTATAGTGATCCAGATTTTGCCAAAACCTACGAGGCAGATAAGATTTATGCTAAGGAAAATGGTGAAGAATTTGTAGAAATGCGTAATCGAGAGATTGTTGCTTTAATCGCTTACCTACAACGCTTAGGTACAGATATTAAGGTGAAGAATGTAGATGAAGCTCAGGAAGCCGATATCCTTGGGGAATCGAGAGGTGGCTTAGGAGTTATCCAATAATGTTCAGCTAAAGTTATAAATAAAATAAACTAAATCATGCTAAAATTTATAAAAGGAAATCTGGAAAGTATCGATGGGGTAGCGGTTTACCCCATGATCTCTCTGCTGATATTCTTCATTTTTTTCGTAGCTCTTTTTGGATGGGTAATCACCGCAAAGAAAGAGCATATAAAACAAGTGAGTAACATTCCTCTAGAGGATGATAATCAGGAGATATTATGAGAAATACGGCATCATATTTAAGAGTTATCACAATTACTGTTCTGGCATTTGTTTTTCTGGAACTTACTATAGAATCTTCAGAAGAATGGGCGTTTATGGAATATCCTATCATCTGGGCCGTTCTGGGGATCTTACTTGTTTTTGGAATCGCAATGGAAGTTGTTTTGGCTAGTATTACTTCGGTTTTATTCAGAAGTTTAACTCCAGAAGCTCAGGAGCGTTACCTTCAGCAACAATCATTAAGAAAAAAGAATCGATTTGCTAAGCTAAAAGCGTTCTGGAAAAAAATGAACGATAGCAAACCTGTTGAAGAAGAAGAAGAAATTATTCTTGATCACAATTATGATGGTATTCAGGAGTTGGATAATAACCTTCCGCCATGGTGGATATATGGTTTTTACGCAACTATGGTATTTGCTGCGGTATATCTGGTAAGACATCACATTTTTAATGCTCCAGATCAAAAAGAAGAATATATCGCAGAGGTCGCATCAGCAAAAAAAGCGATCGAAGAATATAAAAAGACAGCCAAAGATTTAATAGATGTAAACACAGTAGAACTGTTAACTGGTGAGGAAGACATCAAAGCAGGTTCCGCCATTTTTGCAGGTAATTGTGTTGCATGTCATAAGGAAGATGCCGGTGGTGGTATTGGCCCAAACTTAACCGATGACTACTGGATACTGGGTGGTGGTATTAAAAATGTTTTCAATACTATTTCTGAAGGGGGGCGTCCTGGGAAGGGAATGGTATCCTGGAAAACAGATTTAAAACCGGGGGAAATCGCTCAGGTAGCCAGTTATGTCCTTAGCTTGCATGGTACCACACCGGCAGATCCTAAAGAACCCCAGGGCGATCTTTACGTAGATGAAAATGCTCCTATAAAGGAAGCAGATGTTGAAGTTTCAGCTGATTCAACTTCTATCGAAGTAATGATGGAAGATCAAGCGGTAGAGAAGGAATTTGAAAAATAAACAAATCCAGAGTCGAGCTTCTAAAGTCGACTCTGGTTAATCACTCACATTAGTGAGAATATGTTATGAGCACGATCCCCGAAAATAATTTTAGAGATTCTATTGGAACTATAAACCAGGAAGGTAAAAGGGCGTGGATATTTCCTAAAAAGCCTTCTGGTAAATTTTACAAATATCGAAAGCTGGTAAGTTATCTACTGCTGGCTATATTATTTGCTGCTCCATTTATAAAAATTAACGGCAATCAGTTTCTGTTATTCAACGTATTAGAGCGTCGTTTCAATTTTTTTGGATATCCTTTCTGGCCACAGGATTTTTATCTGGTGGTGATCATGATGATTATAGGGGTAGTCTTCGTGATTTTATTTACTGTGGCCTTTGGAAGGATATTTTGTGGTTGGATTTGCCCGCAAACCATCTTTATGGAAATGGTTTTTCGCCGAATCGAATATTGGATAGAGGGTGATCGCGGTAAACAACTACGTTTGGCAAAACAATCCTGGGATGCCGAAAAGATTAGGAAAAAAGGCCTAAAATGGATTATTTTCTTCATTATTTCGTTTTTAATAGCAAACATCTTTCTGGCTTATATCATTAGTAGTGATCAGCTTTTGGAATACATCACTGAAGGGCCTGCAGAAAACATAAGCACTTTTATTTCTCTGCTAATTTTCACGGGGGTTTTCTACTTTATTTTTACATGGTTTAGAGAACAGGTTTGCATCATTGCCTGTCCTTATGGTAGGCTTCAGGGAGTATTGCTAGATAACCGATCGATTATTGTAGCCTACGATCATAAACGTGGAGAAAAAGAAAAGGGAAGAGCTAAGTTCAGAAAAAATGAAGATCGTCAGGCTACCGGGAAAGGTGATTGTATCGACTGTTTACAGTGCGTACAGGTTTGCCCAACGGGGATTGATATTAGAAACGGAACACAACTGGAATGTGTAAATTGTACAGCATGCATCGATGCTTGCGATTCGATGATGGAGGCGGTAAACCTTCCTATAGGTCTTATTCGTTATGCAAGTGAAGAGAACATTGAGAAGAAAGCCAAATTCAAATTTACACCCAGGTTAAAAGGCTACACTACGGTTTTAGTGATTTTAATAGGCGTTTTAACAGGGATGTTATTTCTAAGAAATGATGTTGAAGCCAGGATTTTACGCTTACCGGGACAACTCTACGAGCATCAGCAGGATAACAGGATCAGCAATGTATTTACCTTTAAACTGGTGAATAAAACTACCGAAGATATCGAAAATGTTCAGTTAAAATTAATCTCTCATAAAGGTGAAGTACGATTGGTAAAAAGTGATAGCCTTATTGTACCAAAACAGGGATTTGCTGAAGGAACTTTATTTATCGAGATCCCGGCGGCTTCTTTAAAAGGAGAGAAAGAAAAACTAAAAATAGGGGTATACAGTAATAACAAATTAATAGAAACTACCACAACCAATTTCCTTGGTCCACGTAGTTATCGATAAAATATAGTATTATGAAATTTAATTGGGGAACCGGACTCGCAATTGGCATGTTTTGCTTTATTGGATTTATCATGTTTATGGTGATAAAAATGAGTACCGACGATAAATACGAATACGATCTTGTAGTTGAAGATTACTACGGAAAAGAATTGCGCTTTCAGCAGGAAATAGATGCAGAAAAGAATTTGAAGCTTTTTTCCGAAGAAATTACAGGAAAGAAAACAACAGAAGGTTATGAACTTAGTTTTCCTAAAACCGAAGGTGAAATAAAAGGAACAGTAAACTTATATCGACCTTCCAATAAGAAACTTGATTTTATTATTCCGTTAGAATTATCTGAAGATAAAATTGTCATTCCTGAAGCACAATTAATCGATGGACGCTGGGATATTTCCGTAGAAATGACCTACCAGGGAAAAGACATTTTGTTTAAAAAATCCATTACGTATTAGATATGCTTATCAGCGGGTTTATATTCGGACTTTTAGGTAGTTTTCATTGTATTGGGATGTGCGGTCCCATAGCCTTTCTATTACCTTTAAGCAGGGATAAAAAGCCCTTGATGTTCCTTCAATTATTCCTCTATAATTTTGGACGGATCTTATCGTATGCCATAATCGGATTATTATTTGGTTTGCTTGGAAAAGGATTAAACCTATTTGCGGCACAACAAAAACTGTCGATAGCCGTAGGAGTTTTGATGATTTTGACTGCTGTTTTTTCATTCAGAAGTATGAAATTTAATAAAATGGTAACTCCTTTTTTTAGCATGATTAGTAGGTTAAAATCCAAAATAGGAGCAGGTTTAAAGAAAAAATCTCCAGATACTTTTCTCTCTATAGGCATGCTAAATGGCTTTTTACCATGTGGACTCGTTTATATGGCAATGCTTGGTGCCATTGCTGAGGCAAATGCTGGTTTTGGGGCTTTATATATGGTATTTTTTGGTTTAGGTACCATTCCGCTCATGACAGCAGTAGTGTTTCTAAGCAATACACTTTCAAGCGGTTTAAAAACCAGAGAAAGAATACGAAAACTAATACCAGTATTTATTGTTTTAACGGGTTTTTTATTTATTCTGCGTGGTTCAGGCCTTAATATTCCTTATCTATCTCCGGCAATGGCCAAAGGCAAAGTAGATGCCAAAATCGAATGCCATGAACCAGTAAAAGTTTCGTTTGAGAAAAACACTTAGGAAGTAGACAGCGGGCTATTTGAAAATTTACTAATGAACTGATTTTTCAAGAACCTTTAACTTTCAAACTTTCAAACTTTCGAACTTTCAAACTTTAAAGCTAATAACTCACTAAACATTCAACTTAAATAAATACATTTGCAGCCAAGCAGGTCGGCCCTATCGCTAAGTTCATATTTGTGGCTTAGAGGAAAGTCCGGACACCATAGAGCAGCATAGTGGGTAACGCCCACCGGTCGTGAGGCCAGGACAAGTGCAACAGAAAGAATGTACAGGTAATGCTGTAGTGAAATCAGGTAAACTCTATGCGGTGCAATGCCATGTAAACCAACATTATCAAATTGCTCGTTTGTCGTTGGAGGGTAGGCAGCTAAAGGACTTTGGTAACAAAGTTCTAAGATAAATGACAAGGGCATCCTGATGAATTTCAGGGTGAACAGAATCCGGCTTACAGACCTGCTTTTTTATATATTCTTACATAATCGATCACATATTCCTGCGGGAAAATAGAATCATCGATCTCACCTGCCCATTTACCGCCAAGTGCAAAATTAAGAATTAAGAAAAAAGGTTTTTTAAAAGGATTATTCTCGGTATCGGCTTCATCTATTTTAAAGGTGTAATATACATGATTATCAAAGGAGAACTCAATTTTTTCTGAATCCCAGTTCATTCCATAAATATGAAAAGCCTTGGTAGGAGAGGTCTCTAGCTCTAACTGGCCACCTTCACTTTTAATATTAGCACTTTTTCCTCTTGGATAGTGAACGGTAGCATGGATAGTATAGGGATCTTTACCTACAAATTCCAAGATATCAATTTCACCACTATAAGGCCATTCAATATCATGAAAGTTTGAACCTAACATCCAAATGGCCGGCCATACGCCTTTTCCCTGGGGAAGTTTAGCGCGGACTTCAATTTTACCAAAATTTAGATCAAATTTTTTATGCGTGTGTAAACTAGCGGAAGTATAGTAAGCCTTTTTTGTATTATACCGATAGTTTTGAATATCGGGATCGAATTTACGGTTTCGATATTCTTCTTTTCTGGCAATAATTTTCAGCACATTATCTTTAACAATGGCGTTCTTTTTTCGTTTGGTATAATACTGTTCCTCAAGATTACGAATAAAGCCCGTTTCGTGTGTCCATTTCTCTTTATCGGGCTTGCCTCGATAATCAAACTCGTCGTTCCAAATTAGTTCGTATTCCTGTGCATTTATGGCCATAGGTAAGAAAGCTAAAATTGTAAGGAAAGAATATCGAATATTAGTTTTGGAAAATTTAATTTTCCTCAACATTCTCGTAAAAAAATGAAAAAACAGAACCTCCATAGCCTCGTTTCTCAACAAAATTTGGGCCACTGGATAAATCGGTATGTTTTCCGGATTCTATAATAAGCATTCCACCTTCCTTAAGCAGATTATTTGTAAAAACTAATTCAGCTATTTTTAAAAAATCCTCGGTAGAAAAATCATAAGGTGGATCGGCAAATATGATATCTGCCGCTATGGGAGCTTTTTCCAAATATTTGAAAACATCACTTTTTATGGCGATGATTGCATAATTTAGTTCGGCTGCCGTTTTCTTTATGAATTTTATACATTCAAAATTGCCATCTATTGCCGTAATTTTTTCAGCACCACGTGACGCAAATTCATAGGAGATATTACCTGTTCCAGAGAATAGGTCTAAAACTTGTAAAGCACTAAAATGATAGTGGTTGTTTAAAATATTAAACAAACCTTCTTTTGCCATATCAGTGGTTGGTCTTACGGGTAATTTTTTAGGGGCGATAATTCTTTTTCCCTTGTTACTTCCTGAAATAATGCGCATTTAAAGCGTGTTTAAAAGTATGTATTCTTCAGATTTATTAATATTCCATCCTTCTTCAATTTCATGTTCTGTTTCTGAAGATAAGAAATAGATATTTCGAATATAATCCTGAAGCAATTTATAGATATCGTCTTCTTTATGAATGTCTCCACTTAAGTGAAGTTTAAATTTTTTAGGATCTAAATCTAATTGCTCTGCAACAAAAAGCAGGTAATATAAATAATCTTCTTTACTCGAATAAGTAAAGCTGTTGCATAACAATAGCCTGCCATCTTCTATGATAAACAAATCTAGCCGTTTATGGGTATTATGCGCATAAACTTTAATTCCTTTATGATCATCAAAAGAAAGAAACCTGTATAATAATACTGATAGATGGTGAACATATTCAAATTCACCATATTTTTCAAAAAAGTAGTTGATGATATTGGTGTAAGGAATATATACATTTACCATTTCCTTATTCTCAATTTCGTCTACTGCCACAAAATCGGTTTTAAGGATTTTCGTATTGAATTTTAAATAAGATGCAGCCGCATCTTCTTTAAACCATTTTTTAGGAACCAACGTAAAAAGGCTATTACAAAAGCATAATTTTACTTCGTTGACTGCTGTTTTAAGCCGTGGTTGTGTATTATACTCTTCTTCGATTTTCTGAAGAAGGTTTACCGGGTCCAGTTCTTTTTCAAATGATTTTTTGTGATAATAAACAATAGTATTGTTTGTTGTATTTAAGATACAAAAAGAAAGTCCATTCAGGCTAACCTGAATGGACAGTTTACAAAAAGTATTTTCTTGATTATTGGTCACCATAGGTTTGTGGCCAATTTCCTGTAGTTTTAATTTCCTCCATAGAACCTACACTAATGTAGCGACCATTAACTTCCTCTACAGATTGCGCTTCGTTCTCCTGAAGAATTAATTGTTTGTCCTGATCGTATAGGATTACGCTTTTTGCAACTTTTGCTTCAAAAACAGGAATTTTGCTATCTCCTTTTTTGATGTTACCAGCTTCTAATTCGATTTTAGCATCTGTTCCTTTAATTGGCACATTGATCATATTGGTATAACGATCACGATTCCCTTTGAACAAAGAATCTTTTACCGGTACGAAGTCTAGGGTGTCGATAAGAACTTTTTCGATATATTCGTCTACACCGTAGTTCTTTTTGTATTCTTCATCCAATACTGTAGTATCTCTACGTTGGGTAATAGCAAATTCAGCAGTATCGATAAATTGTACAAGTTTATTAAAATCACCTTCAAAATTACCAACAATCTCCTTATGAGCAAGCTCGGCTGCTCTTATGTCTTTAAGGTTTTCAATTACTTTAGGGTAACGTTGTTCTTTAACCTTGTTAAATTGAATTGGTCGGTATACGGCATCAAAAGTTAACCAAGCCAGGAAAGCTATAACCGCCCACAATAGTAATTGAATTACAAGTCTCATGCTTCTAAGAAATTAATTTAAGTTATTAGAGTTATATGACAAATCTACAATTTTTTTTTATTCGTAAAAGTTTCTTGCCTAAAAATCCATCATTATCTTTGGTTTTTTGAAGATTCAGCTATGGAAAAACCGAATGTTTCAGCATTCTATAAAATTTTGATTCAGGATTTGGGTTTTCAACCCCGTGAAAAACAGGATATTGCCTTGCAGCAACTTGCGAAATTTGCTGTAGAAGGTACAAACGATGATCTTTTTTTGCTTAAAGGCTTTGCCGGTACAGGAAAAACAACAATTATCAGCTCATTTGTTAAAAACTTATGGAAAATTAAGAAATCGGGTGTATTAATGGCGCCAACAGGGCGTGCTGCCAAAGTAATTGCTAATTATTCTAAAAGAGAAGCTTTTACCATTCATAAGAAAATTTATTTTCCGAAGAAGTCGGGGGGAAGCGGAATTCAATTTGTTTTACAGCCCAATAAGCATAAAAATACAATTTTTATAGTAGATGAGGCCTCGATGATCGCAGATCACCCGGGAGATTCTAAAAATTTTGATAATGGCTCTTTGCTAGATGATTTAATGGAATTTGTTTACAGCGGGCATAAATGTCAGTTGATTTTTATAGGAGACACCGCACAGCTTCCACCGGTAAAAATGGATATGAGTCCGGCACTGGATCAGGATAAATTACGAACCGGATTTTTTAAGGAGGTTGGACATATAGAGTTGGATGAAGTAGTGCGGCAGAGTGAAGAAAGCGATATTCTGCACAACGCAACTTTAATTAGGGAAGCTATAAGAGAGGAATTTTATGAGAGTTTTAAATTTGAACTGGGACCTAAAGCAGATGTAGTACGACTGGTAGATGGGTATGAAATTATGGAAGCTATTCAGGACGCTTATCATTCTTTAGGCAACGAGGAAACCAGTATTATCGTTAGGTCTAATAAAAGAGCTAATCAATACAATCAGCAAATAAGATCACGGATTTTATTTCAGGAAGAAGAAATTTCAGCAGGGGATTATCTCATGGTGGTGAAAAATAATTATTTCTGGGTGAAACCCTCTTCAGAGGCCGGTTTTATTGCGAATGGGGATATCGTAAAAGTTTTAGAGATTTTTGCAATAAAAGAACTTTACGGATTCCGTTTTGCAGAAGTTTCTGTCCAAATGGTGGATTATCCAAAAATGAGTCCTTTTGAGACGGTAGTGATGTTAGATACCTTAACAAGCAATTCGCCTTCGCTTACTTTTGAAGAGTCTAATCTTCTTTATCAGGAAGTGATGAAGGATTATGAAGACGAAACAGCCAAGTATAAGAAATTTTTGAAAGTTAAAAACAATAAATATTTTAATGCATTACAGGTTAAATTCTCTTATGCCATCACCTGTCATAAAAGTCAGGGTGGACAGTGGAATACGGTTTTTATAGAACAACCTTATTTACCAAATGGTATTGGTAAAGAATATCTTCGATGGTTGTATACAGCGGTAACAAGGGCTACAGATAAATTATATCTTATAGGATTTAAGGATGATTTTTTTGTTATACAGGATTAACTAAATTTAAACAGCCTGGCAGGGTATAAAAGCTTATTTTAGAAAAAAACTAATCAATATTTTTGATGAAAGAAAAACTTAAGATTGTCGCGATGATTCCGGCCAGATACGAAGCTTCCCGTTTTCCTGGGAAATTGATGCAGGATTTGAATGGAAAACCGGTAATTCAGCGAACCTATGAAGCCGCTAATAATACCGGACTTTTCGACCAGGTTTATATTGTGACCGATAGTGATAAAATTTTTCAGGCCGCAACTGAATTTGGCGGAAAAGTGATACGAAGTAAAGAAGAGCATGATTGCGGAAGTGATCGTCTTGCCGAGGCCGTTCATGATATGGATGTAGATATTGTGGTTAATGTACAGGGAGACGAGCCATTTATAGATAAACCAAGTTTAGAGCGGCTACTAAATGTTTTTCAGGATGATGATGCTTCAAGTATCGATCTGGCTTCGTTAAAAGTGGCTATACAGGATAGCGAAGAAATTACTAATCCTAATAATGTAAAGGTAATTACAGATAATAATGATTATGCCTTATATTTTTCCAGATTCCCGTTGCCTTATCCAAGAAATACAGACATTAAGGTGATTTATTATAAGCATATTGGGATTTATGCTTTTAGAAAACAGGCCCTTTTGGATTTTTATAATTTGCCGATGCTTCAACTGGAAAGTGCTGAAAAAATTGAGTGTATTCGATATTTGGAATACGGTAAAAATATCAAAATGGTAGAAACCGAGATGCAAACTATTGGGATCGATACTCCTGAGGATTTGGAACGTGCAAAGAAATACCTACAATCTTCTGAAATGTAAATTGAAATCAAAAAATATAGAATTCGATATTCAACTAAAACGGCCGGTATTTTAAAGTACCGGCCGTTTTCATCTAGCAATACAGAATCTACTAACTAACAATTAACCATTGCTTACTGCTTCTTTATAGGTTGAAAGTGCACGTTCTCTTGCTTCTTTGTGATCTACCATTTTATCAGGATAATCATCGCTGCCAAATTCTTCAACCCATTCTTTTATATATTTTTTGTCTTTATCGAATTTATCTATTTGAGTAGTTGGATTAAATATCCTAAAATAAGGAACGGCATCTACTCCACTTCCAGCAACCCACTGCCAGTTTCCTACATTCGAAGACATTTCGTAATCCAGTAATTTTTCAGCAAAATAAGCTTCTCCCCAGCGCCAATCGATTAGTAGGTGTTTGCATAAAAAACTTCCTACTAACATTCTAACCCTATTATGCATAAAACCAGATTTATTTAACTGGCGCATACCGGCATCAACAAGAGGGAAGCCTGTTTTACCGTTTTTCCATTTTTCAAACTCCTCTTTATTATTACGCCATTGTATATTATCGTATTTCTTTTTAAAAGCATCAGTTACTGTAGAAGGGTTATGATATAAAACCTGCATAAAAAACTCGCGCCAAACCAGTTCCTGTAAAAAGGTTTTATTTTTTTCGTTATTCGCTTTCTTTACCATTTTCCTAACGCTTACCGTCCCAAACCTAAGATGTGGTCCTAAACGACTGGTGCCTTCTTTGGAAGGTATATTTCTGGTATCCTCGTAGCGCTGAATAAGACTTGGTGTGGTATCAAAATCAGGCACTTTTAAAGATGATTTTTTAAAACCAATATCGCTTAAACTTAAGTTTGGTAACCTGGTATTTTGGACGAGATTATCTAGAAATTGACTGGTATAATGAATCTTTAGATCACTATTTTTAAAATGCTCCATCCAGGTTTTCATGTATGGTGTATAAACCACATAAGGATCACCATCACCTTTTACGACTTCATCTTTTTCAAAGATAACCTGGTCTTTAAAAGTCTCAAATTTAACATTATTTTCATCTAACAATTTCTGAATTTTTTCATCACGATCTTTAGCGTAAGGCTCATAATCTCGATTGGTAAATACTTTACCAAGGCTATAATTCTTTAAGAGTTCTTTAAAAACTTCTTCAGGTTTACCATGATACATGCCGATAGAAGAATGATGATTTTCCTGAAGTTCATTTCTCATATCCTGAAGGGTTTCAAAAATAAAAGTTACACGAGCATCATCCTCTGGTAAATTATCTAAAATTTCAGGATCAAAAATAAAGATAGGCATTACGGGATGCTCTTCTTTTAATGAAGCTAAAAAACCTACATTATCATCTAATCTTAAATCCCTTCGAAACCAAAAGATATTTATTTTGTCTCTACTCATTTATGAAATATTTAGTGTTGAAAGCCCTCCATCTACACCAAGAATTTGTCCTGTAATCCAACTACTTTCTTCACTTAATAAAAATGCGGTCATATTTGCAATATCAGCGGTAGTTCCTACTCTTTTTAATGGGTGCCGTTGATCCATTTTTTCTTTTTTCTTATCATTATTTAAAAGTTTTTCTGCAAGCGGAGTATCGGTTAGTGAAGGGGATACTACGTTAACTCTTAAGCTAGGAGCATATTCTGCGGCCAAAGATTTGGCAAAACCTTCAATAGCACCTTTGGCAGCAGCTACACTTGTGTGAAATGGCATCCCTACTTTAACGGCAACACTACTAAAAAACACTAGACTTGCCTGATTAGATTCTTTTAATTTGGGCATTAATCCATTTACTACCTTAATCAAACCAAAGAAATTAAGTTGCATTTCCTGTTCAAAATCTTTTGGTTTTAGCATTTTAAAAGGTTTCAGATTGATGCTTCCCGGGCAGTAAACCAGTCCGTCTAATTGTTCAGGTAGATCAAGAGAAGAAATATCATTCTTTAATACGTCAAATTCTAAATGAGTCACCTCTAGATTATCATGATCAACCTTGTTTCTTGAAGCGATATAAATATTATGGTTCTTGTATAGTTTTTTAGCGATTTCTAATCCTATACCGGTAGAACCACCAATGAGTAAAATATTCTTTTTCATATTTAGTTTAGTATATCTTGTTTTAGCGTAGCTTCAGTATTTTCTTCAGATGCTTTATACTCACCAAAGAGCTCTACAAGCTTTTTTTTGCGATATTCAAAGATTTCATTTAATTTAGGTTTTACCATGAACGGGTGTACCAGATTACCCAATTTTCCCATGGGTAGCTTATAATCTACAATATCTTCCATTTCTACTCCGCCTTCAATCTCTTTAATAAAATGCTTATGGTGCCATAAGGCGTAAGGACCAAAGCGTTGTTCATCTACGAAATATTCTCCATCTTTAACATGAGTAATTTCAGTTACCCATTTTGTTTTTATACCGGCAATTGGTGTTACGATATACTGAATAATCTGACCTTCGAACATGGGACGATCTCCACCAGACGTGATATCAAAACCCATATAATCTGGAGTAATGATTTTTAGGTTTTTAGGATCAGATAAAAAATCCCATGCCTGTTTTTTAGAAATAGGAAGTTTTTGGAAGGTATGAATCTGGTACATTTCTTAGCAATTTAATATTTTAATAAAATTACAATTAGAAATGTTTAATGAAAAATAATATTAGTTAAACAAAGTTTAAATCGTTATATTTTAGAGTAAATATTAATATTAAGGCAATCATTAAATATTATTTTTTGAATTTAATTAAAAAGGAATATTTATATATTTAACAAAACAAATCGTATGCAATCATGAAAAAACTACTACAACTATTTATTCTTTTTTTAGGGGCGTCAGTATCTGCACAAATACAGGCTCCACAACCAAGCCCTTCTGCTAAAGTAGAGCAGATGGTAGGTTTAACGACAGTAACATTAGATTATTCCAGACCTGCTATGCGAGGCAGAACGATTTTTGGAGACCTTGTGCCTTACGGAGAAATTTGGAGAACCGGGGCCAATGAGAATACAGTGATTAGTTTTTCTGATGATGTAGAAATACAGGGACAAACTTTAAAAGCGGGCAAATACGCGATCTATACGATCCCAAATAAAGATAGTTGGGAGGTGATTTTTTATAAATCTACCAATAACTGGGGAAATCCTCAAAATTGGAATGACAGTATGGTTGCTTTAAAAGCAAAAGCAGAGGTGGTTAAATTGCATATGGAAATGCAAAGCTTCACTATTCTTATCGATGAACTTACAAATGATGGCGCTACTCTAAATTTCTTATGGGAAAATACGGTAGCTTTTTTATCTTTTTCAGTTCCAACAGATAAGAAAACAATGGCAAGTATCGATAGCGTAATGAATGGTCCCGGAGCTGGTGACTATTATGCGGCAGCGGCCTATTACCATGATGCCGGAAAAGATTTAAATAAAGCATGGGATTGGATCAATAAGGCAACTGAAGCTAATCCAAATGCTTACTGGATGCTAAGAAAAAAATCCTTGATCGCTGCTGATTTAGGTAAAAAAGACGAGGCAATTGAAGCTGCTAAAAAGTCTTTGGCTGCTGCTAAAAAAGCGGGTAACCAGGATTATGTGAAAATGAATGAAGATTCTTTAAAAGAATGGGGAGCAAAATAATTGGTCTTTAAAAAGATTTCTAATATTAAAAAAGCTGTTCAATAGAACAGCTTTTTCTTTTTTATAACGTTAATCTTATCAATACTCCAAACCAATTTTTTCCCGAACCTTATCCAGCATTTCTATAAGTTCTAAACTTTTGTCAAAACTCATTTCAGTACTTTCTTTTTTACCTTCTAATAGCATTTGGCCTACATGTTCGGCTTCAAAATTATATCCATTAGCTTTTACTCCAAATTCTTTAGTGAAGCTATCATTTTCAGTAGTGATCACCACCGAGCTTGGTTGATGAAATCGTGGTTTTATATAAATTTCGGCCTTTTCTAATTTTATGGTGGCAGCAACATCAGTATGTTTATCTACAAAACTGTAAAGCTCTGCTTTTACGTTTTCAGGATAAAAAAATGTAGCGTGACACCTGGCATCTACCTCGGTTTTGGTCATTTTAGCGGTTGCTTCTATTTTTTCTGGTTTACCCAGAAAGCTCAAGGCCGCAAAAATTGGATAGATACCAATATCCAGTAAACTCCCGCCACCTAATGCTTTATTGTAGATCCTGCTGTTGGCATTAAAAGGAGCATCAAAACCAAAATCGGCTTCCATCGCTAAAACTTTTCCGTATTTGCCAGATTTTATAACTTCCTTAGTATATTTAAAATGCGGCAGAAAATGCGTCCACATGGCTTCCATTAAAAATGTATCCTGTTTTTGTGCAAAATCGATCATTTCCTTTACCTGATTTTTATTCATGGCAAAAGGCTTTTCACACAAAACAGGCTTTTTATGTTTTAGGCAAAGTAAGGTATGCTCATAGTGAAATACGTGAGGAGTAGCAATGTAAACAGCATCTACCTTAGGATCATTTAACATTTCAGTATAACTGCCATAGGCTTTATCGGCTCCCATTTCTGCAGAAAAATCTTTAGCTTTTTCTAAAGACCGGCTTGCAGCCGCATACAAATTGGCATTGGGAACATAGGATAAACCTAACGCAAATTTTTTAGCAATTTTGCCTGGTCCTAAGATTCCCCAGTTTATTATTTTACTCATTATGATGCATTTTTAGGTTGGGTTGTTGTTTGGAGAAATAAAGCAATACTCATCACTAAAAGGCAGCCAAGAACGTTTAACCATAAGTACGGTAAAATATCTAAAAAATAAACCAAGATTACAATTAATTGGGTGATTATGGCTGCAATAAAAACGGCATTACTTTTAACGAATCTGATAAAAAATGCCAGTAAAAATATGCCTAGTACATTACCATAAAATATCGAACCTATAATATTTACAAGCTGAATAAGGTTATCAAAAAGATCGGCTACACTGGCAAAAATGATGGCTAAAACACCCCACATAAAGGTAAACCATTTTGAAGCATTTAAATAATGTTCTTCACTTTTCTCTTCTTTCAGATTTCTTCGATAAATATCAATCGTGGTCGTGGATGCCAGCGCATTTAGTTCTGAAGCGGTAGAAGACATCGCGGCACACAAAATAACTGCGAGTAAAAGGCCAATAGCTCCCCGTGGTAAATTATTTAGGATAAAATGAATAAATACGTAGTCTTTATCATTACTCTCTGCGTTGGTTTTTGCCGCATCTATAAACATCTTTGCTTTTTCCCGATTTTCGAATTCCTGAGTGTTTAAAGCGGAAAGCTGGGCCTTAAATTGCTGATTTTCGGTTTCAGAAATCTGATCGATTTTCTGGGCGTAATCTAAAGTAAGTTTTTGTTTTTGTTTCTGAAGCTCGCGATGGGTCACCATTAAATCCTCGTACTGCCCGGCATAATCTGAGTTTAAAACCGCTTCGGTTGCTGCTGGATTAAAATTAAGTGGTGTGCTGTTAAACTGATAGAATACAAAAACCATGACGCCCACTAATAATATAAAAAATTGTAAAGGTACTTTTAGAAATCCGTTAAATACCATACCTAACTGACTTTCCCTTACGCTTCTACCAGAGAGATAACGCTGTACCTGGCTTTGGTCGGTTCCAAAGTATGAAAGCGATAGGAAGGTTCCTCCTATAATACCACTCCAAAACGTATATCGGTTATTAAAGTCGAAAGAAAAATCCAACACATCCATTTTTCCTTCGCTTCCGGCAATTTCCAGTGCTTTGGTAAATGTGATATTTTCCGGGAGGTAATATAAAATGATAAAAAATGTTGCGATCATTCCGGTTAGAATTACCGCCATTTGCTGTTTATGAGTTACACTCACCGCTTTAGTACCACCAGAAACGGTATAAATAATTACCAATATCCCGATTAGTAATGTAAGCGTGGTAAGATCCCAGCCCAAAACAGCAGAAAGGATGATAGCAGGTGCAAATATAGTTAGTCCGGCGGCCAACCCACGCTGGATCAAAAACAATAAAGCGGTTAGCACTCTTGTTTTCTGGTCGAATCTGGTTTCTAAATATTCGTAAGCGGTATAAACTTTTAATCGGTGATAAATAGGAATAAAAACGATACAGATAATGACAATAGCGATAGGCAGTCCAAAATAAAACTGCACAAAGCCCATCCCATCGTTAAATGCCTGTCCCGGGGTAGATAAAAAAGTGATCGCACTGGCCTGAGTAGCCATCACTGATAGACCAATCGTCCACCATTGGGCATCGTTACCACCCTTTATAAAGTCCTGAACGTTCTTACTACCACGAGATTTGTAAACGCCATACCAAACAATCGAACTTATGGTAACTATTAAAATTATCCAGTCAATTAATTGCATGTTACGCGAAGGATTTCATTATAATATAAAAGGCAATAATATAGATGGCGTTGGCGACCAGTACAGCGGTGTATCGCATTTTCCATTGATATTTTTCAGGCTTTTCTTCCATTATTTTCCTAGAGAAAGCAAGTTAGCAAAAAGGCGGTACGATCCCGCAACTCCGGCAGGAAATTGTCTAAAGAAGCTTAACCCGGTATAAACATAATAACCTTTACCGTATTTGGCAATTAAGAGGCTGCCTTGCATGGCTTCTTCATTTTTATCATGCATGGATAATACCGTATCGTAATTTTCATCCCAGGTGTTTGGGAAATATAGTCCGCGTTCCTGTACCCAACCATCAAAATCTTTTTTGGTGATTTTGTTAGGTGTATTTAAAACGGGGGAATCGGGATCTATAAAATTAATTTCAGCATCTTCTTCAGTTACACGATCGTATGATAATTTAAACGGAAAAGGGCCAATTTGGTCTACCGTAATGCCACGATCTTTATTGTATTGAGACACCAGTGTGCCACCGTTTTCAACATACTTCATTAATTCCTTATTCTTGTAACGAAGTTCTTCCAAAACATTATATGCTCTAACTCCGGTAACCACCGCATCGTATTTAGCTAAAGCATCTGCGTTTATTGTGGCAGGAGATAGCACGCTTACATGATAACCAATTTGGCGTAAACTTTCAGGCACTACATCACCGGCACCGGCGATATATGCGATATTTTCTCCTCTTTTCTGAATATCGATTTTAGCCAGTTTTAGTTTTGCAGGAACAACAAGCGTTTGTTTTGGGATGTGCGGGTAATTTATGGTAATCACCTCGTCCTTATAGGTTTCTTCTGAAGTTTCAAATTCAGGCTGAATCCAAATTTCATTTTGTGATGAGGGGGGAATAACTTTAAACGTATAGGTGATACTGCTTCCTTTCTGCGGCAGGTTAACCGCTTCAGATTTTGGTGAGATCTGCCATTCCGAGGGGGCATCTAATTTTAATATTCCTCGCGTATTGTCTTTTTCTGCCGTAACCTTTATCCTGATATTTTTACTTTCCTGGTTAGGGAAAAGAATAACATCATCTGCAAAACCGATTGATACTGGTGGGATAATCTCAAAATTCTCGTAATTTTCGCCGCTTACATTGTCGTTGTATTTATAAACAATTTCTTTTTTAAAGGAAATGGAAGTGCCGTTTATATCGATATTAAAAGTTACCGTGCTGGTATGTGGAGTTTCTGGTTTTCCAATAAGCTTGGGATCATCTACACGATACATACCTACCGTTCCTTCTTTATTTAACCAGTAAGGAGAAGTATAAGCCGCGTTTAGAGGAATTTTATAGTCAAAAAATTTTTTCCAGTCTTCGTTATTGGGTAGTAAAGTAGCGGTTTCTTCAACTCTATTTTGTGGATTAAGGACAATAGATTTTAATGTTACGTTGGCTGTACTACGGTTAATAGCTTCAAGATGAAGCCTGATATTATCGCCAGGCGAAGCAAATTCTGAATTTGATACTGCTTCAAGATAAAGTCCCGCACACGCCTGTATAATTCCTTTTATTTCTTCAGTTTTTATGGTTTTCCAGTGTTCGTCTTTTAAATTCTGAATTAAGGAGTAGGCCTTTAAAAGCTTAGGTAAACTGGCTGAAGGATTGGTGAAATCAAAATTTTTCTGAACATCACCCAAAATTTCACCAATTTGAGCGCCACCTTCAACACGTGTCCAACTGGTATTTATTCCCGAGAAAACATCTTCCCTGGAAGTTGGTTGTGAACCTTTAATAAGCTCTAAATATTCCATTTCGCTACCACGGGAACCTGTACTTCCAAAACCTTGCGACTGATGCTGGCTGCGGCTTAGCGAAGCGATTTCTGGATTAGAAAGTCCTTTTAAAGGAAAATAGACCCCCGTATCAAAAGTTAGGTATTTCTCATCTTTTGTGGCTTCTCTAAACGCTTCCTGACTGCCAAAAAACCAGGAGGAGGTATTAAAAAATAAGCGTTCTGGCTGCCATGTTGTGGTATATTCCAACTGTTGTGGGAATATAGACTGGTCTTTGGTGATCTCAAAAGCTTCTACACTTAAAATAGCCGAAGCGGTATGGTGACCGTGGGTTGTTCCTGGCGTACGGTGATCAAAACGGTTAATGATTACGTCGGGTTTAAAATTTCTAATTACCCAAACTACATCACTTAAAACCTCGTTTTTATTCCAGGTTTTTAAAGTTTCTTCTGGATTTTTAGAATAACCAAAATCATTAGCACGACTAAAAAATTGCCGTCCACCATCAATTTTGCGTGCTGCTAACAACTCCTGAGTTCTAATTAAACCCAATTGTTCCCGGATTTGGGGACCAATCAGATTTTGCCCTCCATCGCCACGGGTTAAAGAAAGGTAAGCCGTTCTAGCATGTTTTTCATTTGAGAAATACGAAATTAATCGGGTATTTTCATCATCCGGATGAGCTGCAAGATATAAAACTGAACCTAAAAAATTCAGTTTTTCAATTTTTTCATAAATCGCTGATGCACTTAGCTTTTGGGGAGACTGAGCATCTAATTCAAAAGATAGTATTAAAAATAAAAAGGGTAGGAATTTACGCATTTTTATGCTTGGTTTTAAACAAAATCAAATATAAAGTTTTTACTCGATAATCGAGATTAAATGCTAAAAGGCTTGCCCCGATATAAAAAATAATTTTCTAGCAGAGGCCTCATGGACGTACCTCAGGTAGTTTACTGCCTTAATGTTAGTATTTATATTTAATTAATGCAAAAAATCTTGTTTAAAAATTAAAGCGCATTTTTTCCTTCATCTAAGAAAACATCTTTCTGTATTAAAGAAACCGCTTTTTGCAGGATAAGGTTATTGGGATAGGTTATAAGCTCGCCTTCGTCTGTTCTTAAGTGAAGATGAAAAGCTTTAATGTCTTCTATTAAAGCTTCGATAGGCATGTCTTTGTCATGGATTTTTATTTTATCACCAATTTTATAGGGAAAATTAAAAAACATAATAATTCCTGAAGTGATATTGCTAAGTATAGACCAAATTGCAAACAAGGCCACACCAATAACCGCGAAAACAGAAGAGAATATTAAAGCAAGATCGCGAAGGTTCATCCCCCAAACCACGGCCATTAAAAAAAGCGCAAGAATGACAATTAAAATATTAATGTATCTGAACATTAATCGGATTCTTGTGATATGAATTTCCCCTTTTTCACCAATACGCTGCGCTGTTTTTTTAAGCACAAAATTGATGACTAAAAGGATCACCATCATCAGTACTGTATAAAAAAGCTCGGTAGAATAGGTCAACTCAGGAATGTTCATATTATAATCCTAATTTTTCGCGCAAAGATACATTATTCCCAGCATTTTTATTCCAGTAGTCTATTTTTAAGCGTTTGTTTTTTAACGCCTTTGTCGTGAGCATTTTTGAATTTTCATTATTGTCAGAAGGCATTATTTCCTCCCATTTTTCGATTTCAAAAGGAAATTCACTCTGGTAATAAATCTTTAGCTTCCGTTTAAGGCTGGGATAATTTAATGTATACAATGAAAGGGAGTCCGCTATGGATTTTTTAGCCGAAACTTTATAGGCTTTAATCTCCTTATGTTGTAATTGTAAAGATTCGAAAGAGGGGATCATTTCTAATTCACCTTCAGGTAATTCACTTGGATTAATACGTATTAAATTCCAGATTTCGTTTTCTAAATGGGTTTTTGGAAGATTAAATTGTTTATCAGCTTCACCTTCAAAATACGAATGTGAGTTTATCTCAAAATTCATACGATTATTTAACTGAAGAAATTGTTGTCCACACCATTCCTGTATCGAAGCTGAAATTTTAGTAGCATGACCTTCTTTATGTAGCGGAAAAAAACAACTCTCCATGATAGAATAAGGATAGATACCGGTCATAAATTTTTTGGTGCTGTTCAGCTTTAATATCGGAAATGTTCTTTCTGAAACTTCATTCGCTTTTACCTGTTCTTCTGGAAGAAAATCTTCTTTTACAAAGATCTTTATCGCCGTACCTTCACGCATTTCGCCATATCTGGCCTGGGTTAATGTATACGAGGTAATTTCAGCAGTACCATCAAACCAATATTCTTTAAATTCTGCGGATAATTTTCTGTCTTTTGGCGGATCGGGTATTTTATCGCAGCTTATGCATAAGAGGCAAAATAGCAATGCGATTTTCGATATTTGGTACATCTTTTTTTCTTTTAATAGTCAACTACTTTTAGTAAACTCAACAAGTATTCTAAAAACAAATCGAGGTAGGCTTTGGTAGGATCTCAATAGCCATAATATGTTAAGCAATTTATGTAATCAGCGCTGTCAACGTATTATATACCAAATGTGTAGGAAGACCTACTACATTAAAATAACTACCTTCGATATGGGTGATACCAATAAAACCGATCCATTCCTGAATAGCGTAACCACCCGCTTTATCGAAAGGTTTATAATGGGTTACATAAAAATCGATTTCTTCTTCGGAAAGTTTTTTAAAAGTCACTTTTGTTGAAGAATGAACAACTTTTTGATCTTTAGCAGTAGTAAAACAAACTGATGTTTCCACACTATGGGTCTTTCCGGAAAGCGAGGCTATCATTTGTTTAGCTTCGGAAGTGTTTTTCGGTTTTCCCATCGCAATCCCGTCATTACTAACAATAGTATCGCTGGTAATCAAGATCTGATCATTGGTAAGATCCTTAAAAGCATCCGCTTTAAGTTTAGCCAAATAATCCGTAATTTCTGTACCTTTTAAATGTTTAGGGTACACTTCGGTAACCGGCCTAACATCTATAACAAAAGGAATATGTAAATCTTTAAAAAATTCCTGTCTTCGAGGCGAACCCGAAGCTAAAATGATCTGTTTGTTTTTTAAAATTTCATTCAGCATAAAAACTCAGGATATTAGATATTCTGGAAATCCTAAAGATAGCAGGCCAAAGAATAGCATACATTTTAAAATAAAGCTAAATTTTGAATAATCCTTTTTAGAATTTGCTTTTAAAATTCCGGCAACTAAGGCAAGTAGGGGAGCAATAATAAAGACAAGGGCGTAAACAACGGCTTTAGTGCTATGATAAAGATCTTCTCCTAAAAAAATGATGCTAAAAACTAGTAAAATAAGACAAAAAATAAAAACAAACACATTTGTCCTTTTTTGTCCAATTAACAAAGGTAGCGTATTACTTTGTGTTTTGTAATCTCCATTAATATCTTCCTGGTCTTTAATGACTTCCCGTACAAAATTCAATAAAATCGCATATAGTGAATAATATACCAAGGTATTAAAAAGCATGCGTTGATTTTCAATATTTTCAGAAGTAAGTTCTGGATAGAGGTCAAAAATCACTGGCAATAACACAACCAATCCAACCAGCATACTTATGACGAGATTTCCTGCAATAGCAATATGTTTTAAATAGGTGGCATAAAGGTAAAGTAGGGCAGAGGTAAGGATAAAAATGGCTGAAAATACCGGAGCATCGATCTTGTTGGCGATATAGAATCCTATTCCTACACCAATAATATTAAGAGCAAAGAACAAGTTATAGGCCGATTTTTCACTTATTTTTTCCCTAATTACGAGTCGATTAGGGGCATTAATCCTATCGGCTTCGTAATCTAAAATGTTATTTATGACATAGCCTGATGCTGCAATACAAACCACAGCGATAATCAACAAAAAAAACTGGATGTTGTTAAGCGCGGTGCTAGCATCGAATTGCCTAAAAAAGCCAAACCGAATTAATAGCAAACACAAAGCTATAAATAGCAGATTGCCATATCTAACTAATTTTAAGTATGGCATATAGTTTTTAGTTTTTTAGGTCTTATTACTTTTCTATCCATTTAGCCTGTACTTTCATTACCTGCTCTATAACATCACGAACACAGCCTTCTCCACCATTTTTGTGAGAAATGTACTTAGAAACTCCTTTAACTTCAGGCACAGCATCTTGCGGGCAGGTAGGTAAACCAATTAATTGCATGGGATACATATCTGGAATATCATCACCCATATAAAGCACATTTTCTGCCTTGATATCATAAATATCAAAAAATTCATCTAATTGTTCTACCTTATCATCTATCCCTAAATAGATGTCTGTAATTCCCAAATCTCTTAACCGGGTACGAACCCCCTCGTTTTTACCACCAGATATTATACAAACGGTATATCCTGCCTTAACAGCCTGTTTTAATGCATAACCATCTTTAACACTCATACTTCTTAATAAATCACCATCTGCGGTGACCTGTACAGATCCGTTGGTTAAAACGCCATCAACATCAAAAATAAAAGTTGAGATGTTGTTTAGATATTCTTTATAACTCTTTTCCATAGCTTTTTAGTATTGCTTCAGATATTGTTTTATATAATTTTTGTTGGTCTTGATCTAAATATGCTAAATGTGCTGCCATCGTTTTTTTATCATTACGGCGGGCAGGCCCTGTTTGTGCTTCTTTAGGAGCAACCTTTTTGATTTTCTCAAAGGTTTCCTCGATTAAAGGTTTTAAAATGTCAAACGGAATTTGGTGCTTCTCACAAATTTCAGAAGCTTTTGAGAGCATAAAATTACTGAAGTTATTTGCAAAGACCGCAGCTACATGGGATATTCTGCGTTGTTCAGATGAAATTTCGTAAACCGAAGCTGAAATTTGTAAAGCCAATTCCCTAATCTTTTTTAAATTTTCTTCAGAATTTGCCTCAATACAAATAGGGATTTGCTCAAAATTGACTTCTTTTTCTTTGGAAAAACTCTGTAAAGGGTAAAAAACACCAATGTTAGAATGTCTGGCTAAAATATCCATGCTTACTGCCCCTGAAGTATGTAAAACAATACTGTTATTCGCTTGTAATTGCGAAGAAACTTCAATAATGGCATCATCTTTTACTGAGATTAGATAGAAATCAGCTTCTTTAATTTCAGAAAGTAGGGTAGTGGTAGCAACTTCATTATTAAAACCTGCTAATTTTTCTTTACGATGGTTAAAAATCTGAATGATCTCAACATCTTTACTGGCTTTAAAAACCCTAAAAAGGTGATAAGCAAGGTTTCCGGCGCCAAGAAGTACCACTTTTATCATTGCGCTAAATTATTAAAAAAATAACTGAGGCAAAATTAACATTTGAAACCAGATATTGCTTGGATTTAAGACTTATTAACTAATACAAAATCCTTAAATTTGCAGCCATTTCAAAGATTATCTTTTCATGCAAAATAAAATTGCTTCTGTCATATTTTCCACGCGTATAATGGCAGTATTATTCGTTGTTTTTGCCATTGCGATGGCGCTAGGAACATTCATCGAAAACTGGTATAGTATAGAAACTGCACGTTTAATGATTTATAATACCTGGTGGTTTGAAGCCATAATGGTATTTTTTCTTATCAATTTCTTCGGAAACATTAAACGTTACAATCTCCATAAACGAGAAAAATGGTCTTCACTATTAATTCACCTTTCTTTCATTTTAATTCTAATTGGAGCTTTTGTGACGCGTTATATTAGTTATGAAGGTATCATGCCTATCCGCGAAGGTGAAACCACAAATAAATTTCTTTCAGAAAAAACATTCTTTACCTTTTTTATTGATGGAGAAATTAACGGTGAGCCGCGACGACGAGTGCTCCAGGAGCCGGTTCTTTTTGGTCCGGGGTATGATAATAAATATGTACTGGATACCGATTATAACGGCCAGCCGGTAAAATTTGAACTGACTAACTTTATTTACGGCGCTGAGGAGAAACTGATTGAAAATCCTAAGGGCGATAATTACCTAAAAATAGTTGAAGCGGGTGGAGGTTCACGACACGACCATTACCTTAAAGAAGGAGAAGTTAGTAACATCCATAATGTATTGTTTTCCTTAAATAAACCTACTGAAGGAGCTATAAACATACAGCTTACCCAGGATGGAGAATATTTGATCGAGTCGCCTTTTGAAGCAGATTATATGCGAATGGCCGATCAAAAGAAAGGAAGTTTGGTGGCCGATTCTATTCAGCCATTAATGCTCAGGTCGCTGTATTCCATGGGAAATATGCAATTTGTAATCCCAGATCCCGTCGTGAAAGGAAGTTACGATGTTGTTGCTACTGCGCAGAAGGAAAAAAGTCAACCAGACGCAGTGGGTCTTAAAATAAGCAGTAACGGGGAAACCGAAAATGTGACCTTAATGGGGGCCAAAGGTATTGCAAGTGAACCTCAAAAAATTACAATAGGAGGACTTGATATTTACCTTAACTATGGTTCTAAAGAAATGGAGCTTCCTTTTTCTTTGAAATTGGATGATTTTGTTGCTGAAAAATACCCGGGAACAAAAAATAGCTATTCTTCATTTAAAAGTAAGATCCAAATTATTGAAGATGGCAAGGAGCCAAGACCTTACGAAATCTATATGAATCATGTGTTAGATTTACATGGCTATCGTTTTTTTCAGTCCAGTTTTATGCCGGATGAAAGCGGAACAATATTATCTGTAAACCACGATTTTTGGGGAACCTGGATTACTTACATCGGTTACTTCTTGTTGTACACCGGTTTAATGTGGATCATGTTTGCTAAAGGCTCCCGTTTTGGAAAAGTAAAAGTGATGCTCGATAAAGTAAAAGCAAAACAAAAATCTTTAACAGTAATATTAGCGATTTTTGCGACTGCTTTTGGCAGTTTTGCCCAGGAAACGGCAGATGATCATGCACATATCCAAACCACCGAGCAGCAGCTGGATTCAGTGATTATGGCTAATGCCGTAAGTAAAGAACATGCGGCCAAGTTTGGACGATTAATTATACAGGATGCTGGCGGAAGAATGAAACCGGCCAATACTTTTTCATCGGAATTATTAAGGAAGCTTAGTAAGAAAGACGATTACAATGGACTTAATTCAGATCAGGTATTTTTATCGATGACTGAAAGTCCTTTTTACTGGTACGATATTCCCTTGATTTATGTTAAAAAACATAATGATAGTATTCGTCACATTGCCGGGGTGCCTGAGAGCAAGGAATATTTGAGTCTGCTTGATTTTATGGATGATGAAGGCAATTATAAACTTTCGCCATTTTTAGAGAAAGCTTATAGAGCCCCCGTGCCTAACCAGTTTCAAAAAGATTTTATTGAAGCAGACAAACGTGTAAATCTTTTATGGCAGGCGTTAGATGGTAATATTCTTAGGGTTTTTCCTATACCGGGAGATGAAAATAATAAATGGGTTTCTCATAAAGAAGCTCAGGATGCCGATTTAAAAGGAATGGATTCTGTGTATACTAAGCAAATTATTCCGTTGTACATGAATGCCTTAAAACTGGCTAGACAAACTGGCGATTACGAGCAGGCGAACAAGTATTTGCAAAGTATAAAGGATTATCAGCACAAGTTTGGTGCAGAAGTAATGCCTACAGACAAAAAAGTAGAAGCCGAAATTCTATATAATAGGTATGATATCTTTAGAAACCTGTTTTGGATGTATATGCTAGCAGGTTTAGTAATGCTAGTTCTTGTTATTGTACAAATTTTAAAAGATCGAAAAGCTATTAGAATGGTTATTAATGTTTGTACAGCAATAATTATCGTTTTATTTGTGCTGCATACCGCAGGATTAGGTTTTAGGTGGTATATATCTGGACATGCACCCTGGAGTGATGCTTATGAGTCGATGATTTATGTAGGTTGGGCGACCATGTTCTTTGGATTGGCATTTGGTAGAAAAAGTAACTTAACCATAGCTTCGACAGCATTTGTAGCCTCTATGATCCTTATGGTGGCACACTGGAACTGGATGGATCCAGCAATAGCGAATCTTCAGCCGGTATTGAATTCTTATTGGTTAATGATTCATGTATCGGTTATTGTAGGAAGTTATGGGCCATTTACTTTGGGAATGATTTTGGGAGTGGTCTCGCTACTTTTAATGATTATGACCACCGAAAAAAACAAAAGACGTATAGAATTAAGTATTCGTGAAATTACTATAGTAACCGAAATGGCGCTTACTGTAGGATTAGTGATGCTTACCATTGGAAACTTTTTAGGTGGCCAGTGGGCCAATGAAAGTTGGGGACGCTACTGGGGATGGGATCCCAAAGAGACCTGGGCTTTGATTAGTATCATGATATATGCATTTGTAATTCATATGCGTTTAGTGCCTGGCTTAAGAGGGAGATGGACATTCAATTTTATGGCTGTGGTTGCTTATGCATCGATTATGATGACCTACTTTGGAGTGAATTTTTATCTCACAGGGCTGCATTCTTATGCTAGTGGTGACAAAGTGATTACACCAACATTCGTATATTATTCGGTAGCGGTTGTAGCTATTTTAGGAGGAGTTTCTTATTGGCGATATAGTATTCATTATAAGAAAAAAGGCAAAAAAGAGATTGCGAAGAAAAAAGAAAAGCGAATTTAATGTATTATGAAATTCATTTAGTTTTTCTTTAGTGTGGAATATAAAAAAGGCTGTCTTATTTAGACAGCCTTTTGATTTTGTATGAAACTACTGGAAGCTTCATTTTATTTTAAACTTCCTACCATATCTTTTGGTTGTACCCATTCGTCAAATTCCTCTTCAGTAAGGTATCCAAGGCTTACGGCTTCTTCTTTAAGTGTAGTTCCATTTTTGTGAGCAGTATTCGCAATTTCAGCAGCTTTATAATATCCAATCTTGGTATTTAAAGCAGTTACGAGCATTAAAGAATTATTTAAATGCTCCTGGATTCTTTCATGGTTTGGTTCGATTCCCTGGGCACAATGTTCATCGAAAGAAACACAGGCATCACCAATTAATTCGGCACTCTGTAAGAGGTTTGCCGCCATTACCGGCTTAAAAACGTTAAGCTCAAACTGTCCCTGCATGCCGCCTGCACTAACAGCCAAATCGTTACCAATTACCTGTGCGCAAACCATTGTTAAAGCTTCACATTGCGTAGGATTTACTTTCCCTGGCATAATGGAAGAACCAGGTTCGTTGGCCGGAATATTAATTTCTCCAATTCCACAACGAGGACCACTGGCGATCATTCTAATATCATTACCAATTTTATTTAATGAAACCGCTAACTGTTTTAATGCTCCATGTGTTTCTACTAAAGCATCGTGAGCAGCAAGTGCTTCAAATTTGTTGGCTGCCGTAGTAAATGGTAAGCCTGTAAACTCCGCAATTTTTTCAGCAACTTTTTCAGCATAACCTTCAGGAGTGTTAAGTCCGGTTCCAACCGCAGTTCCTCCTAAGGCCAATTCGCCAAGATGCGGAAGTGTGTTTTCCAACGCTTTAATGCCATAATCTAATTGGGCCGCATAGCCACTAAATTCCTGTCCTAAGGTTAATGGAGTAGCATCCATAAAATGCGTACGTCCAATTTTTACTACTTCTCTAAAATCTTCCGATTTTTTCTTTAAGGTATCCCGAAGCTGTTTAACGCCTGGCAGGGTAACTTCGATCACTTTTTTATAAGCAGCGATGTGCATTCCGGTGGGGAAAGTATCATTAGAGGATTGCGATTTGTTAACATCGTCGTTGGGTTGAAGAGTTTTATCTCCTTCACCAATGGTTTTGCCTGCAATCTGGTGTGCCCGGTTTGCAATAACCTCATTAACATTCATATTTGATTGAGTACCACTACCGGTTTGCCAAATCACCAATGGGAATTGATCGTCGTGCTTACCTTCTAAAATTTCGTCACATACTTTAGCTATTAAATCCCTTTTTTCTTCAGCAAGAACACCTAACTCGCAGTTGGTATAGGCAGCTGCTTTTTTTAGATAAGCAAAACCATAGACAATTTCTAATGGCATACTTCCGGCCGGTCCTATTTTAAAATTATTACGGGAACGCTCGGTTTGTGCGCCCCAAAGTTTGTCTGAAGGAACTTTAACTTCCCCCATGGTATCTTTTTCTATTCTAAATTCCATAATGATAATATTGATTGTTTCACAAATTTAAGGTTTCAGCCACTTTTTAGGTATAAAAAAGCTTTAAAATTGAACCAAATACCTTGATATTCTGGATTGTTAATAGGATTGTTCAAAAATTCGAAATTAAATTGTGATAAGCTTTGTAATGTTTTTATCTTTGTTTTCCAAATACTGTAAATTATGATGTTCGAATTCGATCAATTTCTGGGTTTTTTGGCATTTCTAACAATCCTTACTATGGGATTCTGGCTAATGATTTTCCTTACAGCGGTGATCGTTCCTTATTGGTTAGGAGGTTCTATTATGGATCTTTTAAAAGAGAAGAAAGCTAAAAGGAAAGCTGCCAAAGAACAAAAAGCATAAAAAAAGGGACTTGAAATAGTCCCTTTTTTTATGCTTTATTTTTCCAGGAAAGGAAGAGTTAATTAAAACTCTCCTTCCATATCTTCTTCATTTCTATTTTGTTTTCTTTGCTGATTCTTTTGCTGATTAAATCTATAAATCAAAGAAACATTAATTTGGCGTTGTCTCCACTGGAATTCGCTATACTGTCTAAAGTTATCTGTAATTGTAGTTCCCTGCCTTTTTCTGGAATTAAGTAAGTCACTGGCGTTTAAAGAAAGGGTTGCGTTTTCATTAAAGATATCTTTACTAAGTGCTAAATCTATAGAAAGCATTCCTTTTCTTTCTCCCTGAATTTCATCTGTTGGCCCCATGTAAAAAGCATTTGTTTGCCAATCTATACCTAGCGGCAAACTAACTTTAGAGCTAAATCTACCAAACCAGCTATTATTTTTCTGACTATAATCCCTACCTTCAAACTCTCCTTCAATATTAAACTGGAAGAAGTTAAAACTACCGTTAAGTCTTAGCCAGTCTGTAGGATTATATAACAAACCAAGCTCTCCTCCTAAACGATCGTTAGTACCCAGGTTAATAGGTAATGTTCGGTTTACCTGAACCTGAGATCCATTTGGTCCTGAAATGGTAATTTGATCCTGAACGCGTTGAAAAGCATCGGTTTCTCTTTGAAAGTATACAGAAGAGGTAAAGGTTAGTTTCTCCCATCTTTTTAAGTATCCAAGATCAAAAGCATTTGAAAATGCCGGTTGTAAGTTTGGATTCCCCTGAAAGATATTTGTTCTACTGCTTCTTGAAGGAAATGGATTAATAAACCATCCACGAGGACGATTAATCCTACGGTTATATCCTAAAGTAATATTTTCTTCTTTACCCAATTCGTAAATAATATTTACAGTAGGAAATAACCCAAGGTAATTATTATCAAAATCGGTATTAATTTGGAAACCGAATTCTTCGCGTAATTCCGCTTCTGTTAATTCTGAATCGATACGTCCTTTAAGATTAGTGTTTTCTAATCGTAGACCTAACAGGAAGCTGAAATCTCCAAATTTAGAGCCATACTGTGTATAAAGTGCCTGTACATTTTCAGTATAATCAAAAATGTTGGTTTGATTTTGGTTAATGGCCAGCTCTCCATTTTCATTTTCCTGTCGCAATTCGTAATCTGTAATCGTGTTTTCAAAGTTTCCACGGTATCCTGCTTCAAACTGAGATTCCTCGCCAATAGGTAATACATAATCGGCCTGCACCAAATATTCTTTTTGCTTTTCTAAAGTATTGGTTTCTTCACGGGGAATATTTATATTGTTTTTATCGGTATTATTATAATCCGTAATTTCATTAATAAAAGCTGCTTGCTCTTCTTTGTCTGTATCAAATTGAAAATCGGCCGTTAACTGGTGACCATTATCATCAAATTTATTGATGTAATTTACCGCAAACTGATAACTTTCATCTTCCTCGGTTTCTAGTTCAGTTCTTGTAGTTCCTAATTGTGGTGTACCGTCAAGTAAGTATTCATTCCTATTGGTAGTAAGGTCTTCATCGTCGCCATTTCTATAAAAAATAGAACCGGTAATAGAAGATTGATCGTTAATGTAATATTCCAGTCCTATATTTGTATTAAAGCCTTTATTTTCACGATCCATGTCGCGATCTTCGATATTTCTGTTATAAGGAACACTATCCAGTAATGCGTCCTGTCTTGTCTGGAAATATTCAGTGTCATTATATCCGTAACCAGGGCTTTTTCTATAACGATAGCCGGTGGTATTAAAAAGATTATATTTTTCGGTACGATAATTAATATTTGCTGAAGCTCCTGCATTTGCAGGATCTCCGCCGGTTAAGGTAAGGGACCCATTAAAACCTAAAGTTTTATCTTTTCTAAGAATAATATTAAGGATACCAGCCGTACCCTCAGCATCATATCTTGCAGAAGGAGAGGTGATCACCTCTACACGCTCTATAGCATCTGCAGGAAGTTGACTTAAAACATCAGTAGAACCAAATCCCGCCATAGCAGAAGGTTTACCGTTAATCAGGATTCGTACATTTTCGTTACCTCTTAAGCTAATTCCGCCTTCCACATCTACAGAAACCGATGGTACGTTATTTAAAGCGTCACTAACAGTACCTCCGGCAGTGGTAAGATCTTTACCGATATTGTATATTTTTTTATCCAGTCTTACATCAACCTGAGTAGTTTCAGCTCTTACAACGACCTCATCAAGGCTGGCGGAACTTATTCCCAGCGCAATAGTGCCCAGGTTAAGATCTGCATTTACTGTTCTATTTTTAAAGACTTTGCTTTCGTACGAAATGAATTCTATTTTGATGTTATATGTTCCTTTTGCAACTTCAATAGCAAAGTTACCGTCAATATCGGTAACACCTCCGGTTACTTTGCTGGGATCATTGACATTAGTAATACTTACCGTAGCGTATTCTAACGGAACTTTTAAATCATTATCTATGACTTTACCCGTTACGGTATAATCTGCACCCTGTGCGAAAAGAGAAATGTTTAGGCTTAAAAAAAACAAAAGCACTAAACTGTGTCTAAAATTAAATTTGGCGGTCATTAAAACTTTTTCTTTTATGACCGCCTTTTATCGAAAAGGTTTAAATCCTATTGGTTAAACTTGCGTTAAAGAAGCCCGTAATTGCTGTTAAAAGGGAGCTTTATAGGCTGAACTTCAATTCTTAAGATTTTTTTCGAATTTCTTTATTTATGTTAAGATATTTTTCGAATTGACCTTTGGAAAGCACTTTTCCCAAATTGCGGTGCTCGGCTTTTTGAATACCTTTAAGCTTTCTTACCTGAGCGATAGGATTCATACTACTATTAATAATTTCGTTTTTCTTCAGGGTATATTCGATGATAAGATCTTCCATTTTACTGGTTTGCTCTTCATCTAATAATAATCGCTCTTTCCATAATAAAGCGAGTTCCTGTGCAATTTCTTTTATTTCTTCCCGGCTTTTTTTATTCATGTAAATTTGTGAGACCACAAATCCTGCGACAAGCATTCCTGCCAGGCTTATTAATGATATTCTTTGGTTAAGCGTAAGTTTCATGTTTTTAGTTTTTAGGAAGGAAGCGCTCTTGTTAAACTAGGTTATTTATTTCTTCAGGAGGTCTTCCTACAACAGCTTTGGTTTCATTTTCTACAATTGGTCGTTCTATTAGCTTAGGGTTTTCTACCATAATTCGTACCAATTCGTTTTCACTAAGATCTTTGTCTTTAAAATTCTCTTTCCATATCTTCTCATTTTTTCTAACTAACTGAATAGCCGTCATATTTAGTTTTGTTAGTAAAGCTTTTAGTTCTTTCTCAGATAAGGGCTCTTTTAGATATTCCCTTACGTGAAATTCTTTGCCCGAATTTTCTACAAGTTGTAATCCCTCTCTGGATTTTTTACATCGGGTATTGTGATAAATGGTAATCATTTTTTCTTTTTCTTTAAAATAAACAATTTTAGCTTTTAAGTCTTCTAAGTTCTAAAAAGCTAACATATTTTTATATAAAATACTGTTATTTTCTATAAATATCAATCTTCATTTTTTTGTCCCATCATCATTAGATAGGCTTTTAAAAACTGATCGATATGCCCGTCCATTACGCTGTCTACATTTCCGGTTTCTTCTGCGGTTCTAACATCTTTTACCAGTTTATAAGGGTGCATAACATAATTCCTGATTTGCGATCCCCATTCAATTTTCTTTTTGCTCGCTTCGATATCCTCCCGTTGCTCCCGCTGTTTTTCCAGTTCAATTTCGTACAACTGGGATTTAAGCATTTGCATGGCACGATTCCGGTTGTCGTGTTGCGAACGTGTCTCGGAACATGAAATTTGAATTCCGGTAGGATGGTGAACTAACTGTACTTTTGTTTCTACTTTATTTACATTTTGCCCACCGGCACCACTAGACCTTGCAGTGGTAATTTCGATATCAGCAGGATTGATCTCGATCTCTATCGTATCATCTACTAAAGGATAAACATAAACCGATGCAAAAGAGGTATGCCTTTTGGCATTACTGTCAAATGGCGAAATTCTAACCAATCGATGTACACCATTTTCTCCTTTAAGCCATCCAAAAGCATAATCCCCTTCAATTTCTAAGGTTACCGTTTTTATGCCTGCAACATCTCCTTCCTGATAGTTGAGTTCTTTTATCTTAAAACCTTGCTTTTCTGCCCACATCAGATACATACGCATTAACATTTGGGCCCAATCACAACTCTCAGTTCCACCCGCGCCGGCGGTAATTTGTAACACCGCACTTAAATCATCACCTTCTTCAGAAAGCATATTTTTGAATTCCAGTTCTTCTACGACATCCAGTATTTTTTGATACTGTTTTATAACATCGCTTTCTTCAGCTTCCCCTTCATTATAAAACTCGAGTAACACCTGTAATTCCTCCAAACCACTTTTAGCTACGTTATAATCATTCACCCATTTTTTCTTTCCTTTTAGGGTTTTCATGAATTCTTCGGCTTCTGAAGGATTATCCCAAAAACTGGGATCGAAGGTTTTTTCCTCTTCGTTCTGAATTTCAATTTGTTTCTGCTCAATATTTAAATGAACTTGTAAATTATCTATTCTTGTTGTTATATCTTTTACCTGATCGGTAGTTATCATAAAACTTAATTTAATGCAGTATACTTCTTTTTGGGTAATTAAAATTTGAAGAATTTGTTAATTCTATTGTTGGGCGTTTACTTCTACACTATACTTGGTGTGGTTTGCACCAGATGTGTAAACGATTCCTTTAATTGGTGGGCAATCTGAATAATCTTTGCCGTGTGCTACTTTGATATGATTTTCTGCAGCAATTAAATTATTTGTAGGATCAAAGCCAATCCATCCACATGCAGGGATAAACACTTCTGCCCAGGCGTGCATTTGTGAATCACCAAAATAACCATTTCCCTGGTGTAAATATCCTGAAACATAACGCGCCGGAATGTTATGGGAACGGGCAATGGCACAAAATAAATGGGTGAAATCCTGGCAAACTCCCTGTTTTTCCTCTAAAATGATATCCAGATCGGTATCGACGTCAGTTACATCTGTCTTAAAACTGAAACCATCAAAAATCCAGCTATTAAGATTTTTCATGTTTTCGAAAATGGATATTTGTTCGGAATAAAGAAAATCTATTTCGTGTCTTTTAGGAAGTTTGGTAAGTGTTGTTGATTTTAAATATATAGAATGCTCTACGATGAAGTTTAGTGAGTTAATTTGAGATAACTCATTATCTAAGCTTAGAGCAATCGTTTTTTCAAATGGATTAATATGATCTTTTATTAAATGAAACTCAGCTTCAAAATCAATCGATGTAAAGCTTTTTTTAGGATGGATCCTAAAGGTTTCAAACCCATATCCGTTAATGGATTTTTCTATGGGAATCTGTAGGGAATTCCGAAATTCTGAACTTATTATTTGTTGGGAACCTGAGTTTAATGGCGCAATTAAAAATTGCCATAGTGCTTCACCTACAAGATTTTCGTAGACGTTTGTTGCTGCATATTTTATGACGTAGTGTAGTGCCATGTTATAAAATAAATGCGAATTTAAAGATTCTGAGTTTTAAACATTCATAAAAAATACTCAATTTCTATTTTTTTTGCAATGTCATTTAGAGTCTTTAGAATTTTTTCGATAAAGCCCTGAACATCCTCTTCTATTTCTTCTATCGATTTAAATTCATATTCGGCTCGTACTTTTCCCACCAAAAATTCCGCCGAATTTTTATCGGGATGTTTTGAACGAGAGAGATCGGTAATGTGTCTACTCACCTGGTTTAGACTATTCATGATTGATCTTGGACAATCTGGATTGAGAATTAAAAATTCCAGGGTAGTTAAACTACGTGGTGTTTTTTTGTAATATCGCCGCATCATATCGTAAGATTCAGCACATTTTAGAAGCGTAGTCCATTCATAACTATTTTTTAGCTGATCGCCATAGCTGCCTCCGGCTAAATTTGCATCATTGTATTTTGCATTGATAATCCTTATAATCTGTGTCGCGCGCTCGATATTTATTCCTAACATGATAATGCTATACACATCGTCATGCAGTAAGGTGCCTCTTACTTTCGCTCTTAAAATCGAAGTAGACTCGGCTACATGCACAGTAAATTCATATAAGCCGCTTTTCATGAATTTTTCAGGTGAGTAATTAAGGGTGTAATGATAAAATTTGTTTAGGGATTCATATAATTCCGTAGAAATTAAATCCCTGGCGCTATTTGCATTTTCCCTGGCGTTTTGCAGATAATTAATAATAGAATCCGGCTTTTCCTTATTAAGAGCAATATCAAACAGCACCTGTCCTTCATCTAGTTGCACGTTAGGATCTGTAACGGCATCGCTAGCCATAAACAGCATGGATCTAAGAACAAATTGCCTGGATTGCGAAAGCTCGTTGGGTGCATCCAGTGAGGAAAAGTAGTTTACATTTAAATATCGCGCCACATGTTCAGATCTTTCTATATAGCGCCCCATCCAGAAGAGGTTATTGGCAACTCTTGCTAACATAAATTTTAAATTATTTTTTTAATACCCAGGTATCTTTAGAACCACCTCCTTGTGAGGAATTTACTATAAGATTCCCTTTTTTGAGTGCCACGCGGGTTAGACCGCCTTTTAGCACAAAGCTTTTATCTTTTCCCAGCAGGCAGAAAGTTCTTAGATCTACGTGTCTTGGTTCAAAGCTTTTGCTATCTTCTATGTAGGTTGCATGCACAGAAAGTGACATGATAGGTTGGGCAATGTATTTTCTGGGGTTTTCTTTTATAACCTTTTTTACATTTTCGATTTCTTCTTTGGTAAGTTTATTTCCAATAGAAATTCCATAACCTCCAGCTTCATCTACAGGTTTTATAACCAGATTTTCAATGTTATCCAAAACATATTTAAGTTCATCGGGACGATGGCAATGGTAGGTATGAACATTGCTTAAAATGGGTTCTTCTCCCAGGTAATATTTAATGATTTGCGGCATATAGGTGTAAATGGCCTTATCGTCTGCAACCCCGGTCCCGGGGGCATTTACAAGGCAAACATTTCCTAGTTTATAGGCGGCTAGCAGGCCGGGAACGCCTAGAGTAGAGTCTGGTCTAAATTCCAGCGGATCCATAAAAGTATCGTCGATTCTCCTATAGATCACATCTACTTTTTGCGCACCGTTTATGGTACGCATATAAACAAAATCATTTTCTACAAACAAATCCCGTCCTTCAACAAGTTCAACGCCCATAGCTTTTGCTAAATAAGAATGCTCGTAATAAGCAGAATTATAAATCCCAGGAGTAATGACCACGCAGGTTGGAGCGTCTACACCATGTGGTTTTACCGACTCCATAATTTCTAGAAGATTTTCAGCATAATCGGTCACCGTATGCGTCTGGTAATGATTAAAAACACCAAATAAGGCTCTCTTAAGAGCCGTGCGGTTACAAATAACATAACTTACTCCAGAGGGGCAGCGTATATTATCTTCAAGAACATAATACTTGCCATCAGAATGTTTGATGAGATCGGTGCCGCTTATATGATTATAGATTCCTCCGGGAGGATTTAAGCCCTGCATTTGATCTAAATAATTAGCAGAAGAATTTATAAGGTCTATAGGAACTATTCCTTGTTTTAAGATCTTTTTGTCATGATAAATATCCCAAAGGAAGTGATTCAATGCTTTGCTGCGTTGTAAAACGCCCTTTTCTATATGGCTCCATTCTTTATGATCGATAATTCTAGGAAATAAATCAAACGGAAAAATTTTCTCCTTGGTTTCATGCTCTCCATAAACCTGAAAGGTAATTCCCTGGTTAAAAAATGAGGCTTTCGCTTTTTCATTTAATCTCGCGAAATCCTGAACGGTATGCTCACTATAAAGATTCAACAGCGTTTTATAAACCTCTTTAACTTCGTTGTTTTCTGAAAAAATTTCGTCGTAAAAATGAGTATCCCTTTGGTAAGACGAAAAGCTTGGTTGGCTAGTATTTAGTTTCATTAGCACTTATTTTCTCTTAAAATACAGAAAATCTTTATGTTACCCTATGAATTATCCATATTAATAAGTGTTGAGCTCTACTATTTTCGTAAAAAATCAGCTTTTTTTAAACCGAATTATTAGAAATTAACCTATGGAGCTGAAAATCCTTTTTTATCGATTTGAAAAAATTAAATTTGAAGAACATCTAAACTACCTTTATGAAAAAAATACTACTACTTATCGTACTGTTTTCACAGTATACATTTAGCCAGTTTCTGGAAAAAAAAGAAGATTTGAAGAAATATGAAGGTTACTTCGATTTCTATTACAATCCAAAAGCTGATGAAATTTACCTTGAAGTTGATAAAATAGATAGTCTCTTTTTATATAATCATGCGTTGAGAAGCGGAGTAGGGAGTAACGATATAGGATTAGATCGTGGCCAGTTAGGAGGAGCTTCGGTAGTTAAATTTCAGCGTGCCGGTGATAAGTTATTGCTGGTAGAGCCTAACCAGCGTTATCGTGCAGTGACCGATAATGAACTGGAAAAGCAAAGCATTGAAGAAGCCTTTGCAAAATCGGTAATTTATGGTTTCGAAATAAAGGAGGAGAAGGATGGTAAGTTGATTATCGATCTTACCCCTTTTATTATGGAAGATGCTCATGGCGTGGCTCAGCGTTTAAAACGCGGAAACTACGGAAGTTATAAGGTTAGTCAAAATAAAAGTGCTTTGCAGTTAGATCGAACTAAAGCTTTTCCTAAAAATGTAGAGTTTGAAAGCCTGCTTACTTTTGAAGGATCACCACAGGGAGGTACAGTTAGAAGTGTGGTACCCGATGCGGCTAATATTAGCGTAATTCAGCATTATTCTTTTGTAGAATTGCCAGACGATCATTATAAAAAAAGGATTTTTGATCCTAGAAGCGGCGTAAATTCAATTTCATACTACGATTATGCGACACCAATTTATGAACCCATTTTAAAGCGATACATTGTTCGTCACCGATTGGAAAAGAAAAATCCGGAAGCTGAAGTTAGCGAAGCGGTAGCACCTATTATCTATTATTTGGATCCCGGTACGCCAGAGCCGGTTCGTTCAGCATTATTAGAAGGTGCAAGCTGGTGGAATCAGGCTTATGAAAGTATTGGCTACAAAGATGCATTTCAGGTAAAAATGTTACCAGAAGGTGCAGACCCTTTAGATGTTAGATACAACGTGATCCAGTGGGTACATCGTTCTACGCGCGGTTGGAGTTATGGTGCGAGTGTGGTCGATCCAAGAACCGGTGAAATTATTAAAGGACATGTAAGTTTGGGAAGTTTAAGAATACGCCAGGATTTTATGATCGCCCAGGCATTATTAAATAAACCTTTTGCTCAAAGTGATGAAAATAATGAGAAAATGATGGAAATGGCAATTGCCAGAATTCGTCAACTTTCCGCTCACGAAGTTGGACATACTTTAGGGTTTGCTCATAACTTTGCGGCCAGTGTTAGCGATAGAGCTTCGGTAATGGATTATCCTCATCCGCAATTCAGTATAGAGAATGGAGAAATTACCGCAGCGAATGCCTACGATACCAATATAGGCGAATGGGATAAACTAATTGTGAAATATGCCTATGCAGATATTCCTAAGGATACTTCAGAAAGAAAGTACTTGAATGCCGTAATTCAGGAAGCTTATGATCAGGGTATTCAGTTTATCAGTGATAGTGATGCCCGTGCGCAAGATGGCGCTCATGTAAATGCACATTTATGGGATAATGGTAATGATGTTACTGAAGAATTAGAAAATGTACTCAAAATTCGTGAAAAAGCAATAGAGAATTTTTCTGAGGATAATTTTAGGACCAACGAGCCTTATTCGGTTTTAGAGGATGTTTTTGTTCCTTTATATTTCTTCCACCGGTATCAAACAGAAGCGGTAAGTAAGCTAGTGGGGGGGCTAGATTATAATTTTGCCGTTAAAGGCGGAGCAGAGAAAGTTGTAGAAACGCTCTCGCCAAAACGTCAAAAATCAGCTTTGGATGTATTATTGCAAACTTTAAAAGCGGAGACAATTGCTATTCCAAAGGAAAAATTAGCACTTTTCCCGCCAAGAGCTTTTGGTTATGGCAGATCAAGAGAATCTTTTAAAAGTAATACTGGTGTTGCTTTCGATGCATTAGGAGGACCGGCTACGGCCAGTGATATGACCTTAGGTTTATTATTAAATCCTGAGCGAATGGCACGACTGGCTCAACAAAAATCATTGGATAAAAAGCAATTAGGATTAGGGGATATGCTGGAAAAATTAATTGCTGAGACTATCCAATATCAACCTAAGGATTCTTATTTGCTTGCGGTACAGCAAACTATAAATTATAATGTACTGCAGCATTTATTTAACTTAGCAGCAAGTAAAAAAAGTACGCCATTGGTAAAAGCTGAAGTTTATAAACAGCTAGCCGAATTAGAAGATTGGTTGGAAGAACAGGACGGAGCAATTTATGAGCAAATGCTTGAAGAAATCGAACTGTTTATGGATAAGCCGGAAGAATTTGAACCAATGCTAGCGGCGCCTAAAATTCCGGATGGTTCACCAATTGGAAGTTTTATGTGTACAGGATTTTAGAAAAATTACATTCATTTTTATGAGCGAAATAGATTTAAGAAGTGATACCGTTACCAAACCTACAAAAGGAATGCTAAAGGCCATGATGAATGCCGAAGTGGGTGACGATGTATATAAAGAAGACCCTTCGGTTAATGCTTTAGAAGAAAAATTGGCCAAACTTTTTGGAAAAGATGAAGCTTTATTTTTTCCTACCGGAAGTATGGCCAACCAGGCCGCCATAAAACTCCATACGCAACCTGCAGACCAGTTAATCTGTGATAAATGGGCACATGTTTATAATTATGAGGGTGGTGGCGCAAGTTTTAATAGTGGCGTAAGCTGTAAACTTGTAGATGGTCATCGGGGTATGATCACTGCCAAACAGGTAGAAGAAAATATAAATCCACCAGATTTTTATCATAGTCCGCTTACGACTTTGGTATGCCTGGAAAACACCACAAACAAAGGCGGCGGAGCTTGTTATGACCTGGAAGAAATTAAAAAGATCAGAAAAGTTTGTAATACCCACAATCTTGGACTGCATTTAGATGGCGCCAGGTTATTTAATGCCCTGGTTGCAAAAGGAGAATCACCTAAAGAATACGGAAAGCTTTTCGATACCATTTCGGTATGTCTTTCTAAAGGATTGGGAATACCAATGGGATCTGTTCTTATAGGAAATAAGGAATTAATGAAAGGCGCTATGCGTATTCGTAAAGTTTTAGGAGGTGGCATGCGCCAGGTTGGTTTTATGGCTGCTGCAGGAATTTATGCTTTAGATAATCATATAGAACGTCTAGATGAAGACCATAAAAGAGCCGCAGAAATTGCTGAAACCTTAAGTATGCAGGCTTATATTGGAGCAGTAGAGCCGGTGGAAACCAATATTATTATTTTTAATCTCAAAGATGCTTCTGCCGAAGCCGAATTCAATAAAATTCTTCAGAAAAATAGCATCAGGATTAGTGCTCTGGGGAAAGGGAAATTAAGGATCGTAACCCATTTGGACTATACTGAAGGTATGCACCAAAAATTTCTTTCTGTTTTAAAGAATATAGAACTTTAACTGATTTTGGAAATCTTAACGCAAGCTTACAAGGATATTAATACATTTTTTGTGACCTAATTTTTAAATTTCAAAAAATAAAAGTTATAGAAATGAAAAATGTATTGCCAAGAAAGGATGCGCCACAACTAAGCGTACAAACGACTAAAGGGGTGCGGTGGAATCTTGAAGACGAAAAGCCTGAAAATTTTACAATGCTAGTTTTTTATCGCGGCATCCACTGCCCGGTATGTAAGAAATATTTAACCGAATTAAATTCAAAAATATCTGAATTTGATGAAAGGGGAATAGAAGTGGTTTGCATTAGTGCAAATACAGAAGAATTGGCGAAAAAAACTGTAGAATCCTGGGATATCGATAAGCTAAATATAGCGTATGGTTTGTTAACTGAGGATGCCAGAAAATGGGATTTATATATTTCTGAAGGAATAAACGATAAGGAGCCTGAAGCATTTTTTGAACCGGGTTTGTTCTTAATCAAACCCGATAATACTGTTTACGCGGCAAGTATACAATCCATGCCTTTTGCCAGACCTAATTTTGATGAGGTGTTAAAAGCTATCGATTTTGTTTTAGATAAAAATTATCCGGCACGAGGAGAAGCCTAATATCAAAAAAGAAGCAGTCTGAAAAAGGATTTGACTTTGATTTTTAGACTGTTTTTTTTAGTTATCGCTTAGTTTCTTTCTAAAGAAAAATGGCGCTGAAATTCCGTGTATAATAATCGAACAAAATACTATTAAAGTAACAATAGTGTAAAGTTCGTTGCTACCAGATGTATCGTTTAAATAGACGAATGCCCAGGAGAGGTAAAAAAGTGAACCTATCCCTCTAACACCAAAAAAGCTAATCGTAAATCGTTCTTTTCTGCTCATTCTAGTACCTGTAAGAGCTATTAATCCACACAAGGGACGTAAAATAATTACAATACCAATAGCGATAGCGATCGTTTGCCAGCTTAATCCGGATAAAAAACCACTCATGATCGTCCCGGCAAAAAGTACTACCCATAATACCAGTAATAAGCGTTCGATTTCATCTATAAAACTATGTAGCTTTTTCTTATACTGGTTATCGATACGATAGGAGTTTCTAAGTGTTAGACTGGTGATAAAAACCGCTAAAAATCCGTAACCGTGTATAAGTTCGGTAAGGCTATACGTAGCGATTGCAAGGGAAAATGCCAACAAACCATCCCAGGTCTTTATACCAAAAAGTTCTTTTAAATATTTCTGAAGTTTGATAATAATCCATCCCATTAAAAAACCGGCAACTATTCCTATTACGATTTTTAATAGAAATTTATCGAGAAACCAGTTTAGCCAGTCAAAATTCTCGATACCGTTGTTTTTAATAAGCAGCGCACCAAGATAGGTAAAAGGAAATGCTAAGCCGTCGTTGATCCCGGCTTCAGATGTTAAGGTGAATTCCGGTAAATTTCTGCGGTCTTTATCTTTATCCAGGTAGGTTTCCTTTAGCTGCACTTCAGAGGCCAGCACAGGATCTGTAGGTGCCATTACCGCAGCCAGTAATACTGCAAGAGGTATGGAGAGGGAAAGCAGATTTATTCCTATAAAGAATATACTAATCATCGTTAAAGGCATGGCAATAGCTATAAGCCTAAACGGTACTTTCCAGTTCTTTCTGGCGTAGGAAATATCGATTTTAAGCCCGGCGGTCATTAGAGAAACGACCACTATAATTTCTGATAATAGCATGATTTCGCTATTATGCGAATTATGATCAGGCCATGTGATAGGAATTTCAAGCCAATATAGACCAAACCCCATCAATAGTAAAAAAATAGGATAACTAATCTTAACTTTTTTGGAGATCGAAGGAAGCCAAGCCATGCTTAGGACACAGGTACTTATGGCTGCCAGTATAAGTAATTGTTCTTTCAAAAGGAATTTTTTAGCAATACTAATTTAACCTATCTTTTTAAAAGAGCATGGGCATTAACATTTTTATAAAAAAACTGCAATCTTAAGATTGCAGTTTTCCTGTTACTTTAATAGAAAATGAAAAGTGCTTTACTTTTATCACTTTTCACTTTCTCAGCCTTTCAACTTTCTCAACTACTTAAACATATCACCCAGCCCAGGAATATCAGGCATACCGTCTTTTGCAGCAGCACCAAGCTCTTTTTCGTTAATATCAGAGGCTTTGGAAATGGCTTTATTGAGGGTAAGTACTAAATAATCTTCCAATTGCTCTTTATCCTCTAAAAGTTCGTCGGCAATATCGATACTTTTTACTTCTCGAGCAGCAGTTACAGTTACTTTTAGGAGTCCGTCACTGGACTGCTCATCGATAAGAACGGTTTTAAGGCGTTCTTTTGTTTTTTCTACATTATCCTGGGCTTCTTTGATTTTATTCATCATACCCATCATATCTCCAAACATAGTCTGTTTCTTTTTTAGTTAGAAGTACAAAATTAGTAAAATCTAAGCTGAAGTTGTTCTAAGAAATTGTGAATCTGTGATTACGATTTTAGATTTGAAGCCTTACCTTTGCGCAGGTTAAAAAATTTGATTTGATTTTGAATAAAGAAGTGCAGCCACCAAAGGCAAAAAAGATACCCGCAGAATTAGAAATTCATGGTGATATTAGAATTGACAATTATTACTGGATGAATGATCGTGAAGATCCTGAAGTAATTGCCTATCTAAATGCCGAAAATGATTATAAAGACAAACAAACGGCCCATACCAAAGAATTTCAGATACGTTTATTCGAGGAAATGAAGGCCAGGATCAAGGAAGACGACCAGTCGGTTCCTTATCGTCTAAATGGTTACTGGTACATTACACGTTTCGAAAAAGGAGGAGATTATCCTATTTATTCCAGAAAAAAGGGGACCCAGGAGGCCCCCGAAGAAGTGATGTTTAATGTAAACATTATGGCTGAAGGTTATGATTATTATCGTTTAGGCGGTTTAAATGTTAGCCCCGATAATAAAATGGTCGCTTTTGGAACAGATACCGTAAGTCGTAGAAAATATACCATCCAGGTAAAGAATTTGGAGACCGGAGAATTATATCCTGAAAAAATTGAAAATACTACCGGCGGTTCTACCTGGGCAAACGATAATAAAACCTTGTATTATACAAAGAAGGATGAACAAACTTTGCGAAGCTTTCAGATCTATAAACATATTTTAGGTACAGATCCGGCAGAAGATCAATTGGTTTATCAGGAAGATGATGAAACCTTTAATACCTATGTTTATAAATCGAAATCTAAAAGGTATATCGTTATTGGGTCGCATAGTACCTTAACTACAGAGTATCGTGTCTTAGAAGCAGATAAACCTGAAGGTGATTTTAAGATAATTCAGCCACGGGTACGCGGATTAGAATACAGTATTTCTCATTTTGGTGAGCATTTTTATATTCTTACTAATAAAGATGAAGCCCGTAATTTTAAGCTTATGAAAACCCCGGTTTCAGCAACTGAAAAAGAAAATTGGGAAGATGTGATTGCGCACCGTGAAGATGTACTTATAGAGGATATCGACATTTTTAAAGACTTTCTGGTGATTGGGGAGCGTAAAAACGGACTTAATGAAATAAGGATTATTCGTTGGGACGAAAGTGATGATTATCTTATTCCGTTTGACAATGAAACTTATACGGCGTTTACTTCTATAAACCCTGATTTTGATACCCAAGTGCTTCGATACACTTATAATTCGATGACCACACCAACATCTGTAGTTGATTTTAATATGGTTACCAAAGAAAAAACGGTATTAAAAGAGCAGGAAGTTTTAGGTGGTAAATTCAGAAAGGAGAATTATACTTCAGAGCGTATTTGGGCAACCGCCGAGGATGGCACAAAAGTTCCGGTTTCTTTGGTGTATAGAAAAGGAATTAAGAAGAATGGAAATAATCCTTTGCTGCAGTACGCCTATGGCTCCTATGGTTCAACAATCGATCCTTATTTTTCAACCGTAAGACTAAGTTTACTGGATCGCGGATTTGTATATGCCATTGCACATATACGTGGAGGAGAATATTTAGGCAGAAACTGGTATGAAGATGGCAAGTTGTTTACCAAACGAAATACATTTACCGATTTCATAGATGTTTCGAAGCACCTTATTGCCGAAAAATATACTTCTGAAGAAAAATTATTCCCTATGGGAGGTTCTGCCGGTGGTTTATTGATGGGAGCGGTAATAAATATGGCTCCACATTTATATAAGGGTGTTATTGCAGCGGTTCCATTTGTAGATGTGGTAACAACCATGTTAGATGATAGTATCCCGTTAACAACAGGGGAGTATGATGAATGGGGAAATCCTAATGAAAAAGATTATTATGAGTATATGTTATCGTATTCTCCGTATGATAATGTAGTAGCTCAGGATTATCCTAATATGTTAGTAACTACCGGTTTGCATGATTCACAAGTACAATATTGGGAACCAGCAAAATGGGTCGCTAAACTAAGAGAGTTAAAAACCGATACTAATCTTTTGATATTACACACAAACATGGATGCCGGCCATGGCGGGGCTTCAGGAAGGTTTGAAGCACTTAGGGAAGTTGCCGAAGAATATGCATTTTTGTTCGATTTAGTTGGAATTAAGGAATAATTAAAAAAATTTGCCTTAACTTTGAACGGTTTTGAAACATTTTTCCCGGCTTTAAAAAAGCCAACCTTAAAACGTAAAGAACTTCATTTATGAAAGAAGATTTGCAGGTGTACGATAATGTTCTACAGCTTATAGGAAAGACACCGCTAGTACAGCTTAATAAGATCACTGAAGGTTTCAAAGGAGATTTCTACGCTAAAGTAGAAGCTTTTAATCCGGGGCACTCCTCTAAAGATCGAATTGCTTTATATATTATTGAAGAAGCAGAGCGCAAAGGAATATTAAAGCCCGGAGATACCATTATTGAGACCACTTCTGGTAATACAGGATTCAGTATCGCAATGGTGAGCCAGGTTAAAGGTTATGATTGTATTTTGGCTGTGAGCTCTAAAGCCTCGAAAGACAAAATCGATATGCTAAGAACTATGGGAGCTAAGGTGTATGTTTGCCCGGCACATGTGGCAGCAGACGATCCGCGCTCTTATTACGAAGTGGCTAAAAGGCTTCATCGAGAAATTAAAGGATCTGTGTATATCAATCAATACTTCAACGATTTAAATACCGAAGCGCATTATAAGTCTACCGGTCCAGAAATATGGAGCCAGACGGAAGGTAAAATAACACACCTTATTGCATGTAGTGGTACTGGAGGAACCATTTCTGGAACTGCCAGATATCTTAAAGAGCAAAATCCAAACGTAAATATTATAGGGATCGATGCTTATGGTTCAGTATTAAAAAAATACCATGAAACCAGAGAATTTGATGCTGAAGAAATTTATCCATATAGAATTGAAGGTTTGGGTAAAAACTTAATTCCTACCGCTACGGATTTTGATGCTATTGATCGTTTTGTGAAAGTGACTGATGAAGAAAGTGCCCATACTGCCAGAGAACTTGCAAAAACCGAAGGGATGTTTGTAGGTTATACCAGCGGTGCGGCAACACAGGGTGTAAAGCAATTGGCAGAGGAAGGCGAATTTGATGAAAATTCTAAAGTAGTTATTATGTTCCCAGATCACGGAAGCCGATACATGAGTAAAATTTATAGTGATGACTGGATGGAAGAACAGGGATTTTTTGATACCAAAAATGAAGCTGAGGTTAGAGCTATAGAATTTATCAAGTAATATTTTGCATTTACTATTAAATATATAAAAAAACAAGGCATCCTCTACCTAGAGGATGCTTTGTTTTTTTAAAAGCTATACAAAATACTTTGTAGAATTGAACCGAATTTCAGTATTTTTGCGGTTCGTATAAAAAATATTCAATGAGAGATCTGTTTGACAAAATATACAAGGATAAAGGGCCTTTAGGAAAATGGGCAGAGCAGGCAGAAGGATACTTCGTGTTCCCAAAGCTGGAAGGACCTATTTCTAATAGAATGAAGTTTAGAGGGAGAGATGTGATCACATGGAGTGTAAATGACTATCTAGGTCTTGCCAATCATCCAGAGGTTAGAAAAGTAGATGCCGAGGCTGCGGCCGAGTGGGGTTCTGCTTATCCTATGGGAGCAAGGATGATGAGTGGTCATACAAGTTTGCATGAAAAACTTCAGGACGAGTTGGCTTCTTTTGTACACAAGCAGGCTGCTTATCTTTTAAACTTTGGATACCAGGGAATGGTATCTACTATTGATGCGCTGGTATCTAAACAAGATGTTATTGTTTACGATGTAGATGCTCATGCTTGTATTATAGACGGTGTTCGCCTTCATTTAGGACAACGCTTTACCTACAAGCACAACGATATGGAAAGTATCGAAAAAAATCTGCAGAGAGCTACTAAAATAGCAGAACAAACAGGAGGAGGAATCCTTTTAATTTCTGAAGGTGTTTTTGGTATGCGTGGTGAGCAGGGAAAACTTAAAGAAATTGTAGAGCTTAAGAAAAAATATAAATTCCGTCTTTTTGTAGATGATGCACATGGTTTTGGAACTTTAGGAAAAACCGGAGCAGGAGCAGGAGAAGAGCAGGGAGTGCAGGATGATATCGATGTATATTTTGCCACTTTCGCTAAATCTATGGCAAGTACGGGCGCTTTTATTGCCGGTGATAAGGAAATTATCGATTATTTAAAATATAATCTTAGATCCCAGATGTTTGCTAAATCACTGCAAATGCAATTAGTGGTTGGAGCGCTTAAACGCCTTGAAATGCTTAGAACAAGACCAGAGCTTAAAAATAAGTTATGGGAAAATGTAAATGCACTGCAAAACGGATTAAAAGATCGTGGTTTTGATATTGGTACTACACAAAGTTGTGTGACCCCGGTATACCTGAAAGGAAGTATTCCTGAAGCTATGGCTTTGGTAAAAGACCTTCGTGAAAATTACGGAGTTTTCTGTTCTATTGTAGTTTATCCGGTAATTCCAAAAGGATTAATTTTATTACGAATGATCCCAACCGCTACTCATACATTACAGGATGTAGAAGAAACTTTAGAGGCTTTTTCTTCTATTAGAGAGCGCCTTGAGAACGGAACATATAAAAGATTATCAGCATCTGTAGCTGCGGCAATGGCTAATAAAGCTTAATAAAACAGATCATCACAATAGTATAAAAAAACCGCTAAATTTTCTTTAGCGGTTTTTTTATGCCTATTTTTAATGAATTCTAGAAATCATATTGGTTTTGGGTTCTGGCTTTTCTCTTGTCTCCCTCCTTAGATAGCGATTTAAATTCGGTATCCTTATGGAAATTTAAACGCACCGATAAGCCTGCCTGTATTTGCCATCTGGAAGGTGTATCCTTGGCATTGGTAAGTCCTGCAACATCTAATTGTAAATAATCGGTAATCAGGTACGCACCACCGGCTCTAAAAATATCATCGGCATATATATCACCAATAATCGCCTGGTACTCCCCAAAAACAGCAAATTTCGGACTAAAGGCGTGGGTTAGTGTACCTATAAATTCATAATTGGCGTAGGTCTCAGTAAATTTTTCAGCAGTAAAATTCATGACCCAAACCCAAGGTCCCCAGTTATGTTGCGTAATTAAGGTAACTTTAGGTGTATATTTACTTTCTCCTACAAATCTATAAGGATTTTCATCCTGTAGGGTTACATTAGCGCCACCGTATAAAGAAACAGCCGGGATTAATCTTCTCCAGTCAAGCTTTTGATTGGCATCCCAACTTCTAATATTTATTTCTCTGCGGTTATCACCATTCTTATAAGGATCGTAAAGCAATAATTTTGCTCCTATGGTATTAAATGGAAAATTATTCCTTTCGTAAGTTCGATTTTGTCCTCCCTGAAAAATCCTTGTTTCTTCTACCTGGTACCTTCCCTGAATGTTTAATTCTAAAATATCGGTAAGAAGTCCTGCCCTAAGCATATAGTTAGCGCCGTACAGATCGGTATCTGTTTTTCTAAGTTCGTGGGTATCGTTTCCGTAAAAACCGCCTGCCTCCAGTTGGTAAACTCCTGTCCCGACCGCAAAAGCGCCCTGGGACTGTCCTGGTCGGTTTGAATTAATGGTTTCGGTAAATTGGGCGTTACAAATAGCTGAACTAGCTAGTAGTAATAGTACAAAAGCCTTTAGTTTTTGCATGTTTAGTAGGTTTTACTCGATAATCGAGGTTAAATGTTCAGAGGCTTGCTTCGAGATTGTAAAAACGGTTTTTTGATTCATATCTTGTGGGCTTGCCTGGAGTTTCATGATGTTCAAATATAATTGAATTTATTTTTTATTTAAGACACATAGATTCCGATTCTGAACCTTAATTTTTATTTTTGCTAAAATTTAGAGTTTTATGTTTCAGGCAGATTTTTCCGGAGTTATAAAAACGATACTTATTATTTTGTTAGTATACTTCGGTTTCAAAATAATACTTCGATATTTTGGTCCCATGTTGCTAAAATATGCGATGAAAAAGATGGGTAGGAAGTTTGAGCAGCAGTTCAATCAACAATTTAATGGTAGACAGCAAAATGCACAACAAAGAAATACTACCGGGGAGGGTAATGTGAGTATCAATAAAAAACCAAGAAATCGTAGAAAATCAAACAAAGAGGTTGGTGAGTATATCGATTACGAAGAAATTGATTAATTTCGGGATTCTTAAATATGTGCGTTTCCTTTTTCAGGAAGCAAAAAATAATCTGTAAATGGCTAAGTTAAAACAGTTTCTTCCTCATCTTCTGGTTTTTATGGGATTTGTGGCAATCGCTCTTTTTTATTTTAATCCTGTTTTAAAAGGAAAGGAAATTTTCCAAAGTGATATTGTCCAGTACATAGGAATGGCTAAAGAACAATCAGACTTTAGAGCAGAAACTGGCGAAGAACCCTATTGGACGGATGCTGCCTTTGGCGGAATGCCAACCTATCAGCTTGGTGCTTATTATCCACATAATTACATTAAAAAGTTAGATTCAGTTTTACGATTTTTACCCAGACCTGCAGATTATTTATTTCTATATTTTATTGGGTTTTATATCTTGCTCTTATGCTTAAAATTAGATTATAGGCTCGCATTTTTAGGAGCCATTGCCTTTGGTTTTTCCACTTATTTTATCATTATTCTTGGGGTAGGCCATAATGCTAAGGCCCACGCTATTGCTTATATGCCAATGGTTTTAGGAGGAATTATACTCACCTTTAGACAAAAACTGATAGGGGGATTTAGTTTGCTGGCTATTGCTATGGCTTTAGAGATCCAGGCGAATCACTTCCAAATGACGTATTACTTACTTCTCTTAGTCATTATTTTAGGAATCGTTTATCTGATTGATGCCTTTAAAAAGAAAAAGATCCCGCAATATTTTAAAGCCCTGGGAGTGATGATTGTTGCGGTTATTCTAGCTATAGGAACTAATGCAACAAACCTTATAGCAACACAAGAATATACCAGCCATAGTACTAGAGGTGATACCGGTCTAACAATTACACCAAATGGTGACGATAAACCTGAGGCCGGCTTAACCTATGATTATATTACAACGTACAGCTACGGAATTGCAGAAACTCTAGATCTTTTTGTCCCTGGTTTTATGGGAGGTAGCGGTGCAGAGGATGTTGGTGAAGATTCGGCATTATATTCAGAATTACAAAAAATGGGAGTATCTCCCATTCAGGCCAAGAACTTTACTGAAAACGCCCCAACATATTGGGGACAACAGCCTATCGTTGCAGGCCCCGCATATATTGGTGCTACGGTTTTATTTTTATTTATTTTTGCACTATTCTTAATTCGAGGACGATTAAAATGGTGGGTAGTAGGCGGAACTGTACTTACTCTTTTACTTTCCTGGGGAAAGAATTTTGCATTTTTTACTGAATTCTTTATCGATTACGTACCGTTATACAATAAATTTAGAGCGGTTTCTTCTATTCAGGTGATTGTAGAGCTTTGTGTTCCTTTATTGGCGATTGTAGGATTATCCTGCTTGTTTGCTAACAAACATACTAAGGAAGAGAAAATCGAAGCTTTAAAATGGAGTTCGATTATTACTGCGGGATTAGCCCTTGTTTTAATTCTTTTTAATTCGATTTTATTTGATTTTAGTGGATTACGGGACGCACAATTGCGACAACAATTGGGGATGGATCTAATGAATGCTCTTAAAGAAGATCGCCAGTCGATGTTAGTCGCTGATGCTATTCGTAGTTTTATCTTTGTGGCATTAAGTGTATTTTTAATCTGGTTTTATCTTCAGGAAAAAATCTCTAAAAAACTAATCCTTGTTGGTTTTGCAATATTGTTTTTAGCCGATTTGGTTCCAATAGCGAGACGTTATGTAAACGGAGACGATTTTGTAAATGCTCGTAAAATGGAACAGCCCTATCAACCAAATACGGCCGATCAGCAAATTATGCAAGATAGTTCCAGATATCGCGTATTCGATTTTAGCGCTGATCCATTAACAAGTTCCCGAGCCTCATATTTTCATCATAGTATAGGTGGTTATCACGCTGCAAAACCAGGAAGATTACAGGATTTATATGATTTTTATATTTCACAAAATAACATGAAGATTTTAAATATGTTAAATGTGAAATACTTTATTGTGCCTACAGAAAACGGAGTGCAGGCGCAACAAAATCCTGGTGTATACGGCAATGCATGGTTTGTTCGTGATGTTGACTGGGTAGCGGATGCCAATGCCGAAATTTTAAGCTTGAAGGAGGTAGACCTTAAAGATACTGCTGTGATTGATAATCGATTTAAAGACGATATCAAAATGGATTTTGTTTATGACGAAGTTGGTACTATAGAATTGGTAAGTGAACAACCTAATGAATTGGTTTATAAAACCAAAGCTTCCATTAGGCAGCTGGCCGTTTTTTCCGAAATGTACTATCAACCGGGTTGGCAAGCGTATATCGACGGAGAGAAAGCAGCGCATGTGCGTGCAGATTACGTGCTTAGAGCAATGAACATACCACAGGGAGAGCATACGGTGACTTTTAAATTCGAACCTGAAGTAATTCAAACCGGCGGCACAATAGCTTTAGCCAGTACGCTTATTTTGGTGATTTTAATACTTGGGGGATTGGTATTTGCATATCGCAAAGGCATGTAGTATAATAAAGTATCATTATGGCTCTTTTAAACGATCTACTTAATTCCTATGTATGAAATTATGTATGGAATATGATAGTAGACAGAAGCTATAAATCTAAGAGATCTTTTTTGCGTTTTATTGCATGTTAAATTTAGGTTCCATTATAAAAATATTAGAGTGAAAAAAGTGCTGATTATTACGTATTACTGGCCCCCGGCTGGTGGTCCCGGTGTTCAGCGCTGGTTGAAATTCGTTAAATATCTTAGGGATTTTGAGGTAGAGCCGGTGGTTTATATTCCTGAAAATCCCAATTATCCGTTAATCGATAAATCTTTTATAAACGAAGTTCCTAAAGATATCGAGGTCATTCGTCAGCCGATTTTTGAACCCTATAAACTTGCTGCTGTTTTATCTAAAAAGAATACGAAAACTATAAGTTCTGGAATCATCAAGCAAAAGGAAAAGCAGAATTTTATACAGAAACTTATGCTGTTTATTCGTGGCAACTTTTTTATTCCCGATGCTCGTAAGTTTTGGATACAACCTTCCGTAAAATTTCTAAAATCTTATCTGGAAAAGACCAATATCGATACGATAATTACCACCGGACCACCACATAGTTTGCACCTAATAGGCTTAGGGTTAAAAAGGCAACTTCATTTAAGGTGGATTGCCGATTTTCGAGATCCATGGACGCAAATTGGTTATCAAAAGCAATTAAAACTCACTAAATATTCCGCAAAGAAACACCAAAGTTTAGAAAAGCAGGTCTTAAATACAGCAGATCAAATTATTACTACGAGTTTTACCACTAAAAAAGAATTTGCTTTAAAAACAACAAAACCTATAGAAGTTATTACCAATGGTTTTGATTCTGAACTGAATACCGAGTCGAAATTAGACGAGATCTTTAGTATTTCGCATATAGGCTCATTGCTTTCAGGAAGAAATCCTGAATTGCTTTGGAAGGTTTTAGCTGAAATTTCTAAAGAGAATGAAAATTTCCGTAGGGACTTTAAATTGAAATTATACGGGGCGGTAAGTGACGACGTGGTGCAGAGCATCAAAAATGCTGGTTTGGAAAATGAACTGATTTTTGGAGGCTATATCAGTCACAAGGAAGCCATAGCCGTTCAAAAAAAGAGTCAATTGCTATTGTTAATTGAAATTGATTCCGAAGAAACCAAAGGGATCATCGCCGGGAAATTATTTGAATATCTGGCCTCAAAGCGCCCGATCTTAGCCATTGGTCCCAGAGCGTGGGATGTGGCGAAAATTATTGAAGAAACCCATTCTGGAAAAAGTTTTTTATATAATCAGGAAGTAGCTTTAAAGGAATATATTTTAAATTCTTATCAAAGATATCGCGAAAACAAACTACTTCCGGATAGCAAAAATATTGAGGATTATCATCGTAAAAACCTTACAAAACAATTAGCAAAACTAATCGAAAAGTAGTGTATGGGCGTAATTATTAACCAGTCGGTCAAAAACATGCTGACGACCTATGTAGGTTTTGGACTTGGTGCGTTAAACACGCTTTTCTTATATACCTATTTTTTAGATCAGGAGCATTACGGGTTGGTAAGCTTCTTGCTTTCAGCAGCAAATTTAATGTGGCCTTTTATGGCTTTTGGTGTGCATAGTACGATTGTAAAGTTTTTTACCAGTTATAAAACGAAAGAAGAGAAGGATAAGTTATTGAATCTGGCCTTATATCTTCCCTTGGCTATTTCGCTTATTTTAGGGGGTATTGGACATTTTACCTATGAATTTTTACTGAATTATTTTTCTGACGGAAACGAATTGGTAAAACCCTATGTATGGCTCATTTATTTATTAGCGATTGCCACTGCGTACTTTGAAATATTTTTTGCCTGGGCAAAGATCTATTACAAAAGTACTTTCGGCAATTTTATGAAAGAGGTAGTACATCGATTAGGCACGACCATTCTTTTATTCCTGGTCTACTTTGATCTGTTGGAGGTTAATCATTTTATGTATGGAGTAGGTCTGGTATTTCTTATACGGCTTTTGGTAATGGGCGCTTATGCCTTTAAATTGCACAGTCCTACCTTAAAATTCAGTTTTCCATCCAATTTAATTCGGGTATTAAAATATACCGCACTAATTTTAATTGCTGCCTCTGTGGCTACTGCCTTATTGGATTTAGATAAGGTGATGATCGAGTCGTATTTACCTATAGAAAATGTTGCGATATACGGAATTGGCGTTTATATCGCTACCGTAATATCGGTACCCCAAAAAGCGATGCATCAAATTACAAACCCCATAACTGCGGAATATCTAAATACGCGCAATTTTAAAAAGCTAGAGGATCTGTATAAAAAAAGTTCAATCAATTTATCCATTGTTAGTGCTTTAATTTTTATTTTGATCATAACGAATGTCCATATGCTGTATGAACTTATTCCCAAAGAATATTCATTAAGTATATTAATAGTGCTTTTAATTTCACTTGTTAAGCTTTACGATAATATATTAGCGATTAATAATAGCATTCTTTTTAACTCTGATTATTATAGAATTGTTTTAGCGATAGGAGTGCTTCTGGTGATATTAGCTTTTTTATTGAATTTATTTTTTATTCCGCGTTTTGGAATTGAGGGTGCTGCAATAGCCTCTTTTTTGGCATTTTTTATCTATAATACTTCCAAACTTATTTTGGTAGAGCAAAAATTTAAAATGAATCCTTTTACCAAACAAAGCTGGATGCTTTTTGGACTCACTTCAATCTTTTCTATAGTATTTTATTATTGGGAATTTCCTTTCTATCCTATAGTGAGTATTGCACTAAAGGGAGGGATTACTGCAATTTTATATATTTCTACTGTTTATTTTCTAAATCTTTCTGAAGAGATCAATGTAATGATTAGGTCCATTTTAGCTAAAATCAAATAATATTTCAATAAGTAAGGGTAAGAAAATGAAATAGGTTTGGTGAGCTGTAAGCAAGGCTTTTATGATATTCGATTCCTCGTTAAAATATATAGCGTTAATCCTACAGCTGCATGAACTTATAATTAAAAGAAAACCCCCGGGCTTGCGCCGCTGGGGGTTTTCCAACTAACCAACCAAAAAATTAAATTATGAACTCTAATCTCTACTTCTCACATTTCGTGCCGAAGTTTGTGAACGAGTAGATTTTTTGACATTATTATTTGATCTAGAGCTTCTTGCAGAAGTATTTTGACTTCTACCTGGTGCAGTTCTTTTTATCTGCTTACTTTGCTCCGGGCGCGGAGTGTTTATTGTTCTCTGCGTTCTGGTACTATTTTGAGCTCTAGAAGCTCGTTCTCTTTCTATTACCGCTGATTTTTTTTGATTTGCTGTAGTATTTCTAGAGCCGGCCGATGGTCTGTAGGTACTTGTTCTTTGTGTCCTGTTATTTTCGGTGGCCCGAGCATCACTATGGCGTTCAATTGCATTTCTATTCGAAATTCCAGTATTATTTGAAGAACGGCTATTTCTATTTCTAATAACACCACTGTTATTAGAACTTCTTTCGTTTCTTGCCCCAATAATCACATGATCTCTTTTGCTAGAACTAGTTGATCTATCAACAGATCTTCTGCTATTAGCGTGATTAGCATTTCTTGTTCTGGTTGCAACATTGCTTCTACTGGCACTGTTCCTGTTAGAACGTATCTCTCGTTTTTGAGCAACTCTACTGCCACGATTATAACTTCTCACTTTTTGACCCGGTCTGTAAAAATTTTTATAGGTCTTTTGGTGATGGTGTGTATTATAATAGTTAACGTGGTTTACATAAGTTACTCTTGTTGGTTGATAATACGCTCTGTAAGGTCTGTTATAAACAATGCTGAAACTGGCTCTGGGTCTTCTATAATACCTATGCCATGGGCGGTAAACATATCTGCGATTGTAAGCGTTTATATAACCTCTATACCCGGCAATCCTGTGGTAAGGATCATATTGAACAAATAGGTTTCCCACGTTTACCACATATCCATAACGATCGTAATTAATAACAATGTTTCCGGCCTGGGTGATTCTACCGTAGTAATCATAATAAATGGGTACATCCTCAATCTGAATAACTGCACCATAATCATCGTATTGAATGTATGGATCGTAATTATAACCAGAGTTAAAACTGATGTTTACGTTAGGTACAGATATATTAATACTAGATCTTCTAAATGCGGGGTTATAATAAAAATCGAACTCTCCATTTGGATAAACCGAAAATTCAACGCCTCCTTCAATAAAAATAAAGGAATCATCATAGCCATATCTGCTACTTGTTTCATCGGCTTTGGCAATATTTACCAGGCCTAAAAACAATATTGAAAATATTAAGGAAATTTTTTTCATGGCTTTAGTTTTTAAATTGATACTGAAGTAGTAGCTACCTACACCATAGAAGAAACAAAGCGCATGCCAAAAACGAAAAAGGAGCCATTCATAGGCTCCTTAAGGGATTATTTTAAAGTTTGCTAAAACGAGTTAATATGTTGAATTTTAGGTATTTAAAATTTTAATGATTTTATTTTAATTTTGGAGCTAAATATTTAGCAGTATAGGAATCTTTACTCTTTATGATTTGCTCTGGGGTTCCCTGGGTAACAAGATAACCGCCGTTTTCTCCACCTTCAGCTCCCAGGTCTATAACATAATCTGCACATTTAACCAAATCCATATTATGCTCGATTACGATTACGGTATGCCCCTTGTCGATTAATGCATTAAATGATTTTAATAATTTCTGAATATCATGAAAATGAAGCCCTGTGGTAGGTTCATCAAAAATAAATAACGCCTTATCCCTTGTATTTCCCTTTACTAAAAAGGAAGCCAGTTTAATACGCTGGGCTTCTCCTCCAGAAAGTGTGGAAGAACTTTGTCCTAACTGCACATAACCTAAACCAACATCCTGAAGCGGTTGAAGCTTATTGGCAATTTTATCCTCATTATGTTTATCAAAAAAATCGATAGCATCATCGATAGTCATGTTAAGGATGTTATCTATATTTTTGTCTTTGAATTGTACTTCTAGAATTTCTTTTTTAAACCGTTTACCATCGCAAGCTTCACATTGTAAATGAACATCAGCCATAAACTGCATTTCTATGGTCACTTCTCCTTCACCTTTGCACACCTCGCACCGTCCACCATCAACATTAAATGAGAAGTGTTTAGGCTTATAACCTCTTATTTTGGATAATTTTTGAGAAGAAAATAAATTTCTTATATCGTCGTATGCCTTAATATAGGTAACGGGGTTTGATCTTGAAGAGCGACCAATTGGATTCTGGTCAATAAATTCAACCGAACCTAAATTTTTAAAATCGCCTTTAATATCGCTAAACTGTCCAACTTTTTCTCCGTAGCCCCCTAATTGTTTCTGTACTGCCGGGTAAAGTAGTTTTTTAACAAGCGTACTTTTGCCACTACCAGAAACCCCGGTTATGGCCGTGAATATTCCCAGTGGGAACATGACGTCTATGTTTTTAAGATTATTTTCCCGGGCACCAAGAAGGTTAATTTCCCGTGTCCATTTTCTTCGCTTTTTAGGAACTTCTATGCGTTTTTTATTATTTAGATACTGCGAAGTAAGCGAGTCAGATTTTAAGATTTCTTTTAGAGTTCCCGTTGCCACTACATGACCACCATTGGTGCCTGCTTCTGGTCCTATATCTATAATCTCATCGGCTTCTTTCATAATTTCTTCGTCGTGTTCCACGACAATTACAGTATTGCCCAGGTCACGAAGGTTCTTGAGCACACCAATTAGGCGTTCGCCATCCCTGGGATGCAACCCAATAGAAGGTTCGTCTAGAATATACATGGATCCTACAAGGCTACTGCCTAATGAGGTCGCCAGGTTAATACGCTGGGATTCTCCACCAGAAAGGCTATTAGATTTTCTATTTAGGGTAAGATAATCCAGGCCAACTTCAGATAAAAACTGTAAACGGTTATTAATTTCAGTAAGTAAACGTTTCGCGATTTTAGCTTCGTATTCATCTAATTTTAACTCAGCAAAAAAAGCTCTTACTTTATCCAGAGGCTTAACTACAAGCTCTGTAATACTTGATCCGTTAATTTTTACATATTCAGCTTCTTGGCGAAGTCTTTTTCCCTGACATGCCGAACATTTTGTTTTACCACGATAACGAGAAAGCATAACACGATTCTGAATTTTATAGGCTTTACTTTCTAAAAATTCAAAAAACTGATTTAACCCTTCAAAATATTCATTTCCATTCCAAACCAGTTCTTTTTGCTTTGGAGTCAATTCAAAATAAGGCTTGTGCACCGGGAAATCGAATTTATGTGAATTATTTACAAGTTGATCCCGATACCAGCTCATGCTTTCACCCCGCCAGGGATAAATAGCATTGTCGTAGATAGAAAGGCCGGTGTTAGGAATGACTAAATCTTCATCAATACCAATTACATCGCCGTAGCCTTCACATTTAGGACAGGCGCCGTAAGGATTATTAAAACTGAATAGGTGAACGTTAGGCTCCAGAAAATTCATCCCGTCCAATTCAAATTTATTGCTGAAGTGATGTAACTTATTATCAGCGAGTGTTTCGATATAGAGTTCTCCTTTTCCTTCAAAAAAAGCAGCTTCAATAGCATCGGCTAAGCGATTAAAGAAATCTTCATCATCTTTTTTAATCACACGATCTACGACCAAAGAGGTGTTTTCAGGTTTCACTTTACTTAGGTCGGCTTCATCGATCCTTAAAACTTCATCTTTAACTTTTATTCGGCTATATCCCTGTTGTGCCAGAATTTTAATTTTTTCATCTAAATCTCTTCCTTCTTCAACATAAATAGGGGCGAGTAGGAGGAGTTTGGTACGATCTGGAAATTGTTTCACAAAATGAACCACATCGGTCACAGAATCCTTTTTAACTTCTCTCCCTGAAATTGGAGAAAAAGTCCGCCCAATTCTGGCATATAGTAATTTTAGATAGTCATAAATTTCAGTAGAGGTTCCTACGGTAGATCTTGGATTGGTAGAATTTACCTTTTGTTCTATAGCGATTGCCGGGGCAATACCTTTAATATAGTCTACCTTTGGTTTATTAAGCCTTCCCAAGAATTGTCTGGCGTAAGAGGATAAGCTCTCTACATATCTTCGCTGTCCTTCAGCATAAAGTGTATCAAAAGCTAAACTGGATTTTCCAGAGCCGGAAAGACCTGTAATTACCACCAGTTTATTACGTGGAATAACAACATTAATATCTTTAAGATTGTGCAATTTTGCACCTTTAATGATAATATTTTCTTTGGGGTTTACCTTTTCTAAATCTGTATTCATGTTCACTTTCTAGCAATAAGTATGCAAAGGTACTTAATCTAGACCAGTGCAAAAAGCCATTAAAATCCTATAGTATTGTTAAAATTTTAAGCTTTTATTTGTATATCTCAAATTTAGTTTGCTATATTTGGAACCGAACTCAAAAATAAATCTGCCTATAGTACACAGTTACTTTTATATCTAAATAACCTAATCTAAGACAGGGCCTGGCCCTTTAAAAGTAACTGTATGGAAAAAACTAAGGTAACAGATGCCGTTTTGGTTAAAGACTACATTAACGGAAACGAGCTTGCTCTCTCAGAACTTATTCGTCGTCATCAACACAGAATTTACAGTTTCATTTATTCCAAGGTATTTGACAAAGATATTGCTGAAGACATCTTTCAGGACACATTCATCAAAGTCATCAATACATTAAAACGAGGGAAGTATAACGAAGAAGGGAAATTTTTACCCTGGGTAATGCGTATTGCCCACAACCTGGTGATCGATCATTTTAGAAGAAACAAAAGAATGCCCAAATTTGATAATAGTGGCGATTTTAATATTTTTTCTGTATTAAGTGATTCTGGATTAAATGCCGAAAAACAAATTATCAAAGATCAAATTGAAAGCGATTTGCGCGAAGTTATAAGAGAGCTTCCCGAAGATCAGTTAGAGGTTTTAACAATGCGTATTTATAAAGAGATGAGTTTTAAGGAGATTTCGGAACGCACAGGAGTGAGTATCAATACTGCCTTGGGCCGCATGAGATATGCACTTATAAATCTTAGAAAAATAATAGAGAAACATAATTTAGTTTTAACGAATTAAGTTTACAATATTCTAAATTAAGCTACGTTATGTAATCATAACCATCAAATAGTTTAATTAATGAGGAATATTTACTTTGAAAAACCTTCGAAAGAAGAAAAATTACAAGATTTGAAACCTAAAGAAGAAACCATAAAGTTTCTATTAAATTATTCGAAAGCATTAAAAGTTTTGCCTGGTGAGAACGAGGATTTTGAAATGCTTTTAAACTAAAAATTCTGGCCTGCTACTTAGCAGGCCTTTTTATTTTTCTTAAACTCATTTAAAATTAAGGCTATGATATCTTAGTCTAGCTTCGAAATCATAAAAACGTATCCGGTTCATACCTGTGGTCTTGCCCTGAGACTCTAAATTTAGATAGAATTATAAAAATTTTAAAATTTGTTTTTCTATAGTTTTCTTTTATAATCTTAAATTGAGGAAAAAATAAATTATGAAGGATGTAAAACTTGCTATTATTTATTATAGCTCAACCGGTACCAATTATAAACTTTCCAAAGCGGCAGAAGAAGCAGCAAAAGACCTTGGAGTTAAAGAAATTAAATTTCTAAGGGTAGAAGAGACGGTGCCAGAGGAAATCATGAAAACTAATGAAGACTGGATAAAACATTTTAATGATACAAAAGATGTTCCGGTAGCCTCCATAGACGATTTGGAATGGGCAGATGCCATTATTTTTTCAGCGCCTACAAGATACGGAAATTTGCCATCACAATTTAGTAGTTTAATGGATTCTACTGGTCCGTTATGGCAAAAAGGAAAACTTGTGGATAAAGTAGTAAGCGGGATGACCAGTGCAGGAAACCCTCATGGAGGACAAGAGGGTACTTTACTCGCTTTATACAAATCTATGATGCATTGGGGGGCTGTGATTGCTAACCCTGGTTATAGCGATCCCGTGATTTTTGAAACCGGAGGTAATCCTTATGGCTTTAGTACCGTTGGAGGAAGTGATTTATCAGATAAAGATAAACAGGCTATAAAAGCTCAGGTGAAGCGTACAGTGGGCATCGCTGCCAAAATAAAAGCTTAGAACAGCTGATTTAATATAAATAGTAGATAAAAGCTCCAGGATCGGAGCTTTTATCATTTTACTCAATAATCGCGATTTAATGTTTAGATCCCGATCACTACTGAGATGTTTATACCTGGAAATAAAAAGAATTTTCTAATCAAGCTGCATGCGCTTGCCCTAAGATAGTTTACTTCTTCTTTTTAGATAATTTTGTCTCATATTCTTTAATCACCGATTTGCGGCCAATTGTTTTAGTGATAATATCTTTTTCAAGATTCCATCCTCTGGCCGGAGAGTACTGCCTACCGTACCAGATAATTTGTAAATGAAGCTCATTCCAAAGATCTTTAGGAAACAATCGCTTCGCGTCTTTTTCGGTTTGCGCTACGCTTTTTCCATTAGAGAGATTCCAGCGATACATTAAACGATGAATATGTGTATCTACCGGGAAAGCCGGTACATTAAAAGCCTGTGACATCACAACACTCGCAGTTTTATGACCAACAGCGGGTAAGCTTTCTAAAGCTTCAAAATCTGCAGGTACCTGTCCGTTATATTTTTCTAATAAAATTTCAGAAAGACCATGGATCCCTTTCGATTTCATGGGGGATAACCCACAGGGTTTTATAATTTCTCTGATTTCTTCAATAGTTAATTTCACCATTTTTTGTGGAGTATCGGCAACTTCAAATAAAAGCGGTGTAATTTGATTTACCTTAACATCTGTACTTTGGGCAGAAAGCAAAACAGCAATTAAAAGGGTATAAGGATCTTTATGATCTAATGGAATAGGAATTTCAGGATAAATATGTTGTAAAGTGTCAATTACAAATTGCACTTTTTGTTGTTTGTCCATAAAGCTTTAATTTTAAACAAAAATAAGAATTATGACAACATTAAAAACAGGAGATAAAGCCCCAGATTTTGCCGTAGAAGATCAAGACGGAAATTTGATAAAACTTTCAGATTTTAAAGGAAAGAAACTGGTGCTATTTTTCTATCCAAAAGCCAGCACTCCTGGTTGTACAGCAGAAGCCTGTAACCTTCGTGATAACTGGGAAGTTTTTAAAGAAAAAGGCTACGCTATTTTAGGGGTAAGTGCGGATTCTAAACGTAGGCAAACCAATTTTAAAGCTAAAAATGAACTTCCGTTTCCGTTGTTAGCGGACGAAGAAAAAAAAGTGATTAATGCTTATGGCGTTTGGGGTCCTAAAAAATTTATGGGAAAAGAATATGATGGGATTCATCGCACAACTTTTGTGATCGACGAAGAAGGAAAAATAGAAGAGGTAATAGGAAAGGTAAAAACCAAAGACCACGCTGCCCAGATTTTATAATTTTTGGATAAGAATTTTTATTCTAATTATATCAGTCATTTTAAATAAATGCCTGCTGAGATGTAGAATCTTGGCGGGCATTTTTACTTTTCAGAATAAAAGCCCGCTTCCTGAATGGTCGCGATACTGTCGCAATTCTCAACTTTAAATTGAATTGGTTCTTTATGAGTTTCCCCGGAAATAAGGTAAATATTACAAGAGTCTTTATCTGTTATACTTTGGCTAAAATGAACCTCACCGTTTTCGAGAATAGAAGAAATACTACTGGTATCGATATTATTTTCAGTAAAGAATTTCATCGCGTTTTTATCAAAATGTCGTTCTTTAGTACGAATACTTTTCAAAGTTCGTGCATTTGGAAAATAGGAACAACTGGTTTTTTTTCCGCTTAAAAAAAAGATGAGAATGATTATTCCCATAAAAAGTCCTACTGAAAAATATCCAAGACGCTGAAAAATATTCATAAAAAGTAGCTAAAATCGATAGTTATTGTCAGAAAATCAAGAGGTTAATGTCTCGATAGGTGAGATCAAACCAATCTGCAATAGATTTGTTGGTTAAAACTCCGTGGTAAAAATACAAACCATTTCTTAATCCACGGTCAAAACGAAGCGTGTTTTCTAATCCGCCTTCTTCACCAATATGTAACAGATACGGAGTAAAGATATTACTTAACGAAAGTGAGCTTGATCTGGCATAGCGTGAAGGAATATTAGGTACGCAGTAATGGATTACATTATGTTTTGTGAAAATTGGTTTTTCATGACTGGTAATTTCGCTGGTTTCGATGCAACCGCCAACATCAATGCTTACATCGATTGCAACCGCACCACGTTTCATAGATGTAACCATTTCTTCAGTCACTAAAACTGGCGAACGATTATTGCCTCGAACCGCCCCAATAAGTACATCACAACGTTTTAAAGCCTTACTTAAATTTTTTGGCTGGATAGTACTGGTATAAAAAGTTCGACCTAAAGCCGATTGAAGCTTACGTAATTTGGTAATAGAACTATCAAAAACCTTAATATTAGCGCCAAGACCAATAGCAGATCTGGCGGCAAAATGGCCTACCGTACCTGCTCCCAGAATAACGACTTCTACCGGAGGTACGCCACTAATATTGCCAAATAATAGTCCGTTTCCATCACCGTTATTACTCATGATTTCTGATGCGATAAGTACAGAGGCCGTTCCGGTGATTTCACTTAAAGCCCGAACAATAGGGTAACTACCATCATCATCTTTAATAAATTCAAATCCAAGCGCAGTAATTCTTTTGGAAGCCAGTTTTTGAAAATAAGATTTGCTTTGTGTTTTAATCTGCAGGGCAGAGATCAAAATTGTTTGTGGGTTCATCATCTCCAATTCTGAGATGGATGGTGGTTCTACCTTTAAAATCGTGGGACAGGAAAATACTTTTTGGGTGTCTTTAGTCACCTCTGCACCGGCATCTGAATAATCCTTATCACTAAAATTAGCATAGTTTCCTGCACCCGACTCGATCATTACACGATGACCATGGGCGGTAATGGCTCCTACAGCATCAGGACTTAAACAAATTCGTTTTTCCTGATAAGATGTTTCTTTAGGAATACCTATAAAAAGTTCTCCTTTATTTTTATAAATCTCAAGTTTTTCTTCCTGAGGAATAAGCTCTTCTTTGGTAAAAGGAGAAACCTGTTTGGTCATAATGATCTTTTCAGCTGATTAGAAAAGTTAAATTACAATTATTTTTTGGAAAGGGGTAAAGAGATTTTCTAAAGTTTAGCGTAATAATCTTCTTCGGTGCTTTCAGATTTTTTAAGCTCTTCCATTTCTTCAAGATCTTTTTCAGAAACCGGCGAGAATACCGAAATTTTGGTCTCTTCAATTTCACTTAAATCGATTCCGTAAATTTTATCGAAAATTTTAATTCTAACCAGATAAACAATCGATATTATGATAATAAAAAATGGTGCTAAATATATAAGCTGATTGGTATCCATTGGATCGATGTTTAGATACATATCCTGATAGATCGCAGTAATTAACTGGTAGGCGTACATGATCGTAGGAACTAAAATCACATGATACCACCAATGTTTACAGGTAAAAAACCAGATCAATAGAAGAATTAATGGTGTAATTTTACCAAAGTAAGTCCACATAGCAGTCATAACATTTTCATAGTAGTTACTTTTGTATGTAAACAACGAATTTTCCCAAACAGGTCCGTCTGGGAAAATTTCGTATATATAAAATAAATATGGTGAAAATGCTATAATAATAGCTATTATACTACCCGTTAACAGGAATTTTGATCGTTGATCTATCAACCGCTTGTTTTTTGATTGGGTCTTTTGCATGATCGTTATCTGTTGTTGAAGTTACGAAAAAAGATGCTCCAAAAATTGCTGCTCCGAATAATAATGCTTTTAGTTTCATAATTGTAGGTTTTTTGTTCTTATTATTTTTTAAATCGTATTTCGTTTTGTTTTCTGATACAAACCTACTACGAGATAACCTACTAATGGTAAATACATTAATTGTACTTTTGCAGCTTCTTAGAAAATCTTCTTAATTTTCGTAAATTTTTTACTATTGCTTATTGTTTTAACTCTTATGCTTAAAAAAAATAAATTATTAATTACATAAAGCTTGAAATTATTAGCAAAATTACAAAAAATTAAGGCTCATAAAATCATTTTTATTCCTCAAAATTTAATGATCTTCACATTTTTTTAACTAAAATTTAACAATCTGGTTTCTGCATCTTTTTTCTTTACTTCTAATTTTTGATGATCTGCAGGAATTAAATTTTGAATTTTCTGAGGCCATTCTATAAATTTCCATCCAGATTGTTCTAAATAATCTTCAAAGCCTATATCATAAGCTTCATTTTCATCCTCAATCCGATAAAAATCAAAATGAAAAATCTTATCATCGTCAGTTTCATATTCATTGACTAAAGAAAATGTAGGGCTTACTACCTGATCTTGACTATTCAATTTTTTAACGAGGTTTTTTATAAGGGTTGTTTTTCCGGCACCCATTTCTCCGTAGAAAAGAATTGTTTTACTTTGCGCATGTTCTAAAATGAATGAAATGGCATCATCGATATTCGATAAACGGTACTCAAACTCCATGATTGGCAAAAATTTTAGATTGTAAAGATACCAAAAAAAACCTAATATCTCTATTAGGTTTATTTACAGTGCTTTATATTGTTTTTAATGAAAGAAAATTCTTTCATATATTTTTATTTCGGAGACAGGACGCTAAAAGGAATGATCATTTCTTCTAAGGACACCCCTCCATGTTGGTAGGTGTTTCTATAATAACTAACATAATGGTTATAGTTATTAGGATAAGCAAAGAAAAGATCACCTTTAGCAAATATAAACGAGCTGCTCATATTTATAGTAGGTAGATGCAGTGATTTAGGCTTTGTGGCGGCCAGTACATCTTTCTTTTCGTAGGTTAGGCTTTTTCCCGTTTTATAGCGAAGGTTTAAACTGGTATTTTTATCCCCTATTACTTTACTCGGGTTTTTTACATTTATAGTACCATGATCTGTGGTGATAATCAATTTAAATCCTAATTGCTGCGCCTGTTGAATTATTTCTAATAGCGGCGAGTTTTTAAACCAGCTTTCTGTAAGGGAGCGATATGATTTATCACTAGATGCTAATTCTTTAATCACCTCCATTTCTGTTTTGGAGTGCGAAAGCATATCTACAAAGTTATATACTACGACTGTTAGATCATTATTCTTTTGAGTTTTGAAGTTTTCTACCAGTTTTTTTCCAGCCTTTAGGTTGCTTATCTTATGATATTCGTGTTTAATTTCTTTACCTAATCTTTTTAGTTGTTCCGCTAAAAATTCAGCTTCAAAGTTGTTTTTTCCACCTTCATCCGTATCATTTTTCCAGTATTGTGGATAAAGTTTTTCCATCTCACTTGGCATTAGTCCAGAAAAAATCGCATTACGCGCATATTGCGTGGCTGTTGGCAAAATACTACAAAATGGCTCTTCCTTTTCTTTTTTATAATAATTAGATACAATAGGCTCGAATGCTTTCCACTGATCATAGCGTAAATTGTCTATAACCACTAATAAAGTAGGCTGCTCTTTGCTGATTTCAGGTAAAATTTTTCTTTTAAACAGGGTATGGGACATGGTTGGAGCAGTGGCACCATCCTCAAACCACTCTGGATAGTTTTTATCGATAAACTTACAAAACTGGCTATTGGCCTCTTGCTTTTGGGTTTCCAATATTTCAAACATACTACTGTCCTCTATATTTTCCAGTTGCAGCTCCCAATAGATGAGCCGCTGGTACATTTCGGTCCAGTCTTCATAGGTGCTAACATTCATCAAATCCATAGCGATTTTTCGAAATTCCTGCTGATAATTTGATGTTGTTTTTTCAGAAATCAACCTGGAGTGATCTAAATTCTTTTTAATCGATAGCAGGATCTGATTTGGATTTACAGGTTTAATAAGGTAGTCTGCAATCTTAGAGCCTATGGCTTCTTCCATAATATACTCCTCTTCACTTTTAGTGATCATCACTATAGGAATATTGGCCTGTTTTTCTTTAATTTCAGAAAGGGTTTCCAAACCGGTCAAACCAGGCATATTTTCATCTAAGAAAACAATGTCGAATCGTTCTTCATCTATTTTTTCGATCGCCTCTGTTCCACTTTGGCAGGTAGAGACCTCGTAGTTTTTAGATTCAAGGAATAGAATATGTGGTTTTAAAAGGTCGATCTCATCGTCTACCCATAATATTTTGATTGTATTCATGTTCGGTTAAATTTATAAGCCGGTTAAAAATTTATATTTTTAGTGAAAATTGATTCTTTTGAATAATACATGATTCAAAAGCCAATCAATGTTTACATTTGTTCTATCATTAATTTAATAAAGCTTGGCTTCAAAAAACAAACTCAAGATATTAAACGACCCAATTTACGGATTTATTACCATACCTAGTCAGCGTATCTTTAACATAATCGAACATCCGTACTTTCAAAGATTACGAAGAATTTCACAAATGGGATTATCGTATTTAGTTTATCCGGGTGCTCATCATACAAGATTTCAACATGCCATTGGCTGCGTTCATTTAATGCAAAAAGCAGTGCGAGTACTTCGGTTTAAGGGAGTTGAGATTAGTACAGATGAAGAAGAAGCCCTGCAAATAGCTATATTATTACATGATATAGGGCATGGTCCTTTTTCCCATGCTATGGAACATAGCATTGTAGAAGGCGTGGATCATGAGTCTATTTCACTTCTTTTTATGAAGGAATTGAATGCTGTTTTTAACCAAAGTTTAACGCTGGCTATCCAGATATTTACCGGTGAATATCCTCGAAGGTTCATGCACCAGCTTATCACAAGCCAGCTAGACATGGATAGGCTAGATTATTTAAAGCGAGATAGTTTTTATACCGGTACAACCGAGGGGAATATCAATAGCGATCGATTAATTATCATGCTGAATGTAGTAAATAATGAGCTGGTTATTGAAGAAAAAGCCATTTATTCAGTAGAAAAATTTCTGGTAGCCAGAAGATTAATGTACTGGCAGGTATATTTGCATAAAACCAGTATGGTTGCAGAGCAGCTTTTAATTCGGGTTTTAAAAAGAGCAAAAGAGTTGATTGCTAGTGGTACTAACTTAAATGCAAGTAAGGCTTTAAGTTATTTTCTATATAATAAGGTAACAGAAGAAAGTTTTGATACAAGAACCCTAAGTGTTTTTTCCTGTCTTGATGATTATGATATAGTTTTGGCGATGAAAGAATGGGCTAATCACGACGATTATGTATTAAGCAACTTGTGCAAGATGGTAATTAACCGTGACCTGTTAAAGGTGAAGATAAAAAAGAAAAAACCCGCAAAAGCTAAGATCGAAAAACATATTGAGCAGCTAAAACAAAAACATGGTTTAAGCGATAAAGAAGCCTCATATTTTGTTTTTACAGGAGAAATAGCTAATCTCGCCTATACCCGTGAAAAGAATAATATTAATATTCTTCATAAAAACGGGAAGATAAACGATGTGATAAAGGTTTCAGACCAGTTAAATTTAAAAGCATTATCTAAAACGGTGACTAAATATTATATCTGTTATCCCAAGTCTAAACATTAACGCATTTTTTTTACTTTTGCCAGAATGAAATTTAAAGCATCACAAATAGCCGAAATTCTCGAAGGGACAATCGTAGGTAATCCCGATGCAGAGGTTTCAGAATTGGCTAAGATTGAAGAAGGAAAAGATGGATCGCTTACCTTTTTAAGCAATCCAAAATATACTTCCTATATATATAGTACCAAAGCATCAATCACTATAGTAAACGATAGTTTTGAAGCAGATCAAACTGTAAGTACTACCTTGATTAAAGTAAAAGACGCTTATAAAGCATTTTCTACGTTATTAGAATATTATAATCAGGTAAAACTTCGTAAAAGTGGGATAGAGCAACCAAGCTATATTTCTGCAACAGCAAAGTATGGGGAAGATGTTTATCTTGGCGCTTTTACTTATTTAGGAGAAAATGTAAAAATTGGTAAAAACGTAAAGATTTATCCCTATGCCTACGTTGGTGATAATACGGTAATTGGAGATAACTCTACGCTTTTTGCTGGTGTAAAGGTATATTCTGAAACTGTTATCGGTAAAAATGTGACGCTACATGGAGGTGCTATTGTTGGAGCCGATGGTTTTGGCTTTAGTCCTAACGAAAAAGGAGAATACACAAAAGTACCACAAATAGGAAATGTGATTATTGAAGATGATGTAGATGTAGGAGCAGGTACCACAATAGATAGAGCGACTCTAGGGTCTACCATTATTAGAAAAGGTGTGAAATTAGACAATCATATCCAGATCGCTCATAATGTAGAAATTGGTGATAATACGGTAATAGCTGCTCAAACAGGAGTTGCAGGTTCTACAAAGATTGGAAAAAACTGTATTATAGGTGGCCAGGTAGGGATTGTTGGTCATATTACGATAGGTGACCGGGTAAAAATTCAGGCACAAAGTGGCATCGGAAGAAATGTAAAGGATGATGAAGTATTGCAGGGATCACCCGCTATAGGATATTCAGATTATAATAAATCTTTTATTCATTTTAAGAACTTACCAAAAACTGTTGATTTATTGCATCAGTTAGATAAAAAAGTAAATAAGAATGGCTGAAAAAGTATTGAAGCAGCAAACTATTCAGAATGAAGTTTCCTTAGACGGAGTAGGACTTCATACGGGGAAACAAGTAAAACTTACCTTTAAACCAGCTCCAGAAAATACGGGTTATGTTTTTAAACGTGTAGATCTTGAAGGGGCACCTATTATCGAAGCCGACGTTAGCTATGTTACCGATACCAAAAGAGGTACTAACCTTGAGAAAAACGGAGTTAAGATTCAAACTTCAGAGCACGTTTTAGCCGCATGCGTAGGTTTAGAAATCGATAATATTATTATTGAATTAAATGCATCAGAACCACCAATTATGGATGGTTCTTCAAAGTATTTTGTTGAGGCATTAGAAGAAGCTGGGATTAAGGAGCAGGAAGCAGACAAAGAAGAATATGTGATCAACGAAGTAATTTGCTATCGGGACGAGGATTCTGGTAGCGAGATCGTTGTCATGCCGGCAGATACGTATAAGGTGACCACTATGGTTGATTTTGGCACCAAGGTTTTAGGAACTCAAAATGCTTCCATAGAACATGTTTCAGAATTTAAAGATAATATTGCCAACTCCAGAACGTTTAGTTTTTTACATGAAATAGAAGCACTTTTAGAACACGGACTTATAAAAGGTGGTGATCTAAACAATGCTATTGTTTATGTAGATAAAGAGATTGGGGAGGAAACTTTAAAAAAGTTAAGGGTAGCTTTTAACCGGGATGAGATTTCTGTAAAACCAAACGGAATTTTAGATAACCTTACTTTACATTATCCCAACGAAGCTGCAAGACATAAATTATTAGATGTTTTAGGTGATCTTGCTCTTATAGGAACCCGAATTAGAGGAAAGGTAATTGCCACTAAACCGGGCCACTATGTAAATACTGAATTTGCTAAAAAATTAGCTAAATTCATTAAGGAAGAAAAGCGTAATAAAGTGCCAAAAATCGATTTGAGCGCAAAACCTATAATGGATGTAAATGCTATTATGGAAACACTTCCTCACCGTTCTCCTTTCTTACTGGTAGATAAAATTTATGAGCTTACAGATTCTACCGTCGTAGGAGTTAAGAATGTAACTATGAATGAGCCATTTTTTGTAGGACATTTTCCAGGTAAACCTGTGATGCCTGGGGTACTACAGGTAGAGGCAATGGCGCAAACCGGCGGGATTTTGGCCTTAAAATCTGTACCAGATCCAGAAAACTATCTTACCTATTTTATGAAAATAGATAATGTACGGTTTAAACAACAAGTGGTACCAGGGGATACCTTAATATTTAAATTAGAACTTTTAGCGCCTATTAGAAGGGGGATATGCCAAATGCAGGCTTATGCTTATGTAAACGGAAAATTGGCAACAGAAGCAGTGCTTATGGCACAAATTGTAAAATCAAAATAACAACGAATGAATCAACCTTTAGCATATGTGCATCCAGGAGCGAAAATCGCTAAAAATGTCGTAATCGAGCCGTTTGCAACGATTCATAACAATGTAGTAATTGGTGAAGGCAGCTGGATAGGATCTAATGTGACCATTATGGAAGGTGCACGTATAGGTAAAAATTGTAGTATTTTCCCGGGAGCAGTGATCTCTGCCATTCCACAGGATAAAAAATTTGATGATGAAGATACGGTAACTATTATTGGGGATAATACGACTATTAGAGAGTGCGTAACCATAAATCGAGGAACCACAGATCGTATGAAAACCGTCATCGGCCAAAACTGTTGGATCATGGCCTATTGCCATATTGCACACGATTGTATTGTAGGTGATAATTGTATTTTTTCTAATAACAGTACACTGGCAGGACATATAAATGTGGGGGATCACGTGGTCTTAGCAGGTATGGCAGCAATACAACAATTTTGCAGTATTGGTAAACATGCTTTTGTAACCGGGGGATCATTGGTTAGAAAAGATGTGCCGCCATTTGTAAAAGCGGGACGTGAACCATTATCTTATGTAGGTATCAATTCTATAGGATTGCGTCGTAGAGGATTTACAACCGATAAAATAAGGGAGATCCAGGATATTTACAGGATATTATACCAAAAAAATTATAATAACTCGCAGGCCGTTGCTATTATAGAAGCAGAAATGCAGGCTACGGCCGAGCGTGACGAAATATTGGAATTTATTAAAAACTCTCAAAGAGGTATCATGAAAGGATACTTCAGTTCAAATTAAATAATTAAGCGAATGGCAAATACAAGTGATATTAGAAACGGACTTTGTATACGATACAACCACGATATTTTTAAGATTATTGAATTTCTTCATGTAAAACCAGGAAAAGGACCTGCTTTTGTAAGAACAAAACTTAAAAGTGTTACAACCGGTAAAGTAATTGATAATACATTTTCTGCCGGGCATAAAATTGAAGATGTTCGTGTAGAAACCCATAAATACCAGTTTTTGTATCAGGATGGTGAGTTTTATCACTTTATGCATGTAGAAGATTACACACAGATTCGTCTTTTGGAAAGTGCTTTAGATATGCCACAGTTGCTAAAAGAAGGAGAGGTGCTTACGGTAATTATCAATACAGAAGATAATATGCCGCTTTCTACAGAGATGCCTGCGAGTGTAGTATTAGAAGTGACACATACCGAGCCCGGTGTAAAAGGGAATACGGCAACTAACGCAACAAAACCAGCGACTGTGGAAACTGGAGCTGAAGTTAATGTTCCTCTTTTTATAAATGAAGGTGATAAAATTCGTATCGAAACCGAAAAAGGGACCTATAAAGAACGAATTAAAGAATAAGATTTTTAGAGAATAATTGAAAAAGGAAAGGTAAATTTATCTTTCCTTTTTTTATATTTAATATTGAAATGAAATTTCCACAAATTCATACATTAGAACAAATTGCGACGATTATTACCTGCGGTTTTGTAGGAGATAAAGATTTTCCGGTTAAAGGAATGAATGAAATTCATGTAGTGACCCCGGGAGATATTGTATTTGTAGACCACCCAAAATATTACGATAAGGCATTAAAATCTGCAGCTACCATTATCCTGATCAATAAAGAAGTTGAATGTCCTGAAGGTAAAGCCCTTTTAATTTCAGACGATCCGTTTAGGGATTTTAATAAGCTTTCTAAATATTTTAAACCTTTTCTAAAAGCTGAGAAATCGATATCAGAGTCTGCTCTTATAGGAAAAGGAAGTCATATACAACCAACTGCTTTTATCGGCAATCATGTAAGTATTGGTGAACATTGTATTATTGGTGCGAATGTTACGATTAACGATCATACATTGATTGGTGACCATGTAATTATTCAGGCCGGTACTGTTATTGGAGGAGATGCATTCTATTATAAAAAGAGACCCGAAGGCTTCGATAGATTACTTTCTAGCGGCCGAGTAGTAATAGAAGATTATGTAGAAGTAGGTTGTAACTGTACGATAGATCGTGGAGTGACCGGAGATACTTTAATAAAAAAGGGAACTAAGATCGATAATCTTGTGCAGATAGGTCATGATACCGTGATTGGAGAAAAATGTCTTATAGCCTCCCAGGTTGGTATTGCCGGTTGCGTTATAGTAGAAGATGAAGTGACCCTTTGGGGTCAGGCTGGTGTTAGAAGTGATGTCACTCTGGGGAAAGCGGGAGTGATTATGGCACAAACAGGAGTAAGTAAAAGCACACAACCCGGAATTACCTATTGGGGAACGCCGTTTAAAGAAGTTCGAACTTTTCTTAAAGAACAGGCGAGCCTAAAACATTTGCCAGATTTAATTAAAAATTCCCAAAAGAAATAAGAAAGATGAGTTTACGCGGTAAAAAATTAGTTGAAGAATTTTATAGATTATTCTCTAATGAACCCAAAGAGGCTACAGCCCTATTGCATCCAGAAGTTACACTCGATTGGTATAGCAGTACCGGTTACCGCAAGCTGAATAAGACTAATCTAACAGATCTGATAAAAGAGATGAATGTTTCTTACGAGAGCTTAAGGTTAGAAACTTATAAGACGATAAAGGAAGATCAAAATGTGGTGATTTACTTTTCTTATTATGTGAAAACCATTGAAAATCCGGAAGAGGAATTACCTTTTGGCGATTTTATGGTGATTTGGGAATTAAAAGAAAATCTACTTTATAAGGGCTCACAAATAAGTCAGTTACCCCACTAAGCCATAACCGTTATAGAAATATAGCGGTTTTTTTGTTAAATATTAGTTCTATGTTTGTAGAATTAAAATTAAATTCTACATTTGTAGAGATAATTCTAATAAAGTAGAATAATGAAACTTTCCAATGCTGAAGAAGAGCTAATGCAAATTTTATGGAAGCAGAAAAAAGCTTTTATGAAAGATTTAATTGATGCTTATCCAGAACCTAAACCAGCAAATACCACCGTTGCCACCTTATTAAAAAGAATGCGTGATAAAAAATTTGTTGATTTTGTACAATACGGCCGTTCCAGAGAATATTTTCCTTTGGTGAAAAAGACAGATTATTTCTCTAAACAAATGAACGGACTTATAAAGAATTTCTTCAATAATTCTGCCGCACAGTTCGCTTCTTTCTTTACTGAGGAAACCGATTTATCTGAAGAGGAATTAAAAGAGCTACGAAAAATAATTGACGAAAGAATCAAAAATCAATAGTCTATGATTCTTTATATCCTAAAATTTACCGGTTGTCTTTTGGTGTTGTATCTGTTTTATAGGTTGGTTCTAGAAAACGAAAAGAATCATAGGTTTAAGCGATTTTATTTATTGTTCACTTTGTTCGCCGCTATGACTATTCCCTTAGTTACGATAACTTATCACGTAGAAGCACCAATATCACAGGCAACAATCCTAATGCCAGATACTATGACTAATGTAGAAGAAGTAAACACAACTTCCTGGAAAGAGGTGCTTCCGGTACTCTTATGGGCGATTTATGCTCTTGGTTTTAGTGTTTTTTTGATACGGTTCTTGAAAAATCTTTGGTATTTAAAGAATCTTATCCGTACATATGAAAATGTAAGGGAATCGCTTAGTGTAAAGGTATTACTACCTTTTCAGCAAATACCGTATTCCTATTTCAGGTATATTTTTGTTGAAAGACAGGCCTTTGAAAATAAAACCATTCCGTATGAAATTTAAAACACGAAGAAGCCCATGTACAGCAAAAACACACATTGGATTTATTGGTATTGGAAATTCTACAGATTGTATTTTGGTTTAATCCGCTGTTTATTTTTATCAAAAAGTCAATACGCTTAAATCATGAGTTTCTTGCAGATGAGGCCGTATTGAACCAGAATATAAGTGCCTTGTCATATTCAAAATTATTACTTCATAGCTCGTTCGGCTCACATCAGGCCCCAATGACGAGTTCATTTAAACATTCATTAATCAAAAAACGAATCGTTATGATTTCAAATTCATTTTCAAAAAAGAGAGTAGGGCTAAAAATGGGATTTTTAGTGCCGGTAGTATGTTGTTGTATTTATTTTTTCAACAATAATATTGTGGCTGAAACTATACAGCAGGAACCGCCAATTGTTACTGAAATATTGGAAGCTTTTACCATGAAAATTCATGGAGAACAGATTGAGCTAAACGGAGAGAAAATTAGACTAAACGAATTTGTTTCGAAATTGGATAAAATCACCGTGGACTTGCAACAAAAAACTGGACAAATAGTTGAATGACTACGCTGCTAGTTTAAGGTTATACATGTCTAATTCAAATTCTCTTATAGTTCTATTTCCTAAAAAGGAATGTCTTCTTCTATTATTATACCAAGTTTCTATCCATCCAAAGATGGATAACTCCGCTTCAGATCTCAACTTATAATTGTGCCTATAAACCCATTCTACCTTTAATGATTTAAAGAACGATTCAGCAATGGCATTATCCCAGCAATTACCTTTTCTGCTCATAGATTGGTTTACTAAGCCATTGTAACTTTTAATTAATGAGGTAAACTTATGGCTGGCATATTGTATACCTCGGTCGGAATGAAAAATTAAAGACTGGGTTAAAGTAGTTTTCTTTATAGCCATATGCCAAGCCTTAATAATAGTGTCTTCTGTACTTAGATTATCGCTTAGAGCCCATCCAACAACTTTGCGGTTAAACAAATCAATAATGACAGTAAGGTATAACCAGCCCTGTTTGGTTTTGATATAGGTTATATCGCTTACCCAAACTTGATCCTGTCGGCTTACTTCAAAGTTTTGGTTTAATAAATTAGGAGCTATGGGGTAATTATGTTGACTATATGTGGTTGCTTTAAACTTACGTTTTCGTTTTGCAAACAAATAATTAGCACTCATAATACGTGCAACTCTAGGCTTTGATATTTTATAGCCTAATGTCTCTAGTTCTGTTTTTATTCTAGGTGAACCATAGCTTTGAAAGCTATCTTTAAATATAGATTTAATAAGCCCAGTTACCTTTTGATTTTCTAACCATAATTTACTTGGTCCCGATTGTAACCAATGGTAATAGCCACTTTTGCTTACTTTCAATATTTTACACATCGTCTCGACAGGAAATCTCATAAGGTGTTGTTTTATAAACCTGTATTTTTCTTGTCGCTCGCGGAGAAGATGCTGATGGCCTTTTTTAAGATGTCTCGTTCTAACTCGGCTTCTTTTAATGCCTTTTTTAATCGGGCTATCTCTTTTTCTTCATCGGTCATTTTAGGATTACCACGGCCAGGGAAACTGTTGTTACCGTAATCTTTTAACTCTCTACGCCAACGGTAAAGTACAGATGGAAATATATCCAAGTCTTCACATACTTGTTTTACATTGCCTTTAGCATAACTTAACTCGACTGCTTTTTGTTTAAATTCTAAGGTGTAATGTTTAGATTTTCTTCTCATAATTGCTAAGGTAATAACTAGCAAAAATATTCTCTCAACTTAGTGTCCGGTCTAATGTAGTAATTCCACCGATCAATATTCTGACGAAGATTTGCTAAAAAATAATATACGTTTAGAATTAACGAACGTTTCTGAAGATTTTAAAAAGAAAGTAGAAAAGGAATTTTTAAAAACACATTATTACAAAGTGATGAAGCAACATGCTAAAAAAGTGACCTTATTTCCTGCTTTACCTGCGCCACCACCGCCGCCAATGCAATTTAAAAACAAAGAAAAGAAACCGGTTGCTCCACCTGTTCCCCCAAAAGCACCAAATAAAGATAGTATAGTTGAAGTTATTGAGGTAGTTGAAGATGTGCCTGAGCCACCAAAACCGATGATAATTGAAGTGGTAGAAGACATTCCCGAACCTTCTAAAGTAGAGGAAATTATTGCTGTGGAAGCAATTGATATTCAAAACCCGCAAAGACCAACACACCAGATTTATATAAATAATGAAAAATCTATTAAAGAATTGATCAAAGATTATAATGATCAGCTTAAAAAAGTGAATGCGCTTTTACCTGAAGGATACCCAATGGCTTATCTTAATTTGAAAGAAGAGGAGCAGGATGAAATTAATAATAATATAGGAAAACTTTATAAAATCCATCTTGCTCTTTCCAAAAGAGGAGCGCAAGACAAAGTAAGTTTAATGCCACCGCCACCACCGGCTAGAAATGATAATAAACGTTAATAACTAAATATTTGAAAAGGAGGGTTAAAACAACTTTCCTTTTTTATAATTATACTTTAAAAGCCACAATAATCTTTAAAAAAGCTTTATGTTTTATCTTTAAAAACCTACTTTTGTGTAGCTAATTACAATAAATACTTATGAGCGTTTTAGTAAATAAAGATTCAAAAATAATCGTGCAGGGATTTACCGGTAGCGAAGGTACTTTTCATGCAGAGCAAATGATAGAATATGGTTCCAATGTTGTTGGAGGTGTAACTCCTGGTAAAGGAGGACAAAAGCATTTGGACAGACCGGTATTCAATACAGTTTCAGATGCTGTTAAAGAAACCGGTGCCGATGTTACCATTATTTTTGTGCCGCCAGCATTTGCTGCCGATGCCATTATGGAAGCTGCCGATGCAGGTATTAAAGTAATCATTACTATTACCGAGGGTATTCCTGTTGCAGATATGGTTAAGGCTTCTAATTATATTAAAAACAAAGACTGCCGTCTAATTGGCCCTAACTGCCCTGGTGTTATCACTCCGGGTGAAGCTAAAGTAGGGATCATGCCAGGTTTCGTTTTCAAAAAGGGAACTGTAGGTATTGTTTCTAAATCTGGTACTTTAACTTACGAAGCTGCCGATCAGGTTGTAAAAGAAGGTTTAGGAATTACTACGGCAATTGGTATTGGTGGAGATCCAATTATTGGAACGACTACTAAAGAAGCAGTAGAGCTTTTAATGAATGATGATGAAACCAAGGCTATCGTTATGATCGGTGAAATTGGAGGACAGTTGGAAGCTGATGCTGCTAAATGGATCAAAGAAAACGGTAATAAGAAACCGGTTATCGGGTTTATCGCTGGTGAAACTGCTCCTGCAGGAAGAACTATGGGACATGCTGGTGCAATTGTAGGTGGTAGCGAAGATACCGCACAAGCTAAAAAAGCAATCTTAAAGGAAAACGGAGTTCATGTGGTGGATTCTCCAGCAGAAATTGGTAAAAAAGTTGCCGAAGTTCTGGGATAAAAGTTAAAATTTAAGATAATTTTAAATAATTTTAGTCCGTAAGCGTTATTTGCTTACGGACTTTTTTATTTTTATAAATATTTATCAATCAAAATTTTAACTATGAGGAAATATTATATGCCTCTAATGGCAATGCTTTTTCTTGCTTTTTCATCCTGCAAAAAAGAAAAGGAAGAAAAATCGAACATTCAGACTGACGCCAACGGCTTTTCTTATGAAACTTTTGAAGACGATCCTACCGGTTTGCGTCTGTATACCTTAGACAACGGTTTAAAGGTTTATTTAAGTCAAAATAATGAAGAACCTAAGATTCAAACTTTAATTGCCGTACGTGCCGGGTCTACTTATGATCCTGCAGATAATACCGGTTTAGCCCATTATCTGGAGCATATGGTATTTAAAGGAACCAGTAAAATAGGAACGCAGGATTGGGCGACTGAAAAAGTACTTCTAGATTCGATTTCTGATCTTTACGAAAAGCATAAAGCTACGACCGATCCTGACGAGAAAAAAGAAATCTATCGCCAGATCGATTTGGTATCACAGGAAGCTTCCAAGTATTCCATAGCTAACGAATATGATAAAATGGTAAGTTCTTTGGGAGCTGAGGGTACCAACGCTTTTACCTCTAACGAACAAACGGTTTATGTAAATAAAATTCCTTCTAACGAGTTGGATAAGTGGTTAATGGTAGAGAGCGAAAGGTTTAACGAACTCGTTTTACGTTTGTTTCATACCGAGTTAGAAGCCGTTTACGAAGAGTTTAACCGTGGACAGGACAGTGATTCCAGAAAGCAGTATTATGCCGTTTTAGAAGGTCTTTATCCTACCCATCCTTATGGTACACAATCTACGATAGGAAAATCAGAGCATTTAAAGAATCCTTCAATGCAAGCGATTCATAATTATTATGATCAATATTACGTGCCAAATAATATGGCCGTAATTCTTTCAGGCGATTTAGAATTTGATAGTACCATTCAAAAAGTAAATGAAGCTTTTGGAGGCTACGAATCTAAAGAAGTAACTCACCCTACCTTTCCAGAGGAACAACCTATCACAGCGCCTATCGAGAAAGAAGTATTTGGACCAACTTCAGAATCTGTTTATGTAGCTTTTCGTACCGATGGTGTTGGCAGTAAAGATCAAAAGATCGTTTACTTAATCGATTATATTTTGGCAAATTCTCAGGCCGGTTTAATAGATTTGGACCTTAACCAAAAACAAAAGGTACAACAGGCCTCTTCATATACCAATTTTGATAATGACTATGGTTTCCATTTGTTATACGGGATGCCAAAAGCCGATCAAACTTTGGAAGAAGTGAAAGATTTATTACTCGCGGAAGTTGAGAAGATCAAGAAAGGAGAATTTGATGATTGGTTAATCGATGCGGTGATAAATGATTTAAAACTATCTGAAATTCGGCAGTATGAAGATGCATCTTCGGTAGCTTATGCCCACATGGATGCCTTTATTCATTTCCAGGACTGGCAGGATGTAGTTGATTTTACAAACGATTTAAAATCGATTACCAAAGAAGAACTTGTGAATTACGCTAATGAGCATTATAAAGATAATTATGTTACGGTTTATAAACGAATAGGGGAAGACCCTAATATCGCCAAAGTAGAAAATCCCGGAATTACTCCGGTTCAGTTAAATCGTGACAAGCAATCAGATTTTCTAATTGAATTCAACAAATCTGAGGCTCCGGTATTAACTCCGCAATATGTAGACTACGAGGAGGCGATCAAAGAATCCAAAACTGAAAATGGATTACCGGTTTCTTATATCCTAAATGAAAATAACGATCTTTTTAACCTGTATTTTATTTTTGATATGGGGCAGGATAATGATAAAGAAATCTCTTTAGCTACGGGATACCTTGATTATTTAGGTACCGATAAATACACTCCTGAGGAATTAAAGCAGGAATTTTACAAACTTGGTATTAGTTATTTTGTAAGCGCCGGTTCCGACCAGATTTATGTTGGTATTAGCGGCTTAAAAGAAAATTTACCTAAAGGATTAGAATTACTTGAGCATCTTTGGAAAAATGCAAAACCAGATCAGGAAACTTATGAGAAATATGTGGCTTCTATTATGAAAGGTCGTGATGATGCCAAAACCCAAAAGGGAAATATTTTGTTTAATGGTTTAATGAATTATGGAAAATACGGCGAAGATTCCCGTCTTCGTAATATTTATACCGAAGCCGAATTAAACGCTTTGGATCCGGCAGAGCTGGTAGATAAAGTAAAAGATCTGCGTAATTACAAACAACGAATTCTTTATTATGGAAAAGATCCTGAAGCAGCGGTAACCGCAGTGAGCGAAAAACACGATGTAGCATCAGAACTTAATGAGTATCCAGAGGCACGTAAATATAACGAAAAGGAGACCGGTGGTAATGTGTACTTTGTAGATTACGATATGGTACAAAGCGAAATGATTTTCCTTGCAAAAGGAGATGATTTTGATGCCGAAGAAATGGCAGCCACTCAATTATTCAATACCTATTTTGGTAGTGGGTTATCGTCTATTGTATTTCAGGAAATAAGGGAATCCAAGTCGTTAGCCTACTCTGCATTCTCGAGTTATCAAATGGCTGCAGAAGTTGATAAACCAAATTATACGATGGCCTATATTGGTACTCAGGCCAATAAAATGCCACAGGCGGTGGATGCGATGATGGAATTAATGACTAATATGCCAGAAGCGAAAGAGCAGTTTGAAGCGGCTAAAGAAGCTACATTAAAGAAAATCGCGGCAGATCGTATCACCAAAACCAATATCTTTTGGAGCTACGAGCGATTAAAAGACCGTGGTTTAGATCACGACATGCGCAAAGAAATGTACGAAGCAATTCAAGGGATGAGCTTCGAAGATTTACAAACATTTTTTGATAACAATATTAAAGGACAGGATTACAATGTTTTGGTGATAGGAAATAAAAAAGATGTAGACATGCAAGCACTAAATAAATTAGGTGATGTACAAGAACTCGATATCGATTACCTGTTCAATTACGAGAAAAAGGAAGAGAAAGACTTAAAAATGTAATTCAGCGTCAATAAAAAACAAAGACCTCCTTGAAAAAGGAGGTTTTTTTATACCTAAACAATGCATATTCTTATATTTGGCGAAGATAAATCTAACTTACTATAATATATGAAATTATTAGAAGGTAAAAATGCTATCGTAACCGGTGGAAGCCGTGGTATTGGTAGAGGTATAGCAAAAGTGTTTGCAGCCCATGGTGCAAATGTGGCATTTACGTATAATTCCTCTGAAGAAGCAGCTAAAGAACTGGAACAAGAGCTTTCTGAAAGTGGAGTAAAAGCAAAAGGTTACAAATCGAATGCTGCTGATTTTGAACAGGCGCAGGAACTAATTAAAAATGTAGCAGAAGACTTTGGAGCTATCGATATTCTTGTCAACAATGCCGGTATCACAAAAGATAACCTGCTAATGCGTATGAGTGAGGAGGATTTTGATCGCGTGATCGAAGTAAACCTTAAATCGATTTTTAATATGACCAAAGCGGTACAGCGTACCATGCTTAAACAACGTAAAGGAAGCATTATTAATATGAGCTCTGTTGTTGGAGTAAAAGGAAATGCCGGTCAGGCAAATTATGCCGCCTCTAAAGCCGGGATCATAGGTTTTAGTAAGTCTATGGCTTTAGAGCTAGGTTCACGTAATATACGTACCAATGTAATAGCTCCTGGTTTTATCGAAACTGAAATGACCGAGAAGTTAGACGAAAAAGTGGTACAGGGATGGCGAGATAATATTCCGCTAAAACGTGGCGGCACACCTGAAGATATTGCCAATGCCTGTGTATATTTAGGTAGCGATCTAAGTGCTTATGTTACCGGGCAGGTACTTAACGTAGATGGTGGAATGCTAACTTAATTTCTATCGCAGTGTTAATTTTCCATAGGATCTACCTGAAATTTTAATAGGTTTCGTATCTATAGGGCGCTGGCTTTTTTTGCGATTATTGATCGCTAAAATTATTTATTTCTGTTTTTGGGTTTTAGGTTGGTAAAGCCTTAATATTCTCTTAAATTACAACCCAAAACCGATAAATGGAGATACTCAACATAATATATATAACCCTGGCTGCATGCGTTGCGCTGGGGTTTTCTTATTTTCAATATTATGTAAAATCCAAGCGAAGTGGTAATCAGCGATTAATTCTTTTTATTTTAAGAGCTTTAAGCGTTTTTACACTACTTTTTTTATTAATCAATCCAAAGATTAAATCGGTTGTAATTGAAAGGGAGAAGCCAGATTTAGTCCTCGCTTTAGATAATACTGAATCTATTGCGCATCTTCATCAGGAAAATAATTTAAAAGAAATAGCTTCGTTTTTTAATAAAGATGAAGAGATTAATGAACGCTTTAATGTCCAAAATATTTATTTTGGTAGTGAAATTTCGACAGAAGATTCGGCCAATTTCGGCGCAAAACAAACCGATATTTTTAAAGTTTTAGATGATATTAAATCAAGTTTTAAAAAGAATCAAAATGCGACCATTTTAATAACTGATGGCAACCAGACTTTAGGTAGGGATTTTCAATATTTTAATGCTTCCAAAAACCAAAAAATCTTTCCAATTATCATTGGAGATACTACAAAATTTCCAGATCTAAGTATCGCTAAATTGAATGTAAACCGTTATGCTTTTCTGGATAATAAATTTCCGGTTGAGATTTTTATAAATTATTCAGGGTCAAAAAATGTCGCGTCAAGGTTTTTAATTTCAAAAGGCGGAAACACCGTTTTTTCTAAAGAGCTCAATTTTTCCGCAGAAAATAGGTCGGTAAGATTAGAGGCAAATTTGCAAGCGGTTCAGTTAGGACCCCAAACTTATTCCGCAGCAATCCTACCGATGGAAGACGAAAAAAATACAATCAATAACAAAAATGATTTTGCAGTAGATGTGATTGATGAGCGCACTTCGGTTTTAATTTTAAGCAGTATAGCACATCCAGATTTAGGGATGCTTAAAAAATCCATAGAAGCCAATAAGCAGCGAAAAGCAACTATAAAATATGCTAACGAAAATAATATTAATTTTAATGAATATCAGTTAGTTATATTTTATCAGCCAAACAATAACTTTAACGAATGGTTTGAAGCCATTAATGCCGTCAATTTAAATTATGTAGTCATTACCGGAACCCAAACCAATTGGAACGCTATTCATAAATCGATCCCGTATTTATCAAAAAACACCAGTAATGAGAAGCAGGATTTTTATGCAGCGATAAATCCCAGTTTTAACCAATTTCAGTTTGAAGATATAGGATTTTCAGATTTTCCTCCACTTCAGGCTACGTTTGGGGATTTAAAAATCAATACTGATTTTGATGCACTACTTTACCAAAAAATCGAAGGGGTTAATATCGAAGAACCTTTGTTGATGATGGTAAAAAATAACGATAGAAGTTCAGTGTATTTATTTGGAGAAAACATTTGGCGTTGGCGAACTAAAGTTTTTATAGATCATCAAAGTTTTGAAAAGTTCGATAATTTTATAGGTGCTCTTGTACAAAACCTATCTTCTAAAAAGAAAAAAGAGCGCTTAACGATCGACTATAAATCTTTCTATTATTCCAACGAAATTGTAAAATTTAATGCGCAATTTTTTGATGAAAATTACCAGTTTGATCCTAATGCAAATCTTCAAATTGAACTGGAAAATGATCATCGAAATACAGATTTAAATTCAAGGTTTTTATTACGGAATAATTTTTATGAAGTTAGTTTTAATACGCTTCAACCGGGGGATTATAATTTTACCGTGACTGAAGATGATTCAGAAATAAAAAAGTCAGGTAAATTTTCCGTAATTTCGTTCAATGTAGAAGAGCAATTTTCTTCAGCAAATTTTTCAAAATTAAATAGTCTGGCCCTTAAAAATGATAGTCAGGTTTATTTCCCCAATCAGCTTCAGGATTTAAAAAAACAACTTTTAAAGGATAGTCGTTTTTCTATCATCATAGAAGAAAGTACGAAGTTTCGCCCCATCATTGATTGGTATGTTTTATTATTTGTATTGATCGGATTATTGACAGGAGAATGGTTTTACAGAAAATATAAAGGTTTAATTTAATAGATTATTTATGGATAGATTACCCAAGATTGCAATACCAATTTTTATAGGATTGGTTGTTTTAATAATTTTTGTTTCGAAATCTACAATTACAATCGGTTCTGGTGAAGCGGGTGTGCTGTATAAGACTTTTGGAAACGGGGTGGTTACCGATGAACCACCTTTAAGTGAAGGTTTTCATTTAGTAGCGCCCTGGAACAGAGTTTTTGTATATGAAGTACGACAACAGTCCTTAGACGAAAAGATGACGGTGTTATCTTCAAATGGATTAGAGATTAAACTAGATGCTTCTGTTTGGTTTCAGCCGTCTTATCAAGATTTAGGAAAATTGCATAAAGAGAAAAGTGAAGCTTATATTGAACGTTTGCTAAAGCCTGCCTTACGCTCGGCTACGCGTGCGGTAGTAGGTAGATATAATCCTGAACAATTATATTCCAGCAAGCGTGAAGCCATTCAGGAAGAAATTTTAGAAGAAACACAGATTCTTTTAAGAGAACAATACGTTCAGGTAAACGAAGTTTTAGTAAGAGATGTATCGTTGCCATCAACCATTAAAGATGCCATAGAGCGTAAATTAAGACAGGAACAGGAGTCTTTAGAATATGAATACAGATTAACCAAAGCCGAACAGGAAGCAGAACGTCAGCGAATCGATGCGGAAGGTAAAGCACGAGCAAACCGAATTTTGAGTGAATCTTTAACCGATAAAGTTTTACAGGAAAAAGGGATACAGGCCACTTTAGAACTGGCAAAATCTGGTAATGCTAAAACCGTAATTATTGGCTCGGGTGAGAATGGATTACCATTAATTTTAGGAAATAACTAAAATTTATATTAGAAATTTTAAATTCTGATTTTGAATTTTAAAATTAATACTTAGATTTGCTGTTATAATGAGAACGATACAATTACATCACCATCATCATATTTACTACTGCGCTCAGGCGAGGTAAATTTGATATGTGGTAATGTTAAGCATATTTAGAAACCCGTTTGAGCTAATCAAACGGGTTTTTTATTTGTTCAAATTTTAAAACTTAAATAACTAAGCACTAAAATAAAATGCTTTTTTGATGAAAAAAGAAAAATTAAGAATCGCAATTCAGAAATCTGGTCGTCTAAATGAAGATTCGCTAAAGATCTTAAAAGATGCGGGGGTTTCAATAGATAACGGGAAGGAGCAGTTAAAAGCTTCGGCCCGCAATTTTCCTGTAGATGTATTATACCTAAGGAATGGTGATATCCCCCAGTATTTAAGAGACGGGGTGGTAGATGTTGCTATACTAGGGGAGAATGTTTTGGTAGAAAAAGGGAAAGATATTATTCGCGGGGAGAAACTTGGCTTCTCAAAATGCCGTGTTTCCCTTGCGGTTCCAAAATCGATGAAATATAATGGAATCCAGGATCTGGAAGGAAAGAAAATCGCTACCAGTTACCCAAATACCGTAAAAGAATATTTAACGAAAAAAGGAATCACGGCAGATCTGCATATTATTAACGGTTCTGTTGAAATCGCTCCTAATATAGGTTTAGCTGATGCCATTTGTGATATCGTTTCGAGTGGAAGTACCTTGTTTAAAAACAATTTGAAAGAAGCTGAAGTAATGCTGAAGAGCGAGGCAATATTGGCTATTTCACCAAAGATATCTGAAGAGCGTCAGCAGATCTTGGATCAGTTGCAATTCAGGATTAAATCGGTTTTAAATGCGAGAACATCAAAATATATATTACTAAATGCACCCAATGACAAGCTGGATGATATTATAAGATTGTTACCGGGTATGCGTTCTCCTACCGTATTACCGTTAGCAGAAGAAGGATGGAGTTCTATTCATACGGTGATTAATGAAGAGCGCTTTTGGGAAGTGATCGACGAACTAAAACAACAAGGAGCAGAAGGTTTACTTGTAGTACCTATTGAAAAAATGGTGCTGTAATTAATTTGATGATGTGTTAATGTGGCAATTTGAAAATTAATTTTCATTACTGATTTTGAATTTTAAATGAAAGCTTAGATGCCCCGGCGGCTGAGTGATTGCGAGGAAGGAGTAATCTTATCGAAGCCAGAGGAAGTTAGAAATAAGAAGAGATAAAATAGAAAAGAGATATGGAGAATGATTTATGATCAGATTTTTCGACTTCGTTTTTCTAGGCTCGAAATTACAAATTAAAGCGTAGTGCAGAATTTGAAAGTATTGATTTATAAATTGATAATGGCTGTCACTTCGAGTGATGCTGACGATAGGCAGAATTGTATCGAGAAGTATATTTAAGTCAGAATTTAGATCGTTTTTTTAGAAATTCAAAAATTGAAATTGAATCAATAAAGCTTACAGCTGAAAGCTAAAAGTGAAAAATTGACTAAGACTGAAATAATTTGCCCTTTTTCTTAAACTTTTAAACAATGGAAAAAGGTAAACAACGCCGGGTTTTTAGTGTTGACCTAAAACTTGATTTAGTGAAAAAAATCGAACAGGGTGACCTCCGGGTTTTGGATGTCACCAATGTTTACTGAGTGAGTCGTACCGCCGTTTACAAATGGCTCATAAAATATTCCGATCTTTACCGCAGCGAAACCAGGGTTATAGTGGAACAAAAAAGTATGAGCAAAAAGAACAAAGAACTGCAATATCAGATCAAGAAACTTGAGCAAGCCCTTGGTCAAAAACAGATGCGAATTGATTACCTGGAGAAGGTCGTTGAATTTGCTTCGGAACGTTCTGGGGAGGATATCGAAAAAAAGAACAAACGGCTGTCCTAGAATATTTCCGAATGAACAAGTCAAGTTTTAATGGTTCCATGACAGCATTATATAACATGCTAGGGATAACCAAGCAGGCTCACTATAAGCGGGTTAAACAACAGGCTCACTTGTCAGGGATTGCTCAGGAAGTAATTGCATCTGCTCAAGAAATCCGTAAGAAACATAGGAATATGGGGTGTCGCAAGCTTTATGATCAGATCAAGCCCGAGAGGATAGGCCCAAGTGTACTGCGAGAATACCTCAGGCAACTATCGTTTTTTTAGAAATTCAAAAATTGAAATTGAATCAATAACGCTTACACCTGAAAGCTAAAAGTGAAAAATTGACTAAGACTGAAATAATTCGCCCTTTTTCTTAAACTTTTAAACAATGGAAAAAGGTAAACAACGCCGGGTTTTTAGTGTTGACCTAAAACTTGATTTACTGAAAAAAATCGAACAGGGTGACCTCCGGGTTTTGGATGTCACCAATGTTTACGGAGTGAGTCGTACCGCCGTTTACAAATGGCTCACAAAATATTCCGATCTTTACCGCAGCGAAACCAGGGTTATAGTGGAACAAAAAAGTATGAGCAAAAAGAACAAAGAACTGCAAGATCAGATCAAGAAACTTGAGCAAGCCCTTGGTCAGAAACAGATGCGAATTGATTACCTGGAGAAGGTCGTTGAATATGCTTCGGAACGTTCTGGGGAGGATATCGAAAAAAAGAACAAACGGCTGTCCTAGAATATTTCCGAATGAACAAGTCAAGTTTCAATGGTTCCATGACAGCATTATATAACATGCTAGGGATAACCAAGCAGGCTCACTATAAGCGGGTTAAACAACAGGCTCACTTGTCAGGGATTGCTCAGGAAGTAATTGCATCTGCTCAAGAAATCCGTAAGAAACATAGGAATATGGGGTGTCGCAAGCTTTATGATCAGATCAAGCCCGAGAGGATAGGCAGGGATAGGTTTGAAGCAATCCTTCTCGCCAATGGATTTAGGGTAGCACGTATAAAAAGCCATCACCGTACGACCTATGCAGGTAAGCGGTGGTATCCAAACCTGATAAGTGGCACTACAATAAAGAAAGAAAACAGGCTCTTGGTGAGTGACATAACTTATATATCGGTTTATATAGGATGCCATTACTATCTTACCCTGGTGCTAGATGTTTATAGCCGAATGATTACAGGATGGAGCTTATCGGCCAACATGACCACAGAGGACACCGTTGTTCCAGCCTTTAAGATGGCTGTAGCAGGTCTAGACAATCAAGAACGCAAAAAACTTATTTTTCATTCAGACAGGGGCAGCCAGTATGGTTCAGACAAAATGGAACAACTCCATAAGCACTATTCAACCACCCCTAGCATGGGAGGGAAAGCCTGGGAGAATGCCCATGCAGAGTCTATAAATGGGATACTTAAGAATGAGTATATCAATTTCGAAAATATGAATATATCACTTAAACAAGCTCAAAAGTTGGTAGAAGAGGCCATTTATTTATATAATTTTGAGCGGCCACATGGTTCACTGAAAAATAGGAAACCACAAGAATTTTTAAACTTTGTTCAGCGCTTAGCTACTGAACAAAGACCAGTATTTAAAATAAATTATTAACTTGAAAAAAGGCAACCTTATTCAGGCAAGGTCAAATTGTAAACCGTAAACTGTGAACAATAAATTATGAACAAAATATATAATCCTTCACAATCAGAATGGGAGGTTGTTTTAAAACGGCCAACCAAAACCGTAGATGATATTGAAGATACGGTAAACCAAATTTTTGCCGAAGTAAAAGCCAAAGGAGACACCGCGGTGGCAAAATATACCGATATGTTTGATGGTATTAAGCTTGAAAATACTTTAGTAACATCAGAAGAAATTGCAACTGCTGAGGCTGAAATATCAGAAGAATTAAAATCAGCCATTCTTTTAGCTAAAAAGAATATTGAAAAATTCCATGCTGCTCAAAAAACAACGAAAGTTGAAATAGAAACAACAAGCGGTGTAAAATGCTGGCAGGAAAAGAGACCCATTCAGAAAATCGGATTATATATTCCCGGAGGAAGCGCACCCTTATTTTCGACAATCTTAATGTTAGCAGTACCAGCGGCAATTGCAGGTTGTAAAGAAATCGTGCTTTGTACGCCTCCTAACAAAGAAGGGAAAGTTCATCCTGCAATTTTATACACGGCTAATTTATGCGGAGTCACTAAAATCAATAAGATTGGAGGGATTCAGGCGATTGCTGCATTAACTTTCGGAACCGAGACAGTCCCCAAGGTATATAAAATTTTTGGCCCCGGAAATCAATTTGTAACCGTAGCCAAGCAGTTAGCTACTCGTCATAATGTCTCTATCGATATGCCAGCGGGTCCTTCAGAATTACTGGTAGTGGCAGACGATTCGGCTAATCCGGCTTATGTAGCATCAGATTTACTGAGTCAGGCTGAACATGGTGCCGATAGTCAGGTAATTTTAGTATCTACTTCAAAAACATTCTTGGATGCAGTAGAAGTAGAAGTAGAAAATCAGTTGTCAGCATTGCCAAGAAAAGCCATTGCAGAAAAGGCAATCGAAAATTCGAAATTGATCTATGTAGAGAACGATGAGATCGCCCTGGATTTAATCAATGAATACGGCCCGGAGCATTTTATCATTTCTACGGAAAATAACGATTTTTATACGGAAGGTATTATCAATGCAGGTTCGGTATTCATTGGTAATTATACACCTGAAAGTGCCGGAGATTACGCTTCAGGAACTAATCATACGTTACCGACTAATGGTTATGCCAAACAATATAGTGGTGTAAATCTGGATAGTTTTATGAAGAGTATGACGTTTCAGCAAATTTCAGAAGAAGGAATAAAAAGTATAGGCCCTGCTATCGAATTGATGGCTGAAGCAGAAGGCTTACAAGCGCATAAAAATGCAGTGACCCTGCGATTGAAAGATTTGAATTAATCTGTAATTGGATTAGAGATCGCTACGCTGTTAGAATATAGAATAAAGAAACAAGAATCAGAATTTATTTTGAATGCTAAATGTTGAATTTTGAATGATGCGGATTAAGAATTCTTGATTTCATTTCTCGCTATAGCAATCGGGACGCTCTAAATGACAAAAAAATAAAAAAATAGCTGTAGCCATAAGACTGACAGCTGAAAGCTAAAAGAACAAAATGCCCACCAAGACAAACATACAGACCCTTGTTCGTGAGAACGTAAAGAAATTAAAACCTTATTCTTCAGCTCGCGATGAATACAAATCGATGGGAACCGATATGGTTTTTCTGGATGCGAATGAAAATCCTTATCAAACCGATGTAAATCGCTATCCCGATCCGCATCAACGTAACGTAAAGGATGAACTCGCAAAAATTAAAGGCATTAGACCGGAAGAAATTCTTTTAGGAAATGGCAGTGATGAGGTTTTGGATTTATTGTTTAGGGCGTTTTGTGAGCCCGGGAAAGATAACGTGATTACCCTTCCTCCAACTTATGGAATGTATAAAGTACTTTCAGAAATCAATAATATCGAGAATAGGGAAGTACTCCTTTCTAAGGATTTCGAACCACAGGTTTCTTCGATATTGGATAACGCAGATGCTCATTCTAAATTGCTTTTTCTTTGTTCACCAAACAATCCTACTGGAAATACTTTTTCAGAAGAAAAAGTAGAAGAATTGCTTCAAGAATTTAATGGATTGGTAATTATCGACGAGGCTTATATTGATTTTTCAGGAAAAGAAAGCTGGTTAAGTAGGCTTCAACAATATCCAAATTTGGTCATTACACAAACACTTTCTAAAGCCTACGGCATGGCCGGAATCCGTTTGGGAATTTGTTGTGCTTCCAGGGATATTATCGATATTTTAAAGAAAATCAAACCCCCTTACAATGTCAATCAATTAACGCAACAACGGGCTTTAAACCGAATTCTGGATGTTGAAAATGTAAAGGCTGAAGTTGCTGATATTCTAAAAGGCAGAGATCAATTGTTTAAAGTGTTGATGGAAGTTTCTTATGTTGAGAAAATTTACCCTTCAGATGCTAATTTTATATTATTGCAAGTGGATGATGCTACGGCCAGATACAATCAATTAATCGAAAAAGGAATTGTCATTAGAAATAGAAGCACACAGCCGCTTTGCGAAAATACCCTGCGCTTCACCGTAGGGACCACTCAAGAAAATGAAAAATTAATTGCTGCTTTAAAAAGCTTAACCTAACTAAAATGCAAAAAGTTTTATTTATAGATCGTGATGGAACGATTATCCTGGAGCCTGAGGATTATCAGGTAGATAAATTAGAAAAACTGGAATTTTACCCTGAAGCTTTGTTCTATCTATCGAAGATCGCCAAAGAATTGGATTACGAATTGGTAATGGTGACCAATCAGGATGGTTTGGGAACTGAAGTTTATCCTGAAGATGAATTTTGGCCCATCCAGAACTTTGTGGTGAAAACTTTTGAAAATGAAGGCGTAAAATTTAGCGATATCTTGATCGATCGAACTTTTGCTAAAGATAATCATCCTACACGAAAGCCAAACACAGGACTTTTGGAAAGAAAATACCTGAATTCTCCAGCTTATGATATGGCCGGTTCGATTATGATTGGGGATCGGATGACAGATATCGAATTTGCCTATAATTTTGGCGGAAAAGGGATTTTTATCGATACCCATGAAGATTTAGCGACTGACGAATTAAAAAATGATATTTCCAAACTGAAAGAAACTATTGCACTTAAAACATCGAGCTGGAAAGATATTTATGAGTTTTTAAAACTAAAAGATCGTACCGCTGAGATTGCAAGAAAAACCAACGAAACTGATATTAAGATTAAACTAAATCTTGACGGAACTGGAAAAGCTGAAATTTCTACCGGTATTGCATTTTTCGATCATATGTTAGATCAGATCGCGCGTCACGGACAAATGGATCTTGAAGTAAACGTAGATGGGGATCTTGAGGTAGACGAACATCATACCATAGAAGATACGGCCATTGCTTTAGGCGAAGTCTACGCAAAAGCTTTAGGTAATAAGTTAGGAATTGAAAGATATGGTTTTTGCCTGCCAATGGACGATTGCCTGGCTCAGGTAGCGATCGATTTTGGTGGCCGAAACTGGTTAGTTTGGGAAGCCGATTTTAAGCGTGAAATGGTTGGAAAAATGCCAACAGAAATGTTTTATCATTTCTTCAAGTCTTTTACAGATGGTGCAAAAGCTAATCTGAACGTAAGAGCGGAAGGCACTAACGAGCATCATAAAATCGAAGCAATCTTTAAAGCCTTTGCTAAAGCGATAAAAATGGCTGTAAAAAGAGATACCGAGAAAATGATTTTACCGTCAACTAAAGGAATTCTTTAATAGTATTGAGAATTGAGTATAGAGTTGTTAGTACTAAACTTATTATTCTTTACTCAATACTAACTATTAATTACCAATTACTAAAAAGATGAAAATAGCAATTATAGATTACGGCGCAGGAAACATTCAAAGTATCAAATTTGCCATTAAACGTTTAGGTTACGATGCCGTTTTAACTGATGATGCAGCGGAAATTAAAGCAGCCGATAAAGTAATTTTTCCAGGAGTGGGAGAGGCGAGTAGTGCCATGAAAATGCTAAAGTCAACCGGACTCGACACAGTGATTCCAAAGCTCACACAACCGGTTTTAGGAATTTGCCTTGGAATGCAACTGATGTGCGAGTACTGTGAAGAAGGAGACACCACAGGATTGTCGATTTTTGATGCTAAAGTGGTTAGGTTCGATAATTCGGTGAAAGTGCCACAAATTGGCTGGAATCAGATTTACGATTTGCAATCAGATTTGTTTGAAGGCGTGAACGAAAAAGAATATGTATACCTGGTACATAGTTTTTACGTAAAAGAATGCGAAGAAACAATATGTTCTACGGAATACGGAGTAGAATATACATCAGCTATTAAAAAGAATAACTTTTATGGAGTCCAATTTCACCCGGAAAAAAGTAGCAAGGCTGGGGAAAAGATTTTGGAAAACTTTTTGAAGTTAGAATTACCAAGTTAGAAACAGATCGTTGCTGTTAGAATTTAGACTAGTGAAAATAGAGAATAGAGAATTGAAAATGTGTTAATTTCATGATTTGCTAAGGCGACGATGAGTGTCACTTCGAGTGATTCTGACGTAAGGAAGAATTTTATCGAGAAGTGAATATGACTTAGAATGTAGGACTATTTTTAATTTTAAAATTGCATTCAATATGTTATTATTCTAAAATCTTAATTTTGAATAAATAAAGATTTCTCGACTTCGTTGTACTTCGCTCCAAATGATGAAATAAGCGAAACTGAATGTCAAATAAAAAAGCTGTTAGCTATAAAAGCTCAAAAAAAGGCAAAAACTGTAAACCCTAAACCGTAAATTGAAATAAATGCGTTTAATACCAGCTATAGACATAATAGACGGAAAGTGTGTAAGACTTTCTAAAGGTGATTATAACACCAAAAAAATATACAATGAAAATCCGCTTGAAGTAGCTAAATCATTTGAAGTTCACGGGATCGAATACTTACATCTGGTAGATCTTGATGGTGCAAAATCAAAGCATATCGTAAATCATAAAATCTTAGAAACTATTGCTTCTAAAACTAATCTAAAAATCGATTTCGGTGGCGGACTAAAAACCGATAAAGATTTGGAGATTGCTTTTGAATGCGGAGCAAAACAAATTACCGGGGGCAGTATTGCGGTAAAAGACCCCGAAACTTTTAAAAGCTGGCTGGAAAAATTTGGTGCAGAAAAGATAATCTTGGGCGCCGATGCCAATAACGAGAAGGTTGCCGTAAGTGGCTGGCAGGAAGAATCAGAGAAGGAGTTAATTCCATTTATAGCTGAGTATAAAAAAGAAGGTGTGGTGTATGTAATCTGCACAGATATTTCTAAAGACGGAATGTTGCAGGGGCCAGCTTTCGATTTGTATGATCGTATCTTAGCTGAAAACCCTGAAATTAAATTGATTGCTTCTGGGGGAATATCTAAATTCGATGAATTACTAGAACTTTCTGAATCAGGATGCGAAGGGACTATAATTGGTAAAGCCATTTATGAAGGGCGAATCAGTTTAAAGCAATTAGAGAATTATATTTTGAATGATGGACAGTGATGAGTAATTAGGATTTAGACCGTTTCGTGGTTAGAAATTAGAAACGAAAGAAGAGGTTCGAAGAAGTATGATTCAAAGTATATTATGCTGAATGCTTAAATTTGAATTATCAACTCGGGAAATAAGAGGTAGAAATTAAGAATCAGGATGGAGGTTTAATTTATTTTTTGATTTGTAAACCGTAAATTCTTCAATGATAATTACTTCTAAACTACTAATTTTAGTGGCTTTGACAGATATGACGTAAACATGTCGTATGCATGACGCAAGCATTTTTAACCACTCAATATAGATTTGCTGAAACATTTAAATTTGTAATTATGAAAAACAGCAAACTCTCAGAATGAGTAACCGAGTTACGCAACCGAAAAGGGTTTTCACAGGAAGTTTTAGCCGAAGATTCAGGATTAAGTCTGCGAACAATCCAGCGTATCGAAAACGGTGAAACGACGCCGCGAGGCGATACCTTACAGCGAATAGCAAAAGGACTGGGAGTTACTTCTGAAGAACTTATCGATTGGAAACTTGAAAAAAATGACAGCTATTTAGCACTCCTAAATATCTCTGCTTTAAGTTTTATAATTTTTCCTCTTCTTGGAATTTTAATTCCACTGATGATGTGGATTTCTCAGAAAAATAAAATTGATGGAATTGATAGGAACAGCAGGGAAATTTTGAATTTTCAAATCACCTGGAGCTTATTTTTATTCCTTTCTATAATTGGATATATCGGAGGTAATTTTTATCGAGTGTATCAATCTAGTGTGATTTCTCCTTCTTTATTAATTAACCCCTTATTTTTGTGGATAAGCGTTTTGATACTTTATTTTCTTAATCTATTCTTGGTAATTATGAATTCTGTAAGGTTAAAATCGGGAAAAAATGTAGCTTATTTTTTAGGAATTCCTTTTCTACGATAGTTAACCATTTTAAAAAAAGTGAAACCTAAGAACTCTAAAATTACTTCTTTTCTATTTTTTACTAAAAGCTAACTGCTTATTGCTAAAAATCTCCCACTTTTTCTTATGTTCCCAAAAAATATTAGATGAAATTCAACAAAATAGCCTGTGTCGATTATACTAAAATGAATAAAGAAGCTATTACAGAGCTTCAGGAATATTCTGAAGAAGAAATAATTCATCCTGATGATTTCCCGGAAACCGATGAAGAGATTCTTGAGCGAATTGGTGATGCTGAGGTAATTTTTGTTTCCTGGAAAACTCAAATTACAAAAGAAATAATCCAAAAATGTCCTAATCTTAAGTATATCGGGATGTGTTGTAGCTTGTTTGACGATGCTTCTGCAAATGTAGCCGTTGATTATGCTCGCGAAAATGGAATTACTGTAACCGGAATTTTTGATTACGGGGATCCCGGGGTGGCAGAATTCGTAATTTCAGAATTGATTATGCTTATTCACGGCTATGCCGAAAAACAATGGAAAGATATCCCTCAAGAACTTACCGATCTTAAAATTGGTATTATTGGTCTGGGAGTTACCGGGCAGCTTTTAGCGGATTGTTTACTGCCTTTTGGCGCCGATTTGTATTATTATAGTAAAAGTAGAAAACCCAACTACGAGAAAAAAGGCGTGAAATATCTAAAGCTTAACGAATTGCTGGAAACAGTAGCTGTTATTTCTATTCATCTACCTAAAAACCTTGAGATTCTGCAACAGGAACACTTTGAAAAATTTGGTGTAGGTAAAATTTTGATTAATACTTCTCTAGGAGTTCCATTCGACTTGGATGCTTTTCGAAACTGGATAAAATCGACATCAAATTTTGCAATTTTTGATGGGGATGCAAAAAAAGATGTGCCACAGGAAATGCAGGAAAGAAAAAATGTGGTTATCGGAAAGAAAAGTGCAGGCTGGACAGAGAAAACTCAACAGCGACTTTCAAAAAAGGTTCTGAACAACTTCAAAGAATATCTTCAGGAAAAATAATGTAACTATTGTTACAGGCAGTTTTCTTAATTTCTGGTTTATTTGTACAAAATAAGAATATGAACTGGATTTTAGAACCCTGGCCATGGTATGTTTCGGGGCCATTGATTGCACTTACCATGTTTCTACTCATTTTTATGGGGCGACAGTTTGGGATGTCTTCCAACCTTCGAACCATGTGCAGTATGTGTGGTGCCGATAGGAAGGCAGATTTTTTTGATTTTGATTGGAAAGCCCAACAGTGGAATTTATTAGTAGTACTTGGGGCCGTAATAGGTGGTTTTATCGCTCATTTTTATTTAAGTGATGCTCCTACAACAGTAGCGATTTCTTCAGAAACTATTCAGGATTTAAACAATCTTGGGTTTGAAAGTGCGGGAAATGCTTATCTACCAACCGAATTATTTTCGACTTCTGTTTTTTCAGAACCGCTTACAATAGTATTGCTTTTAATTGGTGGAGTTTTAATTGGTTTTGGAGCGAGATATGCCGGAGGTTGTACTTCAGGACACGCCATTTCAGGATTAAGTAACTTGCAAATACCGTCTTTAATTGCCGTGATCGGTTTCTTTATTGGTGGTTTAGTAATGATACACTTTTTATATCCATTAATATTTTAAAAGATGAGACAGATAGGATTTTTAGTGATAGGAATAGTTTTTGGAATCGTAATGTTTAAATCTGAAGCTGCATCCTGGTTCAGAATTTATGAGATGTTTAAATTCCAGTCATTCCATATGTATGGGATTATAGGGTCGGCGTTATTCTTGGGTGTTATCGGTGTTCAGGTTATCAAAAAAAAGAATTTAAAGTCTTTTTTTGGTCAACCGATAAATTTTGTTCCTAAAGATAAAAGTTTTAGCCGCTATATGTTTGGTGGCATTATTTTTGGCCTTGGTTGGGCATTAGCCGGTGCATGTCCAGGACCAATTTATGTGTTAGCCGGAGCAGGGTACTGGCCAATATTGGTGGTTTTTGCTGGTGCAATGCTGGGAACATTTTTGTACGGATTACTTCGCAATAAATTACCGCATTAAGATTAAATATGAATGTGGTTTTACAGCAATTAGTTCCCTACGGCTAATTGCTGTTTTTATTTAGTGGAAATTTAAAGTTTAATATTACAGCGCTTTGTGGTTGAAACCCTCAACCAAATTCAGGTTTAAAACATTAGTTACAAGTTGTTTAGAATACTAAAGATATTCAGATTTAAATGTTTAAAAATTCAAATAAGCTCATTTTTGCTCCTTTTCGGGATAAAAGTCGGGCAAAGTGATATGATATTTTACCGCAAGTAATCTTAAGATAATTACGGTGAGTGAAGTGACCAGATAAGTAACATCGGTATTAATATCTTGATCGTGCATAATCACGAAAATGAGTCCGCCTACCAGGCATGCCGTTGCATAGATTTCTTCTTTTCTAAAAATCACCGGAATTTCGTTACATAAAATATCCCTAATTACTCCGCCAAAAGCACCGGTCATTCCTCCTAAGGCAATAGAAATTATGGGATCCAGTTCGTTCCTAATTCCAATTTCTACACCGGTGATTGTAAATACACCAAGCCCAATAGTATCGAACAGAAACAGGGATTTCTTAAGATGGTTTAGGTAATTTCTAAATAAAATAGCTAACATGGTAACTACGCTAATCAAATAAATATAAAGCGTATTTTCCATCCAGGTAACCGGAGTGTTTCCAATTAAAACATCGCGTAAAGTTCCACCACCAATGGCAGTCACAAAGGCAATGATAAAAATGCCAAAAAGATCCAGCCTGCGGTTCATCGCAGATAATGCTCCGGAAATTGCGAAAGCTGCTGTACCAAGAATATCAAGTATGTTAAACAGGCTAAATTCCATTATTGGCAAAGGTAAATTTATTGTTTTAAATTTGTCGACATGCCATAAGTAATTCTTTGTGTTTTTAAAGGCTAATATGCTGCAACTATTGGCATATAGTAAATCTATATACGATTTACTGTAAGTTTTTAATTGAAGTTACTATTTTTACAGTTGGAAATTAAGAATAAGATTTAGACAATATATGAGCGAGACTATCGAAAAAATTAAGTGTTTGATTATAGGATCTGGTCCTGCCGGATATACCGCAGCCATTTATGCTGCCAGAGCAGATTTAAAACCCATTATGTATACTGGTATGGAACCTGGCGGGCAGTTAACAACGACTACCGAAGTTGATAACTTTCCTGGCTACCCAGAGGGTATTGATGGTCCGGCTATGATGATGGATTTGCAAAAACAAGCAGAGCGTTTTGGTACTGAAGTTCGTATGGGAATGGTTACCGAAGTTCAATTTAGCAAAGAGGTTGGTGGTATCCATAAAGCGTGTATTGATAATTCTAAATGGGTAGAAGCAGAAACTGTAATTATTTCTACTGGTGCTACCGCTAAATATTTAGGATTGCCGAGTGAACAAAAATTAAGAGGAGGCGGAGTTTCGGCTTGCGCGGTTTGCGACGGATTTTTTTATAAAAACCAGGATGTAGCCATTGTTGGTGGTGGAGATACTGCTGCAGAAGAAGCAACTTATTTAGCCAATATTTGTAAGAAAGTGACTATGTTGGTTAGAAAAGATGAGATGAGAGCGTCTAAAGCGATGCAACACCGTGTAAATAATACCAAAAATCTTGAAGTTAGGTATAATACGGAAGTAGATGAAGTTATTGGCGATCAGGTGGTAGATGGATTAAGAATGGTGAACAACAAAACCGGAGAAAAAGAAGAAATCGCTATTACCGGGCTATTTATCGCTATTGGTCATAAACCGAATACCGATATTTTTAAAGGCCATTTGGATATGGATGATACCGGTTATTTAATTACTAAAGGAAAATCAACAAAAACAAATATCCCAGGAGTATTTGCTTCAGGAGATGTGCAGGATAAAGAATATCGCCAGGCCATTACTGCAGCAGGAACAGGTTGTATGGCTGCTATGGATGCTGAACGTTATTTAGCTGAGATCGAAACCAGTGAAGAAGAAGAAAAAGAAGTTACTGCCTAAGTGTAGTAAGCTTACTCATAATTATCAGAAAGGCCGGATAAAAATCCGGCCTTTCTATTTATATGTTTCAAACTAAATATTAAAATTCAGCTTTCTTTAAAATTGCTTCTCCTGTAAATTTCTCAATTTCAATTTTAGGAGTATTAAATATGGTAGTTTCACTTCGATCTTCTGCAATTATACTAAGATTGTCAGTGACTGAAATTTCGTTTTTAGAACGACCTTCAGCGATTAGCTTAGCATTAGTTGTTGTTAGGTTTTTACCTTTAAAAGTGCTGGTGTGTTCTGTTCTTAATTGAAAATCCGCTACCGTTCCTTCAATTTCAGCATCAGAACGTTCATAGTTGTCTAACTGGAAAACAGGAGCATTAACAAGTGCCTTTATTTTACTACTTCCATTTAACTGAAAATATGCATTTTTGGCTTCAAGGTTCAGTTCAACCTTAGCATCCTCATTATTACGAAGTTTAAAATTAGACACGTTAAGCGTTAAAAAAAGTTTGGATTTACCAGATGTTTCTATCTCAAGATCAGATAAATTAAGACCTTTTGAAGCATCTAATTCGGCATTTTCTCCAAGTTTGATTTTTGTAACGGTTTCAGGAAATTCAATTTTCATTTCCTGTCTTTTAGAGCGTTTAATCTCTTTAGCTGCTTTGATAAATAGTACGCCATCTACAACATCCGTACGGATGAGATCGTGAAGATTTTCATCGGCTTCAACTTCAGCGAAAGCTGAATTTCCCCGGGTTAAGCTTACTTTAAAATCTCCTGTAATATTGATTTCCGTAAAATTATCAAGATTTCTTTTCTTGTTAATTACATTTCGGTTTCCTACGACCTGTGCTTGTGTTACAAATGCGACTAAAAGGAGTAAAAGACTAATACTTTTTTTCATAATTCTTTATTTGATTCAATTTAGCAATATCAAAAAGAACGCCATAAAATTGAATGTATTGGAAACTAAAATACGAAATAATAAGCTGAAAAAAATAAAAGCTCATAAAGCGGCCTAGGGTCATCTATATTTTGTTTAAAAACTCACTTTGTTGATAATTACATTCTATTTTATTGGAAATGTCAATGATTTTTTCTTTTTGTCGTGCAATCTCCAATTGTGGAGAAAGCACGAGCATAAGAAAACTGATGATTACATTTAAAAGACTAATCATGATTGGTTAGTTTTGATTGATGGTTGAGCTTAGTTAATTGTTATTTAAACACCGTTATTGGTCTTAGAAACCGGCGCATCAAAATCGTCTGATGCGTCGGTTGGTTCTTCGGTGGATGTAGTATCTTTTTCTATCCTGTTTTTTTGATCCTCTAAATACTTTTCTTCTTGCGCAGTAGTATTAAAAGTATCTTCATTTGAATCGAAAACATCTTCATCCTCTTCTATGACTTCTATTGGACAGTCCTGACAAACTGCTCGATTTTCTTCAACTTTTAGTAGATGTCCTTCTTGTCCATTTTGTAAGATATCATCTGAAGAGTAACTATTTCTATGATAATAGTAGGTATTTTCATTAGCAATAAAGAAGCTTCCTTCTGGTAGCCATAAGGTCATATCTATTTCCTGATCTCTAGCCAAAAGCTCATCTCTAATCAGAAAATAAGAGTCTAAATAAAGCGTGTTTCCATCTGTTTTAAACTGATAATCTATATTTTCAGCTCTTTTTTTAGCATCCAATACACTTTTACCTTCGGCTGATTTTATAATTTCTAATCTGGCCACAGAATCTTGAGTGGAACGTATGATTAATCCAATATCCTCATTGTACAGAACTTTGTTATCATTTTCGTCGTATTTTAATTTCATATTATAATGTCTGGAGACGTAAGGAGAATAAATACCGTTGTTTCTCATCTCTATATGCAACGTATCCTGTTGTTTTATAGGAATGGAATACGTCTGCATAATTTCTTCGTCGAACGCACGGCTTGTCGCTTCCTTTATTCCAATCACTGCCAATCCTATAACTGATAAAATCCATAAGCCTAATAAAACCAGCTTAGCGGTTGTCCCAATTGATTTAAGATTTTTAACGAGTATTTTTAGTCCCAGTACAAAAAGAAAGAATAGGGGCACTCCTATAGCAAAAAATGAAAATATGGCTCCAATCCAAACAGAGGTACCAGAGATATGCATCATTAAATAATCATTCCATGGCGCATCGATGATTCCAAAGGTTCCAAAGGTGAACAGACTTATAAATAATCCAATTAAACCACTTCCTGCTGTTAACAGGATAACTATACCTACAAAGGCTACAATTATGCGTAAGATTACATTAACGATTCTGCCAAAAGCACTGGCCGCAGATCCTGCACCAGCTTTAGCACGATTGCCATATTTTTGATAATCTACATTTTTTACTTTTTCTGAAACATTATCGAAACCTTCTCTTATTTTTTTTTCGATATTCGAGATGGTCACTTCTTCACCGCGCATCGATAGTTTCTCGGCAGTTGTTTTTGCCTCGGGAGTAAAAATCCAGAAAGCAATATAGATCAACAAAAAGATCCCACTTGAAGCTAGAGTTAATACGACCCATAGTAACCTCACCCAAATAGCATCGATCTCTAAATAATGACCTAAACCACTACTTACACCACCAACATACGAATTTTCTGTATCGCGATATAAGCGCTTAATAGATGCTTTTTTAGCTTTTTTAGTTGAAGCAGCTTCAGGCTCGTCTTCAAAGATATCTTCATCTACCATATAATCCTCAGGTTGGCCCATAATGGCAATGACTTCATCGACATCTTTCATGCTGATTACCTGACTTTTATCAGCTCTTTTTTCCGAAAAAAGCTCAGCAATACGCGCTTCGATATCCAGTATAATTTCGTCACGGCCCTGTTTATCGGTAAATGAACGTTTTATGGCATCCAGGTAGTGCTGTAATTTTTTATAGGCATCCTCGTCTATATGAAAGAACATGCCCGCAAGATTTATATTTATTGTCTTATTCATGATTTTTCTTTTTTTGAGTGGTTACAATGTTTACTGCAGTTTGCAGCTCATCCCAGGTCGAGGAAAGTTCGGTTAAGAACAATCTACCAGTTTCGGTTAATCCATAATATTTTCTTGGTGGTCCACTGGTAGATTCTTCCCATCGGTAGGAGAGGAGTCCGGCATTTTTAAGTCGGGTTAATAAAGGATATATCGTTCCTTCAACTACCAGTAATTTGGCATCTTTAAGGGTGTCTAAGATCTCTGCTACGTAAGCATCTTCATCTTTTAAAACCGAAAGTATACAATACTCCAGTACACCTTTACGCATTTGTGCTTTGGTGTTCTCTATCTTCATAGCGTTTGGTTTTGAATGTTTTTAAAATGTTCATTTTTTGATTGATGATTATTTTGGATGAATTTAATGACTAATCTAAATATGTTAGGGCATCTACAATTTTATAATTTGGGTTATCTTCTAGTAAGTCTTTTAAAATCCCAATATGAGCCTGTCCCATCATTACGTAGATTTTTTTACTTCCTGTTTTTAATTGTGTATTTAAAATGTTTGAATAAATTTTTATATTTCTGTCAAAAAATAAGCTAATATATTCGGCTCCTACGTATTTTTTTTCTTCAGAATTTAAATCTCTATAATCATTTCCTTCTTTATCAAAATCTCCATTTTGAACGTAAGCCGGAAAATTGAAAATTGCTCGATAAGAAAGATCTAGCATTTCGGGTTCATTAATCTTTTTCGTAAAATCATAAAGTGATAATCTATCTTCCATCACCTCTTTTCCCATAGGTCTTGCTTTTGTCTGAAGCTTTTTTAACTGGTCTTGGAAAAATTCAAAATGATCTCCTTCTTTTAGTAAATTTTGAGATGTAGAATTGTAGAAATCAATTCCGTAAATGTGATTTAAATTTAAGTGTTTTGCTAGTCTAAAACCTATCTGATAAATTTCACTGGCACCATATTCGAAATTTTTAAGATCGAATTGATCGTTTTGATAAAGCTTGTATAGACTGTCCGCCCAATGTTGCTCTTCAGGAGTTAATTCAACCATAATAGCATCAGGTTGAAACTTTGCAATTTTTGATGCAATTTTTTCGAGCTCTTTTTGCTTTTTAGGATTGAACATACTGGCTATCTCTGTACCGTTTTGCATCTGGTTAAGATGTGCAAAACCAATAAGCATTATTTCTATTTTTTCATTTGGCTGCGCAATACTAAAATTTGACTGTAAAGCAACTAAAATTGCAATGATGATTTTTGATATTTTGACTGATGGATTCATATTCGCTAAATTGATGTTTATTTTATTTTTTGATACACGATATCTTTTAGTGTGATGAAAGACTCATCGTTTATATTTTCGTAAACGATAGGAACTGCAACTTTTTTACCGTTTTTAAAATATTCGATGGTAGGAATACTTTTGGTAATCGTTTTTGTATAAATAATTACATCTACGGAAGATGAGCTTGTTGTCGTTAAGGTTAATTTCCCATGAATTGTTTTATTTTCTGTTTTTAGGCTTACTTTGTTGTTATCGAAAATGATCTTTTTAATTTTGTTTTCTCCTTCGTATAATTCCCACGTGCCTTCTAATTCGTAAGTTTCTATGTCAGAAAATTCATTCTTAATTTTTACACAAGAAATATTAAGTAAAAAGATAACTATTAGGCTGGTATTTAGTAGTTTTTTCATGATGGATTTATTGAATAGGTTCGTTTTCAGTGCTATCTTTCTTAATAAAACTGATACATAATGGGAATTTAAATTCCTTTCCTTCACTTGCGTTTTTAGCAGCGCTGATCACTGCATAGAGTTCAAAAACAATAAGTCCAAGAAAAAATAGGGCTCCAGTAACAAGAATGACTAAAAACTGTAGAAAATTACGGTCTTCGCCGGGATAAATTTTAATGGAATATTGATCATATTCAAAAAACTCATTAGGAATTCTAGCCCCTAAAATTATGATTGTAGCAATGAGGAAACAGGCAATGATAATGTAATAAAGTAATAAACTTAACTGAAAATTTACAGCATTCCGGCCGTGATGATTTATAAATTCTTTTTCCTTACCAACCAGCCAGATAATTACTGGGAAGATAAAATTTCCAAATGGGATAAATAGTTTAGAGAAGACCGAAAGATGGATGATAGTGGCTAAGGTTTGGTCTTGCTTTTTAATTGCTGATGATTCCATTGTGTTTTCTTTTTAATAAACCGGACTTAAAATGATGGTTTTTGATGTTTTTAAGTCCGGTTTTAATACCCTGATGAAGGATGATTTTGATTGATAAACCCTTTAATTCTTAACTCATTAAATTTAGAAATTACTATACCAGTTAATTTCTAATACAAATATATGGTTAAAAGAAGGTATTTTGCAAAGCATAGTACTTAAATTTAACATTTAATTAAGATTTTTGTTTCTCAAGGGATTTAAAATAAAATAAATATCTTTAAAGGAAATAACTAAAAGAATGGGAATAAGTGCGAAGAAGCTCAATCACTTTGTAATGTTCAAATTACCAAGCGCATGGCTATGCGGTGTAAGAGTCAAAGCGATTTCAAAAACAGATTGTAGTGTAGGAGTAAAACATAAATGGATTAATCAAAATCCATTTAAAAGTATGTATTTTGCGGTACAGGCTATGGCAGCCGAGTTGAGTACCGGAGCCTTGGTGATTTCAAAAATTAGATCCCAAAAACAACCAATATCAATGTTGGTGGCTCAAAATAAATCTGTTTTTTCAAAAAAGGCAACCGGTAAGATTCTTTTTAAATGTACAGATGGGGCCCTAATAGATAAAGCCATTGCAGCAACTTTGGAAACTGGTGAAGGACAAACCTTTTGGATGAAATCTTTAGGAACTAACGAAGAGGGAGTGGAGGTTTCATCATTCGAATTTGAATGGACTGTGAAAGTTAAAGCAAAGAAATAAACTTATAAATCCACTGTAACAATTTAAAGATTTCTACTTCTAATACGTACAATCATTAAAACTGAACTTATGAATTCACACGAGATAGATTACGAAATTTTTGGAGAAGAAATGCAGTATGTTGAGTTAGAGCTCGATCCGCAGGAAGCGGCCATTGCCGAAGCCGGAAATTTTATGATGATGGACAACGGTATTAAAATGGATACTATTTTTGGTGATGGAAGTAAGCAAAATGAAGGTTTTTTAGGCAAAGTACTGGGAGCGGGTAAACGTTTACTTACGGGAGAAAGTCTTTTTATGACCATTTTCTCTAATATAGGACAGGGTAAAAAGAAAATTAGTTTTGCTTCACCATATCCAGGAAAAATAATTCCTGTTGATCTTACCCAGTTTGGCGGGAAATTTATTTGCCAGAAAGATGCGTTTTTATGTGCTGCTAAAGGAGTCTCTATAGGAATTGAATTCAGCCGAAAACTGGGACGCGGATTTTTTGGAGGAGAAGGGTTTATAATGCAAAGTTTAGAAGGCGATGGGATGGCTTTTGTGCATGCTGGTGGTACAATGGCGAAAAAAGAATTAGCGGTTGGCGAAGTCCTAAAAGTAGATACTGGTTGCATTATAGGTTTTACACAAACTGTTAATTATGATATCGAGTTTATAGGCGGAATTCGTAACACGTTTTTTGGTGGCGAAGGACTTTTCTTTGCAACTTTAACTGGACCGGGCGTGGTTTATGTGCAATCACTTCCATTTAGTCGATTAGCGAACAGGGTTTTACAGGCAGCACCGCAAGCAGGAGGAAAAGATAAGGGAGAAGGAAGTATCTTGGGAGGATTAGGAGATATATTAGGCGGTGATAACCGGTTTTAAAATGTTAAACATTTGTTTATATGTAGTTTAAGTGTGAATTTTTTTTATATTTAGGGAACTAAATTCGCACGTTATAGAGAAATTTTTACATTTTTTAACTTAACCCAACTAATAATTAAATAAGTGTCAAATTATGGCGAGAGCGATGTTTGAATACACCAAAATGATCCTTGATAAGGTGAGTTTTGATGCAAATTTATTCTGTAAAGAGGTTAAAAAAGCGATATCCAGGTTACTGCCTCATGAAATTGAGGAACTTAAGATTTGGATTGAGGCTCTTACCAAACAGAATCCGGAACTAAACCAATGCTTAATTTATTTAAATCCTTAACATGATAAGAAATTAAAAAAGCGGCTTAAGCCAGTCATGGTCGGAAGATTATTCTTCCGACTTTTTTGTTATAAAGACTTTTTTCTTAATTATAATACCGAAGGAAATATATGAATAACCTACTGGTTATCAGGTAAATAACTTGCTTTTATTCTTTGTTTTTTGTATCTTTAATATTGATAATCAGTCTTATATGTCAGTTTTTAAAGATCATAAGGTAACTGTAAATGAGTTACTTCAAGTTATACCTGAAGCCCTGTTATCCCAACTAGCTACCCAGACGAAAGTCGATCATTATTCAAAGGTCCTTCATGGTAAAAAAATGTTTTATCTTTTATTGTTCGGGATCCTGGATAATGAAAAATTGAGCCAACGTACGCTAGAGGATACCTTCAATGATTCTGTATTCAAGCAGCTTTTTGATCTGGACGAATCTGAGACCGTACGTAGAAGCTCCATCTCTGAAAGATTATCTAAAATAGACTCGAATTACTTCCGACAAATATTTGAGTGCATTTATGAGCAATTTGCCTCTCATTATGGGCATACCGAAAGCAAAAAATATAACCTGATCCGGGTAGATAGCACTGTTGTGAGCGATACGGCGGGAAAACTCGGGGAAGCAATTGATCAGAACAATGGTAAAAAGCTGATCAAATTCAGTATGTCTTTCGATGGATTGCTTCCTTCATCTGTTGATATTTTCAATGAGCAAAAGTATTCGGCAGAAGATAATGCTTTACCCGTGGGGATTTTAAGACATGTGAAAAAGGAAAAAGGCACATCCAATATCTACATTATAGACAGAGGGGTACAGTCTACCCGAACCATGCATAAGTTCAGTAAAGAAAACATCCCTTTTGTAATACGTTCCAAAGAAAACAGAAAGTATGTAGAGGTTAAATCCTTATTGAGAGATCAAGATACAACTAAAGATATGGGGGGATTTGAACTGGTCAAGGATAGTATAGTCCATCTTTATACCGGAATCCCTATACATAACAAAAAAGGGAACATACATCACAAAGAAACCTTGGTAGAATCGCCTTTCAGGCTTATTATCATCAAAGATAAAACCAGTCCCAATAAAGAATTTTGGTTTATTTCTAATGAATTTGATCTTCCTGCCCAAGAAATAACACGGTTTTACAGGAGAAGATGGGATATTGAAGTGTTTTTCCGGTTCATTAAGCAAGAACTCCATGTAAGCCATTTGGTTTCCATGAATAAAAATGGTATCGAAGTAATGATTTACATGACATTGATTGTCGCCATGCTTATCCTTATCTATAAAAAAGCAAACAATATCGGTTATAAAACAGCCAAGAGAAGATTTAAAATGGAAGTAAGGAATTTAATTATTGCAATGATAGTGACCTTTTCCGGAGGAGATCCCAACAAATTATTTAAAACTTAAAGTGGCCGGAATTTCTTCCGACCACTAGTGGGCTTAAGCCGCTTTTTTAATTATAAGTATTTAAAACTGAAGTTCTTTCTTATTTTTTTGTTGTGTGGGACTTATAATTTCTACATTTTGGAATGCTATAGCTCCCTTTACAACCGATGCTATCACTTTGCGCATTGCATCGATGATTTGCATTTTTAATTCGCTGCGATTATAGATTAAACTCACCTCTCTTGCCGGTACGGGATCTTTAAACATTTTTAAGTTGCTCTTATCGTTTTCAAAAAGATCTAAAGTATGGAGGTATGGTAGTAGCGTCATTCCCAAACCTTCGTTAGAAAGTTTAATCAGGGTTTCAAAACTACCACTTTGTAATCTAAAATGTTCGGCTTCACTAGATTTTACTGTTTTACATAAATTAATGATTCCGTCTTTAAAACAATGACCGTCCTGTAGTAATAAGATATCATCAATATCCAAATCTTTTACATCTATTTTGTATTCATGATGTAAACGATGGCTTGGCGGGATATAGCCCACAAAAGGTTCGTAGTATAGTGCGTTTTCTTTTATGCCTTCAATATTTAAAGGGGTAGCAGCAATAGCAGCATCTAAATGACCCTCTTTTAGTTTTTCGATAATTGCTTCGGTATGCAATTCCTCGATCTGAAGTTTTACCTTTGGATATTTTTTAATGAAATTATTAATAAACATAGGCAGCAGTGTAGGCATTACGGTAGGAATAATCCCAAGTCGAAATGCACCACCAATATATCCTTTTTGTTGATCTACAATATCCTGAATTCGATCGCTTTCATTCACAATATTCCTGGCCTGAGTGACAATTTTTTTCCCTGTTTCAGTAAGCTCGATGGGCTTTTTACCACGGTCAAAAATTAGAACATCTAGTTCTTCTTCTAATTTTTGTATTTGCATACTTAAAGTAGGTTGGGTAACAAATACTTTTTGTGCGGCTCTTGTAAAGTTTTTATGCTCGGCAACAGCTAAAACATAATGCAACTGAGTTATGGTCATAGTCTACTATAATATTTCCTTTATCATCTGGATTTATATTTTTAAAATCCTTACTTACAAATATATTAGTTTTTTCTATTGCAAACGAAAAAATACTAAAGTTTATCTATACTATAAACCCGCAATTAGTTGGTTATAAAAGCGGGTTTCAATCTAAATTGTTAATTGTTAGAGCCGAATGGTAATTACTTTTTCATGACCATCAAAAGTAAATTTTCCATCGTTCCAAACCGGTGGACCAAAAGGATTTAACTTATTGTTTGAAACTCCATAATCTTCTTGTGGCATTCCATTGGTTTCAAAATCCATTTTGTCATTATCATTTTTATCGTGAAAGCATATTACAGCATACTCCCCTTTAGGAACATCAGTAAAAGTGACTACAGATTTCCCATTTTCTATTTTAGCATTCTTTGAAAAAACAGGTTTTTTCATAAAGCTTTCTTGGGTATAAATTCCGTAAACCATCTTTCCATTATCACTGGTCACATTTAAAATTTCTACAGAAATCGTTCCGGTAGTATCTTTTGCAGTTTCCTGTGCGTTAGAAGTAAATCCTGTGATAAAAAGGGCGAAAATAATAGCTAAAGTTCTCATGTTTAATTGGTTTTATTTAGTTTATAATGTAAAAGTAGGAAAGAAGTTGTATTGAATCACAAGTAACTTACTGAACTGTAAATTTTTACTTCTGAATTGTTATTTACAAAATCCAATAAAACTATAAGGTAGGAATTCAATGAATACTTAATTTAGCCTAACCTTAAATGTATTTAGATTTGAGAGAAGAAGAAGGAATTAAGATTTGCAAAGAGAAGACGCTCTAAAAATCAACTACCGAATACTCCAAAATACCAACCGTCGAACAATTACACTCCCTAAATCAATCCCCTGGCTTTAATTTCCAGATATTTATTAATGGTATTAACGCTCAAATCTTTTGGTTTGGTAAGTACGACTTGGATGCCGTTACGTTGTAGCTCTTTGGCCATTTTTACCTTATTCTGGCTAAACTCTTCAGCAACTCCCTGGTGGGCGCTTTCGCTTAAGTTTTCAGGTTGAGTGTGCAGGAGCCTTGTAATTTCAGTATTTTCAAAAAAGATCACGACCAACACGTGTCGTTTATTAATCGCTTTAAAATAGGGGAGTTGTCGTTCTAAAGCCGATGGATGCTCAAAATTGGTATAGAGCATCAATAAACTACGATGCGTAATAAACCGGTTAATACCGGCATATAAACTACCAAAATCAGATTCTTTAAAATCGGTATTAATATTATACAAGCTTTCCATGATACGTTGTAACTGACTCATCCGGGAAGAATCTTTTAGTATTTTTTCGATTTTAGCAGAAAAACTAATCATTCCTGTTTTGTCTTTCTTACGCAGGGCGATATTCGAAAAAGCAAGACTACTATTTATGGCGTAATCCAGCAAACTAAGTCCCTCAAAAGGCATTTTCATCACACGCCCGGTATCGATAACTGAGTATACTGGTTGTGCTTTTTCATCCTGAAATTGATTTACCATCAGGTTTCGGTGTTTTGCGGTCGCCTTCCAGTTAATAGTGCGCACATCGTCACCGGTCACATATTCCTTTATTTGCTCGAATTCCATGGTATGGCCGAGTCGGCGTATTTTTTTAAGTCCGGCTTGTGAAATTCGGTTATCAATAGCCAGGAAATCCAGTTTTTTCATCTGGATAAATGAAGGATATACCTTTACCATTTGCTCAGCATTAAAAACCTTTCTGATTTTGGCCAGCTTTAGGATGCTTTGTGCGTATACATTCAGTTTTCCGAAGATATACTCACCACGTTGCAAGGGAGTAACTTCATATTCAAATTCATAGTTTTCGGAAGAGGTTATTTCCGCAGTATATAAAAAATCCCTTTTTTGAAACTGAATGGGAAGTTCGTCGATAACTTCAGCAAAAACTTTAAAAGAATAGGCATTTTTAATTTGAATTTTAACCGTATTGGAATCTGAATTACTAAACTTTTCAGGTAAAATACGTTGAGCGCTTAAACCTTTACTTTGATATAGCGCAATAATATCGATCACTAAAAGGATGCTTAGTAATACCAATATCACCCAAAGTATGGGATAGATGATTGGAATCCAAAACGAGAATAGGAAAAGCATCGCAATCCCAGCGATAATATAAAAAAAACGCTTGGTTAAATATAAAGACTTAAGAAATGTAATCACTATCGCGGTATTTCTACAGATTGGCTAATCATTTGAATAACGTCCCGAGTTTTCATACCTTCCATTTCGCGGTCTGGGGAAAGGATAATTCTATGGCGTAAAACCGGATTTAGCGATTTTTTAATATCCTCCGGAATTACAAAATCACGCCCATCGATAGCCGCAAAAGCTTTAGCAGCATTCATAATAGCAATGGATGCTCTTGGGGAAGCTCCTAAATAAAGATGCGCGTGTTGGCGGGTTTTACTTACCAGTTCGGCTATATAGTGCAGGAGCTTTTCTTCAATTTTAATATCAAAAATCTGTGTTTTTAATTCCTTTAATTTTTCAGGAGAAAGTATAGGAACTATATTGGCTTCAGGTTGAGCTCCTTTTCTCTCGTTATGACCTTTAAGAATATCAATTTCTTCCTCTAATTTTGGGTAATCTACTTCAATCTTAAATAGAAAACGATCTAATTGTGCTTCAGGTAAGGCATAAGTGCCTTCCTGTTCTACCGGGTTTTGAGTAGCCAAAACCATAAAAGGATCCTGTAATTGATGGCGCTTCCCATCGATAGTAACCTGGCGTTCTTCCATTACTTCAAAAAGAGCAGCCTGAGTTTTTGCGGGTGCACGATTAATTTCGTCTATAAGTACGATGTTGGAGAAAACAGGCCCTGGTTTAAACTCAAAATCTGATGTTTTTATGTTTAAAACCGAAGTTCCCAAAACATCACTCGGCATTAAATCTGGTGTAAACTGAATTCGGCTAAAATCGGTTTTAAGGCATTTGGCAAAAAGCTTTGCTGTTACGGTTTTTGCTACCCCGGGAACACCTTCGATAAGTACATGGCCGTTAGAAAGTAAGCCTACAATCAATAGCTCTACAAAGTCGGTTTGCCCAACGATAATTTTAGATAGCTGAGATTTAAGATCTTCTACTGAAGTTTTTAATGCTTCCAGGGGAATACGGGCATCAAAATTAAGTTCTTTATGCTCTTCGTTTTTGGGGTGTATATTTTGTTCTTCCATTAGTGTTGGTTTTAGCTTCTCATGAAACGATATTTTACGCCGATTTTATCGAACACCGTCTATATTTTTTCTTTTGGGGCATTGGCATATTTAAATTTATATATGCCCCTACTTATATTTTCAAAATCCTGAGCAGTAGCTTTTTTAGTACTCAGTATCTCCATGTTTTTGAATAATTCTTCTACAAATTCAATCGTGTTACCCGTTTTATCTGCCAATATGGTATAAAATTGATCTTGTTTTTTATCAGGTTCAAGTTTAATCTCAGTCCTGATATATTCTTTAAAATACTGAATTCTTTTTTGGGTTAATTCGTCGATCTTTTTTTGTTCCAGATAAAGATCGGCGATAGTTTGGGTGTATTCGTATGACTGATTTTTTAATGGTTCTACGATTGGGATCGCTCGTTGCTTTCGTTTTCCTTCAAAAATAATAAATAACAAAGAGGCCAGAATCATTAAATAATAGGCCCATTTTAAAGGCTTGTTTTGCATGATCACATACAGCAAATTTGTAGGCTGTGCTTTACCGGTCTTATAATAATTATCCCAGTAAATGGGCTGATTCTGGTCGATATATGCCAAAATATTTTCTACATATTTAAAATTATTGTGCTTAAGCATAAAATAATTACCAAAAGCTTCAGGCGTACTATGCATAAAGATCTTCCCTTTACCAAACGGTGTTTCAATAAAATTAATTTGGGGTTCACTTAAGGTATCATCATTGTATTTTACCGTTCCTAAAATAGTTGTTTTGAGAGTATCTATTTTGTTGAAATAAATAGAACTGAATTCATGCGGAACTTCAAACGGTCCTTCCTGCTTGAAATTTTGATTTACCAGATCTAACTCCGTTTTAGGGATAAATGTCACCTTATCCTGAATTTTTTTACTGTAAGGTTTGGTTTCTAAATGCAGGGTATCTAAAAATTGTTCTCCAAAAACATCTGAAGCTATAAAAGCGGTATTCCCTTTTTCTACCCAGGCGAGTAATTTATTCAATTCGTCTTCGTCAAAAATGACGTGATTATTCAGGAAAAAATAAGATCCGTCTTTAATTTTGGAGCTGTCGCTTAAAAACTCGAACGGCGGAACATTAATTTCCTCGAAATATTCTGGATTACTATCCTTCCAATTTTCGTAGAAAACATAGGTGCCAAGCGGAATCTTGTCTTCTTTGGCATAGCTGGGATACCAGTTGATTGGAGTTGGTTCAATCGCTTCCAGATAGGTTAGAAATGCGACCAAAAGGAATAAAACACCAAGCGAAACTTTATAAAATCTACTCATTTTTGGTGTTTTTAATGGTTGAATTTAATTCTGAAAAACCTTTTTCAGCAAGTAAAAAATCTTCTTTAGAAACCTGAAAATCACCATACCAGATAAAATTGTACACTCGAGTGCCCTTTCTGAAAAGTCTGTTTAGCTGTTCATTAGTAATTTCTGAGATATAATCGTTGTTGGTTTTTTGCGCTTCAAATTCAATAAAATTTTTAAGATCTAGTTCCTTTAAAGCCTGAAGATAATAATAACGAACCGCCATGCGATATTGGCCATTTTCTATAGCCGTGTTTATTAAGCTAGGTATGTCGGCATTTTGGATAATTTCTTCTTCATCATCTAAATGTACTTTAGCTGTTTGTGGTTGCTGAAGTATATTTTTACCTGGATTCATGCGGGTAAATAACCAGATGATTAAACAAATCACACCTATTAACAGGATATAGGGTACTAATTTTATAATAAAACCAAAGATGCTTCCAGCGTCGTAATCGCCAAATAACCAACGTAGAAATTGTTGGTATTTCTGGTTAATCCATTCTTTAAACTCCTGCCACCAGGTTTTTTGCTGCTTCTCTTCCAGATAATTAAAATCTTTATCCTGCTTATGTTCTTCAATTCTATGCTCTTTAAATTCTACAGGCGTAAGATTATTGGTCGTATCATAGCGGATTTTATCATGAGGGGATACCGTAGCAGTTTCTTCTGCTTTTCGCTTCATTTCTGTATTAGCGCCGGACTGGACAATAGTATCCTGCTGCGCTAATGCCAGATTAAAATTAATTAATAAAAGAAGGGAAATTAAGATTTTCATTCGCGGTCTTCGCCTAACCTATCGATATTTTCAAAAGTACCGGTAAAGTTTTTTTCTTCGTGTAAATTAAAATAGATAAGACTTATAAAGATTGGAGTAATGATATAAAGTAAGTACTGAGCGATAGAAGCCACAATGGTTAGGATCATCAATATAGGATCTTTACTTTGCATAGATTCTGCCATGGATTCTACACCGGCATCTAACCCGGAAATCATTCCAACAATCATATAAATGATCATGGGCATTTGAAAAACAACATTGATCAAGTACATAATGATACCAAAAACGATAAGTGCACCAAAGGTAAACCACCAGTTATCTTTAATTAACTGGAAGCAAGATGAAATTGTATCACCAACTCCTTTTTGTTCAAAAACCAAAATGGGTAAAGCTAAGGTGAGCACTACACCAAGATAAATACCTGGAATTAATATAAACAAAAGTCCGGTAAAAATTAAAATACCAACAATTAAATTAACGGCTAAGCCGCTTCCCAGATCTTTTTTAAGCCCGTTTTTTATATCATCTTCGCTTACTACACCATTATTGGCGATGTACGATTTTATATAGTTAAAAACACTTAAATATAGAGCTGTGATATAAACAAACACAGCAATTAAATTTATGAATGCAGGGATTAAGAAACCGGTGAAGTTTCCATAACTTTCAAATCCCATTCCTAGTGTTACATATGTATAATAGGCATTAGTTAAAATTAGCGCAATAAAGAAAGGGGCGCAAATTTTAAAATTGATACTAAGAAAGCTTTTCCCGTTTTCTCGTAAAAACTTAAAGGTATCACTTAGTAGTTCTCCAAAATCTCGGGTTTTTCTGAACCTGAATATGTTATTTTCCATCAACAAATTTTTTATGTAAACGATGTGGTAAAAGCACGTAGTACCACAAGATTAGAATTAATGACAAAGTTATAATTAAAATAGCCAGTATATCTGGCATTTCCGTATGCCTGGTGACAAATCCTTCTAAAAATCCGGCAATTATAAAAAACGGAACGGTAGAAATTACGATTTTTAGTCCGTCTTTAATTCCGGTGACAAAGGATTGGAGTCGGCTGTAAGTTTTAGGGAATAATATACTGCGTCCTACAACCAGACCTGCACAGGCTGCAATAATAATCACCGAAATTTCTATCGTACCATGAATCCAGATGGTTCGTGCCGATGCCCACAAAAGTCCTTTGTCATAAAAGAAATACTGAAAAGACCCCAGCATAATCGCATTTTGCATAATTACCACAAGTGTTCCCAGACCTGCCAGTACACCAAATGTAAATGCCATTAAACCTACCCGAATATTATTAATGGTAATCCCCAAAAACATATCGGTTTCCGAGGCCTGTTTATAGACGGCCATCGGATCGTTATTTTCAATATTATTTAAAGTTGAATTCACATAAGCATCCCCAAGAACGGCTCTTACAAAACTATCGTCATTAGCAGCCGAATAGGCTCCAATAATCGCAAATAACGCAAAGACTATAAAACTGAATAATAATTGTTTTTGATACTGGTAGAAGAACAGTGGAAACTCTTTAGTATAAAATAGAATAAATTTATTTTTCGATTCTTTTTTGTTTTTGTAAATCTTACGATGGGCCTGTGATGCCAGGTCATTTAAATATTTCGCCGTATTACTGCCGCGATAAAAAGTGTTGGCATAGCTTAAATGATCTGTGATTTCTACATAAGAAGCAGAAAGCTCATCTGGAGAAATATGAGTATTATTTTTCAGGAGACTTTCAAATTTTAGCCATTTATCTTTATTTTGCTTCACAAAAGCAGCCTCGCGCATATTCAGGATTAAATTAGATCCTCAAAGAAACATATTTAATGGATAATTTTCAAATCGAAACCGCTCAAAATATCGGAATTCAACAAAATTCAGCCTCTATTGGAGATCGAATTTTAGCATTTCTGGTGGATCTCTTTATTATCATCATCTATACCATCTTATCTATGCTTCTATTGGCCGGTCTGGAAGCCGATCGTTTTGGTGAAATGGTATACTATGTGGTGATTGGGCTGCCCGTTTTTTTGTACTATTTATTATTCGAAACGTTTTGGGGAGGAAAAACACCGGGGAAAGCTGCGTTAAAAATTAGAGTGGTAAAATTAGATGGATCCCGTCCTGCTTTTTCAAATTATTTAATACGATGGTTATTGCGAATAATTGATATAAGTATAGGGAGCGGTAGTATTGCAGTGGTAACTATTTTACTAAATGGTAAGGGACAGCGCTTAGGAGATATGGCTGCAAAAACCACGGTAATTTCAGAAAAAAGAAAAGTAAGTTTGGCCAATACACTGGCTGTAGAAATTCCTGAAGGTTATGTCCCTAAATATCCGCAAGTAACGGTTTTAAAAGATCGTGATGTACAGGATATAAAAGAAATTTATAGAACTGCGAGAGTAAAGGGAAGGCACGATGTCGTCATTGCCCTGGCTGAAAAAACAGCTAGTGTCCTAGGAGTAAAATTTGAAGAAAAACCTATGGCGTTTATAAAACAGGTTATAGAAGATTATAATTATTTTACCCAGCAGTAGGGTGGAAGTAAGAAGTAAGAAGTTAAAAGTAAGCAAGATTTTTACTGTTGAGTGGATGTAAGTATCTTAGTAATCGCTTTAAAAGATATAATCATGACATTCTTAAAATATTGCAGCGTAAATATGAATCGAATCTAAATTTTTTTTTCACATTCTAATCCAAAGACATTATTATTTTTGATTATCCGAACCATACATATAATAAGGTGATTACGCTCAGAATCAATTCAAAAATAGAAAGTTTAAGAGGATTTATCCGATTTACCAAAATTCTATCAATAATTAAAAATGGAAGAAAAATAGCAACTCCTAATAGAACTAAAACTCCCCCTAAACTTCCTCCACCATTCAATGTCAATGCATATAAACCAAAAGGAATTCCGATAATTAAAATAATGATGCCAACTATCAGAAATAATGTTGGTTTATACTTCAAATTATAATTAAAATTATTTAATTTCATAACACGTGTAGATTTTTCGCTTATCTTAAATTGCTAACTGTTTGATGCAAGCGCTAATTGATACTGCGCACTGAGACTGCTCACTGCCAACTGAGACTGCCTACTGAAAGACTAATCAATAATCTCAACTTCCATTTCGATATTATCAATAGGCCATTCAGATTGGCCGGTTTTTACTTTAGAAATTTTATCTACAACATCCATTCCTTTAGAAACGTAACCATAAACGGTATGTTCGTCGTCTAAATGATGGGCACCATTAGGATTTAACACCACGAAAAATTCAAACGGACTGGAAGCTTTGCTGGTATTCTGTTCAGCATATTTGGCAGCTGAAAAGGCTCCACGTACGTGGGTGTGCCCAGCATCTAATTCATTTGGAATTAAGTAATCTCCAATGGCATAGCGTTTTTCGTTGGTAGAAGCGTTATCAGAATTACCACCCTGAATAACAAAATTTGGCGCTACACGGTGAAAGTAAGTGTGATCAAAATAATGATTTTTTACCAGCATGATAAAATTAGCGCGGTGTAAAGGCGTATCTTTATATAAGGTTACTTCAAAAGAACCAAAAGAGGTGGTGATACGCACTTTATTTTCAGGGTTTTGTTTTCCATATTCGATTAAAAACGGAATTAATTTTTCCTGAGGGATCGGAAATGCCGTATCTTTTTCGGTTAAGGCTTTTTCTTTCTCTTTTTTAATTTTAGCTGAATCTATTTGAGATTTTGCAGAATCCTCATCGTTTGGACTATTTTTAACTGCTTTTGATGTGTTTTCTGAATTATTTTCATTGGAAGTTTTCTTATCTTCACAACTTGCAAAAATACTAACAACTAAAATTACGAGTACTGATATACGTTTAAACATGGATTTTTTCGAGTTTAAAAATAGAATTTCAAATTTAAAAAAAATAGAACTTCCCGGCGAGGCTGCTCATAATAAATTAGCTCCTTCCATTAGAATTCAGGAGCTTAAAAAGATAGATTTTTCAGAAAAAAGAACAAATCAAGCCGGAGTAATGGCTGTTTTTTATCCTAAGTACGATGAAACTTATTTCGTGTTAATTCTACGTAAAACCTATAAGGGTGTACATTCTAACCAAATTGGCTTTCCCGGTGGAAGGGTAGAAAAAGAGGATCGAGATTTAGCGGAAACAGCACTTAGGGAAACTGAAGAGGAAGTAGGGATCCCAATGGAAAAAATAGAAGTAATTCGCGGATTGTCGAAATTATATATTCCACCCAGTAATTTTTGGGTACATCCTTTTGTAGGTATTTTAGAAGAAACACCAACCCTGGTTCCCCAGGAATCTGAAGTTGAAGATATCTTAGAGGTAAAACTGGAAGATTTTTTAGATGACAATAATTTCGTAACCAGAAACTTAAGTACTTCTTATATGAAAAACATTGATGTTCCTGCGTTTTTACTAAACGATAAGGTAGTTTGGGGAGCAACAGGAATGATGCTAGGGGAGCTTAGAGAAATGTTGCAGGAAATATTATAAAATAAGAATCCCTATATTTGTGAGTTTTCAGAAAATTTTAAACTTAACGTGAGAATTTAGAAATCAAGAATCTAGAGTGAATTTACGAATTATGAACACGGGCATCCTAATATATAGAGGGAATGGGGGAGTAAAGCTTTAGTATTACAACAAAAGGATTGGTGACGATAAATAGAGTAATGAAATTATGGGATTATTTAAAAAGAATCCATTTGGACATATATTATTTTTAAAAAAGTGGCTCATTCGTTTATTCGGTTTGATGACGCACAGGCGCTATCGAGGTTTTAATGAATTAAGTATTGAAGGTTCAGAAATTATAAAAAACCTCCCCGATACCGGAGTGTTATTTGTATCTAACCATCAAACTTATTTTGCTGATGTAGTAGCGATGTTTCATGTTTTTAATGCGAGTCTTAGCGGTAGGGTAGATAGTATAAAAAATATAGGTTATATCTGGCAGCCTAAAATGAATATTTATTATGTGGCGGCCAAAGAAACCATGAGGGCCGGCTTACTGGAAAGAATTATGGCTTATGCCGGTGCTATTAAGGTAGAAAGAACCTGGCGCTCTAAAGGTCAGGATGTAAAACGAAAAGTAAATCCCGACGATTCTAAAAATGTTGGAATTGCTTTAGATGATGGTTGGGTAATTACTTTCCCTCAGGGAACCACAACGCCATTTAAGCCTATCAGAAAAGGAACTGCTTATATAATTAAGCAATACAAACCAATTGTGGTACCTATAGTTATTGATGGTTTTAGACGTTCTTTTGATAAAAAGGGATTGCGAATTAAAAAACGCGGAATTTTACAATCTTTTCAGGTTAAAGAGCCTTTGGAGATTGATTATGACAATGATAGTGTAGAGGAAATTGTAGGAAAAATCGAATATGCCATCGAGCAGCATTCTTCATTCTTAAAAGTAATACCTGCAGAGGAATTAGAGGAAATAGAACATTTAAATGAAAAACGCCGCTATTCTTACAAAGAAGAATAAACGGCGTTTATAAGACAGAATTATTGTAGGTGTTTAATCACAGTCTAAATTCTCTAACTGCGTATAATTTTTCTTTAATCTTCTTAGTAGGATTCCGTATAAGAGTTGGTAAAAAAACCATATTACAGCCAAAAATATACCTATAGCAATGACGGTTATTCCAGTAAATTTTAGCCAGTCTAAGGCATCAAAAACATAAGGAGTGTTATCAGTAACCTGGGTATCTTGAATATGGTGGTAAATTATGATATAAACATAGGCTAATGTTACTATAGCGAGTGAGATTAAAACATACAGAATGTATGATTTAACAGTTTTTCGGGTTCTTATAATATCCCTCATTAATTTTTTGGCTGAACTGGTAGCGTTTATTCTTCTATAGTTCATATAAAACCTAAATACAAAGAATAATGTAATTAAATAATTTATCCCATAAATCCATATGGTTACTTCTTTTAGATCCAGTTGTTCTAAAGAATTCCAGTATTCTTTGTCAGCTAAGCCAACATTCAATAACACACCAATTACAAATTCGAATATACTTATAATAAAGATCCACTTCACAATAGAAGAAGATCGTTTCCAGATCATTTTGTAGATCTCGTCATAGGAAACTTTAGGAAGTGTGGCTTCCTGTTTTTTCCAGTTCTTTTTTAATAATTCTAATCCATCCATAGTTAAGGATTTAAAACACTTTTAAGTTTGGTTTTTATTCTATTCATCTTCACTCTGGCGTTCACCTCACTTATCCCTAAAGTTTCAGATATTTCTTTATAATTCTTGTCTTCCAGATATAGAAAAACAAGTGCTTTTTCGATATCGTTTAATTCTTTTATGGCATTATACATTAGGCCTAATTGTTGCTCGGTCTCATCATCGTACTCTTCAGTTTTAATTTTAAAATGAACAGTATCGAAATCCTGGGTTCTAATTCCTCTTTTCTTTTTTCGGTATAAAGTAATTGCGGTATTTAAAGCTACGCGGTACATCCAGGTACTAAATTTAGCATCTCCCCTGAACTTTGGATAGGCTTTCCAAAGCTGGATGGTAATTTCCTGAAATAGATCGTTATGCGACTCCCTGTCGTGCGTATACAATCTACAGATTTTATGCGCAATATTCTGGTGTCGCTCTAACTTCGAAACAAACTGATGCTCTAATTCTTTATCCACAATTACTGGTTAGCTACTGGTAAGTAGTTATAAAATGTAAAATGTTACAAATTATTTTAAATTCAAGTTAATGCATTCGCTATTTGTACTATATGCCGTAACTTTACGGGAAACCAATCAATAGTTATGAATATACCCAGGACAGATTTACCCAGGGTGGTTATCATTGGTGGAGGTTTTGCCGGGATGTCCCTTGCAAGAAAGTTGTTACACGAAGATGTACAAATGGTCTTATTGGACCGTAACAACTACCACACTTTTCAACCCCTTTTATATCAGGTATCTACTTCAGGTTTAGAGCCAGATTCGATAGCTTACCCATTGCGTAAAATTACCCGAAATTCCGAAAAATGTTTTTTTAGAAATGCAGAAGTAAAGTCTGTAGATGCAGAGAATAATACCGTACACACCAGTATTGGTGAGATAATTTATGATTATCTGGTTATTGCTACAGGTTCTAAAACAAATTTCTTTGGAAATAAAACTGTAGAAGAACATGCCATGTGGATGAAAACAGTCCCGCAGGCATTAAATATTCGAAGTCTTATTCTGGAAAATCTGGAGCAAGCGGTAATTGAAAACGATCCAGAGAAGCGCAAAGCTTTACTGAATTTTGTATTAGTAGGAGCAGGGCCTACCGGGGTAGAGCTTAGTGGTGCAATAGCCGAATTACGGAATAATATTGTTCCCAAAGATTATCCAGATCTTAATCCCGCTGAAATGAATATTCACTTACTAGAAGGTTTGGGCAGAGTATTACCGCCCATGAGTGAAAAATCCTCTAAGAAAGCACAAAAATTTTTAGAAGATCTTGGAGTGAAAATTCATTTAAACACCATGGTACAAAGTTATGATGGGCATTTGGTGACCACAAATACCGATCTCGCTTTAAAAACAGAAACACTAATATGGTCTGCAGGAGTAACTGGAGCCCCTCTAAAAGGTTTAAATGCATCAGCATTGATCGAAAAGGCCAATCGCTATGAAGTGAATGCATTTAATCAGGTAAATGGTTATGAAAATATTTTCGCAATAGGGGATATAGCCATAATGAAAACAGAGGATTATCCTAAAGGTCATCCTATGGTGGCCCAACCGGCTATTCAACAGGGAAAACATCTGGCTAAAAACTTAAAACGAATTTTGAATGATCAGAAATTAGAGCCGTTTGATTATTTTGATAAAGGAAGTATGGCGACCGTAGGTAGAAATAAAGCGGTGGTTGATATCGGTAAATCTGCTTTTGGTGGCTTTTTTGCCTGGTTTATCTGGATGTTTGTGCACCTTTGGTTTTTGATAGGCTTTAGAAACAGATTGGTGACGTTTTGTAATTGGGTATACAATTATATAAATTATGATCGTGCAGCAAGACTTATTATCCGCCCTTTTAAATCGAATAGGGAAAATCTGGAAGCCGATCAGAAAAAGATTTAACATGATATAAAGACAGAAAGAAGAAATTTTTAAAACCCGAATCCTAGGATTCGGGTTTTATTTTTTCAACTGGTCATTAAAAAATCACAGTTCAGTTTTCTTTTTTATAAGTAATTGAATTCCTAAAGCATTTTTGGAGTATAAAATCAATCAAAAATGAACTTCAATTACTTTCTTTTTCTTTTAGCTACAATTTTTAGTGCGCAATCATTGCTTGCGCAACACGAAATTTCTGGGATTATTATAGATAAAAAACAGCAGCCCATAGTAGGAGCCAATATTTATATTAAAGGCACTTATGACGGTGCTGTTTCAGATAAAAATGGACAGTTTGTTTTTACTTCTGAAAAAACCGGAACACAAATCCTTGTAATTTCATTTTTGTCTTTTGAAACTAAAGAAATTTCAGGAGAAATAAATGATTTCAACAATCTACAAATTCAGCTTGTAGAAAAATTTGATGCTTTAAATGCAGTGATTATCAATGCAGGAAATTTTGAAGCAGGAACTGCCTCCGAAGCTTCGGTTTTAAAACCTTTGGATATTGTAACTACAGCCGGAAGTGTTGGGAATATTATCGCGGCATTAGAAACACTGCCTGGTACGCAAAGTGTTGGCGAAGACGGGCGTTTATTTGTAAGGGGTGGTGATGCCAGCGAAACACAAACTTTTATAGACGGATTAAGAGTTGCGCAGCCCTATAATGCTTCTGTAAGAAATATTCCTTCCAGAGGGCGATTTTCTCCCTATTTATTTAAAGGAATGTCTTTCTCTACCGGTGGTTACAGTGCCGAATATGGTAATGCCTTGTCGAGTGTGTTAGTGATGGATACTCAGGAAAAAGCCGAAGAAGATAATACAGAACTTAGCTTTATGAGTTTAGGTTTAGGGATTGGTAAAACTAAAAACTGGGAAAAAAGTTCAATCACGCTAAATGCTAGTTATGTGAATCTTGGACCTTATCAATCTTTAATCGATCAAAATATAAAATTTGATAAACCTTTCCAGTCCATTGCCGGTGAAGCTGTTTTTAGAAATCAGTTTGAAAACGGACTTTTAAAAGTCTACACCGCTTATGATTATTCTTCCTTTACAGTAGAGCAGCCTATCGATGGAGCTTCCCAAACGGTTGATTTAAAAAACAATAATTTTTATATGAATTCTTCTTATCAGCATTCGTTAGGTAACAAATGGCACTTATTTGGCGGAATTAGTTACGGAAATAGCCAAAATGATATCAATTTAGAAAATGAAGAAAATGCTGAAATAGTTGATGATACCGAAAATAGTTTTCATCTAAAAACGAAGCTTAGTAAAAGATTTACAGATAAAATAAAATTGAATTTTGGAGCGGAATATTTTAATACCAATTTTAATCAATATTACCAAACTGACACTGGTGATTTTGAGCCGAATTATACTTCAGGATTATTTTCAGTATTTACTGAAACCGATGTTTATTTTACGCAGAATCTGGCAGCGAAAGTGGGAGTAAGAACCACCCGGGACGCACTGTTGGAAAAAGTTTATGTGAGTCCGCGTTTATCTTTAGCTTATAAATTAGATGAGAGTCAACAAATTTCAACAGCGTATGGAAACTTTAGGCAACAGGTAGGGCAGGATTATTTAAAATTTAATCAGGATTTATTTCAGCAACAAGCAGCACATTATATCCTTAATTATCAATTTTCAAAAGCTTCAACTACATTAAGAGCAGAGGCTTATTTTAAAAAATATCGCGATTTATTAACCTACACAGGAGATGAAATTACGTATGATTCTAATTTTGGCAACAATGGTTCTGGTTATGCCAAAGGGATCGATATTTTTTGGCGTGACGGGCATTTAAAAAATCTTGATTATTGGGTGTCATATTCTTTTATCGATTCTAAAAGGAAATACCAAAATTATCCAGAGCAGGTAACACCAAATTATGTAGCCAATCATAATGTTTCTATTGTCAGTAAATATTGGGTTCAATCTTTACGTAGTCAGGTTGGATTTACCTATAATTTTAATTCAGGTAGGCCTTATAACGATCCTAATACGTTAGATTTTATGAGTGAGAAAACTTCATCTTACCATAGTTTGAATTTCAACTGGGCATATTTACTTAATAAACAGCAAATTCTTTATGTCTCGGTTTCCAATATTCTAGGGACTAAAAATATATTTGGATATGATTATGCTAACACCCCAAATGCTTCAGGAAAATACACTGCAAAGGCAGTTAGACCCACGGCCGACAGGTTTTTCTTTGTGGGGTTCTTTTGGACGATAAGTGATAATAAAAACCGAAATCAGTTGGATCAACTTTAAAATTACAATTCGGCATTGAAATTCGACGATTCAGTAAGCTATTATTTAAAAGCAGCCTTTATTTATCCAATTTTACAATAAGAAATAAAATCAATCAAAAAATGAAAACACTTATTATTCTATTTTTACTTACAATTTCTGAAGCGATATCTGCACAGAGTTACGAAGAAGCCATGCAAAAAGCCATGCAAAACTGGCAGGAAGGTAAAGTTGAAACCGCTAGTGCTATTTTTGAGCGTATTGCGGCGGCAGAAAAGGAAAACTGGTTACCCGATTATTATTTGGGATTGGTAAATACGACGGCAGCCTTTAGTACTAACGATCAAAAAATGTTAGAAAATCAGCTAAAAAAAGCAGAAACAGCTTTACAATCAGCGTTGATGAAAACCGATGAAAATGCCGAACTTTTAGTGCTCGAGGCGCTTATCTATACTGTGAAAATTACACAAAATCCTATGGTCAACGGACAAAAATATATGCCAAAAATCAACGAGATTTATGCAAAAGCTGAAAAGTTGGAGCCCAAAAACCCAAGGGTTAAATTTGAGAAAGCACAATTTGATTTAGGAGGAGCAAAGTTCTTTGGAAAGGATACAACACCAATTTGTAAAGAGATCAAAGCTTCTATCGTTTTATTTGATGAGTTTAAGAACGATACACCGTTTTACCCAAACTGGGGGAGAGAACAGGCTGTCAAAGCTTTAGAAGATTGCAAAAATTAGGGTATAGAGATTTTAATTAAAAATTAAAGTATTTTTAGAACATAATAGCAATCCTATGCAAACCCTAAATAAAATTATCAAGATTAGTTTTATAGTAAGTATTTTGGTTTTTATTATAAACCTAATTTTTAACGACTTTAAAATTGATTATTTTAAAGATTTAGAAAATTGGGGAATAATGGTTTTTTATAGTTTATCCCTAACCATTGTAAATGTTTTGTATGCCGATCTTTTTGAGAAATATGTAGGTTGGGAAAATGCCGGGCCAAAAAGAGTTTTCCTTTCAGCATCAGGATCAATAATAGTAACTCTTATAGCTTATTTTTTGTGTAGGCTTATACAAATTGTTCTCTTGGTACCAACTAAAACGCTTACTGAATTTATAAGTGAAGAGAAATTAAGATATTATTTATTTCCGCTATTGTTCAGTACCGTAATATCCTTGTTTTTTCATCTTGTTTATTTTTTTAGAGCCAGGCAGGAAGAAAAAGTAAAAGAGCAGCAAATCATCGCAGGAACAGCCACTTCAAGATTTGATGCACTTAAAAATCAGCTTGATCCTCATTTTCTTTTTAATAGTCTGAATGTGTTGAGTTCTTTAATTGATGAAGATCCTGATATGGCACAAAAATTTACCGGTTCATTATCTAAAGTATATCGCTATGTTTTAGAGCAAAAAAGCAAAGAACTGGTAACGATAGAAGAAGAACTTAAATTTGCTAAAGTCTATATGAATCTTTTAAAAATGCGCTTCGAAGATTCTATCATATATGATTTTCCTGAACAACTTTCAAATCCCGAAGCGAAGGTGGTACCACTTTCACTACAGTTATTATTAGAAAACACTGTAAAACATAATAAAATAACTCCCGATTCTCCTTTGGTTATTACAATTTACGAGGCGGATAGGGTACTTGTGGTGAAGAATAACCTACAGCCTAAAGAAATTTTAAAAAGTGGAAGTGGGGTAGGCCTGGTAAATATTAAAGAACGCTACAACCTGCTTACTAAAAGGACAATGGAAATTATTAAAACAGAAGACGAGTTTATGGTGCGTCTTCCTTTATTGACGAAACAAACCAACCAGTTAAAACCTTTAAAATCTGAAAAAATGAAAACAATAGATAGCCAAAGATACTTACAGGCAAAAGAACGTGTACATAAAGAGAAAGAATTCTACGGGAATCTTACGTCTTATTGTATAATAATTCCTGTGCTAGCGGTCTTTAATTATCTGACTACAGATTTTATATGGGTTATTTTCCCGGCGCTAGGTTGGGGACTGGGACTACTGTTTCATGGTTTTGCAGCTTTTAACTATAGTCCTTTTCTAGGAAAGGATTGGGAGGAACGTAAGATTAAAGAAATCATCAACAAAGAAGATTAATATACTTAATTATGAAAAATTTAGCAGACAGATATTTTATAGCACAAGAGCAAATAAAGAATATAAAAAAGTTCTACGCCCACCTGGTAACTTTTATCCTCGTTAATCTTGTTTTTTTGAGTATTAACTACCAGATAAAATATATCGAATTTCCATGGGTTTTATGTGGAACTTTTGGATGGGGAATAGGTTTGGCGTTTGATTATTTAAAGGCTTTTAATAAAAATCCTTTTTTAGGAAGGGATTGGGAAGAGCGTAAGATTAAAGAGATATTGAATAAATAAAGGTAAATCATCGATCATGAAAAATTCAGAAGAAAAATATATTGAAGCACGAAGAAAAGTGCAAAAAATTAAAGATTTTTATACGCACTTAATGGTGTTTATCGTAGTAAATCTTTTATTGTTTGGTATTAATTGGTACACCATAGATTTAAGTTATCCCTGGTTTTTATGGGTTTTCTTTGGGTGGGGGATTGGCCTGGCTTTCGATTATTTAAAAGCTTTTGATAAAAATCCCATGTTTAGTAAGGATTGGGAAGAGCGAAAGATAAATGAATATATGAATGAAGAACATGATCAGCATCGCTGGGAATAATATTTTACATGAAAGTAGTAATTATTGAAGACGAAAAGCCTGCCGCAAGGCGATTAAATCGTTTACTAAATAAAAGAGGATTAGATGTAGTGGTAATGCTTCATTCTGTGGCCGAGGGGGTTGCCTGGTTTTCTAAAAATGAGCATCCAGATCTTATATTTCTGGATATTCAACTAAGTGACGGACTCTCTTTTGAAATTTTTGAAACCGTAAAAGTGAAAAGTGCAATTATTTTTACAACGGCCTATGATGAGTATGCATTAAAAGCTTTTAAATTAAATAGCATAGATTATTTATTAAAACCAATTGATGATGAGGAGCTGGATGACGCCATCGAAAAATTTGAAGAAACACATCAGTCAAAGTCGGTACAATTAAATGTAGATGATTTTAGAAATTTACTTCATCTTTCCCCTTCCAGTAATTATAAGTCAAGATTTACCATTCAGATAGGGCAGCATCTTAAAATTATAGACGTAGATGATATTGTTTGTTTTTATTCAGAAAATAAAGCCACGTATATCCAAAATAATGAAGGTAGAGCTTACCTAATGGATGCCTCTTTAGAGCAGCTTGAAAAAGATCTGGATCCTAGCCTGTTTTTTAGAATTAATAGAAAGTGTATTGTAAACTTAAAAGCAATTAAAGATATTATTTCGTATACTAACTCTAGATTAGAGCTTAAACTCATGAATTTTAAAGAATTTCAAATGATTGTGAGTAGAGAACGCGTTAAGGACTTTAAGAGTTGGATTTCTTAGATTTAGGATGTTAGAATAAAATGTTAAAACTCAATATTTTTAAAACCAAATAAAACTTTATTTCGTAAATATAAATGAAGGGCAGTAAAGAAGCCTTTCTACTTGAATCGTTTTTTTTGGTCGAATTTCAGATTTGAGTTTTTGATTTTTTTGGTTGGTTAGGTGAAAGGCTTGTTTTTACAGGCCTTTCGTCTTTACTCCAAGTTAGCAATTTACTACTGGCGCCTATGAAAAAGCCCTGCATTCGCAGGGCTTTTCTTATTCTCAAATATATTGGTTTTACAGGCACCACCAAATAGTTCTAAAAGTATTAAGGAGCTGCTACTGTACCTAGCACGTATAACTGTTCCATGGTAGGAGATTGGCTACCGCCCTCAGGCTCCAGGGTAATACCAAAAGCTTCAGATTCATTAGTATTGGCTAACTTAAATATTTTAGATCCAGCTTCATCAAAATCCTCTAATAAACCAATACTCGTTGGTGTTAATGGTTGCATGGTTAGCGACCATACTTGATAAACCATACCTCTTGGTGGTTCTGGTAAGCCAAGGGCATCAATGTATGCGGTATCATCGTTATTATTCCAGTATACTGTAGCATAGGCGCCAGGAGCTACATCCTGCCCTTGTAATGGTATTCTTGAAATATTTTGATCTCTTAGTGCCGCTAAAATCTGTTTTGTATTTTCAGCATCTGCTCTAATATCCGCAATTTGTTGCTCTATAATGCTATTCTTAGTTTCCGCTTCGGTTAACGATCTTCTAAGCGCACTGTTTTGCTGGAACAAAAAGAATAAGCCTATTAAAAGTACGAGACTTGCAGCCCACCCCATATATGTTACCCATTTAGCGCGACGCGTGCTTTTTGGTGCGATAGACCTAACGGAATTACGCGGAGTAAGTTTAGATTTAAGTGAAGCTAATAATGCTTCAGGATTGTAGGGGGCTACTCCAATTGCAAGTTTCTGAAGGGCAGCCTCGATTTCCTCTACTTCTTTTTCAACTTCGGCATATTCTTTAAGCATAGAGGTCACCTTGCGACTTTCAGCTTCACTAAGAGCGCCGTAAACATAAAGCTCCAAAATACCTGATGATATATAATCTTCTATTTTAGCCATTAGTTTCCTATAATTTCTCTTAATTTATTAATACAGGCTCTGTTTCTGGTTTTTACCGTTCCCAAAGGCATTTCTAATTCATCAGCAGTTTCTTTTTGAGTATAGCCTTTGAAAAATAATAGGTCGATTAATTTTTTACAAACGGGTTTCAGAATTTCGATATATTTTTTCAATCCTATGGCGTCTGCACTAGCACTAAAATTTGAGTTTGATTCTAATATATCTACGAAATTATCTGCAGCGAGGTTTTGTTTTTTGTTTTTAAAACTTTTAGATCTTATCTTATCTATGGAAGCATTCCTGGCAATATTGAGGATCCAGGTAAAAAATCGGCCTTTGCTGGAATCGTAGGATTCCGCATTTTCCCATATTTTCATGAATACATCTTGTAAAACCTCTTCTGCGATATCCTTTTCGCCAATAATGCTAAAAATGATACCGTAGGTACTTTCAGAGTAAAGTTGGTAAATGCGCTCAAAGGCTTTTTGATTTCCTTTTTGTAGCTCTAAAATTAAGCCATCCTGCTGCATAAAATTTAATGGTTAGTTTATTTAAAAATAGATAAAAAAATAAAAGCAGCTAATTAATTAGCTGCTTTTATTTTCAATTTTAGGATTTTATCCCAATTTTATTTCATTTCGATAACTCCACATCCCACACGGGTACCAGCAGCACCTGACGGCTGAGAGGTAAAATCGTCTACACCGTCGTGTACAATAATAGCTTTACCTACGATATCTTTAGTATCGTCGCCACATCCTATACACCACTCGTCGGTAGTTACAGTAATCGTACCTTTTCCTGAAGCATCTACTTCAAAATTTCCTATATCACCTTTATGGTAGCCATCTTCAGATCCCCATTTACCGTGAGGCTCATTGGTAGGATTCCAGTGTCCACCTGCGGATGTACCGTCTGCAGCAGAGCAATCTGCCTTCTGGTGAATGTGAATAGCGTGTTTACCTTCAGAAAGCCCCATAATGGTAGCTTCCATAGTAACCTCACCATTTTTCTGAGTAAAGACTACTTCTCCAGAAAGGTTGCTGTCACTTTTTGGCTCTAAGGTTACCATTATTTTTTTCTCATCAGCATTTTCATCTTCCATTTTGTTGGAATCAGAACTCATTTCGGTTGTTTGCTCTTCTAATTCTGTACTATCACTTTCTTTTTTTTCGTTTTTACAACTGGTTATAAAAAGCGTAGCACAAAAAAGTAGCGGTAAGCTAATACGTTTCATAATTTCCTGATTGGTTTTACAATTAATCATAACGAATGTACCAAGATTAGGAAAGGAATGCAAGTATTTAAGGCAAGCTTAACAGTCAAAACCCCTTTAGAATTCAGTTTTAAACTTATAGTATTAATACTTTTAAATAAAGTTTCATTACTTAAAATTATATACCTGTTTTTGTTAGTATTTAAGTTTTTCAGCCTGTGTATAGTAGGATAGTAAGGCAAAAAAAGAACCGCGCATAGCAGCGCGGTTCTTTATAAAAACTAAAAACTAGTTTAATTCTTTAATCGTAATATTTCGAAACCAAACCTCGTGACCATGATCCTGTAAAGCAATATGACCAGATTTAGATTTTCCAAATCGATCCCAGTCCGCAAATTTTGAGTTCTTAACAAGTTCTTCCCATCCTTCTCCTTCAACAGGAAATTCAACGATTTTTACTCCGTTTTGGGTCACAGAGCCCTCATTAGTTTTATGATCTATTTTTAAAACAACGCTATTCCATTCTCCTACTGGTTTGGTGGCATTTTCAGGAGGAGCAACCATGTCATATAGAGCACCGGCGTGACGATTAGGACCATTTTTACCATCTGGATGTTTTTCATTATCCAATACCTGGATTTCAGGACCGGTTAAATAAGGCTCACCTAGGTCTTTGTCTTCTACTACAGCCCACATAAATCCGCTATTTCCTCCTTCAGAAATTTTCCATTCCATGGAAAGTTCAAAATCGGTATAACTGTTTTTCGTAATTAAATTTTCACTTTGATTTCTTCCTTCTTTCGGGACAAAATGTAAAGTCCCGTCGTTTAGCGTCCATTGTGTAATAGAATCACGGTTATAGCCTTTCCAGTGATCATTTATATCACCTGTAGTAAGATCATTCCAATCACTATTTGAAGCCGGTTTACCGGTAACGACATTTTCTTCGTTTTCATTTGATTTTTCTGAATTCTCAGATTCAGAATTTTTACAGCTAATTGTTGTTACAGCAGCAGCTAATAGTACTAATCCTAATTTTTTCATTTACGGTTAGGTTAAGGTTAAAATTATTTGAGATAATAGTTCTCGGTGGTATTGATTTTGAATATTTATTTTAATCCCAGAATCTTTTTAAGATGGTCTTCGTTAATTTCGGATCCTGCGAAATCATCAAATTTTTTCTGGGTGGCTTCGATAATATGGCTTTGTATAAATGGAGCTCCTTCTTTAGCTCCCTGGTCGGGAGATTTTATGCAACATTCCCATTCCATTACCGCCCAGACATCACATCCATATTGGGTTAATTTAGAGAAAATCGTTTTAAAATCTACCTGACCGTCACCAGGATGGCGGTATCTACCCGCACGGTCTATCCAATCATTATATCCACCAAAGCTTCCTTTTTTACCGGTAGGATTAAACTCGGCATCTTTCACATGAAACATTTTAATGAACTCATGATAATGATCGATATATGTTAAATAATCTAATTGTTGTAGCACAAAATGGCTTGGATCGTAAAGAAGATTAACTCTTTTGTGATTATTTGTTTCCGCTAGAAAGCGCTCAAAAGTATCACCATCGTGAAGATCTTCACCGGGATGAATTTCATAACAAAGGTCGACTCCCTGTTCATCAAAAACATCTAGAATTGGCAGCCATCGATTCGCTAATTCTTTAAAACCAAGTTCAACAAGACCATCTGGTCGTTGCGGCCATGGGTGAGCGGTATGCCATAAAAGAGAGCCACTAAAAGTACCATGTACATCCAGTCCAAAATTCCGACTGGCCTTAGCAGCACTTTTTAGTTGTTCTATAGCCCATTGTGTTCTGGCTTTAGGATTGCCCTTATATTCATCTGGAGCAAAATTATCAAACATGATATCGTAGGCAGGATGTACGGCAACCAGCTGTCCCTGTAGATGTGTACAAAGCTCGGTAATTGCTAATCCGTAAGATTCAACTTTTCCTTTGAGCTCGTCACAATAGGTTTTGCTTTCTCCTGCTTTTTTAAGGTCGATTAGTGCCGACTCCCAGGTTGGGATTTGTATTCCTTTGTATCCTAAATCTGCAGCCCATTGGCAAAGCCCGTCTAAGCTGTTAAATGGAGCTTTAGTATCCATAAACTGAGCTAAATAAACTGCAGGTCCTTTTATCGTTTTCATTGGTTAATTTTTTGCAGATTAATCGTCTATATTTGTCCAAACATTACCTTTCTTATGGCTTTCTACCGCTTTTTCGATAAAGTTCATTCCTCGTAAACCATCAATAATGGTTGGGTATTCGCCATCAAAAGCCTTTTCTCCTAAAATTGCTTTTGCCACCCCATGATAAATATTACCCATAGAGTCAAAAATTCCTTCAGGATGTCCTGGTGGTAGTTTTGTTCCGCTTAGTGAAAAATCACTGTTATAAGCATGTCCTGGTTTTAAGACCTGTAAAGGTTTACCTTCTTCCATTAAATAAAGGTAATTAGGGTTTTCCTGTTCCCATTTTATTCCGGCTTTGTCTCCGTAAACTTTTACGGTAAAATTATTTTCTTCTCCGGTGGCGATCTGGCTAGCTCTAAGCACACCTTTAACCTGATCGTCAAGTCTTAGTAACACGGTGCCATCGATATCCATTGCGTTATCCTCGTAAAGATAATTTAGATCTGCAAGGATCTTTTTAACCTCCATGCCTGTTATATATTCAATCATGTCATAAGCATGAGTACCAATATCACCAATACAGCAACTTATTCCAGATTTTTCAGGATCGAGTCGCCAAATAGTATTTCGTTGTTCTTTATCATGAATAATGGGGTTTATCCAACCCTGATAATACTGAACATCTATTTTCTGAATTTTTCCAAGCTTTCCTGAAGTGATCATGTCCCTCATTTGGCGTACCATTGGATATCCCGTATACGTATAGGTAACCGCAAAGACTTTTCCCGCTTTATCTGAGGTTTTCTTAAGAATTTTAGCTTCTTCTAACGTAGTGGTCATTGGTTTTTCACAAATCACATGAAATCCATTTTCCAATAGTTGTTTAGCCATCGAAAAATGAAGAAAATTTGGAGTAAGTACGGATACTACTTTTATACGTTCTTCTTCAGGTAAGCTTTTCTCTTTTTCAATGAGCTCATCAAGATTAGCATAAATATGATTGGTGTCAATTCCAATTTCTTCAGCAAATCGTATACTTTCATTTTTATCGGTATTAAAAACACCTCCAACAACCTCAAACTTATCGAACATTGAAGAAGCTACACGATGTAAAACACCAATTAATGAATCACCGCCACCTCCAAGGATGCCCAGTTTAATTTTCTTTCCCATTTTATTTTTAATTTTTATTCAGAATATTCGACTTTTTCATTTCGGAAAAAGATAGCAAAAATGATCATTACCACAAAGGCAAATCCAGCTGGTACGATCCAGATATTAGTCCAGTCATGAGTACCATCTGCGTTAAGGTACATATCGCTAATTTGTCCTGCTACCCAGAAGCCTATTAGCATTCCAACACCATAGGTAGCAAGTGTAATTAAACCCTGTGCGGCACTTTTAATTTTTGGACCGGCCTTAGAGTCGGTATAAATTTGTCCGGATACAAAGAAGAAATCATAGCATATCCCATGTAATGCAATACCAATGTATAGCATAAACACTAACTCGTCTGCATTTCCATAGGCAAACAATAAATATCTTATCGTCCATGCCAACATTCCAGCTATTAATGTAATTTTAAAACCGTAGCGTTTAAAGAAAAATGGTATAAGTAAAAGGAATAGTGCTTCGGAAACCTGACCAATTGCCATTTTTACCGTTGGGGCTCCCATACCGACTTCGGCTAAAAACGGATTCGCATTTTGATAATAAAAAGCAAGTGGTATACAAATTAGTATTGAGGATAAGAAGAACATAAAAAAGTTCCTGTTCTTTAGGAGTCCGATAGCTTCTAATCCCAGTATATCTTTAATGGTGATTTTTTCGCCTTTTCCAGATGGTGGTGTTTTTGGTAAGGTAAAACTAAAAAGGCCTAAAAATGCAGATGCAATGGCTACCATTAAAAACGTATATTTTAGCATTCCTTCAGCTCTTGCTTCTGGAGCGTCCCATGCAAATACGGTACTAATTACTACTCCAGAAATAATCCAGCCAATGGTTCCAAAAACTCTAATATTAGAGAATTCTTTTGATGGATCTTTCATTTGTGCAAAAGAAATAGAATTTACTAAGGCTAAAGTGGGCATGTATAATACCATGTAACCAAGAACATAGGGGTAAAAACTACCGAAATCTACAGAGCTGTACATCATATACATTAATATGGCACCTATTAAATGCAGTACCCCTAAAATTCGCTCAGCATTAAAAAATCTATCAGCAATCAGCCCAATAATAAATGGAGCTATAATGGCGCCCCAGGATTGTGTAGAGAAAGCCAAAGCAGTTTCTGCCCCGGTTGCCTGTAAATTATCGGCCAAAAATGTACCTAATGTTACAAACCAACCACCCCAAATGAAAAATTCTAAAAACATCATTAGCGATAGTTGAAATCTTACCAGTTTCTTCATAGTATAGTAATGTTTAAAGCTGCTTTGCTTCTTTTAATAATAGTTCTTTTGTTTTTAGGATTCCTTCTTCTGGCGTTATATCGGTACCTTCGTATTCCACACCAATCCACCCGGTATAACCGGATTCTTTTATCAATTTTAAAATTCGTCTTATATCAAGAGTAGTTTCTTTCCCATTTTCATCGAATTCATAAGTTTTTGCACTAACGGCTTTGGCATAAGGAAGCATTTCTTCGATTCCCTGATAAGTGGGATACTCTTCTATACACTCTGCTCCCCACATTTTACCATCTTTCCTGCGTAAACAGAAATTACCGAAATCAGGAAGGGTACCGCAATTGGGCAGATCTACTTCTTCCATAACTTCAGCAAGTAATTTTCCATTACTGGATAAGCCACCGTGGTTTTCAACCAAAACATTAATTTTTTGGGTAGCAGCATATTTAGATAATTCGGTAAGACCTTTTACGGCGTTAGATTTCCATTCGGCTTCATCATCACTACCAAATAAATTCACACGAATAGCATGACAACCTAAAAATTTGGCGGCATCTACCCAACGTTTATGCTTTTCTACGGCATCTTCTCTGTCCTTATCATCGATAGCGGCTAAATCACCTTCGCCATCAACCATTATCAATACGTTTTTAACATTAAATTGCTCACTTTTTGCTTTTAGCGTATCTAAAAGTTGGGAAAAAGCAGCTTCCGGATCATTAGAATTTCGATATTTATCAAAATAAAGTTGGTTTACATATTCAATACCATTAAATCCTAATTCTTTAGCTTTTTCAGCAAAATCAACAGGATCTAATTCGCCTTCGTGAATAGGTTTTTCTAATGACCATTGAGCCAAGCTCAATTTAAAAAAAAGCTCATTGCTTTCAGTAGAATCAATGGCTGCGGAGCTGTTGTCTTTATTTTCAGTTTCCTTATTTTTACAGGAAAGTAAGGATAAATTAAAGACAATTACCCCCAAAACTAAGATGCGGAATCGGGATAATTTATTATTCATATAATCTGTTAATATGTTTTAAAATAATGTGAGATCAATTTTTTTTGCAGTTATAAATGTATTGTTTTTTTCAAAGATGTGAAATTATACGCAATAATTTATATATTTGAGAAGATTCGATGATCAAATTATTAACCAATAACATTACCGTGAGCAAAAGTTATTACGAAAACGATACCTACGATGCCATTGTGGTAGGAACAGGTATTAGCGGAGGATGGGCCGCGAAAGAATTATGTGAAAAAGGGTTTAAAACCCTTGTATTAGAAAGAGGTCGTATGATAGAACATGTAAAAGACTATCCTACGATGAATGATGATCCCTGGGATTACAAGTTTAAAGGGCAACAAACGCGAGAAGAAGCCGCTCGTCAACAAAAACAGGCACGTACAGGATATACCACAAATAAGGCCAGTGCACACTGGTTTGTTGATGATATAGATCATCCCTATAACGAAACTAAAAGGTTTGACTGGATGCGTGGATATCATGTTGGTGGACGATCAATAATGTGGGGACGCCATAGTTATCGTTTAAGTGATCTTGATTTTAATGCAAATAAAAAAGATGGTGTTGCAGTAGACTGGCCCATTCGTTATAAAGATATCGCACCATGGTACGACTATGTAGAATCTTATATAGGGGTAAGTGGTCGCAAAGAAGGGCTTTCTCAGTTACCTGACGGGAATTTTCTTCCGCCGATGGATCTAAACTGTGTAGAAGAACATATAAGAGAAAAAATTGCTGAAAATTTTGATGGTCGTGTGTTAACGGCAGGTCGGGTAGCGCATATAACCGGAGATAAAAAATTTGAAGGTCGCTCTAATTGTCAGTTTAGAAATCGTTGTATAAGAGGCTGTCCTTATGGAGGTTATTTTAGCAGTCCGTCTTCTACATTACCAGCAGCGAGTAAAACGAATAATATGACACTAAGACCTTATTCTATTGTTAGTGAAGTATTATACGATCCGGACACCAAGGAAGCAACAGGAGTAAAAGTAATTGATACAGAGACGAAAGAAGAAATGGAATTTAAAGCCAATGTTATTTTCCTTTGTGCTTCGGCTATTGCTTCTACCAGTATTTTAATGCAGTCAAAGTCTGATCGATTTCCTGATGGTTTAGGAAACGATAGTGGAGAGCTAGGACATAACGTGATGGATCACCATTTCTTGGTTGGAGCCTCAGGTAAGTTTGACGGATTTGAGGATTCTTACTACAAAGGAAGAAAGCCTAACGGAATTTACCTTCCTCGCTTTAGAAATCTAAAAGATAACGAAGGTTTGGATTTTATTAGAGGTTATGGTTACCAGGGAGGTGCTAGCCGTGGAGACTGGCAGGAGGCGATTGCCGAGCTGGGTTATGGTAAAGAAATGAAAGAAGCTATTGTTAAGCCTGGTGGCTGGACTATGGGTCTTTTAGCTTTTGGAGAATGTCTTCCTTACCATGATAATAAAATGACTTTGGATTATGATAAGTTAGATAAGTGGGGATTACCTACCGTAACTTTTGATGCTGAGTTCAAAGAAAATGAGCTTAAAATGCGTAAGGACATGAAAGAACAGGCTGTAGCTATGCTAGAAAAAGCAGGTTGCCGTGAAATCTCTTCTTACGATAATATTGGCGCTCCTGGTCTTGGAATTCACGAAATGGGAACTGCAAGAATGGGCCGCGATCCAAAAACTTCGGTTCTAAACGGTAATAACCAGCTACACACCGTGAAAAACGTGTATGTTACAGATGGTTCTTTTATGACATCTTCTGGATGCCAGAACCCTTCGTTAACTTATATGGCTATGACTGCCAGAGCAGCAGATCACGCTTCCAAAAACTTTAAAAATTCGTCTAACGCTTAAACCAAAATCATGAATAGAAGACAGGCCTTAAGAAATATAGGATTAGGAGCTGGAGTGATGGTCGTTGGGCCAAGTACTTTAAGTTTACTACAAAGCTGTAAGAATGAACCTACTTACAATTGGCAGCCTACTTATCTCAGCGCATCAAATGGTTTTATTCTGAAAGAAGTTTTGGACATTATTTTGCCTAAAACAGATACTGCGGGAGCAAGTGAATTAAATATACCTGAATTTATAGATTCTTATATGGCTGAAGTAGCTCCCGAGTCGCAGCAAAAAGAATTTAAGAAATCGGCAGATGCTTTTGCCAGTGCTTTTAAAAAGGAATTTGATAAAGATCCGGGTAATGGAACTCCTGAGGAATTTGATAAAATCATCGCAAAATATTTAAAAGCTACTCCGGAAGAAAGGGAAAGCTTTAGACCAAAAAGGAATACCGAAACTCAAGACCCACAAGAACAAACTCCTGATGAAGAAGAATTAGGAGAAGAAATGAATCAAGATTCTGGAGCCCTTGCTTATTTAGAAACGGTAAGGGATTTGGGAATCTGGGCTTGGAAAACTAGTGAACAAATTGGGGAAAATGTACTTTGGTACGATCCTATCCCAGGAGAATACATTCCTTGTGGCCCGGTTGAAGAACTGGGGGGAGGTAAAGCCATGTCGCTTTAAATTTCTCAAAATAGAATACTTTAGTTTTAATATTAAAGCAAATTAAAGTATATTGTTATAGCTTAAATTTAGGTAATCTAAATTACTAATTATCCGAAAAAAGCTGTCTCTTCTAAAAGGGACAGCTTTTTTATTGGTAGCACCATATATTGATAATACCCACTTTCCCATCTAAAGTAGCTGCTATTCAAGATGTCTCGATAAAAAATAAATATACAAGGATGCATTATAGACACGCCCTGAAATAGTTTATTGACGTCGGTTTTCTAAAATTTTATTTAAAAAACGTCATTTAAAAAGTTATTATGACTGATTTGAAAATCTTAGCAAATTAAGCAAATCAATCAGCATTGTCCGGTTAAAGAAGCAAGAACGCTTCACTGAATGAAACAAGAAAAAAGAATGGATTGGAACTATTTGATATACTTATTATATATTCTTTTTGAGTACCAAATTGCACCTGTAAGTTTTTCAAAAAATAAGGCTTAAAACCTGAAAAATCTCTTTATTTCCAATTATTGGTATAATAAAAGTTTTATAGGACGAACAGGTAAATTCATTTATAGTCCAGCATTTTTCTTGGCTGTTAATCTCTTATTAAGGTATAAATATCGGTTGTCCATTCGGTGGAGTTTCCACCCATTTCAGGATTATTATTAAATACCTCAAGAACCTGATCACTAATTTTTAAATGATTTGCTTTGGCATAATCCTGCAATTTATACCAGGCGAAGTGTGTAAAAAGATAGTTCCCATTAAAAATCGTATGCACTGCATTAAACGATGGTAATGTTCTTAATTTAATCTTTTCGGTTTCTGGTAGTCCCTCTTTTTTAACAATCGGAAAACAAAAATCGAACTTAATTTCATTGGTCCCCTTGTCCCAACTTTTTACCAGAACTCTTGGCTTTGCGGGCATTTCAAGATCATGCTCTAAAACATAATCCGATAAATAACCAATATTGGTCATCATAAGCATTGCTTTTTGTTGAAGCTTTCCTTTTAAACCTATGCAGGCGCAATAGTCGGCTTTTGGCGCCTTTGTTTCGCCAATAATCTCAATATTATAATTGTTTTTTTCTTTATCAAGAGACTTTCTGATTATTTCAAGCTCTTTTTTAAGGCTATCCTGTTCTTTATTTTCACCAATTAGTATAGAAAACCGACTGGAAATTAAGCTTTCTGGATGGCTAATAATAGCTTTTACCTTATTTACGGAATCGTTGAGCTGACTAATATTCCAATCGATAATTAGGGGGGTATCCTGAAATTTAACTAGATGTTTAACCTGTTCATCAAAGTTTTCCTCCAAAATTTCGGCTTTATCAAAATGCTCGTATTGCCAATATTCAATTCTTTCATAAATAATTCCACCTGGGGTATTGGTGGTAAATGCGATACTGTAGTCATAGGGCTTAACCGCAAAATACCAGATGGAAAAACCAATGATCCCAACTATTAAAATACCCGATAAAATTTTTCCCATCAGATTATAGCGTTTTTACCTCTAGCGTATTAATCACATGTTTACCCAGAGATATTCCCTGATCTAAACCATTTTCTATAGCCGCCCGGTAATGAATGCCACCATATAGTCTACTTAAAGCCGCTTCTTTGGCTGCATTTCTAAAAGAGGCATATTCCCGTTTTGGTAATCCATAAGGAACTTCAGTATCGTCTAAAAACTGAAATTGGTCTCCAAATAGTTTTGATAAGACCTCTGCCGAAGCTCCACTTACTACAGAGTGACCACTGGTATACTCTGGGAACGGTGGCGTTTGTAAAACCGGTTTCCACTGGTCGTCGATAAATTTATTGATCAATGTTTCAGGGCGTACAAGATTACTACGATACTTTTCATCCCAACAGCTAATAAAAGCATCAGCAATTGCCATACTCGTAGTAGTATACGCATAAACGGTTTTATCGAAGTCTAGATTGGCCTTGTTACAAGCCACTTTCGTGATACCAATCCAATGACCACCCGGTGTAATTTTTTTGGTGGCAAACATTAAATGTCCACGTTGTGTAGAAACATAAGGATTGCAATCCCAAAATTTAGCAATCGCCATTTCTTCAGATTTGTTTCCTGTTTCTTCCATCTGGTTTCTCACATCGTAAACCTCCATCAATTCTTTGTAAAACTGTGAACCTTCTTCCATAGAAAATTCAGGATGGCTTTTTGGTTTAAATTGTGAAGCAGAGTCTAAGGTAAAAGGCCTTATTTTCATCCAGTGCGGTTCTATCCCATCCATATAGGCGGGTGGGGTAGGTTGCCACCTGGAAACATCTTCAGTATACACCGAAAATTTGGGCATTGTTCGCGTTTGTTTGTAATTGTCTTTATCAATCCATTGCTTAAAAACATTCGCTACCAGCATGCCGTAAGCTTCAGAGTTAATAAAGATTTCCTCATTATTTTTTTTCCAGTTTACAAATAAACTATCGCTGTAATCGCTAATTTCAACTTCAGAAAAAATAAGTGTTTTTCCAATTTCCAATTGTGCGATTAAAGCGGCCATTCTATAATCGATAGCTTTCGTTGTATCTAATACAGGGATTTCTATATCTGCATTTATAGTTTTTGTTAATGAATTCATTTCCGGATTATGCTGCGCTACAATTTCGTAAGCAGCAAGATTAGAATAGGAGTAAATTCGGCTTGCTACCGGTGGAGAGAATATATCATGCACCATGATGTTGGTGATCTTATCTAAAGCTTCGTGATAATTATTCGCACTTATCGCAACAGATTCTTTAGATGCGCTTTTTTCATCGGCACATCCTGTGAATAACGATATCGTTAAAAGTAATACTAGAACTTTTTTCATATTTAGTTCAGTTTATAAACTTCTGGTTTATTGTTGTTATAGGTCACTAATAGGTATTCCCTATCTTCCAAATTTAGTATATTGAAACTAATTACTGCTTTTTGCGTAAAATTAATACCAAGATCTTTGGCTTCCATTAAAGTGTCGACAGACTGTAGCATAATGCCGGCGAGCTGATCGAATTTGCCGTGGTATGGTATGGTACCAAAGTAATTACCACCAACAAGTACTTCTGTTTTACCATCTTTATTAAAATCGTGTTCTAAAAATACGGTTATTGGGGCTACTTGCAACGGATTTTTAAACGCTTTAAAACTAAAATTCCCATTTTCATTTAGTAAATATCCAGAAGCCAAGGTTTCTACTTTCAAAATTTCAGCTTTTTCCAGCTGCTCTTTATCAAAAATTTCTTCGATAGTTTTTCCTGCAAAACTTTTATAATCGGTGAATTTTTTCCTTAAATAAGCTAATTGTCCTACCAACATATCTAAACCATTCACAGGATAATAATTTCCGTTTTTTTCCTGAGCGAGAATGGTTTCTGTACTTCCGTTCGCATCAAAATCAAGATAATACATTTTAAGCGGATTGTCCCTGTTTGCTTTTAATTTTGTATTTAATCCCCAATTCCCCAGTAAATAATCTTTATCTCCATCACCATCTATGTCAAATTCAGCAATGCTTTGCCATAAGCCTTTTAAGTGATGGTCGATTTTATAGCTTATAAGTTTTCCTTTTTGATTTTTATAGAACTTGGGTGCCATCCATTCTCCAACTACGATAAGATCGATTTGCCCGTCCTTATCAAAATCAGTCCAGATCGCATCGGTAACCATCCCGATTTTCCCCAGGTTATTTTCTTTATCAATACTGAAACTTCCATTATCATTTTTTAATAAAAAAGACTGTGGAATGTTACCAAAATCATTAGAAACCGCTGCACTACCAATAAAGAGATCCAAGTCACCATCATTATCATAATCGGCTGCTTTTACAACACTACCATTTTCAAAATATTCCGGGAATTCAACTTTACTGAATTTTTTATCCTGTTGAAGATATAATCGGTCTAATAAAGCCTTGTTTTCGCCATAATATTCTCCACCACCGGAAATTACAAGCAGGTCATTTTCCCCATTGTGATCAAAATCTTCAATAATTGCAGAAATATCTTCGGAAGGGGCGTCGTTTTCTAAAGCCGAAATTGATTGTTTTTCAAAGCCATTTTTAGTTTGAAAATATATCGCTGATTTTTCGAATTTCGCACTTCCGAAGAAAATATCTTCTTTTGCATCCCCATTAATATCCTTTACAACAACGGCTGGTCCACGATCTGAAATTTGATAAGGAATTAATTTCTGGCGATCAAAATCCTGATAGCGATTTTCTTTATGTTCGTAATCTAATCCAGGTAAAGAATCGATTTTACTAAACCATGGCCTATTCCTCGGGAATAACTCGGCATAATTCACCTTTTCAAGGTTCTCTTTTGAGGTCATGTAAAGGCTTTTACCCAGCTTAAGATTCGATAATTTTTGAACCGAATTGTCTGGCCATATAATGAAAAGGGAATCGATTTTTGTTGTATCAGGAAAACCAAAGTGCAATATTGCTTCTGAAGCCGATTGAAAGCCGCGAGTGGTGAATAATTGTTTTATTTGTCGGTTTCCATTTTGATAAGCAATTGCTTTACTCCCAATACCCTGAATATTTGGAGCTTTATATTTAAGTTTTATTTTTAGAAAATTCTTATTGTTTTTAGTGATTAAATTTTCATAAATCCTTGCGGGTGCATTGATGTTATTGGTAATAATATCCAGATCACCATCATTATCGAAATCGGCATAAGCCGAGCCGGTACTCATAATACTATCTTTAGAGATCCAGTTGCCAGAACGGTCTTTAAAATTCAGGTTCTTGCTACCTTTAAAGATACGGTTTGCTACTGCCCCGGAAGGCATCATCTGGATTGCTTTTTTATCGATTTTATTCCCTTTAGTGAGTTCTTTTTGAACCTGATTATTGGAGACATATTTTATATAATCATAATCATTTGGGCGTTTTGGAATTCCCGTTGAAATAAAAACATCCTGTATTCCGTCTAAATCATAATCTGCAAAGAGTGCGCTCCAGCTCCAATCGGTAGCGGCAAGACCGCTAATTAAACCTAAATCCTGGAAGTATTGACCACCCTGATTTACTTGGAGCATATTACGGCTAAACTGCTCGTGATAATGTAGCCTTTCGATTTTCATTTTATGAATGTCTGGGGAATCGTCACCCATACTCGCTTTGATAACTTTTTCATCATCAGGTAACATGTCTAAAGTGAGAATATCCAAAAATCCATCATTGTTTACATCAGCAGCATCGCTTCCCATAGAAAACCGGCTGGTGTGCCCAAATTTAGATTTAAGGCTTTCGGTAAACGTTCCATCACCATTATTCAGATAGTAAAAATCATCTTCATGAAAGTCATTACTAATATAAATATCGGTAAATCCATCATTATTAAAATCAGCTGTCGCAATTCCAAGTCCGTAACCATTTGGTCCACCATAAATTCCAGCTTCTTCACTGACATCGGTAAAATGGGTTCCATCGTTTCTCAGTAATTTATCACCGCTTCTTTCATTTCTTTTTTTTCGAATATCAGCAGGGCCATAAGTGTTTACAGTGTGTACAGCATGATTCAATAAGTACATATCCAAATCACCATCATTGTCATAATCGAAAAATGCGACGTTGGTGCTATAATTTTGAAAGTCTAAACCAAAATCGGCTGCTTTTTCGGTAAAAGTTCCGTCACCATTATTGATAAAAAGTTCATTTTTCCCTTTTAGTCCGTTAATGCCTACAACAGCGCAAACATATATATCTAAAAGTCCATCACCGTTGATATCGACAATTGCTGTACCGGTGTTCCAATCTGAATTTCCGGCGACTCCGGCAGTTGCTGTGATGTCTTCAAATTGCAGGTTTCCTTTATTCAAAAATAATTTATTGGCAACCTGATTTCCTGTAAGAAAAATATCCGGCAGGCTATCGTTATTAATATCGCCAATTGCAATGCCCCCGCCATTATAATAATACAGGTAATCTAAAATATTAAGACTATCGGTTGGCGTAAGTGTATTAATGAAATCAAGATTAGTGATTTGAGTGTTTAATTCTTTAAAAAGGGGAGGAGTGGCGGTTTCCTGAACTTTTTCGTTTTTAGAGCAGGCCGCTAAAACAGCAAAAATCAATATGTACCCAAGTTTTTTCATTACTGGAGTTTGTACAGTTTTGGTTTTTCGTTGTTAATTCCTACCAACAGGTACCTTTCACCTTTTTTATTTTGAATAATTTTTAGATCCCGAACCTGTCCTTTAAAAAATAAGCCGGTTTTTTCTGAAGATTCCGCTCTAAAATTACCATTTCCGTCATTGATTAAAACAAGTCCGTAATTAGCATCTAATCTTGAAAACTGAGGTTTTAGATCGTAATCATTACCCGCGATAATTATATCCAAATTACCATCATTATTTACATCAAGGCTTTCGATTGCATGAATAGAACTAAATTGTGCTTTGGCTGGCATTTCCTTAATGTCAAAATTTCCATTCCCCTTGTTGATTGCAATAATACTCTTAAAGCTTCTAATTTCCTTTACTAAAGCTTTGTCCAAAACTTCTTTGGAAAATAACTGATCTATAGATTTTGTGGCATATTCAGAGAATTTTAGGTTTTGCTTTTTTACTGAAGAAATCTGCCCTGATAGCTCTCGGCGTAAATGTATAGGAACATCTTTATCCTCAATTCGTTGTGTAAAAATCTGCTCTACAGTACCGTTATTATCAAAATCATTGATGTACAATTTAACAGGAGCTTCTTTGCTGGCATTATAAAAAGAATTGGTGCCCCGATTCCCCAAAATTAAATCTGCTAGACCATCATTGTTTATATCAGCCACATGTATGCTATTCCATGCCCCTGAATATTCATCAAGATTAGAGTTTAATTTAATTAATTTTCCGTCTTTAAATTTAAAAATAGCCGTTGCCATCCAGTCTCCCGTAATGATCAATTCTGCTTTGCCGTCATTATCAATATCGGTCCATTTGGCATCGGTAATCATTCCTAGATTATCTAAAATGGACGTATCTAAAGTTTTAAAATTACCGTTTCCTTCATTTTTAAGCAATTGATGTTTTGGATTTACACCATAAACTCCGGGTTTACTACGGTACCCAATAAAAAAATCAGTTCTTCCGTTATTATCAAGATCGTTGGCTGCGATAACCGCCGCATTTTGATTATTAATAGGTAGTGCCGAATTGGCCTTACTGAAATTCCCTTTACCGTCGTTTAGATAAATTCGAGTTTCATACTGTTCTTTTTCAGCATAAATATTATTTCCTCCAGAAATTATAATAAGATCTTTAAAATCATCATTATCAACATCAATAAAAATTGCGCCGGTTTCTTCAACAAGTTTTGAATTTTCAGTGTCGTCCAAAATGCTTTGTGAAAATTTACCATCGGCTTGCTGAAGATAAAGCACACCCGACTGGTTTCTGGCGCCAGCAATATAAAAATCATCGTTTCCGTCATTATTGATATCGGCAACGGCGATTGCAGGCCCTTCCCGGGAGAGCATTTTATTAATAAGACCTTCGTAATCATAGTCTACATAATTATCTTCTTGGTGCGGTTTGAAATTGGATACGATTTCTTTAAAATATTGCTCAGATTGCGATTCTGGAAGATTATATTTTTCAGATTCTTCCTGATCGAAAACCACAGGTTTATTACTATCAACACCGGTTTTTAAAGAAGAAGTTTTATCAGGCCAAATTACACGAATGGAATCTATTTTTTTATAAGGTCCCAGGCCAAAAGTGAGGCTGTAATCTGCGGAGGATTGAAATCCACGAGTAGGAATGAGCTGTTGCGTTAACTGTTTTTCTTTGGTATATACGATCACTTTACTACCAATGGCGAAGGTGTTTTTGTTACTGCCTTTTAGCTGGATTTTAGTCCAGTTATGATTTCTCTTTTTATTTGTTTCGTTGCGGTAAACAAATAGATCCATGTTCACATTATTTACGATAATATCCAGATCTCCGTCGTTATCCAAATCTCCGTAAGCTGATCCATTAGAAAAACTAGGTTTACCAAATCCCCAATCTTCTGTAACATTAGAAAAGCTTAAATCACCATTATTTTTAAAGGCATAGTTGGGAATAGGAGTACTTGGCATTTCGCTTAAAATAGAATCAAATTCTTTTTTTTGACCAGTGAGTACCATCTGCTGAAGAATATCATTCGCAAAAAAATCCATAAAGTCTTGATTGGTAAGATCATGGTATATGCCGTTACTCACATAAATATCCTTATAACCATCATTATCCATATCGAAAATTAAAGCGCCCCAGCTCCAATCTGTTTGTGCCACACCACTATAAAAAGCAATCTCAGAAAAGCTGTTATTGCCATTATTTAATTGCAAGCTGTTTTGCATGTACTGGTGAAAAAAATCTCGGTCTTCCTTTAATTTATAGAGATCAAAACGTTCAAATTCACTGGTGTTTTTTAAGCGTTCATCTGCTTCGGGAAGCATATCGGTTACAAAAATTTCAGGTAATCCATCGTTGTTGATATCTGCCATATCTGCTCCCATTGAAGATAGACTTAAATGCGATACCTGATTTTTGATGTCCTCTCGAAAACTTCCGTCCCCATTATTGATATACAGGTAATCACGTTCGTAAAAATCATTAGAAACATAAATATCTGGAAGCATATCATTATTTATATCGCCAATAGTTACTCCAAGGCCAAAACCAATAAGACTCCCATAGATGCCGGCTTCTTCGCTAACATCCGTAAATTTTCCATTATCATTTCGTAATAGTTTATCTCCACCACCTTTAAAAACATCAGGTAAATTCCAATCCTTAGCACGCAGATCCCTTTTGTTGTTATAACCAAGACTGGCAACAGGAATAAAACTATTATTTAGGATATAAACATCTAAATCACCATCCAGATCATAGTCAAAAAAAGCAGCATGGGTAGTGAAACCATTTTCATTCAAGTTGTATTCAGAAGCTTTTTCTGTAAAAGTAAGATCCCCGTTATTGATAAAAAGCTCATTGTTACGGTCTTCACCTTCAATGTTCCCAGCATTACAAACATAAATATCTAGTAAACCATCATTATTGATATCTACCATTGTTACCCCGGTAGACCAGGATCTATCTCCCTGCGAACCTGATGTTTCAGAAATATCTTTAAACTTAAAATTGCCCTGATTAAGATATAGTTTGTTCTTACCCATATTTGAAGTAAGATACACATCGGGAAGACCATCATTATTAATATCTCCTATTCCTACTCCGGCACCGTTATAAAAATTACGGTATCTGAAAATATTGAATTCTTTTTCGTTTTTAACCTGATTGATGAAATAAATGCCGGTAGAATCCGCTGGCATTTCTGTAAATAAAAAATCTATAGGTTTCTCATGTTGAGTATCAGCATCTTTTTTACAGCTATATAAAAAACAAAATAGCACTACGATACCTAAATGTTTGGAGAAGGATAAACCTGTAATCGATAATAATTTATTCATTATTGGACTATACTGATTAAAAACTTCAAGTAAAGAAAAAAATTAAAATAAAAGAGACCTAAGTGACGGATAACCGCCTCTTAAGTCTCTTAAAAGCTTGCCTAAGCCTAATAGCCCGGATTCTGAGCTAAATTTGGGTTTGAAGTTAAAGCTACAGAAGGAATGGGGAACAAAACTCTAAACTCTTCAGTATTGTCTTTAAGCTCCCAGCTAGAGTTAAAAGTTCCAAATCTAATTTGATCCTGTCTTCTACAAAATTCTATATAAAGTTCGCGACCTCTTTCATCCAGCAAATCTTGTTCGCTTAGGCTTGAAAGGGGAGAAGCATCCCTAATCGTTCTTAATTGGTTTACAAGTTCTAATGCAGATTGGTTCGCATTTCCACCACGCATTACAGCTTCAGCTTTCATGAGATGAGCATCGGCATATCGAAATACAATCAGGTTATTTGGGTATGCTCCATCTGAGGGGTGATATTTTAATACGCGAATTCCATTTCTTTCATTATTCCCGATTAAACCCGGTAACTGTTTGGTGAAAACCAATGGATTACCAGCCCTATCAGTTAATTTTGATCCATCCATAGCATATTGCTGGTTAATTAGGAATCCATGTCCGATATTAGTGCCCGGTTCATCACCACTAAGTGGAACAGCGCCTCTACGTTCTTCCTGTCCAGACCCAGGAGTGTTAATTTGTGGATCGCCTTCAAATAGATCATAAAATTCTGCAAGTGTTGAAAAACCGTTCCATCCACCTCCGGTATTATCGGGTGTGGTTTGATTATAATGAAGAGTAGACCACATTCTGGCATCTGCTCCATACTTAACTCTAAATACAATTTCTGTATCAGCTTCGGTTACCTCAGGTTCAAAAATTTCAAAAAAACCATTTTGAAGAGCAAAACCTTCATTCATTACAGCATTTACATGTTCGATAACTGCATTCATATCTTCTGGAGAAGCACTGGTTTCCCCATAATAAATGAATTTATTCAAATACAATTTAGCCATTAAAAAATGTGCTGCCGCTTTACTTGCTCTATCAGTGTTTTCTCCAGGAGCGGTTGAGGGTAAATTTGGCAATGCTTCTTCCAGATCTTTTATGGCAAATTCAAAAGCTTCAGTACGAGACATAATTTGCGGATTAACATCTGGACCCTCAGTAACCTTTCTAAATGGAACCTGCCCATATAAATCGATGATCCAGTACATGCTAAAAGCTCTTAAAAATTTAGCTTCGGCAATTTGTTGAGCATTAGCATTCTCGGTTTCAATAATTTCGGTACTGGAGTAAATACTCGAATTAAAATTATTCCATGTGTTTAAAATAAAACGGTGGGTACCATCCCAGGTGTGTTGGTGCAAAGTTCGCCAAACTCCATTATCTCCCCAATCTGTACCTCGAGTAGGGATTAACAATTCATCAGAAGTTGCTTCCTGTAATGCGTATAAATTTTCCTGAGTTTGTAAATGACCCTGAATGGAATTGTACGCATTGGTAAGAGAACTTTCTACATTTTCAACCCCATTAAATCCATCACCACTTGCATCCCTTGAAATAGAGTCGGTATCATCTAGTTCTAAATTGGTACAAGAGTAAGAAATACTAAGTACTCCTGCCAATATTGTGCTATATAAATATTTTTTTTTCATAATCTTTTTTTAAAATGTAACGTTCAGTCCAAAGGTATAAGTTCTTGGCCTTGGGTAAGAGGTGTAATCGATCCCCGCAGAAGGAACGTTGTTTAAAGCTTTATTGGTATCTACCTCTGGATCCAAACCGGAATAGTTTGTAATTAAAAACAGATTTTGCCCTGTTAAGTATAGTCTAAGGGAATTAAAAATACTGTTTTCATCAAAATTAAAATTATATCCCAATGTTGCATTTTGCATTCTTAAGAAGTCACCGCGCTCTAAAAATCGGGTAGATACATCTGGAGCATTTAAAGGTGATTCTCCATTACCTACAACATCGCGAGTTACATTTCTACCATTGCTAAGTGTACCTGCGGTAAAAAAAGCATTGGCGGTATTGTTATAGACGTAAAATCCATACTGACCGGTAAAGAAAGCTGAAAGATCCCAATTTTTATATTCAAAGCGGGTAGATATTCCTAAGTTGGTTTTAGGTAGCGCACTTTTACCTACAAACGTTTGGTTGTCGATATCTCCACCTTCATAAGTATTAAATCCGTTTTCATCAAAACCGGTGAATTCTCTTAGATAATATGAGAATAAAGGATATCCACCTACTAAACGCTGTGCAAATGCGCCTGTAAGTCCCTGCCCATTAATTTCGCCTGTATCGATAATACCATCAAAGTCTTCCACCATATTGTGATTATAAGCTACATTAAATCCAAAATTCCAGTAAAAATCTTCGGTTTGGAATATGTTATAATCAATGCTAAATTCTACTCCTTTGTTTATAATATTAGCATCCAGATTTTGATACACAAAAGGCTGAGGTGATGGCTGGGCCGAGAATACCTGAATAAGAAGATCTGTAGTATTTTTATAATAGAAGTCTAAAGATCCACTTAGTCTATCTCTCATAAACCCAAAGTCCAATCCCAGGTTAGTTTGGCTTGTTTCTTCCCATTTTAAATCTGGGTTTGCAAAAGAAACTAAAGAAGTACCGGGTACTACAATATTACCTCCGTTGCCAATTCCTATACCGGAATAGCGTTCACGTTGCTCGTACTGATTATATGGAATTTCCTGATTCCCGGTAACTCCGTAACCTATTCTGAATTTCAGGGTAGAAAAGGTATCCGGAATAAAATCTTCTTCAGCCATTTGCCAGGCAAAAGCACCTGAGGGAAAATAACCGTATTTATTATTTCCACCAAATCGAGTAGATCCATCAGCACGTATCGTTCCCGTAAAAATATACTTATCAAATAGCGTATAATTTACACGGGCAAAATATGACTGAAGTTCATCTGTAGTATTAAAAGAATCAAATGCAACTGAATTCACGTTTATTCCTGAAGGAGCTGTTAAATTATCGGTTGCAATTTCAGGAAACAAGCGATTTACGAAAAAACCTTCCGAACTATAACCATATTGCTGATAAGAACCAGAAATATTAGACGCAAGGATATTGCTGGAATATTCTAGGTTATCTGCCATGGTATTAAGGTTAGACGTTCCGAAACCGAACCCACTAATATTAGAACCTTTACGTTCAAAGTCTTGAAAGGAGTATCCTACCAGTGCTTCTATTTTTGAATTTTCGAATTGTTTTTTATAATTAAGAGTGATCTCCATTAAGCGGTTTGTAGCATCGATTTCATTTAAGTTAGCGCGACCGTTCCCTGGTACTCCGGAAATTCCCAGGATGTCTGGAGAAATAGAGGCACGACGATCAGATTCAGATTTGTCATAGCCTAAGTTAACTTTTGCACTTAAATCAGAAAAGATATCATATTCCGCAGAAAAATTTACCAGTAGTCTTTCGGTATCCGTTTTATCCTGATTGTATTTTAATAAAGCCAAAGGATTAATTAATCCTGGTAATTGAAAATCTGGATCTGCAGGATATGTTGGATTTGATTGATAGGCACCTCCCAGTAAATCACCAGAAGCCCCAGCGTTATTAGAGATAGGAGCTCTTTCATCTTTAACCTGAGAAAGTGTCGTTTGTAAATTTAGGCTTAAGCGATCATCAAATAAACGCTGGTTAAAATTAACCCTACCCGAAATTCTTTCCATAGAAGAATTTTTTATAATTCCTTCCTGGTCAGCATAACTTAAAGACGCGCGATAATTTCCTGTTTTATAGGAATTAGAATATGAAAGATTATGGTTTTTAGAAAAAGCAGTTCTTAATACAGCACGTTGCCAATCTGTATCTCCACCAAAATCTATTGCGTCGGGATCGTTCCCAAGATCCTCTACGGCTTCTAAAAATTCATCACGGTTTAGCAGGTCATAGGTATTCGCAGCATTTGCAACACTGGTCGTTGTACTATACTCTACACGACCTTTATTTCCCCGACCGGATTTAGTAGTAATAATAACAACCCCGTTTGCACCACGCGAACCATAGATAGCGGTAGCCGAAGCATCTTTTAAAACACTCATACTCTCAATATCCGAGGGGTTTAGGAAGTTAAGCGGGTTTTTAGCTGAACTCGATCCAAAACCAACATCAGTGCCTCCAGAAGAAGTGTCGCTACCGGCTAAAGGTACACCGTCTACTACAAATAGAGGGTTATTGCCTCCTCTAACAGAGGTGGTACCCCTAATTCTAATATTTACGCCCGCACCAGGTTCACCGCTAGTACTTGTTACCTGTAATCCTGCAGTTTTCCCCTGAATTAATTCTTCAGGTGAAGAGATAACCCCCTGGTTAAAATCTTCGGCAGAAACGGTTGCTACGGCACCTGTTGCATCTTTAACGGTGGTAGAACCATAACCGATCACGACAACTTCACTTAGCGCTGCTGCATCCTCAGACATAGTAATATTGATAGTTGATCTACCATTTACTTTAACTTCTTGCTGAGCAAAACCAACAAAACTAAAAACAAGCGTAGCATCACTGGCTACATCGTTTAGAGTAAAGTTACCGTCAAAATCTGTGGTGGTACCATTAGAAGTACCTTTTACCAGAATGTTTACTCCTGGGATCGGCATAGAGCCATCTGTCACTGTTCCCGAAACCGTTTGCGCTTTTGCAAATGAAAAACTCAGTACGGCTATAAGGAACAAACTGATCCTTAATAATCCTTGTTTCATAAAAATAATTTTACAGTTTGATTAACTAAACCTTATAATTTCCAGATGTAAATTTAATAAAATTTCAAACCAAAAATCAATAATTATGAAGTGCGAAAGGTTATAGGTTATGAATAATTAAAAATTTATAGTGTTTTACTTTGAAAATCATAACTGTGTGTTTTTAACACTTATTTGTATAATCTCAATATTGATGCGGTTTCAGCAGATTTTAACAAAACATAAGCGTAATTATAACGTTTATGTTTAAAATTGTTGAAAACTATCAAAAAAAAATAGAATTAATCTTATTTTACGGCTATTTTTAGACTCTTTTCGGCAATTTTGACCTCAATTTTCTGCGTATTTTCGATAAATTCGCCGTCAATTTGGAAAGCAATAGGCGTTTTACAACTAATTATAGCCTGTTCGGTAGAAATGGTTTCAGCAAAATCTGGATTAAATTTTACATCTTCTCTTAGGGTGCCTAAAATTTCAGTGATATCTAAATTTTTAAAGATCACAATTTCAAATTTTCCATCATCATGTCGTCCTTCAGGGTTAATTTTAGCTCCTGTGCCATATTTTTGACAGTTGGCTATAGCGAGCATTATTCCTTTATGATTATAGACTTTACCATCTATTTCAACTTCGTATTCATATGGATACTTGCTTCTAACTAAAGTTGGGATTGATTGCATTAAATAGCCAAACTTACCCCGAATAGATGCGGATTCGTAATTTTTGATCAACTCGGCATTTAAGCCAATATCGCTTAAATGAAGGCATAACTCGTCGTTCACTTGCAAAACATCCAGATTGGTAAAATGATCACCCATGGCAACTTCAATTTGCTGTTTTCTATTTTCTGGAATTCCAACATTTAGTGCGAGCCCGTTAGCCGAACCTGCAGGAAAAATTGCTATGGGCAAATCCTTATGAAATAAGGCTTCGGCAACAATTTTTACCGTACCATCTCCACCCACTACAAGAACACGTTCTGGTTGAACTTGGTCGATTTCCTCTTTAATTTTTGGGATATCGTTTTCACCGGTAGTTTTAAAAAGATGAAATTTGTAGTTATTTTTTTCTACTGCCTGTCGTACTTCCTTGATAAGATCCTCTTTCTCTTCTCCGCCCGAAATTGGGTTTACGACCATTAAAATATTCCTAAAGTCTGCCATATCTATATAATTGCGATTAAAATTAACTAATTTGGAGTTAGGCTATTCTTTATAAAAAACTAAAAAATTTGAAACTTGACTTAAAACTTTACCGCGGCTATGTAAATGATAAAGAATTGGTGGTGTTTGGGCATCTATTTAAAAGTTGGGCTCCCGATAAATATCGCTTAGACCGTAAAGGAATAAAACATACATCAGCTATTATCCATAAATTTAGAATTAAACCATTATCTAATTACGAGCTTCATTTATATTTTAAAGGAAAAGAATGGAAAACTAAAACCATGGAAGATGGATATTTTAGGTTTACTGTTCCTTTTGAAAAAGATTTAGAAAGCGGGTGGCATGAGTACGAGGTAGTCGCTAAAATGGAAGATCATTTTGGGATTATAGAAAAAGGGGAGTTATTAAAGCCTTATGATAGTCAGCTTGGAATCATCTCTGATATTGATGATACCTTTTTAATTTCCCATAGTAATAGCTTTTTTAAAAAGCTATATGTGATGCTATCAAAAAATGTTAATCGTAGAAAGATCTTTGAAGATGTGGTAGATCATTATAAAGCTTTAAGCAAAGCAGGGCAGGATAGTGAACAGGCTTCAAATTCTTTCTTCTATGTTTCCAGTAGCGAATGGAATTTATATGATTTTATTGTTGAATTTGCTGAAATGCACGATTTGCCAAAGGCTGTGATTAAACTGAAAAAGATAAAAACCGGAATTTCAGATTTTATTAAAACGGGAAGGGGAAATCACGATCACAAATTTCAGAAGGTGAAAGATATTATTTCATTTTATCCAAATTTAGAATATGTTTTACTGGGAGACGATTCGCAGCAAGACGTTCATATTTACGAGCGAATCTGTAAAACTTATCCTGAAAATGTAAAATCGATTTATATTCGACAAACCGGCAAAGAACAGAAAGAAGAGATCAAAGAAGTTTTAAATAATATCGAAAGCTTAAATGTGAGTACCTGCTATTTTAAAAACAGTCAGCAGGCGATAAAACATTCTAAAGAACTGGAAATTATATAAGTTAAAATTCTTCGTGTTAAGTTATTCCTTTTAAGTGCTTATAGGTTCTTACGTAGTTTTAATAATTTTAAGCTCGAAAGTTTACAATCCAGATTCTGCATTTTAAAACACTTTTTTTGAAGCGGAGTCTTATCTTCGCATTCCGCTAAAATTTTTATTGTGAATTTAGATCAATTTGTAATCAAAAAGCTTGGCCTGCCGGCTAAAAGCATTCAAAATACCATCAAATTACTTCAGGAAGATGCGACTGTACCTTTTATTGCACGCTATCGAAAGGAGCAAACCGGTAATTTAGATGAAACTCAAATTCAGCAAATATCAGAAGAGCTTCAATATTTTAATAATCTTGAAAAACGTAAGCAATCTATTCTCGAAGCCATTGAAAGTCAGGATGCACTTACCAATCAATTAAAAGCGAAAATTGAAAATGCTGAAAATCTTACTATTATTGAAGATTTATACCTGCCATTTAAGAAAAAGAGAAAAACCAAAGCCGATACAGCAAGGGAAAACGGATTAGAACCTTTGGCAAAAATAATTATGGCCCAAAACGCGCCAGATATTTATTCTGCAGCCACAAAATTCGTTAAAAATAAGATCAATTCTGTAGATGAGGCGCTGGAAGGAGCAAAGCATATTATTGCTGAGTGGATCAACGAAAATCAATATGTTAGAAAACAAATAAGGAAGTTATATTCCAGGAGAGCTGAAATTTCTTCTAAAGTAGTCAAAGCAAAATCGATTGAAGAAGAAGCACAAAAATTTCAGCAGTATTTCGAGTGGAACGAGTCTTTAAAGCGAATTCCTTCACACCGATTCTTAGCCATTTATCGAGGTGATAAAGAAGGAATTTTAAAACTGAAGATTGAAGTAGATAAAATAGAAGCTTTAAAATTAATTACTGAATCCATTATCAAAAATCGGAATTCAAAGTCTGCAGCTCTTATTGAGGAAGCCGCAACCGATGCATATTCGCGATTATTAAAACCGTCTTTTTTTACCGAATTTTTAAATGAAACTAAACTAAAAGCTGATGAAGAGGCGATAAAAGTTTTTTCACTGAACTTAGAGCAGTTACTTCTCGCACCACCATTGGGCGAAAAACGAATTTTGGCCATTGACCCTGGATTTAAATCCGGTTGCAAGGTGGTATGTTTAGATGAAAATGGAAAGTTAGAGCACAACGAAAATATCTATCCACATCCGCCAAAAAATGAGCGTAGTCTTGCAGCGAAGAAAATAAAATCCTTGGTGAATGCACATAGAATTAAAGCTATTTCTATAGGAAATGGCACAGCAAGCAGGGAAACCGAGCAGTTTATAAAATCGATTCCGTTTGATCGTGATATTGAGGTTTATGTGGTAAATGAAGCCGGAGCTTCAGTTTATTCTGCTTCAAAAGTAGCCAGGGAAGAATTTCCTAATTACGATATTACCGTTCGTGGTGCAGTTTCTATTGGTAGAAGGCTAAGTGATCCTTTAGCAGAATTGGTGAAAATCGATCCAAAATCTATTGGAGTAGGACAGTACCAGCACGAAGTAGATCAAATTTTATTAAAAAAGCGTTTGGATACCACGGTGATGAGCACCGTAAATAAAATAGGAATCAATCTGAACACCGCCAGTAAAGAATTACTTTCTTATGTAAGTGGATTAGGACCCTCCTTAGCTGAAAATATTATAAAAATACGAACGGAAAATGGTGCTTTTCAGTCTAGAAAAGAACTACTAAAAGTTCCACGTTTAGGAGCCAAAGCCTTTGAGCAGTCGGCTGGATTTTTAAGAATTAGGAATTCTAAGAATCCTTTAGATAACTCAGCAGTACATCCTGAAAGTTATCACTTAGTTACGAAAATGGCGGAAGACCTTTCTGTCGATATTTCAGAATTGGTGGGAAACAAGAAGAAACTTCAGGAAATAAAATTAAAGCAATATACCACGGAAAAAACGGGATTACTTACTTTAAAAGATATTCTGGCCGAATTAGAAAAACCCGGCGTAGATCCAAGAGAGAAGATTAGTACGTTTTCGTTTGATGAAAGCATACGCGAAATAACCGATTTAAAACCGGGAATGAGGTTGCCAGGATTGGTGAATAATATTACTAATTTTGGCTGTTTTGTGGATATTGGTTTAAAACAAAGCGGGTTGGTACATATCTCGAAATTATCTAATACTTATGTGAACGATGTCACTCAGATCGTCCGTCTAAATCAGGAAGTTGAGGTTACTGTTTTAGAAGTTGATCTGGATAGAAAAAGAATTCAGCTTTCCATGGTAGATTAATAATAAAAATCCCTGCAATTTGCAGGGATTTTTATTATAAAGGTTTTCTAGTAACGTCTTCGAGGCTTAAACTCTTCCTGATCGTAAAAATCATCATCTTTTCTTATCTGGCCTTTACGTCTTGATTCGATTTCAGCATCAGTTACATACTCTTTTTCTCTAACCCAGTTTCCGTCATCATCATAAGTTCTTGTTGGTTTAAAAGCAGGATCTGGATTTCCGGATGTAGCCCTTAATTTTGCTCGCTCTCTCTCCCTTCGTTCTTCAGTAGTTTCTTCACGGTCATGAAGAACTTCAGATTTATATTTTAAATTCGCTTTTTCCCTATCAATACGCTGCTGCGTTTCATCCTCATTGTAACCTGAAGGCTGAACTGTTTTTCTTGCACTGTATTCTCCATCCACGATTTCGTCTTTACTCAAGCTCTCCTGTTTTCCTTTAATTTCATTTGGACGATAATTTTGTTTATAAGAAGAAAGGATCTGTTTTTCGTAATTTCTTGAAATAGGTTCTCCTGTGCGATAGCGTTTAGTTTCGGCAAACGTATTATAATCCAGTGAATTGGTATGTACGTATTTATCTTCAGGATAGATATCGATTAAACCTATAGGGATAATAATATGATTTTCTCCATCTTTATTGATAAACTCCTTAAACCCAGTATCGTTATTGACTGAAAAAGGATCATGATTTTTATCGATTATCGACTGATTTACTTCGACATCTACATACACTACTTTTCCTAATTCTTTATTCGCAAGAAGGTTGTCTACTTTACCAATACTTTTGGCATCCCGATCTCTCACTTCCCAACCACGAATATCGTGATCATGCTTGGCTATTTTATAATCCCCTAATTCACTTAAACTATATAAATGCTTTTCGTTGGTTTTCATAATTTGTTGATTTTATTGGTTAATTGTGGTTAAATTTCGAATGTTGGTATATTCGATGCTTCCTGATCGCTGTTTAGACCAATTTCTTCCATTGAATTTTCACTGTCATTATCATCGTTTTGTGCACTTCCGTAGAAATACAGAAATGCCAGTACTCCCACAACGATAAGAACAATGATCCATGGCCAAATTTGTTTCTTCTTCTCAATTCTTATTTCTGCCATAACTCTTTAATTTATGATTAATTAGTACTAAAAGTACGCTACTGCACTACTAAATTGATTTAATTAAAAAGCAAACAATTGTTAATTAACTAATTATATAGAGCAGTTGCTAAAAACTCATAAAAAAAGCGAAACCAGATTGCTCTGATTTCGCCTTCATAAAAAGGAATTTAATTTTTATCTAAATGTTCCCGATGGGAATACCACAACACTTTCGTGACCATTTTTTCCTACAGTAGAAACACCAAAGAAAAAATTATCGATTACAATGCCGTCTAAAGTAAATTCTGTAACCTCTTTCACAAATCTCGAATGTTGCCATTGTGGAGCGGTGGTATCACGCCAATAAATTTTGTAACCGGCAGCATCTTTTACAGCTTCCCATCTTAGCTTGGTATCGGCCTCTACAATTCCGCCAATTTCAACTTTTGCCGGAGCTGGTGGAGCCCAGGCTAAACTTGCCAGGTTAATGGCATTTACAGTGGTTAGTTTTTTTGCATAATCAAAATTAACACCTTCGATCACATCGCCGTATTCAATACCGTTTTCAGTTCTTATATCCTGGTGTTGGCGATTGTAATTTTCATGAGCTTCCATAATTCGTACACCGGCAAAACCAAGATCGTTAAATGGTCTATGATGCCCGCCACGACCAAATCTGTCTAAACGATAGATCATCATGGGATTCATTTCTGGCATATAAATTTCAGTGGTTTTATGGATATATCGTGCTAACTGTCTTGAAATCCCATCTACTTCACCGCCGTAAAAACGTCTCATATTTCGTTCGTTTTCTGTTTCGGTAGGAGGAACAGGTTCTGAAAAAATTCTGAAGTCACGATTACTAATCACACCGTCCACCCCTTCAATATTCCCGATCATATCGTTGTTTAAAATACCAATGATATCCCAGTTGTTCTTTTTAGCATATTCAGCTAGGCCTTTACCACCAAAAAGTCCCTGTTCTTCACCGCTTAATCCTACATAAACAATGCTGCTTTCGAATTCGTACTGGGATAAAACACGAGCCGCTTCCATGGTGCCGGCCATTCCGCTTGCGTTATCATTGGCTCCGGGAGCGTCAATTTTAAAGTTCATTGTATTGCTGGCACGAGAATCGATATCACCGCTCATAATAATATAGCGGTTAGGATATTTTGTCCCCTTCTGAATAGCAACAACATTTACAACCCATGCGTCTTTTGGTATTCTGCTGCCATCTTCTTTAGTCACAAAGTCCTTTTGATAAAAAACATCCATACAGCCACATTGTGAAGCTATATTATCGAACTCAGACTTTATCCAACGGCGGGCAGCGCCAATTCCACGTTTATCAGAAACAGTATCACTAAAAGTATTACGTGTTCCAAAACTTACAAGTTTTCGAATATCCGCTTCAATACTATCAGCCGATATTTTTGAAATTATATCATAGATTTTTGTATCGGTTTCTTGTGCTACTATAGTTTCTTTAGAAAATAATAGTGCAGCAAAAATCAATAAATTAAGAGGTAATTTTTTAAACATATATAAGGTTTTTGGATTGGTAATTTACATAAACTTTGGCTGTTCATGCAAATCAGTATGTATGCTAATAAAAAAAGCTGCTCATAATTGCTGAACAGCTTTTAAATAAAATATTAGCCTACTATTACATTTTTGGTAAAAATACGGTGTCGACTACATGAATAACTCCATTAGACTGGTGAACATCTGCAATCGATACGGAAGAAATATTACCACTTGCATCTTTTATTTTTAGTATATCACCATCCATCATTGCGGTAATTGTTTGACCGTTTACAGTTTTAAATGAGGCCATTCCGTTACCTTTTTTTATGGCTTTCATAATTTTAGCTGCATCATATTTTCCTGCAATTACATGATAAGTTAAAATGGCCTGTAATTTAGTTTTGTTTTCTGGCTTAAGTAATGTTTCTACCGTTCCAGCAGGAAGTTTTTCGAAAGCACTGTTTGTAGGAGCGAAAACGGTAAAAGGACCGTCACTGCTTAAAGTACCTACAAGATTTGCTGCTTTTACAGCGGCTACTAAGGTGGTGTGATCCTTAGATTGCGATGCGTTCTCTACAATTGTTTTAGAAGGATACATTTCAGCACCTCCAACCATCTTTGTTTTCTGAGCGCTTAAATTGTTGAAAATAAATAATACAAGAGTAAAACTTAGCAAAAATGATAATTTTTTCATAATAAAAGTATTTTTTAGTTATATCATATAAACGAGAAGCTACTCCTGTTTGGATTTTTAAACTATCATAATAAATACTTAAAATGATAAATATTAAAGATTATTCTATTGGAATGGAGCTTATGTAATTCGATTCGGTTCCTTTCAGCCCAGTACTTGAAAGAAAAATACTTATATAATATGTGTTTATGGAGTAGCCTTCAGGTGGCTTATTTAAACCCCTTCGTAAAAAAAGGAGATGGAGTGGGTAAGAATGTAGGTAAAACTGGATATAAAAAAAGCCCCGAATTATTCTCGGAGCTTTTTCTTAAAAATTATACTATTTAGCTAGCTTTCATTTCATGAATTTCAGCTTTAGCTTCATTTATTTTTTCTTCAGATTTTGAATTAGAAAAATTTGCTTTTGTCTTCGCTTTTAAAGCATCAATTTTATGACCTACAGAATCTGAAAAATCTGTAACTCGGCCTTTAGCTCCTTTATAATAGTTATCACTAGTATCTGCAATTGCTTTTCTGGTATCTTTCCCTTTCTTAGGTGCAAATAAAAGACCTGCAACAACACCCGCAGCAGCTCCTGATAATAATCCTATTAAAATTTTTCCTCCTGATTTCATAGTTAAGTTTTTATAGTTCGTAAATTATTCTATCGTAAAATTATTAATAAACAGGCTTATAGCCTTATTTTTGGAGTTAATCTTGATATAAACTTTTGGAATTTTTCTCAATATTTTTAACAACTATTGTCCGATTAATTTTACTACTTATCTAGAAATGATTTTAAGATTTCCCTAACCCGTTTCGTATCATTTACGTAATAGTTTGCGCTGGTTTTCTTTATACCCACTTTAACCGTATAGGACTTTTTAGGTAATTCCTCAAACATGTATTCATCGGTCCAGTCGTCGCCAATTGCAAAAATGAAATCATAGTTATGGCCAACAAGTTTTTTGGAAGAGGCCTTACCTTTATTTACCCCACTACTTTTTATTTCCAGTACTTTATTACCAGCTAAAACACTTAAACCGCGATTAGAAACAAGACCTTTTAAGGTATTAGATAGTTCATTAGCCCTAATCTCTCCAAGTTCTGGATCGGCCTTGCGATAATGCCATGCTAAAGAATAGTTTTTTTCCTCTAAAAATGTTCCCGGGGTACGGTCTACAAAACTTTCGATCACCGGTCTTACGGCATCCATCCATTCGTTTTTTACATTTTCAGATAACTCCCATTCACAATTTTTTTGACGCATCCATGCCCCATGTTCAGAGATTAACTCTATAGATGTTCCTTTCCACCAATCGCCAAGGGTTTCTTTATCGCGACCACTGATAATGACAACATCTGTATTTTTTTGATCATTAAGCTGGGTTACTAAATCAATAAGTTCCTGGTCTGGGCGAGCATCTTCGGGTTTATCTACAAAATCTACCAGAGTTCCGTCATAGTCAAGAAACAACACTCTTTTTTCTGAACTTTTGTAATCTTCAATTAATTGTTCAGCTACTTTTGGAGATATACGAATAGATTCAAATGAGCGTCTATTATCTTCCGTATTGATTAATGCACTCATAAAGTCCTTTGCCCATTTTTCTACATCGTAGCGTTTTAAACGTTTCTGAAGAATTTTATTTCTTTCGATTTGTTCTTCCTTAGGCATATTGATGGCTTGTTTTAAAGTCAGTGCAATTTGCTCAAAATTATTAGGATTGATAATAAGGGCTTCATTCATCTCATGTGCCGCTCCCGCCATTTCACTTAAGATTAATACCCCGGTATGATCTGTTCTCGTAGCGATATATTCTTTAGCAACAAGGTTCATCCCATCTCGGATAGGGGTTAGTAAAGCAATATCACAAGAGGTATAAAGATCAATAAGATTATCAAAGGGCATCGAGCGATAAAAATACCAGATAGGTGTCCAGCTTACCGTAGAGAATTTACCATTTATACGTCCTACTAATTCGTCGATCTCCCGTTTTAAGCGTTGATATTGCGGCACATTAGAGCGTGATGGCACTGCCAACATAACAAGACGGACTTTCTCAATAAACTCTGGATATTTTTCCAGAAAATATTCAAAGGCCCTGATTCTATTGGCGATACCTTTAGTATAATCCAATCTATCAATACTTAGGATTAATTTTGCATCGGGCGTTGCTTCTAGGTGAAGATCTAATCGTCTTTGTAATTCGGATTGTTCGTCTTCGCTTCCTCGGAAGTGATTTAAAGCGGCTTCCTCAAATTTTTTGTAATCGATCCCCATTGGGAACGAATCTACTTTAACAATCCTTTCAGGTAATGTAATTTCATTGAAATCTACCTGATATCGTAAAATACGACTCACTGAACTTAAGAAGTGACGTTCGTAATCGTAGGTATGAAAACCAATAAGATCTGCGCCTAACATTCCCTCTAAAACAGATTCACGCCAGGGGAGTGTTCTAAAAACTTCGTAAGAGGGAAAGGGAATATGATTAAAAAAGCCGATAATAGCTTCAGGTTCTTCATCCCTAATCAATTTTGGCACTAGTAGTAACTGGTAATCATGTACCCAAACACGGTCCCCTTCTTCATAATATTTAAGGACTTCTTTGGCGTATTTTATATTTACCTGTTTATAGGTTTCCCAAAAATTATATTCGGCTTCAGTATATTCCATAAAATAATGGAATAATGGCCAAATAGTACGATTGCTAAAACCATAATAAAAACCTTCGACCTCTTGTTCGGTGAGATTAACGGCGACGCAATCTTCAGCTTTCGCTTTTTCTTTCACTTCATCTTCAAGATGATCCGGAATTTCTTCTTTGGTTAAGCCACTCCATCCAATCCAAATACTGTCTCCATCTTTATGAAAAGATTTAAGCCCTGTGGCTAATCCACCAACGCTAGGGGTGACTCGAAGTTGATCGTCTTCTAATGAAATTTTAAGGGGTAGACGGTTAGAAATAATAATAGTTTTACTCATAATTATATGCTAATGCTGTTGTTGCCAATTTGAATTTTATTAAATTTCGGGAATTCATTTTAGAATACCATTCTTTTAAAAGAAATTTAAGATATATGGACAATTTAGATTACGGAATAATCGGGAATTGTAAGAGTTGTGCGCTTGTATCCAAGACAGGATCTTTAGACTGGTGTTGTTTACCAGCATTTGATTCGGCTGCTGTATTCGCAAAAATCCTAGACGAACAAAAAGGCGGTAGCTTTGAGTTTAAAGTTAGTGATGATTACAATATTTCGCAAGAATACCTTTGGGAAACTAATATTTTATCTACGGTTTTCGATAATGGTGAAGATGCTTTTCAGCTTATCGATTTTATGCCTAGATACCCAAGAGACGACGGCTCTTATTACTCCCCACCCGATATTATTCGTTTTTTAAGACTTTTAAAGGGGAAACCTAAATTTAAAGTTATTTATAATCCCAGATTAGATTTTGCCAGAGAAGAAACTCATAACGAGAATAAAGGGAATTATATTAAAAGTTATACAGTTGAAGGCAAATACGATTCGCTTTTTTTTCTATTCCAATCTCGATTTGGATGATATTCTTCAACAAAGGGAAATTACACTTACTGGTAATGCTTATTGTTTAATAGGCTATCATGAAAAATTGATTACTCAGTCCCTAGATCGTTCCTATTTAAAATTCCAGCGTACAAAGACTTACTGGATGAACTGGAGTGAGAAGACTACACGGTATTCTCATTACAGTAATGAAATAATGCGTAGTGCCCTGGTTTTAAAATTGCTTAGTTATAAAAAATCAGGTGCTGTACTTGCTGCAGCAACAACTTCGCTACCAGAAACGATAGGGGAGGAACGAAACTGGGATTATCGTTTTTGTTGGATTCGTGATGCTTCAATGGTCATTAAGGTAATGGCAGGGCTTGGACACGTAAAATCTGCTCGTGAATTTTTACAGTTCATTATTGATATCATACCAGATAAGGATGAAAAAATTCAGATTATGTACGGTATTGATGGACAAAAAGAGCTTACCGAACATATTTTGGATCATTTAAGTGGATATAAAGGATCGTATCCGGTTAGAACAGGAAATGCTGCTTACATCCAAAAGCAAAATGATATCTACGGAATTTTGATGGAAGTAATCTATCAACAATTCCTTCAATTTGAAACTTCACTTGAAAATAGTGAAGAACTCTGGACGGTTGTTCGTGGTATCGTTATGATTGTTGAAGAAAACTGGCAAAAACCGGATAAAGGCATTTGGGAGTTACGAACCGAAGATCGCCATTTCGTATTTTCTAAATTATTATGTTGGGTAGCAGTAGATCGTGCTATAAAAATAGGGGAGGTGTTAAGAATGGGAATTAATGATACCCATTGGAAAACCCTTCGCGCCGAGATCTATGATGATATTTATAACAATGGCTGGAATGAAGAGAAGCAGGCCTATACCCAGTCTTATGGTTCACCAGATCTTGATGCCAGTACTTTATTAATGGAATCTTACGGATTTATAGATGCTAAAGATCCTCGCTTTGTAAGTACGGTTAAGGCCACCGAGAAGGAATTATGTAACGATGGTTTAATGTACCGCTATAAAAACAAAGATGATTTTGGATTACCTTCTTCTTCCTTTACCATTTGTACATTTTGGCTAATTAATAGCCTTTATAAAATTGGGGAAGAGGAAAAATCTAAAGCACTTTTTGAACAATTACTATCTTATAGTAATCACCTTGGGTTATTTAGTGAAGATATCGATTTTAAAACCAAACGATTATTAGGGAATTTCCCACAAGCTTATTCGCATTTAGCCTTGATAGAAACGGCTGCAAACTTTAGTAAAGGGCATGCTTCTGAAGAAAATGCATTTAGTGGCTTTTAAATGTAATCTTCTTCGAGAACTAATTATCCAATGCAGGATTAGAAATTGTAAAAATTTATGATTTAAAACTGCTTTCTTTATTAAGTTTGATGATAATAATTGAAACAAAAAATCCCCATAAAATATGGGGATTTTTTGTTTCAATTTTTTATTGCGTAGTGTTTGAAGGATTTTTTTCGGGAAAAATGCTTTCTGAAGGATTTTGATCCTGTTGTGGTAATACCACGCGGGTTTTCGGTAAACTGTGCGGATAGTTTTCGCGAATAAAATCAATAATTTTTTCACGAATATAAACCCTAAGATCCCAGGCAGTAGGGGAATCTTTTGCACTGACCAATATTCTTATTTGCACCGATTTTTCAGTAGCATCAGTTACCTGCAACACATTTACCTGCTTATCCCAAAGTGGTGAACCTTCTAAAAGTCGGGTTAGTTCAGCTCTAATAGCGTCAAAAGAAACATCGTAATCGGTATATAGAAAAACGGTGCCCATGATATCAGCCGATTTTCTTGTCCAGTTCTGAAAGGTATTTTCAATAAAATAGGTTGAGGGCACTACTAACCTTCTTTTATCCCAAATTTTTACAACTACATAAGTTAAGGTAATTTCTTCAATCCAGCCCCATTCACCTTCTACAATAACAGCATCCTGTAAACGAATGGGCTGTGTAATGGCAATCTGTATTCCCGCCAGTAGCGTACCTATAGCTTTTTGGGCTGCTAAACCAAGGATAATCCCGGCAATTCCGGCTGAAGTAAGTAAGCTTAAACCAACTTGCCGAATACTATCAAAACTCATTAAAGAAATACCTATTGCCAATATTATTAGAATAAAGATCACTATGTTTTCAAGAATCGTAAACTGGGTATAGACCTTTCTCGCTTTAAGGTTATCGTCAGTATTTACATCATATTTTTTTAAAAGACGTTCTTTAAAGACCTTTAGAAAAACAATCAAAAACCAGGTAAAGCTTATTATAATTCCAATAGTACTGGAATGTTTTATAAGTCTAATTAATTCCTTATTGGAAAATACATCTTCAAGAAGACAAAGCTTAAGGAATAAAGAGAGCAAAAATATAAGTAAGGGAATTCTGATCCGGCCCGCAAGGTTAACTGGAAGTATATTTTTAGGATCTTTTCCAATTTTTTTAATGATAAAAAAAGCAATAACAAATACAACGACTACTGCTAAAATTCCTACGATTAAATACGAAGTGTTCAATGCTTCGTCGTTTAGTATGTTTTGGGTCATTTTTCTGGATTTTGTTCTTAATTTATATAAAATCCATTTAAATACTTTTATACTTAAAACTATTTTAACTGAAAAGGTTTTCGTATTCCGAAGGCTGTTTTAGAATTATTGCTTAGAGTTATGAGAAGGAAATTCCTGAACTCTTACTCTTGAAGTCGCTAAGAATTGGCCATCTTCTAAACTACTTATATAACTTACCAGTTCTTCCCTAAGTTCACAATGTAGGTCCCAAGCCTCTATAGCATCCTTGGCACTACAAAGAAATCTTATTTGTATAGATTTTTCAGTTGTATCAACTACCTGCACCACCGGTGGTTTTTTCTCATCCCAGCTTTCTTTGGTTTCAAGAATTTCTTTAAATTTTTTTCTAACTTTTTTTACATCGATCCTATAATCAGCGTAAATACTTATAGGGCGTATTTGGTGAGCTGATGTCATAGACCAGTTTTCAAAACTATTCGAGATCACCTGTTTTAAAGGAACGACAATGCGGCGCCAATCCCAGGTTCTTACCACCATATAAGTAAAGCGAATATCTTCTACATAGCCCCAGTTATCATCGATGATAACGGTATCTCCAATCCGGGCAGGTTTTGTAATGGCAATTTGTATTCCGGCAATAATATTTCCTAAGGTACTTTGAGCGGCAATACCAAGAATCACCGTGGCAACCCCAGCTGAAGCCATTAAGGAAATGCCTAATTTTTCAAGAGATCTAAATTGTGATAAGATCACAGAAGCACCAAATATAATCACGATAAAAGTAACTATTCTTCTGGCCACAGATATGTAAGTTAGCATTTTTCTGGCTTCAGAATTTTCTTCCATAGTGGTATCCCCAATCTTATTTTCTGCGACATACAGCATAAAAGAATCAACCATTCTCATAAAAAACCAGGTAACTGAACCAATAACCACAATTAAAAGTATAGCATAGAGGGTAGTTGCAAAGGATCCGGCAAACGAAATTAGATTATTCAATAAGAGATAAAATGATAAAACACCAATCGCTACGCCCGCCGGAGTGGTTAGTTTATCTGAGATATTTTGGATCCATCTTTTTTTAGATTTATTTAGAAATTTTTTAAGGTAAAAGGAAAAAAGTTTTCCAATGTAATAGCAAAGTAATATGAGCAGTAATGCCCCCACAAACTTCCAAACAGGCATGTTCCATAATTTTATTCTGGCCCAACCGGGCATCATTCTATCTAACTTTCTAGGACCATATACCTTATAAAGTGCATCGATATTTTCTACAGTATTGGGGGAGATCAACCAAAATGCACCATAATCTTTATATTTTACCCGTTGCAGTCTGAGCACGTAATCTATGCCATCTAATTCAACTTCACCAAAGACAATACTTCTACGAGGATTTCCTGCTACAGCTTTATTTGTACTGGTTTGTATATCGATCTGTCCATCAGGTCTATCGGGTAGATCATCCCAGTTTAGCTTTACTCGTTGATTGATTACAAAATAAAGTTTCTCTGCTAGAAGCGCCGCATCTTTATGGGATAGATTCGAAGGTAATAGATTTAAGTTTAAAGCATATGCTGCCTTTTTATAATCATTTTCCCTTGAGCTTACGATAAAGTATTCTAATGTTGCCTGAGGTGTCTGGAAATTTACGTTATTGGGAGGTAAACCAATACTTTTATTCACTCGATTTAAAACATAATAGGCTTCATTATATTCTTTAATGGCATTGCTTTTAAAGTCTCCTTTCTTTTTAATCGTTGGAGTTTTACTGGGCAAGCCTGTACCAGATTTTTGCGAGGTAGAATCTTGTGATTGCTGAGCGTTAAGCAATTTACAATTTAGAAAGAAGAATAATAGAAAACAGAACAGCGTTGAATAGTTTTTTCTCATACCTTACAATTTACAGGGTTTTTAGCAAAAAATTATTAGAGCTTTGTTAAAGCTATATGAGTTTAATTTCAATCATAATTTTTAATAACTATAGTGCAACCATTGTTATAGAAGAACATCTACTAATAAACTAATCAATGTATATGATGAAATATTTATTACTATTTATTTGTACAATTTCGCTTCAGTCATGTATCTACTGGGGTAGTGATGACGAAATGATGCATGGTAGCAGATATACCCCAATTACACAAACAAGACAAACTTTTGAGAGCACAATTGAGCGTAAATCAGCTAGACCGGTTAGTAATGCCGGAAAAATTTATGTGAAAGATCAATTTCTATTTATTAATGAAAAGGAGGAAGGTTTTCATATTTACAATAACCAAGATCCCGAAAATCCAGAAGCGATTTCATTTTTAAAAGTTCCCGGAGCGACAGATTTAGCGATACGCGGGAATACTATATTTGTTCATCATTATGTAGATCTACTTTCCATAGAATTGAATTTAAACACGAATGAAATTCTTACTATGACTAGGATTCCCGATGTTTTCCCTCAGCTGAATTCGCCAGACGGTTATGAAGCAGCGTATTTTGATATTCCTGCAGATCAAATAATTGTTGGCTATCAACCTAAAAATTAAACGATGAAAAAAATTGTAATTATTGTATTGGTAGTTTTGCTGAGTGCTTGCAGCTCAGATAGTAGTGATACGGGAAATATTACTGATGGCCAAGGGGGGAGTTTAGCTCGTTTTACTCTTTCCGGAAATTATTTATATACCGTTGGAGATCAATCTTTAAGTGTATTTGATGTTTCAAATACTGAAAATCCTGTTTTTAAAGGTGACACCTATATAGGTTTTGATATTGAAACTTTATTTGGACTTGGTGATAAACTTTTTGTGGGAAGCCGACTAGGAATGTACATTTATGATATTTCTTCTCCCGAAAATCCATTGCGATTGGCAGAAGTAAGCCACATTAGAAGCTGTGATCCTGTAGTTTCTTCAGGTGATTATACCTATGTAACCTTGCATACCAATTCTTCCTGCCAGGGAAACATCAACCAGTTAGAGATTTATAATACTGAAAACCCGCTTTATCCTGAATTATTAACGACCGTACCAATGAATCAGCCTATAGGTTTAGGTTTATATAATCATTACTTACTGGTAACCGATTTAGATATAGTGCGGGTCTTAGATGTATCTGAACCTCAATATCCAAAATTTGTGTCATTTATTCCTGTGAAAGGTTTTGATGTGATTATTAGGGGGGACGAATTATTTGTGATTGGAGACGAAAACCTTACACAATTTGAGCTTTCTATTGGGGAGGATGAATTGATTTATACGGAAACAGGTAGTATTGAATTTTAGTCTTCCACTTTATATTGGTTCTATAAAAACCTTTTTTTTATGAGTAAATTTGAAGCTTAAAATTTTTAAAATTGAATGAAAATGAAAAAATACCTTTTAATTCTTAGCGTATGTAGCCTTCATCTGCTTACGGTGAGTTGTGAAAAACATACATCTCCTGTGAAAGATGGAGCAAAACCGGAACTGATTTCTGATGAGTTTATATTTACCGAAGGCCCGGCTTCTGATAAGGAGGGAAATGTATATTTTACCGATCAGCCTAATAATCAAATTTTAAAGTGGGACGCAAAAAGTAATTCCATTTCAGTTTATATGAAAGATGCAGGTCGTTCTAACGGAATGTATTTTGACGATGATCAAAATTTGTGGACCTGTGCCGATGAAAATTTTCAGCTATGGAAGATAAGTCCAGATAAAGAAGTAAGCGTTGTTTTAGACGGTCACGAAAACAAAGCATTTAATGGTCCTAATGATTTATGGATGGATGAAAAGGGCGGTTTTTACTTTACAGATCCTTACTATCAAAGAGAATATTGGGAAAGAAAATCTCCTGAGATGGAGAAAAGAAAAGTGTATTACCTGAGTCCAGATCATAAAACCGTAACACCCGTAGCAGAAGGTTTTGTACTTCCAAACGGAATTATAGGTTCTTCTAAAGATCAGGTTTTATATGTTTCAGATGTTTCAAAAGAAAAAGTGTATAAGTATCAAATACAGGATAATGGTACACTAACCGATAAAGAGCTTTTTGCTGATATGGGCTCTGATGGAATGACCTTAGATAATGAAGGAAATCTATACGTTACCGGCGATGGAGTTGTTGTTTTTGATAAAGAAGGCAATAAAATAGATCATATTCAAATTGATAAAGATTGGACAGGTAATGTTACTTTTGGTGGAGCCAATGAAGATATTTTGTTTATTACCGCTTCCGATGCGGTTTATAAACTTCCAATGAAAACTCACGGGATTCGATGGAATCATTAATATTAAATAAAAAGAGCTGCCAATTGGCAGCTCTTTTTCAATTTAAAAATCAAACTTAACTAAACCTCAACTTAAAAACAATACTTATTTTCTGCGATTAATTTATCGGCAATTTCAGTTCTTAATTTGACGACGTTCGGGAAATTATCGTATTTCGTGAAACGCTTTAATCCCATTAACATCATTCGTAATTCGTCTCCTTCAGCGAAAGAAATAATTCCTTCTTTGGCTTTGGCGTTGATTTTTTCAACGGCATTATAAAGGTAAAGCTGAGACATTGCTATTTGTTCTTTTTGGGTATCTTCCCCAAAACGTTTCGCGTTCTTTTCGGTTCTTAAAATAGCCGATTCTGCCATATATACTTCAATTAGAATATCTGAAGCAGCCAATAATAATTGCTGATGTTCTTCTAGCTGTGGTCCAAATTTCTGAACAGCACTACCGGCAACCATTAAGAATACTTTTTTCAGCTTTTTGATCATTTCTTTTTCTTCCGCAAATAATTCAGAATAATCAGGTTTATCGAAAGATGGAATTCCCATTAATTCTTCTCCTACCGCTTGTGCAGGTCCTAAAAGATCTACGTGACCTTTCATCGCTTTTTTCACGAGCATTCCTACCGAAAGCATTCGGTTAATTTCATTGGTGCCTTCATAGATTCTTGAAATACGAGCGTCTCTCCAAGCCGCTTCCATAGGGGTGTCGGCAGAGAATCCCATTCCACCAAAAATCTGAATTCCTTCATCGGAGCAATGCTGAATATCTTCAGAACAGGCTACTTTTAAAATAGAACATTCAATTGCATATTCTTCTACTCCTTTTAATTCGGCTTCAGAATGAGAATTTCCACTTTCCATACGAAGGTGAATTCGGTCTTCTATATTTTTAGCCGCTCTGTAGGAAGCTGATTCGCCTACATAAGCAGAAGTTGCCATTTCGGCTAGTTTTTGTTTAATCGCTCCAAATTGTGCAATGGGTGTTTTAAACTGAACTCTTTCATTAGCATACTTGACGGCATTTTCGGTTACCCGACGTTGTGCATCTAAACAAGCCGCTGCCAGTTTAATTCTACCTACGTTTAAGGCATTCATCGCGATTTTAAAACCTTCACCGCGATCCGCTAACATATTTTCTACCGGAACTTTGGTTTCATTAAAGAATACCTGACGGGTAGAGGAGGAGTGAATCCCTAATTTCTTTTCTTCTTCCCCAAAGGAGATTCCGTTTTCTTTATCGTTTTCTACGATAAATCCGGTGATGTTTTTATCATCTTCAATACGTGCAAAAACGATGAACACATTCGCAAAACCGGCATTTGAAATCCACATTTTTTGTCCGCTGATGCTGTAATATTTTTCATCATCAGAAAGCACGGCTTTTGTTTTCCCTGAATTGGCATCACTACCTGCGCCCGGTTCAGTTAAACAATATGCACCAAACCATTCTCCGGTGGCTAATTTTGGGACATATTTTTTCTTTTGCTCTTCGGTACCATACAATGTGATCGGCATTGTACCAATCCCGGTATGTGCTCCAAAAGCGGTAGCGATCGATCCGGTAGCTCCCGAGATATAATCGCAAACCAGCATTGTAGAAACAAATCCCATACCTAATCCATCATATTCTTCGGGTACGGCAACACCAAGAAAACCAAGTTCTCCGGCTTTTTGCATAATTTCTTCCGTAAGTGCGTAATCTTTTTTCTCGAATCTTTCCTTATGTGGAACGATTTCACGATCTACAAATTCTTTTACAGAATCACGCATCATCTTTTGCTCGTCGTTAAAATCTTCAGGAGTAAAAACATCGTCGCAGCTGGTTGCTTTTACTAAGAATTGACCACCGCGTAATATATCTTTTTGTTCAGTTGTATCACTCATTTTAATCCCCCTATCCCCCGAAGGGGGGAACTACCTATTGGAGGTTATAGGTTTTTATATTAAACATTTTGTTAGTTCTCAATTTAAATTCCTCCCCTTAGGGGAGGTTAGGTGTTGGGGATTAGAATACCTCATAAACTCCCGCAGCACCTTGTCCGGTTCCTACGCACATCGTGACCATGGCGTATTTATTGTTAAGCTTGCGTTTACGCATTTCATCAAAAATCTGAACAGATAGTTTAGCTCCGGTACAACCCAGTGGATGACCCATAGAAATCGCACCGCCGTTTACATTCACGATATCTTTGTTTAATCCTAATTCACGGATGACCGCTAGTGACTGAGAAGCAAAGGCTTCGTTCAATTCGATTAATGAAATATCATCTTGTTTTAACCCAGCTTGTTTGATGGCTTTGGGAATTGCTTTAACCGGTCCAACTCCCATAATTCTTGGCTCTACACCAACCGCGGTATAACTCACCATTCGGGCAATGGGTTCAAGGTTGAGTTCTTTTACCATTTCTTCGCTCATCACCATTACAAAAGCAGCGCCATCACTCATTTGTGAAGAGTTTCCGGCAGTTACACTTCCACCTTCTGCAAATACAGGTCGAAGTTTATTCAATACGGCTTCAGAAGTATCTTTACGTGGTCCTTCATCTTTAGTTACGGTATAGCTTTTGGTTTTCTTTTTTCCGTCGCCATCTACATAAGTCTGATCTATGGTAATGGGAACAATTTGATCTTGAAAACGATCTTCTGCCTGTGCTTTTATGGCTTTTTGGTGAGAATTGTAGGCAAACTCATCCTGGTCTTCCCGAGAAACTTTGTACTGATTAGCCACCGCTTCGGCAGTTAATCCCATGCCCCAGTAATAATCTTCGTGCCCTTCTTTTGCCAGTTTATAATCGGGAACCGGTTTGTAACCTCCCATTGGGATGTAGCTCATACTCTCGGCACCACCGGCGATGATACAATCTGCCATTCCACTTTGAATTTTAGCGGAAGCAATAGCGATGGTTTCCAAGCCTGAAGCGCAATAGCGGTTTACCGTCATTCCGGCTACGTCTTCGGTTTTTAATCCCATTAAAGAGATTAACCGACCTACGTTTAAGCCTTGCTCTGCTTCGGGCATTGCATTTCCTACGATCACATCGTCGATACGATTTTTGTCAAATTCCGGAAGTTTGTCCATCATATATTCGATGGTTTCCGCTGCCAGTTCATCTGGTCTTTTAAATCTGAACACACCTCGGGGTGCTTTCCCCACTGCGGTTCTGTATGCTTTTACTATGTATGCTGTTTTCATATATTTTCCCCCTCTAGCTCCCCCAAAGGGGGAGAACAAAAGGTATTTTTTTAGTTAAACAATATTCATCTAAATCCCTCCCCTCTGGGGAGGTTAGGTGGGGATATTAGTTTCTCAACGGTTTTCCCTTCTGTAACATATGCTGAAGGCGTTCTAAAGTTTTTCGTTCTCCGCAAAGGCTTAAGAAAGCTTCACGTTCTAGGTCTAATAAATATTGTTCGCTTACGTAAGAAGCTTCCGATAGGTCTCCACCAGCCATTACATAAGCCAGTTTGTTAGCGATTTTCTTATCGTGGTCGCTAATGTATTTTCCGGCATTCATCTGATCGGTTCCTACATAAAAAGCTCCTAAAGCTTGTTTTCCTAAAACTTTAATGTCTTTGCGCATAATTGGTTTGGTGTAGCCATTCTCTGCCATTAATAGCGCGTGTTTTTTCGCAATGGTTAATTGGTTGTCGCGGTTCACCACCACAATATCTTTTCCTTTTTGCAGAATATTGGTATCGTAAGCTTCGTAAGCTGAGGTGGATACTTTTGCCATTCCGATAGTAAGGAAATTTTCGCGTAATCGGTTCAACTCTACATCATCTTTCTGGTAGGTATCAGCAGCTCTTAAGGTCATTTCTTTAGAACCTCCACCGCCGGGAATTACCCCAACACCAAATTCCACTAAACCAATATAAGTTTCGGCGTGAGCCACCACTTTATCGGCGTGTAATGAAAGTTCGCAACCGCCACCCAACGCCATATTATGCGGAGCAGATACGGTAGGGATAGAGGAGTAGCGCATACGCATCATCGTATCTTGGAAGTATTTAATGGCCATATTCAGCTCATCATATTCCTGCTCTACTGCCATCATAAAGATCATTCCGATATTAGCACCTACCGAGAAGTTTTTTCCGTCGTTAGACACTACCAGTCCGCGGTATTCTTTTTCAGCCAGATCGATTGCTTTGTTGATTCCATCAAGTACATCACCTCCAATAGAATTCATTTTACTGCGGAATTCTAAATTTAGAATGCCATCACCTAAATCTTCAACGACAACGCCACTATTTTGGAATACGGCTTTAGATTCGCGAATATTATCTAAGATGATATAGGAGTCTTGTCCGGGAACTTTTACGTGTTCCTTTTTCGGGATTTCATAATAATAGGTGTTTCCTTCTTTTACGGAATAAAAGGAAGTAATACCGGCATCCACCATTTCTGAAACCCAAGCTGCAGGCTCGTAACCTTCAGCTTTCATCATTTCAATTCCTTTTTCTACACCAAGTGCATCCCAAACCTGAAATGGACCGTGTTCCCATCCAAAACCGGCCTGCATCGCATCATCAATTTTGTAGAGTTCATCAGTAATTTCTGGAATTCTGTTGGAAGCATAAGCAAATAATGCTGAAAAGTTTTTACGGTAAAACTTCCCTGCTTTTCCTTCATCTTTAATTAAAACTTTATAGCGATCGCTAAGTTTATCGATGGTTTTGGTTTGCTCTAGTACACTGAATTTCGCGCTTTTTCGATCACGGAATTCCATTTTATCAAGATCAAGCGATTTGATTTCGCTGGAACCATCTTCTTTCTTTTCTTTTTTATAAAAACCTTGTCCGGTTTTGCTTCCCAACCATTTGTTATCCATCATTGTTTGGATGAAGTCTGGTAGTGCAAAAAGATCGTGGGCTTCATCCTCTGGAACGTTTTCGTACAAACCGTTGGCAACGTGCACCAAAGTATCTAAACCAACAACATCTACAGTACGGAAGGTAGCCGATTTCTGGCGACCAATCACCGGTCCGGTTAACTTGTCGACCTCTTCAATGGTCATATCCATATCTTTTACCATATGGAACAAACTCATAATGCTGAAAATACCAACGCGGTTTCCGATAAAGGCCGGTGTGTCTTTGGCGATCACCGATTTTTTTCCAAGGAATTTTTTTCCGTAGTCATTGAGGAAATCTAATACCTCTCCTGAAGTATTGGGTCCTGGAATAATTTCGAATAAGCGTAAGTATCGTGGCGGATTGAAAAAGTGTGTTCCGCAGAAATGTTTCTGAAAATCTTCACTTCTTCCTTCGTTCATAAATTTAATGGGAATCCCGGAAGTATTGGAAGTGATTAAAGTTCCCGGTTTTCTATGCTTTTCAAGTTTTTCAAAAACCTGTTTTTTAATGTCTAATCGTTCTACTACCACTTCGATAATCCAGTCGGCTTCAGAAACTTTAGCGATATCATCTTCTAAATTTCCAGTGGTTATGCGATTGGCAAAATCTTTATGGTAAATAGGAGAGGGCTTGGATTTTAAAGAATTTTGAAGGGAATCGTTGACGATGCGATTACGCACTTCTTTATCTTCTAAGGTAAGTCCTTTTTTTTGCTCTTTTTCATTGAGTTCTCGCGGAACGATGTCAAGCAGTAATACCTCTACGCCAATATTGGCGAAGTGGCAGGCGATACCGCTACCCATAATTCCTGATCCAATGACAGCAACTTTATTGATTGTTCGCTTCATAATTATTTAGCTGAGGTTTCAGGTTTATAAATTTTTTTATTATTAATTAATTCCATTATCGTATGTGCTACTTCGATGAAGGTTCTAAGATCTTCTTCACTAACATTTTCTTTTACGGCTTCATCAAATCTTAATACCACACCTTTAGAGAAATTACGCATTTCCAGACCAAAATTTGTGAGATTTATAAGAACGCTACGACCATCTTCCGGATTTCTTTTACGAACGATTATACCTTTATCTTCCATGGTTCTTAGAATTCGGCTAAGGCTTGTAGCCTCCATACCCATTTTTGGGCCCAGAGAAGTAGATGGAGTACCTTTTTCTGGATCTATACTAAGTAAAGCAAAACCCGTTGCCATAGTACTACCGGCTTTGCCGGCTTCTTCATTATACATTTTAGAAACAGCCATCCAGGTAGCTCTCAAAACATAATCTATCGTTTTTTCTTTCATATTTTTCCCTTCCGAAGGATTTAATCAGTTAAGATGATAATTTTTGGGTACTTCTGAAGTGCAAGCCTCCCAAATGTAATAAAAATATACTATGCGCGCATAATAAATAAATGTAAATTTTGTTAATACTATATTATTTATACTTTAATTTTTAGACTAAACAAAAAAATCCCCTTGATTGGGGATTTTTATTCAATAAATTAAATGTTATTTTGAATTATTGATGATCGTATATAAGGTTATAAAGATCACTATATTTTTCCTTTACATTCTTTCGCTTCACTTTCATGGTAGGAGTCAGGTGACCATCTTCAACAGTCCATACCTCTGGGGTTAATTTGAAAGTTTTTACCTGTTCCCAGTGACCAAAATTTTTGTTATAAAAATCTATATCCTGCTGAATGCGATCGATCACCAATTGATTATTAGCAATTTCTTTTTCACTTTTATCTCCAAGATCAATGTTTTTACGCGATGCCCATTCACGTACAAAGTCAAAATTGGGTTGAATTAAGGCGGCAGGCATTTTTTCTCCTTCGCCCACGACCATTATTTGCTCAATAAACTGTGATTGCTTCATGATATTCTCCAGAAGTTGCGGTGCTACATATTTACCCCCTGAAGTTTTAAACATTTCTTTTTTTCTATCTGTAATTTTTAAAAAACCATCTGCATCAATTTCCCCGATATCTCCGGTATGAAAATAATGATCCTTTGTAAGTACTAATTTTGTTTTTTCTTCGTCTTTATAATAGCCCATCATCACACTTGGGCCTTTGGCTAAAATTTCTCCGTCTTCTGCAATTTTCACTTCGCAGTTTTTTATAGGTTTTCCAACCGTTCCAATTTTAAAATTATGATCTCTCTCATCGTTCACGGCTATCACAGGTGATGTTTCAGTAAGTCCGTACCCTTCCATTACAGGAATTCCTGCCGCAGCAAAAACTCTGGCCAGGCGGGGTTGTAATGCCGCACTACCAGAAACAATTAGTTCTATATTACCACCTAAACCTTCTTTCCATTTTGAAAATACGATTTTACGTGCGATACCAAGTTTAAATTCATACCATGATCCATTCGCTCCATAAGGTTCATATTGATGCCCTAAGCTTAAGGCCCAATTAAATAAAGCCGTTTTTATACCTCCGGCAGAAGATCCTTTAGCTATAATTTTGTCGTAGACTTTTTCCAGTAACCTGGGTACGGCAGTAATCACGTTTGGTTTTACCTCTTTTAGATTTTCACTAAGCATATCTATCGATTCTGCAAAGTATATCGAAACCGCATAATACTGGTATAAATAAAGAATCATACGTTCAAAAACATGACAAACCGGTAAGAAACTTAAGGCGGTATAGGTCCCGAAATCGAACGGTACACGTGGGGCGCTTCCTATAACGTTACTTACGATATTTTCGTGAGAAAGCATTACCCCTTTAGGCTTTCCTGTTGTTCCTGAGGTATAAATTAGAGTCGCAAGATCTTTAGTAGTTACAGCGTCCATACGCTGTTGAACTTCGTCCTGATTGCTGAGATCTTCACCAAGATCAAGCACTTCTTTCCAGTTTTTACAAGCTTCAATTTCATCGAAACTGTACACTTCTTTAAGATGTGTATTTTCTTTTATGGCATTTACCTTATTCAATACTTCTTTGTCAGAAACAAAACAATAAATCGATTCGCTATGATTTATAACGTATTCGTATTCCTGTTCAGAAATTGTAGGATACACGGGTACATTTTGGGCGCCAATCTGTAATATACCAATATCCATGATATTCCATTCATTCCTGTTATTAGAAGAAATCACTGCGATTTTATCATTGGGTTTTATGCCAAGTCTTAAAAGGCCTCTACTAATTTTATTTGCCTGGTCTAAGTATTGGTTGGTAGACAATTTTACCCATTCGCCATTTACCTTGGTAGCTAGCGCGGTTTCCAGCGGAAAATGTTTCTGCTGATAATATGGAAAATCAAAAAGACGTTTTATCTCGTTCATCAATGTAATCATTAGAGTACCTTGCAAAATAGCAAAATATAAGAGTATTTCAAATGAAATTAATAAAAAAGAAACTAAAATTTAGTGCTGATTTATGATTTTTTTAAAGTATAAGAAGAATAATTTATTTTATGTATCAATAATTTAAGCGATTAGTTAAAATATGTTTAAAAGCAGAAATATGTTTCTTTTCCTGTATGTACTTCATTAGATTGGCTATAAAAACTATGAAAACCAACCAATTTTTAGGGCTTGTTGTTTTTAGCCTTTTATTTGTTTATTGTGGTAGCCAGGTAAAAACCACTAATCCTAAGGAAAAAGATCTGACTAATTATCGAACTTATGCTTATTTGCCGAATACCGGTTTTAATACTGCTAAAATGGAGAGTAATCAAGATATTAATAAAGTAGTACTGGAAACGGTAAATAGGAATATGAAAAATGCAGGGTATGCATTGGATACTGAAAATCCCGACTTACTTGTTCTTATCAATTCGACCACAAGTATTGAACAAAATCAACACACTGATGCAGCGTATGCTTCATACCCTTACGACCCAGGGGTGACCGCCGTAAGTCCGCTATATAGTAATTACTTTTATCCCGGTTTTGCTAACTTCGGGCCAATTACAGGTTACGATGTAAATACATATCAATATCAGGAAGGAGCTGTTGATATTAATTTGGTAGATAGTAAAACCAAAGAGTTAGTGTGGAGTGGGCAAACTTCAGGAGCAATAGTTAACGCAGCAAATCTTAAAGCGCAGGAAGAACTTATAAATCAAATTTTTAGTGAGTTTCCTATATTTCAGGATAAGTCAAATAAATAATAAACTGAGTTGATTTATTTTATCTCAAACTAAGATTTTGCAGTTAGTATTAAATAAAAAGGAGCTGAGAAATCAGCTCCTTTTATATTTACTAACAATTCTAAGTCTAAGATTATTTATTTTCTAACCATTTTCTTGCATTTTCAAATGCGCTAAGCCATGGTGTTACTTTATCATCTTTACGATCTTTTGGGTAATATGCCCAGTTCCATGAGAATGTAGAACGTTCTAAATGCGGCATCATCACCAGGTGTCTGCCAGAATCATCGGTTAACATTGCCGTATTAAAATCTGATCCATTAGGATTAGCCGGATATCCTTCAAACCCATATTTTCCAACGATATTATATTTATCCTCGGGATAAGGAAAGCTAAACTTACCTTCCCCGTGTGCTGCCCAAATTCCTAATTTGCTACCGGCAAGATTTCCCAGCATCACCGAAATATTTTGAGCGATTTCTACAGAAGTAAAATTACATTCAAACTTATGCGAGTCGTTATGTAACATTTTCGGTTTTTCTTCATGATCAGGATTTATTAATCCTAATTCGATAAATAACTGGCAACCGTTACAAACTCCAAGCGACAAGGTATTTTCTCTTCTGAAAAAATTATCTAAAGCTGTTTTAGCTTTTTCGTTATAGAGGAACGCACCGGCCCAACCTTTTGCACTTCCTAAAACATCAGAGTTAGAGAACCCTCCAACTGCAGCAATAAACTGAATGTCTTCTAATGTTTCACGACCGCTAATTAAGTCGGTCATATGCACATCTTTTACATCGAAACCGGCAAGGTGCATCGCACGCGCCATTTCACGTTCAGAATTGGATCCCTTTTCACGAATAATCGCCGCCTTAATTTTTGGCTTATTTTGATCTATTTCAGGAAGCTTTCCACTAAAATTAGTTGGGAATTTATAAGAAAGTGGCTGATTTTTATAGTTGTTGTAACGTTCTGCCGCTTTTTCTTTTCCGCTTTGTTTTTGGTCTAATAAAAACGAAGATTTATACCAGATATCACGTAATTCCGCAATATCAAAATTCAATGTTTCTTCCCTATTTTTAATTGTTAGGATACCATTCTCTGAAACTTCGCCAATTTTGAAGTATTCGATTCCGTTCTCTGCCAAAACTTTTTCAGCAGTATCGTCGAATGCCTGAAAAACAACCGAACTGTTTTCGTTGAATAAAAGTTTTACAAGATCGCTTTCGCCTAAAGTTGAAAGATCGATGTTAGCACCTAACTCCTGATCTGCAAAACACATTTCTAACAAGGTAGTGATCAATCCACCGGAAGCCACATCATGACCGGCAGCAATCATATCCTTCTTTATTAATCCCTGAAGATTGTAAAAAGCCTCTGAGAATTTTTTATCATCTTTAATAGTAGGGACCTCGTCTCCAACTTTATTTAAGATCTGAGCAAAAGAAGAACCTCCTAATTTCAACGAATCCTGTGATAAATTCATATAATAAATCGCGCCGGCATTTTTTTGTAAAACTGGCTCTACGACTTTAGAAATATCATCGCAGTGACCAGCTGCCGAGATAATCACTGTTCCCGGAGATAGGACATCGCCATCTTTATATTTTTGTTTCATCGAGAGCGAATCCTTACCGGTAGGAACGTTGATTCCTAAGCTGATGGCAAAATCCGACACACCCTGTACCGCTTCATAAAGTCTGGCATCTTCCCCTTCGTTGTTACAAGGCCACATCCAGTTAGCGGATAAGGAAACCGATTTTAAGCCTTTTTCAAGCGGAGCCCAAACGATGTTAGTAAGTGCTTCAGCAATAGAATTTTTAGAACCAGCTACAGGATCTACCAAGGCCGATATAGGGGAGTGGCCTATAGAAGTTGCCACTCCATCTTTACCTTTATAATCCAATGCCATTACCCCAACATTGTTTAAAGGTAATTGTAAAGGCCCTGCGGTTTGTTGTTTTGCTACCCTACCTGAAACGCAACGATCTACTTTGTTGGTTAACCAGTCTTTACAAGCAACGGCCTCCAACTGTAAAACTTGCTTTAAATATTCCTGAATATTGGAAGACGAGTATACCAGTTTATCATAGTTTCTGGTAATCGTTTTATCGTTCATAATAGTTTTTGGAGAACTTCCAAACATATCTGAAAGGTCCAAATCCATTGGTTTTTTACCACTCTCTTTACCTTCAAAAGTAAAACGATGAGAACCTGTAACATCACCCACATCATACATTGGTGAACGTTCTCTATCGGCAACACGTCTAAGCGTATCAATATCTTTCTCTCCTATTACCAATCCCATACGTTCCTGGGATTCGTTACCAATAACTTCTTTTGCAGAAAGAGTTGGATCGCCCACAGGTAGCTTATCAAGATCAATATCACCTCCGGTATCCTCAACTAATTCACTTAAACAGTTTAAGTGTCCGCCGGCACCATGATCATGAATAGAAACAATTGGATTATCCTCAGCTTCCACCATTCCACGTACGGCATTAGCCGCACGTTTTTGCATTTCGGGATTCGAACGTTGAATGGCATTTAATTCGATTCCGCTACTGAATTCTCCTGTATCAGCAGAAGAAACAGCGGCACCACCCATCCCGATTCTATAATTTTCACCTCCCAAAATGACGATTTTATCGCCTTTCTTTGGAATATCTTTTTTTGCCTGACTTGCTTTACCGTAACCAACGCCACCGGCTTGCATGATTACTTTATCGTATCCCAATTTTCTGCCGTGCTCTTCATGTTCAAAAGTAAGTACAGATCCAACAATTAGTGGCTGGCCAAACTTGTTTCCAAAATCTGAAGCTCCATTAGAGGCTTTTATCAAAATATCCATTGGGGTTTGATATAACCATTTACGCTCGTCCATCGCTTTTTCCCATGGACGGTCTTCTGCTAAACGGCTATAGGATGTCATATATACCGCAGTTCCGGCTAAAGGCAGCGAACCTTTACCACCGGCCAAACGATCCCTGATTTCGCCACCACTACCGGTAGCCGCTCCATTAAAAGGCTCTACTGTAGTAGGGAAATTATGCGTTTCAGCTTTTAAAGAGATTACAGAATCATATTCTGTATTTTGATAGTAGTCTGGCTTATCGGCAGATTTTGGTGCAAATTGTTCTAATTTTGGACCTTTTATAAAAGCTACATTATCTTTATAAGCTGAAACAATTTCGTTAGGATTTTCTTCGGAAGTTTTTCGGATCATTTTAAATAAGGAAGAAGGTTTTTCTTCTCCATCAATAACAAAAGTTCCGTTAAAGATTTTATGCCTACAGTGTTCAGAATTTACCTGTGAAAAACCAAAAACCTCAGAGTCGGTTAATTTTCGACCTAATTTCTCAGCTAGTCCCTGTAAATAGGCAACTTCTTCAGTATTTAAAGCTAAACCTTCCTGCTGGTTGTAGGCTGCAATATCTTCAATTTCTTTAATAGCTTCAGGCTCAATGTCAATTTTAAAAATATCCTGATTTAATTCAGAATATTTTTGAGACAGCATAGGATCAAAATCGGTAAAAAGCTCATCGATTTTATAGAATTCTTCAATTCTAAAAATACCGTCAATGCCCATATTTTGGGTAATCTCTACCGCGTTGGTACTCCATGGAGTGATCATCGCAGCACGTGGCCCAACAAAAAAATCTGCCAAAGCAGATTCGTTATATTTTTGCGCGCCTCCAAAAAGCCAGTTTAATTTAGAAATATCTTCAGCTAAAAGCTGTTTGTCCGTTTGCACGGCATAAACCTTATTGGTTTGAGTTCCGAAGAATAGGATCATCCTAAAGAAGTTTTGTGTTGTTGTTGAAAGCGCAAATTTACTTTTTTAAACCGAATATTGAAAGTTATTAGCCCTGCCAATGGCGATAATATCGTTTAACTTCCCGCTAAATTATGGAAGGCTTTTCTAGCTTTTTGGTTTAAGAGATTATTGAGGTGTTTTATGTCTTTGATTACTAGTTATTTAAGTGTTTTAGCGTTTAATGTTTAAGGTGAGGGGCTCACTTTTCTTTTTAGTTCGTAATACTATATTTAACGAAAAAGCGTACCATTTAGGTACGCTTATATATTTTAGAAAACTTATAATTAATAGGTTCCTATATTATCAACTGTATTTTTTTCGAATGATTCCCATTCGTCACTATTATACGTTGCTGAAGGAGCAGTAACCGTAGCTTTTCTTCGTAGTGTTACATCCTTTGCAAAATCATCGCCTCCTGAGGTTCCAATCATATCGATAAGCGTTCCGTCTTTAAATAAACCTACCGGATCGTTCCCATTAAAATCGATTGGGGCACCGCCCTGACTAATGTCCGCTTCATCCAATAGTTTTTGTAAATCTGATTGTGAATTGATAATAACTAAAACTTCTCCTGGGGCTAAGGTTCCAGATAACGAAAGCTCATTACTCCATTCTCCGTTACCATTTACCTGTTTTTGAATGCTATACCCGGATAGATTAGCAGTTTCTTGAGAAATGTTTAGTATTTCGAGCGCTTTATTATTTCCGCCACCTTCAACATATTCAGAAAAAAGTAAAACAGCATTCGTACTACCTTCATTATCTCCACCGGTGTTATCTTCTTCCTCTTCACCGTCATTACCATTATCTTCCGCCGGAGTTTCGGTATACTCTTCAGAAATCGGACCACTATATTCGGTTGTCCATGTGTTTACAGCTTCATCATCACCACCCCAAAGCACTGTTGCTAAATATGGATTATCTATAAATGGGTTACGATTTCCCTGAGCTGCAGCAATTACATTATTTTTTTGAACCTCTAAAATAGATACCGGATCTGCTGCATTCCATTCTAGAAATAAATCCAGATTCCCTACGGTCTCGAAGCTTTGGTCATAGCGAATGCTCATATACATTACAATTCTTGCTACATCGCCTCTCCAATCGTCGCCAGGATACCATCCGTTAGTCTTAGAGGAGAATGTTCCTTCTCCAGAAACAAATGGGCTGTTTCCTCTGTTTGAATTGATGCTAATATCTGCAGGATAAAAATTATGAAGATCAGCTTCACCTATTTCAACATTAATTTTAGATTTAGGATAAACATGTTCGGTATTGAATGTTTGATTTTTATTGTCGTTGTTACCCGATTCATATTGATCTTTAGGTCTGCTTTCACCAGAATATACTAAAACTACATGATCGGGATTGTTAGGATCTTCAGTAGCGTCATATAAGTAATCGTGACGTTGCCAGTATTCCAAAACTGTAGTATGCTGCGTTGAAGTGAGGGTAATTAATTCTTCTTTTAATTCTTCTACACTTACCTCAAAAGATACATTACTATAGTAATCTGTGATTTCTTCGGGAATTGTAAAATTAAGGTTTAATACATCGCCGTCTTCTTCGCCAACTTCATCGGGATTATCTGAATTCTCCGTGTCCTCGTCAGGGTTTAGTGTTATATCGTCATCTTCACTACAAGAAATTAGAAAAATAAAAAGAAAACAAAATAAAAAATTACTGAATTTAAACTTCATCGTTAGAATGATTTGTGGTTTTATAGATTAAAATTGATTTAAAATACCGGTATGTTGTAGCATGCGAATTTAAGTTTTAAAGTTTGGAATTGACTTTAAGATATCATTAACTTTGATAATATTGATATATTAATGGTTAAGAACCGCGGTTTAACATAAAAGTATTTAGCAGTTAATTTGTATCATTAAGTGAAATTTAAAAGAAAGTTTTATTAGATCTGAGGTAGTTTATAAATGCCCCCAAAATAAATCTTAGGCCAAAGCATCTTTTACTACGGTTTCATGTAGCACTTAGATTAAAATATGATCAATTTTACTTTAGTTTTTTGGTGATGAAGCCAATATAATATCTGATTTTTTACTCTATTAGTACCATACTTTATTCTATTTTATAGAAAGATAAAAGCGTCATGTCAGGATAATCGTTTTACAATAATAAGGAGAACCTATTTACTCAAAATCTGTTGAAAAGGATACTTCTTTTCGCTTTTTCATCGAATCTGCTAACTCTTCAATTTTAGAAAAAGCCCTATCGTAAGCATCACTGCCTAAAAATAGGTTTATGGGTGGATGGGGTTCATTTACAAGTTTTAATAACACAGCAGCCACCTTATCGGGATTTCCGATTTGATGGCCATCTATTGATTTAAACTTTTGATGCGCTGTTCTAATATGCTCGTAAGCTGAAATTTGGTTTTGGTTTAGCTCGATGGATTCTTCCTTGGCAAAACTTGTTCTAAACCAACCGGGAGAAATTATGGAAACATTTATTCCGAATGGCTTCAACTCTTGGGCTAAAGCTTCAGAAAGTCCGTTCATGGCCGATTTGGCTGCTCCATATACCGACCAACCCGTGCCAGGAGCAAAACCGGCAATTGATGAAATATTGATGATATGACCGGATTGCTCTTTTCGCATATAAGGAAGCGCTTGTTGTATGACTTTAATTACGGCAAAGAAATTAACATCAAAACTCTGTTGAATTTCATCCTCGGTTAGTTCTTCTAAAGCGCCACCGGTACCATAGCCCGCGTTGTTCACTACGACATCAATTTTACCAAAACTGTCAATGGTCGATGCGATGGAGTTTTTGATGGATTGCTCATTGGTGAGCTCTACTTCAAGCGGAAGAAAAGAAGCTGCATATTTACTTCCTACTTTTTTAGATAGTGTTTTTACATTTCTGCTTGTGGCGGCAACTTTTTCGCCTTTTAGTAAAAGTTGTTTTGTTAGTGATAATCCGAGCCCTTTAGAGGCTCCGGTGATGTACCAAATTTTTGAATTTTGCATAACTTTATATTTTCCACAAAATTAAGCTGGACCACTGGCTTTAAATTTACCCTAAAGAAACCATAGTTTGTAACCATCAAACCTTTCTGAAGTCTGATGGAGCATACTGGGTTTGGCTTTTAAAAAATGAGCTAAAATGAGACTGGTCTTTATAACCAAGTGCTTCACTAATTTCAGCAATATTCCAGTTGCTATGCTTAAGTAATGCTTTTGCCTCACTCAATAAGCGTTCGTTAATGAGTTCAGTGGTGGTTTTTCCTGTCGTTTTCTTTAAAACCCGGTTTAAGTAATTGATATGGATGGCCAGTTGGTCTGCGAAATCGGCCGGGGTTCGACAAGTAATCTTTTGGGAGATGCTTTCTATAGAGAATTGCCTATCCAATACCTCCATAAATACAGCCGTAATCCTAGTAGCGGCATTGGTAGATTCAGGCTTTGCAGGACTAACCGAAAGTTTAAGAGCACTAAATATTAATGCTGACACATAACTTTTAATCAGCTCATATTTATAGCTGTAATCCCCTTCCATTTCATTTTTCATTTTGACAAAAAGTGGATGTATTTCTGCAAATAAATCATCTGAAAGTGGATAGATGGGTTTTGAAAAAGGTTTAAATAGTGGTAGGTCAGTGAGATGAATTCTAAGGCTATCCTTAAAAAAATCTTCTTTAAAAACACAAAAATAACCTTTGGTTCCTGGGGCTAATGTTTCGTAAGTATAGGGCGTATTGGGGTTGAAAAATAAAAGTGTCTTCCCTGAAACCGGAATACTTTCATCGCCAAAGTGAAAAATATTTTCGCCCTCAAATAGCAGAATTTTATAAAAATCCCGCCGCACATAAGCGGGGGTCTTCACATTATATTTCATGTTTTCTTCAATAGTAAACATGTCAAACAACCCATTTTTCTGATTTTTGATTTTTGGTGGTGTTTGAAACTTATGCTTATAAAATTCTTCTAAAGATTCCAATTATATAATGAGTTTGGTGATGTATTTAAGCAGTTGGTTTGTTTATCTGGCTGCTAATATCTGTATATGACTATCTGAGTATTTAAATAACTAATTTAGCAAATACAAACCTAATAGAAAATTGGAGTAGAATTATATAATTAAGTTCGAATGAGCAATAAATTATATATGGTTTTATCCAAAATTTTTTCATTTGATTTAATGTTATCTTGAGTTCCAATGTTCCATTAGTCACAGGAGATATAATTAAAATCATTTCATTTTCTTGAATAGTTTATTTATTTGGATGATTCTAAGCGTTTTTTTACAATCTTGCCTTAAAATGATAGAATTGATTATTTATTGATTTGTATTAGTGCGGGTATCTTTATATCCACAAGGATAGAATATTAAGTTGGGAAAGATTAATGTGCTTTATAGAAAGGTTTAACAGGAGGCGTTATTAAGTAAAGGAAGCAGGATTACTGAAAGAGTTATCTTATATTTAGATTATTTGACTTTCGGAAAATAAAGATCTACCTTAATACCATGGCCTGGGCGACTATGTATGGATACTTTTCCTCCAAGTTCATCCATATGACTTTGGAGCAGATAAAGTCCCAATCCTTTACTATCTTTTGTGATATTTTCTGTCACTACTTTTTCCTGAAATGCTTGCTGGTGGGCTTGAAAAATGCGTTCCTTATACTTTTCTGCATCAAAACCAATTCCATTGTCTTTATATTCTAAATGAATAAATGAATTGGTTTGTGAACTTTTCATAGCGATAATTAATTGTGGCTTTGCCGTTGCATATTTTATGGAGTTCGAGATAAGATTTAAAAAAATACTATAGAGGTAGGTTTTACTGAAATAAACCATCTCTGCTTCTGAAAAGTCAATTTTCAGCTTAACATTTATGGCCGTCAGTAGGGTTTTAATATTTTCTAGAACCCGTTGTAATACGGAATAAAGATAAATATTGTCTGCTTTTATTTTTTCTTCTGAATTTCTTTTAAGCTCGTCTATATAATCACTAAGGGTTACTTTTAATTCTTCTGTGGCATCTGCTATAAGATCAACAATCTCTCTGTTTTCAGGATCAATATTTTCTAAATCCAATAATGAATATAAATTCTGCAAGTTACTCACACAAGATCGTAAATCATGCGAAGTCATATAGTTCACTTTTTGCAGAGCTTTGTTGCGTTGATTTAGATTTTGAATCATATCATTACGATGATTTTCCAATAATTTTTTTGCGGTGATATCCTTAGCAATCGCATAAATTAACTGGCGCTCTGGTATAGGAATAGAAGTCCAGGATAACCATATGGTCTCTCCGGATTTTGTTATATATCGATTTTCGAAATCATACAGCGGCCTACTATTCTGCAGGTTCAAACGAGCCTGTTTAGTCTTCTCATAGTCCTCAGGATGCAAAAAATCCAGGATAGGACGATGTTGTAGTTCCATCATGGAATAGCCCAGGCGTTTGCATAAAGCCGGATTAACCTGCCGCAAAAATCCGTCATAGCCCGCGATACAAAGTAAATCTGCAGACCATAGGAAAAAATGTTTAAACTGTATATCGTTTTGAGATGTCATTAGTTAAAATGATTTAATCTATTTTTCTATTAGATTAAGTATTTATTTTCCGAAAATAGGAGAAAATTGACATTTTTTTTAATTTACTGATAAAAAATTATCTTGATTATTAAACCTTAATATAAAACGTATTTTATTGAAATATTGATTTATATTCGACAATTATTAAATAAAAAATTGTTGTTGCGATAAGCATTTAATAAATACCTCTAGTTATGGACAATATGCATTGTCTTTTTTTTAAAATCGATACAACATCTAGCTCACTTTATAAAGATTTGTCCCATATTCTAAAGGAATTGGGGCTTAATAATATGGATGATTTCGGATTGTCTTCAGTAAAATCGAGTAATGTTGACTTTGTATTTGTTCATCACAATTCTATAGATCAGGGCATTCCTAAAAAACCGATAGCAAACAATACAGCCATCCTTATTTTGAATCCTGATGTCGAAGAGAATTTTTCTACGATACAAGATTTAGGATATTCAGACGTATTATATACCGACTGGTTAGATAAAAGACATTTAAAAAACTGTATTCAAAAACGTTTAGAATTTTCTAACAATAAGGTGCAGGAGCTTTCTAATACGATCAGCCTCTTACAATATAATCGTATGATAGGGGAGTGGGAGTATGATGTAAGCTCGAAAAAGATCTCCTGGTCAAAGAATGTCTTTAAGATGTTTAATTCCCCTGAACATATTGCTGAAAATATGATTTGGCAAATGGCTGTTACGGCAAATGATCGTAAATTAATTTTTAATGCCCTTTTTAAAAATCCATATTCAAGTATTCAATCTTTTGAATTTCACGCATTGGTCGGCAAAGGTAGGAACCGTCATTTTAAGGCAATTGCTAAAATTATATTTAAAAACAATCTTCCTTTTAAAATTTCCGGTATTCTTGAAGATATTACACCTGAGCGTGAAAGTAGAAAATACTTGTTAGAAGTGTTGAATGAAAGAAAAGAGATTTTAGATACCATTCATGTAGGTGTTCTTAGACTCAACAATAATGAAGAAATAGTTCAGTATAATACAGCGTTAATTACAATGTTAGGCTTAAATAATGGTCTTTACGGGCAATCAATGCAAGAATTAGCCCAAAATGGCGCTTATGCCAGTTTGGTTTTTAATACAGTAAAGAAAAAACTGGCTAAAAAACGAACGCTTGTAGGCCAGGTTTATGATCGACAGAAAAATAGATGGTATGAATATACCATTATCCATAGCACGACGAATAGCTATGTTTACTTTAGGGATATCTCTAAAGTTAAATTTCAGGAGTTTCAGTTCAAAAAAATTCAACATTTACAGCGCTATGTAATTCAAAGTGCTAGGAATTGTATCTGGGTAGTTGATAGGAAGCATAATTTAATCCTGTCTAATCCGGCGTTTCATGATCATGTTCGTAATTTTTATAAAGTTGTGGAATCAGGGGAAGACCAAAGTGGTTTATTATCTCAAATGACCAGAAAAAATCGTTGGCAATGGCTTATAATGTATAGAAAGGCTTTTCAGGGAGAACAAATAAATTTTCAATATTGTGAAATGGATAAATTAACTCAGCGAATTAGATATTATGAAATTTCTCTTAACCCTATAATCCAGGAAGATAGCGATCAAATAATTGGAGTATCCGGTTTTTCCACAGAAATTACGGAGAAGATGGAAAAAGTAAAAGCTCTTGAGACGCAATACCGTAAGCTTAATGAAATAAAATGGACGCAAGCTCATATTGTCCGTGCCCCCTTAGCAAATATTCTTGGGATAATTCATATTTTGCGTAATCAGAAATTAAACGAGGAGGTGACTCAATTTATTCATTATATGGATACAGAAAGTAAAAAACTAGATATGCTGGTGCGTAAAATTTGTGAAATTTCAGAAACGAAAGAAGAAATTCATGACTATTATACTCTTAGATGATGATCCTATCACCAATATTATCAATCAAAAAGTTGTAAGCAGTTTCTTTCCTGAAGATAGTATTGATGTTTTTACTAATCCCAAACAAGCAATATCTTGTATCGAAAATATGGTTAATGAGAAGATACTATTGTTTTTAGACTTAAACATGCCTGTTTTAAACGGTTGGGAAGTGCTGGCATACCTGGATGCTCATAAAAGATTTGATAACATTAAGGTTATTATCGTAAGTTCGACCCCAACCGAGGGCGATAAAAGGCGTTCCTATAAGCACTCCCGAGTGAAATCATTTATTATAAAACCCTTAACGTATCCTAAAGTGGAAAAATTGAAAAATGATCTGCTACTTCAGAATTGATAAAAAACCAATCAAAAATAGACAGGTTTATAATCTAGTCGACACGATTGTAACAACAACTTATAAGAATACTGAATTGAATTCATATAAAGCGGAAAGTGAAGAATGGGTGTACAAAGCTTTTTGCTGAGCATTTTAATAGTAGCCGTTAGGCGAGGTGGAACTTAAGAAAAACACTGAGTTTTTAAGGGCAAAAGTCCCCAAAACCAAGCATTGGAAAAAAAGTACCCTAAAAGTCTATAAAAATAATGTTCTAAAAAATACTATTTTTAGCTATAGTTAGCAGAATTGTCAACAAGCGTAATTAAGATTAATAATGAATATAAATATACAAGAGCTATCAGATAAAAAATTACTAAAAGATTTAAAACCAAAAAAAATCATTTTAGGCTTTTACGCTATGATGATTATTATTTTAGTGACTTGTGCTATTATAATTACCATAAATAAAGGAGCTAAAGTTTTTATTTTTATGCCATTCGTTTTTACATTTTTCTTATTTCGTTCTTGGCGAGATTATGTTAAAACAAAAATGGAAATTAAGAGAAGAAATCTATAATAAAATGGCTGAATCTTGTTTAAATTGTGGAAAATCCATAGAAGAAAACTACTGTGGAAATTGTGGTCAAAAAAGGTTTAGCAGGATCGATAGAAAATACATATTTTCTGAATTGGAAAATACGGTCTTACAAACAAATAAAGGATTTCTATTCTCTGTAAAAAGCATACTTAAGAATCCAGGAAAGACAGCAAAAGAATTTATCAATGGTAGCAGAATAAATCATTATAAACCAATATTATTAGCTTTTCTTTTGAGTGGTATATCCGCTTTCATCTCTTTTCAAATTGTAGGGCTAAAAGAAATTATGGAATTGTACTATTTAGAACAAAATTTGAATTCTCCATTGATGATTGATATTTTGTCTTTTACCTCAAGCTACAATTCTCTAATTATGTTATCTTTTATTCCATTTTTAGCACTTTTAACCAAAATAGGATTTAGAAAATGTGGACAAAATTATTATGAACATATAGTTATAAATTCCTATATATTATCGGTATATACCATTGTAAATATAATTGTTATTTATCCGATAATGCTTTTTTTAAACGATGATCCAGGTTTAATTATTCAAGTATCAAGTTTGTCAATGTTTACAATACCAGTCATAATGGTTTGGTTTTTTAAAGGTTTCTATGAACAAAAATCATTAAAAAGTATTATAAGTAGAGTTTTAATAGTAATGCTTCTTGGTTTTGTGGCATTTATAATTTTAATGATATTATCTATCATTGCAGGTTTCGTATTTGCCCTACTTAAAGGGGGGCCAGAGGCGTTAGAATATATAAAACCACAATAAAGTTTTGCCAATAACTAAGTCCTCTTGTGGTCGCTTGCGACCCAAAATGAACATCCTGTTGACTGGCGTTAAGTTGGAGTTTATTTTTTTGAGCATTTTAATAGTAGCCGTTAGGCTGGGGGTAGACTTGTGAAAAATACAGGTTGAGTTTTTAAGGGCAAAAGTCCCCAAAACCAAGAATTGGAAAGAAAGTCTCCTAAAAGTCTATAAAAATAATGTTCTAAAAAAATACCATTTTTAGCTATCGTTGTAAACCATGATGAAAAAAAATCAAAACTTTAATATTATTACTTTTGATTTCTTTGATTACGTTTAGTTGTGAGAAGAAAAACAATTTATTGGAAATTGGAATATCAGATGTTTTGCACAAAACATTTTTCCTACATAAAAACTGTAATACTGACTTTTATTACAATGTAATGGTTAAAAATGACTCTATTTTTGTTGATGGAAAAGAATATTTCTGGAAATCATATTGGATGTCCAAAACATTTAAAATGTATTTCGACAAGGACAATCTGATTGAGAAAATGGAAAACTATGTTGAATTGCAAGTCATAAAAAGTTGGGAAGAATACAACAACAAAAAACTTTTTCTAATAACTAAGCAGCCGTGTGGCTAGTATAGACCAACGGAAACGTACAGTTGAATAAATCGATCCCGATAATACTTAATTAAAAGAGGAGTTCGGATTTCTTTTTTAGCCTTAAAAGCAATTACATTTTTTGGATAAAAGATGAATAAATTATAAACTTGTAGTTGTTATGACCATAATTCTTTATTTGAAAATTCGCAAAAGTTTTTATTACCTTTTACTACCATTTGACATTCATATAACTATATTCCGATTTTTAAAATTAGTGTAAGCATCTATTAGATTAAATTTTAAGAATGAAAAGATTATATAATTTATGTTTTCCAAAATTTATTTAAAATAGTAAATTCGGTATTTTGAATGAGATTTGTCTCTTTTTTGTATGTGTATGTTTCTTTCTCACTTTTTGGCTGGTCTCAGACAGACACTACTTTAACACCCATACATAACGAATATCGCTTTGCACATAAAGGGGTCGCGGATGGATTGTCGCCGGGAGCCGTTAATGATTTTTATAAGGAGAAAGATGGGTTTTTATGGATAGCTACCACCTCTGGGCTTAATCGTTATGATGGTTATGAATTTCAGAATTACAGTCCTAAATCTTCAAATCCTTCAGCAATTCAATCCAGAAATTTTAGAAGAATTTTTAAAGGGCCTCTTGGAAATATTTGGTGCGAAACTCCTGAAGGGATCAATATTTTCGATCCTATTGATCAATCTTTTACCAGTGATCAAGATGCTATTCTAAAGTATTTTAATATTTCTGAGCGTAAAGTAAAGGACATCATTTCAATTGGAGACGATTTTCTATTGATTCATACTGATGCTTCGGTAACAAGAGTAAATGCAGAAAAGAATACTAAAGATGAGCTGAAAGATTATAATTCATATTTAAAGCAAGAAAGCATAACACCCACTTCAGTAAATGTTTCAGATAAAAATGAGTTATGGATCATATACACAAATGGATTAATACATAAACTGGATATTAATTCTTTTTCGATCATTTCTGAATATCATCATTTAAAAGAAATCTTTGGAGGTGAACAGCATGATTTTAGGATGGTTATTGATAATAATGGAATTACTACATTAGACCGGACACTAAGTTGAGAGAATATTTTTGCTAGTTATTACCTTAGCAATTATGAGAAGAAAATCTAAACATTACACCTTAGAATTTAAACAAAAAGCAGTCGAGTTAAGTTATGCTAAAGGCAATGTAAAACAAGTATGTGAAGACTTGGATATATTTCCATCTGTACTTTACCGTTGGCGTAGAGAGTTAAAAGATTACGGTAACAACAGTTTCCCTGGCCGTGGTAATCCTAAAATGACCGATGAAGAAAAAGAGATAGCCCGATTAAAAAAGGCATTAAAAGAAGCCGAGTTAGAACGAGACATCTTAAAAAAGGCCATCAGCATCTTCTCCGCGAGCGACAAGAAAAATACAGGTTTATAAAACAACACCTTATGAGATTTCCTGTCGAGACGATGTGTAAAATATTGAAAGTAAGCAAAAGTGGCTATTACCATTGGTTACAATCGGGACCAAGTAAATTATGGTTAGAAAATCAAAAGGTAACTGGGCTTATTAAATCTATATTTAAAGATAGCTTTCAAAGCTATGGTTCACCTAGAATAAAAACAGAACTAGAGACATTAGGCTATAAAATATCAAAGCCTAGAGTTGCACGTATTATGAGTGCTAATTATTTGTTTGCAAAACGAAAACGTAAGTTTAAAGCAACCACATATAGTCAACATAATTACCCCATAGCTCCTAATTTATTAAACCAAAACTTTGAAGTAAGCCGACAGGATCAAGTTTGGGTAAGCGATATAACCTATATCAAAACCAAACAGGGCTGGTTATACCTTACTGTCATTATTGATTTGTTTAACCGCAAAGTTGTTGGATGGGCTCTAAGCGATAATCTAAGTACAGAAGACACTATTATTAAGGCTTGGCATATGGCTATAAAGAAAACTACTTTAACCCAGTCTTTAATTTTTCATTCCGACCGAGGTATACAATATGCCAGCCATAAGTTTACCTCATTAATTAAAAGTTACAATGGCTTAGTAAACCAATCTATGAGCAGAAAAGGTAATTGCTGGGATAATGCCATTGCTGAATCGTTCTTTAAATCATTAAAGGTAGAATGGGTTTATAGGCACAATTATAAGTTGAGATCTGAAGCGGAGTTATCCATCTTTGGATGGATAGAAACTTGGTATAATAATAGAAGAAGACATTCCTTTTTAGGAAATAGAACTATAAGAGAATTTGAATTAGACATGTATAACCTTAAACTAGCAGCGTAGTCATTCAACTATTTGTCCAGTTTTTTGTTGCAAGTCCATAATGGTGATTTGTGGATTCATTTGTTTCAAAATTACGGAGTCTTTAATTATCAAATTGAAAAAAATAAATTAAATCATTACACCAATGAATCAAAAGAGCTTCCATTAAGCAGTAATCTTATAAGTGCTATAGAAAAGGATGGTGATGGAAAAATATGGATAGGATCTGATCTGGGAGGTATTAATGTCATTGATGTAAACGACCTCTTTGTTAGATATATAAAAAATAATACGGAGATAGGGAATACGCTTTCACATAATAGTATTACTTCATTATATGTCGATCAGGATGGTATACTTTGGATAGGGACTTTTAAAAACGGAATTGATTATTATCATCCCAATATTATACGTTTTCCGTTACAAAAAAAGCTGCTTTCCAATCCTGAAAGTTTACCTTTTAATGATGTAAATGTATTCACAGAGGATAACAGAAATTTATATATCGGCACTAACGGCGGAGGACTTCTAAAACTAGATCAAGAAACCGGAAAATATGAGCAGTTTTTACATGATGTAGAAGATTCAAATAGCATTTCGAGCGATGTAATAGTAAGTTTGCTGTTTGATAGTAAAAATCGATTATGGGCAGGAACTTATTTGGGAGGTTTAAATCTATTAACTAAGGATGGTTTTAAGCATTTTAGACATGATCCTAAAGATAGTACAAGTATAGCGGGTGATAATATTTGGGAACTATTCGAGGATTCTAAAGGGCGTCTTTGGATTGGAACTTTAACCGCAGGTGTAGATATTTTTGATGAAAAAAATAGCGGTTTTATACATTCATTTGAAGGTGGTGGCAAATATCCTATTCATGCCAATTATATATCTTCTATAAATGAAGATCAAAATGCTAAGATATGGATAGGAACCTCTAACGGAATAGATGTCATAGATCCTTTAGAGAATGTAGTAGATCATCTTTATCATATACCAGAAGATGACACAAGTTTGAGTGATGACAATATTCTGACGATCTACAAGGATAAAAAACAACATATGTGGATAGGATCTCATAAAGGTTTAAATCTTTATAATGAGAAGAATGGTGTTTTTTATCGCTACAGAAAAGAAGACGGTTTGCCAGGTGAAAAGATTATAGGAATTGTAGAAGATGAGGAAAATGATCTTTGGATTACTTCCTCTTTTGGTATTGCACAATTCAAAAAAGGATCAGTGAAAGAAATTAATGATAGAATTCCTCCAGATTTTAAAATCTATAATGATTTGGATGGCTTACAGGGAAATCTATTCAATGAAAATTCTATTTATAAAAATAGAGACGGAGAGATATTAGTTGGAGGACTGAACGGTTATAATGTATTTAAGCCACAGGAATTTGAATACAATCAGAAGCAACCGAAAATTATTTTTACTGAATTTAGTCTTTTCAACGATGATATTTCTACAGGTGAAAAAATAGGAAATAAGGTATTACTAAAAAAACCGCTCTATGAAACTGAAAAGATCACCCTAAAACATGATCAAAACTTCTTTTCAATTGAATTTGCAGCATTAGATTTTTTCCAGCCTTCAAAAAATAATTATCGATATAAACTTGAAGGCGTAGATAATGGATGGCAAAACCTGAGTAGTTCACAACGAGTTGCTTCCTATACAAATATAGATCCCGGAACATACAATTTTAGCGTACAGGCTTCTAATAACGATCAGGTTTGGAATCGAGAAGGAGCGATGCTAACTATAGAAATTTTGCCGCCATTCTATAAAACAATTTATGCGTATATCGGCTATGTGATATTGATACTTGTATTGCTTTATCTGGGAAGAAAAAGGATTATTCAGAAGCAACGAAAAAACTTTGAAATTCAACAGGAAAAGCGGGAAGCAGCTTATCTACATAAAATGGATTTGATGAAGATTCGTTTTTTTACGAATATAAGTCATGAGTTCAAAACTCCGCTATCTATGATCTTGTCGCCGGTTTCAAGATTAAACCAACAGCATCTTGGTGCGGATGTTAAAGAACAAATCAATATTATTAATGATAATGCCCAACGTTTACTTAATTTAATTAATCAGGTTTTAGATTTGGGCAATGTAAAAAACGATACTCTATTAACCTCTTCCAAGGCAAATATTATTGATTTTATAGCTGACATTGTAAATGGTTTTAGTGACTATGCCGAAACTAAAGGAGTGAAATTATTCTTTGTTAGTGAAGAATCTAAGTTTTATACCATATTCGATATGGATAAACTAGACAAAATTGTATACAATTTACTTTCTAATGCGGTTAAATTTACGCCATTAGGCGGGGAAGTACATATTATTCTAGAAGTTGGAGAAAGCCTTCCCGACCCTGAAGAAAAAACAGAAAAGAAAAATTTTATCATAAAAGTTAAGGATACCGGAATTGGGATTTCAGAAAAAGATCAGCCACATATATTTGATAGATTTTATAAGTCAGATTTAGACACTGACCTAAATAAAACGGGGAGTGGTATTGGCCTCGCTTTAGTGCAAGAATACGTTAAATTATATTCTGGTGAGATAAGTGTTGAAAGCAAAGAAGGTGCTGGCTCTTTATTTACTATAAAATTACCACTTCAAAATATTACAATGAGGGAAATTCCTTCGAATAAAGAAAAGCTTTCTAATAAGATTTTGGGAGAAAATGATGCATTGCCTACAGTTTTAATAATCGATGATTCCAGAGAGTTTTTAAATTATTTAGGAAAAACACTTAGAGAAAGCTATAACCTATTTATCGCTGTAGATGGCGAATCCGGTTGGAAAAAAACACTCTCTATCGTCCCAGACCTTATTATATGTGATTGGGAGATGCCGGGGATGAAAGGTACAGACCTTTGTCTAAAGATTAGAAATGATGCCCGTACCAAACATATTCCTTTTATTTTGCTTTCGGGTAATCAAAGAGAAGAGAATAAACTTGCCGGTTTAAAAGCCGGAGCCAATGATTATATAACAAAGCCTTTTAAGTTAGAAGTCTTAAGGTCTAGAATCGATAATTTAATCGAACAAAGAAAATCGTTCCAGGAAGCTTATCGAAAGAAAATAGAGCTTCCTAAGGTAACGAATCAGGTTACGATCGAGACAGAGGATGAAAAATTGATGAGAAAAGTTTTTCAGACAATTAAAAGCAATTATCAGAATCCAGATTTTGGTGTAGAGCGCTTAGCGTTGGATCTTGGTGTTAGTCGATCTTTCTTATATAATAAAACTTTGAGTTTATTTGAAAAAACACCTTCAGAGTTAATCACTGATATTCGATTAGAAAAAGGGAAAGAATTATTAGCAAAAAGTCAGTTAACGATATCAGAAATTGCATTTAAAACAGGCTTTAATAATCCTAAGTATTTCACTAAAAACTTCAAAAAGAAATACAATATTCTTCCTTCCGCTTATAAAAAGAAGCACTCCTAGTACCTAAAATTTGATAAAAAACTAGCTAAGTTTTTTAATCATACCAAAAATTTGAGAATTTTCCGGATATCAAAATCGTTTTGATGTTAAAATTCTTTGAGACTAGTGTTGTTGGTGCCTCCCAGATTAGACAAAAACATTTTATCCCTTTATAAAACGATTTGATACCCTTACTGAGAAGTGCAATTTGATAATTTCGTTTCTATTACTATAACGTTTGAATTATTTACTGTTCAATTTGAGGGGTGTTTAATTTTTAAATAAAAAAAATTCGAGGATTATATTTTCAAATCCTCATTAAATAAAGGTGTATGAAACAACAAACTATTTTAAAAATTAGGATTAAACCTTATTTATTAACCATGATCTTTTGCGTGTTTGGTATAAACGTTTGGGCACAGCAAAAAGAAATTAGCGGAACCGTGACCTCTACAGATGATGGTTTACCTATTCCGGGAGTTAGCGTCATTGTCGAAGGAACCACCAGAGGGACAACAACAGATTTTGATGGTAACTATATGATTGAAGCGGAGGCTACAGAAAATTTGTCTTTTAGCTATATCGGTTTCGAAACTAAAACTGTTGCTGTAGGCAACCAAAATGAGATCAATATTAGTCTAGAGGTTTCTACGGCAGAACTTGATGAAATTGTGGTTGTTGGATACGGTACTCAGCGTAAAAAAGTATCTACTGCAGCAACCTCGATGGTAGAATCAGATGATTTGATTCAAACAGCCAGTATCGATGCAACAAGTGCCTTACAAGGACAAACTTCTGGGGTAAATATTACCTCGACTTCAGGGCAACCAGGTGCAAATATGACCGTGAACATTCGTGGGGTAGGGACTGCTGGCAATAACTCTCCGCTTTATGTTGTAGACGGCGTTGTAGTTGAAAATGGTATTGGATATTTAGACCCTTCCGTTATCGAACGAGTGGATATATTAAAAGATGCTTCTGCAGCCTCTATTTATGGTGCCAGGGCGGCAAATGGGGTTATATTATTGACTACCAAAAAAGGTAAAAAAGGGGTTACAAGTGTTTCTGTTAACAGCTATATAGGTTTCCAGGAGGTTGCCAGAACCTTAGACCTATTGAATAGTCGTGAATACGGAATCATAATGAATGAAGCTCGGGTAAACTCGGGTTACGCACCTCTTTATTCTCAGCAGGAATTAGAAAATTTACCGAATACCGATTGGCAGGATGAACTTTTTAATAACGGAGCCATTAAACAGAATTATTCGGCCTTAATATCTGGAGGCAGCGATAAAGTAAATTATTCAACCGGATTATCTTATTTTGGACAAGAAGGTATCATTGGTAGCCAAACAGATCAATCTCAATACGATCGTATAACATTTAACACCAATATCACTTATGATATTATCGAAGATCATTTAAAGATCGGTGAAAACTTTTCGTTTGCCAACGAGTACAATAAAGGTGTTTCTGATGCGGGTATCTATAGTAATAATATAAGAGGATTTTTAAATGCTCCGCCAAGTATGCCGGTATATAATGAAGATGGGAGTTACGCAGGTTCAAGTATAAGCTCTGATATTACTAACCCTCTAGGTTCTTTATATTATGGGAATTTTAATGAAAGTAAAACCAATCGTGCCGTAGGAAATATCTTTGCCGAGGCTTCACATAGTGACTTCACCTTTAGAACAAGTTTTGGTGTAGATATTAATGATAATAATTATCGTGCTTTTAACCCGCTTTACGAACTTTCTAATGTAGATTATAACAGTACATCGCAGGTAACACAAAGTTCAAGCAGAACAGTATCCTGGATTTGGGAGAATACGCTTAATTATAAAACTACGATTGCAGATGTACATAATATCGATTTTTTATTAGGTACGTCAGCAAGACAAAACGTATATGAAAATCAGTCTGCCACAGGTAGAGATTTAATATTCAATGATTTTGAGCATGCTTATCTTTCTAACGCAACAGATCCTACACAAAACACGGTAAGTGGCAGTAGAGTAGATTATAGTATTCAATCTTATTTTACCAGGCTTCTTTACGATTACGACAGTAAATATTTATTTACCGCCACCTTAAGAAGAGATGGTTCATCAGAGTTCGGTAGCAATAATAAATATGCCTATTTTCCTGCATTTTCAGTAGGTTGGAATATCGATAGAGAAAACTTCTTTCCAGAAGAATCCTTCATCAACTCCTTAAAATTAAGAGGTAGTTGGGGACAAAATGGAAATGACCAGTTTAGTCAACAATTCGCATATATTTCTACCATCAGTTCTTACAACAAAAACTATCACTTTGGAACGGGAGATAATGAAATGCCTTTGGAAGTTGGATCCAGTCCAGACGATTTATCAAATCCGGATCTAAAATGGGAAACTTCAGAGCAATTTGATATTGGTTTTGATGCCAGAATTTTTTCGGACATAACACTTACGTTCGATTACTATAGAAAAGAAACTAAAGACTGGTTGGTACAAGCTTCGGTTCCTTTAATTGCTGGTGCAAATGCTCCTTTTATCAATGGGGGGGATATTCGTAACGAAGGGGTAGAATTTAATGCTGGTTATAGCATAGATTTTGGCGAAGATTGGAGATTTAATTTAAACGCTAATATATCTTATAATAAGAATGAGGTATTGAGAATTGCCAATTCAGAAGGAATTATTCACGGAGAAAGTAATTTACTTTTCCAGGGATTAGACGAGATGAATAGAGTTGAAATTGGACATCCTATTGGATATTTCTACGGATTAAAAACAAATGGAATTTTCCAAAATCAGTCTGAAATTCAGCAATATTCGCAAAACGGGCAGCTTATTCAACCTAATGCGCAGCCCGGGGATGTAAGATTTGTAGATCTTAATGGCGATGGTCAAATAAATCAGGATGATAAGACAGAGATTGGTAATCCAAATCCAAACTTAAATTTTGGGTTTAATATTCAACTTCAGTATAAAGCATTTGATTTCTCTGTTTACACTTATGGTATGGCAGGCTTCCAAAATGTTTACGGAGTAAGAGATTATTCAAGACCATTTTACAATTATACGACAGAGATCGTTAACAGATGGACCGCTGAAGGTAGTTCTAATAGCTTACCCAGAGCAACATGGGGAACAACCTCGAACGGTAACTATACTCGTTTTTCAGATTTATACGTAGAAGATGCAGATTTCTTAAGAATTAAAACAGTTAATCTTGGGGTAGATCTAACAAAACTTACCGACCAACTAGATGCATTTTCGAGATTTAGAATCTACGTGACCAGCAACAATCTGTACACTTTTACCAATTACAAGGGAATGGATCCAGAAATTGGTTTTGGTAACGTAAATCAATCCTGGGCTAGAGGAATCGATGTTGGATACTATCCACAGCCTAGAACATATATGGTTGGTCTAAATGTAAATTTCTAAAAAAAGAATTATGAAAAAATATATAAAAATACTTGGAATCGCTTCTTTGGGATTGGTGGCATCCTGTACAGATGATTTTATTGAAAATGATCCTTATACAGAAAGAACAGAAGATAACTTCTATCAAACCCCGGAAGATGCTTTTGAAGGTTTGGTAGCTGCTTACGATATATTGCAAAGAGAAGGTTATGGCGGATTTTTAATTACTTCTGAAATTGCCTCAGACAATTGCTTTGGTGGATTTGGAACTGCCGATAATCAGGTTTCTTTAGAATGGGACAGATTTCAATTTGGATCTGATCTTGAAATGAACCGTCCTGTTTGGGAAATTTGTTATACCGGGATCTACAGAGCAAATATATTGTTAGAAAATCTTGAAGGTATCAATTGGCAGGGCAATGAAGATCTTAGAACGCAGTATGAAGCTGAAGCGAAATTTTTAAGAGCTCATTATCATTTTGAATTGGCTAGAATGTTTGGTGATATTGTTCCATTAGATCATACGTTGAGTCCTGAAGAGTTTGAAAGTCCCAGAGCGCCGGCAGAAGAGACCTATGCTTTAATAGCAGAAGACTTCAGATTTGCAGCAGAAAATTTGGGAGACGAAAATTATAGTTTAAATAATAGCCCAGATTATGGTAGAGTGACCAAGTGGGCAGCAGAAGCCTATTTAGCAAAAGCATTTCTGTTCTATACAGATTACTATGAGGCTTCAGATCTCGCCGGGGTTGTTTCAAAACAAGAAGCAACTGCTTATATCAATGATGTAGTAAATAATAGCGGACATCAGTTAATAGACGATTTTTCCAGACTTTGGCTTGCAGCTTCTATGGAGAATTATGTTGGTGAAGGTAATGCCGAGATGGTTTGGGCTATTCGATATAATAGTTCAGGAAACGGAAACTGGGATCTAAATGAAGGGAACCGTTTTCAGGTAAATATAGCAACTCGTGGAAGTAATCTGGGACCATACGCTTATGGATGGGGAGGAGCACCTGTTAACCCAGAGTTGTATAATGCTTATGCAGTAGGCGATACCCGTCGTGATGCTACAATCATTAATTACGCGGAAGAAGGATTAGAGTTTGACAATGATTCCAGAGGACAACGCCAGCATACAGGATTGTCCTGGAAAAAATATGCTCCTATTACCAACGAAGCAGGTGAAGCAGTAGTTGCCGCAAATGGAGGGGATATCCAGATCGATGGTTTTGAAGATTATGCAGTTATCCGTTTTTCTGAAGTCTTATTAATGGCGGCCGAATTGAATATGGATAGCGATCAGGGCTTTGCTCAGGAATGTCTGGATCGTGTAAGAGCAAGAGCATTTCAGGATGATACACATTCCATTGCAGTCACCAAAGAAAATATCATGGAAGAAAGAAGGCTTGAGCTTGCTTTAGAGGGTAAACGTTATTTCGATCTTATTCGTTGGAGTCTGGAACGTGCAAAACAAGCCATTGATAACTCTGGGGACGGTTCACAGTTTGATGTGACTTTTAGAACTGAAACCAACGGGTGGTTTCCAATCCCCCAATCTCAGATATTATTGTCTAATGGTGCTATAGAACAAAATCCAGGTTGGTAATACAAACTTTAAACTTATAACTGATGAAACATATAAATTACATACTTGTAGCTTTGTTTGGCCTGTTGCTAACTTCTTGCCAGGATGAATATAGTTTCCCTGATGTAGAATTGCAGGGCGATCAATTAAACTTTATGGTAACCCAGGCTGATGGAAATGATAATGAGCTAATTCTGCAAAGCATGGAGCCAGATTATATTTCTTACTGGAGTTATACCGATACCAATGGAAGTCAGATAGGGACATCAAATGAAGATAGCCTAAGGGTCACTTTACCTTTTGCGGGCAGTTACAATGTTTATTATACCGCCTATACCAAAGGAGGAGCAGTAGAGGCTGATCCTGTAAGTGTAGAGGTTTCTTCTAATGATGAAGAATATTTTAGTGACGAGGAGTGGGCTATGCTTACTAACGGAGTTAAAGGTAAGACCTGGGTTTTGGATATGATCAGTCCTGTAGGATGGGCCGGTTTAGATTATCCTTATAACGAAAGTGGTTCAGACTACTGGAACTGGTTCCCTGATTATGCAGGAAACGAGTGGGTAATGGACAATAAAGATTGGGGAGAAATTACATTTGATCTTGATGGAGGTTATAATGTTGAGGTAATCCAAACTGCTATAAACTCCAATAGTCAAACAACCTCTATTGGTTCTTTTAACTATAATATCGATAACCATACTATTCGATTTAATGGTGTAGATGTACTTTTTGGAGGTGATTATTATGGAGACGTAAGTAATTGGACATCTGTAAATGTTGTTGAGATTTCAGAAAACTCTTTAAGACTTGCAGTTGTTAGAGATCAATCCAGAACAGGAGAAGGAGTTGCCCAAATAGTTTTTCATTACAAACCTAAGGAATAAGAATACTAGCCGGTAGCCATTTGCTGCCGGCATTTTTATACATCACCCATGATTGCTTATAAACAGTACATTATTAATAAGTTATACCTAGGCACCCTCGCTATAGTTTCTTTTCTTCTTTTTGCCTGCCAGAAAAAAGAAGAAGATCCAGAAGTTTTTAATCGCAAACAATTATTTACAGAGGATTGGAAATTCTATAAAAACGATACGCTTAATAGCCTTACTGAAGTTTTAAATTCTGAGGATTGGCGGCCTATAGACGTGCCTCATGACTGGAGTATACATCAGGAATTTGATAAAAATAGCGCGGCAGGTATTGGCGGAGGAGCGCTTTCGGGTGGTGTAGGCTATTATAAAAAATCATTTAATCTTCCTTTAGAAGATAGTACCAGATTGTATAAAATTCAATTCGATGGCGTGTATCAAAATAGTGAGGTTTGGATAAATGGCAGTTATTTAGGTAAACGTCCCAATGGTTATATAGGGTTTGAATATGATCTAACCCCTTATCTTCATTATGGTTCACAAGATAATACGATCGTAGTCAAAGCAGATAATAGTGATCAGCCTAATTCCAGATGGTATTCAGGAAGCGGAATTTATCGAAATGTCTGGTTAAAAAAACTAAATAAAATTCATATTCCAAATTGGGGTACGTTTATTACAACACCTAGCATTTCTAAAGAAAAAGCGCTGGTAAATATTACTGCTAAAATTAAAAATGAGTTTTTAGAAGATAAAGAAATTGAAGTTCAGATAACTATTTTTCAGGATGATCAGGAAATAGTTAAGTCCGAAACTTCAGCTTTAAATATTACCACTAATTCAGAAATTGGTTTTAATAAAGAGCTTACAATCTATAAGCCTAAGTTATGGTCAATAGATTCTCCTTGGTTGTATAAGGCCCAAATAGATATTATTCAGAATAAAAATCTTATAGATCGTTTCGAAACAAGATTTGGTATTCGAGATTTTAAATTTGATTTCGAAAAAGGATTTAAACTGAATGGGGAATCCCTAAAGATTCGTGGGGTTTGCATGCATCATGATCTTGGTCCTTTAGGAGCAGCGATTAATACAAGGGCAATAGAAAGACAATTAGAGATATTGAAAGAAATGGGCGTAAACGGAATCCGTACAGCTCATAACCCTCCGGCACCAGAATTACTGGATTTATGTGATCAAATGGGATTCATCGTAATGGATGAAGCCTTTGATATTTGGACGACTGCTAAAACAAAACACGATTATAGCCAATATTGGGACAAATGGCATGAGCAGGATATAGCAGATCTGATTAAAAGAGATCGAAACCATCCTAGTGTCTTTCTATGGAGTATTGGAAACGAAATACAGGAACAATGGAGTGAGAAAGGAGAAAAAATTGGTATAGAATTATCGAATATCGTCAAAAGTTTAGATAGCAAGCGGCCGGTAACCGCCGGGATGAATCCGCCAGTTCATGTTTCTGATAAAGAGGTAACTATTCAATTTGAAGAAACTGCAGACAAGCCAAATTCGCTGGCAGGATCTGGTGCTTTAGATGTTATAGGCTATAACTATGCGCATCAAACCTGGGAAAAACATCAACTCAACTTTCCAAATACACCATTTATTGCTACAGAAACTACTTCTGGATTACAAACCAGAGGTTATTATGAGTTTCCATCTGATACCACAAAGATCTGGCCGGTACGCTGGGATAAGCTTTTTACCGGTGGTAATCCAGATCACACAATTTCGGCATTCGATCAGGTTAGAGCCCCCTGGGGATCATTACACGAAACCAGTTGGAAGATCATTAAAAAGAACGACTTTTTATCTGGATTTTTTATCTGGACCGGCTTTGATTATATCGGCGAACCAACACCTTATGAATGGCCTTCCCGTAGTTCATATTTTGGAATTGTAGATCTGGCAGGCTTTCCTAAAGACGTGTATTACATGTACAAAAGTGAATGGACAGATGATGATGTCCTTCATTTATTACCTCATTGGAATTGGGAACAAGGACAAACGGTTGATGTTTGGGCGTATTATAATAATGCAGATGAGGTTGAATTATTTCTTAATGGAGAGAGCAGGGGAACCAGATCTAAAAGAGACGATGAGCTTCATGTGATGTGGCGATTTCCTTTTGAATCAGGAACTTTAAAAGCAATTTCCAGAAAAAACGGCCAAATTGTAAAAGAGACTGAGATTAGAACAGCATCAAAACCTGCTAAATTAGAGTTATTTCCAGATCGAAAGAAAATCAGGGCAGATGGATTAGACCTTTCATTCATTACCGTGACTATTACTGATGCAGAAGGAACAATAGCGCCCAGAGCAAACAACCAAATTGATTTCGAAATCGAAGGACCCGGAGAAATTGTTGGCGTATCCAGCGGTGATCCTACCAATCATGAATCTTTCAAAGGAAAATCACATCGCGCACTTAATGGAAAATGTTTAGTGATTGTTCAATCAACACGGCAGGCTGGAGAAATTAAAATTTCTGCAAATTCAGCAGGATTAGAAAGTAATAGCGCAGTGTTAATATCCCATTAAATAACAACCATAAATATGAAAAAGAAAGCATTCATATTCACAGTACTCGATAGATGTTCCAAAGCAGGGGACTAAAAATTAGGTGAGAAATTAAAGATTTTAAGCAATGCTGAGCCAGAACCTAAAAAACAATATCAATTGATATTATGGGAAAGCATTAGATGAATATTCCTATTCGGAGGAAAGGTTTTTTCTTCTTTGAATGCAGAAAACTATAAATAAAGATGAACAGCTATATGACAAAACTAAAAACACTACAGATTGTTTTCGCTATTTTGGGCATAAGTAGCTTTTGGACTATAAAGGCACAAATTCAAAATAGCCAAACTCTAAATGAACCTATCAATATTAGTAAAGATTTCGAGAATTATGAAAACACATTTTACTTTGCCGATGAACTTGTTTCTTTTAATCCTGAGACAGGTCAGGGCGCACTAAAATACAAGCGTTACGAATATCAAACCCGGCAAGCATTTAACAATATGTTAATGAAACCTGATCGTGTGCCTGCTAATGAATTTCCAGCTACGGAATATGCTGAATCTCCTGAGCTTCCTTTTCAAATTCAGTTTGTTTCGGATAGAACGGTACGCATAAAAATGATATCGGGACCGCAATTCAATCAGCCAAAGGAATCATTAATGCTTGTTGAAGGAACTGCTCCCAATCATCCCGAATTATGGAATTATACGGCTATTGATGGAGGACATCAGTTCAGCAGTGATCATGGTAAGGTAGAGATCATCTCTAATCCATGGCACGTAAATATTTATGACGAAAATGGTAAGCTTCTTACAAGTACTTTACATTATTCCGATGTTCAGAACACCTATACTCCGGTACTTCCATTTTCTTATGTAAGGCGAAATAGTGATTATTCCCGAAGCTTTAGCCCAGTTTTTAGTTTACAACCTGGTGAAAAGATATTTGGTTGTGGAGAATCCTTTACGCAATTCAATAAAAGAGGTCAAAAAGTAGTCTTGTATACAGATGATGCCAATGGCGTTCAAAATGAAACGATGTATAAACCCATTCCTTTTTTTATGAGTAACCGTGGTTATGGTGTATTTATGCATACTTCTTCACCGATTACTGTAGATTTTGGAAAGTATTTTAATGCTGCAAACAAGATGATGCTTGGCGATGATGTTGCCGATCTATTTTTCTTTTTGGGAGACCCCAAAGATATTTTAGATGAATATACCAATTTAACAGGGAAAGCGGCAATGCCACCGCTTTGGTCATTTGGATTTTGGATGAGTAGAATTACCTATTTTTCTGAAAAAGAAGGGCGTGAAATCGCTAAGAATTTACGGGATTATAAGATACCTAGTGATGTTATCCATTTTGATACCGGTTGGTTTGAAGTAGATTGGAGAAACAATTACGAATTTGCAAAAGATCGTTTTGATGATCCCGTAGGAATGATGGCCGATATGAAAGAAGAAGGTTTTCATGTAAGCCTTTGGCAATTGCCTTATTTTACGCCTAAAAACACCCTTTTTAATGAGATCGTTGACAATGGCTATGCCGTAAAAGACCGCAAAGGAAATATTCCTTTTGAAGATGCCGTGCTAGATTTTTCCAATCCAGAAACGGTAGAATGGTATCAGGGGAAACTTAAACACTTATTAGATCAGGGAGTAGGAGTTTTTAAAGTAGATTTTGGCGAAGCAGCACCTTATAACGGAATTTACCATTCTGGAAGAACAGGCTTCTACGAGCATAATTTATTCCCATTGCGTTATAATAAAGCTGTTGCTGAAATTACACAAAAAGAAAAGGGCTACACTTTAATTTGGGCAAGAAGCACCTGGGCGGGTAGCCAGCGTTATCCTTTGCATTGGGGCGGTGATGCAGCAACTACCAATACAGCAATGTCTGCTACATTACGCGGAGGATTATCTTTAGGACTTAGTGGTTTTAGTTTTTGGAGCCATGATGTTGGAGGTTTTGTAACTAAATCTCCAGAAAATATTTATAGAAGATGGACTCCTTTTGGAATGCTTTCCTCTCATGTTAGAAGCCATGGGGAACCACCAACAGAACCCTGGGAATATAGTAAGGAATTCTTAAAAGGCTTTAGAAAAGCCGATAATATGAGGTATGAATTGATGCCCTATATCTACGCACAAGCCAAAGAAAGTTCAGAAAAGGGATTACCAATGATGCGCGCCCTGTTCGTAGAATTCCCTGATGATAAAGGCTCCTGGCTAATCGATGATGAATATCTCTTTGGAGAAAATATGCTTGTAGTCCCGTTATTTGAAGAATCGAATGCACGAGAAGTTTACTTGCCGGAAGGAACGTGGATAGACTATCAAACGCATAAAGTATACGAAAAGGGTTGGCATACCATCGAAGCAGGTGAAATTCCTATTATCGCTTTAATTAAAAACGGTAGTGTGATACCGCATATTAAATTGGCCCAGTCTACTCGAGATATGGATTGGACACAACTGGAACTTCAGGTATTTGCAGACTCCAATGCGAAAACCGCCAGTGGAAAGATTTACCTTCCTGAAGGAGAAAAAATTGAGAATATATCAGTTAAAAAACACGGAAAAGATTTTCAGCTTGATGGCAATCCACTAAAGGGAAAAACGAGTTTTAAAATTGAAACTGCGGGAAGATAAAATTGAACTTCAAATTATGGAATTTCGGAATCCTTTCTTTTGGATTCCGAATCGCTTCGAATTATAAATAAACTTTAAATTATGTATAAGAAAATACCCCTTTTAGTAGCTATGCAACTGCTAATTTTAAGCTGTGCTTCTGAAAAAGAATCTGAATCCTATACCTTAAGCTCCCCTGAAGGAAAAAATAGTATTCAATTTGATATGAACGGAGGTTCCCCACACTATTCCGTAAATCATGGAGCGATCAAAGTCATTTTACCATCGAGTATGGGTTTTGTTTTTAAAGATCAGGATAGTCTTCAAAACGGATTGGAAGTAATTAATGTTGAAGAATCATCTGAAGACACTACCTGGGAGCAGGTTTGGGGAGAAAAAAAAGAGATCAGGAATAACTATAATCAGCTTACAGTTCATTTAAAAGAAAAAGCCAATAAAGAACGAAAGTTGGATATCCAATTTAGAGCTTTCGATGATGGGATCGCTTTTAGGTATGTATTTCCCGAACAGGGGATTAAGGATAGTATTTTTATAATGGACGAGCTTACTACATTTAATCTGGCAGAGGATGGTAAAGCCTGGTGGATACCAGCGTATGATGAGCAACGTTATGAAAATCTTTTCACTGCTTCTCCCGTTAGTACTTTAGATACTGTTCATACTCCTTTAACTGTTGAAAGCAATAATGGTTTAGCGATAAGTTTTCACGAAGCTAATCTAGCAGACTTCGCAAGTACAACTTTAGCGCACACCCAGGGGACCAGTTTAAAAACAGATTTAGTGCCTTGGGCAGATGGTGTAAAAGTTCGAACCGTCGACAATTTTATTACACCCTGGCGAACATTACAAATAGCGGATCACCCTACAGAATTGATCACCTCCTATCTTATATTAAATCTTAATGAGCCAAATACGATCAAAGATACCAGCTGGATCAAGACATTTAAGTATTTAGGTATTTGGTGGGGAATGCATATCGGAAAATACACTTTTTGGGAAGGAGATAAACAAGGAGCAACCACAAAAAATGCTCGAAAATATATTGATTATACTAAGGAATTAGGGATAGATTATTTATTGATCGAAGGTTGGAATAAGGGGTGGACACCCGCATGGTACGAAAATGCTATGCATCAATTCAGCTTTACGGAAGAAGCTGATAATTTTAGTCTAAAAGCGGTTACAGATTATGCTGCTGAAAATGATGTTGAAATCGTAGGATATCATGAAACTGGTTCTAATCTTCATAATTATTTGAAACAAATAGATTCTGCTTTTGCACTTTATAAAGAGCGAGGAATCAATACAGTGAAAATTGGACAAGTAGGTGCCAAATTAAATATGAAAGAATGGCACCATGGCCAATTTGGTGTAAATTATTATAGGTATGTCGTAAAAAAAGCTGCAGAATATGGTTTGGAAATATATTTCCATGAACCCATCAAAGATACTGGTGAGCGTAGAACATATCCTAATATGATGGCCAGAGAAGGAGCAAGAGGCCAGGAGTATAATGCCTGGAGCGAAGGAAATCCTCCAGCTTATACAGCAACTTTACCTTTTACCAGATTACTGGCAGGACCAATGGATTTCACACCAGCGGTATTTGATGTGGAGGTAAAAGAAGGGTATCCTGGTAGAAGAGTTCATAGTACCACGGCGAAACAACTTGCTTTAATGGTAGTACTTTATTCTCCTTTACAAATGCTGGCAGATCTCCCTGAAAATTATATAGACAAACCAGCATTTCAATTTCTAAAAGATGTACCGACGGATTGGGAAGATACCAAGGTACTAAATGGAGAAATAGGAAAATATATTACTACAGTAAGAAAGGATATCGATAGTAACGACTGGTATCTGGGTACCATTACCAATGAGAAAGCGAGAGATCTGAATATTCAGTTAGACTTTTTAGATCGTGATGCAACATATGAAGCTCAAATTTATGCAGATGCTCCAGGAACTGGTCATCAAAATAACCCCACAGCTGTTACTATTTATACAAAAGAAGTTACCGCCGCAGATTCCCTCAGTCTTTTATTAGGAGAAAGCGGAGGAGCTGCCGTGAGATTCAAAAAATTATAAATAAAGTTTATGCAATGGATTAGTATTCAAATATTCTTCCTTGTTTCTGCTGTTCAGCTTAATCATGCGCAGCATACCAATGGGTAATCATTTAAATCTAATGAATTATCTGAAAGAAAACGTATCGATAATTTATTGGAGATAATGACATTGGAAGAAAAGGTAAGAGCCTTGAGTAATAATCCGGAAGTATCTTGTTTTGTCGCCAAGTGAACAGTTCATGTAGAAGGTCTCCATGAGCTTGCTCTTGGGATCCGGCAGAATAGGGAAGAAAGGACAAGCAGCTATTACCTATAACTATACTTCCGCAGGCTTATGGACTTGACTAAACCTGGAATATTAATTTATTAGAGCGAGTAGCAAAAGTAGAGAGGGTAAAGAAGCAAGGTTTGCAAAACAATATTTTAATCGTGGTGCTTTAGTCGTAAGAGCGCCAAATGCCGATCTTGCTAGGGATTCAAGATGGGGAAGCACTGAAGAAAGTTTTGGGGAAGATCCATTTCTAACAGGATCCTTAAATGTGCATTCGCAAAAGGTTTACAGTATGAAAAGAATGGATATTGGCAAACAGCTTCATTCATGAAACATTTTTTGGTGAATTCTAATGAAGATGGAAGAACCTATGTGTCCACGTTTAACCGTTTTATTAGATAATCATAAGTCGGTTTATAAGCTCTTTTTAATAAGATCAAAAAATCAGAAAGACCGCTCCGTAGCAATAAAAGTCGATGTAAGATGGTCTCTAGTTAAAATGAATACAGGGGGACAGAGTCTATGGTCATTGGATTAATGTCTCACATGTTGAATTGAGTTTTTATTTTTTATTAAACAAATTAAAAAATACTAAAACGATGTTTTACATTAGTTTTACTGAATGCTATAGCTGCAGCTCCTAAACTGCCGGCAATATTTCCAAGTTGGGCTCCAACAATTTCTGTATGTTTTCCACAATCGGGCATCATATTTTTGAATGCTGTTTTTTTTATCATTTCTATATAAAACTGGCCTGCATCAGAAATTCCACCGCCAATTATAATTTTTTGAGGAGCAAAAGTATTAATGAAAGAAGCCACACCATGGCCTAAATATTCCGTATGTTCTTCAATGCATTGAATAGCAAAATCATTATTTTGTTTGAATTTTTTTACAACGTAAAAACCATCGATATTATCTTCTTTATCTCCTGATAATTCCATATAACGTTTCACCAGTACCGAGGTAGAAGCATATGCTTCCAGGCAGCCTTTACCTCCACAGTTACAATCAATGCCATTATGTTCTACTACAATATGCCCTAATTCACCCCCTCTACTTTTATAACCATTATATATAGCGCCATTAATAATTATAGCTCCACCAATTCCGGTACCTATGGTTAGACAAATAACATCACTACAACCTCTGGCAGCTCCATAATGTAATTCACCATATCCCATTAAGTTAGCATCATTATCCACACTTACAGGTAGCTTAAAACGTGTATAGAAATATCCAGCCAGATCGATATTCTCCCAGCCTTGAAGGTTATCTGCAGCACCTATCACTACGCCTTGAAAAACGATCCCAGGAGTACCAATTCCAATACCTACTACTTCTAATTTTTTTTCAAAAGCTTCAAAAAGGGTTGTTTGAATAATTTGCTCGATGGTATCTAAAATAATATTCTTTGATGCTTCTGTTCCAATTGGTAGCATATGAGTAAATCGAATGGCCCCTGTTTCGCAAACTAATGCTGATTTAACGAAAGTGCCCCCTAAATCGATTCCAACAGCATACTTAAAATTTTCTATAATACTCATTTGTTTATAAGTTTATTACCGTACTTTTTTTTGCTGATGCATAAGCAGCATCGATGACCTGAAGGCTAACCAAACCTTCTTTTAAACCTGGTGAAGGCTGTTTTCTTTGTTTTATACAATCTATAAAATAATCCATTTGACGATCGTATAGTACTTGATCACAATGTTCCGTTTTGGCGGAGAATTTCGGATGTATTTGTTTAGAGTCTGCTGCATTTTTGAACTTTAAGAATGTAGGAAATAAGTTAGCATAGCCTTTGGTTCCAAAAATTCCACAACTAGCCTCGGGTCCGTCCCGGTGCGGTTGCCACCAACCGCTCTCAATTAGACTGTCAGTGCCATTATCCCAGGTAATTAATACTATGCCGGTGTCATCAACGTCATAATCGCCAAAATTACTTGCTATTTTTGCAAAAACCTGTACGGGATTAGGATCACCTAGTATATATCTTATAGTGTCAATTGCATGAATGCCCATATCAGCTAAAGCACCACCACCAGCAAGGTCTTTTTTCAGGAACCAGCCGGATGGCCCCCAATTTTCATGAATACCATAACCTTTGGTTTTAAATATTCTCCCCAATTTTTCTTCTTTTATAGTTTTCCGAAGAAAGTTAACTTCGTCGTCAAAGCGCCACATATGTCCCACCATTACCAATTGATTTGTTTTTTTTGCGGTTAAGGAAATCTTTTTTGCTTCTTCGGTATTTAAAGCCATGGGTTTTTCTATAAATACATCTTTATTGTTTTTTAGAAGATCAATGGCATATGAAGCATGAAGAAAATTAGGAGTGCTAATAATAACTCCATGAACGTTTACATCTGCAATAATAGGAGAAATAGAAGAATATGCCTTTTCTATATTGTATTTTTTAGCAAACTTTCTGGCATTATTCAACTGCCTGGAAACAACGGCTACAATGTCTACCTCCGGTAATTTTTTTAGTCCGAGGATATGGTAATTGGCTATATATCCAGTACCTATAAGAGCTATTTTTATTTTTTTCATCTTCAGGTTATTGTTGAAATATTCTCAATCCTATTTCCTATAAATTCCCAAGAAAGTGATTATATAAATGGATTTTTTCAGCTTTATTTTCACTATTTAATTCCTTAGAAGAGTAATATATTTTTTTTATTGCTTTGGCGATAGTGTCCATATCTTCTTTGGTTCCCATTAAAACTTTATGATGAATGCATACTGATTGATCTTTAAATATACGTTCACATATAGGTAATGAAAATCTTTTAGGGTCGATAGCTCTCCAATACGATTCGTTTAAATTATATCTTGCTGGCTTTGTGTGCGGAACGTATAAAGAACAATTATTTAGTGGCTCGTAGCTAGCGTCTACAGCAATTCCTAACTCAGCTTCTAAGGCTTTTCGAAATGTTTTGACTGGTAAGCCATTAAAATCATCCTTACTATACTTAAATGCGAAATTAAAGTATGCTTTTTTAGTTTCTCTTTTGTCGCGGGTAATAGGAGCTACTCCAGGTATTTCTTCAAGTAGTGCATTTAAATATTTTCCATTAGCATCTCTATTGGCATTTTGTATTGGTAGCCGTTTTAAGCCTTCAATTAATATAGCAGCCTGGAATTCAGTTATTCTAAGATTACCGGATTGAATGAAATTACCATCGTCATCTCCGTAATCTCCTGCACCTTTATCTACAGCATCTAAGGTGCCAGTTACAGGTCTTCTTCCGCAGTTTCTTAGCGCATCTAATTTTTTGGCCAAGACAGCATTATTAGTCGTTACAGAACCACCTTCGCCAGATGTTAAATGTTTTGATAATTGATAACTAAAACTTCCGATATCACCAATGCTACCTGCTTTTTTTCCATTCCATTCTCCTCCGTGCTTATGCGCACAATCTTCAATTACATATAGTTGATATTTTTTTGCAATAGCCATAATGGCATCCATATCTGCAAAAGCTCCGTAGAGATGAACAGGTATTATGGCTTTAGTCCTAGGTGTTATGGCCTCTTCAATTTTCTTTGGATTAATGCACCAGTTTTCTTCATTTACATCTACTAGTATTGGAGTGGCATTTACATCGATTACCGTTGCTGCGGTAGCTTGCCATGTCAAGCCTGGAATGATAACTTCGTCACCAAGACCAATACCTAAGGCTTCCAGCGAAATTTGCAAAGTGATCGTCCCATTAACGGTGCAAATAGCATGATTTACCCCTATAAATTCCGCAAAAAGTTTATTGAATTCCGTTTCTTTTGGCCCATTATACGACCAAATGCCACTATTTAGAACTTCAATAAGGGCTATCTCTTCTTCTTTTCCCCACACAGGCCATTTGGGCCAAGGTTGCTTGGTGGTATTTCGGCAGGGAGTTCCTCCGTTAATTGCTAATTTCTTCATAATTGACAGTGTTGAAATTCCAAGAATCGATTTTTAGTGCTACAGGTGCATTATGATTGAATTTTCCTTTTAGTATTCTGGATTCGCCTGGAAGTAGACTTATAAAATTATCTTCCCAATAAATTGGAAGAATAGGGGTTCCGTGCTTTTTATCTTGTAATTTAAGATTTATAAGAAAGGCAATTAATCGTTCAGGGTTTATTATCTTCACCATTATTTCTTGATAATTTTCAACTTCTATTATTTGATAATGTACCGTAAGATCTCCCTTTTCTAAACTATTGAGCAGGTAAAAATCTGAATATATTTTGCTAGGGGTATGAAATGCAAACTCTCCTAAATTTGTCTCATAGTCTAATTCTTCTTCTTTAGTAGACAGCCAATAAAAATTTATATCTATTTCTATATCGCGTTCGTCCATGATACGTAAATCCAAGAAATAGGTCGTAGAAATATTTTCCAGATATCCAAGATCATATATGGGAATGGAGGTATCTGCTGTAATTTCAAATTCAATTCTATGATCTAAATATTCTTTCGATGTAATATCATAAATACGGATTCTAGCCTTTAAATTTTTAATGGTATTCAAGTGATCGTTTACTGCATAAATTTTATAATCTCCATAATTGTAAATAAGATGTAGTGGAGCACAGGCCTTTTGGGTGGCGTAGAATGCTGCTGTAGGCATAAGATAATAATCATATAATTGCCAATACATTTTTGGCCATGCCGCATTTAACATCCATTGAATAATTCCGGTTGATTTTTCTTTATTGACTTGAAAAGCTTCAAACATGGGGCGCATTAATTCGTAATTCATGACTTGCGCTTTTTGATTGAATTCATAAAGATTTAGAGGATTTCCATATCTTTCTTTGATTGCGGTTTTAAAACGGTTAAGATTGGCAAACTCATAGCGTCCACAATGGTAATTCCATACTTTACTTATGGGCCAAAGCTGATCTTCCGGAATAAATTTCTTTAAGCTTTCTAATTGTGGTATTTGAGCACCGGTTCCGGTTTCGGTATTAAATCCATAAGAACCACCAAAACGAGTATCAGTAAACCAATAAATGGGAGCCGTGTAATCATAAGGACCTAGCATTTTAACACCGGAAGAACCACTAATTTCGCTAATTATATCTTCTGAACCTATAACATGCTGATCGCTTCCCACTCCTCCGGTTGAATTTAGATAAGGACGGGTTGGATCGTATTTCTTAAAAGTGTCAATATATTTTTGCTCTAATTGATTGATAGGTACTTTGTCACTTGCGACTGTCCAAACAAATATACTAGGATGGTTACGCAACCAAATAACCTGATCTTCCCAAGCTTGTGCTACTTGCTCAATGTCGTGTGGCTTATAAACACCACCAAAACGTTCGTTTACAGGTACACCCATATGAATTTCATGTTCCCAGTGACAACTCCAACCAACCATCATTAAAATTCCAAGTTCATCGCATAGATCATATAACTTTTGATTTTTACCCCAAATTCCCTCTAAACGAATAGTATTCAAATTCATTTGTTTCACATAGTTAAGCTGTGCTTCTATGGTAGAATCAGTATCCATTAGCAAAAGGTCATCAGTCCAGCCAGCCCCTTTAATTAGAACTTTCTTACCATTAATCTTATAACCGCGGTGAATATCGTTTAGCCAAAAGTCTTCAATTTGTCGAACGCCAAATTGAATATTGGTAGAATCGGTTATTTCTTTCTCAACTTCAAAATGAAGATTTAGCGTGTACAGATGTGGATTACCTAAATGAAATGGCCACCAAAGTTTTGGATTTCGTAATTTTAACTGGGGATAAATGGTAGGATCAAATTCAATAGTTATAGAAGAATTGACTGGTATCTTTACTTTTTTATTAAATTCTATATCTCCTATTTGTCCAACTAAGCTACCCGAAATAGTTTTGTTAGTGGTATTTTCTAACTGCGCGGAAACGGTAAGTTCTGCAGAGGTGAAATTATTTAAATCTATAGAGGATTGTACAAAGGGACGATTAATTTTTATGCCTTTATATAAATGTAGTTTAACCGGCCTAAATATCCCCATGTTGCCATCTGGTGGAGCTGGGTTCCAATCCACAAAACCAGTACTAAAATCCCCTGGTTTTGGAGGTATAACTTCTATGGCTAACAGATTCTCACCGGTTTTTACAGCATCACTTATAGTTAATGATGTTATGCGGAATGCACCATTTATCACTTTACTATCGGCAATCAAATTCCCATTTAACCAAACATTTGCTTTATAATTTATACCTTCAAATTCTAAGCAGGCATCTAAGGCAGATTTATCATCGGCAATAGTAAAGCAGGTTGTATACCACCATGGAGCTTTAAACTTTTCCGGAGGAATATTTTTTAAGTTTTCCCCAAAATAAGGATCTTTATAGATCTGATTGAGTACAAGAGTGCCTAGAACAGTAGAAGGAACTTGAGCGGGTATCCAATCGCTTGTAGTATTAGATTTTAACGAAAGCTCATAACCAGTTTGCGAAACTTTTTCAGATGATTGAATTTTCCAATTATCTTTTAATTCAATTTTTAGATGCTTCATCTGTTCGCTATTTGTTATCGTTAGTTTTATTTAGCTTCAACTTATGTATGTTGATTTTAGCTTTCCACATCATACCACCACCAATAGTCATTAGAAGTAATCCTGCCACCATATCTGTCATGTGTTCTATAAAAGTTTCCGTAAAAATCATTGCGAAAAGTATGATGATCCCAAAACTTAGAATGAAAAAACCTAGCGCATTGTTAATTTGTGCTGCTTTGATTTTTGCATTCACTTCATTTTCTTTCATATTTCCTTTATTTTCTAATTAAAAGTGACTGTAGATCATGGACAAAATAAGTAGTACAGCAATCGACCATATTTTTAAGTTATTCCACCAGTGACGATGTTCTTCAGGAACTCCCTGGTAGATATACTCATTAGGTAATAGTAGTACCAAAAATCCTATAACTGCATATAAAGCAAGAAATATAATCTTAGCCGTTTCCTGAGATATGCCCGATAGCCAATCAAAATTGAACATATTATAGTGTTTTATTTTTCAACAAAATTTTAGAACTAAACACTAGACCACGTAGCTCCTTCTCGGAATGTTTTTTGGTTGTCAAACTAACGATTACATTTATAATTGAAGCTAATAGAAACGACCACCATGAAATGTAAAGAAAAGGATCTTCTATAGTGAAATAATTCTCCTTGAAAACATTCAAATAGACAGCGAATCCTATTCCGATTAATAAAGAAGATAGACCACCCCATTGCGTTGTTCTGTTCCAGAATATACCCAAAAGAAGAATAGCAAATAAGGGCCCCTGAAAATAAGACATGAATGTTTGAATCGCCACATAGATGCCGGGAAAATCGCTACTAATTGGTGAAGTAGCTACACCTACAAACAATAAGACAAGCGTGGTAATTTGTCCCACTTTTAAATAATGCTTATCATCTGCTCCCTTTTTAATAAATGGTTCATAGATGTCTTTAGTAAATAATGTAGCTGTAGAATTTAATAAGGAATCTACACTGGACATTAATCCCGCAAAAAATGCAGCGAACATAAGACCAATCAAACCTGGAGGAAGTATAGATTTTATCATCATTGGTAGTGCCTGGTCACCATCCGATAATTCTGGATGAACTACAACAGCCATTAATCCCGGAAATAAAACCAATATTGGAATAAACATTTTAAGTGCAGAGCCAAAAATCATACTCGCCTTTGCATGCCATTCATTTTTAGCAGTCAGGCAACGTTGTACGATAGATTGGTTACCAATCATATATGCATTAGCCATAACAAATGTCAGTCCAAATAAAATCCCTGTCCACGGAAAAGGAGAGTTTGTGTCTTGCGGTTGGATGATATCAAAGTGGCTTTGATATTCTGGTCCCATAGCACCTATTTTTTCAACCATGCTGTCCCAGCCTCCAACTTTATAAAGACTTAAGAATACAAGAGCAAATCCCCCTATGAACATAATAATGAACTGTACAACATCAGTCATTATTACTGCCGTAATTCCGCCAAAATAAGTGTATAGACCAACCACTCCGGCAGTCGAAATAATAGAAATCCAGATTGGCCAACCCATAAGTACATTTAGTAGTACGGCACTTGCCCAAAATAAAACACCTAAATCTAAAGCAAAGAACAAAATCCAGGTGATAGAGGCAATAGTCCGTACCGATTTATTGTATCGTCTACCTAGATATTCTGGTATTGTATACATCCCGCCACGCCAGAAATAAGGTATAAAAATAAAAGCAGCCAATAGCATAGCGGGTACAGATCCTACCCAATCAAAATTTCCAACAGAAATTCCGTATCGATAGGCCTGTCCAGACACTCCCACAAAATCGAGAGCTCCAATATCTGAAACGACAATAGACATGCCAATAGCCCAAAAAGGAAGACTTTTACCTCCAAGAAAATAATCTTCTGAGCTATTAACGAATTTTTTAAAATAGAGTCCTAATAACAGCATTCCTACGATGTAGGCTATGACTATAAAATAGTCTATTCCTAAGAGCATACTAATGATTATAAGATGAATTGCAAATTAAAATTAAATATCCCCTAAAGGGTTATCATATTTTGTTCGATTTACATGATATATCAACCCTATGGTTAATTGACTGCTACTATGATGTTAATATTTGATTACTGATAAGGCTATATCAAGATTAAATACTCCGGTTCCGGTGGTAATCGGGATGGCTCGATATGAAAAATGATTTTCTAATAAATGTTTTTGGGCTTATTCTTAGATGCTTTACTATAAAAGAAGATTTGTTGCATCCAAGCTTCATTAAAATTAATAATCAGCGCGAAAGCACTCCTTGATTTGAATTCACTGCTATCAGAAATTCCAATAGATTATAGGGTTTACCTACATCATTAATTATTGAAGAAAACATTATCTATAAGTCATCACAGCACCAATTTATACTTACTACTATAATTAAAAATGTATTCGATTGTAGATTAAAACACCAGATAATTTCTTTATAAGTGTCTTGTTTTTTTATGAAGAACGCATGTATTTTCTTGTTAAAGTGCCCGTTTAAAGTCCTATCTGTGAAGCCTGTTCATGATATCTTAACTTTTAATTGCATTTAATTTAAAGCACGGCGAAAATGGGGCAAAAAAACATGTATAATTAATAATATACCGTGTGTTTAAAAGATGCCAATAAAATAGATTTGTCAAGAGTTCACTTAAAACAATCTAATATTCAACCTTTTAAAAGCGTAAGTTAATTATGAAAAAAAGAAAAATAAATGTGTTGTTACTTATTATTTTCAGCATGTTTGTTGCCAATATGGTAGCCCAACAAGAGGTTACCGGTACCGTTAAAAGTGATGACGGCCTTTTGTTACCTGGGGTATCTGTGGTATTAAAAGGAACAAAAAAAGGGGTATCTACCGATTTTGATGGAAACTATAGTATTCAAGTACCAACTAGTAATGCTACCCTTGTTTTTTCCTATACGGGAATGATCACACAAGAAATGCTTGTGGGTGATAAAAAGGTCATTGATGTAATTTTAAAGACTTCTTCTGAACAATTAAATGAAGTAGTGGTAACCGCATTGGGTATTTCCAGAGAGAAAAAATCTCTTGGTTATTCAGTAGCCGAGTTCGATGGTGATGATCTAACGACGGTAACGCAAGAGAATGCTTTAAATGGCTTAAATGGAAGAGTGGCAGGAGTACAAATTAATTCAACAGGAGGTACAGGGTCTACGGTTAGTGTGATCCTTCGTGGGGCTTCTTCCTTAACCACAGATAACCAACCCTTATATATTATTGATGGTGTTCCGCTTACTAGTGGACTTACTAATATTGGGAGCACAGGTAGTGGTGTTGCTGTAGACTATGGTGGTGGGATTAGTGATATTAACCCAGATGATATAGCAAATGTATCGGTATTGAAAGGTCCCAGTGCCGCAGCCCTTTATGGATCTAGAGGAGCTAATGGGGTTATTATGATCACCACAAAATCAGGTAAAAAAGCTAAAGGCCTAGGGATTTCATTTACCTCCAGTAATGTCTTCGAAACTCCATATAAATTTTTGGAAAAGAGTATGCGCTTTGCAAATGGTAGTAGACCCGATCCAAGTATTACTCAGATCGATGAAACCTCCTCAGGTTGGGTAGGCCCGGAATTGGATAAAGGTTTAAGTGCTATTCAGTGGCCCTATTCCGAAGAAGAAATTGAAAGTGGCATAGGAGTGGCTAAACCATTAATTTCTAGAGGATCAAATAATGCAAAGAATTTTTTTGAGACTGCATATACCTTAACAAATACTATTGCTGTAGAAAATAATTCTGATAGGATGAATTACCGTATGTCTTATACAAATATGAGAAACGAAGGTTTTATTCCCAATTCAGATTTAAAACGTAATAATTTTGGTATAAACAGTACTTTCGATATCAACGATCAGCTTAAGCTAACCGCAAGCCTGAAGTATTCCATTTCCGAGGCTGATAATAGACCATCAACTACAGATAGAAATGCGAATCCTTTGCAAGCCATTTACGATATTAATCCTCACATTGATATTCGAGATATGAGAGATTATTGGCTAGTAGAAGGTCAAACTCAGAATGCTCCGTATAATTTAGGGAATAGCCCATCTGATTTCGAATACAACAATCCTTATTTCTTGGCTTATGAAATAAATAACGGTTTCAAAAGAAAAAGATTGATAGGGAATATTCAGGCAGATTATCGATTTACAGATAAGATTTCTTTGATGGCTCGATTTACATATAATGACTCTAACGAAGATCGAGAAACAAGAATATCAAGTGGTTTTAATAGAGAAATGAATGGAGCATACGGCATACAAAACCTTACAGGGGTAGAGAGTAATGCTGATTTCTTATTGTCCTACAGTGATAAATTAAGTAAAGATATTGATTTTACACTATCTGGTGGTGGTAATACAAGAAATGTGGATAATAGTTTTGTATCTACCCAAACAAAAAATGGAGGTTCTGGTTTAATTGTTCCCAACTTGTTTTTATTATCAAACATTGCTGCTGATAATATCGATTATACAGAAAGAATATCAAAAGAACGGGTTAATAGTTTGTATGCTTTAGGGAATATAGGATATAAAGATATGATTTACATAGACGCAAGCGTTAGAAATGATTGGTCTAGTACACTACCTGAAAATGACAATAGTTTTTTATATCCATCTGTTTCTACGAGTATCCTAGCCAACAAAATTTTTAATATGGGAACCAACGTGTCTTTATTTAAATTACGTGTAGGTTGGGCACAGGCAGGTAACGATACAAGTCCTTATAATTTATATGCGATACTCAGCAATAATGGGGATTGGGGAGCAGCATCTCAATTGGCAGTAAGTCAAGCTTTAAAAAATGACAAAATTAAGGCAGAGTTAAATACTTCTACAGAGTATGGGATTGATTTATCACTTTTTAGGAATCGTCTTACTATGGATTTTACTTATTATGAGTCGAATAATGAAAATCAAATATTTCAAAAATCATTACCAATTTCATCGGGCGCTACGAGTAAACTCTTTAACGCAGGAAACTTAAATAGTAAAGGTTATGAAGCTAGTTTAGGTGGAACGGTAATAGATGGAGAAAATCTTCGTTGGAATATGAATTTAACCTTTACCACCAATAAAACAATTATAACAAAACTCGCAGAGGGTACCGATTATGTTAATTTCTGGAGTGAGGCCAAGGGAGGTGCCTATACATGGGTAGGGGAAGAAGTTGGCCAGATTGTAGATAGAAAATTGGTTAGAGTAGAAGATGAGAATTCTCCGTATTACGGATGGCCACTTTTGGATGATGAAGGTTGGGAAAATAGTGATCGAACATTATCTGATGAAAATGGCAATAGAGTAGCTCCTGTAATTGGTAATTATAATCCAGATTTTAAAATGGGACTACAAACCTCTATTCAATACAAAAATTGGAATCTATCTATGAACTTTGATTGGAGAAATGGAGGACAATTCGTTTCGCAGACTCATAGATATAGTGAATCAGATCTGCAGACCACACGATGGCTAAATAAGGTTCATAATTTAAGTAATGTAGGAGATATTCCTACCTATATTAAAAACAATGCCGATAAATTTTTATCTCCAAATGGCGAATTTTATCCACTCGTTGGAGGCCCAACTGCGGAAGATGGAGGTTTTCCTATCGATGGCCTAAATGATGGTGTATTTTTACCAGGAGTTATAGGGAAATATGATGAAAACGGAAATTTTATTGCAGAACAAGAAAATATCGGTGGTCCCGGAACTCAATATCATACTTACGGAGACAATTACCCTTGGGATTTTACAAGAGCCTCTACCTTTGATGCCGATTATGTAAAGCTTAGACAAATTTCCATTAGTTATAGTTTCCCTAGAGCAATAGCAGAAAAAGTGTCAATGCGTAATTTATCACTCTCCTTATTTAGCCGAAATATCATTTTATGGACTAAAGCGGGTATTAATATTGACCCTGAATCAGCGTTTCAATATTCTGGAGGAAACCTTTCTCAAGGGGTTGAAAGGTATAATATTCAACCCTGGGCAATTCCAGTTGGTTTTAAATTAAATGCAAGTTTTTAAATAAAAAATAAGAATATGAAATTAATTAAAAATACAGTTATTCTATTTCTTATAGTTCCTTTATTTATAATGGTGTCCTGTGACGATGAACTTATGGAAATTAATGAAAACCCGAACGGGATCGAGGCTAGTGTAGTAGATCCGAATTTATTAATAAGCACGGTAATGACTGGCCTTGCTACCACTACCACCGAAAGAGGGTATGCCGGTGATACAGGAGCTGGAGCTCAATATATACAAAAAGACTCCTGGTCTGATAATCGCTACGATTGGAAAACAGGTAGCATTTGGTCTTCTAATTACAATTTGTTGCGAACTAATAAGGTAGCTCATGAAAGAGCTGTAGCACTTGGATTGCAATTTCATGAAGGGGTTACCTTAATATTAAAATCGATGTTGTTTGGGAATTTAACCGATTTTTATGGGGATATTCCTTACTCTAAAGCATTAAATGGCAGAGATTTAGAGGGAGAAAGACCAGAATATGATAAACAAGAAATGGTTTATAAGGCTATAATTTCAGATTTAGAAAAAGCCTCGGAACTTTTGGAAGGAAATAATTTTGATGAAGTTGTGGAAAGTCAAGATTTGTTTTATAATGGAGATGCCTCCAAATGGCAAAAATTAGCAAACTCTTTAGCATTACGGTACTATATGCGCTTATCAGAAAAATTACCTGTTTTTGCTAGAGAAGGAGTGACTAAAATGCTATCTAAGCCTTTAATAGATAATATTGAGGATGAACTTGTGTTGGATTATATTGGAGGTATTGACAGTCAATCCTGGCCAAATAGCGGTCAGTTTGGTTCAGCATCAGACTTCCACAGAGTGAAACCCTGTACTACCTTAACAGATAAATTAAAAGAATTAGAAGATCCTCGAATTTCTATTTGGTTTGAACCTGTTTTGATTCCAACTAAAGTAGTACCGGCAGCTGAGGTTCCTGGTGAAGCAGATATTGTAGAATCTGATGGTGTTCGTTATATTAATGAAGAAACTTTAGAAGCGAATAACTATGCAATATATGCTCCTGATACTTATAGTGAAGACTTAAAAGCCGGGAAAACGCTTATTGATACCAGTAGTGTGTATGTGGGTTTACCAGTAGCGGTAAGTGGCGTTGATCCCTATCAATATAACTTGAATTCAGAAGGCTCAAGAGGAGGGACCAATGCATATGTCTCTACAATGAACCAAGTTTTCAATCAAAAAGAAGACGGCGGGAATTTTTTAAAAGCCCGGTTGTTTTCTTATGCTGAATTATCATTCTTAAAAGCAGAAGCAGCTTTGAGAGGTTGGGGATCTGGCGCTGAAGAGCATTACTTAGAAGGTATAAAAGCTTCTTTAGAAGCCTGGGGTCTTGTAGATTCTTATGATCGCTATATCAATCATCCTAAAGTTAAGTTTGATGGTACATTAGTACAAATAATGGAACAAAAATGGATTGCAAATATGTTTAATGGAGACGAAGCCTATATAGATTGGAGAAGGACAGGTCTTCCTAATTTGAATCCTGGACCATTTGCAAGAGAAGAAGTGATGCCATTAAGATTCACTTATCCGGATGACGAAATTAATAATAACAGCGTAAATAATGCGGTTGGGGCTGCTTCATTAGAGTCCACTCCTTATAGTACTACAGATCCAAATGATAGCCCATATGCGCGACCGTGGATTGTACAGGGAGTATCGAATCCATGGTGATATGTAAGTTTAATTGTGTGAATTTGTTTGAATAGTTTGTTTGATTTAAATTGCCTGGGTTTTCTCAGGCAATTTTTTTATAGTTCGTTTAGATGCTGTTGATCAGAGAATTTAAAAACGTACAGAAAATAGATTTTCAAAAGCCGTATAACTTTTATAGTTATTACGAATCCCTAGTCTGACTATGCTAAAGGGAATATGATAATTAGATTTTTGGAACCAAGTATATTAATTTCCTGGCCAATTTATAACACAGCAGAGCTATCTTTTATTAAAAAAATGGGAAAGAAGGAAATGGAATTGTTTTAAATGATTTGAATTGAAATAAATTATTACTTTGTTTTTAAGTACGCCCAAATTTCGTCTTTACAAGAAGTCTACAAAAGATGGTGTACTTAAAATTACTTTTTATCCTGGGGTGAGTATAAGATTCGAATAGGTGAAATAGCACTATTAATGGTGTTTTGAAATATTAAAAAGATGAGCTATTTGCAAGCTTCTTTAATGATGAAATGCTATTCCTGATACCTATTTCTTTTTATCTTTTTTGTGAAAAACACTAGCTTAAATATTTAATTGAAATTTTATGCTTCATCGTTCGTTTACAGCCGCTGTTTTAAGAAGTCTTTTTGATTGAGGAATTTCTTTAATTTTATTATCTATTATCGATCGGGTAAGACTTAAAATTGACCTGATTTTTATGATCTAAAAAATACTCATGGTGTTAAAAATTGAATTTGAGTCGCGGAATCAAAATTATATTGATAAGAGAAACTATTTTTAGCTTATGATCTGAAATACCCAATTATTAGATGTGGACAGCGATAAAAAACTTAAAAGAATCTACTGCTATAGCCGAGAGAGCTTTCTTATTGAGGTTCGCTTATTACCCCTATATATCTACCCATCCAGTAGGGAAGAAGCCATATATCTCCTGCGGAATATTCTTCCGCGCCGTCACTTCCTATTTTATCTAACTTAAACATATTGCCATTATGACGTTGTATACGTCTTTCATCTGGGGGAAGAACTTCTTTAATGGTCTGTTCTCTAAAATTAGGTGAAATAAATTCAATATCTTTTCTATGACTGTTTTTGATGTCCCATGTAATTAGATCTAAAGGGTGTTGTTGTAGATACCATATGGCTTCATCTAAATCAAATGTAGAGGTACCGGTTATGGCCGTCATAATATTCCAGGCTCCATCTTTTTCGGGACGTTCCGCTTCCCAATGGTCTATAATCGATTTTTTATATTTTTCTTTAAGCGTATCATTTAAAGCATAATTATATAATCCCCAATAGCCTAGAAAGTACATTTCGTCATCAGAATGGTTCCATGATTCAGAAAGCATTTTACTCCAATCATCGGCATCGCTGGGTGCTGTTGCGATTTCATTCATCGGTCTCATTAGATTCTCTAAATACCCATGCTTGGTCATAAGATACAAAGGTCTTTCTTTTATATTTTTCTTTTCCTGTAAAATGATATGCTGTTTGCAACATGGCAATAATATTAGAAGAGTTGATCTTTCTATCTCCAACCATTTTTGGTCTCTCATTTACATAATCTGGATTCCATTTCCCCCATGTTGTTGGTTTTCCATCAAAATCAACCATATACAAATCGTTGCTAACAATATGGCTCATTAAGGTATCCATAAGGATTATGGCGCGATCCTTTAAATCATTCTCCATTAATTCAGCCATAACACCATAGGTAAACATATGCCCTATGACTTCATCACTACTTGTGGTAGCTTTCCAATCCCATTTCGGGTCGGTTGAGTGCTGCCATCTTTCTGGATCACTTAGTTTTTCAATATAGCCACTACGCTCGAAAGATCGAGAGGGAAAGCCTTGGACAGGATTTATATTAAATAATCGCTCCATTGCTTCCATAGATTCTCTGCAGTTTTGTAGCGCTTCTTCCGATTGAGTTACTGCATATCTAAAAACCTGACCGGCAAGATACATAGATGTCCATAAACCATCGTTGTCGGAATCTGATAGGCGACCAGAGTCAATATTGCCATTGTCCATGTCTACTAAGCTTGCATTTAAGCCCAAACGGATATGACGATCTCGAACTTGTTTTTCATAATATTGAGCTTTATCATAAAGAGTCATGTTTTTAAATACTATTTTACCTAAACCAGCATCTGTAACAATCAAAACAGATCCATCTTTTCCTTGGGAAATATGTTTTATATTGTTACTGGGTAACCAGCGTTTTCCATAATAGTAATCAAATTTACCATCACTGCGTAGTTTAAAAGCACCTTGAGGGGATCCAAACCATAGGCACTCATTAATTATGTTAATAGCGGTAATATTATTTACAGGTAATTGGTTGCGTATGTTTCCTTCTCTTTTTCCTGTTGTTGTATTTATTTTAAAATATCCATTTGATGTCCCAAGAATTAATTTGCCTTTGAAAAGTGTGAAGGCTGTTAATTCTTCCTCTTGTGGTATAGTATTGAATTTATTTTTAGCAGGGTCAAAACTAGAAATGCTTTGCGTTCCTAAAATCCAAAATATTTTATTTTGAGAATCATATAATAGCGCTAATACTTTGTCATTTATTTCTATTGTCCATGGTGATTTATCGTTGGAAATAAACTCTAATGTCTTACCATCGCTTATTAAAAAATCAAAATTCTCCCCGCCGGCTAAATATTTAGCATTTGGAAGCCCATGTGACAAATAAAGGTTACCTGCCCAAGCATTACTTAGTACTGCTTTATCATCTAAATACACAAATTGATCCTTGTACAGCGTAAAGCCATTAATATTTTTATCGGCTAAGGTTCTGTAGGTTTTATCTTCAACGAGTGCTCCTGGATATAAAAATTGTCCATCATTCGTACGTAAAATTCCCTTATCAGACAAAATTTGTATAACACCATTCCTATCCATATAGGCTTTGGAAATTTGTTCATCATTGGTAAGATTATATTTTATACTATAATCTTGTTGATAGGGAATATCTTTATAAATGGGTATGTTAGAAACCTGATCTTCTTTTTTATTAGAATCTTTGCACGAGGCTAAAATTATCGAAATGACTAAAAGATAGTATAGTGTAATTTTTGCCATAACAATGATGAGGTTAGATTATTAACTAAAGATGAAATTCATTTTAAAACAAATTAATCAATTCATGAAGTGATGCGCCACTTATATATTATACAGTTTGCATGGAATCTTGACATATTTGCATATTTTTAGAATTCGATATGAATTGATGTTTGAATAATTGAAGCAAAATGCTTAAGTATTAATCTTTGCTCATAGAAATATAGGATATAGATAGGTTAAGGATTGCCTATGAAATAGAAATGTGGGTGCTTATTGGAAAATGAAAACGTATGGTCCCTAAATATAAAACTATCTGAAGTTTTTTCTGTATTCTGTAGGAGTTACGCCCATGCTTACCTTAAAATAATGATTAAAGTTAGCCAAATTATTATAGCCACTTTCATAACATATTTCGGTGATTTGTTTATCGGTCTCTGCCAGAAGTTTTGCGGCCATTCCTACCCGTACGTTTTTCACATATTCCATAAAGGTAATGCCAGTTTTCTTTTTAAAAAATCTACAAAAAGAACTTGGTGCCATATTTATTACTGAAGAAGCTTCTTCAAGATTAATACCTTCTTGAATATTTAAAAAAACGTATTCATATATTTTATTAATTTTTTCGATGTTATTGGAGAATATAGAAGATTGGTTCAAAGGATTGGATAACTTCTTTTTGTCTTCAATTTTTAGAAGGAGATTAAAAATTTGAAGCAGGCTAATATAATATTCCAGACCTTCACTTTTAGAAAGTCTTAATAGAATATTGAGTATTTCCCTATCATTTTCAACTTTAAATTGAATACCACGACTTGCCTGATTTATTAGAAGAAGAATATTTTGTAATTCTGGCATTTTAAAATACTCATTAAGTAATATTTCTTCAGAAAAATGAGTTACTATACAACGGGGCTTTTCGTTTTTATCTGCATCCAGCAATTCCCAACAATGCGGTAGTTCGGCACCCATTAGGACAAGATCTCCTTTTTCAAAATTTGAAATATTATCGCCCACAATTCTTCTGCCAGTGCCAGAGACAATATAATTGAGTTCTATATTTTTATGAGAATGGATAATTGTATCATCAGTAAGATCTAGTTCTCTTGTAATAAAAGAGTGATTATTTGGGATATATATTTTGTGAAAAATAAATTCCATATGTTATAATATTAACTCTCGGTTCAATATTACATATAAAATTTGTCCATGATGGTTAAGATTCTATGAGATATTTGTAAAATAATTGTACTATTCTTATTTGGTTTTATTTTCTTTTGTTAAGAATATTTTAAGGATTCCTGGGAACTAATTCATTCATCGATCTTAGAGGAATGTCATAGTAAAAATACTAGGATTACTGGTAAATGAGAATGTAAATGAGAAGCCTCAAATTTTTAAACCAATGATTTTTTCTTCATTTTTTATAGGCTTCGAGAGAGAATATTTAAAATTTTATTGGTCAAGCTTAGGAAACATACAATTACAGTAATTAAAAATGATGTAATAGTAATGTAACAGTGAAACACGTTTTTATTTAATAAGGTAATATTAAGGCATCATTGATTTCATCGAAAAATTATAAGTATCAAATTTCAAAAAATAAAAAAATGAAAAGAAGTCTAAAGGTTTTATTCATCATTCTTTTAGTTAGTTATAGATTGCAAGCGCAGCATGAACATACTGATAGTTCACCTCACCATCATTCGCATTATTTGGAGCATTTAGAAACCCCTGCTCACAAATTAATATTTCCTTCGAGTACTCCCGATCGTATAATATCTAATCTAACCGATGATCAAGCACATACTTTTGCCGTAAACTGGCGTACAGATCAGTATGTTTCAAATGGAGTTGTAGAGGTAGCGTTAGCAACTGAAGGGCCGGAATTTTTATTAGGTGATATACGCAGAATTAAAGCGAATTCTCAGAAAATTGAAAATCAAAATAGAAATGAAGCTTTGGTAAAGGCTACCTATCACTCTGCGTTAGTTAACAATTTACAGCCCAATACCACTTATGTATACCGAGTAGGAAATGGCGATAAAAATGATGATTACTGGAGTGAGTGGTTCCAAATTAAAACGGCTAAAACAGATAAGAGCGAACCTTTTAGTTTTATTTATTTTGGAGATGCTCAAAATCACATCAAATCCTTGTGGTCGCGAGTGATAAGAAGCTCGTACCGTAAATTTCCAGAAATTGATTTCATGCTTCATGCTGGCGATTTGGTTAATGACAGAGACTCTAATTTGGAATGGGGAGAATGGTTTTATGCTGGTAGTTTTATTCATGCTACTGTACCTAGCGTGATGACTCCCGGTAACCATGAATATAGGGATGGGGTTTTAACTTCGCTATGGAGACCACAGTTTACACTTCCTGAAAATGGACCTACAGAGGATTTGCAAGAAACCTGTTTTTCTATTGATTATCAGGATATGAAGTTGATTTCCATAGATAGTGAAGCTTTTGATGAAAGTATAGAATCAAGAAATGCTCAAATAGAATGGTTGGAATCTGTATTAAAAGCAAATACAAAAAAGTGGACCACTATTTTTACTCATTACCCTGTCTATTCTACTGCAGAAGGGCGTGATAACTGGGAATTACGAGAAGCAATAAAACCGCTAATTGATAAGTACGGGGTAGATTTAGTGCTACAAGGACACGATCACACCTATGCCAGAGGGTTTCCTGAAAATAAAGGTCAAGGATTAACCGTCGTTAAAGATATTGGGACTGTATATGCAGTATCGGTAAGTGGCCCAAAAATGTATGAATCAAAAGATCAGGAATGGATGGTTAGAAGAGGGGAGTATATACAACTTTTTCAGATCATTACGGTTTCTGAAAATTCTATCAGTTATGGGGCTTACACTCCTATAGGTACACTTTATGATTCCTTTAAAATTATAAAAAAGAATGGAAAAAAGAAATTGATAAATATGATGCCAGATACTCCTACACGATTAAAAGAAGATTTCGTGAAACCCGAATAATATTCTTAGACCGATGAGCATATAATTAGAGTCTAATTTTAAATCTTGAGATATTTTTCAAGATCATACATTTATTTTAAAGTTATTTCTTAGTAATCAATAGTAACATAAACGATGAAGATTTTTAAATTTTTGGGTATTGGAATGCTTTCTTTATTGATGTCTTGTGCAGCATCAAAAATTGCTGGTGATCTAGAAGACACTCTGAAAGTTTTCAATAATTCTAATTCTAAAATGATTTTGGTTGCGGCCCATAGGGGAGCGCATTTAGACAATTTTGAGAATTCATTGGCCTCCACTAAAAATGCAATAGAAATTGGAGTAGATATTATTGAAGTTGATTTACGAACAACGAAAGATGGTCACTTAGTTTTAATGCATGATTCCAAAATAGATCGTACCACTACGGGCAAAGGCAGAGTAGAGGATATGACCTTAGCAGAGATTCGTAAATATCGACTAAAATCACCTTCCGGAAAAATAAGTGAGGAGCCCGTACCTACTTTCGAGGAGTTTTTAAAGATTACCAAAGGAAAGATTATGGTCGACGTAGATATGAAAACCGATAACGTGGAAGGTATTCTTACGACCGTAGAAGAAAATGTCCCTGACAGAGAAGTGTTTTATTTTGATAACGATTATGATCAATTAGATAGTATTAAAGCTTTAAAGAAATCAGCCCAATTAATGCCGCGTGCCTACTCATATCAGATGGCTGATTCAGCTATTGCGAGGTTTAAGCCTATTGTAGTTCATATTGATGACGATTTTTATACAAAAGAAGTGGTAGAATTAATCAATAAAAATAAAGCGAAAGTTTGGATCAATACACTGGGAACATATGACGAACAAATGGGGAAAGGACATATGGAAATTGTTTATGAGGAAATCCTTAAAAAAGGAGCCAATATCATACAAACCGATGAGCCTGAAATTTTATTAAAATTTTTAAGGTCAAAGAATTTACATCCCTAAAAATAGGCTGGAATGATTAATTATTTAAAATTCAGTTAAACATTTTTTTAATTTTTATCTGTTTTTGATTCTTATGTAATAATTAAAGCTATGGTCATTTCAATAGTTGTTTTTAAAAAGCCTTGGGTCCAAGCAACGCTTTTTTTATTCTAACTTTTCTAATGAGATTGAATTACTTTTTGTTCTTTAAAAGGGAAGAGTACCTGGTTTTTAGTCTTTACTTTCAGGTTATGGATAAATAAGATTTTTTTGATTATTTTCTCTGGGTCTGATGTGGGAAGGATCTAACAGCAAACCTTTATTGATACTTACTGCAAGGTAGCTTACGCTAAACTTTATGACCGAAAAAATGCATTGGTATCGGCCGATATGCTTAATGATCCCGTACTGCTATTTTATAAAGAGCAAGAACCATTCTTATTGAGGATATTCACCGATAGGGGTAATAAATTTTCGGTCAAAGAGAACATTATGAATTTTCCGCTATTGCCTTTAGAAAAAATATCTATTCCACTATCAAGAAAATACAAGCAGAGCTTGCCCCATGGTTGCACTATTACAATCACAAAAGGCCCCACTGCGGGAAACACTGTTTTGGTAAGACTCCATGCAGACCTTGATCGTTAGGAAACATTTAGCAGATGAAAAAATGCTGGATTTACAATTTGAAAATATCTTAGCTTTAATAAAGGCAAGTTCACAAGAAACAGGTGTTGGAGTAAATTAGCCTGTCCGATTTAATTATTCAGGGAACCAAATGCCCTAAAAAAACTTAACTGTCAGACCTAATCGAAACTATTACACATTAATTAAAAGTGGAATTTTGGAATCTGCTTAATTTTCTAAATTTATTTAAATTTACTTTTTGCGATTTAAAAAATCAATCAGTTCTTGAGGATGATTGGTTTGTATTCCATCTACGCCCCAATCAATGATTTTTTGCCATTCGTTGGTGTTAGCAGCTGCATCATCAACAAAGACCTTTACCTCTTGCGAATATGCAGTAGTTAAAAAAGTAGGCGTTAGAACTCCCATATCACTGGCAACAAATTTGGGTTTAATCCTATTTAATACTTTTTTTAATCGTCTTTCATTTCCTGGATCCGGCATAACCAAACATTCTGGACAGTATCTGTTTAATTCCTGTATTGCTTCACGCTCTTTAGGGTAAATGTACCATACAATATCTTTTTCCATTTTAAAAGCCTTGATAGTTTGAACCAGTCCTTTGATATCAGCTTCTTTTAAATCAAGGTAAATTCCTATTTTGCCTTTACAAAGCTTTAAGATTTCCTCTAAAGTTGGAATAAAATAATCGTTGGTGTCATTTTCTTTTTTAGCTAATGGCATTTCCCTTAGTTCTGAAAATAAAAAAGAGTTGACCTTCCCTTTCTTTCCTTTAAAATAAGCATCTATATCTTCATTATGGATGCTTACAAATTTACCATCCTTTGTTTTCCTTAAATCTATTTCCACAAAATCACACCCTATCTCTATAGCTTTTTGATAGGCGGCAATGGTGTTTTCGGGAACATCTTGATGTGCTCCACGATGAGCTATTACATAGGTGCCTCCGTTTTTAGGTGGCCGAAGAGCTTCTACACTACCTTGAGCAAAAGAAAAAAAATAAAAAGCGTTAAAAAAAAATGCAAAGAGCGTAATTAGCATCCCAGATTTACTATTTATCATGATATAAGTTGTAATTAATGTGCAATTAAAAATGTTAGGTTCTTGTTTCTTTAGGACGATACAATATTCGATAATAACTGATCAGTTATAAGCTTTACCACTACTTCACGCTGATAATCATCAAAAATATCTGCCGTGCCAGAGTGTTTTAAAATCCCTTCTCGACCCTTGGTATGTAGTCTTTCTAGTTCTTCTTTATCACTGCTAACACCGATGGTTTTGATATGCTTGAATTTTCCCAAGCGCTTCTCAACTATCACCACGCTAGTAGTCCCAGATCGATTTTTCTTTTTACGAAAAAGCATAAGTAAAAATAACAATTTTCACCGCTGCGTCACCCTTTTTTTTGAACTAAAAAATCTAACTGAATGAATTTGTATTAATTACAAAATGAATACGAAAAAAGTGTCAAAGTCAGGAAAAAACACATAGAACTTCCAAATTATTTTATAAGCTTTAGCAACTAAATTAAAATTTTAACAAATAAGAATAGACCTCAATTGTATTATAGTTGTATTGCTATTAGAGAAAAGGTTATAATTAAAGTTCTCATAGATATCATCCTTAGATTATATACTTTTCTTATTGATGGTCATTAGTAAAAATTTTAAAATCGGTCAAAGTGATTCGGTCACTATCATCATTGCTATGATTGAAGTACTAATTATCCTGAGATTTGATCTAACTCCATAACCATGAATGTATACAGAGTTGTTTTTGTTTTTCTTTTTATAAGTTGTTTTTTAAATGCGCAGGAAGCATATTTTAAAGCTGGAATTGAGAATGTTGATGGTAATGTACCATGGACAGCCAAAGCTTTTAATAATGCTACTGGTAATTTTAAATTTGCTATTATTTCGGATCGAACCTTCGGTCATCGCCCCGGGGTTTTCGGAAAGGGCTCTATAGTGAATCCTTTAAAAATGCGTTACTTCTATTTGCCCGGAAACCATGATGTGACCAATCCGGTAATGACTAAAGAATGGGAAAAACGATACGGCCATACGTATTATCATTTTTTATATAAGGATGTTCTATTCCTTGTTTTAAATTCTATGGATACCTTTTCTGAAATTGGAGATGAGCAGTATTCTTATTTTAAGAATGTGCTGGAACAATATTCGCATGTTCGCTGGACATTTGTAATGATGCATCATCCTCTTTGGAATTATAGGAATAGCGGCTTTGAGAGAATTGAAAGTCTTTTGAATGATCGCTACACGGTTGTAGCCGGGCATCGTCATCGATATTCTCAAGAAACCCGAAAAGGAAATAATTATATTGTTTTAGGAACCACGGGAGGAAGTGGGCGTTTAAGAGGTCCTAGAATGGGGGAATTTGATCATATAACCTGGGTAACTATGAAAGATGATGAGCCAAGTTTCACCAATTTAACCTTAGAAGGGGTTTTAAAGCCCGATATCGCAACTAAAGATGATTATAAGAATATAAAAGCACTTTCAAATGCTGCTGCATTCAAAAGTATTTCATTTAGAAATAAAGATCAATCTCGAGGAGAATTGGTTTTTCCGATTTATAATTCTGGTTCTGATACATTATATTTTAACGGACAGTTATTTGATCATTCCGAACTAACTTATGGAAAAAATGCATGGAATCTAACGATACCACCTCAATCCAATAGAAGTATCCAAATTCCATGGGATTATAGAGAATCTGCCCCAAATGATAGTGATAATAAAGTATCTATAGCCCCAATTAAATTATTTTATAAAATTGGCTATAAACCTATGACTGACCTTGAACTTCCTTTGGCTTTAGAAGGAGTTAAAGATTTTGAAATTTTTTCTCCTTCCAATCTCATTTCTTTCTCAGAACGTGCTGTCTTCCTTGATAATATGAAGTTTGAAATGAAAGGCGCTCTGGCTAATGCGAAGTTGCATTATACTTTAGATGGTACAGAGCCTAATATGGATTCAAAAGTCTATAAGGATTCTATTTTTTTAGATCACACCACTACGGTTAAGGCAAAATTAATACTCGCGGATGGTATGGAAACGGAAGTCGTTCAGAAAACATTTAAGAAAACTGCTCTTTTGAAGAGTCTTAATATAAAAGGATTATCAAAAGGATGGGTTCATTATGATTTTTATGAAGGAGCATTTAATAAGGTTGGTGATATGAATGGTCTGGAAGCCATTAGATCAGGTAAGGTTAGAAATTTTAATGTCACAGAAATTCGTGATCCTGTAAAAAATAAATTTGGTGTTATCTATATGGGATTTATTAATGTTCCTAAAAGTGGAATGTATTGTTTTAGAAGTACGTCCAATGACGGTTCGATTCTTTCAATAGATACTATTCAGGTGGTTGATAATGATGGTATTCATGGAAAGGTGACCAAAAAAGGTTTTGTAGCTTTAGAAAAGGGACTACATAGTTTTACTTTAAAGTTTATAGGTAAGAGATTTGAAGAGGTGTTATCATGGGATTTCAAATTATTGAATGATGATCATGAATTTCAGGAAGTAAAATCCGATATAATTTATAGTTATTAATTTATTTGAAAAAGGTGAAATTCTGTACCCATTAAAAAACAAAAGGCTTTCGATTTCTCGAAAGCCTTGTTATTATTATATCGAGACCGAGATTTGAACTCGGAACCTCCGGGTTATGAATTCCTATCATCAAAAGAAAAAATAAAAATTACTATATTTATAAAAATTTAATCCTGACGAAAGTAAATTTTCAAAACGGTTCACAATTGCAAGGTTGCATTGGATAAAGTCAATGAATAAAGGGGTTTTAAGATAGGGTCCAAACTATATAGCTCACAATACCAACAAAGCCTTCAAAGTCATTGATTTTGAAGGCTTTTGATTTGATCTAATTAGATAAAAATTTCTCAGTTTTTTCTTATCAAACGGTGCCCCAAATACATACTGGGAAAAATCCCAAGAATTGAAACAATCCAAAATAGCGTAGGATTCTTTGTGCTATACCATAACCAAATAATAATTAGGGTGATAAAAGCACTTCCCCAAATTATATTTTGGATTTTCTTACTGATAAAAGCGATGACCAACCCGCCTAAAAAACAACTAAAAAGGTTGGCACTTAATTTTAAAAGAAGTAAATACCACTCGTGAATGCTTAAACTTATCTTTCCAAATAATTCAGTGGATTCTGGATATATCTGACTTTCCAGCAATGCGAAGGCAATGGAGAGAAAAACAATTGTAAAAACTCCACAGGCTATGGCCAAACCATTTTTCCATTTTATATGTTTCATTATTAGTTACGATTTACACTATAAATATTTATTTTTTCATCTTTTCCGCTAATAGCTATATTATTGAAGCACTTGAATATGTATACTTTTTCTTCCTTAATATTCTGATAGAAATTTTCTGAAATCAAAAGATCAGTATGGTAATTTTTGCAAAGTGACTGTATTCTAGCCGCGGTATTTAGAACATCACCGTGATATACGATTTCCATTTTTAGTTCCCCCACGGTCGACATTACGATCCTGCCTTCATTAATAGATGCTCTAAAAAAAGGTACAGTATGGTAGGTTTGCGAATAGTAATCTTTCTTTTGTTGTAATCTTTTCTGAAAAGAAAAAAATAAATCTAAACATTGATTCCTATTCGTATGCTTATTGATTTTCCAGGTGATCACAGCTTCATCACCTACATACTGGTATATGCTGGCATTGTTTTTAAGTAGTAATGGCGTAAGTTCTCTAAAGCAGTCCTGTAGTAAGGAACTATAAGCAATATGGCCTATTCTTTCCGCTATTGTAGTGGAAGAAGCTAAATCTAAAAACATAAAGATTCTGTTTTCTTCCCGTGGTCTATGGTATTTCCCCCTTATAAGGTTAAAGAAGTAATCTGGCCCTAAATTTTTTCGCATTAATAAGAAAAAATCAGTTAGAAAATTGATAATTACAGCGTATAGGAATAAACTTCTTAAAATGCTATTTTGGTTGGAATAGCTTAAATGAAAATCATTAAGTCCGTTATACAATAAGCTGATAAGAATATCAGCGGTTTTAAAACACACTAAAAAAGATACGCTCCTCGCAATGATGTTTTTGGTAAAAGAAGGGGTCTGGATAATTCTAGGATAAACATATAAATGTATAATGCTTAAAAGCGATCCCAACAAGAGGCCGTATGCCAAGGCAACACTATAAATATTCTTATTAAAAAATAGTTGTTTATCATACCATTGGATTAAAAAGGCATCATTAACATCCCCAAATTTTAAATAAGCAAAAAGAAGAAGGGCCAGCATCCAACTACATATAATGATAGCTATTTCCGTTGCTTTATAGTTGTTGATATACATCGTTGTACCAGATTATCCTATTCGTTTCGTTTTTTTCTTTAAGCCGTGTGGGCATCCCCTTAATTTTTTGAGGTGACCAAATTATTGATGGCCTCCGCATTGTGGTTTTTTCCTTTGAATTTTAGAGCCAGCTTATCGAAAGCGGAATAAACTACCGGTACCACAATCAAAGTGAGTAGCAGTGAACTGATAAGTCCGGCAATGATTACCCAGGCCAGTCCGTTGTTCAATTCAGCACCGGCACCACTGGCCAGTGCAATAGGAATCATACCAATGACCATTGCTATGGTGGTCATTAGAATAGGGCGTAACCGGGCGTGATTGGCATTTACAAGGGCCGTAAAAGTATCCAACCCTTCGGCTTTCTGATGATTGGTGAAATCGACCAGAAGAATCGCATTTTTCGCCACCAAGCCAATACCCATAATAATTCCCAAAATGGTAAATATGTTCAGGGCATTATTGGTAAGCGCCAAGGCCCAAAGAGCGCCAATAAAGGAAAGCGGAATGGAAAATAGCACTACCAATGGGTAGAGATAACTGTCATATAACACCACCAGAATAAGATAGACCAGAATAATAGCGGCTAATAATGCGATGAGTAAAGTTCTGAAGCTATCCGACTGGTTTTCCATATCGCCACCCCAGATATAACTTACGCCATTTTCTCGTGGAATCTTGGCAAAAGCTTCTTCCCAATTGGCGGCAATATCGCCGGAAGGTCTTCCTGCCGCTTGTGCAGAAATAGTCACTGCGGCACTTTTGTCCCGACGTTCCAGAAAACTAGGCCCAGTACCTTCCGTAATAGTCGAAAATTGTGATAATTTCACCCTTTTGCCTTCAGCATTCACAAAAGAAATATCGCGCACGTCCTGAATAGACAACCGATGCCCTGCATTGTATTTAATATTAATGTCATACTCATAAGCCCCAGCCCGAAATTTTCCATCGGTATTGCCGTTAAAAGCGGTTTGCATAGCCATTCCCACATCCTGTAATCCAATCCCTAAAGCCGCCATTTTATCCCGGTCTATGGAAACCTGTACTTCAGGATTCCCTTTTTCTGCACTGCTTTTTATTTGGGTAGCTCCCGGAACTTTTGCCAAAGAATCCAGCGCTTTTTTAGAAAATTCCAAGGCATCTGTATAATTGGGAGCAGTAATGGTCAGGGATATCGGGGCGTCATCAGCGCCTCCTACAATACTTACCGTAGCGGTTTTAATTTTCACCCCCACCAGGGCTTGTTGTAATTCCCGTTTCACCTGGGCGGCAAATACGGTGGTTTTATCTTTCCGCTTGGCTTTATCGACTAAGGCTACCGTAATTTCAGATTTAAAAGGAGTTTCCTGAGTGCCCACAGTTCCGTCACTACTTTGCCCCACAGTAGTGACTAAGCGGTTAACTTCAGGATGTTGACTCAGTATTTTTTCCGCTTTTTGAGTAGCCAGATTCGTGTTTTCCAAAGAGGCATCTTTGTTGAGTTCCAATTGTACCACAAACTGTCCGCGATCTACCGGAGGAAGGAATTCCCCACCAATAAATCCCATTACCAAAAGCGAACACGAACCTATAAATAATACCATCACAATGAGGGTGGTTTTTCCTTTGTGAACCAACGACCATTTTAATAAACCACTTACAAAATGGGTGAATTTATCCAGTCCTTTTTCAAAGCTTAAAATGATTCTTTCAAAGAAATTTTTACCCGTGATTTTTCCTAGTTTCCCAAACCGGGAAGAAAGCCAGGGAACAATGGTAAAGGAAGAAAGTAAGGAAAATAAGGTTGCCAGGATAACGGTAACACAAAACTGGGAAATTAAATCGGAAACCAACCCGGTACTCATTGCGATAGGAAGAAATACCACCACAATTACCAGGGTAATTGCAGAAACGGTAAATCCGATTTCTATCATCCCGTCATAAGCGGCCTGAACCCGGTTTTTCCCCATTTCCATATGGCGGTAGATATTTTCCAATACTACAATGGCATCATCTACCAGAATACCCACCACCAACGAAAGTCCTAATAAACTCATCAGGTTTAGGGTATATCCCAAGAGGTACATCCCGATAAACGTGGCGATAAGAGATGCGGGAATGGAAACCATTACAATAAAAGCGTTACGTATGGTATGCAGGAAAAACAGCATTACCACGGCGACCAATACCACTGCTAATATTAAATCGTGCATTACAGCATCGGATGCCTGTAAGGTAAATTCACTGCTGTCATCTACAACAGGCAATTTCACCTGATTGCCGGCATATTGCGCTTCCATTTCTTGTAAACTGCGGTAAATGGCTTCACTCACTTCTACAGCATTGGCATCCGACTGTTTCATTACTTGCATTATAATAGCATCTTTGCCATTTACCCGGGCAATTTTAGTGACTTCTTGTTGGGTGTCCCTTACTTCAGCGATATCACGTACCCGTACCTGGATACCATCGGTGGAACTCACCACCAAATTGCGTAGCTCCTCCACATTTTCATACTTACCTGATAAACGGATCAGCACCCGATTGTGCCGGGTCTTTAAATTTCCGGTAGGATAATCAATATTGGAGCTCAAAATAATGCTGACCACCTGCGGCAATGTTAAATTGAAGCCTTTTACTTTTTCAGGATCAATATTTACCTGTATTTCCCTTTCGGAACCTCCAATGACAGTGACCTGGCCTACGCCTTTGGTGCTGGAAAGTACCGGTTTTATTTTTTTATCCAGTAAATCGTAGAATGCGGTTTCTTCCATATTGGCAGTGGCACCAATGGTGATAATGGGTAGATCACTAAGCGAAAATTTGCTGAGTGATGGGGGGTCTACATCGTCTGGTAAGTCTTTTTCAATCGCATTTATTTTACGCTGCGCATCATTTAAGGATTCATTCTCATCGGCATCCGAAGTCAGGGTTAAACTTACGGTTGAAAGTCCTTCGAAAGATTTCGATTCTATTTTTTTGACATTTTCTACCGAAGAGATGGCATCTTCGATTTTCTTCGTTACTGAATTTTCCACTTCACTGGAAGAAGCTCCGGGATATGGAGTGGAAATAGTAATTAAATTAAGGCTGAATTTGGGTAACAATTCATAGCCCAACCTACTGTAGCTATAAAGTCCGCCTAAAATAAGAATGGTAAAAAGAACCACTACAATTGTAGGACGTTTGATAGGTATTGCTGCTAGTTTCATATCTTTTTTTATTGAATAATTTGTATAGCAGATTGATTTTCTAAATTGATCTGTCCGCTGGTCACAACCACGTCTCCAACTTGTAAGCCATCAAGAATTTCTACCTGATTATTAAGGTTTCTACCTGTTCGTACTTTTTGCAGGTGGACTTGGTTGTTTTTTACCACAAAAACATCACTTTCTCCCAAACCTTCGGTAAAGGCATTGCGAGAAATAACTCTTATCGGGTGTATTTCTTCGGAAGAAAAATTGAAAATGGACGTAGCGTACATCCCGGCTTTTATAGGATGGACTTGGCTGTTTTGTAAGGTGATTTCCACCGGAAAATTAAGGGAACCATCTGCTTTTGCGGCCACAAAAGATACGCTGCCGGTAAATGTGGTATCGGGATAAACGTTTAATTGAATCTGCGCTTCCTGACCTGCACGAATATTAGAAACCTGTAGTTCTGGGACGCTTACCCGAAGTTTTAAAGTCGTGATATCTACAATTTCAAAAAGGGATGTACCCGTATTTACAACAGCTCCCGTTTCTACGAATTTTTTATTGATCACACCATTTATCGAAGCTTTAATGCGGGTATCCTCAATATCCAAATTGGCATTTTCCAAACTTGATTTTGCGTTATCCAACTGCAATTTCATTTGTTCTAATTGCTCCTGGGTTACCCCGCCTGTTTTGTATGCCCGTTGATAACGTTCATAATTCTCTAAGGCATTTTCGTAATTGGCATTGGCATTCTGATAGAATACATTGGCCTGATCTTTTTTGAGATAGGCCAGGGTTTGGCCTTTCCGTACCTGATCGCCCTCTTTGACCATAATTTTTAAAATGGTGCCTGAAGTTTCTGGGGTGACGATGAGTTCCTGTTCCGGTTTAAAGGTTCCGTTACTACTATAGCTGAGTTGTGGGGTAATACGTTTTACCGTATCTACCTTAACGCTAATAGCGTCGTTCTTTTGAGTAATCAAAGCGGTTTCCTGCTGATTTTGCTTTTTATTGGAAAGAAGGAGGTAAATAGCCCCACCAAGGACAATGGTGCCAATGAGTATAGTGTATATTATTTTTTTCATTTTTTGCTTATTTTAAGAGGGTTTGTAATTCGCCTTTTGATTTTAAATAGTCGAGTAGTGCCAGACGATAATCGAGTATCGCCTTGTTATAATTATTTTGCGCTTCGATCAGGGAAGTTTCGGCATCCAGTACATCAGTTAGTGGAGCGAGTCCGTTGGTGTAGTTGTTCTGAATATCTTCCACGACTTCTTTGGCCAGTACTACATTTTGCTGCTGATTTTCAATCGTAATTTCACTAGTTCTGATTTGATTTTTCGCGTTTTCGAAATCTGCCCGAAGCGATAGTTTTTTATCTTCTATGTCCAGTTGAAGGGTTTCTACATCTAATTGTGCCTGTCTTATTTTAGCGCGTGTTTTCAATCCTGAAAAAATAGGGATGTGCAGGTTAAGGGTGATACTGGAATAATCCGTCCAGTACACCTGCTGGGTTTCATCCTTTCCAATGGGGAAGGTATCGCCTAACCCCTGATAATGATACTGAGCGCTAAGACTAAGGGTAGGATAATTGGCTGCCTTGCTTTCCTGTAACGCATAGTTGCGTAACTCTTTCTCTTTCGTTAGCGATTGATAAGCGTTGAGTGAACTGAAGTCAAAAGCTTCTTTTTCATTTTGAGGTAAGCGGGGAGAGGACTCTTCCGTTACAGTAATCATCATCTCCATAGGTAAACCGGTTAAAAACTTGAGGGTGTTTTTACTGATTTGAATGGAATTCTGAAGTTCTTGTTGCTGCGCCTGAAGGTTAGCCACTTTTACCTGAATACGCTTGACATCTATTCCTTTAGCCAGTCCGTTTTCAAATTGACTTATAATGATTTGCTGAATCTTTACGGTATTTTGATAGGTAGTATCTACCGTAGTCAGATTGGCTTGTAAAATAAGGGTGTGGTAATATTGTGAAGCTACTTTTTCGATTACATTTTCCTTGGTAAGTTGCTGATTGATTTGGTAGAACTCCCGGCTAGATTTTGCCGCTTTCAATCCGATAAACACCGATTGATCAAATAGTTTCTGTGTTAAATTAATTCCCCCATCGGCATTCCATTTTTGACCTAAAGGAGCCATTACTACGGTGCCGGGTTCTCCAAGAATTTCACCGGGTAAGGCGGTTTCCTGAAGAATAGGATTATTAATCAGGTTGCCATCCAATGTGACGGTAGGCAATATTTCCGCCCTTTTTTCCTGAATATGATATTCGCTTTTGGAGATATCCAACGCTGCCTTTTTAGCATCCGCTTTATGTTCAAGTGCATAATTCAATGCCTCTTTTAAAGATAGCTCCTTGGATTTCTGCGCATTCGCTTGTAGAAAAGTAAGGAGTACTCCGAAAAGGAGTAAAAGTTTTCTGTATTTTATCATTTTATTTATATTTAATCCGACTGTTCGGTATGTTTACAACTAAAAAAAAGTCATTCTTATAAAAAGTCATTATTTCATTGATTGAACCGACCATTCGGTATGTATTAGTATAAAATTTTTTAAGCTTTTACACTTTCGTAAAGACTGTCCCAGATTTCCTTTACCTCCTTAAAAAGTTTTTCAGAACTACTTATCATTATCATATGCATTGCAATTCCATCACTACTATATACAAATTGCTTTGCCAAATTTTGAGGTGAAAACGTAGTTTTGATTTCTCCGTTAGTCAGTGCATTGGTGATGACTTTTTCCCAGGCCTTCAATTCTTCCTGAATCCTCTTGGTCTGTTGTTCTTTAACTTCCGGTAATAGGCGAAGGGCATCAAATAGAATGTAATACATATTATTGGGGAAATCTCCCTCGAAAGTTTCCCTATACCAACTTTGCAATATATTATCCCGCTCTTGAAGAATTTCCAGATTAGCCTGATAAAATGATTGTAAAGAATTGGAGGGTAAATTATTGTAATTGAGATGAAGCATTTGACTGAAATAAACGTCTATCACTTCTTTAAAGACCTCTTCTTTACTACTGAAATAATGATAAAAAGCTCCTTTTGAAAACCCTGAACTTTTTACAATTTCTTTCATCGTCACTTCTTTAAATCCTTTTTGTAAAAAAAGAAGTAATGAGGTTTTTAATATTTGTCCTTTAGAGTCCTTCATAAAACCGAACGTTTGGTATGCAAATGTAGGAATATTTTTTTAATATCAACCAAAAGAAGTCATTTTAATATTTTATAGAGGTAGTTCTGTTGACCTATAAAGTATAAAAGCATAAGAAAACGTGTTCTATAATGGTAAATTCATTTTAGCTTTAATGATAATTTGAGGACTTAAAAGGATTTTTAAGAAAGATTCGAATCCTGTCGCACTATGTTCTCTATTTATGCGGTTAATGTGATTAAACCCATAAAAGAAAAGTAAAACTTTAAAATTTGGTAGAAATTTAGAAATCTGCCACTTAGTAATGGAATAATTAAAAAAGATATTAGGTACTAAACTTAGAATATGACGTAAGAGTTATTATTTTCTCGATTAAATTTTAGGAAAAAAACTTAAAATTTCATCTCAATTGCTAATAAATAAGATTATTCTAAACTACTCTTTTTAATTTATTTGAAAAAGCTGAAATTCTGTACTTATTCTGTACTAGGTGTAAAAAGAAAAAGCTTCACATTTCTGTGAAGCCTTGATTTTCTTAGTAGCGAGACCGAGATTTGAACTCGGGACCTCCGGGTTATGAATCCGACGCTCTAACCAACTGAGCTATCTCGCCGTATAGTGCAGTATTACTGCTATCACAAAACATTTACACTGTGTTGCAAATGCGGGTGCAAATATAACAACAATTTAAAATGCCGCAAATAATTTTTTCAAAAATATTTAAAATCTTTTCTTTTAATGTTACCAATTAATATATATATTGCTCGAAACTAATAAATCGAAAAATGGAAGATAAGATAAAGTACGAAATGGAATTTCCAATTCACGCTTCTCCTTCATTACTATATCAATACATATCAACACCCTCTGGATTAAGCGAGTGGTATGCTGATAATGTGAATTCACGCGGAGAATTATTTACTTTTATCTGGGAAGGTAGCGAAGAGCAGGCTAAGCTTGTGAGCAAAAAAAGTGATGAGCGTGTAAAGTTTAGATGGGCTGAAGAAGAAGGCACGCCATATTATTTTGAAATTCGTATTCAGGTAGACGATATCACTAAAGATGTTTCTATAATGATTACCGATTTCGCTGAGGATGAAGATGAGGTAGAAGAAGGTAAAATGCTTTGGGAAAATATGATTTCAGATCTAAAACAGGTATTAGGATCGGTTTAATATTCGATATTTAAAACTTACCTTTGCCCCGCTTATTAATCGGGGCTTTTTTATGATCAATTTTAACGGAGAATTACTACAAGAAAACGAAGCGAGTTTATCGATTACAAACCGTGGTTATGCCTATGGGGATTCAGTATTTGAAACCATACGGGTGATCAACGGAAAAGTAATGTTTTGGGAAGATCATTATTTTAGATTGATGGCTTCTATGCGTATTATGCGAATGGAAATTCCCAATGAGTTTTCTCCAGAATTTTTAGAAGAACAAATTATTAATCTTATTAAAGAAAATAACCTTCAGGACAAACCTGTACGGGTTAAATTTTCTGTATTCAGAAAAGAGGGTGGTTTATATACTCCTGAGGTAAGAGATATCGAATATTTTATTCTTACCTCAGAAATTGAGCATTCTTTTTATACGCTTAATGAAGATTTTTATGAAGTTGAACTTTTTAAAGATCATTATATCAACGCTGGTTTGCTTTCAACAATAAAAACCAATAATAAAGCTGTAAATGTGCTTGGCGGTATTTTTGCCAGAGAGAATAATTATAACAACTGTTTACTGGTTAATGAAAAAAAATCTGTTGTAGAAGCACTAAATGGTAACCTGTTTTTGGTAAAAGGGGATCGTATTAAAACGCCACCACTTACCGATGGTGCTTTAAACGGCATTACACGAAAGCAGTTGGTAAATATGATCAAAAAGTTGCAGGAATATAATTTTGAAGAAGTATCGATTTCACCATTCGAATTACAAAAAGCAGATGAGCTATTTATCACAAATGTAATCGTAGGGATACAGCCGATATCCAAATATCGTAAAAAAGAGTATACTAATACCGTGGCAAAAGATTTGTTAGCCAAACTAAATGCAAAGGCAAGATTGGGTTAGAGTAGTGGTTAGGCCAGGTAGAATAAGAATCTTATCTAATTATTTAATTATAACTAGGATTCTCTGGAGCATTAGACCATAAAACATATTCGCCACCTAGCTGCATCATCTGATCTTTCCAGAATGAATCATAAGGGCGTTCAATAATGCTTTTTTGATCTTCGTTAGTGACTACGATCCAGGAATTTGAATCTAATTCATTATTCAATTGTTCCGCATCCCAGCCAGAATATCCCAGAAAAAATCTTATTTGATTTTCATCGATCATATTTTGGGAAATAAGAGTGGTTACAGCATCAAAATTTCCTCCCCAGTAGATGCCATCTGCAATTTCTACACTATCGGGAATCAAATCTGGGACTCGATGAATAAAATAAAGATTATCCTGCTCTACGGGACCTCCATTATAAATCTGGAAATCTACATTTAAGCCTGGAATTAAATCTTTTAGGGTGAAATCCAACACCTTATTAAGAATAAATCCAACAGACCCACGCTCAGAATGCTCGGCCAAAAGCACTACAGATCTATTAAAGGATATGTCCCCAATAATGGAAGGTTCTGCGATTAAAAGGTGGCCTTTAGAGGGTTTAAGTGCAATCATAGGCATACTTTTTAACTAATCTAACTAATTATTCCTAACCTTACAATAAATATTAAAAAAATATGTATAAAAAAAGCTTTCCTAAGAGGAAAGCTTTAATACTTTAACTAAAATAGTGATAATTATTAGTTTACAGCTTTTTGTAAATCTGCACCAGCTTTAAATTTCACTACATTTTTAGCAGCGATTTTAATAGTTTTTCCTGTTTGTGGGTTTCTACCTTCACGTGCTGCTCTTTTAGACACAGACCAAGATCCAAATCCTACAAGAGAAACTCTGTCTCCTTTTTTAAGAGATGTTTCGATTCCTCCTAAAAATGATTCTAATGCTTTTTTAGCTGCAGCTTTTGAAATACCTGCATCTTCAGCCATTGCGTCGATTAAATCTGTTTTGTTCATAATTTGAATTTAAATAATTGTTGGTTAAACATTCTGTTTAATTGCTCTTACAAATTTATATGGATTTATCGCCTATGCAAGTAATGGCAAGGGAAAACGGAAACTTTGTTGATAACTTTGGCAAAATGTTAATAATTGTAGGCCAAATTTATTGATTTTTTATGATTTCAGTATTCGTAAGGGCTCAGAGCATGTAAGCCTCATTTTCTACCGTTAAGCCGTTTAGCAAATCTTTTACATTCATTTTACGTTTACCTGGTAGTTGAATTTCATTAATCAAGATATAACCATCTTTGGTAGCTACTTTAATTTGGTGCTTCTCAACACTTAGCTTTCCCACTTTTTCTTTATGATCTTTTAATGCGATTTCACAATCAAAAATCTTTACATTCAATTTTTCATCATTCTGAAAATAGCACCAGGCAGCAGGGTAGGGATTTAAGCCTCGTATTAGGTTATAAATAGTGATAGTATCTTTACTCCAGTCGATCTTGGTGTTTTCGCGGGTTAATTTTGGGGCCGGTTTTGGATCTTCTTCTTTATTTTGAGGAATGGTTCTTACTTCGCCAATTTCTATGAGTTTAAGGGTATCTACAATTAATTCTCCACCAAGTTTCATTAAGCGATCGTGAACAGATCCTACATTTTCTGTAGCCTCGATTTCAATTTCTTTGGACTGGATGATATTGCCAGTATCTATCTTGTCATCGATGAAAAAAGTAGTGACTCCTGTCGTCTTCTCACCATTGATCACCGCCCAGTTTATAGGCGCCGCTCCACGGTATTCCGGTAAAATTGAAGCATGTAAATTAAATGTTCCGTATGCTGGAAACTTCCAAACTTTTGTAGGTAACATTCTAAATGCAACCACCACCTGAAGGTTGGGCTTTAATGATTTAAGCTGAGTTTCAAAATCATCAGACTTTAAATTAGTTGGCTGTAAAACAGGCAGGTCTTTTGTTAATGCGAATTTTTTTACCGCGCTTTGGTTTAACTTTCTTCCACGACCGGCTGGTTTATCAGGAGCCGTAACTACACCCACAACATTGTAGCCGGCTTCAATAATTTTGGCAAGACCCTCTACGGCAAAGTCTGGCGTTCCCATAAATAGTATGCGTAAGTCTTTCATTTTAATTTATTTTATAGCTGTTTGTAGGTGTTCGTTTTATTTTGTTTTTTTCTAGTAAAAGTCGTAAAACTTCCAGTATATGTTCTTCCGAAAAAGGTAGTTGGGTGACCAGGTCTCTTGAAGATTTTTCAGTATTTCTTAACATCTTTATAATTTCAAAATAGATGATATTCATCAATTCCCGGGTTAGTTTTCCGGTTTTTTTTCTTGTGCAAACCGAGCAAAGTCCGCAGTCTTCAATTTCCTGTTCTCCAAAATACGTTAAAAGCTGTTTGCTGCGGCAACTTTCCTTATTGGCGATATAGTCCAGAACCTGTGCTATTTTTTCTTTTTTGTGCTGAAGGTATTGCTCGATAAACCTGAGATGCGGGATTAGAGTACGTTCATCTTCCCGGGGTACTAAAAAAGTAACAGAGGCATCATGTTGCGCATATTCAAACTCAATAATCTCATCTTTTTCCAGTTTCTGGAGCAGATGTAAAGCTTCGGTTTCAGAAATATTTGATTTTTCAGCTAAAGAAGCCAGGTTTATAGCTGTGAGATTTTCAAAGACACCACCATAGGTTCTTAAAATGGTTTTGGTAAATTCAGAAACCTCAGGTTGATTGGTTAGATAGCTATTTAATGTACCCGGAAAAACTTCAAACTTCACTACAGTACGTTTCTGAAATTCTTCACTTAATTTAAGGATGGCACAACGTTCTAAAATTTGTAAAGCAGCATAAGTTTTATGAATATTAAAATGGTATTGTTTGCAAAACAGGTTAAAGTTGAAATTAAAAACTTCCTGTTCACCTTCTCCATAAGCAATTCTAAAATAGGCGAGCACTTTTTTATACACCTCTTTAATTTCCGGAATGGAAGGCAGCCTTGCTAAAAATTGATTCTCTAAAACCGGAATATCGCTTTTATTGGTGATTACTGTTGCTTCAGCATACTTATCATCACGACCGGCACGGCCCGCTTCCTGAAAATAACTCTCTAAATTTTCTGGCAAGTTAAGATGGATTACATGCCTAACATCTGGTTTATCGATCCCCATCCCAAAAGCGGTAGTGGCGACCATAATTCTAAATTTATTTTGAAGCCAGTCCTCCAGTTTTTTCTTTTTGGCAACCTGTTTCATTCCGCCATGAAAGGCCTCGGCTTTGTAGCCTTGTGATTGCAGATAACCGGCAATTTCAGTGGTAGCATTTCTACTTCTTACATAAATAATAGCTGTTTCTTCTGCAGATTTTAAAAGTTTAGCTACTTCATAAAATTTATCTTCAGCATAAACTACGTTATAGGCGATATTAGGTCTGTAAAAAGATTTTTTATGTAGCTTAAGATCTGGTAATTGTAATTGCTCTTTGATGTCTTCAATAACTTGGGGAGTTGCGGTTGCAGTTAAAGCAATTAAAGGTACTTCTGGTTTTAGTTCATTAAAGATATTGATATTGCGATAGGCAGGTCTAAAATCATGTCCCCATTGCGAAATGCAATGAGCTTCATCTACAGCAATCAAATTTACATTCATTAATCTGATGCGTTCCTGTACCAGCTCCATTTGAAGTCTTTCGGGCGATAGGTATAGAAATTTATAATCTCCATAAATGCAATTATCTAATTTTTTATCCAGATCGTTAAAAGAAATACCACCGGTAAGACTCATGGCCTTTATCCCTTTTGCCTGCAAATTGCTTACCTGGTCTTCCATTAAGGCGATAAGCGGAGAAACCACAATACAAATACCGCTTCGCAGTAAAGCCGGAACCTGAAAACATATAGATTTACCGCCGCCAGTAGGAAGCAAAGCCAATACATTTTCACCCTCTAAAACCGAGGCGATGATGGGCCATTGTAAAGGTCTAAACGCTTTGTGTCCCCAGTATTTATTTAGTATTTGTACAGCTTCCAGCAATATTATACCTCACTAGTGTTGTTTAAAATAAAATCGGTTCTTTCTTCGACAGTTCCGGTAGGCACAATTATAGGTTTGTAGCCGTAAGCTATATAAGTTTTAGAGAGGTAGTCTGATATTTTTTCGGCTTCAGCAAAACTCTCGTAGCGTTCGTTATCACTCTTATATATTTCTTCCCAGGGTGGTAATAAAAAAACCTGTTCGTATATTCGGTTTTTACAGGTAGAAATAAACGGCTCATCGTATTTCGTATTAAAATAATCCATATAGGCAATCACGTCATGTACGCCACGATCGATAAAGATCATAGTACCCTCAGATTCTTCAGCTTCGATAAATTGAGCATCCCTGCCTTCTAAAAGTTTTTTACTAAATAGTAGCGGTTGTTCTAAAAATAGCTGATCGATTCCTTCTTTTTGCGCTTCAAGGGTTACCTGTCTTGAAATTTCGTGTAGGCAGGTATAGCCACGTTTTTCCAGTTCGAAAATTATCGAAGATTTTCCTGTTCCCGGTCCACCGGTAATTACAATTTTTTGTGCTTTCACCCTGCAAATTTCGACATTTGATTTTGATTATAAAAATGGTATAAACCTTGTATCTTTGTAATCTTTAAATTAGAAGAAGAATATAATATGAGTCTATCGAATAATCCGGATGAATTTTACGCAAAACTGAAATCACAGCTTCAGGATACTGCCATGTGGCCTTCAGAATATTTATATAAGTTTATAGTGCCATCTGAAGAAGATAAAATAAAAGGTGTAGAAGATATTTTTGATAATATGGGAGCGGTGATTACCACCAAAAAGTCTAAAAAAGGAACTTACACCAGCGTTTCTGTAAATGTAAGGATGAAAAATCCAGATGCAGTGATTGCAAAATATAAAGAAGTAGGAGAAAAGATAGAGGGAGTAATTTCGCTATAAATTTTATTTTGAGTTTTTTATTTGATAATTCCTAAATGCCTTATTGCGTCAATATCCCTATGGATAGTTAGTGGTTAACTGATGATCTTTTGAGTATATACCTGGGAATTAAAACATCAGTGCATAACTAATTTTTTAATTATTGATTAAAAACCGACGATCTTTTACCCAACTTGGTTAATATTTCTTATTTTGCAGGCAGAATAAACTTCTGCAATTTAATATTACCGAATTTAAATCTAATTTTTTTGACAAACGCATTAGAATATAACTCTGAAAGGAGTACGTTGATAATTCCTGAATATGGTAGACATCTGCAAAAAATGGTAGAGCATGCCGTAAGTATTAAGGATGATGAAGAGCGAAACCGTGTAGCCAAATCTATAATTGCGGTTATGGGAAACATGAATCCGCATTTACGTGATGTACCGGATTTTCAGCATAAACTGTGGGATCAATTATTTATAATCAGTGATTTTAAACTGGACGTAGATTCACCTTTCCCAAAGCCAAGCCGAGAAATACTAGAAGAACATCCTGATCCTTTGGATTACCCTCAAAACTTTCCAAAATATCGTTTCTACGGGAATAATATTAAACGAATGATCGATGAGGCTAAGAAATATGATGAAGGTGAGTTTAAAGATGCTTTAGTATTAGCCATTGCGAATCACATGAAAAAATCTTTCTTAAACTGGAACCGTGACACCGTAGATGATAACGTTATTTTTGAGCATTTAAAAGAATTAAGTGAAGGTGATCTAAATCTTAAAAACTCTGATGAGGACTTAAGCGATTCATCTAATCTTATGCGCGGGAAGAAAAAATACACAAAACCCAATAGTCCAAAAAGAACAGGTCGAAAAAGCCGTAAACGCTACTAAAATTTAACCAATTTCATGGGAACTTTTCAGATTGAAGGAGGGCATCAGCTTCAGGGGAAAATTCAGCCTCAGGGAGCCAAAAACGAAGCCCTGCAAATTCTTTGTGCCGTATTATTAACTTCTGAAGAAGTAAGAATTAATAATATTCCAGACATTATAGATGTAAATAAGCTTATTGGTTTATTAGAGAATCTGGGTGTTAAAATCCAGAAATTAGGAAAAGGAAGTTATATATTTAAAAGTGACGCCCTAAATTTAGATTATCTGCAAAGTGAGCAGTTTAAAAAAGATGGTAGTGGTCTACGTGGATCTATAATGATTGTGGGACCGTTATTATCTAGATTTGGTAAAGGATACATTCCAAAGCCTGGTGGAGATAAAATTGGCCGTCGTCGTTTGGATACGCATTTTGAAGGTTTCATTAATCTTGGCGCTAGTTTTAGATATAATAAGGAGGAACGTTTTTATGGAGTAGAAGCGCCTAACGGATTAAAGGGAAAATACATGCTTTTAGAAGAAGCATCGGTTACCGGAACAGCCAATATCGTTATGGCTGCCGTTATGGCAGAAGGAACAACTACCATCTACAATGCTGCCTGTGAGCCTTATCTACAGCAACTTTGTAAGATGCTTAACTCGATGGGAGCAAAGATAGGCGGTGTAGGATCTAACTTACTGGTGATCGAAGGCGTTACAGAACTAGGGGGGTGCGAGCATACAATTTTACCGGATATGATTGAAATAGGATCCTGGATAGGCCTTGCTGCGATGACCAAGAGTGAAATTACCATAACTAATGTGCGTTGGGAAATGCTTGGGTTAATTCCTACTACTTTTAAAAAGCTGGGCATTACTATAGAGCGTAGGGGGGACGATATATTTATACCGGCTCATAATGATGGTTACGAAGTGCAAAGTTTTATAGACGGTTCTATAATGAATATTAGCGATGCACCGTGGCCGGGTTTTACGCCAGATTTACTAAGCATTATTTTAGTAGTGGCAACGCAGGCCAGGGGTAGTGTGCTAATTCATCAAAAGATGTTTGAAAGTCGATTGTTCTTTGTAGATAAACTTATTGATATGGGAGCAAAGATTATACTTTGTGACCCGCACAGGGCCACGGTAATCGGTCATGATTTCCATTCGTCTTTAAAGGCTACTACAATGACTTCTCCAGATATTAGAGCTGGGATTTCTCTATTAATTGCAGCACTTTCTGCAAAAGGAACATCTACGATTCACAATATAGAGCAGATCGATAGAGGTTATGAAGATATTGAGGCACGTTTAAAAAGTATAGGGGCCAAGATCGAAAGAATTGCTTAAAGCGGGAATCCTTATAGATTATCATAAAATAAAAACCTCGAGAATATATTCTCGAGGTTTTTTCTTAAAAATAGGCTGCCCATGAAAAAGAAGAAGGATAGGTATGAGATTCTTTGTGAGCAAATGATATTGAATCCCAATCTGATGTTTTTTACATCTTTTTTCTTAGAATAGGGGCAGCCATTTTTGTCCAATAATCGAGATTAAATGTTCTAATATATCCAGAGCTATCGGGATGCCTTGGTTAAAAAATAATTTTTTTATACATCCTATCGGTATTCCTAGGATTTACTGAATGCATTTTAAGTAAATGAGTTATTTACCCTGGCCTTGATTATTATTGGCATTATAACAAATTGAATGAATTTTATTAAAAATTTGTTTCGTAACGCAACAAAATAGAAGGTTGGGTACGAAAGATTTTGTAAGGATTTCATTCAAATTCAGGTTCGGGATTCTTCCAGTGTTATTCCTGCGGAAAACAATAGGTGGCACAATGCCAGATAAATTCATAATCTTCACCATTATAAGTACCGGGGACATTTTCATTTTTAGTAGTTTCTACGGTATATTTTGTGTTCCAGGGAAGTTTAAATGAAATTTTACCTTCATCATCAGTGTTTAAGGTTTTAGACCAAAGATCTGAAACATATATTTTTACTTCCTGTTCGCTAATCGGTTCTCCCTCATAATATATCTGCAATGTTTTTTCTTCATTTTCAGAAGGAATTTCCTTAATGCTTAAACCCTTCATCGTAATTGTTGAAGCTGTAGGTGCATCGGCCACGTTTATTTTCGCAAAAGACTGGTAATGGGTTTTAAAAATCCCAAAGTCATATTCGCTATAATCGATCACATCAATATTATCATTTTTCAGCTGAATGGTAAAAGTACCTTCTTCAGTAGGGGTGAAATACCCTAAATAGTGGTCTTCTTTTTTATCCAAATTCAGTTTCGTAGATGTGCCATCAGGATTGATAACCCAAACTTCAAAACTGGAAACACTTTTAAAAGCATCGCCATCGGTTTTTTCGATAACACCATAGGTGTATTCTCCATAATGAACTTTTACTTCTTGTTTTTTGTTCAGTTCACCATTAGGCCTTGTTTCTATCCATAAATAATGTGCAAAGGATGTGCTGTAGCAAAGCAAGAATAGGATAATTAGGCTTAGTTTTTTCATATAAATAAATTTAGTTAAACTGTTTATTCTCAGCTTTTCTTTAAATGCTGAAAAAAAATCACTTGTTAGAGTTTTAGATGTTATGATTATATCCTCCCTATAATAATGCTATAGGGAGTTGGAGTAATTTGAAGCTTAAAATTTATAATTAAGGCTTAATCTAAAGTTTCTTCCGGGTTCACTTTGCCAGTATACGTAAGTACCATAATCTGCACCAGAGTATAGATATTCGTTAAGAAGGTTATTAAGGTTAAGAGCTACACGAAAGTTATCGTTCTCCCAGCTTAGGGCTCCATCCATTCTAAAATAATCTGGTAAATCTGTTTGGCCATCGGCACCCCAAACCCAGGATGAACGGTCTACCTGATACTGGTAGCCCAGTGAAATCCCGAATCCTTTTAAATTTTGGTTCTGGAATGTATAATCTAACCATCCGTTGGTGATATGTTTTGAAAAACCAGCAATAGGGTTTCCATCGGCGTCTTCTACATTAGTATACGCGTAATTTAGAATTAAGTTTAAACCTTTGGTAATTTCTCCACGGGTATCAAATTCAAAACCACGGGAAGTAATATCGGTATCTACCTGTAAAGAGTAGTTGGCATCTTCAGGGTCGGCTACCAGGAATTTATCTTTATGAATATCGAAGTAGGTGGCGGTAGCATTCCATTTTCCGTTCAGGAATTCAAACTTTAAACCTCCTTCAATGTCCTCAGCGGTTACCGGATCAAAAGCGTCGCCAAATCTGTTCGTTCCCTGTTCTGGTAAAAAAGACTGGTCGTACATTCCGTAGATGACTAAATTATCCAAAATCGAATAAGATACCGCTACACGTGGTGTAAATACTTTATCGTCTGATGTTACGCCGTAAGCACTACTTTTAAACTCTGTATATCTACCGGCAAGAGTAAGACGCAGTGCATCATCAAAAAACCCCAATTGATCCTGAAGGTAATAGGAAAGATAGTTAGAAGTTATAATTCCGCTTGCCCGTTGTTGTAAATTTTTACTCCTGTCAAATTCAGGTAATAGGGCTGCTGGCTGTGGATTATAAATATTAAAAGGATTATCTTGAGTATCTATGCTAAGGCTTTGCGACCAATCCGCTATGTAATTTTTATTTCCGTAATCTAATCCTCCTAAAATTTTATGTGAGATATCACCAGTTAGCTCTTTACCATTAATAAAAACTTGTCCTAGCTTTTGTTCTTCTTTGGCGTCCCAAATACTAATATTACGTAATAAATCACCGTTTTCCTGAACTCCGAATGCGCTATTGATCCATAAACTGGAACCTTCATGCTGATAATTAAGATAACTAAGTTGTGCGGTTAAATTCCAATTCTGATTAAGTTGATGTTTAAAATTTATAAATCCATAGTGTTCTTTCATCACCGAAGGACCAAGCCTTGGATCTGATAATGTAAAATCACGGTCTACATCAGCGTATTCATTAGGAGCAAAAACATAAGCAGATCCTATAAGTTTTGTTTTGTAATATTGATAGGTATACTGTGCTGTTACCGAGGTTTTATCATTAAAATTATATTTGATACTCGGCGCAAGGGTATAGCGATTTTCTGGCTCGAAATCTCTATGAGCTTCCTTGGTAGATGCCGCACCTACAAATCGATATTGCAGTTTTTTATTTTCAGATAAGTTCCCTTCGATGTCTGCTGTAGCTCTTAAAGTATTGTAACTACCGGTAAGTATGCTAATCTCTCCACCGGTTTTACCTGTTGGTTTTTTGGTCACTACATTATAAAGTCCACCGGGTTCTCCACTGGATAACATAAAGGCAGATGGGCCTTTTACTACTTCTATACGGTCAACCAAAGCAAGATCCTCGGCCATCGGACCCCAGGTAGATAATACATTCATTCCATTTCTAAAGGGAGGGATTCTAAAGCCGCGCATATTAATTCTAGCAAAATTTCCCCAATGCTCTATCATTTGTGCACCACTAACATTTCTGGTGACATTTTCCATGATAGAGATCGCCGCCTGGTCTTTTAGGACATCGTTGGTAATAATCTGGATATTTTGAGGAATATTGATGATTTCTTCATCTAGTCTAAGGGAAGAAGAAACCTTGCGAGTCGTGTAAGCCTCTTTTTCTCCAGAGATCCAAACATCCGAGAGGGAGGTAATCTCTTTTTGAATGATGACCTCTATAGTTTTATTCGATTGAATATTAACTGTTAGCTCTTTTCTTATAAAGCCGATTTCGGAAATCACAAGAGTATATTCTCCTTTTGGTATGTTTGCGATGCTAAAGAAACCATTCTGATTGGTGTATGCTCCATAATTGGAATCTTTTAAGTATATATGGGCATTGCTAACCAGGTTTTGTTGCTCATCAAAAACAAATCCACTAAGTTCTGCAGACTGATTTTGGGCAGAAGCCCCATAAAATCTACTTAAGATTAGAAATAATAAAAGTAAATTTTTCTTCATTTTGTTTTTATTTAGATTTATTATAAACAATAAAAGCAAATGTATTAAAGTGATGTAAAACAATTATAAAAAATTTAATATAATTTTTAATCAATCCAGATAAAATTTAAATATTTGGTTGGGAGTAGATGTTAAGTATTTGTTTTTTAGATATTTATTAATTATTTGGACCGTCTATTTATGTGACTGAATTTCATAAGATTAATGGTTACTCGGAAAGATTAACCATTTGTTCAAAAGAAAAAGTCCTAAAAAAAAAAAAGCGATCATTTTAATGATCGCTTTTTTTTTTTAGGACTTCAATAAGAAGCTATTTTATTAGAAATGTGATTTTAAATTACAAAAATCAGACTTTTTGAGCTCGCTCTTTATTTTCTTTATAATGAAACAAGTTTTGTTCTTTGATCATTTGTGTGGTTTTTTCAGGAAGCATTTCTTCCCATCCTTCTTTTCCGTCTGAGATCATTTGTAAGACTTCCCTTGAATATATATCCAGAATATCAGGATTATAATTTTCAATGTCTTCTACGCGACCATTATATTTAAAGAATTTGTATAATTCCTTCATACGTGGATGTACCTTTAAGTTTTCACTTGTGGTAATTTCGCCGGTTTCAGGATCCTTAAGTGGATAAAGGTAAACCTTAAGATCTTTAAAAAACAATTTACCAAAAGCTTCTAAAATACCACCGCTTAGGTGTCTATAATACTTTTCGTCAAAAACATCTACGAGGTTATTTACACCCATGGCGAGCCCCATTCTCATTTTAGAATACTTACTAAAATATTCCACTACCTTATAATATTCCTGGAAGTTTGAGATCATTACCGTTTGCCCTAGTGAGCATAGTAATTCTGCCCGATCCATAAAATCACGCTCATCTATTTCACCTTCAGCTCTAAGGTTAGACAGGGTAATTTCAAAAATCACTTCGGTATTTTCTTCAGAAACCCGGTTTTCGTTAAAGAACAATTCACGAGATTTCTGGAACATATCCATGTTCACCTTCGTAACCGGTCTAAAACTACCACGAAGTGCAAGGATATTCTTTTTATATAGAATTTTTGCAGGAAGTACATTATTTCCGTCCGGACTAAACATTACCGCATCGGTCATGCCGTTTTTAACGAGTTGTAAACTCATAAGACGGTTATCTACCTTTTTAAATCTTGGGCCAGAAAAATTGATGGTATCGATCTCTAACTGATCTTTATCGATATGATCATATAAATAGCGCAGTAATTTTTTAGGATTGTCATATTTATAGTATGCCCCATAAATGAGGTTAACTCCTAAAATTCCTAACGTATTTTGTTGGTGCCGGGCATCATTTTCTTTAAATCGAATATGAAGGCTAATTTCGTTATAGTCTTCATCTGGGCTTACCTGGTAACGAATTCCAACCCAGCCGTGTCCCTTATACTTTTTAGCGAAGTCTATGGTGGCCACGGTATTGGCGTAACTAAAGAAAAGTTTATTGGGGTGCTTTTCTCTTGAAATCCTTTCTTCAATCAATTTAATTTCATGAGAAAGCATTTTTTTAAGTCGGGCTTCAGTAACGTATCTTCTGTCATCTTCCACACCGTAGATAGCATCACTAAAATCTTTATCGTAAGCACTCATCGCCTTGGCAATGGTACCCGAAGCACCACCAGCTCTAAAAAAGTTTCTTACAGTTTCCTGTCCTGCGCCAATTTCAGAAAAGGTACCATAAATATTCTCATTTAGATTGATACGAAGAGCTTTACTCTTTATAGAAGGAACATTCTCAAATTCCTTGTCGCCCATTATGGTGATTGGCATATTTTTCCTTTTAGATGAATTTTCCTTTTTTACGCTTCCAAAGGTACTAAAACACTAAGGTAAACAAAAAATAATACCTAACTTTGTCACAAATATAACATTCTTGAAAGTTACATTTTTAGGTACAGGAACATCACAGGGAATCCCCATTATTGGTAGTACTCATCCCGTTTGCTTAAGTAAAAACCCTAAAGATAAACGTCTAAGGGTTTCAGTAATGGTAGAGTGGGAGGGACTAAACATTTTAATAGATTGCGGTCCCGATTTTAGAATGCAAATGTTAGCCAATAATTTTGCCAGATTAGATGCTATACTTTTTACGCACGAGCATAATGATCATGTAGCTGGTTTAGACGATATTAGACCCTTTTTCTTTAGACAGGGCAATATCCCGATTTACGCACATGAAAGGGTTTTAAATGCGCTCAAAAAACGTTTTGATTATATTTTTGTTACTGAAAATAAATATCCCGGTGCCCCAGGTGTCAACGAACATATCGTTACTGATAATGATTTTGAGATCCAAGGTAAACACATCACCCCGGTAAGCTACCTGCATAACCAGTTACAGGTATATGGATATCGAATGGGTGGTTTTGCCTATTTAACCGATATAAAGTCTATTTCTGAAACTGAAGCTGAAAAACTTAAAAATTTGGAAGTGGTGGTGGTCAGCGCTTTAAGAGTAGAACCACATCATTCTCATTTTAATCTGGCGGAAGCATTGGAATTTATCGAGAAAATTAAGCCAAATAAAACATATTTGACTCATATTAGTCATTTATTGGGATTTCATGATGAGGTAGAACAATCACTACCTGAAAACGTACATCTTGCCTACGACAATTTGAAAATCAGTATTGATGAAAAATAAGATCCTACTATACTTATTCATATTCGCTGCATTGTTCGCGATTTTTATTTATGTAAATGATAAGAAAATCCTGGATGATCAAACAAACAGAATCATTAGCTTACAAAAGCGATTAGATGAATTAGAGACGGAAGACGACCATATAAATATAGTAGCATCTGATGGGTTTTACGATTTTAGTTTGAAAAGAAATGAGCCCGCTATGACCTATTTTGAAAATAGTGGTTTTGACGCTGCCGAAATTGAACGAAAAGTGCAGGATGTTTTAATCGATATGAATAGAAGTAGTGAGGATAATAAAATGGTACCGTTTGAAGGAATGAATGGTCCAATGCGCATTAATAAAGTAAAGCTACTGAATCATAAATGGCTAATCGCCAATTTCACGGATGGAGAACACTGGGGAGAAATTTTATTGAATTATTATATTACTAATGATGGTAATGTTGAATTTGAACCTCTAAATGCTTTCCTTTATCCTACGGAATAAAAGCTACAGCGAAGTATGAAAGAAATAGTTATTTATTGATTTCCATAATCTGTACTAACTGTTTGTTGTCGTCATTCCATATATTCAATTTCATAATAAAAATTACTTTTGATTTTAGTAGCTTCATCTTTATTCTTGAAATCCAAATTATAAGTATCGTAAACTAATTTTTTCCTTAAACAAATCTTTCCCTGGTTCGTTTTTAAAGAAAGAAAGACATCAATCATAAAAAGATTATCATCAGTTATTTTAGTTTCTATATTATTTTCAATCTAATTTTGCTCAGAATGAGTAGTTTGTGATACAGATATATTCTATTTTGGAAACCGATCAGGATAGAATTAATTAAACTTCAGCAGCGGGAAAAACAAACACCACCGAGTTTAGAGAGCTTATTGCTAAAATGAAATCTCAGGATTCAATCAATTGGCAAAAAGTATTTTCAACCTATTGAAAATCCAGACAAAGTAGACAGTTACGGGCAGAAGTTGGTCTTACCGATATGTAAACCGTTCTTCAGCTGGCTTTTCAGATGGATTGGAGTCTGGAACAGTATAAGGATTTACCAGAATTAAAAGCATTGGTATCAATGAAGAATTAATCGAAGTGCTGTTTATTTAAAAAATAAGCTCAGATTCTTTAAAAATCTGAGCTTATTCAACTTACAACAACTAACTAACTTAGCTCACCAAAGAATAAGACTGTTTGGCAATCTCTAATTCTTCATTAGTGGGAACAATTAAAATTTGTTTCTCAGCTTCCGGCAAATTGATAGAACGAATGCTTTTACCACGCACATCGTTTTTTCGATGATCCAGATACAGCCCTAAATATTCCATATCTTCTAGAGCAATCTTTCTAATAACACTACTATTTTCACCAATTCCTGCGGTAAAAATAACGGCATCCACACCATTCATCGCTGCGATATAGGAACCAATATATTTTTTGATCTTATAACCATTCATGTAAAGTGCGAGTCTACAATTTTCATTACCTTCAGCAGCTTGTTCTTCAATATCTCGCATATCGCTATAGCCGGTAAGCCCTAGCATTCCACTTTCTTTTAATAAAATATTCTTAACCTCTTCTGGAGAATAGCCAAGTTTATCGATAAGATAAAAGATAACAGACTGGTCGATGTCCCCGGCACGGGTTCCCATAATTAGTCCGTTTGCAGGTCCCATTCCTAAGGAGTGATCAATAGCTTTTCCATCTTTTATAGCCGTGACACTACAACCATTACCAAGATGTACACTGATAATTTTTTCTGAAGGTAGTCCCTTTTCGCTTAAGTATTCGATCGCTTTTTCAGAAACGTATTTATGGCTGGTGCCGTGAAAGCCATAAGCCCTAACATCGTGATCATTTAAAAATTTTTTCGGAATGGCATATTGATAGGCTTTCTTTGGCATTGTTTGAAAATAAGCCGTATCAAAAACTACCACTTGTTTTGCTTCAGGAAATACACTTTCGGCAACTTCGATTCCAAGTAGATTATGCGGATTATGTAAGGGTGCTAAAGGAAAAAGATTTCTAATTTTTTCTTTTACATCTTCAGTAACTTCGACAGTTTTGGAAAAACTTTTTCCACCATGAACCACTCGATGTCCAACCACCTCAATATGGTTTTTATCTTCAACCACTCCTACTTCTTTATCCATTAAGAAAGAGGTGATTTTATTTAATCCTGTTTCGTGATCTGGGATATCAATTTCTTTGGTCATTTTGTCTTCCCCGGTTTTGTAGTGTATTAAAGACCCTTGTAAACCAATACGCTCCACGAGTCCGCTTGCTGCCACCGTTTCCTCCGGCATTTTTATAAGTTGGTATTTTATGGAAGAACTACCTGAGTTGATTATTAAAATATTCATATTAAATTCCTTGTGCCTGGATTGCGGTTATTATTACGGTATTAAAAACATCGTCTACGGTACAACCTCTACTAAGATCGTTAACAGGTTTATTAAGTCCTTGTAGCATAGGGCCAATGGCTAAAGCTCCGGTTTCACGTTGTACGGCTTTATAAGTATTATTCCCGGTATTAAGATCTGGGAAAATAAGTACGCTGGCCTGTCCTGCAACCTCAGAACCTGGGAGTTTACTGTTTCCTATCGTAGCATCTACTGCTGCATCGTACTGGATAGGTCCTTCAATTTTAAGATCGGGACGTTTATTTCTTACAATTTCTGTAGCTTCACGAACGCGATCTACATCTTCTCCTTTTCCAGAAGTCCCCGATGAGTAGGACAGCATCGCAATTTTTGGTTCTATCCCAAAAGCTTTACTACTTTCTGCGGAAGAAATGGCAATTTCAGCAAGTTCGTCAGCATTAGGGTTTGGATTGATTGCACAGTCCCCAAAGACGGAAACACGATCTTCCAGGCACATAAAAAATACTGAAGATACAACAGAGACGCCAGGTTTTGTCTTGATAAATTGAAGGGCAGGTCTAATAGTATGCTGGGTGGTATGTGCCGCTCCTGAAACCATCCCGTCTGCATCACCTTTATGAATCATCATGGTTCCGTAGTAGGAAACATCAGCCATCATATCCCGAGCCATATCCATATTTACATTCTTATGTTTTCTAAGCTCGTAAAAAGTTTCGGCATAATCTTCATAATTATATGAATGCACAGGATCGATCACAGCGATTTTATTTAGATCTATGTTTAAGCCAAGATCTGCAATTTTATTTTTAATCTTATCAATATTACCAAGAAGCGTAATATCTACAATATCCAAAGCGATTAAACGCATCGTGGCAATAAGGATACGCTCGTCTGTTCCTTCAGGAAGGACAATACGTTTTCTGGATTGTTGTGCACGTTTATACAGGCTATACTGAAACATCTTTGGAGTAAGTGCTTTTGGCTGAAAATTGAATAGTTTTTCAGTCAGGCTATCGAGATTTAGGTATTTTTCAGACACCGCCAAAGACGTCATAATTTTTTGTTTACTGTCTTTATAAATCTGAGACTTAATACTTCCAATCTGATTAGTCACCCCAAAAGTGCCGCCTTGTACAGAAACAATCGGAACAATTTGAGAAAGTCCTTCGATGAGTTTTAAAATACTTTCTTCAGGTATGAGTCCACCGGTAAGTATAATTCCCGAAATTGGAGGATAATTGGCAGAAATATGAGCCTGTAAGGCTCCAAGAATAATATCGGCACGATCCCCTGGAGTGATTACCAGGCTATTCTCTTTAAGCTTGGTGATATAATTTCTAAGCTGCATAGCACCAACACCAAAACTTCCGGTTTGATTATTTAAATGCGTTTCTCCAAAAAGAACTTTACCATTTAACTCCTCCACGATTTCTTTAATGGTGGGATGAAGTAGCGTGTTGATCATGGGAACGATAGAAACTTCAACCTCTTTAGGGAAAAACTTATCAAGATCTACTTTGATCTTTTCAATATTTTCTTCCTGTATTTTATTGGCAACTACACCAATAACTTTTACATCGCGGTTATTGAAAGAACTGTAAGCAAAGTTTAGGGCATCCACAAGCTCCTGTTGAGTTTTACCTTTTCCGCTAGAAATAATTATTGTTGGCAATCCCAGGTTTTTAGCAATAGTGACGTTAGTGTCGAATTCAAATACATTTCCTTTTACAGAAAAATCGGTGCCCTCAACCAAAACGAAATTAAACTGCTCTTCCAGATACTTATATTTCTGGATGATGACATCGATAATTTCTCCTGCTTTACCAGCATTTCTTTTGTCTACCAATTCCTTACGGGTAACACCATAAGCTTTTTCGTAAGGGATTTCGATATCAAACTGAGAAAGTATGGTTTCAATGTGATTGTCTTTTTGATCCTTTGGAAAATCGTCGATAATGGGTCTAAAATATCCTACTTTATCGGTTTTTCCTAAAAGTGTTTGCATTAAGCCCAGGGAGATTAAAGACTTTCCACTGTCTTCTTCCATGGTAGCAATGTAGATACCTTTATTCATAGTGTTTATTTTTTCTCACCTTAATGAGATCTTGATGCTAATTCCCTAGTTGTATGGGGATATTTAACAGTTAAAATTAGTTTCAAAATACTTCTCTCTTTTAAAGAAGTGGTACAAATTTACCAGTAATTTGAGGCATGAAACCTAATAAATGTCATATTATAAAGTTAAAATAACTTTAATAGGGAAGAAATAATATTGGGAAAACAGCTATCCATTTTTCTCCAACCATTCTTTAAGCTCGTAGAAGTTTTGTGGAGCAACTCCGTGTCCTACCGGAAATTCAGAATAGGTATTTTTTATATTCAAATTGTCAAGGAAGGGTTTTGTTTTTCGCGCCCATTCGATGGGGATTACCTGGTCTACTGTTCCGTGAGAACAATAGAAATTTAAATGTTCAAAATTATTATTTTCAAAGCCAGATTTGATGATGTCTTTATTGACATATCCACTTAGCGCAACGATATTTTTTACTTTTTCTGGATAAGAGAGTGCAACGGCATAACTTAAAATGCTTCCCTGGCTAAAGCCTAATAGTGTTACTTTATTTTTGTTTATTGGATAAGCTGTGATCGCTTCATCAATAAATTTTGCAATTAGATTCCGGGATTCAACAGCTTGCTCATCATCGCTAAATTTCCCGTTGGCATCATCAAAATAGATAGCATACCAGGCATTTCCGCTAGGTTGCATGGGATAAGGTGCTTTTACTGAGATTACAAAAAACTCTTCAGGTAATTCGCTGGCAAAGCTAAAAAGATCCTGTTCGTTACTTCCGTAGCCATGAAACATGAAAACTACGGGAGCTTTTTCAGTTTGACCTTTTGGTTGTTTTATAACGTGATCTAGAGATAAATTTGCTGTGTGCATTACGTAATTGATTTAAACCATTTTTGAAAATAGACTCCAATGTAAGGGATCATTTTAAATTCCCCCTGTACTGCAGCAATTAGTCCATAAATCCAAATAATTACAGAGACCAGATAAAAAGCCGTAGGAATAAATAAATCACTAAACATGGAAGCTATGGCTCCAAGCAAGTAAAAAATGAGATGAGTTCCAAAAGCCTGGCGAATATGGAAACTAGCCAATTTATGTTTATCATCCATATTCATAAAAATAGCAATTATAAAGCCAAATATGGTTATATAGGCCGTAATCGCAGCAGTTTTGCCGTTATTCGAGCTGTTTTGGGGTTGTGGACTCATGCTTCTGTAATTATTTATTCTGCGATAATTAATTGATTATTATTAAAAATACCAATTGCTTTTCCTTTTAACTGTTGCCCTAAAAAGATACTATTTTGTGAAGTAGAAAGAATATCTGATTTTTCAAAAGTGTATTTTACTTCGGGTAAAAAGAAGCTTAATTTTGCCGTTTCTTTTTCGGCTATTTTTATATTTTCAGCTTTAAAGCGGGATCTTCCGCGAGTTAAAATCTCAATAGTTTCTTCCGTAGAAAAAATAGTGTGTAGAGCACCAAAGGCACTTTCTAATCCAATGCTTCCGTAGCTGGCATTATCAAATTCTACTTTTTTGTTCTCTATATCAATAGGATCATGATCACTGGTCACAAAATCGATCGTACCTTCTTTTAATCCTTTAATTAAGGCTTTTGTGTCTTTCTTTGTCCTTAGCGGAGGCAGTACTTTTGCCCGGGTATCAAATTCGCTAAGTAAATCGTCTGTTAAAATCAGGTTATGGATGGCCACACTGCAGGTTACGTCCAGTCCTTTTTTCTTGGCTTCTTTAATAAGTGCAACCGATTTTTCTGTAGAAATAGTTGGAATATGCAGTTTCCCACCTGTATATTCTAAAAGATACAAATCGCGGGCAATTTGTAAATCTTCAGCAAGATTTGGAATTCCTTTTAAGCCTAAAAGAGTACTATTATGGTGTTCGTTGACAATTCCCTTACCTGCAATTTTCTTTTCTAAAGGGAATGATTGTACCAGTCCGTCAAAATTTTGAGCGTATTGCAATGCAATTTTTAGAAGATTAGGATTGCTTACTGGTTTTTTATAATCTGCAAAACTTACCGCACCGGCATTACCCATATCGTAAAGTTCGGCTAAATCTACACTTTCGGTTTTAACCGTTAAAGCGCCGGTAGGTAATAAATTTACTGCATTTCCCTGTGCTTTAGCTTTAATAGAATGAATGGCAGAACTGTTATCGATCGTAGGATTGCTATGTGCATTAAGTACCACATCGGTAAAACCGCTAAATGCCGCTGTTTTTAATCCGTTTTCGATGGTTTCACGCTCTTCGTAACCTGGTTCTCCAAAACTTACGCTCGTATCAAACCAGCCTTGAGAAACGTGTAATCCTTGGATATTAATTTCTTTATCGGCCTTTTCTTTAATAGAACTTCCGATTTTTATAATGATGCCGTCTTTTATAAAAATATCGGCTTGTTTTAAATGATAATCGCTTTGCTGGTCTACGATTGTGGCAGATTTTATAAGTAGCTTCATTTAAAGAATTTTAAGAGGAGCATTTCTATGGTTAAAAAGATCAATGCAAAAATAACAAACCATTTCCAAAGCACATCGATTTGTTGGGCAGCTTTTGCGCTTTCAAAAAAAGTATTTAGACTGGGTTGCTGTTCCACATCTTTAAAGTCATTAATATCCAGATAATTAAGATCGCTTTCGCCTCTGGGATAATTATAACTAACCGGTAAAATTTTATTTTCCTGATATGTGAGCATAAAATTTCCCGCTTTTGCAGGTAAGTCGGTAGTCGTTATAGTGATCTTACTGGAGGTATTTTGTTGAAGTGGAATAAAACTCTCTGCTGAATTTTGCTGAATTTCAACCACCTGATCACTATTTCCTGCCATGTTTACGTCGAATGTATTTTCCTGACCGACTTCGAAGTATAAGTCGGGCATTTTTAAGGCTGAAATTCCCAAATTATAGAAAACGGGTACGATTAATGGCGAATTTTGAAAGTTTGAATTTTGCTGATTAATGGGTGCCGAAAATAAATAGTTATGATCAGAATTCATCAAAAAAGCTTTGTTATTTTGATAACCCAAAGCCGCTGATATATCTGAACTAAAATTATAAAAACTACGTACTTCGGGATATTGGAAATTACTGATTTCTTTTTCGAAAGTAGCCTCGAATAATGGATGTTGAAAGGCAATTTCAGTAATCAATAATTCTCGATTTTGTTTATTCTGAATAGTCGGTAAACCGAGATTTGATAAAAACGGATTGTAATTTTGGATCTGAAGATTGGAAGCCGGAATGATGCATATGGGCATTCCTTGTTTTGATTTTTCTAAAATCTGATTTTGTAAAGCTGTATTTATCTGTTCTACTTCATTTAGAATAATTAAGTCTGCACCGCTAAAAGCACTAAAATCAACTTCACTTTCTTCAAAATTGCTGTAATTGAATTGATCCTGAGTAAAAATTCGTTTAAGGAAATCGCTATCACTTCCTGAAATGCTTACAACAGTTATTTTTGGCGTTTCCGCGTAGCTAAAAAATAATTCATTATCGTAAAAAAGTCCGTTATCTTCAATTGCGATGACGCCATTTTCTACTTCTTCCGCCTGTACACGAAATTCTATTTCCTGCTGTTTACTGTCTTTAAAATTAATACTTTTTTTAGCCAATATTTGCTCACCGTTTCTTAGACTAATAGGAATATCTCGATCTAGCTTTTCATTATTACTAAAAATCACCTTTAACGTAGCCTGATTTAATTTCTTATCGATAACGTAAGCCGAATCAATGCTCATATTAGCGATATTTTGTGCTTTATTTTTTATAAAATGATATTCGACATTTTCAAGCTGATGTAAGTCACCCAAATTTTGCTGAAAATCAGACACCAAAACCAATCGCTGTACATCAGCAGGATGTTGCTTAAAAAACTGGCGGGCTTTTAAATTAATCTGGTTGAAGTTCAACGAATTTTGACTATAATCTATCTCCTGGATTTCGGTTTGATTTTCAACAGGTGAAATAATTCCGAAGTCGTTATTATTAGTAAATAGTCCAAAGGTCTGTTTTTCCTCGCTGTTTTCTATAACTTGCTGAATATTATATGGCAACATTGGGCCATGTTCACCACGCAATTGCATGCTGAACGAATTATCCAGATAGAGCAGGGTGGTTGTACTTTGTTGGGAGGTTTTGCCCGAAGGGATAAAGGGTTGTGCAAATGCCAGAATCAAAAAAGCCAGTGCTAAAGTTCTGGCGATTAGAATAAGCCATTTTTTTAGTTGATTGCTTTTACGGTTTTCCTGAACTACTTTTTTAAGAAATTTTACATTCGTAAAAGCCTCTTTCTGAAATTTACGAAGTTTAAATAAGTGAACAATAAAGGGAATAACCAGTAAAATTAATGCATAAAGGAGTTCTGGATGTTTAAACTGCATACCGGTTTTTAAGATTTATCAAATATAAAGAAATTGTGGTGCAGGAAAACTCGATAATCGAGATTAAATGTTGGACTCCCGTCCCGAGAGTTATCTGGATGCTTCGAAATTAATGAATTCCATCAAATGTCTTCTCGGCTAGTCTTACAATGAGTTTGATGTAAAAACGTGACGTAAATCTTTTTTTTGAAATAAGGGTAGTTTAAGCGCGTTTGATATCAAATTTAAAGCTGGTACTTTCACCAAGTACCGAGGAGACACTGATGTTACCGTGGAGTGATTCTACCAGTTTTTTGACGGTAGAAAGACCAATTCCATTTCCCTGATTTCCCTGACGATCGGTAATATAAAGCGTTTTAAACAATTTGAAAACATTAGAGAGCTGATCTTCTGGAATACCAATTCCGTTATCGGTTACGGTAAAATAATAATGATTTTCGTCTATAGCGCTTTCAATATCAATAATAATTTTTTCCTTGTTATTGTATTTAATGCTATTATTAATCAGGTTGATAAAAATTTGTTCTAGGGCTGCCCGGTTACATTTCAGAAATATATTTTCCGCAGGGAAATTAATTTCACATCTGTCATTGATATTGAGCAAATCTATGATATCCTCTAAAAGATGATGAAGATCAAACTCTACTTCTTTTGAAGCTACAATGCGATCACTTTCGTAATGGTTTAAAATCCCGTTTATATAATCACTTAATTTTAGAGCAGATTTTTTAAGATTTAGCAGTAATTCCTGGCCTTTTTCATCCACATTATGTTTATAACGCGCTTTTATAAGGTCTGCTGTAATAATCATATTGGCAAGTGGCATTTTCATATCGTGAGAAACCACACCTGCAAAATCTTTTAATAAGGTATTGTGATCATCTAATTCTTGTTTTATTTTTTCTAGATAACGATTTTTACGTCGCAGTTCAAATAGTTTTTCAACCTGTTTTGCGAGATTTTTTAAGGCTTTTTTCTGTGCATCGTTAAGCTTATTCTTTTTAGTATCTAAAACGCATAAGGTGCCCAGAGCAAAACCATCGTTGTCTAATAATGGCATCCCCGCATAAAAAAGTATGGGAGACTCTGGAAGGGTAGTAAAGGGGTTATTGTAAAACCTTAAATCTTTACGCATATCTTCTACCTCCATTAAAATACCAGGCTCTAAAATCGCATGGCCACAATGCGAGTATTTTCTTTCAACCTCTGTAATGGGTGGGCCACCGTGATTCGATTTTAACCAGTTTTTTTCATCTTCTACAATGGTAATTACAGATATTGGTGTTTTACAAATATAGGAGGCCAGCTGGGTAATATTATCAAACTCCTCTTCAGGAATATCTTTTATAAGTTCAATGGAGCTTAAAGCATTTAAGCGTTCTTTTTCATTGATAGGTTGAGCAGGCTGAATCATATAGATTTATCAATTTTTGATAGGCAGAACTAAAACAATTTTTAATTGTTAAAGTAAATTAACAAATATTTTAGAAAATAGTTTAATGTTTAGATCAATATTTTTCGAATGCACCTAAACCAAATAAGGCAAAATCATATTTCACAGGATCCTGATGATCCAGTTTTCGCAATACCACATCTAACTCGGCCAAAGCTTTAGCGTCGTTTTGCTTACGCTTTAATAACTTTAATTTCCTGGCAATGTTACCTGAATGGACATCGAGTGGGCAGGAGAGTTTTGATGGGGAAATAGATTTCCAAATGCCAAAATCGACGCCGCAGTGATCTCTTCTTACCATCCAGCGTAAGTACATATTTATACGCTTTGCTGCAGAATTTTTTAGGGGATCGCTTACATGTTTTTGGGTACGTCTTTCATGTGGGAGTTCAAAAAAGATTTTCTTGAATTCATGAATTGCCGGTTGGAGGGAGTTCGCCGAAGCATGTTTGCTAAAAACAGCTTCCAGGCCATCGTGATTATTATAAATATGCTGAAGTGCCAGCATAAAATAACAAAGATCAATGCTGTTAAAGGTTCTATGTACAAAACCTTCCATGGATTCGAGGTCTTTCTCGCCAAAATTAAGGATAAAATCATGGGGAGCATGTTCCATACGCTCCATAAGATTATTGGCATTTTTCAGGATACTTTTACGATTGCCCCAGGCAATAGTTGCAGCCAAAAAACCTGCAATTTCAATATCTTCTTTTTTACTGAATTGATGCGGAATCTGGATGGGATCAGTGCCTATAAATTGCGGATTGTTGTATTGATTGACCTTAAAATCCAGAAATTCTTTTAATTCGCTTTTCTTCAAAAACCTAATCTTTATATACTATTGCTTCAGTCGAAAATTAATTGAGAAATTACACAATTTCACCGTCTACCATAGTAAGCTTTCTATCAGCCATATCGGCTAATTCTTCATTATGCGTAACAATAACGAAAGTTTGGCCAAACTCGTCCCTTAACTTAAAAAATAACTGATGTAGATTTTCGGCAGATTCACTGTCTAAATTTCCTGAAGGTTCGTCAGCAAAGATAACGGCAGGATTATTCATAAGTGCTCTGGCTACGGCAATACGTTGTTGCTCACCGCCACTTAAAGCCGATGGTTTATGATGTGCTCTTTTTTTTAGGCCTAAAAACCCTAACAATTCCATCGCTCTTTTTTCGGCTTCAACTTTTGGAGTGTTTTTAATATAAGCAGGGATACAAATATTTTCTATAGCAGTAAATTCTGGCAATAACTGGTGGAATTGAAAAATAAAACCTATGTGATCGTTTCTAAACTTTGCCAAGTTCTTGGGGCTTAGACCATAAATATCAGTTTCGTTGATAACCAGTTTTGAATTTTTATTTTTTTCAGGCAGGTCTAAAGTACCTAAAATTTGAAGTAACGTGGTTTTTCCGGCACCCGAAGCTCCTACGATCGAGACAATTTCGCCTTTTTCAATATGAAGATCTACACCTTTTAAGACATGTAAATCACCATAGTATTTATGAATATTTTCAATTGTTATCATGTGCTCTGTAAAGTGCTCGAAAATTAGCCAAATTAATAACACCCCCCAAGTTTAAAATAGGATTAATTATGCGGGACCTATTTTGATAACAAATATTTATACCTGTATATGCTAAAATAAGTCAAATAGCCTATGTGATCTTTGTAGTAAATCTTACATTTGAACAAATCATTAGTTTATGAAGAAGGAAGAAACAGCAACCCTGGCAGCGGGTTGTTTTTGGTGTACCGAAGCTGTTTTTCAGCGATTGGAAGGGGTAAGTAACGTGATTTCTGGATTTACCGGAGGTGAGATTAAAAATCCGCCATATCGAGAGGTAGTGACCGGTAGAACAGGGCATGCAGAAGGAATTCAGTTTAATTACGATCCTAAAGTTATTAGCTTTCAGGAACTGTTATTAATTTTCTTTTCTACCCACGATCCTACCACTCTAAACCGCCAACAAAACGATGTAGGGACACAATATCGTAGTGCTATTTTTTACCATTCTGATGCGCAGAAGCAAATTGCAGAACAGGTTATTAAAGAACTGGAAGCACAGGAAGTTTTTAAAGATCCTATTGTTACTGAAGTTACCGAAGCCTCTGCTTTTTATAAAGCTGAAGAAGAGCATCATAATTTTTACAATCAACATTCCAGTCAGCCCTACTGCCAATATATTATCGATCCAAAAATCCATAAATTGCGATCACTTTTTGCCGATAAATTAAAGAAATAAAATTCCGATATGGCTTATCAAAGTTTCGAAGAATACTCTATAGAAGTTACCGATTCCTTAAAAGATAATTATAAAAAAATAATTACAGAACTGGGCGAAAATCCAGATAGGGAAGGTGTTTTAAAAACACCCGAAAGAGCAGCAAAAGCCATGCAGTTCCTTACACAGGGATATGAATTGGATGCTGAAAAGATTTTGAAGAAAGCCATGTTTAAGGAAGACTATGATGAAATGGTGGTCGTAAAGAATATTGAATTATATTCACTTTGCGAGCATCATATGCTACCGTTTTTTGGCAAAGCTCATATTGCTTATATCCCTAATGGACATATTGTAGGTTTAAGTAAATTGCCAAGAGTAGTTGATGTTTTTGCGAGAAGGTTACAGGTGCAGGAGCGATTAACGCACGATATCTTAGAATGTTTAAATAAAACGCTTCAGCCGCAGGGCGTTGCTGTAGTAATTGAAGCACAACACATGTGTATGATGATGCGCGGTGTACAAAAGCAAAACAGCACCACAACCACATCAGGTTTTAGAGGTCAGTTTGAAAAGATAGAAACCAGAAACGAATTTTTAAAACTCATCAGCTCAGACCTTTCCTAAAAACTGGCATCTTATTTGCTCTTATAAATGGAATAAACACTAAAAAAGATGCTAAAAGATAAATTATTTTTGAAGGGATTAATGCTGGATGCTATTGGTATGTTAACTATCGGTATTCCTGTTATTGGTCCTTTTTTAGATATTTTATGGGCGCCGTTTGCAGCTCGTAAAATGAGAGAAATGTACCCAGGTAAAAATGGTAAACTGGCTTCAATTATAGTATTTATTGAGGAAATTTTACCTTTTACAGACATTATACCAACATTTACATTAATGTATGTATATACCTTCGTTTTCAAAAAGGAACCTAGAAAACAGGTTAGAACCATAGAAGTGGAAAGCTGGTAAATAGAAAATTAATCTAATGAAGAAAAAGCCTGTTTGATGTGTTCAGACAGGCTTTTTTGTTTTTATTTTTTACGAAATGGGGTAATAGAACCGTTATTCCAACATACTGAAATGAACCATAGATGCATATTACTGCGTAATGCTTATTGAAAATTATTTAGATTGAATTTAAATAAATAGAGATTGGTAATAAACTTCATTTTGTGATTACCTATAAGATAAACAACAATTTTGAGTGAAGATTTTTATATAAAGTTTATCCTGCCGCACAAAGGGATGATTATTAAACTTTGTAGGGCTTATACCGATAACGAATTTGATTTTGAGGATTACTTTCAGGAGGTCTGCCTGCAAATCTGGAGGAGTAAGGACAATTTTCGAGAACAATCAAAATGGTCTACCTGGATCTATAGAATAACACTGAATGTTTGCATGACAATGCTGAAAAAGCAAAAGAAGCATGGAGCAATCAACGGGTTTGTTCATAATGATTTAATTACAGAATCTGAAGCTTTTACGGATGAGGAACTGCAAATGCTTTATATGGCGATCCGAAAATTGCCGGAAGTAGATAAAGGGATCATCGTTTTATATTTAGAAGACAAGTCTTATAAAGAGATAGCCGAAGTAAGTGGATTAAATATAACTACTATCGGCGCAAGAATTAATCGCATTAAAACAAAACTTAAAGCAATAATTTATGGAAAATAGTATCGAGAATATCTGGAAAAATGGAGATCACGGAAATGTTAAGCATATCGATTTTTATAATAGGGAATCTAAACTCTGGTTTCAGAAAATTATAAAATATTTAAAAAAAGATAATTTTAGTTTAATCCCAATAGGCGTAATGATGGCCGGGTTATTGATTTTTTATAAAGAATACGTAGGTGCCCTTTTAGCTTTTGGATTTATCTTTTTTCTATATCTGTTAAACCGAAATACGATCGCGAAACTAAAAAATATAAATCCATCAGAAGATGTAGGGCATTATATGAAAACCAATCAACTTTTTATTAAAAATCAGAAGCGGTTCTATACTATTTTCACAAGCATGGTTATTCCATTATTTATAGTGGTCGAATTGTGGGTTATTTTTCACGATGCTGAAATTTATTTAAATACGATAACTGAGATTTCCGTTATTAAAAAAGTGATTTTAGCCGGCCTAATTTATACAAGTATAGCCGGAATAAGTTTATTCTCTTATTTAACTTCCACCAAAGTTATTTATGGACAGCTCTTAAAGAAACTGGATCAAATTGTAGAGGATTTAGAAAGCGAAGAAAAATAGAATTATAAATTGTGCCGGAAAGCTTTAGCATTTGATCTTGCAGGTGTTTATATTCTCATATCTTTGAAAGTTAAAAGCAAAAGAAAGTTCTACATGCGCATTCAAAACGCCTACCATAATAATCTCAAAAATATATCTTTAAATCTTCCTGAAAATCAATTGATTGTGGTTACTGGTCTTTCCGGTTCAGGAAAATCTTCATTAGCAATGGGGGTGATTGGTAATGAAGGCTATCGGTATTTTTTAGAGAGCCTGCCGGCCTATAATCAACAAAATGCTACGGCCATTCCAACGGCTTTAGTAGATGATATTACCGCGTTGCCACCGGTAATCAAAGTAGAACAATCAAAGCGTTTTCAATCAATCAACGCTACTTTTGGTACGTTAGCTGAGCTAACACCCATTTTCCGGATCTTATTCGCTCGCTATTCTACGACTGAAAATATGAGTAAGTCGCTATTTTCATTCAATCATCCAAAAGGAGCCTGCGAAACGTGTAGAGGAATAGGGGAAGCAGAATATATTGATATAGCAAAATTAGTAGGAGACGAAAATAAAACGTTGCGTGAGGGTGCTATTGTAACCACTTTACCAAATGGCTATATCGTATATTCTCAGGTTACGGTAGAGGAGTTAAATAAAGTTTGTGAAGCGCATGGATTTACCGTAGATATTCCCTGGAAAGATTTAACGCAGGAGCAGAAAAATGTGATTTGGAACGGTAGTGATCGCCTTCAGGTGTATTACGGAAAACATAGTTTAGAATCACGACTGCGTTGGGAAGGTTTTAAAGCCAAGCCTCGGGAAATCGGGTATTACAAAGGCATTTTACCTATCATGAGCGATATTCTTAGGTTGGATAGGAATCCCAGTATTCTACGATTTGCCAGTTCTAAAACCTGTCCCAGCTGTCATGGTGCACGAATCAAGGCAGCGCATTTAAAGTATCGCTGGAAAGGGTTGAATTTTAAGGAATGGATGGAATTGCCATTAGATGAACTGTATCAGAAGTTGCAGTCTAAAGAATATGAGGCTGGTGAACAAGTGCTTGTGGATAAACTGTGTACGCAATTGGATGATTTGATTCGTTTAGGGATGGACCATTATCGATTGAGCACTTCCAGTATGGATATTTCCAGTGGAGATGGGCAACGTATAAAACTTATCAAACAGGTGAATAGTAGTCTGCAGGGCATTTTATATGTTTTTGATGAACCTTCTATTGGTTTGTCCCCGGCCTATCAGCAGCATCTATATCATATTTTGAGACGTTTGATAAGCCGTGGTAATACAGTAATGGTTGTAGAACATGATTTAAATTTGATTCGGAAAGCAGATTGGATTGTTGAATTGGGGCCTAAAGCCGGAATTAATGGAGGTGAAATCATCTTTAATGGGAAACGAACCGAATTCCTGCAGACGGAAGCTATAGACAGTCCCACATTATCGGCTTTACATTCTCCTGAGCCGGAAATTAATAAAAAACAAAAGAAGGTTTCAGAAACCGATTTTCAACCAGCTAAAAATAAATTAGCGGTAGTTAGTAGAAAAACAGCCACGGTTTTAGATGCGATTAAAAGTTATAGCGAACAGCAAGATTTACAAATGCTTACGGTGTCAGATCAACCTATAGGAAAAACACCTCGTAGCAATCCCGCAACTTATACCGGAATTGCCGATAAAATCAGGGATCTATTTGCGAAGACCGATGCAGCCAAAGCACTTCAGTTAAAGAAAAGTGCCTTTTCTTTTAACAACAAAGTCGGTCGTTGTCCCCGTTGTGAAGGTGCAGGTGTAATCAGCCTTTCCATGAGTGTGATGGGAACGATCAATCAAACCTGCCCTGCATGTAATGGGAAACGCTTTAAGCCAGAAGTATTACAGGTACATTGGAATAAGAAGAATATTTCAGAAATTTATAACCTTAGTATTTCCGAAGCTTACGAGTTCTTTAAGGCAGAAAAGAAACTATGTGGCGTACTGGCTTTATTACAGCGTTTGGGAATAGGGTATTTAAAATTAGGGCAACCTTCAAATACGTTAAGTGGAGGAGAAGCACAACGCATAAAATTGACCAAACACTTTGCAAAACCCACCAGACAAACTATTTTGTTACTTGAGGAACCCAGCATTGGCTTACATCAGCAAAATGTAGCACAATTACTAAAAGCTTTGCAGCAATTAAAAGAACAAACCTCTGGAATTGTATGTTTTGAAAATCATGCATTGTTTCAAGCGCAATGTGATGTTTGGATAAATAATTCGGAGGCCATAAACACTTCTGATGAAGTAATTGCTAAGCCATCTGCTACCAATTTTATTGAGATAAAAGGAGCGCGCACCCATGCGTTAAAAGATCTGGATGTTAGTTTTCCAAAACAAAAATTATCTGTGGTTACAGGGATTTCCGGATCCGGGAAATCTTCTTTGGTCATCGATACGCTTCACGGTTATGGATTGCAGGAAATGAGTAAACAATTCTCCAGCTATCAACAAAACAGGGTTGGGATTGATTATCAGTTTGAAGTAGATCATATCACCGGCTTAACCCCTAGCATTTGTATTACGCGTAAAAATCACCAATTTTCACAACGTTCTGATGTAGCTAAGCAGACCGATATCGATAAAAGTTTACGTTTTTCTTTTTCGCGTAAAGCGCAGTATGAAGGTAAGGAATGGTCGGCAAGTCATTTTTCAAATGCTCATGAACTTGGAAAGTGCAGCGTTTGTGATGGGGTAGGAGAAGAAATGTTGCCAGATATATCTAAAATCGTGTTAGATGAAGAACGGAGTATTGCAGACGGACTTTTTGAGCACAACAAGGCCTTGAGTTACTACGGACAGGCAGGCGGGCAGTATATGGCCATTGTTAGTGAAATAGGGAAGGCTTATGGTTTTAATTTAAATACTCCTTTTAAACAATGGAATAAGGAACAGAAAGATCTGTTATTTTATGGTATACCTGATAAAACCTGGGAAGCCACCTGGGCGTTTAAAACCAAATCCCGGGAAGGAAAACAGCAAATTAAAATGGTTTGGAAAGGTTTGTTTACCTATTTGATGGATGAATATTTTCTGGTAAGAAAAAACAAACACAATCAACATATGCTTGCGCTACTGAGCCCTGAAACTTGCAGTCATTGCAAAGGGAGCGGATTGCAGCCTGAACGCTTGGAGATCAAAATAGCCCAGCATTCCATGCTAGATTTAAAATCCAAAAGTTTATATGAATTTGAAAACTGGTTACGTAATGCAAAACCAACCGATGAGATTGATACCGAATTAATTTCAAAACTACATACACATTTAAAGGCTACTTTGAAACGAGCAAAACAGTTACACATTGATCACTTGCATTTAAATCGAAAATCAGACACTCTGAGTGGCGGAGAGCAGCAAAGGGTATCACTTATTAAACAACTGAATAGTCCTTTACAGGGAGTTACGTATTTACTGGATGAGCCTTCGGCTGGATTGTCACAAAATAATATTGCCGATTTGATTAGCTTGTTGAAAGCGCTAGTGACCAAAGGCAATACGGTGATTGTCATCGAGCATCATAAAGACATTATGCTGGCGGCAGATCATTTAGTACAAATAGGTCCTAAAGCTGGAAGTTTGGGAGGAGCTATTACTTTTCAGGGAAGTGCAGCTGATTATCTTCGTTCTGATATATGCCATCCGTATGTAAAAGCAAAAAGTAAAAAGCTGCAATTAAAGAAGGGAAAAGAAGCCATTAAAATTGAAGGAATAGCAAGACATGGGCTACAGAAGGAACAGCTGGAAATTCCGGTAGGAGGTATTTCAGCTATTACTGGAAAATCAGGCATAGGAAAAACTACATTGGTGAAAGAAATAGTGATACCAAGTTTACAACAACAGGAAGCTTTTTATTGTAGAAACATTCATTTTCCAAAAGAATATGCAGGAGCCGATTATTTTGAACCTACAAAACTACGGGCGTACAATAGTACCTTATTGGTTGATTATTTAGCTATTTTAAAAGTGATTACCAGGGTTTTTGCTAAAGAAACCGGGGGGAAGGCCAAAGACTTTTCTTATAAGAATAAAACAAGTCAGTGTCCTAATTGTCTGGGGACAGGTGTAGTAACGACTAGTCTCGATGTTGCCGCCAAGCATGTTGAAACCTGTGATGTTTGCGAAGGCAAACGTTACCGTGATGAAATTTTACAATATAAGATAGCCGGAAAGCATGTAGCTGCTATTCTATCGATGAAGCTCTCGGAATTGCAGGATTGGTTTGCTGACTTTGCAGGTACGGCAAAGGCTATTCAGCAATTTACTGCTCTTAGTAAAATTGGTCTTTCCCATGTAAGACTTGATCAAACCGTAAAATCGCTTTCCTCGGGTGAAAAACAGCGTTTGTTGTTAAATAACTGGTTAGAGGCCAAAACCAAGAATCAATTGTTGATACTGGACGAACCCAGCATAGGGTTACATTACGCAGATATTGATTTGTTATACCACTCATTAAAGCAATTGAGTGAGCATAATGATCTTTTAGTAATCGATCATAATCCTTATTTATTAGAGAAAATAGGCGTTGGTGCAGTGTTGAGGTAAGATAAGAGCAAATGATTAGGTCAATTTTTATAATTGAATTTTAGTGGTTTCCTGGGTGTTAAGGTCTATTATTGCAATTCCTTCATTTACAGGGTTTAATTGCTCTAATAGCTTACCTTGGTTATTCCAGATTGAAGTTTTACCGGCACATCGGTAACCTCCAGAGGTTCCCACAAAATTTGACATAAATGAAGTCATCTGATATTTTTCTGCAATAGCTGAAATTCGGCGAATATCGTTATCCACACTGTTTATAGAATTGAGTATACTGGCTATATAAACATTGGCTCCCTGGTCATATATCTTTTTGGAATGCTCAGGAATAGAGTTTTCATAACAGATGGCAAATCCAAGTTTATTATTTTTATAGTTAAAGGGAAGTAGATTTTCTCCTGGCACGAAAAATTTTTCTTCACCCGGATGTAAGTACTTTTTGGAATAGATTTTTATCGGACTATTAGGCTGAAAAATAAGCATACTAATACATGTGCCATTTCCAATTTTGGTAGGTAGACCAACACCTATTAATATTTGATTATCATCGCTAATCTTTTGAAATACATCAAGTCTTTGGTCATTGATATCGGTTGCCAAATTTTTAGCAAGTTCAGGTTCGTAACCTGTCAGGTAAAGTTCAGGAAAAATAATAGCATCTGCTTTGCTTTTAATGGCGCGCTCAATAAATTGAAGATGCTTTTCAATATTTCTATTGATATCCCCTTTGATAGGTTCAGTTTGAGTAATGCAAATTTTCATTTTATTTGTTCAATCAGTTCAAGTCGTTTTACGATACTGTTTTTTTCTAAAATTGTTCCCGGTGATAACACGGCATTGGCACCAATTTTAGAGTGATCTCCAACTAAGGCACCAAATTTTTCAGTTTTTGTATCGATAATCACATGTTCATGCTTTACATAAATTTGCTTGTCTTGTCTCTCATTGTAATGATTGGCACATATAGAACCTGCTTCAAAATTTATGTTTTGTCCTAGAATACTATTGCCAATGTAATTGAAATGAGCAATAGCTGTACGGTCCAGGATTATTGACTGCTTTATTTCAGAACCCGGGCCAATTTTTACCGAGTTGCCTAAAAAAATAGGTCCTCGAAGATAGGCGTGAGCACCAATAAAGCTATTTTTGCCTATAACTAATGGTCCTTTTAGCGTTACACCAGGCTCAATAGTAGCCGTCTTGTGAATAGCAATCCTGTCTTTTACTTTATAGTCGCTCCCAATCGTTTTTAAATATTGCAATACTATATTTTCTAAATTGTCTATTATTTCCCAGGGTTGCCAATAATTGGCTTGCCATATTGCCACTTTAGGATTTTCGATGTATTGGTTTAGGTCGATCATAGTTTAGAATTCTCAATTAGTAATTTATAAAGATCAAAAAAGAATGGTCTGGTCTGTGTTTAAAAAAATTACCAGCCTTACACCAATTGAGTATCGAAATAAATATTATTTTTTGAAGGGGAAGTGTCTCGGTAATAATCGCTAACGGCAGTTAGTCACGACCCAATCCAAAACAATAATTTAATTTTAAGCAGGCTGCTATTCTAAATCACATTTTTCTGGAAAAACTTGTAATGTGTTATTCCTGATATTGTCACAGCTATTTTTCAGGGATTAATTTAAACACGGTTCTTTTATTTCCACTCATTCCCATAAGTGAAAAGTTTGTTTCAATATCCATAATTCCATCATATACAACCCAGTAGCCTTTATCTAAATCAAATTCGGCTGTTGCTTTATAAGACATTTTCATAAACGTTTTTTTATCAGATTGATCTTTTGAGAACATAGCCATCATTACGTTTCCTAAATCTCCAGAAACGTATTCTTCGAGATCATACTCTATTACCGCAATTTTATTGCCGTTTCTTATTTCTACATCTTTAAGTCTTACAATATTGTTCTTGTAAAGAGTGTCTGCTTTAAAGTTTTGTTTTAGGGAAATCATATTAACTTTCAACTCCCATTCATCACCAATAGCAACAGGTTCAGTGGGAAGTTCAAATAACATTGAAATCAGGTTTTTTTGATCCTCTTCATAATAGAAACTCAATAATTCTCCTTCAGGACTCACTTTGCCCCTTAAAACTACATTTTCATTCATTTTAGCTAATCCTGAAAATACATTTTCGGTGGTATCTGCTTGTTCTTTTTTAAACATCATAATAATGTCCACATTGCCGTTTTTGGAAGGGAAAAGTTTTGTTTCGTATTTTAAATTGGAGAATTGCTTTTGCATCGCCTTAAACATATCGCTCATTTTAACCGAAATCGAATCACTTTTAGTTTTTTCAGTACTTTCGTCAGAAATAGTATCTTGCATTAATGTTTTGTAAGTAAGTGTATCTGCTATTGTCCATTTCAAATCCACAGTTTCTTTCTGCTGCGCATTTAATGAAAATGTGATCAGGGATAATAATAGGAATAGTCTTTTCATGATTGATATTAACTGGTGATACTCATATAAAAATACATATTTATCTGTTTATCTTCCCTGTGATCAGTAGTTTTTCTTCGCTATATGTATTATTGGTGTTCTTCCACATACAATGTACAGCGCTTGTAAGTTGTCGAAGGAGACAAAAATCATCTAACTGATTGGGCTATTATTAATAAATTAATTCCCTTGCAACTGTTTTTTTAAGGTATTAATTTCAGAAGGGCCACTCATGTATTTTTGGATTATATTTCCCTCCCCATCCATTAGAAAATGCCAGGGAATACCAAAACGATCCTCGCCTCGTAAACGCTTTATATCTTCGTAAAGTTTTTCATTTGCTCTTATATGATAGCCTTCCAATTGATAATATTTTATCATTTCCATCCACTTTTCAGCCCTATCATCCTTATCAACAGAAATATAAAGCATAGCCGTATCTTCATTTTCTAAGAGTTGATATAACCTGCTGTTGTACTCAAATTCTTTTTTGCACGGTGCACACCAGGTAGCCCATATATCTACATACACTCTTTGTGCATTCAATTTATGCACAGCATCTTTAAGAGAGTTTATATCCTTGGGGTTTTCCAGAATATAGGTGTGCTCATTTAATTCTTCATCTTGTTTTCTGTGAAAAGCAATGATTGGTATAATTTCAGACGCTATAAATTGGGTATACTCGCTGGAAGGATAAGCTTCTTTAAATAGCTCAAATAGTCTAACCAATTCTTTTTCATAATTTTGACTTATAGCCTCCATGTACAGATATGCAGCATAATAATATTCAAGTTGCTTGCCGGCTAGATATGTTTTAGCCAGCTCAATATGATACGTATGAGGAAGCTCCTGTTTTTTAATTTTCAGTAAGGCTTCCGGTTTTATATTGTCTTCAACAAGATCTTTATACCACAAATATGATTTTACATAATAAAAGAACCAGGGAGAACGCATCAATGCTGGATTGGAAACGGGATTTGACTGAAAGGCTTCTTCCCATAAATCGGTATATTCCTCTTCAGTTAAAAAATTCATTTTACGTTCACTTAAAAGATAATTTAATAAAGCAATACTGGTTTGAGCACCAGCATAAAAATAATGTTGATCTATGCTCACCAATTCATAAAATTCTTTAGAAATTAAATTATCGCTTAATAAGTCGTTATATGTTTTTAATGTATGTTCTCTACTTTCTTCAAGATTTTGTTTTATTCTTTTAGGGATAGAATCTTTGCTGTACTTCGTTGCTTCTACCTCAAAATGCCCAGTTAACAAACTTCGATTGGGATTCTGATTGTATAAATCCTGTCCTTTTTGGTTAGGCCCTTTAATAGTAAATTTGTTTTTTTTCTCCTCGACCGCAATGCTAACATCATAATTCATTTCGGGTTCAGCTATGATGGTTCCGTAAGCCTTATGACCGTCTGATAATTCAATAAAACTTGCTTTATCAATGACCAGTGAAATTGTAAAGTTTCCTAAAGAGTCAGGTTGAACAGCATTTTCAAATCCAACGTATGAGATTCCATTTATAGGAATAGTGTATTCAATACGCTCAGGAATTTTTCCAGTGATCTTTCCTTGTATAGTCATTTCTTGAAAATTCTCTTTTTCAGGTACGCAGCCTAACAGCAGAATAATTAAAATATATAGCAGTTTTTTCATGATTTTTTCCAATTCAGAATACCATTAAATTAGTTAAGAAATTAAGTTTGGTAAAAGCTCCTAAATCTAACTGTTGAATTTACAATTTAATAATATTTTTTTTAGGCGCTTTACGGAATTCAATTTGCGATTCAAGCACTTTGTCGTCGAATTGCGGCAAGCATTTACCTAATCATTCATTAAAATCAAAGAGCCTAAATGAATAAAAATTTTATGTGTGTATTTTACTTCAAAATAAATAGTTCTAATTTTTAGAAACTATAAATAAGTTGAAATAATTTTTAATGAATAATCGTTTTTTTAGTTAAAGCTATATTTTATACTTTTTCAATTAAAGATTTAATCATAACTGTTAAATCTCTAATTATGAATAAATAGAACACCCGAATAGACAAGATCGTGCATTCGGGAGTTATAGCATTGATGTGCTTACCATACAGGTAGAGTAGGAACTAGTTTATTGGCACCGCCAAAAGAGTATAATATCCCTAAGCTTGCCTTGAAATTGTAAAAAGATATCCGGATTTATAGCGTATGGGCTTGCCCGAAGGTTCTTGATTTTTAATTTTCCTTCTTCTTTCCGCCAAATAGTCGTTTAAAAAAGCCTTTTTTCTTTTTCTCTTTTTCTTCCTTAACCGGTTCATCCATATCGATTTCCTTAGGCTCGTCTTTTTTACTGCCAAAAAGCTTTTTCAGGAAACTATCTTCTTTGGTGGGTTCGCAATCCAAAAGTGCTGCAACTTCGCTAGAGGGGCGCTTAAATCGTGCATTTGTGATTTCATTAAAATAAGCATCAGCATTCATCTTTTGCATCATTTTCCCAAAAATGGGTAAAGCCGAATTCGCTCCCTGGCCAATTCGGGTATTTCTAAAGCCAATACGGTGATCATCACTTCCCACCCAGGTAACGGTCACCAGGTTTGGCGTAAGACCAACAAACCATCCATCTTTATTATTTTGGGTCGTCCCGGTTTTCCCGGCAATATCGTTGTTTAATCCGTAGGTATATCGCAGTCGGGTAGCGGTGCCTTCATTTACGGTGGCCTGCATCATATTCACCATGATTTCTCTGGTTTCCTCAGAAAATGCAGCTTCTTGTTTTTCTGAAGCTTTAAACTCGGCCAGCAAGTTTCCAGAGCCATCTTCAATTTTGGTAATATAATAAGGGGTGGAAGGCTTGCTTGAGTTTACAAAACTGGTATAAGCTGTGGCCAATTCTTCCATATTGATTTCCGCAGTTCCCAAAGCAATAGAAGGAACAGCCGGAAGCTCTGAAGAGATTCCCATTTTATGGGCTTTTTCGATCACATTTGGAATGCCGGCATCGAGCAGTACTTTAACCGCAATGGTATTCATAGAATGGCTAAGGGCATATTTCATGCTGTAATTCATGTCTTCATCTTCCTCCTCAGTAGAAGCATTCGTAGGCTTCCAGCCATCTTTATAGGTCACGGCCCGGCCTGAATAATAGGTACAGGGAGCAATACCTTTATCAATAGCAGTCGTATATACAATAGGTTTAAAGGTAGAACCTACCTGACGCTTACTTTGTGATACGTGATCGTATTGAAAATATCTGAAATCTACGCCTCCAACCCAGGCTTTTACAGCACCGTCTTTTGGATCTATAGAAAGCAAGCCCGCATTTAAGAATTTTAAATAGTGTTTTATACTGTCAATAGTACTGGCCTGGCGGGTAACTGTACCATCATATTCAAACAATTCCATTTGTTTTTTCTTCTGAAGCTCCTGCATGATCCCTTCTTCAGAAAAACCATCTTCTTTTAAATTTTGGTAGGCTTTGGAACGATGAATGGCGTCTTTTAAAATAGCATCATTAGTAAGCCAGGGCGCTCTGCTGCCATAAGAATCTTCGTGCGTTTTTTGCAAAACAGCCATGTGCTCTTTCATTGCAGCTTCTGCAATACTTTGCAGTTTATAATCTAATGTGGTATGAACAATGAGTCCGTCTCTATAAATATTATACTTATCCCCATCTTTGTTTTTAATCGTATCCAGAACTTGACTAAGATCTTTACGAATTTGCTCCCTAAAGTAGGGGGCAAGACCTTTTTTATTGCTGTAATTTTTATAATCCAGGATCAGATCTTTTTTGATATACTTGTCTTTTTCGGCTTCGGTTAGATAACCATATTTTTCCATCTGGGTAAGAACAACATCACGGCGTAACCTGCTTCTTTCTGGAAAAATTCTGGGGTTGTACCGATGCGAAGCTTTCAGCATACCTACTAAAACAGCGGCTTCTTCAACATTTAAATTTTTTACATGCTTCCCAAAAAATTTCATGGAAGCACTTTCAATTCCGTAGGTGTTATCACTAAAAGGAACGGTATTAAAATATAAAGTAATAATATCGTCTTTGCTATATATTTTTTCAATGCGTTTAGCCATGATGGCTTCCTGAAATTTATTGATAACAATTCCAAGGGCGCCATAATCTTTTCTTCCGTAGATGTTTTTAGCAAGCTGGAGCGTAATGGTACTCCCACCCCCGGCACTTTCGTCCTGTAAAAGAATGGATTTAAAAAACACCCGCCCCAAACTACGATTATCGATACCGTTATGCTCATAAAACCGGGCATCTTCAGTAGCGATTAAAGCTTCAATTAAGTGCTTTGGGAGATCTTCAAATGTTATAGGTTGGCGATCAAAAATGTAAAATTTGCCAATTAATTGTCCGTCGCTAGATAAAACCTGTGTCGCTTTATTTTGCTGCAAAGCACTAAGCTCTTCCCGTGATGGGATTTTACCCCACATTCCAAAGTAAATGCTGGCAAAAAATAAAATAAACAAAGCGATTAGTCCGAGAATAATCCGTACAGCCCACTTTAATTTGGGCGATTTTTTAAGTTTTGACAGCATAACATTGAATAATTGCGTACAAATAAACAAAGACTTATAAAATTAAGATTTGTTTTTAAGGTAATTTTAAAAATTAGAATTGGATGTAACATCCCTCAAAGATCCAAATAAGCAGCCCAAAATCAATAATCTTTCAATTAATGATTATAGGCTTATCCTTTGTATTTTACTCGATGATCGAGATTAAATGCTCCTGTCGATAGCCTAAATAAATAATATTTTGCTAATGCATGTCTTTTGGTGTTCTCTAAGGTGATTTATTGTAGAAAAAAATTATCCAGATTTATTCCCAATTTCATCTATAATTTTGCTGAAATTTGCCTACGATGAAGATTTTAGTGATAGAAGACGAGCTGCAAATGTTAGAAAACATTCAGCAAAATCTGGAAAAAGAAAAATATTTGGTGGAAACGGCCCAAACCTGTGAGGAAGCACAGCAAAAAATTGGGGTCTATAATTACGATTGTATCTTACTGGATATTGGTTTGCCCGATGGTAACGGATTAGAACTTTTACAATATCTAAAATCGCAAAACCTGATGGATGCAGTTATTATCGTCTCTGCGAAAGACTCCTTAGATGATAAATTAAAAGGCTTAGAGCTGGGGGCAGATGATTATTTGCCCAAACCTTTTTATATGGCCGAATTAAATGCGCGAATAAAAGCGGTGCTAAGACGCAAAAATTTTGAGGGGAATAATACCATCAAACTCGCCAATACAGAAATTTTCCCAGAGCAGCGTCGCGTAAAAATTAAAAATAAAGAAGTAGAACTTAATCGCAAAGAGTTTGATATCTTGATGTACCTGGTGGCAAATAAAGAACGCCTGGTAAGAAAGCCGTCCCTGGCAGAACATGTTTGGGGGGATAATATCGATCAGGCAGATAGTTTTGAATTCATTTATTCCCAAATTAAAAACCTGCGTAAGAAATTAAAAACCCATCATTCGGCATTAAACATCAAAGCCGTTTACGGCATAGGCTATAAATTAGTGGTTGAATGAAATTACTTAATTACACGACAACATACTTTGCTTTCTTACTGTTGCTAATCATTACGGTTTGGGCGCTTATTTTTTACTGGCAAATGCTGGATGAAATTTATGATAGCATGGACGACGGACTCGAAAATCAGAAAATGCTGGTGATCCAGAAAGCTATTAAAGATCCCTCGATCTTACAAAAGACTAATTTTGATGATGGTTATTATACCTTTAGAAAGGTTACAAAATCAGATAAAATACTAAGCCATAGAGATCAGTACCGCGATACCACTATGTATATGCTAAATGAAGATGATTTTGAACCGGTACGACTATTGGAAAGCATTTTTAGACACGAGGATGAGTACTATAAAGTAAAGGTGATCACCTCGATGGTGGAAGAAGATGACCTTATCGAGGATTTGTTTTATAGTATTTTATGGCTTTATATTGGAATGGTGGTTTCTATTTTGTTGCTGAACAACTTTTTATTGAAAAAGGTATGGCATCCGTTTTATGATTTACTCAGAAAATTGAAGAATTTTAATATCGAGAGTGATCAGGAAATACATTATGCTGAAACCAATATTGAAGAATTCAAACTACTGAATAAAAATGTAGATCGACTACTTAAAAAGTCCCGGGAATCCTATGTAAATCAAAAACAGTTTATAGAAAATGCTTCACACGAGTTGCAAACGCCACTCGCGATAAGTATAAATAAGTTAGAGTTGTTGTTAGAAAGTGAGCATTTAAATGAAAAAGATATCAGCCTTTTAGCTGATGGTATTCAGAATCTGGAACGCCTGTCAAAATTCAATAAATCTCTGTTGCTGCTTAGCAAAATTGAAAACAGACAATTCGAGAATATAGAAACGCTTGATATTAATCAGGTGCTACAGGAAATTATAGATAGCCTGGAAGATTTAGCTGATTTGCGGAAAATAAACATTGAATTTGAACAGCAGCAACAGCTTTTTTTTGAGGGCAATAAGGAATTGATTTTCATTTTATATGTAAACCTTATCAAAAATGCGATTATTCATTCCTCAAAAAATAACAGGATATACATTAATGTAGCACAAAATGAGGTGGTGATTCAAAATGAAGGCGAACATCCACTAAATACGGCGGTGATTTTTCAACGATTTTATAAAAAATCAGGAGTAAAATCTTCCACCGGGATTGGTTTGGCCCTGGCAAAAGCCATAGCCGATAAATATGAGCTGGGTTTACACTATCATTTCCGCGAAGGACATCTGTTCATTACAGAATTCCCTGTAAACCTAAAGAATAGTTAAGATGAGGCGTTTTCCCATTAAATTTTAGTAGGTTCTAAAAAAAGCAATTAATGAGAAATTTTGAGCGTGTTTGGTATGCCTGTTATGGTTCTAATTTAATGGAAGACCGATTTTTATGCTATATCACCGGTGGTACACCAAAAGGAGCAAAACGAACCTATATAGGGTGTAGAGATAAAGCCTTGCCCAAAGCAAAAGACAGTTTTTTAATTCCTCATCAACTTTATTTTGCAAAAAGCACTAAAACCTGGAGTGGGGGCGCGGCGGCTTTTGTGAAGCCAAAACAAAATAAGGAGGTTAAAACATTTGGCAAAATCTATAGTATTTCCAAAAATCAGTTTATCGACCTTGTAAAACAGGAGATTGATACAGAAAAGGAACTTGAGATCAATTTAGAAAAAACAATTGAAAAGGGATATCTAGACCTTAAGAGCAATGCATGGTACAATCGTATTTTGTTTTTAGGCTATCACAAAGAAATGCCCGTTTTTAGTTTTACAAACGCCGAGTTTCTTAAAAATGAGATTAATACCCCACATCCTGATTATCTGGAAAAGATTATTGCGGGATTGCGAGAAACCTATCAACTCACTCCCGTAGAGATTATGACCTACCTTAAAGATAAAGCAGGGATTTTGGAAAGGCCAATCACCAAAGATTTAAAAAAACTAATTAATGATACACTTTCTGAATAAAATATACCGGATTGTTAGTATTCCCATTTCTTTACAGTTTTCGTTTTCATCTTTGTTTTATAAAATTTTTAAAATATGAAAACGACACTTTATCTATTTAGCTTAGTATCTTTGTTAATAGGCGCTGGTTGTGAATCAGACGACGAAGATGATTTTAGGGCAGATGTTCCCTCTGTGGTTTTAAATGCTTTTCAATCAAATTATCCCAAGGCCAGTGATGTAGAATGGGAGATGCTAGGTGATGATTACCAGGTGGATTTTGAAATAGAAAGGGTAGATTATGAAGCCATTTTTAGTGCAGAAGGAGATATGCTTAAGTATAAATACGAGATATCATCTACAGAGCTTCCAGAAGCCGTTAAAAAAGCAATTACTACTAATTATGGAAATTATCAGATCGATGATACTGATATTCTGGTTATCAATAAAGACTTGTATTATCAGGTGGAATTAGATGGCAAACCAGATAAACATTTGGTATTAAACGAGGATGGAAGCGAAAATGCATCCATAACATATTGGGATTAGTAATTAGAGAATAAGATTAATTTTAGAGATGAATAAAATTGTAGCAGCCATAACAATAGGTATTTTAGCCATTGTTGCTTTTGTATATTTTACAATGGATTTCCCTTTTAGTCTGGATAGAAAGGATTTTGAAGAAGAATATACCATTCAGCAAAAATGGGATTTACCTAAGCGATTAGAAGAAATCTCAGGAATGGATTTTATAGATGATGAGCGTATGGCTGCCATCCAGGATGAAGAAGGTATTATTTTCATTTACAATCTAACTTCAAAAAAGATCGAACGGGAGATTAAGTTTGGTAAATCCGGAGATTATGAAGGTTTTGCAATTGTAAGAAATGATGCTTTTGTATTGCGAAGTGATGGTGTTCTTTTTGAAGTTAAAGATTATTTAGGTAAAAATCCAAAAGTTACCGAGCATAAAACCTTTATTAAGGCAAAACATAATGCCGAGGGATTATGCGCAGATCTAAAAAATAATCGTTTATTGCTAGCGGTGAAAGACCGTGATCCTTTAAGTAATAATACAAAAGGGATTTATGCTTTCGATTTAAAATCTAAAAAGCTCCTTAAAACGCCGGCATTCGCAATAGACCTGAAAGATCCTATATTCGAAGAGGTAAAAACTAAGAATAAACTAACGGTAATGATGCCTTCTGAAGTAAAAATTCATCCTAAAACAGGAGATGTGTATATTACCGATGCTAGAAATCCTAAATTATTAATCTTGTCTCCAGACGGGCGTTCCAAAAAGTTATATTTATTAAAAAGAGAAAAATTTTATCAACCTGAGGGAATTGCTTTTCGTAAAAACGGAGCGCTGTTTATCTCGAATGAAGGACACAGCGATCCTGCCAATATTCTTGAAGTTGAGTTACAATAATGTATGGAGAAAGATATAAAAACTGCCTCGGTAAGTAAAAGTAAAGCGCCATTGTATATTTCATTGGCGCTTGTCGCATCTATAGTAGCCTGTTATTTTTTAATTCCGTCTGTACAGGAATTTTTAGATAAAGCCTGGGCCGTGCTTACTAGTGGCGACGAGAAGAGAATTACCCAGTGGGTAGATGGTTTTGGATGGTTTGGTCCCGTTGTTTTAATTCTTGCCATGATCATCCAAATGTTTTTAATCGTTATTCCCTCTGTAGCCTTAATGGTAGTATCGATCATTGCCTACGGACCAATATGGGGAAGTTTGATTGTTTTTGCCGCAGTTTTTTCGGCCAGTACCATTGGCTATATTATCGGGCGTTATTTTGGTCCTGTTATCGTAGAGCGTTTAATAGGGGAGAAGAATGAACAAAAAATAGCCCATTTTATAGACGATTACGGCTTTTGGGCGGTCATAGTGACCCGGGTAAATCCGTTTTTATCAAATGACGCTATAAGTTTTGTTGGCGGAATTTTAAAAATGACCTACTGGAAGTTTATTGGGGCTACCTTGGTAGGAATCGCACCCTTAACCATTTTTATCGCCATCCTGGGTAGAAGTACAGATCAGTTAAAATCTGGTTTGTTATGGGGATCTTTGGTAAGTTTAGTGCTTTTTGGAGCCTATGTCTTTTGGGACAAAAATAAGCGTAAAAACAAAAAATAAACTAGAAGGAATAATTTCAAGATTCTAGAATTTAGACAAATTAAAATCGTCATCTATGTCAAGGTTGCTTGAATTTAGATGACGATTCTTTTTCTGATACCAGAAGTATCCCGGCCAAAGATGTAGCTCGCTAGTGAATTTAAAGTTCGAAAACCTGTCCTTACACAATCCTCCACGGGCCTTTCCAGGCGTATCATTACACTAATTTAATGATTTAGGCTTTCTGAATTTTTTTGGCAACCGCTTCCACTTCGTCTAAAACGCGAAGCAAATTCTCTCCCCATAGTTTAGCGATTTCTTTTTCGGTATAGCCACGTTTAACTAATTCCAGTGTTACGTTAAAAGATTCTGATGCGTCATTCCATCCATCAATTCCGCCGCCGCCGTCAAAATCTGAACTGATCCCTACCTGGTCAATCCCCACTTTTTCAACTAAATAATCAATATGATCTACAAAATCTGAAACATCAACCGGACTAATGGTTTCTTTTATCGCGTCTACCTCGTTTTCAGCATCAGCAACTAGTTTTTTGTAATTTGCGATATAAGCTTCTCTTTCATCTTCTTCAAGCTCACGTACTTCTCCCCAGGAGAGGATTTCAAAACCCAGTTCCTTTGCTTTAGCTTCATAAACTTTGGTTTTTGCAGCATTAAAAGCTTCGTGCTTCTCTGTATTCACATACGAGCTAAATGCTACGGTTTGGATCACACCGCCATGTTTATCGAAAAGGGCCAGTAATTCGTCATCTAAATTTCTACTATGATCACATAAGGCCCTGGCTGAAGAATGCGAAGCAATAAGTGGTGCTTCAGAAAGTTCGAACATTTGTTTGATCGCCTCTTTAGAAGGATGCGAAACATCGATCATGATCCCTAAGCGATTCATTTCTTTGATCACTTCTTTACCAAGATCGCTTAAGCCGTTATTTAGCCATTCACCGTCGGCCTCTCCGGTATTTGAGTCGCTTAACTGGCTATGACCGTTATGCGCTAAAGACATATAACGAGCACCCATATCATAAAACTTCTCTACATTTTTAATATCGGTACCAATAGGATAGCCGTTTTCTACCCCAATCATCGCTACTTTTTTGCCCTGCTTAACCAGTTTTCTAACTTCTTTAGAAGTGGTGGCGAGACCAATTTTATCCGGGGCTATTTCTTCGGTTAAACGATGTATGGCTTCAAATTTCGAGATGGCATTTTCGTATGCTTTTTTATAAGCTTCGTCATCTAAATCTCCCTGTCCTGTGTAAACAATAAGCCAGGAAACATCTAAATCTCCTTTGTCCATTTTAGGAAGGTTTACCTGGGTATCCAGGTCTTGGGTATAATTATGATCGTGAGTGAAATTGTTTACATTAATATCGTTATGGGTATCGATAGTGATCACTCTTTCGTGAATCTTTTTTGCTTTCGCAACTAATTTTTCATCGGTGGTTTGTGCCAAACCTGCCTGTGCAAAGAGCAATGCAAAAAGGCCAAGTTGTTTTATTTTCATAGTAAGTACGTGGTTTAAAATGGTAAAATAGGGATAAAATTTCAAATAGAATATACTATTAAGACATTGAGAATTTAAGCCATATTTTTTGAGATAATTGAAAAATTATAGGAGTATAATTCTATTATTTAAAGAATACTTTAACATGACTCTATCTGCTAATATAACTATGTGCTTTACTTTTGTATGGATAATTTCCTAGTCATGCCAAGGCAGATTTTAGCTATTCTACTCTTACTTTCTTTTGCGTACCGCCCGGTGTTCCAAATAGGTGAAATAAGCTATTATCAGTTCAATTTGGATTATATCATTAAAAGTTATTGCATCAATAAAAATAAGCCAGCACTTCATTGCAATGGAAAATGTTATTTAATGCAACAACTTGAAAAATCAAATAATTTAGGAAATTCTAAAGCTAGCGTGAATATTGCCGCTTCCTTTTTACCTGCTTATTTTCACATTCCGCCAGATTATCAATTGATCCATACCTTTTTTTATGTTGAAATAGGGGAATGTTGCTTCCGTAAGCATTTTAAAGACAATCCCTTCTTCCCTGAAATCGAACATCCGCCCAGTTATAGTTGAATTTAAATCTGAGACTCGATTCTTCTGAAGAAGTTATTGAAGTTTCAGTGAGGTGTATATTTTAAATTCAACATAAAATACCGGCCTAAAAGGTCATAATTACAATTTACATGAAAAAAATAATGATAGTGATAAGCTTATGCTTTATCGCAACCAGCCTTATGGCACAAACAGAAAATGATAATATAAAATGGACGGCAGGCAGACCAGATGGGCATGCACCAATTGGAGTAATGGGGGATCACGTACATCATAAAGGAGAGTGGATGTTTTCTTACCGATTTATGACAATGGATATGGAAGGACTCAACAGGGGTAATGATGCTGTTTCACAACAAGCGGTTTTAGATAATTATATGGTTTCACCGGTAGCTATGACAATGAACATGCATATGCTGGGAGCGATGTATGCCCCATCAGATCGGTTTACTTTAATGCTTATGGGTAATATTGTAGGGAATGATATGCAATTGGTAAACCGAATGGGAAACCATTTTAAAACCAGTTCTTCGGGTTTTGGCGATATTAAACTCTCCGGAATGTTTAAAGTATTAGATATGAATCGGCAAAGTCTGCATTTTACCGCAGGGGTTAGTATTCCTACCGGGAGTATAGAACAAAAAGATGTGACGCCAATGAGTGCGCCTAAGGAAATGCCTTTGCCCTATCCTATGCAAAACGGTAGCGGCACCTGGGATCCTAATTTGGGCGTTACTTACTTGCTACAGGGAAGTTTGCTGTCTTTTGGATCACAACTAAACGGGACCTTACGATTAGGGAAGAATGATAATGATTATCGCTTCGGAAATCAGTTGGTCTGGAATAACTGGGTGGCTACTAAAATAGCTCGTTTTTTAAGTCTTTCTGCACGGATTGAAGGAAAAGCAGTAGGGAAGATCGATGGTGCCTATGGCCAATTAAACCCGATGATGGTGACGACGGCGAATACCCAAAACCAGGGTGGGGAATATGTAAATGCTGCATTTGGGACTAATTTTTATATTCCCGATGGAACTTTTAAGAATATCAGATTAGGTATAGAATATCTATTCCCATTGTATCAGGATGTAAACGGAATTCAATTAAAAAATGATGGAAGCTGGACTTTCGGGCTTCAATATTCATTGTAATAAGATTACTAATCCTTTAATAAAAGCCATGTTATTCTTATCAGAATACGTGGCTTTTTATGTTTTAATTTTTAAAACTTTATGATTTCCCAATTTAATTTTCTAGTACATTTGTGTGATATTTTATATTATAAATGAACAAATTTTTAGTGGTGAATCAGCCTGAAAAATGGCCGGTTCAGCTTGAAAATATAAGTATTATCGCTGCGCAGGATTATTTAACCAACCCTTTGTATGCGAAAATAAAAAATGCTCGTATTTTCAATTTATCCAAAAACTATAGTTACCAGTCCAAAGGATATTACGTTTCCTTGTTAGCAGAAGCTCGTGGACATTTGGCGATACCTACCGTTAAAAACCTCGTAGATTTACGAGAACCCAAATTGGTTAAAGTAATTTCTGAAGAGTTTGATGATGTTATTCAGAAATCCCTGAAATCGATAAAATCAACCGAGTTTGTGCTCAGTATTTACTTTGGACAAAATGTAGCCCAGAAGTACCGGGAACTGAGCTCCCTTTTTTTTAGGCATTTCCAGATTCCCTTTTTGCAGGTAAAGTTTAGTTTTAGCAATAAATGGACTATAAAAAGCATCAAAGCCTTATCTGAATCTGAAATTCCGAAGGATCATCTAGAGAGCATGCATATTTTTGCGAGTGATTATTTTTCTAAAAAAAGATATGACACCGTTAAGCCACAGTCTTATGATTATGATTTGGCTATCCTCGTACAAAAAGAAGATGTAGCACCGCCAAGTAACCTAAAAGCCTTAAAGAAATTCACCGAAGTTGCCGAAAAAATGAATTTTTATGTGGAAATTATTTCACCAAAAGATTTATCGCGATTATCGGCTTTCGACGCGCTTTTTATTCGCCAAAGTACAGAGGTGCATAACGAGGCCTATGCATTTGCAAGAAAAGCACAGCAGGAAGGGATCGCTATTATTGACTATCCGGATGCGATCTTAAAATGTTGTAATAAGGTTTTTATGGCTGAAGCATTGCAAAATGCCGGTATTCCTACTCCAAAAACCATGATTATTCACAAAGAGAATAAGGATTTGGTCATAGATGAAATTGGATTACCGGTGGTTTTAAAATCTCCTGATTCTACCTTTAGTTTTGGGGTAAAAAAAGCGAAAACCCAGGAAGAATATAAGGAACTGGTCACCAAGATGCTAAAAGAATCAGAGTTGATAATTGCCCAGCAGTTTACCCCTTCAGATTATGATTGGCGTATTGGCGTTTTAGATGGAAAAGCTTTTTATGCCTGTAGATACTACATGGCTAAAGGCCACTGGCAAATATATAACTGGAGTGCTAAAAAGAAAGACGATCAGGATGGGAATGCCGATGCAATGGCCTTAGAAAAAGTTCCGGAAAAAGTATTGGATTTAGCATTACGCTCGGCCAAATTAATGGGCGATGGACTTTACGGTATAGATGTTAAGCAAATTAACGGTGAAGCCCTGGTTATTGAAATAAATGACAACCCAAATATTGATTTTGGGGTTGAAGATGCTTTTTATGGAGAAGAGGTATATAAATCTATTATTACAGCCCTAAAAAACAGGCTGGAAAAAAAGTAGCATGAGTTATCATATTTTCGAAGTTTACGGGATAGAGTTAGAGTATATGCTGGTGAATAAAGACCTGCAGGTAAATCCTGTTACTGACAAGCTTTTTATTGAAAAAACCGGGAAGATTACTTCAGATGTTGAAAATGGTAAGATCGAATGGAGCAATGAGCTGGTAGGACATGTAGTGGAATTAAAAACGGCTTGTCCCACTTCAGAAATTGAACATCTGGATGAGCTTTTTGCAGAAAACATCACTGAAATTAATAGCTTATTAAAGCCGTTAGAATCTCAACTTTTGCCAACCGCGGCACACCCATTAATGGATCCACTTAAGGAGACAAAACTTTGGGAACACGATTATAACGAGATTTATGAGCTTTATAATCAAATTTTTGATTGTAACGGGCATGGCTGGAGCAACGTACAGAGTATGCACATCAATTTGCCATTTGCCAATGATAACGAGTTTGAAAAGTTACATGCAGCCATAAGGATTTTATTACCTATTATCCCTGGCCTAAGTGCATCTTCACCAATTTTCGAAGGGCAGCTTACCGGATTTATGGATAGTCGTATGGAAATGTATAAAACCAATCAAAAAGAAGTTCCTCAAATTGCTGGAAAAGTCATCCCGGAATGCCTTTACACCAAGGAAGAATATCATCGTGGTATTTTTGCGCCTATCAAAGAAGCGATAAAGCCTTATGATAAAAAAGGGATTCTGGAACATCATTTTTTAAATTCCAGGGGTGCTATTGCACGTTTTGATCGTGGCGCAATAGAAATACGGGTCATTGACTTACAGGAGTGTCCTAAAGCTGATATGGCAATTGCCATTTTGGTAATCGAAACTTTAAAATCGATAGTAAATGAGGAATTTATCCCTTTGGAGGAACAAAAACCCTGGAAGGAAGATGATTTACTTGATATTCTGAATATAGCTATTAAAGATGCGGAAGTGGGTAAAGTAAAAAACGAGGCCTATTTAGCTATTTTCGGCTTAAAAAAAGAAGCCGAAATTCAAGAAATCTGGCAGGTAATATTCCAGAAAATTAAAAATAATATTTCTGAAAAACATGCCCAAACAATTGAATTTTTATTGAAAGAAGGGTCATTAGCCACCAGGATTATAAAAGCTTTAAACAAAAATTATTCCGACGAAAAAATTAAAAGTGTTTATTTAAAAATAGCTGATTGTTTGTCTAAAAATCAATTATTTACGATTTGAAATTAGTTTTAAGTTGTGAGCATGCTGGGAATGCATTGCCACAACAATTTAAATTTATAAAAGATGCAAAAGATCCGGTTTGGAAAACGCATCGTGCTTATGATCCCGGGGCTTTTAAATTGTTTCAGGAATTATCAAAAATAGCGGATTTTAGTTTTGATTATAAATTTAGCCGATTGTTAATTGAACCCAATCGTTCTTTACATCATCGTAATTTATTTTCAGAATATTCTAAATCGCTGACTGCGGAGCAAAAAAAAATATTGATTGACTCCTTTTACCTGAAGTACAGGAATGAGGTAGAGCATTGTATTGCTGCCTGTAGGGAAGCAGGAGAAGAAGTGGTACATATTTCTGTGCATAGCTTTACGCCGGTTTTAGACGCTGTGGAACGCCAAACGGATATCGGACTTTTATACGATCCTACAAGGGAAGGGGAAAAAAACTTTTCCAGGCATTTAAAGCACGAACTTATAAAAGAATTAGATGTGAGGGTTAGGTCTAATTATCCTTATTTTGGAACGGCAGATGGTTTTACCACCTATCTTAGAACCAAGTTTACCACTAATTATATTGGGATTGAACTGGAAGTAAATCAAAAATTCGCCAAAAACAACCGTTTTTCTAACGATTTTATGCAGCATATTAAGCAAGGCCTTTTTAAGACCATGCAGCGTCATTACATAAATATGCCCAGTATATAGTAAATTTTAATTTTTTATGGGTTCGTACTATTAACAGATCTCCTGAAATTTTATTTTTAACAAGCAACCAAAAAAGAAACGTCCTGCATATAAATGTACAGGACGTTTTCAATTTAAGTTGCTATGTAAAATGTAAAGTATTCTTACTTTACCAGCTTGGCATCTAAGGTAATTTCTGTATCCAATAATTTAGATAATGGGCAGTTTTCCTTTGCTTTTTTAGCGATTTCCAGGAATTTCTCTTCACTGATATTAGGAACTTTTCCTTCAAGAATTAGATGTGATTTAGAAACCACTCCATCTTTAAAGGTAATTTCACTTTTTGTATTTAGTGTTTCCGCAGGAAAATCTTCTTCCGCTAAAAAGGCAGATAACTGCATGGTAAAACACCCAGAATGAGCCGCACCAATTAATTCTTCAGGATTGGTACCTTTCCCATCTTCAAATCGGGTTTTATAAGAATACTGAGTCTCATTTAAAACACCACTTTCAGTAGAAAGTTTTCCGTGTCCTTCTTTTAGTGTTCCATTCCAAACTGCGCTTGCTTTTCTAATCATAATTTATTTTTAGTTTTGGTTTGGAATAAAGATACTGTCTAAAAATAAGGTGCGAAAACATTTTATAAAAAGCTTAAGTCTAAAGGCTGTAGAATTAATAGTATTTTTGGAAATGTAGTAGCGCGCTTAAAAAATGGGAACATTCTTAAGTCCTGTAAATTACTGGGAAGCTCTAATTCGTTTTATTTTTGTCCGGCAGGTAAATTTAGAGGAACAGTATTTCAAAGATATTCAATAATTAAAAATCCCTTTTTGGAGACTCCAAAAAAGGATTTTTAGTATTACAATCATGGCTTTTTCAAAAGCAATGATTTTATGTGATCGTTACTTAATCTCTACCACTTCAAGATCAAATACCAAATCTTTACCAGCTAATGGGTGGTTACCATCTACCACGATAGATTGATCTTTAACTTCTTTCACTACCAGATTCATCTCACGACCATCTGGAGTTTTAGAAACCAATCCCATTCCAACCTTAGGCTCAAGATCTTCTGGAAGCTGACTTTTCTCCACTTCCTGTACAAGCTCTTCTCTAGGCTCACCGTAAGCTTCTTCTTTTGGTATATTTATGGTTTTTTTCTCGTTAACTTCCATATCTAAAAGTCCTTTTTCGAATCCAGGAATTAATTGTCCCTGTCCCATAGTAAATTCGATTGGCTCTCCGCGTTTCACAGAGCTATCGAATACCTGGCCATCGGTTAATTTTCCTGTGTAATGAACTTTTACAGTGTCATTTTGCTTTACTTGACTCATAAATTTGTTTTTCAAAGATTAATTAAGGCCGATTTCTTGTTTTCAGCCAATTAAGTGTGCAAAGGTACAGCTCTCAAATGCACTCACAAGGATATAGGGATTTAATTCGGTTGCTTTCTATTTTTCTTAACATTAAAAAAGGAGTTTAACTGAAATTTTAGGTTTTTAGCGTTCAAAATCGCCTATTTCGTAAGTTTTTTATAGGCATGACATAAAGATTAAATCTTATATAAAATCAGAAAGTTGGATTTTTAAAAATTAAAAGATATCTTTAGAAAATGTTAATATGCAAATTCAAAGCTTATCTTTTTATTATTAATGATGGCTTTTTAATCATATAATACGAATAATCAACTAAATCGATTTATCTTTTAAACCCTAACTATGGAAAAAAACAAGAAAATTTTAGGTTCCTCACGAAGAGATTTTATAAAAAGTACTGCGCTAGCCACGGCGGGTATCAGTATAATTCCGCGTCATGTGTTGGGCGGTCCCGGTTTTACTGCGCCAAGTGATAAACTGGTAGTCGCTGGAATAGGTGTTGGAGGAAAAGGACAAAGTGATATCTGGAGCTTTCATCAAACAGGAAAAGCCGATATCGCATTTTTATGCGACGTGGATGATCGTCGCGCTAAAACTTCGCGAGAACGTTTTCCTAAAGCAAAATATTATAAAGATTGGAGAGAACTGTTAGATAAAGAATCAAAGAATTTTGATGCGGTTTCGGTATCTACGCCAGATCATAATCACGCCATTCAAACCTTGGCAGCCATGCAGTTAGGGAAACATGTATACGTGCAAAAGCCATTAACGCATGATATTTACGAAGCAAGAGCGCTAACCAATGCCGCTAAAAAATATGATGTGGTTACCCAAATGGGAAATCAGGGGTCATCTGGTGACGGGGTGCGTAAAATGCGCGAGTGGTTTAATGCAGGATTAATAGGAAAAGCAAAAGAAGTCTATTGTTTTACAGATAGACCGGTTTGGCCACAGGGTATTCCATGGCCTGCAGAGAAAAAAGCGAGTGTTCCGGCCGAGTTAGATTGGGATCTTTGGTTAGGAACTGCTCCTTATAAAGAGTATGTTAATGGTCTTGTTCCTTTTAACTGGCGAGGCTGGTGGGATTATGGTACTGGAGCGCTTGGCGATATGGGCTGTCACTTAATTGAAGCGCCTTATCGCGTACTGGATTTAAAATATCCTAAAAACGTAGAATGTAGCGTTGGTAGTGTTTATGTAGATGAATTTAAACGTGGTTATTTTCCTGAAAGTTGCCCGCCGTCCAGCCACGTGACCATGACATTTGATGGTAATGAAAATACAGATGGTGATATTAAACTACACTGGATGGATGGTGGTATTCAACCTACCAGACCGGAAGAATTAGGCCCAAATGAAGTGTTTGGAGATGGTGGAAACGGAGTTTTAATCATTGGTACTAAAGGAAAAATGATGTGTGGTACGTATGGAGAGAACCCTCAATTATTGCCAACTTCCAGAACCAATGAGGTAAATGTACCAAAACAGTTTGATCGTGTGCCCGGTGGTGCCAATGGGCATTATGGACAGTGGGTAGAAGCCGCGATAGCCGGACCCGGTAAAAAAGAACTTAGTTCACCTTTCGAAATAGCAGGACCTTTAACCGAAATTTTATTGATTGCTAACCTGGCCATAAGAGGTACAGATATTCGAAGAGAGAAAACAAATGCCAATGGAAATATAGAATTTGAATATCCAGGACGTTATATTCAAATGATTTGGGATAGTGATAATATGCGCGTAGAAAATCTTGAAGAAGCAAATAAATTTGTGAAACGAGATTATCGTGATGGCTGGAAGTTAGGAGAAGTTTAGTGGAATGCCCATATCATCCTTTGGACTTGTTTTGAAAAAAAACTTTGTCTATATTAGCTTTTAGCAATAATACTACAGGCTGAAAAACTTTACAATGATCAGAAAATACTTTTTAGGAATACTTTCCTTTTGTTTATTTTTTGGTTGCTGTAGGTTTTTCAGCCTGTAATTTTTCTGATACCAAGGTAGATGACCATCCTATTGAAGAAGATTGGGATACTTTAAAGGTTACGGTTTCTGCATTTAATTCGGTTGGATATCAAACCGCCGGTAACAATCCAAACCTGGCGGCGTGGGGAGATACCTTAAAACCAGGGATGAATGCAGTTGCGATATCACGGGATCTTATAGACTTAGGTCTTGATCATGATGATGAAATTAGAATTCAGGGATTCGATTCGGTTTTTCTAATTAAAGATAAAATGCATTATCGCTGGAAAAAACGAGTAGATATTTATATGGGAAAGGACATTGCAAAGGCCAGAAACTTTGGGCGAAAAAAATTAGAAATTTACTATCGAAAAAAGGATACGACTTCAACCAATGCTGCTGCAGAAGTGACGTCAGAATAAACTGGATTTTGAAAATATTTCAGTATTAAGTACTTTTCGGAACTTATGTAACGAAAAATTTCCCTTCAGCTGAAAATTATGAAGTATATATTATCCTTTTTATTTATATTTTTTTCTTTCCTTATCAATGCCCAGGATTCTTTAAAATCTGCTCCTAAAACTTATAAAATCGGGATACAGCATACACCGCCATTCGTAACGCAAAATCCGGACGGGACTTACGATGGCTTAAGTATTAAAAGCTGGAATTTGGTGAATGAAAGTTTAGATTACAATTTTAAATATCAGGAGTATAAAACACTCAAGGCTCTTCTAAATGCCGTTGAAAGCGGTGAAGTAGACTTTAGTATCAATCCTATTACCGTGACCGATAGCCGGATGGAGCGATTGGATTTTTCCCAACCTTATTTTATTTCTCATACCGGTATAGCAAAAAGAAAAGAATCCCAGGTAATTAATATTCTTAAAAATTTATGGAGCTGGGAATTTATTTCGGCGATACTGGCACTGTTAGGAGTCATTTTTATTTTCGGTTTTCTGGTATGGCTATTTGAGCGAAAGAAAAATGCCGAAGAATTTGGTGGGAGCAAAGGAAAAGGATTAATGGAAGGGTTTTGGTGGAGTGCAGTGACCATGACAACTGTTGGTTATGGTGATAAATCCCCCAGAACTACAGGAGGACGTATTATTGGTTTGATCTGGATGTTTATGGCTATTATTATTATCTCCAGTCTTACGGCAAGTATTGCTTCATCACTTACCGTGAAAAGTATTAGTGGCGAAATTAAAGGAATAACAGACCTTAGCCGTTTTAAAGTGGCAACGGTAAATAGCAGTAGTGCGGCAGAGCTTTTAGATCAATACGGAATTGATTCTGAAAAATTAGTAACAGAGGAAGAGGGGATCGCATTACTAAATAATAAGGAAATCGATGTTTTGGTGTATGACGAACCGATATTGCGCTATGAAATCGACAAACTAAACCTGGGAAATAGTATTGAAGTTTTAGAAAAAACACTCAAAAAGGACTATTACAGTTATTCGTTCCCTAAAAACTCGGATTTGGTAGATCAAATAGATCCTGCCTTAGTACGCATGCTTAAAAGAATGGAATGGGAAAACCTCATTAAGGAATATAAATAAGCATTCTGATAATTAAATATAGTGCTGTATTTAATTTCCTTTATTTTAGACTAGAGAGTGAACGATAGCTAAATGGATAAAGTGAGGTTACTGCTGCATATTTTACAAAAATTTAGCATGTTTTTATCAATTCGAACAAAATAGAATTGAAAACTTTTATTTAATTTTATTTTATTCAAAAAGTTTGATAGATAGTTGAAAAGGATATTGCGATTCCCAATGATAGGTTTTTCAGCTGCAATAAAGCCTCACAATAATGCAAATAAGAGACAAAGAAGACAATGAATCTGAAGACTATATTCTTCAGAAAAACAAGAAAACGAAGTTTGGCGCTACTTTTATAGCAATAATTGTAGTCATAATTATAGCAGTAATTGCCATGACAGGGGTATACTTCGATTACTGGTAAAGACTGCTTAATTAGTCTTTATTTCATTTAACAGTAAAAAAGCTTTATTTACATATTCCCGCTCTAAAAACAGGGCAAAATAATTTGAGGTAGAGATCATCTCGAAAACCGGTATCCCTTCATAAGCGAGTAGTTTAAAGATATAAAAATACAATCCAACAGATTGGCTGCTATTTTTAGGAAGGGCGATAGTAATAGAAGATAAATCTTCTTTAATCGTTACTCGTACTTCATTTTTAAAATAATCTTCTACCAGGTTGGTTAAAGAAGACGACACCAATATATTACTTTCCTGATAATTGCTCGAATAATTAAGATAAACACCTGTTTGATCTTTTACCGCATCTAATAGCCTGGATTTATTTGCGATAATGGTTTTCGAATTCAAAAATGTGTATTCCGTAATACCGGATCTAACGATAATATCACCTAATTCGCGTAAACTGTTCATGTTGATTTTTGTGCGCTTGGGTGCATAACGGCGTAAAGCCATAATTATACTACCCACCTTTACCGGTTTTCGCATCTCTTTTTCAACTTCAGGACGCAAATCTTCCGCCAATCCGCTAAAGTTTACAATATCGCGCGCAATGGCGTCATCCAGAAAAGGTTGGTGCCTTATAATATCATGAACACAGGTAGTTATCGTCTTCATTGTTAAATATTACACATTTTGTACAAATGTATATAAAATGAATCATTTTTTTTAATCTCATCACGCTTCATTTTAATTATGCAACATCAAAAGAATGAAGATGAAAGTTTTAAAATTTGGAGGAACATCTGTAGGAACTCCTGAAAGTATCGAAAATGTAAAAAATATTACCTTAGGACAGGAGGGTATAAAACTATTGGTATTATCTGCAATGAGCGGAGTTACTAATGAGCTGGTCGCCATTTCCAATTTATCGAAAACACAAAATTATACGGAAATTGAAGTGATTATCGAAAAGCTTCGAGATCGTCACTTTTTGGCCATAGATCGCCTTATTCAGGAAGAAATTTTAAATCAGGAAACAAAATCTTTTGTAGGGAAATGCCTGCAGGATTTATCGGTTGCCGGGCATAAAGCATATACCGATGTGGTGTATGCCGAAATTGTCACTTACGGGGAGACCATGCTTACTTTTATGGTTTCTCAGTATTTTAAAGCTCAGGGTATCGAAAATATCTGGCTGGATGCCAAGGAATTTATGGAAGTACATAATCTTGAAAATCCGGATACCGATAGAGTTGGCAAACTTTTAGACGCCCATTTACAAGGGAAACGATCAGATTTATATATCACCCAGGGGTTTGTATGTATCAACAGGCATAATGAAATTAGCACGTTAAAACGTGGTGGCAGCGATTATACCGCAACTATTCTTGGTGCTGCGGCACAGGCTTCAGAAGTACAGATATGGACAGATATAGACGGTTTCCATAACAACGATCCACGTCATGTAGAGGGAACCCATCCAATTTCAGAATTAACTTTTGAAGAAGCAGCCGAGCTTGCTTATTTTGGCGCTAAAATTTTGCATCCGCAAACGGTATCTCCGGTAATCAATAAAGGAATTCCTATTTTCCTGAAAAACACCTTTACTCCAGAGAAAACCGGAACTAAAATCTCTTCTGAAGTGCATAGTAAAGGACTTAAGGCAATTGCAGCGAAAGATGATATTACCGCTATTAAAATCAAATCAAACCGAATGTTAATGGCGCATGGTTTCCTTCGAAAAATATTTGATGTGTTTGACCATTACGAAACCTCTATCGATATGATTACGACCTCGGAAATTGCAATTTCCCTAACCATCGATGATACCCGAAATCTGGATAAAATTCTAGAAGAATTAAATGCTTATGGTGAAATTACCGTAGATCGCAATCAAAGTATTGTGTGCATTGTGGGAGAATCTGTTATCGAGGATCAGTCAACTTACAAGTTATTCGAACTATTGAATGATATTCCTGTAAGGATGATAAGCTACGGGGGCAGTAGCAATAATATTTCTATACTGGTAGATACGCAAGATAAAATTAAAACCCTTAGAACCTTAAATCAAAAACTGTTTAGTGAAGGTTTAAGTCAGTTGGTTTAAAATTCATTTAATCAGGTACTTTAATCGTTTTTGTGGTATAATAAAAAACCTCGAGGGAGCCCGTTAGACCGGATCCCTTTTTTACAATTTCGAGGGAAGCCTCAGGGTATCATATCGTTTTGAAGATTCCAGTAAAAACCGACGTTTTTTACTGGAATTCGACGTTTTTAATAATCATTCATGCTCGGGATAATAATATCCTGCTTTTTGTAAGTTGTTACATTTAACGTAAGATCTTTTCCATTTTCCTGGCTTTCGCCAATTCGTCTACCAGCTTATCCAGGTATCGAACTTTTTTGGTAAGTGGTGTTTCAATGTCTTCAATTCGGTAGCCACAAATAGTTCCTTTAATAAGTGATGCATTGGGATGTAAATCTGCCTGATCAAAAAACTCCTTAAAATTCACCTTATTAGCGATTAGCAGTTGTAATTTTTCATTGGTAAAACCCGTTAACCATTGTATTACCTGGTGTAGTTCTTCTTTTGTTCTGCCTTTCTTTTCAATTTTAGCGAGGTAATGAGGATAAACCGAAGCAAAACTCATTTCGGCTACCTTACGGTCATGATCAGGTGTGGTACTCATTTCTTTTATTTTTTTCCTTCTCTTCTATAAATTTAGACATAAAATAGGTACTGCGATTATTGTGGAATTTTAGCATGGTACCGATAAAATTTTTAGAACGATGTTCCGTAAGATTCTTTTTTAAAGCTATTAATTTTTCCTGAAATGCAGCAGTGAAATTTAATGCGGAAAATTTATCTTTTAGGATAGCTTTCCCCAGTTTTTGTCTTGAAATCCACTCCTCTTCGTCATGATAAATCTGAATCGCTTTATCAATAATTTCATCATCAGATGTACAAATAAAACCGTTCCAGCGATGGTTTTCAGAAATGCCTTCGGCTCCTATGGGTGTTGTGACGGAAACGAGTCCGTTTTGCATCGCATCGACCATTTTGCCTTTAAGTCCGGCACCAAATTGAATGGGTGCTAGCAAAATTCGGTGGTTTTGCATTACTTCATCAACAGTATCAGCACGACCGTGCACTACAAAGCCTTCTTTTTTATTTTGAAGTTGATATACTTTATCACTGGCATAAGCTCCGTAAATATGAAGTTTTGCTTCGGGGAGCTTTTGTTTAATTTCAGGCCATATTTTCTGTTTTAAATGTAAGGTTGTCTGCCAGTTAGGTTCGTGTAGAAAGTTACCGATAAACATAAAATCCTGGCGTTCTTGAAATGAAGGCGAATGCGCTACTTTTTCGATTTCTTCAGTATCCAGTAAGTAAGGGAGGTATTCAATAACTTCAGCAGGAATTTTAAAAATCGATGTTAACAAATCCATTTCTATTTTAGAGATAATCAGGCTCAAATCACAACGGTAGATAGAAGCGATTTCTCTTTTCGCTACATCGGAGTTTAACATGAGTTTGTTGAGATCAGTCTTTGTACGCAATGCCTTTTTTCTGGCATTCCTAAGAAAATGTAAATCTTCGGTATCTAAAATTTTAATCGCTTCGGGGCAGATTACATCTACACGCCAACCATATTGTTCCTCGATCATAAAACGATCAAAAAGCACAATTTCAGGCTGTATTTTTTTTAGGAAATTATCGAAACTGGTATTATTCAGTTCGATTTTAGTCGTTTCAATACCTAATGTCTTTAGATCAAAAGCATGCTGGGATTGAGTTGCCGTGGTGGCAAAAGTGATGTTGTAATTTTCAGCAAGAAAAAAATGTAATAATTGCAACATTCGGCTTCCGGCGGCAGAAGAGGTAGGTTCCGGCCAAACATATCCAATAACCAGTAAATTTTTCATGGAAAATAGTTCTATCGACTTAGCAAAATTAAACTTCTTTTTTAAAAAGGATTTAAAAACATCGGTGCTTTATCTAGAATCTTATAATTTTTTGTATATTCTATACTTCGAAAAATAGGATATGAGCAGAGGATTTGTAAAAGAAGAAGATCAGGAAGAAGCACCGGTAATACCGCCAAGAGCTGCATTGCCAAATGGGGTAACAAACTACGTCACTCCGTTTGGTTATGAGGCCTTAGAAAAAGAACAACGGGATTTGGAAAGTGAAAGGGCAAATACAACCAGCGAGAACGAAACAGAAAGTCGAAGAGCAAAAGCAGTGATTGATGGGAAATTGAAATTGTTAGCTGAGAGACGGGCATCTGCCAGAATAATCCACCCAAACCAACAACCCGATGATGAAGTTCGTTTTGGAGCACATGTGAAATTAAAAAATCATACCGCAAACAGTATTCAGCAATTTCAGATTGTAGGCGTAGATGAAGCGAATGTAAAGCAACAGAAAATCGCATTTGTAGCTCCAATAGCAAAGGCGGTTACCGGATTAAAAGTTGGAGAAAAAGCGGAATTTAAACTGGGTACCGAAACCCGAATTCTGGAAATCCTGGATATCACATATTAAAGAGCAATACAAGTTTTAAATAAAAACCAATAAATTACCTGAATGAAAGTTTACGTAGTGATGGGCGTTTCTGGAATAGGAAAAACAACTATAGGGAAAAGCCTGGCCGATAAATTAGAAATTCCATTTTACGATGCCGACGATTATCATCCTGATGCTAATGTCGAAAAAATGAGCAAAGGAATGGCGCTAAATGATGAAGACCGTAAAGGGTGGTTACAAATTTTAGCCAAAAATATTGAAGCCTGGAGTACTGAAAAAGGTGCGGTGTTAGCTTGTTCTGCGTTGAAAGAATGCTATAGGGAAACGCTAACGGAAGGTTTGAAAAAGCAGGTGGTTTTTGTGTACTTACATGCGGAATATGATTTGGTGTATAAGCGAATGAAAGCCAGAAAAGGACATTATTTTAAAGCAGAGTTGCTGAAATCTCAATTTGATATTCTGGAAGAACCAAAAGATGCGATTAAGGTAAATGCTAATCAGGGTATACCAGAAATGGTTCATGAGGTATTGGCAAAAATAAATCCCTCTTAGATGGAAATACAATTACTATTGGCGGTTGGCCTGGGAATAGCTTTATTACTATTTTTAATACTGAAACTTAAAATTCAGGCATTTTTAGCCCTGCTGATCGTATGTATTTTCGTTGGAATACTTGCCGGAATGCCTGCAGGTGATATTATGGAAACCATGAAAGAGGGCATGGGCAGCACGTTGGGATTTGTGGCAACCGTAGTGGGATTAGGAGCTTTATTTGGCGGGATTTTAGAACAATCCGGAGGAGCAAAAGCCCTGGCTTCTTTTATTCTTAAGAAAACCGGAGAAAAAAATGCTCCCTGGGCTATGATGATTACCGGTTTTATAGTTGCCATACCTGTATTTTTTGATGTCGCTTTTATCATTTTAGTACCCATTACTTATGCCTTAAGTAAGAAAACCGGAAAGTCGTTAATCCTTTATGCTATCCCGCTTTTAGCCGGACTGGCAATTACCCATTGTTTTATTCCGCCCACCCCGGGGCCCATTGCGGTAGCCGATATTTTAGGAGCCGATTTAGGATGGGTAATTTTATTTGGTTTTGCTGCCGGAATTCCTGCGGCTATTTTAAGCGGACCGCTTTTTGCAAGATTATTAACGAAAAGCCTGTATGTAGCGCCCAAAAGTTTTACCGAAGATTCAGCACCGGAAGATCAGATGCCCTCTGCTAAAATGATCACTGCCATCATTTTTGTTCCTATTTTTTTGATTGTTTTAAATACACTGATGGCCAGTCCTTTGGTAGACGCTTCTGATTTCCCAAATTGGATAAATTACATGGTCAATTTATTAGGTCATCCATTTACCGCCTTGATTATTGCTAACCTTTTAGCCTGGTATTTCTTAGGAGTAAAGCGCGGAGTCACCAAAGACAAATTATTAAAAATAGCCGCAAAGAGTTTTGAATCTGCCGGGATTATTATTTTACTTACTGGTGCGGGGGGTGCTTTTAAACAAATCCTTATCAATACCGGAGCAGGAGAAATGATTACAAATAATTTGAATGAAAGCTTTATAAATCCGCTGCTGTTTGGGTTTATAGTGGCGGCATTAATCAGGGTATTACAGGGATCTTCAACAGTAGCTATGATTACCGCTGCCGGAATTACCGCACCGCTTTTAGAAGGAGCGAATTATGCTGAAAGCCAAATTAGTTTAATAGTAATCGCAGTAGCCTCTGGCGCTTTGATCCTATCTCATGTAAATGATAGCGGATTTTGGCTGGTAGGGCAATATATTGGCCTAAACGAAAAACAAACATTTAAAAGCTGGACGGTGATGACTACCATTATCTCTCTTGTAGGTCTTGGGGTTTCCTCCCTGCTTTGGTATTTATTATAAAACTAAATATTAATTTTTAAAATTGCCTATCTTGTATAAATTCAACCACCAAATTTTATCATTTTAATGAAAAATACGTATACTACCAGTTTAAACCTACCCAAGTTAGATTTTATTCTATTGATTTTTAGAATCGGGATTTCGATCCTAATGCTGTTTCATGGCGTTCCCAAATTGATAAACTTTTTTTCTTCTGAAGAGATACAATTTGCAGATCCTTTGGGTGTTGGACAAACCATGACGCTAGCTGTTGCTGTTTTAGCTGAATTTGTTTGTTCTATAATGCTTATTTTAGGTATTGGAACCCGAATTGCAACAATTCCACTTATCGTGACTATGGCCGTAGCTGCTATTATTGTACATGCGCCAGATGGTCTGGAAAGGCAAGAATTGCCTTTTATGTATTTACTTTCTTATGTTTTATTGTTTTATACCGGGGCAGGAAAATATTCGCTGGATCATTATTTGATGTTTAAAGCGGAAAAAAAAGAAATAAAGCCATAAACTAAAAAAAGTCTTGTTACTTATTGAATAACAAGACTTTTTTAAATTCCTTATCGAATCCAATTAAAACGATCAAAGATTAAATACTCCTATAGCTTCCGGATGGGACCCTGGAAGGAAATAATTACTACTAAAGGCCTCATCGCCATTAAGTAATTTACACTAATTTATTCTTCTGAAGAAGATTCTTCCATCGTATGATATACATTTTGTACATCATCATCTTCTTCTAATTTTTCCAGTAATTTTTCTACATCGGCAGACTGTTCTGGAGTAAGCTGTTTGGTAACCTGAGGTATTCTTTCGAATCCAGAAGAAATAATTTCAATATTTTTACTTTCCAGTTCTTTTTGGATGCTTCCAAAATACTCAAAAGGAGCGTAGATGTGAATTCCGTCTTCATCTTCAAAAACTTCTTCAGCTCCATAATCAATAAATTCAAGTTCTAATTCTTCCACGTCTAAGCCTTTTGCATTAATCCTGAAGTTACAGGTATGATCGAACATAAACTCTACAGACCCCGAAGTTCCTAAGTTTCCGTCACATTTATTGAAGTAGGATCGTACATTGGCTACGGTACGGTTGTTATTATCGGTAGCGGTTTCAACTAAAACAGCGATACCGTGTGGCGCGTATCCTTCAAAAAGGACAATTTTATAATCACCCTGACTTTTATCTGAAGCTCTTTTAATCGCACGTTCGATATTGTCTTTTGGCATGTTAACACTCTTGGCGTTCTGGATCACCGCTCTAAGCTTAGAGTTAGCGTCTGGATCTGGTCCACCTTCTTTAACGGCCATTACAATGTCTTTTCCTATACGAGTAAAGGCTTTGGCCATTGCAGACCAACGCTTCATCTTACGTGCTTTTCTAAATTCAAATGCTCTTCCCATGATAATAAAAATGAAATCCGGGCAAAAATATAAAAAAAGCTCCTAAAATGATTTCAAATTAGGAGCTTTCTGGAATATTGAATTTTTATACTGATTCCGGCCTTATTTGGCTTCAACAATATCTTCTATAGCTTTGGCCATTTTAAAGTCTTTATCAGTGACTCCGCCTGCATCATGCGTGGATAAAGAAATTTCTAATTCGTTGAAAGAATTTGCCCAGTTAGGATGATGTTGCATGGCTTCGGCTTCAAAAGCGATTCGGGTCATTACCGTAAAAGCATCTTTAAAGTTTTCGAATTTAAAAGACGTGTGGATAGCTTCTTTTGCATATGTCCATCCTTCAAGACTTTCTAGTTTTTTGCTGATTTGTTCTTCGGTTAGTTTTTCCATAATTGAAACAATTTTTTCTATAATTCAATTTAGGAATACTTTACTGGAAATAATATAAACAGAAGTGCTTTAATATAAGATTAACCTATTTTTTAAGGCTGGCTTCAACAACTTCCTGTACGCTTATCTGGAGATTAGTGGGTAGTAAGTTATCTTTGGGTAAAACGGCTAAATAGCGATCGTTATTGCTATCATATACGTTTTTAAAAAGCGGATTTTCATATCCCAAAATCTCACAAATATCTTCAACAAAATCTTTTTGATGCACCAAATCTGAACTTCCTAAATGAAAAACACCTTGTAACTTTCGATTTACGATATAATGAATCTGCTGGGTTATTTTACTAATTTCAGTAACATTAATCACCACATTAGGGAATACCTCTATAGCTTCGCCCAAATCGATTAGTGTTTTAATCTCATTTAGTCTGGGAGAACCCTGGCCAAAAACCATGGGTAATCTTAAAATATTGTATTTATCATTAGGAAGTCTTAAAAGAGCGTTCTCTATTTTAATTTTAAATCGGCCGTAGATACTTTGTGATAATGTTTTATCATACTCGTAGCTTGGATAGTTGGTAAACGCATCAAAAACGTTTGCAGAACTTAAAAAGATAAGTTTGCAGGGATGCGTTAAAATATAGCTTATTACCGAATAATGCAGTGCTATTTGTGCTTCGAAACTTCCTCGCACCGCAGATATGATAATGCTCGGTTTTAAATTGTAGAGCAAAAGATCCAAGCTATCGGTCTCCATATCATATTGATGGAACTGGTGGTTTTTTTCTAATGCGCGACTGTCTGTACAGTAGGTACCGTGCGTATCAAAATAGGAGCATAGCTCTTTATAGATGGCATTGCCAATAAAGCCGCTAGCTCCTAATATTAATATACGTTCCAAATAATTTATCCTTTATAAAAGGGCAATTTCACCTGAGTGGCAGAAACAGCTTTTTTACGGATCTGAATATTGATTTTCTTTCCAAAACCTGTATATTCCGATTTTACATATCCTAAGCCAATTCCTTTCTCTAATGAAGGTGACATGGTACCCGATGTAACATTTCCTATAACTTCTCCTTCGTCATTTACGATATCATATCCTTGTCTTGGAATACCGCGCTCATCAAGTTCAAATGCAACAAGTTTACGTTTAGGGCCTTCTTCTTTTTCTTGTTTTAAAGCTTCAGCGTTGATAAAATCTTTTGTGAATTTAGTGATCCATCCTAATTTGGCTTCGATAGGCGATGTGGTATCATCAATATCATTTCCGTAAAGACAAAACCCCATTTCTAAACGTAGCGTATCTCGAGCGGCAAGACCAATTGGCTGAATACCATAGTCCTTACCGGCTTCCATCACTTTGTCCCAAATTTCTTGAGCACATTCATTTTTAAAATAAATCTCGAAGCCGCCACTACCGGTATATCCGGTTGCCGAAATAATCACCTTTTCCATACCGGCAAAAGTTCCGATTTCAAAAGTGTAGAATTTCATTGCGCTAAGATCAACATCCGTAAGTGATTGCATAGCCTCGGCAGCTTTTGGTCCCTGTATGGCTAGAAGAGACAGCTCTTCGCTAAGATCGGTTAAATTAGCATCCATCGTATTATGTTTGCTAATCCAGTTCCAGTCTTTTTCTATATTGGCCGCATTGACTACTAACAAATACTTTTCAGCATTCATCCTATAGATAATCATATCGTCTACAATACCGCCCTTTTCATTTGGCATACAGGTATATTGTGCCTGCCCATCCACTAGCTTGGAAGCATCGTTAGAAGAAATTAACTGTATGAGCGCTAAGGCGTTTTCTCCCGTTACTAAAAATTCTCCCATGTGAGAAACATCAAAAACACCAAGTTTTTCACGAACATTATGATGCTCTGCATTTACACCCTCGTAAGAAACCGGCATATTATAACCCGCAAAAGGAACCATTTTGGCTCCCAACTCTTTATGTTTATTCGCTAATGCTACTTCTTTCATTTTGATTATTTAGTTTGCGCAAATTTATAGAATTAAGCCTGAACTGCCCATAGTTTCCCTAAAATTGTGAAGGAAATGTCAAAGCTTCGCCTAAGCTTTGCGTATACCGTATATTTGAATAAAACCATAAAAACCGAGGATTTATGAAGATTTTTTCTGCAGCGCAATTAAAGAAAGCAGATGAGCTTAGCATCAAAAATCAAAATATTACTTCAACACAATTAATGGAGCGGGCGGCAAGCCATGTTTCTGCTGAGATACATAAACGCCTGCAAAATTCAGATATTGCCATTAAAATATTTTGTGGTGTGGGTAATAATGGTGGGGACGGATTGGTAATTGCCCGTCAATTGATTGAAAAAGGCTATAATGTCAAGGTTTTTGTGGTGAATTATACCGATAATCGATCTGATGATTTTTTGATTAATTATGACCGACTAAAAGAAACTACAAATGATTGGCCGGAATATATTAAATCGGCCAGTGATTTTCCAGAAATCGATCAAAATGAATTTGTGATCGATGCCATTTTTGGTATTGGTTTAAACCGACCTTTAGAGGGTTGGATAGCGAAACTTGTAGATCATATCAATTATTCGAATGCTTTTATTTTATCCATCGATATGCCTTCGGGATTATTTTCAGATCGTATCCCCGGTGAAGAAGATCGTGTTATTTCTGCAAATTTCACCATTAGTTTTCAAACTCCGAAATTGGTGTTCTTTTTACCGCAAACCATGGATTTTGTAGGAGATCTTCAAATACTCGATATAGGTCTGGACCGCGAGTTTCTATCTTCGGAAAAAGGGCAGGCCGAACTGATCAGTAAACCTGAAGCGCGTTTACTTTATCAACCCAGAAAATCGAATTCCCACAAGGGAAATTATGGTCACACGCTGGTAGTGGGCGGTAGTTACGGGAAAATAGGTAGTGTACTTTTATCGTCAAAAGCAGCTTTACGAACAGGTGCTGGGCTGGTGAGCACTTTTATACCTAAATGTGGTTATACCATTTTACAAACCGCACTGCCTGAAGCCATGGTAATTGTAGATAAAAACGATGAAAAATTAACCCATATCGATCACGGTATGGATCCTTCAGTTATTTGTTTTGGAATGGGAGCAGGAAAAGATCCGGAAACGCTTGAAGCTTTTAAACAATTACTGGAGCAAACCAAAAATCCAATGCTCATTGATGCCGATGGCTTAAATATGATTTCTGAACATAAAGAATTATTAAAATTTCTACCCAAACAATCTGTTTTGACACCGCACCCAAAAGAATTACAGCGTTTAATTGGAGATTGGAAAGATGATTTTGATAAGTTGAAAAAAGTAGAGGAATTTACCCGAAATCACGATGTTATTTTGGTTTTAAAAGGATCACATACCTTTATTTTTGGTGAAGGGAATATTTATATAAATAATTCGGGTAACCCGGGTATGGCCACTGCGGGCAGCGGGGATGTATTATCCGGAATTATAAGCGGATTGATTTCGCAACAATACCAACCTTTGGCCGCTGCGATTCTTGGGGTATATTTGCATGGTTTATCTGGGGATATCGTTGCCGAAAATCGATCTTATCAAGCATTAATTTCAGGAGATATTGCGGAAAATATGGGGGCAGCTTTTCAGTCTTTATTTGCAGATTAAAGGATCGGCGAAATTCTTATTTTAAATATAGGTCTTCTATTTTGAAATTGTGGATACAAGCTCGCGTTTCTAATTGAGAAAGATCTCAAAAATCTGCAATTTTAAGGTATTGATAATAAAATTGTAATAATTTGGATACTATTTTTTGAAATTGGATTTTTGCTGTGTTGTTTTTAGAAATCGATTTCGAAAATTTTAAAACGGAGTAATGGAACCTATACATTATATCACCTCGGCAATTTTAGATTTAGATATTATCAGGGATATTATTGATAATAATATGAAACTGGCTTTAAGTGAGGAAGCTCGTTTAAATATCACAAAATCCCGGAAATATTTAGACCAAAAAATAAAAGAAAGTGATGTACCCATTTACGGTATTAATACTGGTTTTGGTGCATTATGTAATGTGAAAATTACTTCAGAAAAATTAACCATTTTACAGGAGAATCTTGTAAAATCCCATGCCTGTGGTACGGGTGAAAGAGTGAGCAAGCCTATTATACGCCTTATGCTCTTACTGAAAATACAGTCGTTGAGCTATGGAAATTCGGGAGTTGCTTTAGAAACTACTGAACGCCTAATTGATTTTTTTAATGAAGATATTTTACCGGTCGTCTATGAACAGGGATCTTTAGGCGCTTCTGGAGATTTAGCTCCATTAGCACACCTGGCATTACCGCTAATAGGCGAAGGGGAAGTATATTATAATAATGAAATAATCTCTGGAGCCTCAATATTGGAAAAAAAGAACTGGAAGCCCGTAAAATTACAATCAAAAGAAGGGTTAGCGCTTCTAAACGGTACGCAGTTTATGAGTGCTCATGCCGTACATGGCTTAATTAAAGCCTATAAATTATCATATTGTGCAGATTTTGTAAGTGCGGTTTCTATGGATGCATTTGATTGTAATTTATCTCCTTTTGATGAACTGGTACATCTGGTAAGACCACATCGCGGACAGATAAAAACGGCGGAGCGAATTAGACAGTTTTTAGAAGGAAGCGAGTTAGCGCAACAAGAAAAAGAAAATGTGCAGGATCCTTATTCGTTTAGATGTGTTCCTCAGGTTCATGGAGCCACCAAAGATACATTGGCATTTGTACACAAAACAGTAAAAACCGAGATCAATTCGGTTACCGATAATCCAAATATTTTTGTCAAAGCCGATAAAATAATTTCCGGTGGAAATTTTCATGGTCAGCCGTTAGCTTTGGCGATGGATTATTTAGCCATAGCTATGGCCGAGTTGGCTAATATTTCGGAAAGAAGGACCTATCAATTAGTATCAGGATTGCGAGGATTACCTAACTTTTTGGTAGAAAATCCAGGCTTGAATAGCGGATTTATGATTCCGCAATATACTGCCGCGAGTATTGTAAGCCAGAATAAACAATTATGTATGCCGGCATCTGTGGACTCTATTGTTTCTTCAAATGGGCAGGAAGACCATGTGAGTATGGGGGCTAATGCCGCCACAAAATTAATCAGAGTGATGGAGAACGTGGATTCGGTTTTAGCAATCGAATTGTTTAATTCGTCCCAGGCCTTACATTTTAGATCACCGGCAAAATCTTCAGAAAAAATAGAGCATGTGTTATCTGATTTTAGAAAAAAGGTGCCGATTGTTACAGAAGATGTGATGATGGCGCCATTAATTCAGCAATCAAAAATATTTTTAGAAGGATTTATTATCCGGGAAGACTACCTGAATTAATAATTTGTAGTGCTTCATTGTATTCTAAAAAATGCAGACAATATAAGCTGGTTAAAATCTTTACAAACTTAAGATTTAAGGCATCAACATAGCGATCTGAAACCAAAATAACCCAGTTTGCATGTGCTTCAATAGATTTTTTTCCAGAGATTAGTAACATTGGATCGAAGGAATATTTATCCTCAGGGTTTATTCTTTTAACAAGGATTCCGATTTTTTTTTTTTTCACCATAAGCCTCTAATTTCATCTGAAGGCATTCTTCATAATCTTTTACACCGAAATGACCTTCATGAAAAATTTCCATTTGAATATATGAGGGGGTGAAGATTAATTGAAAATCTTTAAACTTTATAAGATTCATATTTGGGGATAATTACTTTTTGGGAGCAGTAAAAATAAGTAAAGCCCCACAAAATTGTGAGGCTTTAAAAAAAATATAATGATGAAAATTATTTTTTGGATTCAGATTCTTCTTCGGTATTTTTTCCTTTTTTAACTTTTATAACCAATTCGTCTTCACCTTTCTTATAATCCATTTCAATCTTATCACCTTCAGCGATCTTAGAATTAATGATCTCTTCCGCCAGCGCATCTTCAATATATTTCTGAATAGCACGGTTTAAAGGTCTAGCTCCGTATTGTTTATCAAAACCTTTTTCAGCAATGAAATCCTTGGCTTTATCACTTAATTCTAAATGATATCCAAGACCACCAATTCGGCCATATAATTTAGAAAGTTCGATATCAATGATTTTATGAATATCTTCTCTTTCTAAAGCGTTGAACACTATTACATCGTCAATCCGATTCAGGAACTCTGGAGCGAATGCTTTTTTAAGGGCATTTTGAATGACTCCTCGAGTATTTTCATCGGCCTGTGCTCTTTGGGATTGTGTACCAAAACCAATACCCTGACCAAAGTCCTTAAGTTTTCTAGCTCCAATATTAGAAGTCATGATAATAATCGTATTCCTAAAGTCGATTTTGCGACCAAGACTATCGGTTAAATATCCGTCATCTAATACCTGTAACAGCATATTGAAAACATCTGGATGTGCTTTCTCTACCTCGTCTAAGAGAATAACAGCGTAAGGCTTTCTTCTTACTTTTTCGGTAAGCTGGCCACCTTCTTCATAGCCTACATACCCCGGAGGTGCACCAATTAATCTGGATACAGCGAATTTTTCCATATACTCGCTCATATCGATTCTTATTAATGTATCCTCATTATCAAAAAGCTGACGAGCCAGTACTTTAGCCAATTGCGTTTTACCTACACCGGTTTGACCTAAGAAAATAAAAGAACCAATTGGTTTATTGGGATCTTTTAATCCTGCACGGTTACGCTGAATGGCTTTTACCACCTTGGCTACGGCATCATCCTGGCCAATAACTTTTCCTTTTATCTTATTAGGAAGTTCTACCAGTTTATTCGATTCAGTCTGGGCTATACGATTTACCGGAACGCCAGTCATCATAGAAACAACATCAGCAACGCTATCTTCGCTTACGATTTCTTTATGTTTTTTTGATTCTTCTTCCCAACGTTCCTGAGCGATTGCTAATTCTTTTTCAAGATTTTTTTCATCATCCCTTAATTTAGCAGCTTCTTCGTATTTCTGCTTTTTAACGACCGTATTTTTTTTCTCGCGAACTTCTTCTAATTTACGCTCCAGATCAAGAATTTGCTTAGGAACATCAATATTGGTAATATGTACACGGGATCCGGCTTCATCTAACGCATCAATAGCCTTATCAGGAAGGAATCGATCGGTCATATAACGATTAGTTAACTTCACACAAGCTTCGATAGCCTCAGGAGTATATTCCACGTTATGATGATCTTCGTACTTATCTTTAATATTATTAAGGATCTCGATGGTTTCTTCAACTGAAGTCGGCTCGACAATAACCTTTTGAAAACGTCGCTCTAAAGCTCCATCTTTTTCGATATACTGGCGATATTCATCTAAAGTTGTAGCACCAATACATTGAATTTCACCCCGCGCCAATGCAGGCTTAAACATGTTACTGGCATCTAAACTTCCGGTAGCACCACCTGCACCTACAATAGTATGAATTTCATCAATAAAAAGAATAATATCATCATTCTTTTCAAGCTCGTTCATCACCGCCTTCATGCGCTCTTCAAATTGCCCACGATATTTTGTACCGGCCACTAAACTTGCCAAATCTAAGGTAACAACACGTTTATCAAATAAAATTCTTGAAACTTTGCGTTTTACGATCCTTAAAGCAAGACCTTCTGCGATTGCAGATTTACCAACTCCCGGTTCTCCTATTAATAAAGGGTTGTTTTTCTTACGCCTACTAAGAATTTGAGACACACGTTCGATTTCCTTTTCTCTGCCTACTACAGGATCAAGTTTATCGGCTTCTGCCATTGCGGTTAAATCACGACCGAAATTATCTAAAACCGGCGTTTTGGATTTCTTATTTGATTTACCTGCGGCTGCGCCACTACCAGTAGCACCTGATCCACTAAAAGGATTATCTTTAGTGGCATCATCTGTACCATCTTCATCAGAAAATGAATCTGCTGAAGGACCCTGAGTATAATCTGTATCGTCGTTTGCGATCATAAATTTAAATTGATCTTTTACCCCATCATAATCAATCTTAAGCTTGTTAAGCAATTTTGTGGTGGGATCGTTTTCATTCCTTAAAATACACAATAACAGGTGCGCCGTATTGATATTTGGACTCTGAAATAACTTAGCTTCCAAAAACGTGGTCTTAAGGGCACGTTCCGCCTGTCTTGTTAAATGCAGGTTCTTTTTCTCATTCGAAACCGCTGTCATATTTGGATTAGCAGGACTTAAAATCTCTACTTTTCTTCTTAAATGGCTTAAATCGATATCCAGAGCGTTTAGGATGTCTATGGCTTTCCCGTCACCGTCTCTTAATAATCCAAGCATCAAATGTTCCGTACCGATAAAGTCATGACCTAATCTTAAAGCCTCTTCTTTACTATACGCTATTACATCCTTTACCCTAGGTGAAAAATTATCATCCATGTTTTTTCCTTTCTCTACTATGTTAATTTTTATTCTGAATTAAGTCAAAAACTATACCTAAGCCCGAATATATAGCTAATTGACAAAAATACTTCCAAAAATCAAAATATAGGAGTGTTAACTTATCAACTTTGTCACAATAAAATTTTGTTAATAAAAACTGTGAAAACTCTTTCTGAAGTGCCATTATACATACATAAAATATGTAAATTAGCCGGTTAGATTTGTGAACTAAACAATTTTGTAATATGGCTGAAGGAGAAAAGCTTATTCCTATCAACATTGAAGAAGAGATGAAATCGGCCTACATTGATTATTCAATGTCGGTCATTGTGTCACGTGCGTTACCGGATGTTCGTGATGGTCTTAAGCCGGTGCATCGTAGAGTATTATATGGAATGTACGAATTAGGTGTACTTTCTAATAGATCATATAAAAAGTCAGCAAGAATTGTAGGAGAGGTATTAGGTAAGTATCACCCACACGGTGACTCATCTGTATACGACACCATGGTTAGGATGGCGCAGGAATGGAGTATGCGCTATATGCTTGTGGATGGACAGGGTAACTTTGGATCTGTTGACGGTGATAGTCCAGCTGCAATGCGTTATACCGAGGCTAGAATGCGAAAAATCAGTGAGGATATGCTTGCTGATATCGATAAAGAAACGGTAGACACTCAGTTAAACTTCGACGACTCTTTAAATGAGCCCGTCGTGATGCCAACCCGAATCCCAAACTTATTGGTTAATGGAGCCAGTGGTATTGCAGTGGGGATGGCGACAAATATGGCACCTCATAATTTATCCGAAGTAATTGATGGTACAGTAGCCTATATCGATGACCATGATATTGAGATTGATGAGTTAATGCAACACATCAAAGCACCGGATTTTCCAACAGGAGGTATTATATATGGTTACGATGGCGTTCGTGAAGCTTTTAAGACCGGAAGAGGGCGCGTTGTAATGCGTGCCAAAAGCTCTTTAGAAGAGGTAAACGGCAAAGAGTGTATTATAGTTACTGAAATTCCATATCAGGTTAATAAAGCTGATATGATAAAAAAGACGGCAGACCTTATTAACGATAAAAAGATCGAAGGGATTAGTCTTATTAGGGATGAATCAGACCGTCATGGTATGCGTATCGTTTATCAATTAAAGCGTGATGCTATCCCAAATATCGTTTTAAATACCCTGTTTAAGCATACGGCATTACAATCTTCTTTTAGTGTAAATAATATTGCACTGGTAAAAGGAAGACCTGAAATGCTGAATCTTAAAGATATTATCTATCATTTTGTTGAGCACAGGCATGAAGTAGTTGTTCGTCGAACAGAATTCGAATTAAAGAAAGCTGAGGACCGAGCGCACATCCTGGAAGGATTAATCATTGCATCAGATAATATTGATGAAGTAATCGCGCTTATCCGTTCTTCCAATAATGCTGAAGAAGCCCGACAAAAGTTAATTGATAGGTTTGAACTATCCGAACTACAGGCTAGAGCTATCGTAGAAATGCGATTACGACAACTTACAGGACTGGAGCAGGATAAATTAAGAGCTGAATACGACGAAATAATAGAGACCATTAAGGACCTTAAAGACATTTTGGCACGTAAAGAGCGTAGAATGCAGGTGATTAAGGACGAATTGCTCGAAGTAAAAGAAAAGTACGGTGACGGTAGACGTTCTACCATCGAATATGCAGGAGGCGATCTTAGTATCGAAGATATGATTCCTGATGAGAGAGTAATTATCACTATTTCTCATGCGGGATACATTAAAAGAACCTCACTAAACGAATACAAAAGACAAAATAGAGGGGGAGTAGGACAAAAAGGATCAAATACCCGAAATGAAGATTTCCTTGAATATTTATTCTCTGGTACCAATCACCAGTATATGCTATTCTTCACTCAAAAAGGAAAATGTTTCTGGATGAGGGTTTACGAAATTCCTGAAGGTAGCAAATCATCTAAAGGAAGAGCGATCCAAAACCTTATTAATATAGAGCAAGACGACCGGGTTAAAGCCTTTATATGCACACAAGACCTCAAAGATGAGGAATATGTCAACAATCACTTTGTGATCATGGCCACTAAGAAAGGTCAGGTTAAAAAAACTTCGTTAGAACAATATTCCCGTCCAAGAACTAATGGTATTAATGCAATTACCATTAAAGAAGACGACGAATTACTGGAAGCGAAACTTACTACCGGTGACAGTCAGGTAATGTTAGCCGTAAAAAGTGGTAAAGCTATTCGTTTTGAAGAAGGTAAGACAAGACCTATGGGTAGAAATGCTTCAGGGGTTCGTGGTATTACTTTAGCAGATGATAATGACGAAGTAGTAGGAATGATTTCTGTAGACGATATGGAGTCTAATATTCTGGTAGTTTCTGAAAACGGTTACGGAAAACGCTCTAGTTTAGAGGATTACCGTATTACTAACCGGGGTGGTAAAGGAGTAAAAACGATTTCTATTACCGAGAAAACAGGGAACCTTGTAGCGATTAAAAATGTGACAGATGATGATGATTTAATGATTATCAATAAATCCGGTATTGCTATACGGCTAGAAGTAAGTGACCTGCGGGTAATGGGAAGAGCCACACAGGGGGTACGATTAATTAATTTGAAGGGAAAAGATTCTATCGCCGCGGTGGCCAAAGTGTTGCATGAGGAAGACGAGATAGAAGTAGAGGATATTGAAGATGTAGAAAACCCTGATAATGCAGGAGAAGCCTTAGATGGCACAGATATTGTTCAAGATGACTCAGAAGAATAAACTAAATTAATAAACCAAAACAATGAAAAAGAATATTTTGACATTGTCGCTATTGTCTTTCATAGGTCTCTCGGCAATAGCACAAAAAGATGAAATTAAAAATGCTGAAGATCTTATCGAGGATGGTAATTTCGCTCAGGCCAAAACAGAATTGGCGACTGCTGAAGGAAAACTTTCTGAAGCTAATGACAAATGGACTGAAAGATTTTACCTGTACAAAGCAAAGGCTTATTTAGGAGATGGTAAATCAACCTCTGTTGATGACTTTAAAACTGCCGGAGAAGCCTATAAAAAGGCTGTAGAGATGGGAAGCGAAGAAGCTCAGGAAGGATTAGCAGCTCTTAGAAATCAGCTGGTTCAAAGTGCTATCGATGATCAAAATACCGAAAATTATACGAGTGCAGCAGACAAACTGGTAGCGAGTTATGAGTTAAATAAACAAGATACAATCTATCTTTATTATGCGGCCGCAAACTCTTTAAACGCTCAGGATTATAACGCTGCGTTAAAGTATTATGAGCAATTGAAGGATCTAAACTACGATGGATCTTCAATTAGTTATACAGCGGTAAACAGTGAATCTGGAGAAACTGAATCTTTTGGTTCTAAAGAACAAAGAGATATGATGGCAAAGTCTGATCAGTACACTGATCCAAAAGATGAAAAGCAGCCGTCTAAAAGAGGGGAGATTGCTAAGAATATTGCTTTAATCCATATCCAGGAAGGTAATAATGATAAAGCCATTTCTGCAATGGACGATGCTAAAGCCAATAATCCAGATGATTTAGGTCTTTTACAGGCAGAAGCCAATATGTATTATCAAATGGGAGACAAAGCAAAATATAACCAGCTTATGAACGAGCTTGTTAAGAAGAACCCTAATGATGCCAACCTTTATTATAATTTAGGGGTAAGTACGGCAGAGCTTGGAGATCAGGAAAAAGCAGTTGAATATTATAAAAAAGCATTGGAAATTGATCCTGATATGGATAATGCCCGTATGAATATTGCTGCCGTTATCTTGAGTAAAGAACGTGAAATCATCGATGAGATGAACGGACTTGGAATGAGTAAAAAAGATAACGAGCGTTACGAAGAATTATCGGAAGAACGTAAAGAGATTTATAAAGAAGCCATTCCTTATTTAGAGGCTATCGTAAAGAAAAATCCGGACAATAAAGATGCTGTTAAAACGGCGATGAATATTTACACACAGATTGGTGAGAACGAAAAAGCTGCTGAAATGAAAGCATTGCTTGAGTAATCACGAAATAGAGATAAAAATCAAATCAAAAAAGCCCCAATTTTGGGGCTTTTTTAATTTTACAACTATTCGATAGGCATTGAAATAACTTAAACGATCTTTTTTATAACCCTTAATTTATGGGTATGCCTGCGTAGTTCTGTATTAAAAATCCCAGAGTGATCGATGCGATCTATTCTAACTTTTTCATCAACATGAATAATATAATTATCCTGCATCATAATGCCAACATGGTTAATTATACCTTCATTATCGTCAAAAAAAGCTAAATCACCAGCTTCACTTTCCTCAATAAAGCTCAATGCTTCCCCCTGTTTTGCCTGTTCGGCGGCATTTCTTTTCAGTCTATACCCATTTAGTTTATAGACCATCTGGGTAAAACCACTGCAGTCGACACCTAAAGGAGACCTTCCACCCCATAAATGCGGACTATTCTGATAAAATAAAGCAGATTGAATGATATGTGCTTTTGGCAGTACACCGCTTACGCTATGACCGTCGAATTTATGATTTAAATAAGCATTTGCATTTAAAGATGCCCCCATGGGAACAGGGGTGAGTTGCTGATTTGTATCAATGATAAATTCAATTAAATCAGCCGATAATTCTGGAGCCTGAGTGCCCAAATCTTCATAAACAATCTCTTCTATTTTTTTGATTTGTTTATTCTGAACCCAGGCTTCAAAAGCATCAAAAGCAACACGAATTTTACTCCATTTTGCACGTTCTTCAAGTATTTTAAAGTGTTCTCCATAAAGAAGTTGTGAAATCATTTCGCTTTCATTAGATGGGGCAAAGCGAAGTGGCACAATGCTTAGAGGGCAAATACCGTATTGCATTAAAGACGTATATTTCTAATTTAAGGATTAATTTCTTTCAATTATCATGGCAGATGCACCGCCTCCGCCATTGCAAATGGCAGCGGCACCCAATTTAGCATTGTTTTGTTTAAGAACATTAATTAAAGTAATTAAAATTCTAACACCACTACATCCCAGAGGATGTCCTAAAGAAACAGCACCACCGTTAACATTGGTTTTTTTATCAGATAACCCTAATATTTTCATATTAGCCAGTCCAACTACAGAGAATGCTTCATTAAATTCAAAATAATCTATTTCATCCTGTGACACCCCAGCTTTTGCTAAAGCTTTGGGAAGTGCTTTTGCGGGTGCGGTAGTGAACCATTTTGGTTCTTGTGCAGCATCGGCAAAACCCTTTATGGTACAAATAATTTCTAATCCTAATTCCTGGGCTTTTGATTTACTCATTAAAACTACCGCTCCCGCACCATCATTAATAGTAGAAGCATTAGCTGCAGTTACGGTTCCATCTTTAGAAAAAGCAGGTCTTAGGCTTCTTATTTTGTCCATGCGTACATTTTTGTACTCTTCATCCTCTTTAAAAATAACTGGCTCACCTCTTCGTTGTGGAACTTCAACCGGAACGATCTCCTGGTCAAACTTTCCGGCAGCCCAGGCTGCGGCCGAACGTTCATAGGACTTTATCGCAAAATTATCTTGATCTTCTCTTGAAAATTCATACTCATTGGCACAAAGATCAGCACAAACTCCCATCGCATTTTTATCGTATGCATCTACAAGACCATCTTTTTGCATACCGTCTTCCATACTTGCAGGTCCAAATTTTTGTCCTTTGCGAAGATGAAGATAGTGGGGAATCATACTCATATTTTCCATTCCTCCAGCCACCACAATACTCGAATCTCCGAGCATAATAGATTGGGCGGCTTGCATCACAGACTTCATTCCGCTGGCACAAACTTTATTAATGGTAGTACAGGGTACACTGCTTGGTATTCCTGCACCTAAAGCGGCCTGCCTGGCTGGAGCCTGGCCATTACCTGCCTGCACTACATTCCCCATGAGTACTTCCTCTACTAATTCAGGTTTTAGGTTTATTTTATCCAAGGCCCCTTTTATGGCAATAGACCCTAATTTAGTGGCTGGTATATCTGATAGGCTACCTAAAAAACTCCCTATTGGTGTTCTTGCAGCACTTACAATTACTACTTCATTATTCATAATTATGTAATTTAGCTATTCCTGTTTTGCGAATTTAGTGATTTTATAAGGAACTTGGCAAGACCTATTTAATGACCACTATTTTTTAGTACATTTGACCAATACTTCGACTTATATGGTGGATTTCGTAAACAAGCTATACAAAAATCAGGCGCTTTTTTACAAAGTTTTCTTATTCATACTAACGGCAGTTTTAATTGTTTATTTACTGCCCAAGGGAGGAAAATTCAAATATGAAATTCCGAAGGGAAAACCTTGGCAGCATGAAAGTTTATACGCCCCATTCGATTTTGCTATTTTAAAATCTGATGAGGAGCTAAAGCTGGAACGCGAAGAAATCGCCGCTCATAATATTCCTTATTATGAATACGATAAGACCATAGCCGATCGTGTAAAGAACCGTGCATTAGAGGAAATTAATGAAGTCTTTAGCGATAGTATCCTGGGGAATTACAGAAGTATTATAACCAATTTTGTTACTTCCAGGCTCGACGAAATTTATCGCTACGGCTTAGCTCAGGAAAATGACCGCATGGAACCGGGGGATCTTATATACCTGAGAAAGGGAAATGAAGCCTTTGAAATTCCATATAAAAATGTTTTTAAACAAGGGGAGATTAGAGATTATATTAACCAAAAAATCTATGATGCTAATCTGGATAGGTTTAGCAACGAGCTTCTGGAAATATTCTTTAACAGTGTCTCGCCAAATATGTTTTATGATAATGAGTTTACCGAACGTGTACTGCAGAGTAAGCTCGACAATATTTCTTATACTCGCGGCAATATAGAACAGGGGAGCAGGGTAATCGCCAAAGGTGAAGTTGTAGAAGGCAATAAGTATGATATCTTACGTTCACTAAAGGCTGAATATGAGTCACAGGTATGGAGTAAATCGAACTACAGCTGGATTATCGTGGGCTATAGTGCACTGGTGGCTATGGCCTTATTAATGCTGCTTCTTTTTATTCAGAAATACCGACCGGCCATTTTCGAAAATAATGTGAAAGTCACATTTATTTTCTTTAACATTATCTTTATGGTGATGTTAACTACGCTAGTGGTGAATTTTGATGTAAATTATGTATATGTAGTACCACTATGTATTCTCCCGCTAAGTTTAAAAGCATTTTTTGATGCACGTTTAGGCATGTTTACGCATGTGATTACCGTATTGCTTTTAGGTTTTATAGTGCCTAATAGTTATGAGTATATGTTTCTTCAGATCATCGCAGGGATTGTAACAATCCTTACGATATCCGAATTATATAAAAGAGCAAATCTATTCATTTCTGTAGGACAGATCACACTGGTTTATATTATTTCGTATTTTGCCTTTACCATTATTCAGGAAGGAACTATCGAAGATATAAAATCCGAAGTTTTCTTGACGTTTTTATTAGGAGGGCTGGCCACATTGTTTGTGCAGCCGCTTATCTATATTTATGAGAAAATTTTCGGAATGGTTTCAGATATGTCGCTTTTAGAACTTTCTGATACCAACAGTTCTTTACTTAAAGAATTGTCAGAAAAAGCGCCGGGCACGTTTCATCACTCTTTAAACGTAGCTAATCTCGCTGAAGCCGCAGCTAACGAAATTAATGCAAATGCCATGTTGGTTAGGGTAGGAGCTTTATATCATGATATCGGGAAAATGGAAAATCCTACGTATTTTACAGAAAACCAGGTTTCATCGGTGAATTCTCATGACGATCTAGCTCCGGAGGAAAGTGCTGAAATTATCATTGATCATGTGATTAGAGGGATAGAAATTGCTCGTAAAAATAACTTGCCAGACCGGGTGATCGACTTTATTCGTACCCACCATGGTACAAGTACAGTCTATTATTTCTATATGAAGGCTAAGGAGGACGATGATAATGTAAATCCAGATGATTTTAAATATCCCGGACCTATTCCTTTTAGTAAAGAAACAGCTATTCTAATGATGTGTGATAGTGTAGAAGCGGCAAGCAAAAGTTTAAAAGAGCCTACTTCCATACTTATTGATGGTTTTGTTGAGAAGATCATCAATAAACAGATGGAAGAAGGCCAGTTTTTAAATGCTAATATTACATTTAAAGAAATCCAGATGATAAAGAAAATTCTTAAGCGAAAACTTAAGAATATCTATCATTTAAGAGTTGAATACCCGGAATAAAATTTTATGCTATCCCGGTGATTTCATGTTCCTCGCCGTTAAATGTAAAGGTGTCTCCTTTCTTTTTGCCTTCTAGCGCTTTATAAATTGGAGCCTTTGTGGAAATTGCAAAGATTTTGCTTCCATTTTCCATACTTATTTCTCCAAGTGCTATGGAAACGAAGTAGTACTTCTTATTGGTTTCCACTACACTACCAAAACCAATTCTTTCATTTTTATACTCAGGGTCAATTTTACTAAGATCTTCTTTTTGCTCTTGAGCTTCACTTAAATAACCTGCGTTTTTCTCAAAATTACTTAGCATTTCCCCCTTGTTATCTTCATCGTAATCCGTCTTAATATCATTGTTTTCCATGGATTCTTTGATTTGATCCATTCGGCTTTGGTATTGATCGATTTTGTCGTTAATCGCGTCCAGAGATTTTAGAAATAGCTCTTTCTTATTCGTTTTCATATTTGTTTTTTTAGTTATTACTTAAAAATAGGTATCTGTTTTTCCCTTTGATAAGAATTAGTAAAAATTTAGTATGCAATTATGTTTGTATTTACAATATATAAGCTTAAATACTTATAATTATTAATTATAAGTTATTAGACTTATTTTTATTTAACATTAGATATTTGGCTTATATTTTCTATATTTGAAGTATGATTGCAGTATTAACCGCCGACTTAATCGATTCGTCCTCCTATAAGACTAAATTTTTGGAGCAGGTTATCGAAATGCTACAAATGCAATTTGAATATTTTGAAGAAAAATTAGAGGAGAAGAAAAGTAATTTTCGTATTTATCGTGGTGATAGCCTTCAGGGGATTGTTAATAGGCCTGAAAAAGCTTTGCTATGCTCTTTTTTACTGAAATCAGCGCTAAATAAACTTGAATTCAATCAGAACTCGCACATTATTAAAGCAGATTTGAAACTAGCCATAGGAATTGGTAGTTTTGATTTAAAACGGGACGAAATTTCTGAAAGTAATGGAGAAGCTTTTCAACTTTCCGGTAGGACTTTAGATCATATGAAAGCGGGTTCCAGAAAAATGATGTTAAAAACACCGATCCTGGATATCAATGCTGAATTTGATACCAGTTTAGCCCTTTTTGATTTTATTGCAGATCGTTGGAGTACTGCTTCAGCCGAAGTGATTTACTATCTTCTTCAGGGCTACAAAGAAAAAAAAATAGCACAGATTTTAGGGATAAGTCAAAGTGCCGTTAATCAAAGAAAAAAAGCAGCAGGATGGGATCCTATTTTAGGATTGTTAAAGCGTTTTGAAGAAAAAATTTCAGCAACTTTTAAGGGAAATGTATGATATTTCTACAACTTTTTTTAGCGCATATTCTTACTGATTTTGTATTTCAAACCTCAAAAGGGGTAAAACAAAAGCAAAAGAAAAAAGCGAAATCTATTTTCCTTTATCTTCATGCATTTTTAGCCGGTTTTCTGTCCTATTTACTTTTAAGGGACTGGGATCAAATTTTTGTTCCAATTGTTATAAGTGTTACCCATTATGTCATCGATCTTTGGAAGCTGAATCAAAAAAAGGACAATCTTAAATACTTCTTATTAGATCAATTACTACACATTATAATAATTATAATCGTCTGGTTATACCTTAGTTCCAGTTTCGAGCAAATTGGGCCCGGGTTTATTCAGTTATTAGATTCCAATCCTTTTTTATCTGTCCTTATTGCGTACTTACTTATTATTTTTCCGGTTGGATTTATTATAGGAAAAGCTACTGAGAAATGGCATGATGAAATTTTAAACAATACAAAAGAACCTCTTAGCTTAAAAGCAGCAGGACGCTATATAGGTATTTTTGAACGTATTTTAGTACTAACTTTTATCTTAACCGATAACTTCTCGGCAATAGGGTTTTTAATCGCTGCCAAATCAATTTTGCGGTTTGCCGATAAAAACGAAGCAAGTGCCCGTAAACAAACAGAATATGTGCTTATCGGGACACTTATGAGTTTTTCTATTACTATCATTATAGGACTATTAGTACGCCATATCGCGTTCTAAAAGTTGTATATTGTCTTGTATTCTTTGCTTTACCAAATTCATCATTCGCTTATTTAAAGCAGAAGAATTTTCAATATATGTACGGTATTCTTCAATGGTAAACTGGCCTATAACCATTCCCTTTAAACTATTTCGAAATTTGATATCACGCTGAATAGTATTTTCAATATAACTAATACGCTTTTGAAGGCCAAGTTCATAAAACGCATTTTTATGCTTGGTAATATAGTTCCTGAATGCTTCTACAAATAAATCATTTTGAAGTTTAACAATGGGCCTAAGCGTTCCGTTTTGGAACTTTTCTTCTGAACTCATGTTCTTTGAAATCTTTGCTGATGGGATTTCTGGCCTTAATTGGAGTAATTGGTAATCGCGTGGATTCATAATAAAGGCGTTTGTTCTAAATTAACAATAAATAAGACGCTTTATCATGTCGGTAAAATTAATTGTAAACCAGTTATAAACAATTAACAAATTTTCTACTATTCCGTTATGTTTAGCGTTTGGGTAATATAAGTCCTCTGTTTTAGAGAAAATGACTTTTAAAAAGTGATAAAGTCAGTTAAAATCCTCTTAATCGTTCTATTCACCATGCGCTTCTTATTACCTTTAATAAGAACAAAAAAATGATGTTATGATCACTTCAAAAAATCCTTATACAGGAGAAGTCATAGAAGAATTTAAAGAATACACTAAAGAGGAAATAAATAATGCCATAAAGAAGGCAGATGATCGCTATAAAACCTGGCGAAAAGTAAGTTTTTCAGAAAAAAGTAAACTTTTGAAAAATGCAGCAAAAGAATTGCGCGATAATAAACAATCCTATGCTGAAGATATTACTCAGGAGATGGGAAAACCTATAACTCAGGCTTTAGCCGAAATAGAAAAATGTGCCTGGGTTTGTGAATATTATGCTGAAAACGCTGAAAATCATCTGGCAAGGGAAATCATTGAAACCGATGCTCAAAAAAGTTATGTAAGTTACGAACCCATTGGTATTGTTTTAGCTATTATGCCCTGGAATTATCCTTTCTGGCAGGTATTTAGATTTGCCGCTCCTGCACTTATGGCCGGTAATATAGGCTTATTAAAACATGCCAGTAATGTGATGCGTTCTGCAAATAATATCCAAAAGGTGTTTGAAAGAGCTGGTTTTCCCGATGGTTGTTTTCAAAATTTGGTGATATCCAGCAGTAAAATAGAGGATATTCTAAAAGATAAACGCGTTAAAGCCGTAACCTTAACCGGAAGTAAACCGGCAGGTAGTGCCGTTGCCGCAACTGCAGGAAGTGAAATTAAGAAATCTGTTTTAGAACTTGGGGGGAGTAATGCACTGGTCGTTTTTAAAGATGCTAATATTGCAGAAGCCGTTAAAACATGTGTACAGGCAAGATTTCAAAATACTGGTCAAAGCTGTATTGCCGGAAAACGCCTGTTACTTCATGAGCGTATAGCAGAAGAATTTATGGAGGAATTTGTGAAGCAGGTAAAAGAGTTAAAAAGTGGGGATACTATGGATGAAGATACCTTTATAGGAACACTCGCCCGTGAAGATCTCGCTGAAGATCTAGAAAAACAAATTCAGGATTCTGTAAAACAGGGGGCAAAAATAGTGCTAGGAGGAAAAAGAGATAAAGCTTATTTTGAGCCAACCATTATTACAAATGTCAAAAAAGGAATGCCTGTTTTCGACCAGGAAACTTTTGGACCAGCCATGGCGGTAACTACTTTTAAAGAAGATCAGGAAGCAATAGATCTGGTCAATTATTCTGACTTTGGCTTGGGAGTTTCTATTTTTACCGAAGATTTTACATTTGCAGAGAAGATCGTACCGGCCTTTGAGGATGGAGCTGTATTTGTAAACGAGCTGGTGAAAAGTGATCCCAGGTTACCTTTTGGTGGTACCAAGATCTCTGGATATGGCAGAGAACTTTCTTCGCATGGTATTCAGGAATTTATAAATAGAAAGACCGTATATTTTAATAAATATTAATTTAAAAACATATCCATGAAATTTGGAAAGGTTGACGATCCGGGGAACGTAGATTTTACGCTTCCTCCGGATCACCCTCAAACAAAAGAGGTATTAAACAGGTATGAAGAGGGCAAATTTGAAAATGTAAGAATTGGTTGTGCTAAATGGAACAGGCAGGATCTTAAAAATTTTTACCCAAGAGGAACGAAAGATGAACTCTCGTACTATGCAACACAGTTTAATGCGATCGAATTAAATGCTTCTTTTTACCGAATTTTTCCGGATGCTCAATTTGAGACCTGGTATGGGAAAGCTACTGAAGATTTTCAGTTTTCTCCTAAAATTCCAAGGATCATTAGTCATATTAAGCGCCTCAATGATACTGAAAGGCTTGTGGACGACGTAGTTTCCAATATGATGCCTTTAAAAGAGAAATTAGGCTGTTGTTTTTTACAAATGCCAGACAATTTTATGCCTAAGTGGATGGAACGATTGGAACCATTTTTTAAGCACTGGCCAAAAGAAATCCCACTGGCCGTAGAACTACGTCATACCGATTGGTATAATGATCGAGATATAGCGAATCAATTAAATGATTTATTAGTAAAATATAATTTAGCCAGCGTCATTGTAGATGCTGCCGGAAGAAGAGATTTGCTTCACATGCGTTTATCCAATGCCACGGCATTTATTCGCTATAATGGCGCTAACCACCCCTCCGATTATACACGATTAGATGATTGGCTGGAAAGAATAGGAGAGTGGTACGAGCAAGGATTAAAGCAGCTATATTTTTATGTACACCAAAACCTGGAGGAAGCTTCGCCTTTACTTTCCGCTTATTTTATTGAAAAGTTCAATAAAAAATTTGGGACAGATATTATGATCCCACAAACATTAGCTTCAAAAAATAAATGAGATGAGAGCAGAGATAGCAGTAACAGTTGATAATGTAATATTGTGCCAAGTAGAGGAAAAATTTAAGCTTGTGCTGGTAAAACGGAAGAATGAGCCTTTTAAAGACAAATGGGCGTTACCTGGTGGATTTGTAGAGCAGGAGGAAGAACTATCCGAAGCTGCGAAAAGAGAACTACAGGAAGAAACCGGTTTAGTCGTTGAAAAAAATGAACAAATAGGCACCTTTGGAAAACCGGGAAGGGATCCTAGGGGGCGCACTATTTCTATAGTGTATCTAAGCTTGATTCATTGCCAAGAGCAACTCCATGGCAACGATGATGCTGCCCAAGCGGAATGGTTTGAAATTGACAATCTGCCAGAATTAGCTTTCGATCATTCTGAAATTGTAAAAACTGCTTATCAATATTTATAATGTCATAAATGCCATGTGTTCCTATATATTAATTCTATTTCACCATTTTATTTCAGAATTGAGTATGACGCTGCAATGGCTATTTTCTTTTTAACTTTAAAATAAAAATGAATTTTCATACAAGAAAGTGGATTAAACCACAAGATTTAAACCCAAACCAAACCCTTTTTGGCGGTCGTTTATTAGAATGGATCGATGAAGAATGTGCACTTTATAGTATCATTCAATTAGAAAACCCTAAAACGGTTACCAAGTATATGAGTGAGATCGATTTTAGAAGTTCGGCCAGAGAGGGAGATATTATTGAGATAGGTATTGAGGTCGTAAAATTCGGATCGGCATCTTTAACGCTAAAATGTGAAGTGAGAAATAAGATGACTCGTGAAACGATTATTATGGTAGATAAAATTGTTATGGTGGCACTGGATGAAAACGGTAAACCAAAACCTCATGGAAAAACACGAGTAGAATTTGTAAAAGATCGTTTGGCCGATAAATAAATTTAATCACTGTGGGTTTCTTTTGCCAGTCGTACGGGAAATTCTTTCTGGCCACCATAAAGTTTGATTTCCTGGATATCGGCAGGCATATAAAAACCATGCTCTTCTAAAGCTTCTTTAATGGTTCTAACCACATTCCCTTTGGTAATAAGTGCCATTTTTCTAAAATCGGTAGTATCTACCCAAAAGAAAACTTTTAAGTTCACGGTACTTGTTGCTAATTGGTCTTCTATCACAAAATTTTCGTGCAAATCATCTTCGATTACAGTAGGCTCTTTCGCAAGAGTTTCCATAACTACTTTTTTGGCGGCATCAATATTATCTTCATAGGCGATACCAATTATAAAATCCCATCTAAAAAATCCGTCTTCGGTATAATTGGTAACAGGCTTGGTAAGAACATCGCTGTTTGGAATATATACATCTTTACCATCAAAAGTTTTTAATTTGGTATACCTAAACTCTAATGCTTTGACTTTTCCAAAATTAGCACCTATTTCTACGGTATCATTAATATTGAAAGGTCGATTAAAGGCTAGTATTATACCTGATATAAAATTTTCTCCTATATCTTTAAATGCAAACCCCAAAATTAATGCACTTGCACCAGCAGCCGTAAAAATCCCAGTGGCTATGGCCCCAAGACCGGCTGCTTTTAATCCCAGAATAATGGCAACTACGATAATAATAAATTTAATCGCTTTTCCAAGAAAACGGCTCATCAACGGATCATGGGTTCGTTTGGCAATTTTTTTGGTTAGGAAATTACCTATTGCTGAACCTATTAAAACACCTAGAATGATCAATAAAAGTCCGAATCCTATCCCGGGCAACTGTTTTATGAAAGTAGTATAATAGGTATTTGTTGCCTCGGTGATGTCCTCTATCTGGTTTGGTTCTTGAAAAATCATTTATTACATATTTTTTTCAGCTTTTTCCTGGTCTTCTTCCTGTTCAGCCTTAATTTGCTTTCTGGCATTTTTTAGCTGATTTTCAGTGGGTGGTTCAGGTATTTGTTCCTGTGCCCTTTCCGGTTCATAAGTGATTTCGGCAAAGGCGGGAAAATGATCAGAGCCAATATCATGTCCGACTTCAATGCGTTTAACCCTAAATTCTTCCGTAGTAAAAACATGGTCTAATGGCCACCGCATAATAAAGTTATTAGCACTGAAAGTATTAAAGAAGCCCCTGCCAATACGTAAATCCAGTAAGCCGCCAACCTTTCTAAAAATCCTGGTCGTTTGGGACCAGGCCACATCGTTAAAATCCCCCATAACAATCACCGGATAGTGGGCATCATAAGTTCTAAGTGCGATTTTCATCATTTCAGCATCGCGATCTGAGGAACTCGGGTTATGCTGAGGCATGGGCGGGGTTGGATGTATACTATAGAACTGTAGGGTGTCTCCCCCAAAAAGCAGTTTTGTATCTATGGAAGGGATACTGTCTTCTACCATAAAATGAACTTTAGGATCTAGGAGTTTAAATTTGGAATAAAATAATTTTCCGTAAGTATTGTCTAAAGGCACCTCTTTCTTATAGGGATATACTTTAGAAAGATAGGGTGAAATGTCCTTAACCCACTTTAAATTGGCTTCATCCAGGATCAAAAGATCTGGATCTAAACGATCTACTTCTTTTAATATGGACTGGTGATCTTTGTTTTTTTGTAGAACATTTGCGGTGAGCAATTTGATACTTTTCTTATGGTTACCACTATCTCCAATTTCGGTTGGACTAAGCGGGGTATAAGGATAAATTTTACCCATTTGTACCACGATGCATATTAGAAGGACGATAACCAATATATAGTCTTCTATCCATCGAAAATTAAATTTGATAAAATACAGTAATAAGGCTACAATAGTTAGGACTGTTAATTGAACATGTGGAAAATCAAAAACACGAATCCACCAGTAATCGGCGGCAACAAATGGAAAAATAGTTAGCACGATGGTAAGAATACCAAAGATCTGAAAAAAGCGGCGTAGTTTCATATCCAGCAATTTATGCTAAAAAGCTAAGCCGCTATGTTTAAGTTAGGTTAATTCTCTTGTTGAAATCCGTATAATTTTGTGATATCGTCTCCAGAGGGGGATTCAAATAACTGCAATCCAAAATAAGGAATGGCGGCGATCACATGATCAAAAATATCTGCAGTGATATATTCAAAGTTTTCCCACCTTTTATCACGGCTAAAACACAGAATTTCGATCGGAATCCCTTTATCTGTAGGGGCCTGATGTCTTACGATGATATAAAGTTCTTTATGAATGGCAGAATGTTCATTTAAATAAGAATCAACATATTTTCTAAAAATCCCTAAATTGGTTTGATTTCTCCCGTTTAGAGGAAGCGATTTATCAATATTATTGTCGGTGTTAAATTTATTGATTTCCTCCTGTCTTGACGTTATATATTTTTTAATGAGAGCCACCTTTTTAAGTTCTTCCAAATTTTCAGAAGTCATAAATTTCACGGAATTCTGCTTAATATAAACCGCTCTTTTTATTCGACGACCGGGAGATTCCTGCATACCTCGCCAGTTCTGAAAAGATTCTGAAATTAAGCTGTAGGTCGGAATCGTAGTAAAGGTGTTATCCCAGTTTTGAACTCTTACGGTGGCAAGACTTATTTCGGTCACATTACCGTCGGCACCATATTTATCAAAAGTAATCCAATCACCAATTCTAACAATATCGTTAACGGCAACCTGAATTGAGGCGACAAATCCAAGAATGGTATCTTTAAATACTAAAATTAGAACTGCCGAAGCCGCACCTAAAGAAATAATGAAACTGCGAACAGATTCTCCGGTAATTTCAGCAAAAATAAACATGAGCCCAATGACCCAAACCAAAATCATGACTACCTGAATATAGCTATCTACCGGTTTATCATTAAACTGACGTAAGGTTTTTAGGTAGTGCTTGGATGTTCTTAGTATACTTCTACATATCCAGACAACCAGGATAATTACATAAAGATCGAAGAGTTTATCGAAAATAGCTAGTATTGCCGAATAATCCACGAAAATGATAGGCATCAGATAATAAAGCGCCATTAAAGGTAAGATCTGACCTACATACCGCGGAAAGTTACTTTGAATCAAAAAATCATCAAAAGTTGTTTTTGTTTTATCTGTAAAAGTCTTAAATGTTTGTATTACAAAGCGCTTAATAAGATAATTAATTCCAAGAATAATTAGGATTAATACAAGAATATTAAGCAATAGATTGGCGTAATGAGCAATATTATAATTAACACCATTTTTCAGTAAAAAATCTTCAAGCAAACAGGATAGTTGCTTTATATCTTCATTTAATTGAATCATTATAAATATTTTCTTTCAGCATAAAATGGTCCCAAGGGTAAAACTGAACACAGTACTACAATAAAAAGCTGCTTTAGTTTCCAATTTAAAATTTCATATAAATAATAGGCGCCCAGGATATATAGAATAAATAATACCCCATGTGCCATTCCTACCATACGCACCATTTCTGGCATTTCCCAAATATATTTGAGCGGCATGGCAACCAGTAATAAGACTAAAAATGATATGGCCTCTAAGGTGCTAATGATCTTAAATAAACGAATAACTTTTTCTTTATCCATGTCCACAATTTTGACTACAAATATAAGTCTTTGTAAATGAATTTTGTTTAAGATCATCGATAATTGCCCTGTATTATATTACAATTAAGATGCCCAAGCAGCTTCTTTATTTCCTATAGTTTCATTAAATTGCAGGTTAATCAACCATAAATTATGAGTGGAAAAATATTAGTGACCGGAGGCCTTGGTTTTATTGGTTCACATACCGTGGTCGCACTTCAACAAAAAGGTTATGATGTTGTCATTATAGACAATTTGTCTAACTCTTCTATCGACGTATTAGCCGGAATAACCAGGATTACGGAAAAAACACCTGAATTTGAAAAACTTGATCTTAGAGAGAAAAGTGCTGTAAGGGATTTTTTTGAAAAATATACTGATATTGAAGGCGTGATTCATTTTGCAGCTTCTAAAGCAGTAGGTGAGAGTGTGCAAAACCCGTTATTATATTACGAAAACAATCTTGCCTCATTAATCTATCTACTTCAGGAATTAAGTAAAAAAGACAAAGCGAATTTTATTTTTAGCAGCTCCTGCACAGTGTATGGACAAGCTGATGAGTTACCGATAAAAGAAGAATCTCCTGTAAAGAAAGCAGAATCTCCCTACGGAAATACCAAACAAATAGGTGAAGAAATTATTATAGATAGCTGCAAAGTTGCTGAGGGATTAAAAGCAATTTCTCTGCGATATTTTAACCCTATTGGAGCGCATCATTCGGCTGAAATAGGAGAGCTACCTCTCGGAACTCCTCAAAATTTAGTTCCGTTTATTACACAAACGGCCATTGGCAAACGCAAAGAGTTATCCATTTTTGGAGATGATTATCCAACTGAAGATGGTACCTGTATTAGAGATTATATTCATGTAATGGATTTAGCAGAAGCTCATGTAGCTGCGTTAACCAGACTTTTGGAAAATGAAGAAGCGCCAAAATACGAGGTCTTTAACCTGGGAACAGGAAAGGGCAGTTCGGTTTTAGAAGTAGTCCATTCTTTTGAAAACGCTACAGATGAAAAATTGAATTACAAAATAGCGCCGCGTAGGGAAGGAGACGTAATAGCGGCTTATGCCGATACTACTAAAGCTAATAAAATTTTAGGCTGGAAAGCCGATACCGATCTTGATACCGCTTTAGCAAGTGCATGGAAATGGGAGAAGAGAGTTAAAGAAAAAGAAGATCTAGATTAATGAGAATCTTTTATATATAAAAAAACCGGCTTTAAGCGCTTTAAGCCGGTTTTTTGTTTATAATTATTTTCAATAATTATCTCGTACCATTCACTAAAAAGGCATGAATTACACCAGGTATCCAACCAATAATAGTTAAAACAATACTGATAAGTAAAGTAGTGCCCACACCGTGTTTCATATACACTGCAAGAGGTGGTAAAAGAATATTCAGAATGATTGTTAAAATAGACATCGTTTAATTTTTTGGTTAGTTATTAATTTTCGACTAATGTAATGCTATGTGATTAAGTTATTGAAACAATTAGTTTTAGTTTAACTCACTTTAACTTAAGCTTTAAATTTACGATACTTAGCCATCATAAACATATAAATACCATAACACACCAATCCGGCTGCCACCGCTCCTAATAAGTATTGACCATAGGAAGAGTCCTGAAGAAAGGAAAAAGCATCAGTAGTACTTTTAATTTCCGAAGTATTGGATTCGATGGCTGCCCTTATAAAAAAGTAACCTAAAATAAAGAAAATCACCCCACGGGCAATAAGCCCCATTAAACCGGTATTTTTAATGGTTTTCCTTCTCTTTTCTTCTGAAATTGACTTGTAATCAAATTTGGAAAGAAAGCTTTTCGTATAAGCTTTTTTAATCTGGTTGATTCCGGCTCCAATAACTGCAATCCCGATAGCTGCAAATATAAAGACTCCAACTTGGCCGGTCATAAAACCAGGACTTTGGCTGCCACTTCCGGAACTTCCTCCGGCATTTATTACTTTCATAAATGCAGAAACGGCCAAAGCCAGATAAATCAAAGCACTTACCCCAAAGGCCGCTCTCTTCACTTTTCCTTTTTTATCGCTGCCGATATTTTCAGGATCTTGAAATACCTGTATGGCCCTCCATATAACATAACATAAAAGACCAATACCCATTACGATTAATATCGCGTTTCCAAAAGATTGTTTTTCCAGAAATTCTAAAGCCTGAAATTTTCCGGCTTTTTGTCCGCCCATATTAAAAGCGGCTAAGAAAGTAAGTATACCTGTTATAGCATAAACCGATCCTTTTGCCACATATCCCGTACGTGCAATTTTCTTTAATTTTGAGTTCATTTAGATTGTTTTTTTAGTTGGTAATTCTAAATGTACTCTAATAAAAAATGTTGTTCCAAATTTTTAGCACAAGTTTACCTCCTTATGCTTCAAAATGTTATAAAGCGTTAAACCATTTCGAAAATTACAAGGGCATATAGATAAAAACGAACAAATCGTAGCAAGCCAAACATTAAGTAACTGCTAAATGGAAAGTTAATAATCCCTGCAGCAATACTTGTGATAGAAAAAGGAATAGGCAATAAAGCCCCCACGATAATCAAAAATCCACCCCATTTTCGGGTGTTTTTAATATGCTGTGCTAATTTTAATTCCATGGCCTCGTGAACGCTTGGTATTTTAGTAATACCCCGGCCGATATAATAAGAAACAATTCCTCCAACATAAGAAGCAACTGCTAAAAAAGATAAATATAAAATGGGGCTAACAGATTTGCCTGCCCAGGCGATAAACAATTCAGGCGGAATTAATCCTAATAGTGATTCGCTGGCAAAAAAGATGCTTAGGATGACGATAGGTGAGTAGGTTTGGGTTACCATCACCAAAGTATCTTCTATATCAATGACAAAACGGTCTAAAGCAAATAAAGCACCAACAAATAATATAATGGGTAAAATAGCTTTTTTGATACTTTTCCAAACAAAACTATAAAAACCGGTATACTTGTAGTATTGGTGCATTAAGCGCAGTCTTGATTTTTTCCTAGACTTCGCATCTTTCTTCATCAGCTATCTTTTAAGAAATTGATCTGGTTAATACAGATGTAAACAGGCAAAGAAGTTTTTTAATTCTCTTCAGCGTATTCTGTAAATGCCTGTATATAGTCGCGCAACTCAATCTCATTTACCCTATTGGTATGATCTTCCATCAAAGATAAAAGGTAAGCAAGGCTTTCCTGCCCAGTTACTTCATCTTCCACGCGAACTTCCTGATTTTCCTCATCATCTTCGATAGGATCGTCTTCAGGAATGGCAATGTTAAATGACTGATACTCTTCTACATGCTCGAAAGTTAATCGAATCACTTTGGCAAGTAGTGGCTGTCCTTCTTCAACCACATAATTTCTAAGTTCTTTTAAGTCGTCGATCAGCGTATTGGTAATAATTCCGTTTCGCATCAAATCTCGCTGAATCTTATTAAGCAGCTTCTGAGCTTTTATGTTTTCTAAAGGTTTCAAATTATCAGTGTATTTATTTGTAGTAGTAAGAAATCAAGTTTTTGCAAAAATACTTTTTTATGCTAGTTCTGAAACTATTTAACACCAAAATTAATAAAGGTTTTAGATTTAAAATTAACAATTAATTACCAATTATAATTTTAAACGCCATAGCTTCTTTATTAGCTTTAGTTCTAAAGCAAATTTCAAATAAAAAATCAAGAAATTAGTTATGAATAATTTAAAAGGAAAAGTGGCATTTATTACTGGCGGGAGTAAAGGTATTGGCTATGGAGTTGCAGAAGCACTGTTAAACCAGGGCTTTAAGGTAGCAATTACCAGCCGTTCTTTGGAAGCCGCCCGTGAAGCTGCAAAAGAATTAGAAAGTAAAGGAGAAATTATTGGTTTAGAAGCTGATGTTAGAAATTATGAAAGTCAGCAAAAAGCAGTACAGTCTGCCGTTGATAAATTCGGAAAAATAGATCTTTTAGTGGCTAATGCCGGAGTAGGAAAATTTAATTCTATAGAAGATATGACTCCTGAAGAATGGAATGCTACGATCGAAACCAATCTTACCGGGGTATTCTATAGCGTGAAATCTACTTTAAGCGAATTAGTAAAAACCGAAGGTTATATCGTTACGATTTCAAGTCTGGCAGGAACCAATTACTTTGCTGGTGGTGCAGCATATAACGCCAGTAAATTTGGTTTAACCGGTTTTTCTCAGGCAGTAATGTTAGATTTAAGACAAAAAGGGGTAAAAGTGAGTACGATTATGCCGGGATCTGTGGCCACGCATTTTAACGGACACACGCCAAGTGATGAAGACGCCTGGAAAATACAGAAAGAAGATATTGGCGAACTGGTAGTGGATTTAATGAAAATGAATCCCCGAACTTTACCAAGTAAAATTGAGGTAAGACCATCTCAACCACCAAAAAAATAATCGTCAGATTTAAATTTTGTAAAAAAAGCTGCTTTTTAGAGCAGCTTTTTTTACTGCCAATATTATCGTAATATTGCAATTAATAATTTTTAGGGCACCTCTGGTAGGTACCTAAAGATCTTTTCAGAATTTTAAAGTATCACTAAGAGCATCTCGATCGATATCATATCTTTTGGTGTTAATAAAAACAGGCTTAGGCTATGGGAGTTACAAAATCAGAAATTTTTAGTGAAAGTCAGAATCAAATTGCCACGATTGCCAAAGTCTTGGGGCATCCGGCTAGAATTGCTATACTGCAGCAAATCATCAAATCCAAAAGTTGTATTTGTGGGGATCTGGTGATGGAGATTGGCCTGGCCCAGCCCACTATTTCACAGCACCTTCGGGAATTAAAGAATATTGGTGTTATCAAAGGAGATATTGAAGGAACTCGTGTTTGTTATTGCATAAACGAAAAAAAATGGGGTGAAATTCGTGATGTACTTGTTAGCTTTTTTCAGCAGGATATCATCGGAAAGGAGTGTTGTTAGATGATTTATGATGTTGTTATTGTTGGTGGAGGGCAAAGTGCACTTGCCTGCGCCTATTATTTAAGACGAACTTCGCTGGACTATATCATTTTAGATGCTAATAAAAATTGTGGTGGTTCCTGGGGACAAAACTGGGAGCATTTAGACTTGTTCTCTGCGGCTCAGCATAGTTCTTTACCGGGTTGGCTTATGCCAAAGACCAAAAACGAATATCCTACTAAAGAAGAAACAATAGCGTATTTATGCCAATATGAAAAGCGTTATGATTTACCGATAAAAAGAGGTGTTAAAATCACTAATATTGAAAAAGAAAACGGATTATACCTTCTGAAAAGTACCGGGGAAAACTTCAAATCTAAAGTTATCATTGCAGCTACCGGTACACAATCCAAACCACTAATTCCTGAAGTCACCGGAATAAAAAAATTTAAGGGAAAACAACTCCATTCTTCGAAGTATCGTAAAGCAGAAGATTTTATCAATAAAAAAGTTTTGGTCGTAGGTGAGGGGAATAGCGGAGCTCAGATACTGGCACAACTTTCAAAAGAGACTGAAACGAAATGGGCGGTTAAAAATACTCCCGAATTTTTACCTGATGATGTAGATGGTAAAGATTTATTTGACCAGGCTTCAGCAAAATATAAATCCAAAAAGGAGGGCAAAGAGTTTAAGCCACAAAACTACAACATCGGTAGTATTGTTATGGTTCCACAGGTGAAAGAGGCAAGAGATCGCGGAGTTTATAAAGATTTCAAAAATATTGAAAAGCTTACCGAAACTGGCGTACAATGGCAAAATGGAGAATGGGAAGATTTTGATATCATATTATGGTGTACAGGTTTTGGCTATGCTACAGATTATCTGAAAAATATTACTGAAATTCAGCAAAACGGAAAAATAGCTACGAAAGGCACAGCAGCTTTATATGGCGATGGCTTGTGGCTTGTAGGTTTTGGACAATGGACGGGGTTCGCCTCGGCAACTTTAATTGGTGTTGGCCGCTCGGCCAGAAAAACAGTGACCGAAATTAAAGCATATCTGGAGGTTTCTAAATAGTTTTACCCTGTAGTAAAGCGCAACATCTTCAACAACATTTAAATTCTTAACAAGAATAGTGAGGCAGCGTTAAATGTGCGCTAAATCTAAAACACAATTTTGGGCTAAAGTATAGTTGTGCTTATATTCAGCATGAACAAAAAAAATTATTATGAAAATTGAAGGAAAAACAGTGATCATTACCGGAGCTTCCAGTGGAATAGGGGAAGCTACTGCAAAAAAATTAGCAAAAGAAGGTGCTAATGTGGTGATTTCAGCCAGAAGGGAAGATCGATTAAAATCATTAAAAGAAGCGATCGAAAAAGAGGGTGGTAAAGCACTGGTGGTAACTGCAGATGTTACTAAAAAAGAAGATTTTGAAAAAATAGTAAGTGAAACCAAAAGTAAATTCGGGAGTATTGATGCGCTTGTCAATAATGCAGGACTAATGCCGCTTTCTTACGTTAAGAATTTACATACCGATGAGTGGAATACCATGGTAGATGTAAATATTAAAGGCGTACTAAACGGTGTAGCCGCTGTTTTACCGACGATGAAAGAACAAAAATCCGGACATATTATAAATATTTCATCTTCTGCCGGAAATAAAATATATCCCGGTGGTGCTGTTTATTGTGCAACAAAAGCAGCAGTAAAAATGTTTACGGAAGGCCTAAGAATGGAATTAGCACCAAACTTTGGCATTAAAGCAACTTCTATTGAACCTGGCGCAGTGGATACCGAATTAACTGATACCATTACCGATGAAGAAATTAAAAAAGATTTTGTTTCCAGTTTACAGGAATTAACGCCTTTAGAATCGGAAGATATCGCTGAAGCTATTTATTACGCACTTTCACAACCGGGCAGGGCTAATATCAATGAAGTGTATGTGATGCCAACGCAGCAGCAACAATAACGATAGTAAAAGACCTCACAAGCCCAAGAGGTCTCAACTTACTTTTTATATTGAAGTAAGTTTTTGAATATTTAATCTCGATTATAGAGAAAAGCAAAAAGGCTCCGATAACATATCGGAGCCTTTTTTATGTTGATATCAGATTATTTTAAACTTCTACCAGCATTTTACCGGTATTTTTTCCCTCAAAAATTTCGATAAAAGCTTTTGGTACATTTTCAAACCCTTCTCGCCTGGTTTCATCAAACTTCAGCTTGTCATCTGCCAACCAGCTTCCTAATTGTTTAATGGCTTCCTGAAATTCATCAGCATGATCCCTTACAATGAATCCCTGCATTAATGCACGTTTTTTTACCATAATACCTTCTAAACGCATTCCTTTTGGAACTTCCTCTTTATTGTATATAGAAATGGCTCCGCAATTAATGATTCTGGCAAAATCATTAATGTTTTGCATCGCTGCATCTAAGATTTCTCCTCCAACATTATCAAAATAAACATCTACACCATCGGGACAATGTTCTTTAATAGCTTTAGCCATATCTTCAGTAGTTTTGTAATTGATACCCGCATCAAAACCAAAATCAGATTTTATATGGTCTATTTTTTCATCGGTGCCCGCGATTCCCACCACGCGGCAACCTTTAATTTTTCCAATCTGTCCCACAACACTGCCAACGGCACCTGCCGCTCCAGAAACCAGTAAAGTTTCCCCTTCTTTTAATTTCCCAATATTTTTTAAGGCCAGGTAAGCCGTTAAACCGGTAAGTCCAAGAATACCTAGATAGGCCGAAAGTGGCACTTTTTTGTTCGTAATTTTATTTAAATCTTCGCCGGTATGTTTCTGAAATTGTTTCCATTGTAGCATACCGCTTACATGATCTCCTTCCTGAAATTCATCATTTTTAGATTCCACTATTTTAGCAACCACCATAGAAGACAATGGCTCGTTTAACTTAAATGGCGTTATGTATGAATCTTCATCGCGCATTCTACCCCTTAGATAAGGATCTACAGAGATATATTTAGATTCTAATAAAATTTCCCCGTCTTCAAGTGCTGGTTTTTCCTCTTTTTTTAACTCAAAATTTTTCTCATCCGGTTTGCCGGAAGGACGTTCTTTTAATGTGATAACCTTATTCATAATATCAATTTTTTTTGAAATTAAAGCAATCTCAAACGACCACCAAAAACCAAGTCATAATTTATCCTTAATGCTTAAATGCAACGAAGATTGAAGAAACCCAGTATTGAAAACATGCAGGCTTTAGTTTCTATTTAACATTTAGAAAAGTTAATTTGGTAACTTTGTATTTTTACAAACTAATCACCTAAAACAGGCGCATTGATAAAACAACTTTCTGAGTTATTGGATTCCATTTTAAAGTTTTTACGCAGCACAGATTTTACTAAAGCTTTAATCTTAACGATTAGTATTGGATCTGCAATCGGAATTTTTAATGCCCTTGGATTATCGAAAATAGGGGTCCCATTAGCCGTGGGATGTTTGCTTACTGCACCAAGTGATACTATTGGCACATTAAAGCATAAAATTGTAGGGGTCATTAGCGCAGCTTTTCTGGCGGGGTTAACTTCACTTATAATAGGATACGCTTCCAGCAATATTTATTTTACGATACCAGTAGTAGGAATTATGGTTTTTGCGATTTCCTACCTTGCAGTATACGGGTTTAGAGCCTCAATGGTTGCTTTTGCCGGACTAATGGCGGTTGTGCTTAGTTTTGCCAATGTAGATACCTCAATGCCGCTTTGGCAACATTCCCTATTAATTTCTGCTGGAGGTCTGTGGTATTTATCACTAAGTTTATTATGGCATTTTATAAATCCCAAACATGAAACCGAACAACTACTGGCACAGTGTCTAGCACTTACTGGGGAGTATTTACAGGTACGTTCTCAGCTGATTCTTAATATTGAAAAAAGACATGATTTACAACAAGAACTTTTTGATCTGCAAAACGAACTTAACCAAAAACATGAGAGTTTACGGGAGGTCTTAATAAGTTCAAGAAAACTATCAGGAACTTCTAATTATGCACGAAAGCGTTTATTGGTTTTTATAGAACTTGTAGACATTCTTGAATTGGGAATGGCAAATCCAGTGAATTACAAGCGGATGGATTTTCTGTTTAAAGAGGATAGGGAATTTTTAAAGATTTTTAGTGATGTTACTCATTACCTGGGACTTCAGCTTATAGCGGTAGCAAAATCTATTGAAAGTAAAAAAGCAGTGCCTGAAAATAAAATTTCGGAATATATTGAAAAATCTCGCCTGGCCGTAAAGCGCTATCGAGATCAAATTGATCTTACCCAAAAAAGAGAGCATGTTTTAATGTTACATAACCTCTTTGATTATCAGGAAAGACAATCCCATAAGATTAATACTATTTTTGGAGTGGTTAATGATCTTAAGCAGGGAAATGCCATTTTTATGAAGCATAAAGAAGTGGTTAAGTTTATAACACCGCAAGAATACTCCTTTAAAACCCTACAGGAAAATTTCAATTTCGGTTCTCCTATTTTTAGACACGCTTTACGACTGGCCATGGTGGTTTTAGTAGGCTTTTCTATAGGTGCATTCTTTTCTATACAAAATGCGTACTGGATACTATTGACCATTGTAGTGATTATGCGACCCAATTACGGACTCACAAAATCACGTACCAAAGAACGGATTATTGGAACCTTGATAGGCGGAGTGATTGCAATTATCATTGTTTTTATTACTCAAAATACGTATATATACGGTGCTTTAGGTTTATTATCTTTAACTATGGCATTCTCACTCATTCAAAGAAATTACAGGACTGCTGCAGTTTTTATTACCTTGAGTATCATTTTTATCTACGCACTGCTAAAACCAGATGTCATTAAGGTGATAGAATTTAGGATCATAGACACTTTTGTGGGAGCTGCATTAGCAGGTTTGGGGAATCTTTTTTTATGGCCGGCCTGGGAAGCTGAAAATATTAAGAATGTTATCGCGACCAGTATTGCTGCCAATCGCGAATATTTTTTGGAAATCGATAGGTTTTATCATAAAAAAGGGGAGCTGCCTACAAGTTATAAGCTCTCGAGAAAAAAAGCTTTTCTCGAGATGGGAAATCTTAGTGCAGCTTTTCAACGGATGACGCAGGAACCTAAATCCAAACAAAAAGATCTTGGCTTAATTTATCGCTTGGTAAGTTTAAATCAAACCTTCTTATCTGCCTTGGCATCGATGGGAACGTATATACGAAACCATAATACAACAGAGGCTTCTAAAGATTTTGAAGTATTCGTAAAGCAGATTTTACATAGTTTAAATAATGCAGAACAAGGTCTAATTGCTCAGGCCGAGCAAAAGAAAACCAATGTAGAATTGCTGAAAGAAGCAAAATCGCGTTTGGATGAGAAATATGAAGAATTAGTGAAAATTAGAAACCAGGAAATTGCTGACGGGAAAGCACTTGCAGATCATGATATGCGTCTTCAACTTCAGGAGGCACAATTAATTACTAATCAATTACAGTGGTTACTGGATATTTCTAAAAACATCAGAAAAACGGTTTTTAAAACCACTTCAATCTAAACAATGAGTAAACGAGCCCTTAAAAAATACCTGAAAGAACTTGATAAAGAAGACCTGGAAGAGCAAATTATCGATCTATACGAACGCTTAGATGAAGTAAAAGTATTCTATAATTTTGTTTTTAATCCTAATGAAAGAAAACTTATTGAAAACGCGAAGGTGAAGATCAGTAAGGAATATTTTCCCGAAAATAGGAGAAAGCGCCCCAAAGCCAGACGTTCTGTAGCGCAAAAGTTTATTAAACATTTTAAAAAACTAGGTGTAGACCCTATAAAGACGGCAGATTTGATGTTGTATAATATCGAAATTGCCCAGACCTTTTCCGAAGATCGTTCCAATATCAAAGAGGCCTTCTACAAATCGATGTATAAATCTTATGAAGAAGCGGTGAAATATATTTTACAAAATGGGATCATAAATGAGTTTGAAGACCGGATAGTAAAAATAGCCTTACACTCTGAAAGTCAGGATTGGCCAAATTCATATTTATTTTTAAAATTATCTTCACAATTCGATTAACTTTAAAAACTAAATACTACTTTTAGCTTTATCGATTTAGTATGAGGCTATTCATCATTTTTTTGTTTTTAAGTTTTGCTATTCCCGCTAAGGCCCAATTAGGGTTTTGCGGAGGAAGTAAAGGAGATCCTATATTTCAGTTTGATTTTTCCAATTCAGGAGCTTCATTTCAGCAATACACCACTTATAATTTGGTAGCGCAAAGTCCGCAGGACGGTTCTTATACCGTATCTTCAAATTTAGATATACAAAGCGATTCCTGGCATAACTATTTTCCGCAAACAACGGTATCTAATGGAAATGCGATGATTGTAAATGCCAGCTACGAAGCAGGATTGTTTTTTGAAATCGACATTCCGAATTTATGTGAGAATACGACCTACGAATTTTCTGCATTCTTAATGAATGTTTACGATCGCGCCAGCAATATTTGTGAAAACGGAGGTATACCTATTAATGTACGATTTGAAATTTGGGATGAAACCAATACAGAACTAATTAATAGCGGTGATACAGGAAACATTCCTTCAACTACCAGTCCGCAATGGGATCTATATGGCCTGACTTTTCAAACAGAACCCGGACAGGAAAAGGTGATCCTTAAGATTTATAATAATGGAGAAGGGGGATGTGGGAATGATTTGGCTATAGATGATATTGTCTTTAGGTCTTGTGGAGATTTAACAATTATTGAAGGTCCGGATACCGAAACTACAGCAATTGGACTTTGTGAAGAAAACTCTCCCGGCAACTATACCTTAACCGCAACTCCCGATAACTCGGTGTACCAGGATCATTTTTACCAGTGGCAATCACGCTTAGAAGGTGAAGAATTTGCAGATATTCCAGGAGCAACAAATCGCCTATACAGCGCTTCCAATATAACCAAAACGACATACTACCGGGTAAAAGTAGCTGAAGATCCGGTAAATTTGTCTAATGTGTACTGTAGCTCGGCTTCAGAGGAATTTAGTATTCTGTTTATAGAAAGTCCTACAGCACCGGTCTCTGCTGGTGATGTAGACTGGTGCGATAATCTGGGGGCGGCCACGTTATCGGTTCGCGCAACCGGCGAACAGCAAATCGCATGGTATGATGCCGAAACAGGTGGAAATAGAATAGCGGAAGGAACCTCATTTCAATCCGAAAGGGAAGGTACTTATTATGCGGAAGCTTTTTATAAAGACTATGATTGCGAAGTGAGTCAACGTACGGCAGTAAGGTTAACGATTAACGAGTCTCCGGTTGTAGCAGATGAAATGTTGCAAATTTGTCCCGAGGGTACTTTAATTTTAGAGGCTAAACTTCCTAATCTTGCGTATAATTGGAGTACTGGCGAAACAACCGCTCAGATAGTTATTGATGCCCCTGGAATATATAGTGTTGAAGTGATTTCTCCTGAATCCTGTTCCAGTATCAAAACTTTTGAAGTACGCCTGGTTGATGATGCCCAGATCGCCGAAGTAACTTCAGATGATCGGTCGGTTAGGATCATGCCGCAAAATGAAGGGGAATTTGAATATAGTCTAGACGGGATCAATTACCAGCGATCCAATATATTTCAAAATATTGATGGAGGCATTTATACAGCATTTATGCGGGATTTAGCTAATTGTAAAATTGTAAATTTAGAATTTCCGCATATTGTAATACCAAAAGTGATCACTCCAAATGGGGATGGCTATAATGACAATTTTAATTTAAATGGCGTTGACTATTTTTCGGCCTCTGTAATTGCTATTTTTGATAGGTACGGAACCTTAATCACTACGGGCAGTGGTGCAGGGTTTAAATGGGATGGAAGTTTTAACGGCCAGCAATTACCAGAAGGTGAATACTGGTACAGGATTAGAATAGCCGAATTTAAAGAAATAAAAGGCCATTTTTCTTTACTTAGATAACATATATTATCGTCTTATCTAAAATTTATTTTAATCCTTTGTTTTCGAATGATTACTGAAATGAGATGTATTTATACTTATTTCTAAAAATTGAATTCCATTCCGATAGGTATGTATAAGCTTATTTTTTAAGGCAACTGATAAGTTCAGCTAACCAAAGTAATCTTTAGTAACCTTCTTGGAAAAGTGAAATATCAAAAAAGACAGCCTAAAATAGGACTGTCTTTTTCTTCATATAGATTGGTTGGTTAAATTTTACGAGGTTTCCCCAGTTGAAATCTCCATATTTTTATTGATAATTTCTTCTTTTTCTGCTGTCTTCGATTTCTTGTAAAAAAAGAATGGTAAACCGAAACCGACTATACTTAAAACTCCTCCTAACATAAAAATGCTTGTAGGTTGAGTAAAGATATTTCCACTGGATAAAATCCCAAGAATTAGTATAGTGGATAATGGAAATGACAAAGCCAAAATGCTTATAGCATAATTGGGATTAAAGGTTTTTTTCGTTTCATCAGCTTCGGCCGCATCTACTGCCGAGATATGGGCGAAAGGCCAAAAACTGCAGGCACTTAAGCTAAAAGCCAACATCAATAGAATGTCTTTTTGCAGGGAAATCCCGGTAACCAATAATAGTAAACCAGTGATTATAATAACAAAGCCTGCTCTAAGCATTAATATCCCTAAGATCTGCACTAACTGATTTTTTTTAATATTTACCGCTAAACCTATATATAAAAGTACTAATGGCGTCATTAATAAGCTTAATCTACTTAAAGTTTCACTAGCGAAAAATGGAAGTGATTCCATATTAATCCCGAAGCCAACAAGTATTAAAGCAGCAGCTATAAAAACATTTACCGGTTCAGAAATCATTGCGATCCCTAAAGATTTAAGCTTTGCTTTGCCTGATTGGGCTTTTTTCTGCTGTATCTTATAATGCCAGTTCATAGCGATAACATACAGGATCATTAATACAAAAACTTTGTTTCCAAGATCGGCCATTGCTGCTTTCGCTAAATATGAATCTCCCAGATATTCCAGCACAAATGGAAAACAGGAAAGTCCGGGTGCCAAAGAGGGGATAAGCATTTTAGCGGTACGGTAATTAGAACTGTTTTTTTTTATTCCTAATATGGGCAATACTAAAGGGAACACAAAGAATAATAGTGCATTTAGTAATAAAGCCAATAGTGGCAGCAATAGCAAATCGGCCTCTACTTTTATTCCTAATAATGCGATAAAAATAGTTGCCGGTAATGCGAGATTAAGGATTATTTTTTTAATCCCAACAACCTCAGCTTTAGTACTAAACTTAATTTTTAAAAGTAATCCTATCCCAATAAAAAGAATAAAAGTTATCGTTTTTTGTAGGCTTACATCCATAGATTAGACCAGAATTTCGTCAATTGCATCAGTAAAATACTTCATTTCTTTCATCGTGCCCATACTAACACGGCACCAGTCCTGATCCCAAAATTTAAAAGCGCGAACTACGACTTTCTTTTCATATATTTTTTCCAGGAATTTATCTCCATCCATGTCTATTGGAAAAATCACAAAGTTGGTATTCGAGGGCATAAAATCCATTCCGCGGCTTTCAAGATAGCTGGTGGTATAGTTTCTGGCTTCTTCAATCTTTGCTTTACAATCTTTTAAATAAGCTTCATCTTTCATGCTTGCAGAAGCCGCTGCAATACTAGGTCCTGTAATTCCCATTCCGCCACGCGTAATATCGTTGATTTCTTCAAGTGATTTTTTATTCCCTAACATGTATCCTACTCTTAAACCGGCCATTCCATGAATTTTAGAAAATGTTCTGGCAACGTAAATATCATAACCTTCAGCAACAAGAGGAGCCATACTGGCATTCATTCCTTCTGGTGAAAGTTCGATATAAGCTTCATCAATAAATACAGGCACTTTTTTAGAAACACGCTTACAAAAATCTTGAAGATTCTCAGTATCGGTCATCGTAGCCGTAGGATTGTTAGGGTTGGTAATGTAAACCAGCTTAGTGTCTTTGTCTATGGCTTCTTCCATCGCTTTTAAATCATGCTGGTAATCATCGGTTAATTTTACAGCTTTCCAATTTCCGCCGGCAGCTTTTGCCACGCTTACTAAAGACATGTAGCTTGGATCACCGCTAATAACATTTCCGCCATGCTGAAATTTTACCAGTGCCGTTTTTTCGAGTAAATCAGAGGATCCTGGTCCCATCATAATATTATAAGGTTCCACGCCCTCGTATTCCGAAATTCGACTCACTAATTCTCCCAGAGAACCCCAGGAATAGTGATTCCCCTCCATAACCGCTTTTTGAAAAGCTTCTGCAGCCATTTTTGAAGGACCATGAGGATTTTCATTCCAAACCAATCTTGCCTTCACTGTTTTTAAATCAGGAAATTTAGGAGGAGTATATTCATCAAATGAATTACTGTAATTAAATAAAAACTTATTGTTTTTTGACTGTGCTTCAGCAACCGATTTTGCCCATAAATCTGAGGGGGCTACCGCAACAGCTCCCATCGCCAAGGCTCCCCTTTTTAGCCACTCTCTTCTATTTAAACTCATAATAATATTTGGTGTTTGCGTTATGATTTAAAAATAAAGATTAACAAAATATTAAGCAATCGTAAAATATTAAAAATGAGGGTGATGAAATTATAATTCTCTAAATTTTTAATCTTTTTTTAAGATAACTCCAATTACTGTATAATTACGACTTCTGACTATCTGTATAAGTTCAAGAGTTTTTAGCAATTCTACCGATTAAACTACTAGGAAAGAAATCTGGGAAATGTTCAATTAAATATGATTACAGATTTGTTAAAAAATGGCATAATTTTAAAAATTTATAATTGTATTATTTACGTTTATAAATTAATTTTTATTTTTAGCTTTTCATCCCAGCATATAGAAATAAATGTCATATAAATCTATTTTTAGTCTTTTATTAATCGCTTTTAGTGCAGTAACTTTTGCACAAACTCCAATAGAAGTCAATATTAACACCCAAAACAAGTATCAGACTATAGAAGGCTGGGGGAGTTCGTTATGCTGGTGGGCTAGTGAAGTAGGATCATGGAATGAAAAAAAGATAGACAGTATTGTAAGTATTATAACTTCTCCAGAGATGTTGAATATGAATATTTTCAGATTTAATATTGGTGGGGGAGATGATCCTGCACATGCAGGGGGGCACATGGCCGAAGGAAAAGGTACGAGGGCAGAAATGGAAGGTTATAAAAAAGGACCCAATGAAGACTATGATTGGGATGCCGATGAAGGTCAGCGTAAAATTCTGCTTAAAATAAAAGCATCCCGCCCAGACGCGGTATTTGAAGCTTTTTCCAATTCGCCACCGTACTGGATGACAAAAAGTAAATGTTCGGCAGGATTTTTTAAAGCAAATAAAGATAACCTTGCGGCATCACAATATGATGCTTTTACAGATTATCTGTTAGAAGTTGTGCAACATTATAAGTCTGTATATGATGTAGATTTTAAAACGCTGGAACCTTTTAACGAATCTACCTCGTCTTACTGGTATTATAAGGGAAGTCAGGAAGGATGTCATTTTGATGCGGAGAGTCAGATCGAACTGCTAAAAATATTATATCCGAAATTAAGTAAAACCGGACTTAAAACAATAATTGCCGCGCCAGATGAAACCAATTTGGAAGCCACTTTAAAAGTTTTAAATACCTATAGAGATTACGGAGAAGTGTTTGACTGGATTGGCCAGATAAACACTCATACCTATTCGGGAAATAATGAGCAACGCTTAGCGGTAAGGAAATGGATGGATAGTTTACAAAAGCCATTTTGGCAATCTGAAACCGGACCGTCTGGTGGTAATTATAAAAGCGCGCTCGAAAATAACCTTAATCTGGTACAGAAAATGTTTTACGACCTTAAGCTAATGAAACCGGACGCCTGGCTCGACTGGCAACTTATGGAGGAAAATAATGCAACCTGGTGCCAGATGAAAGCCGATTTTGATACTGAAGAATTTGAAATTGTAAAAAATCTATATGTACGAATGCAGGTTACCAGGTTTATAAAGCAGGGTTACCGGATTATTGAAACTAATCATGATCATGTGCTCGCTGCCATAAGCCCTAATGGGGATGAAGTAGTAAGTATCCTGTTAAATACAACGACCTCTAAGAATAAAAACTTTAAACTTAAATTTGACAATATAGGGACCTATTCTTTAGCGGAAGTGTTTAGAACCAGTAAAAATGAAGATTGTAAAGCCTTAGATAGTTCAGATTTTTCTATAGCCGGTATTAATGCTCCTGCCTTATCTTTAACCACTTTAATTTTTAGAAAATAGGCGGTATACAGTATAAAGTATAAAGTCGTTCAAAGTTTAAAAGTTCAAGGTTCAAAAGTTGTTGTACATGAACATTCATTCAAAATTCAACATTCAAAATTCAGAATTAATAGTCCTGCTTCCTGACTCTTGCTTCTCTTTTCTATATTCTAAACACAAATAACTCCGCTGTCATTTCGAGCGCAATGAAATGAAGCCGAGAAATCTCAATCAACAATTTAAGTTAGAGAATTAGAAAGTTGAAGGTTTAAAAGTTGTTTTATAGAGAAGTCCATTTTCATTATCCAGTTTACCAGTATGGCTTCGATACGATTGCTCCTTCGTTGCAATCACTCAGCCGCCGCTAAATACTTCGAGGTTCAAAAGTTATTGTACGGTGAAAAGTCATTCCAAATTCAACATTTAAAATTCAAAAAAGTTCAATAATGGTCACTTCGAGTATCAAATTTTGGAAAGCAATGGAAAAAATTGAAGTATCGAGAAGTCTGTTTTTGAGTAAAAAGTTTGAAAGTTCAAAAGCTGTTGTACATGAACAGTCATTCAAAATTCAGCATTCAAAAGTCAAAATTAATAGTCCAGCTTCCTGGATCTTGATTCTCTTCTCTTTTCTATATTCTAAATACAAATAACTCCGCTGTCATTTCGAGCGCAATGAAATGAAGCCGAGAAATCTCAATCAAATAAAGGGTTTCTCCAGTTTAACAGTATGGCTTCGATACGATTGCTCCTTCGTTGCAATCACTCAGCCGTCGCTAAATGCTTCAAGGTTCAAAAGTTGTTGTACGGTGAAAAGTCATTCCAAATTCAACATTCAACATTCAAAATTAATAATCGAACTGCTTATTATTTATAACGTAAGATTTAAAATTTTTAAACGACTATTTATTGCATTTTAAAACTTCCGTATTTCATGCATCAAAAAATTCTAGACCACGTTTCTCATATCATCGATCTCAACGAATCGGAAAAAGCTGAATTTCAAAGCATTTTGAGTCCGTTGAAATTATCTAAAAAAGAATATTTAATTAAAAGTGGAGAGTTTGTGCATCATAATTTTTTTGTGGTAAAAGGTTGTTTACGTGCTTTTTATCGTGATGATCAGGAAAACGAAGCTAATTTACAATTTGCTATGGAAGATTGGTGGATTAGTGATTACGAAGCTTTAAAAGATGGTATTCCAGCCCGGTTGAATGTAGAATGTCTTGAAGATTGTGAGCTCCTGGCCATTCATCGTGATGCGCAGGAGGAATTATACCGAAGAATTCCAAAGTTTGAGCGTTTTTTCAGAATTAAGGTGATGAATTCTTTTATTGCATTGCGCAGCAGGATTATGTCTAATTTGCAAAAAAGTGGTAAGGAGCGTTACCTTGAATTTTATGATCATTTTCCTGAACTCGAAAATAGAATAGCCAATTATCACATCGCAAACTATTTAGGAATTAAGCCAGAGAGTTTAAGTAGAATACGCAAAGAGCTCATCTAACTTAACAATTTTTAACAGCGCAAGCTAACATACATCAAGGCTTTATTACGGTATTATACATTAATTTTGTTCCTAGGGAAAAAAATTGCTATATAAAAATTGGAGAGGCTTTATAAAACTGAACATCGTTTTATTAAGGCCTCTTCACCCTAAAAAAAGTAAATGACTATGACTAAACAACCGCTATTAACAGAGTATAATTTAAATGGTCTTAAACTACCTAATCGTGTAGTGATGGCACCAATGACCCGTAGCCGTGCAGATAATCCTGAAAATGCCCCACGTGAGGATTTTGAAGCAGCCTATTACGCCTTAAGAGCCTCAGCAGGATTAATCATTACTGAGGGGTCTCCTATTAGTGATGATGCCATTGGTTATGTAAATGTTCCCGGAATCTATAAGCAGGCGCAAGTTGAAGGATGGAAGAAGGTGACTAAAAAGGTGCATGACGAGAATGGCCGAATTTTTATTCAGCTTTGGCATGTAGGGCGGATGTCCCACCCCGATTTCCATAACGGAGAAAAGCCGTTGGCACCTTCAGCAATAAATCCAAACGCACAATCTTACACTCCAGAGGGGTTTAAAGATACCGTGACTCCGCAAGAAATGACTATTGAAGACATTAAAAAGACTATAGAAGATTTTAAAAATGGTGCTAAAAATGCGATGGAAGCCGGTTTTGATGGTATAGAAATACATTCTTCTAATGGGTATTTGTTACACCAGTTTTTTAACGCAACTTCCAATACCAGAAGTGATGAATATGGTGGGAGTATAGAAAATCGTGCTAAAATTCTTTTTGAAGTGATTGATGCGATTAAGGAAGTAATGCCAGAACATAAAATAGGACTACGATTAAATCCTTCTTTAGATGGGCCATTTGGGATGACCATGGATGAAGAAACCATCCCAACATTCGATTACATCGTAAACAAATTAAACGAGTACCATTTAGCTTATGTTCATTTATCAGAGCCTTTTACCGATGTGTCTGATAATAAATTTGCTGTTGCTGAAATCGCAAAACATTATCGCCCATTATACAAAGGCACTTTAATCATCAACGCAGGCTTTGATCAGGAAAAAGGAAATAAAGTGATTGAAGAAGGTAATGCCGATTTAGTTGCTTACGGAAAACTTTATATTTCTAATCCAGATCTTGTAGAGCGATTTGAAAAAGATATCGCACTTACAGATTGGGATGAAGATACTTTTTATGTTCCCGGTAAAAAAGGATATTTGGATTATCCGGTGAAAGCAAGAGATTAAGAAAAATAATAACTATTCAATAAAAAATCCCTGCAAAAATAAATTGCAGGGATTTTTTTGTTAAGTATAACGTACTTTAATTTCTTACTTTTACTGTGGCCCGTTTCTTTAATGGTCTGGTATTTTTATGAAGTACATAATGTGGCGCTTTATTTAAGGCCAGAAAGGATTCTTCAGAATAGATTTTAGTACCAAAAGCTTTAGCTTCTTCAATCACCAGTTCATCAGCATTTTTTCCTGTGATTAAAATCCCCGTTTCTGTAGACATTTTAGGTTCGACTTCTACATTCCAGGCTTTTAATTGTTCTTTTATTTCAGTTTTATTATCCTTATTCAAATGACCGTCTATAAGGACTTTCTGACCTTTAAACTCTTCTGCTATGGTTCTTTTCTTATTGGATTTTATAGTTTTTTGCTTATCAGCCAGGTGATTAAATATTAAAAATGAGATGAATAGGAAGATTAGAATGTAAGTGGCAATAATTAAGGTTTGGGGCGTCATGGCAATTATTTTTTATAATGGTTTTTTAGTTTGTTGTTAAGCTCAATTTTTCGTCACGAAAATATATATTCAAGCTTCCAATTTCATGCAAAAAACAGGGTTTAAGGAATATTTAACCCAAATCTTAAAATGTATAAAAAAAAGGATTCCAGTCTTGAAATCCTTTTTTATCCCATATACTAATTAAGCTTAGCTTATAAATTTAATAACGTTTTTTCCAATAGATTTACCGCTCTCCTGTAATTCGTGAACTTCTCTAAATACCTGAGTATCTAAGCCTTCAAAGGTATTGTTTAAAGTAGATGTTAATGAGCCTTCTTCAAAAAGTAAGCGCAATTCTTCCAGGATTTTGTGTTGTTGGATCATGTCTTTGGTTTTAAAAAGAGAACGTGTAAACATGAATTCCCAATGAAAAGCTGCACTTTTATTTTTTAATTTATTTAAGTCTAATGGATTCTTATTTTCTACAATCGAGCAAATCTGCCCCTGTGGTTTGATAAGGTTTGCCATGGCTTGCCAATGCATATCGGTATCAAAAAAGTTAAGGATATAATCTACATTTTCGATATTCGCCTTTTTCATCTCTTTTTCCAAATCATGATGATTCACAATCATATCGGCTCCCATTTTTTTACACCACTCACTGGTTTCTTCTCTAGAGGCCGTAGCAATTACCTGAATGTTGGTTAATTTTTTAGCCAACTGGATCCCGATAGAACCAACACCCCCAGCACCACCAATAATCAATAGCTTTCTATCACTTTCACCATTTTTTTGCAGTCGCAAACGATCAAAAATTGCTTCCCAGGCGGTAATGGCGGTTAAAGGCATAGCGGCAGCTTCTTCAAAAGAAAAATTAGAAGGTTTGTGCCCGGCTATTCTGGAGTCTATTAACTGAAATTCTGCATTACATCCCGGTCTTTCATATTCACCGGAATAATAAACTTCATCACCTACCTTAAAATTCGATACTTCGTTTCCTACTGCTTCCACAATGCCGGCGGCATCCCAACCTAATATTTTTGGTTCATCGAGTTCTTTATCTTTTGCCGCATTTTTTCTGACTTTATAATCTACTGGATTTACAGAAACCGCATGGATTTTTACCAGAAGGTCTTTGGATTCTGGCATTGGTTTTTCGGTTTCAAAAGAGATAAAACAATTTTTATCGTCTACCGGTAGAGACTTTGTTATTCCTATAGCTTTCATAATTAATTTTTTGTTGAAATTAATGTTTGAATTTGCTTCGACAAAAACTTTGACATTTATTTAAATTCATAAAGCATTTTCCCGGCATAACAATCTTATGTGCTCTATAAGTTACTTCTTAGATTTTAGGCAAAAATGAGAGCACCCAGTGGTACTAGAATCAAAGAAAGAACCATAGAAAACACGATGAGTAAAGCAGCCTCTTTTTCCTGAGACTTTAAAAAAGAAGAAAAAACGGCCAGGTTTGCGGCGATAGGAAAAAGCGGAATTAAGGCCATAACCTGCCGTTGCTCTTTGTCTAAACCATCGATAAGCCAATATTCTAAGGCCATTAAGGCCGCAGTAATTATAACTGCTGAAATTGCCCGTACGCCCAGCACTTTGCCATAATATCCCCAGTTTAAGGATTTAAACCGGATATTTGTTAAATTCATACCTATAATAAGCATCCCCATTACAGAGACTATAGTTCCCAACACACTTACTATCGGTTTTACAGCCTCGGGAGTTTCTACTTTAAAAGCTTTTAAAATCAGGGCAAGTATAATAATATAGATAAAAGGCACTTTCAGGACTTCGATGATTGCCTTTTTTGTACTGTATTTAGATTTAGCCACCTGAATATAACCTATTATATTCCCATAGAGCGCGGTTCCCACATAAATACAAATAAGTGTGGTTACCGCATCTTCTCCAAATAAAGATTTTACCGTTGGTATACCAAAAAAAGCGACATTAAAATAGGAAAAACCGCTTTTCAAAATATTGATATCACCAGAATCGTCGATAGATCTATTCACAAGTATCGCAGGGAAAATCATTAAAAATGCCAACAAAAATGAAATGACCGCTAAAATGACCAGGTTTGAAAATCCTGCATTTAACACATGATCAATCACCAGTATAGGTAGCAATACAAATAAAAGCGGTTTATGTATCCACGATTTAGGGATCCAGTCTCTTTTGCTAATTAAATAGCCAATGGGGATACAGCATAAATAAGGAAGCAAACTTAGATAAAGGGATTTAAACGTGTCCATTAGCAGTGGTTTTAAAAATTATTTCAGAGGCTAGTCTTGCGATTGTTTTTACATTAAACCAAACGGCATTAACATCCATCAACATGCCATTTACTAAATGTCCTACCGCATAGATATGCTCGCCTCCTTTTTCTGAAATACATTGCATGGTATGTGGATTTATCACCGTGCCCCCGATAGGATGTGGTTTTAGGTAGTCCTTTTTTAATAAGTTTTCTACCAGGATATTTTGCATCTCTTCTAATTTCGCAGCACTTCCTGTAGCATTAATGAGTTTTTTTACTTCAAAAATTCCATCTTTCCCGGTAGTAATTTTAAAATGATTTTTCTCCTGAATAAAACTTACCTCGTTATTTTGCGGTATGATTTCCAGTTGTCCCTCTTTTATTAATTTCGCCAGTCTTTTCGCATTATGAAGCGGAATAGCATGCCTGGTAATCGTCCAATGCCTACCTAACCATTTTGTGAAAATAATTTGTTCATGCAAACTCATCCAACTCCATATCCTCGAGGTATCATAACGCATGGAATAGGCCATATTCAATAACGAATCACCGCCTTTTTCAGCTACCTTAATGTCGTATTCCAATAAAGGTAACTGATCTTTAGAATCCCGGTTAAACGACTTCCAGTTAAGGGGTTTTCCTTCCGTTTCTTCTACGTCTTTTATAAATAATCGAAATAATTCTTTAGCCCTGGGAGGATGACCTTTTTCACGCTTTAGCTTATGTAAATTAGAAAGCGTGAGATATTTGCGTTCAAAATCTTTGTTTTCGTCAGGTTGCACCCTGGGTAACATTCCGTCTGGTGAAAACATGGTGATTTTTCCGGTATGGCCATTATCTACTAAACTCATGACCGTATCGATAGCACTCAAACTAGTTCCTAAAATGCCTACATGATCTTTTTTCCCGGTTCGTTCTAATAAGTTTTTGGTAGGCCAGGGAAAATCAATGTAATTCAAATTATCTTTAAAATGCTTAAAGGTATTAGGTTTGGGGGTACCGGGCGCTAGTAATACTTCATCTACTTCAGTCGTAGAATCATTGGTTAAATAAATAAGCAGTCTTTCATTTTCCAATCGATCTATATCATAAGCTTCCGCCTCAATAACTTCGATATTAATTTGGTTCGCTTTAGCCTTTTTGATGCTTTCCTCTAATTGCTCTGCCACGTAATGGCCGTAGAGCAACCTGCTGGTATAGGCGTTTTCCTCATCGCTTTCGCTTTTTACATCACTTCGGTATTTTCCGCCATGCGCTTTTAGCCATTCGGCAAAATCATCCGGTTCGTTGGCATAAATACCCATAATATCGGCCTGGGTATTTAAAATATGCGAAGGTTGTTTGGATCCAAATGCTAATCCATAGCCCACTTTTTTTTGACGCTCGATAAGTACAAACGAAATTTGATTTTGTAAACTGGCACTAATACTTTGAATAATGAGCTCAATTAAAGCAGCAGATCCACAGGCCCCACCACCAATAATGGCAATTTTTTTCATTTCTTTTTCTGGCTTTTTGGTAATTTAATGAATAGGGAAGGAGCAGTAAAATTATTAACTTAATTTAAAGAGAATCCTCTTTTTAGGTGGGTCTCTCCTAAATGCGACGACCAATATGCAAATCAGTGGCTTGAAAAATCATTGAAATCCGATGGTGCTAGATAATCGGAATGCTTTCAATAAAGAATAATCTCCTTAAAGATGCTTCATGTAAATGCCCTAATGTGGTTTAGTGATTTTTGGTTACTTTTATTTTTTAAACCCAAATCTTTAATGGAATCTGAATTAGCAAATAAGATTGTGACCTATCCTTTGGATATAGATCCGCACACCGGAAATTCACAATTTCAGATCAAAAAAGTGGATCGTAAGGAATCAGATATTCCGCCAGAATTTTTAATTCCCCATCGTAAAGATTATTTCTTTTTTGCGTTGGTAATCGATGCCAAAGAGGGCGGAAGACACTGGATTGATATGAAACCTTATGATATTCTTCCTAAAACATTATATTTTACGCATCCCTCACAGGTGCAATTAAAGGAGGAAAGCTGCGCTATCATCTCCTATGCGCTATCCGTTTCTAAAGAGTTTCTGTCATTAGATCCACAAAATGGAGCAAAGGAATTACCTATTATTCAAAATGCACATAAAGCGCATCAGTTACATTTAGCTGCAGAGGATTTTCAATTCATCGAAAATATTTTATCCAGTATTTTTAAGGAATATCATCAAACCAAAGACTGGCAACACAGTATGCTACAATCTTATGTAAATATCCTGCTGGTTTATTGCAGCCGACTATATACCCAACAATTTAAGTCGATTGACGCTCAACCTGAATCCCTAATACTGGAAAACTTCCTGGAGCTGATAGAAAAGCATTATAAAACCCAGCACGAAGTTTCGCAATACGCTGATCTGCTCCATATTTCTGCTGGATATCTAGGAGAAATGATTAAACAACAAAGTGGTAAATCTGCGATCAAACACATACAGGATCGGATTATTTTGGAAGCGAAAAGGCTTATTTATTTTTCAGAAAACTCGATGAAGGAAATAGCCTTTAATCTTGGTTTTGAAGACGCTTCCTATTTCAATCGCTTTTTTAAAAGGCATACGGGCTTTACCCCTTTAGCTTATAAAACTCATATCAGGAAAATGTACCATTAATTCCTGAAAGTCTGCTATCGAATACCTAAAATCTCAGGCTAGTTTTACATTACTTAAAAAATGAAATGATGAGAAGTGTTTTAATTACCGGAGCGAATAAAAGCATAGGTTTCGAACTCGCTAAAATGATGCTCCAAAACGATTACTTTGTTTTTTTAGGTAGCCGAAATAAAGAAAGAGGAGAAGATGCGGTTGCCATATTAAAAGAAAGCGGTTTAGACCAGGTACAGTTAGTGCAACTTGATGTAACCAATCAGGATTCTATTAACGCCGCCGTAGCCACAGTGAAGCAACGCTTTGGTAAACTTGACATTTTAGTGAACAATGCCGGAATTTTAGGAGGATGGGATCAAAAAGCAGTAAGCGTAAAAACCCAGGTTATTCGTGAGGTTTTTGATACCAACTTTTTTGGAGTGATTAATGTTACTCAGGCTTTTTTAGACTTGCTAAGAAAATCAGAGCGTCCAAGAATTAATAATATTACCTCTGGTTTAGGCTCCCTTACATTACACACCAATCCAGATTGGGATCATTACGATGTTAAAACCGGAGCTTACGGTCCTTCAAAAACAGCTTTAAATGCCTATAGCGTAGTATTGGCGTACGAATTGAAAGATGACAATTTTAAGGTAAATGTTATCGATCCCGGGTACACTGCCACAGATTTTAATGATCATCAGGGAGGCTTAAGCGTAAAAGATTCTGCCAGGTTTTTATACGATCATATCGATTTACCGGAAGACGGTAGGAATTCAGCCTATTTTTCACACGAGATCAATGAGGCCCCACATGTAAGTCCGTGGTAAAAAATAATATTTATTTTGAATTATTTGCATAAATAAAGTTGCTAAATCGATAATTCAGCAGAATAATCATGAAATACTGAAAAGGACGCAAAGTTTAAGGCTATGTAGTTTCTATAACTTATTTTAGGCAAAAAATACATTTAATTTAATGAGAAAATCCATCATAGCAGTATGCCTGGCTTCTCTTGGGATGGGAAGTTTTTCTTTTGGCCAGGAGCTATATGTGCCCAGGGATGTAAAAAAGGCCTACGAAAACGAAACTAGAAGTAAAACCGGAAAACCGGGTAAAAATTACTGGCAAAATTCGGCGAAATATAAGATAAATCTTCAGCTGGATCCCCCCAATCGTAAGGTTACCGGTTCTGAAGAAATTACCTATACCAATAACAGTCCGGAGACCTTACACTCCCTAAATTTCAAATTAATACTGAATAACCACAAACCTGGTGCTGCACGTTTGGGAATGGTTTCAGAAGATTATATGACCAACGGGATACAAATAGACTCCTATACACAAAACGGTACTAAAAAGGAATGGAATTCAGAAAATGATGGTACCAATAAAATGATGAGCCTGGATACACCACTTCAACCCGGTGAAAGTATTAACCTGAGTATTAATTGGCATTTTGAGGTTTCTAAACAAAGTGGGCGAGAAGGTGCTATTTTAGAGAATACCTTTTTCCTTGCTTATTTTTACCCTCGCGTAGCCGTTTATGACGATTATATGGGTTGGGATACCATGACGTTCTTCGGGATGCAGGAGTTTTATAATGATTTTAATGATTATGAAATTAACGTAAGTGTTCCTGAAGATTTTTTGGTATGGTCGACTGGAGATTTGCTCAATCCGGAGGAAGTATTGCAGAAAAAATATGCGAAAAAGCTGGAGAAGTCAATGCAAAGCGATGAAGTAATTCGTATTGTTACTCCCGATGATTTGGCGAAAAAAGAAATCACCAAAGAGGGCATCAATACCTGGAAATGGAAAGCGTCCAATATTACCGATGTCGCTATTGCGGTTAGTAACGAGTACAACTGGGATGCCGCCAGTGTAGTGGTGGATTCTACCGCCAATCGTCGTGTGAGCGTACAGGCGGCTTACGACAATGTTTCTAAAGATTTTCATGAAATGGTGAATTACGGCCATCATGCTTTAAACTGGTTTTCAAATCATTACCCTGGTATTCCTTACCCATACTCAAAATCTACGCTGGTAAGAGGCCATGGTGATATGGAATACCCAATGATGGTAAACGATAATTCACATGAAGATCCTAATCTGGCGCGTTTTGTGGCAGAACATGAAATTGCCCATACCTATTTTCCTTTTTATATGGGTACCAACGAGACACGATTTGGCTTTATGGACGAGGGCTGGGCAACCACTCTGGAACATTTAATAGGAATTGAAGATTTAGGTAAAGAAAAGGCTGTTGAAGATTTTAAAAACTTTAGGGTCGAACGATGGATTCGCGATGATAATATGGAGCAGGAGGTGCCCATTATCACACCGTCCAACATTTTAAGCGGCCCGGTGTATCGAAATAACTCTTACGGAAAAGCTGCTCTGGGATATTTGGCGCTAAAAGATATGCTAGGTGATAAAGATTTTAAAAAAGCATTACAAGGCTATATGGAGCGTTGGCACGGCAAACATCCGATTCCCTGGGATTTCTTTTACAGCATTAATGATATTAGCGGAAAAGACCTGAACTGGTTTTGGGATCGCTGGTATTTTCAACCAAATTATATAGATTTTAAGATTGAAAGCGTAAAACAGGAGGACAGTTCGGCTGAAATCATGGTAGAAAATATAGGAGGAATGCCGGCTCCTTTTGATGTCCTACTTACTTTTACTGATGGAACTACAAAAAATATTCATCAAAAATCTAGCATTTGGGAAACAACTAAAGATCAGGTTTCTATAACTGTTGAAACTGAAAAGGCACTAAAATCGGTTAGCCTTGAAGGCGGAATTTGGATGGATGCCACACCAGAGAATAATACCTGGTCTAAATAACTTTAATAGCACTGGATAATCGATATGGAATGCTCCCGACTCGATAGCTATTATGAAGAAGGGAGGGCTGCAAATAAAAATATCTAATAACTACCTCATGGGGTTGCCTTGAGATAGTTTACACCAAAAAATTCGAACCTCTAAGAATAAAACCATGTTGAGGAGAGAAATTAAAAAGCTCATGATCCCTTAGGGAGCAGGGGCTTTTTTTAAATGCTAATAAAAAGTTATGGCATCAATATCTGGCAAAGACCCATACGCCGCGTTGCGTTACAAGGAATTTAATATCTTTTTATGTATGCGTTTTGCATTTGTTTTTGCCAGAACCATGCAATTTATTGTTATTGAATGGGAAGTATATAAGCTTACTAAAGATCCGCTTTCATTAGGAGTAATCGGCTTAATGGAAGTGATTCCTGCCGTTACGCTATCCCTGTATGCCGGGCATGTGGTCGATCAAAAAGAGAAGAAAAGCCTTTTAATGAAATGTATACTGGGTTTCTCTTTTATAAGTGCGGGGTTATTTTTACTTACCTGGCCAAAATTTGTTAGTGATCTTCCGCAACAATGGATTTTATACGGAATTTATTCCTTAGTATTTTTCGGAGGGATTGTCCGTGCGTTTTTAGGCCCTTCTTTATTTTCTATGTTTTCCCTTATTGTTCCTAAAAAAATATATCCAAACGCCGCCACCTGGAACAGTTCGATATATCAGCTGGCTGCCGTTTTAGGACCGGCGCTGGCTGGTTTTAGTATCCATTGGATCGGGGTGCACTGGTCGATGTTATTGATTTTTGGGTTCTCGTTAATTGCTGTCATCGCATTAACACGTATTCCTAAAAAACCAATTTTAAATCCCAAACTGGGTGAGCCTGTTTTAAAAAGTTTAAAAGAAGGTGTAAAATTTGTGATCAATACAAAAATTATTCTTGGGGTGATAAGTTTAGATATGATCGCTGTTTTATTTGGTGGAGCGGTGGCACTTTTACCTGTTTTTGCCCAGGATATTTTAAAAGTGGGGCCTGAAGGTTTTGGCGTATTAAGAGCAGCACCTGCCATAGGCTCAGTCCTTATCATGTTCACATCGGCCTATTTTCCTTTAAATAAAAAAGCTGGTATTAAATTATTGGCTGCCATTTTTGGTTTTGGGCTTTCCATCATCATTTTTGGCCTTTCTACCTATTTTTTGGTATCGGTTTTTGCTCTTTTTTTAAGCGGTATGACAGATGGGGTTTCCATGATTATAAGACAAACCATCTTACAACTTAAAACACCAGATCATATGCGTGGTCGTGTATCTTCTGTAAACTCGATGTTTATTAGTTCTTCTAATGAGCTTGGTGCTTTTGAAAGCGGTTTAACGGCTAAAATTATGGGGACAGTAACAGCGGTTGTCTTTGGCGGAAGTATGACTGTACTTACCGTTTTGGTTACCGGCTTTATATCACCTACCTTCAGAAGATTAGATTTACAAAAAGATATAGATGCACATGAAGCAAATGATCAATAATTTTTAAGATGATAACTTGTATTTCAATTGCGAATAAGTTGTACGTAACATACATCTTTATTACTTTTGATTATAATGTTCGATTTTAAATTACAGGTTTTTCAAAGTGTGGCATCCAGGCTTAGTTTTTCTAAAGCAGCTGAAGACCTTCATATTACACAGCCAGCGGTGACCCGGCATATCAGGCAAATTGAAGCCCATTTCAATCAAAAGCTTTTTAAGCGAAAGGGAAACAGCATCGCACTTACCGAAGCCGGTAAATTATTGCTTTCGCATAGTAAACTTATTTTTCAGCAATATGAGAAAGCAGCGTTCGACATGAATTCGCTGATCGATAAAAGCGAAGGAAGCCTTAGAATTGCCGCCAGTACCACTATCGCCCAGTATATTTTACCTGAAGTACTGGCAAAGTTTCACCAGAAATTCCCGAAAATTAAGATCCATTTACTGAATATGAATACCGAGGAAGTAGAAAAATCAGTGATGAATAATTCGGTAGAATTAGGCTTTATAGAAGGGCAGTCAAAAAATCGGGAGCTTGCCTACGAAGCTTTTTTAGAAGACGAAATTGTACTGGTGGTCGACAAATTACATCCACTGGCCAAGAGCAACCAGATTTCGGTGTCGGCATTAAAGGATATCCCGCTTGTTTTAAGAGAAAAGGGATCGGGAACCCGTGAAGTGATCCTAAAAGCTTTTGAGCATCTAAATGTAAAAGCAGAAGCACTAAATATTGAATTAGAGCTGGGAAGTTCAGAAAGTATAAAGTCATATCTATCTAATGGGCATATTGCCAGCTTTTTAAGTATTAATACTGTGCTAAAAGAATTAAAATATGGTGATTTTTATATTCTTGATATCGAAAATTTACAAATTAAGCGTGATTTCTTTTTTATCCAGCAACAGGGACATCACTCCAAATTAAATTCGGTATTTTTAAAATTCCTACAACATCATTATAACTTTTAGTTATATAGTATAACTATTTATCATTTGATTTCAGGCAAAACAGGGGGTACTTTTGGAGTATATATTCGGTTTATGAAATCTATAGCTACTTCCGCTTTATTCGTTATACTTTGCCTGGCTTGTATGCTTCCGGTGGTAAATCCGCCTATCGCATTAGCTGCCGGGATTGTATTTGCACAATTTTTTCAGCATCCCTTTCAGCAGAAAACACAGTTAGGTATTAACTGGTTATTGAAAATTTCGGTGATTGGCCTGGGCTTCGGTATGAATATCGATAAAGCGCTAGCCGCCGGAAAAGACGGATTTGTTTTTACGCTGCTATCAATTACTTTAACCATTGGATTGGGGATTGCAATAGGTAAGCTTTTTAAGATCGATCAAAAAATTGCCAAATTAATAAGTTCGGGTACCGCAATTTGTGGGGGTAGTGCCATTGCTGCGATTTCTCCCATTATAAAAGCAGATGCTAAGCAAATCTCTATTGCTATTGGCAGTGTTTTTCTATTAAATAGTATTGCTTTATTCTTATTCCCGGTTTTAGGCCACTATTTTAATATGAGTCAACATCAATTTGGGATCTGGAGTGCTATTGCCATCCATGATACCAGCTCTGTTGTAGGTGCAGCGCAGGTGTATGGCAACGAAGCTTTAGAGATTGCTACCACGGTTAAATTAGCCCGGGCGTTATGGATTCTGCCGGTGTCTGTACTATTTGCCTTAAGTAGTCATACCGAACTTAAAAAGATTAAAGTTCCTTACTTTATCGGTCTTTTTATTTTGGCAGTCCTGGCCAATACCTATATTCCTAATATAGAAGTTGTAGCTCCAAACATTGTTTGGATTTCCAAAATGGGCCTAACACTCGTATTATTTTTAATTGGGAGTACGTTAAACTATAAAAGCTTTATGAAGGTGGGAATTAAACCGGTGATTTTAGCCATTTTTATATGGATTTTTATCAGTATTGTTTCTTTAATCGGAGTGTTGCAATTAATAAATTGAAGCCAAAATCATCAAAACCTGGTTTATTGAGTAGGACATTTTTCTAAAATACTGGTATAACTTCACCATTTCAAAGGTTTTAGTATTTTTATAAGGTTTAGTCTTACCGTGAAACAGATTTAATTAGTTAATTTTAGCATTCGAAATGATTAAAACCAAAAGATTCACTTCATGAAAATCGGAATTGCTGCAGATCATGCCGGCTTAGAACAAAAAGGAAAGTTACTGGAACTTTTAAAAGAGAAAAATTTCGATATAGAGGATTTTGGTGCATTCGAATATGAAAGTGACGACGACTATCCAGATGTGGTTGCTCCTTTAGCAAAGGCTTTAAGCGATCATAAAATAGATCGGGCTATCGCTGTTTGTGGCAGTGGGGTAGGCGTGTCTATCGCGGCAAACAAGTTTCCGGGTGTTCGGGCAGCATTAATTTCAGAAACTTATTCTGCACACCAGGGAGTGGAACATGATGATATGAATATGATTTGTGTGGGCGGAAGAGTGCTGGGCACTTCACTTATTCTGGAGCTCATTCTGGCTTTTTTAAAAGCTGAATTTCAGCACAAAGAGCGTTTTGTGAGACGTCTGGATAAAGTCTTGGATATAGAAAAAAAGAATTTTAAATAAATAGAATAGTTAAGAACCTAAAACTGAATCATGAAAGAATTCGATTTTGGAATTGTTGGTCTTGGAGTAATGGGTAGAAACCTTTTACTGAATATGGCCGACCATAAATTTTCTGTAGCCGGGCTGGACCTGGATCCGGAAAAAGCGGCGTCGCTGGAAAAAGAAGCTTCAGAAAAGCACACGATAAAAGGAACCACCTCGCCAGAAGAGTTTTGCGGGTTAATTCGTAAGCCCAGAGCGATCATGCTTCTGGTTCCTGCGGGAAAACCTGTAGATGCTGCGATTGCTTCGTTATTACCTTACTTAGAAGAAGGTGATGTTTTGGTAGATGGAGGAAATTCTTATTTTCCCGATACCAACCGCCGGGTGGATGAGCTTGCTGCAAAAGGAATTCACTTCTTTGGCATGGGAATTTCTGGTGGCGAAAAAGGAGCCCGTTTTGGCCCAAGTATGATGCCAGGAGGGAATGCCGAAGCTTACGAAAGACTTCGCCCTATTTTTGAAGCCGTAGCAGCCAAAGTAAACGGGGAGCCCTGTGTTACTTATCTTGGAAAAGGATCTGCTGGAAACTATGTAAAAATGGTTCATAATGGGATTGAATATGCAATTATGCAACTTATTGCAGAGGTGTATGATCTTTTGAAAAGAGGATACGGAGTAGAAGATGCTAAAATTCAGCAATTATTCGAGAAATGGAATAATTCAGAATTAGCTTCTTTTCTGGTAGAAATTACCGCCGGGATTCTTAAAAAAGAAGACGAGGTTACCGGAAAAGGAATTTTACTGAATTATATCTCTGATGCTGCAAAAGCCAAAGGAACCGGTAAATGGACCTCGCAAAACGCGATGGATATCCAGGCGCCTATCCCTTCTATTAATGCGGCGGTAGAGATGCGTGATATTTCTAAGTATAAAGAAGAACGTGTAGAAGCTTCAAAGCAATTAAAATGGGATGATGTTTCAGAAACTTCAGAAGAAGAAATTTTTGCGGCATTAACCGATGCGTTCTACTTTGGGATGATTACTATTTATGCCCAGGGATTAGCCCAGTTAACCATTGCTTCTAAGGAGTATGATTATGGTCTAAATCTGGAAGAAGTGGCTAAGATCTGGAGGGGCGGATGTATTATCAGAGCCGCCTGTTTAGAAGATTTTAGACAGGCCTACAGCAAATCCCCAGAGCTTCCTAATCTTTTGTTAGATGAAACTATAGGAAAGACTTTAGTAGAAAAACAAGCTGCAGCACGTAATGTGGTAAAGGCTTTTATCGACAAAGGAATTCCCTCATCGGTATTTAGTTCTACCGTGTCTTATTTTGACTCGTACAGAAGTGAAATTTTACCCACCAACCTTATCCAGGCACAGCGGGATTTCTTTGGTGCGCACAAGTATGAGCGTAATGACCAGGAGGGTATTTTTCATACTGAGTGGAATTAAGCCTCAATTAATTTAAAACTAAAATGAAGACAGAAAAGAAAGCGGCCCCAACGATCATTGTTATATTTGGAGGAACAGGAGATCTTGCCAGTCGCAAATTAATCCCTGCATTTTATAATCTTTATCTCGATGATCGAATGGCAGATAATTTTGCCATTTTTGGATTGGGAAGATCAGATTTTGATGATACCTCGTACCGAAAAGATCTTTATAAAAAATTAAAAGAATTTTCTCGTCGCGATCCCGATTCAAAAATCTGGAAGAAGTTCGAAGAGTCGATTTATTATTTTAAATCAGATATCACCAACGAAAAATCCTATCAGGATTTACATTCCAAATTAGATAATCTTGATAAAGAATGGGGAGAACGAGCCAATAGATTATTTTACCTATCGGTATCTCCCAAATTTATCGATGATATTACCGCAAACCTTAAAAACCAGAAACTGGTAGAAGAGCTGGAAAAAGACCGTTTGGTGATCGAAAAGCCATTTGGTTATGATCTGGAGTCTTCTATAGAACTAAATCAATTGCTTCGTCGGACTTTTGACGAAAAGCAAATTTTTAGAATTGATCATTATCTGGGTAAAGAAACGGTACAGAATATTTTGGCATTCCGTTTTGGGAATGCTTTATTCGAGCCGCTTTGGAACCGAAACTATATCGACTATGTACAAATTACCGTTGCAGAGAAGGTAGGTGTGGGGTCACGTGGTGGTTATTATGAAGGTTCGGGAGCGCTTCGTGATATGATCCAGAATCACCTGTTACAGATTCTTTGTATGGTAGCGATGGAAGCACCGATTTCTGCCGATGCTGAAGAGATTCGGAATCGTAAGGTAGAAGTTTTACGTGCCATTCGCAGAATAAAACCCGACGAGGTAAGCAAAAATGCCGTTCGTGGCCAGTACAGCGCAGGTTGGGTAGAAGGAGAAAAAGTACCAGGTTACCGCGAAGAAGAGGGCGTAAGCGAAACTTCGAATACCGAAACTTATGCGGCAATTAAATTCTTTATCGATAACTGGCGTTGGCAAAACGTACCTTTTTATTTAAGGACCGGTAAACGTATGCAGGAGAAAAGTTCTTCGATTACTATTCAGTTTAGACCCGTACCGCACGCGGCCTTTCCCGGTGAGCAGTCCAATAACATTATGCCCAATAAGCTAACGATTAACTTACAACCGCAAATGGATATCAGGTTACGTTTTATGACCAAAAAGCCCGGTTTGGAAATGAACCTTAATCCTTCTGAGATGGTTTTTGATTATGATAGCTGTTCTACTCATACACCAGAAGCTTACGAAACCTTATTGCTGGATGCGATGTTGGGTGATACCACCTTATTTATGCGATCAGATCAGGTAGAAGAAGCCTGGGACGTGATAAAAACCGTTCAGGAAGCCTGGGATAGCAGGGAGTCGATTAATTTTCCTAATTATCAGGCAGGAAGTTACGGACCAGAAAACGCAGAAGCCCTTATTGCGCAACAGGGACATGTATGGTCGATTAACGTACCCGGAAAAAAAGAAAAGAAACAAGAAGAATGCTAAACATATATCAAACTAAAGAAGAAGCCAGTCGTGCTGCTGCCCGTCATTTTGTAGAATGTGCAGGTCTTGCCATAGAAAAACATGGCAAGTTTACTGTTGCCTTAACCGGTGGATCTTCACCCGGAGGCATGTACGATTTGCTAACTAGAGAATTTATAGATCAGGTAGACTGGGGTAAAATTTTTGTTTTTTGGGGAGACGAACGATGGGTTCCTTTAGAAGACGAGCGTAGTAATGCGGGAAATGCTTTTAAGGATTTTCTTGATAAGGTGAGTATTCCAAAAGAACAAATCTTCCCGATGTATAAGGACGGAATTTCGGCCGAAGAGTATGCAAAAGAGTATTCGGCGATTTTGGATCAGGTATTAGAAGATGGTAAAACCTTCGATCTCATCTTTTTGGGCATGGGAGACGATGGGCATACCGCTTCCTTATTCCCGGGAGAAAAAGTAATTCACGAAAAAGAAAAGAAAGTCGCGGCTTATTTTCTGGAACCTCAGGATATGTACAGAATTACATTAACCGCACCATTAATCAATTCGGCTAAAAGTGTAGCATTTATTGCCTTTGGTGCAAAGAAAGCAAATGCACTTTACGAGGTGATTAAAGGAGAGAAGAACATAGAGAAATATCCTTCTCAGATCATCGCACCTGCGGGAGAACTTATGTGGTATGTGGATAAAGAAGCCGCCGCTAAAATATAGTAGAACGGTATTAATACATACGAGCTTTTAAAAAAACCGGACTGTTTTCGCAGTCCGGTTTTTTTTATAACACTTCACTAAATAATTATAAAGTATTGAAGATTAGTAAATTGTAATGAATCTAAGGAGATAGTAAGATTAATTTTAAAATTAAAAAGTTAATAAAAACATAAATTTGTATACAATAGCTTATTATTGCCGATCAATTAACAAGGTTAACCGTTTTGAAATTATATACATTACTTCTTATTTTTTTTCTCAGTATATCCATTTATGCCCAGTGTCCATCAGGAAATATTACTATCAGTTCTCAAGCGGAATTTGATAAATTTGCCAGAAATTATTCAAACTGTAAAACTATAGACGGAAATTTTACAATTACCGGAACTGTGACCAGTTTGGCACCTCTTCAAAATATAGAAGAAATTAAAGGGAATTTGACGATTAGAAATACCAATATTGTTGATTTTACCATAAATCTTGCGATTTCAAAAATTGATGGTAATCTTCGTATACTGGAAAATAGCAGTCTAAAAGACCTTAATTCCTTCAACGAACTAGTAGAGGTAAATGATATTTATATAGAAGATATAAAAGGGTATTTAAAGGGCTTTGATAAATTAGAGAAGGTAAATACTATAGACCTGAAAAGGCTTGGAATGTCGCTGGATGCATTTCAAAACCTAAAATTTATCGAAAAGAATCTACAAATGGATAAGGCAGGTTTGGTCTTAAGTATATTTCCTGCCTTTAATAAAGTAGTATATATTAAGGGTTCTCTTATAATGGAAGATTATGCACATGGGGTAGGATTATTTTCTGAACTAAAATATGTTGGAAATAACTTGTACATTAGAAGAACGGGTATCAATGAAATAGAAGGATTTAATAAGCTAGAATCCATAGGTAGCTTGGGAGGGGGAAATTTTGAAATTAGTGAATCCATGGAACTAACAGTATTTACAGGATTTAATAATTTAGAAAGAGTCTATGGTCATATGATTATAAAAGATAACCCTGAATTACCAAGCATTAGCGGATTTCGCAACCTTCACAAAATTGACAAAACCTTAAGTATTCAGAATAATAACGCGTTACCAGCCTTAACGGGACTGGAAAGGCTAACTTCAGTTAGTGGTAATTTAGGGGTTATCGGTCTTACTGTTTCCAACAATGAAAGTTTAATCGACTGCTCCGCAATTTGTAATCTTTTAGCTAATGGCGGAGTTTACGACGAGGTAAGAATTGTAAACAATCCTTCTAAATGCAGTAGCAGGCAGGAAATAGAGGAACAATGTCTGCCAGATTTTGATAATGATGGAATTCCCGACGATATTGATTTGGATGATGATAACGACGGAATTCCAGATATCATTGAAGATAAAGGTATTCCAGGTCGGGATACAGATCATGATGGTTATCCGGATAAAAGAGATTTAGATAGTGACAATGATGGTTGTTTTGATGTTATTGAAGCGGGATTTAACGATCCAGATCATAATGGAACCTTAGGGAGTTTACCGGATACCGTAGATGAAAACGGGTTAATTATTAACGAGTCATCAGGGTATGAAGAACCGTTAGATGCAGATAATAATGGTATTGCTGATTTTCAGGAAGCATTTTTACTTCATCCTGGGGATGATGCAAGTCTTCATCTATGCCAAAATGGAAGCATAGTAGATCTATTTACTTATTTGGGTGCCAATGCTCAGGCAGGCGGGATCTGGAGTCCCAAATTAAGTTCTAATTCTTCGATTTTTGATCCTTCTTTAGATCCCGAAGGACTTTATAGTTATACAGTGAATAATTATTGTGTATCAAAAACTGCTATAATTGAAGTAACTTTTACAGACCAGCCTGACCCTGGATTAGGCTCAAGTATTGCTGTATGTAAATATGAGAAACCATTTGATTTAATTGATTATTTAGGAGGAACCCCAGATTCAAATGGCTATTGGGAACCTGCTTTACCAGGTGGTAAGTTCGATCCTCAATTAAATAAGCCGGGAAAATATATATACAATGTTTCAAATGCTAATTGTGAAGTGCTATCGGCCGCCATTGAGATTACACTTTTGACCAGGAATGAAGCTGTAAATTATCAATTAGCTAAGAAGGCTAATAATAATGGCTCTTACGACATTAATATTGAAACTGAATATGAATCAGATTACATATTTACATTGGATAATCATATTAACAATACTACAGGAAATTTTTATCGCGTAGCACCAGGGACTCATAAAATTGATATCACAGAAGTCAATGGATGTTCTTATATCAGCGAACAAATTCATCTGATTGGATTCCCTAATTATTTTACACCAAACAACGACGGGGCTAATGATACCTGGAAGCCTGTTGGAATTGGGGATAAGGAGGTAGAAGTCTCCATTTTTGATAGGTATGGGAATTTAATAGCTATCCTAAATAAAGAAGAGGAGTGGGATGGTACTTTTAATGGCAAACCACTTCCTGAAGACGATTATTGGTTTCATGCTATTATTGATTTAGAACTGGAAGAAAAAGGCCATTTTAGCCTAATTCGTTAAATAAGGACTTATAGTGTTTTTTACTACAATCTTATCGACAAACTACCGTTATAAAAGTTGAAATACCTTTTGTGTTCATAAAATTTCATGAAAGACTAAACAAAACGAAGAAATGGCATTACAATTGCATTATCTATTTACAAATATTTAGTTTAAAAATACAGTATTAATTTTTAGCCGTAGCGTTTTTACACCCTACTATTAACGAAGGCTCTTAGATAAAACAATCACATCGATGAGTTTGTTCGTATCTTACATTGTTGGCTTTTTGTTGCTGGTTAGTTTGGGGATATTTGCTATTTCTGGCTCAACCCTTGTTTTATTCATCTTATTTCCTCTTTTTCTAATTATGATCTGCAATAGCGGAGTACTGGAAGAAAATGAGGAGGAGCAATCTTCACACCATCTTTATATCGATCATAGTGCCGCCCTGGAATATGTAAGGCTTCTCGATAAAATCATGCAAAGGGAAAAATTTTATTTAATTCAGAATTTAAAAATAGATGAAATCAGCAGGCATCTTATGCTCACCTCAAAAGAGCTGGATTATATTCTTAAAAAATCGAAGCAGTGCACTTTTAATCAATATCTGGACGATTTAAGGGTGTTGGAGGTAAGGGAAATGATCAATATCCCCGAGTATGAAGAATGCGATTTAGCATGCCTTGCCGAAGCTTGTGGTTTTAGCAACTTTGCCGATTTTGAAACTGCCCTATGCAGGGTTTTCAATACCAATCCGCAAGAATTTCGTGAACGTTTTATAGAGCAGGATGTTTAAACTACTAAACTAAATGTTAGTAGTAACATCTATGGAAGTACCGTTTATCGCAGGAGTATTGTTTATATATTTGTATATACAAATGTTGATGGAAAATCAGGATCATGTTTTCCGATCTTGATAAGTTTTAATATTAGGACAGAATATAGAACACTCGAAATAAATAAACAATTTCTTATAAATGTCTCACGGATTTATCCTGAGAAAGTTTACTTAAAATACCTATTATGAAAAAGATACTTCATGTGATTTCTAGCTTAAACGGACAGAACTCTTATAGTATGGCTTTAGGAAATAAAATTTTAGAGCAGCTAAAAAAAGAAAATCCTGATAGTGAAGTTGTAGAAAGAAACCTCGTTGCAGAAGATTTTCCACATATCACTGCAGATAAATGGCAGGCCATCATTACTCCCGAAGAAAACAGAACCGAAGCACAAAGAGAAACTATAGCTTTTCAGGACGAAGTTATCCAGGAATTACTTGATGCCGATATTTTGGTTATTGGTGCACCTTTATACAATTTCGGAATTCCATCACAACTAAAAGCATGGATCGATCACCTGGCTAAATCGGGAGTTACTTTTAAATACACTGAAGAAGGTCCACAAGGATTAGTTAGTGGTAAAAAAGTATATATCGCGATGAGTTCAGGAGGAGTGTATTCTGAAAATCCTGCTTACGATTTCGTATCCGATTATCTGATCAAAGTATTGGGCTTCCTTGGCATGACAGACGTAGAATTGATAAGAGTAGAAGGTATTGCCATTCCAGAATTAAGAGATGAAGCGCTGAATAAAGCTGAAAAGCAATTAGCAACATCGCTGGCTTAATGCGCTGAAAGAAGAAAAAGAAAAATGACCATCAGCCTTTCGGTATACTATCCGAAAGGCTTTTTTTATAGTTGGTGTTGCCTGGGATAAATAAAAGAATAACCTAATTCGATGAATAATGAATTTAGCAGACATATATAAGATTTCAACAGATTTTAAAACCACCCCAAAAATGCCCGTATTATTTTTTGGGCATGGAAGCCCGATGAATGCTATTGAAGAAAATGAATTTGTGGCTAATTGGCGAAAAGTTGCTGCAAGCTTACCAAAACCAAAGACTATTTTATGTATTTCGGCACACTGGATTACGGGAGGAACAGCCGTTACGGCCATGAGTAATCCAAGAACTATTCATGATTTTGGAGGTTTTCCACAGGCATTATTTGATGTTGAGTATCCGGCCAGGGGAAATTCCAAACTGGCGGAAGTAACAGCTGGTTTACTCACCGGCGAAAATATTCATTTAGATCATCAGTGGGGATTAGATCACGGTGCCTGGAGTGTGCTTAAACATCTGTATCCTGAAGCAAACATCCCAATCGTTCAGCTAAGTTTAGATGCTTATAAAAGTCCGCAGCAACATTACAGGCTGGCTAAAGAACTAGCGATACTTAGGAGAAAAGGAATTTTAATTTTAGGCAGCGGCAATATAGTGCATAACTTACATCTTATCGACTGGCCTCATATGAATAAGATAGATCATGCCTTCGATTGGGCGAGGGATGCCGATACTAAAATTAAAAATTTAATACTTTCCAAAGACCATAACGCACTTCAGGACTACGCGAATTTAGGAACAGCGGTAAAGCTTGCGGTCCCCACATCAGATCATTATTTGCCATTACTATACATTCTGGCCCTACAGGAGGATAATGATAAGCTGGAATTTTTTAATGACAAAGCGGTAGGCGGTTCGCTAACGATGACCTCTTTAAAACTCAGTTAGCAAACAAGCTTGTCACTTTACACAGCGGGCTGCAAGATAGTTTTTAACCTTAAACATACACTTATTTAAAATACACGTAACACCTTTTAATTCATAAGCTTATAAATTTATGAGTAATAAATTATTGTTATGGATAAGCGTATGATGCTGAAAGGGAACGCCAAGCTTAAGCCCACTAAAAATTATTTCTTAAAGGATAATTTTCAGGAAATACTGGTGGCGATTTTTGTGCAACGTAGATTAAGTGCGATGATCTCACCATTTATTCTGAAGAAAAAAAATCATATCCATTTTTTTAGAATATCGCATTAATGAAAATACTTTATGCGATCCAGGGCACCGGCAATGGGCATCTTAGTCGGGCGTTGGAAATTATCCCTATTTTACAAAAAAAAGGAGCGGTTGATCTTTTGGTCAGCGGTATTCAGGGCGATTTAAAATTACCTTACGACGTTAAATATCAGCTGAAAGGCCTTAGTTTTATCTTCGGAAAAAAAGGTGGTGTGGATATTTGGAACACCTATCGCAAAAACCGACTGAAACGCCTGTACAAAGAAATAAAAAGTGTGCCGGTACAGGAATATGATCTCGTTATAAACGATTTTGAGCCGGTAACGGCCTGGGCATGTACGATGGCTCATAAAAACTGTTTTGGATTAAGTCATCAATCGGCCGTATTACATCCTTTAGCGCCAAAACCTTTAAAGGAAGACTGGTTAGGATTAAAAATTTTAAAGCAGTATGCACCCTGCAGCTTTAGTTTTGGGTTTCATTTTAGGGCTTTTGATGATCGTATTTTTACACCGGTGATACGGTCTGAGATAAGACAGATTCAGCCGGAAAAATTAGCCCATTACACCGTATACCTTCCTTCGTATTCCGATAAAAAATTGCTTAAACTGTTTAGTAGTTTTCCAGCATTCAGGTTCGAGATATTTTCAAAACATTTTAAAAAGGCTTCCACAATCGATAATATTATCATTCGCCCGGTAAACAACCAGGATTTTGTAAAGAGCCTAAGCACATGTAGTGGCGTAATTTGCGGAGCGGGCTTTGAAACCCCGGCCGAGGCCTTATTTCTAAAGAAAAAATTGTTGGTGGTACCCATGAAAGGTCAGTTTGAACAGCAATGCAACGCCGCGATGCTGAAAACAATGGGGGTTACCGTACTTAAAAATCTAAAAAAGAAGTCTTGTCATGCCATTGAACCATGGCTTTTAAAAGATGAGATTATCGAGGTGGATTTTCCTGATGAAACCGAAAAAATTATTGATCGGTTAATCGCCACCGCTCAAAAAGACCTGAAGTCTCCTGTACCTCCTAAGCAAATTGTATAAATAAAGCCTTTGTTTGATAAACAAACCAATGGTGATTTTTGTACGATGCATCAGTGATGTATCAGCTGCGTATAAGCAAAAGCGGTGAAGAAATGGTAAAACTAAAGATCAAAGCGCTACAGATGATTTCTTAGGGCTTTAAAAAACTAAAATCAAATAATCAATATAGATTTATCTTGTGAAACAAGCACATTTTTCAGCATTAAAGCGTAGTGATTTCGGGAATGATTTTATTTGGGGAACTTCTACCGCAGCTTTTCAAATTGAAGGAAGTCCCTATAGCGATGGTAAAAAGGCATCAATATGGGACGAATTTTCCCATAAGAAAGGAAAAATCTACGAGGGACAAAATGCTGATGTTGCCTGTGATTTCTATCATCGATTCCGTGAAGACTTACAGTTAATGAAATCGATGAATATTTCAAATTTCCGATTTTCGATTTCCTGGTCCCGGATTTTACCTGATGGTACCGGAGCGGTTAATTCAGCCGGTCTTGATTTTTATGATCGGCTTATTGATGAATGTTTAAAAATAGGGATTACACCCTGGGTGACACTCTATCACTGGGATTTACCGCAGGCCCTGGAACGTAAAGGGGGCTGGACCAATCGAGACATCATTAACTGGTTTAGTGAATACGTGAAAATTTGTGTAACACGATTTGGTGATCGTGTAAACAACTGGATGGTTTTAAACGAACCTTTGGTATTTTTAGGAGCAGGGCATTTTTTGGGAATTCATGCGCCGGGTAGGAGAGGGGTTAAAAATTTTATACCCGCCATGCATCATGCTTCCCTGTGCCAGGCAATTGGGGGGAGTATCTTGCGAGATCATAATCCAAACCTGAATATTGGTACCACATTTTCCTGTTCGTATATTGAAGCCTACCGGGATCGTGAAAAAGATCATAAAGCCGCTAAGCGGGTAGATTGCCTGGTCAACCGATTGTTTTTGGAACTCAGCCTGGGCTACGGGTATCCTTTCGAGGAATTGCCATTTTTAAAGCGGGTGGATAAATTTTATAAGCCTGAAGATGATCAATTGTTAGCCTTTGAATTCGACTTTATCGGTATCCAGAATTATACCCGTGAACTTGTAAAAAATGCCTGGTGGATTCCGTATCTACAGGCCACCAATATCAAGGCAGAAAAGCGAAACCTGCCAACAACTGAAATGGGCTGGGAAATATATCCCGAAGGACTTTTCCAACTGCTAAAAAAATATGACGCATATCCCGGAGTAAAAAATATACTGGTGACCGAAAATGGCGCTGCCTTTCCGGATCATCTAATCAACGGCCAGGTAAAAGATGAAAAGAGACAACAGTATCTTCAGCAATATATGGGAGCGGTCTTAAAAGCCAGGAATCAAGGCATTAATGTAAACGGCTATTTTGTATGGAGCTTTACCGATAATTTTGAGTGGGCCGAGGGCTACCATCCCAGATTCGGACTCGTATACATCGATTACAAAACCCAACAACGTATTATTAAAAATTCGGGGCTATGGTATCGTGATTTTTTACAAACTCCGGAAACGCCTAAAAAAGCCATGCAGCGTTCCTCCGTTCAGCATTCTAATTTTTTTAAACCCTAGGAACCCTCTTTTCAGATCATGAATATCATCAACCTTAACTGCCAGCCGGTTTCATCGGCTGGCAGTTAAGGCTTATAAAATGGCTATTTTAAAAAGATTTTGTTTTTCTGGCACCTGTTCGTTACTCCTCTTTTTCCAATTCCGGCATTTTTTGATACCAATGGGTAACTTGAGTCGTCATTTTTTTTACTTTTCCGGGATACTCTGTGGCAATATTGTTGGTTTCCGCCGGATCTTTTACAAGATTATACAATGCCGGCCTGCCGCCATCATAGTCACAAACCAGTTTAAAATCACCCGCTCTCATCGCTAAATCGGGGAGAGCTTGCTCAAAATCCTCATATGTTTTACGATCTGGTGGTCTGCTCCAAAAAATAGGTGCTTTACGGGAATGACTGTTTTTTCCCAGCATAGTTTTAAGCATATTTTCCCCGTCGGTTAGTTCCTCTTTTTCGGTACCAATACCGGTAAATTGTAATAAGGAAGGTTTTAGATCGATGGCCGAAAAGTAATTTTGAGAATTTCGGGTACCCCGGGCATTTTCCGCAACAAAATTCGGTCCCCACACAATTAAAGACGATCGGATGCCGCCTTCATATAAATGACCTTTAAATCCGCGTAGTTCTCCAGATTTTCCGGCACCGGGTTCGGGACCATTATCAGAGCAAAAAACAATCAGTGTATTTTCGCTTAAAGCTTTATTGTTTTTTACATAGTTAAAAAATTTTCCAAACTGTTTATCCATTTCTTTTAGCACCGCTAAATATAACGCACGTTTTCCGTCTTCTTTGGTAAGGTTATAATCTTCAAATGGCGGCCAAAACGGACTATGAACGTCATCCGGCCAGATATTTACATAAAATGGGGTATCTTCAGCGCTGGCCTTATCCATAAAATCAATGGCGGCGTCGATAAAGCCGGTAGTGATTTCAGATCGCTGCATCCAGGTCACTTCGCCACCTAAACGTTCGGCATCTTCCCAAATCCGGCCTACGTTGCCTTCCGCATCTTTGGTAAGTGGTAGTAATTTAGGACCAATCCCTTCAAAATTGGTAAGTGATTCATCAAAACCATAGGTCGTGATTTTGGGAGCTTCTACCACATTCCTTTGGCCGCCCATATGCCATTTTCCAAAATGACCGGTGGCATACCCATTCGCCTTTAGATCTTTAGCCAGCATTGGTGCTTCGGGAGCTAACCAGTTGGCCAAACCTCTACGATTATTATGCTGCCTGTCTGAAAGGTAGGAGGTGATATTCCATCGTTGCGGATAAGTTCCAGTAGATATGGCTACACGAGATGGCGAACAGATCGGCGCGTTTACGTAAAACTGATCAAAACTAATACCTTCAGCTGCCAGCTGATCTACATTGGGTGTTTTAGCCTCTTGATTTCCAAAGCTGGATAAATCCTGCCACCCCATATCGTCAATAAACACCAGAATGATATTCGGTTTTTTCTGCTTGTTTTCTTTAGAATCAATCTTCGTTTTGCAACCCCAGCACATACTTATTAGGGCTAGGGTACCTGCTGTAAAAAGCAGGTGACGTATAGGTTTGGTAAAATAGGAGGTCACAATGGGTCGTTTTCCGAACATATTTTTTAGTATAAATGACTTGAGCCAATAAAGTTATAAAATTATTTTCAGTAAATAAATCGATTTAGCTGTAACTGTCAAAGTTTAAAAGTTAGAAAGTTCAAAGTTAGAATGTTCAAGGTTTAAAAAGTTGTTGTACGGTGAACAATCATTCAACATTTAAAATAATAGTTTATTGTCTCTTTTCTATATTCTAAATACAAATACCTCAGCTGTCATTTCGAGCGCAATGAAATGAAGCCGAGAAATCTCAATCAACAATTTAAGTTAGAAAGTTTGAAAGTTCAAGGTTCAAAAGTTGTTGTACATGAACAATCATTCAAAATCCAAAATTCAAAAAAGTTCCATAATGGTCACTTCGAGTATCAAATTTTGGAAAGCAATGGAAAAATTTGATGTATCGAGAAGTCTGTTTTTTAGTAAAAAGTTTGAAAGTTCAAAGTTAGAATGTTCAAGGTTTAAAAGTTGTTGTACATGAACAATCATTCAACATTTAAAATAATAGTTTATTGTCTCTTTTCTATATTCTAAATACAAACACCTCCGCTGTCATTTCGAGCGCAATGAAATGAAGCCGAGAAATTTCAATCAACAATTTAAGTTAGAAAGTTTAAAAGTTGAAGGTTTAAAGTTGTTGTATATGAACAGTCATTTCAAATTCAACATTCAACATTCAAAAAAGTTCCATAATGGTCACTTCGAGTATCAAATTTTGGAAAGCAATGGAAAAATTTGATGTATCGAGAAGTCTGTTTTGAGTAAAAAGTTTGAAAGTTGAAAGTTCAAAAGTTCAAGGTTCAAGGTTCAAAAGTTATTGTACATGAACAGTCATTCAACATTCAAAACTCATCATCCTGTTTCCTGACTCTTGCGTCTCTTATGTATTTTCTCTTTTCTATATTCTAAATACAAAAACTCCGCTGTCATTTCGAGCGTAATGAAATGAAGCCGAGAAATCTCAATCAACAATTTAAGTTAGAAAGTTTAAAAGTTGAAAGTTCAAAAGTTATTGTACAGGAACAGTCATTCCAAATTCAACATTCAACATTTAAAATAATAGTTTATCGTCTCCTCCTACAGAATGATTTTAGAAGGAAAAATAGCTGCGTAAACCCAGCAATTATAGGGTTTGAAATAAAATTAAAATTATTTTACTGAAAATCAAAGTGTTAAATCTGAAAATAAATCAAACATATAGTGATTTATCCAAATATTAGTTCCATCTTTGTCACTTATTAATTAATACATTAACATGAGTAAAGGAACAGTAAAATTCTTTAACGATAGTAAAGGATTTGGATTTATCACTGAAGAAGGAGTAGACAAAGACCACTTTGTACACGTAACAGGTTTAATTGACGAGATTCGCGAAGGCGACGAAGTTAAATTTGATCTTCAGGAAGGTAAGAGAGGATTAAACGCAGTAAACGTAGAAGTTATATAATATATAGTTTTTTAAGGTTTATTAGAAAGCTCACCAGAAATGGTGAGCTTTTTTGTTTTTAAGTAGTTTTGGTTTTATATTTTACTGTTGATTTTTCTAAGTCATCAATGATTTAAAACATCAAAGATGAAGGTCTACGGAACATGTAAAAACTGCGAAGGAGAAATTAGTATTACTACAGATGCTCATACACGTGTCGAGTTCGTCATGTATAAAGGTGAAACTATAAACATACAATGTAAATCTTGTGGCCAGCACAATGATTTTCATGTAGATAGACTATATGCAAAACCGTCTAAGATTGCACAAATTATAAGCGGACTTGTTTTTCTTATCGGTACGCCATTAACATTTTATCTCGTAAACCCCGTTTTTAAATGAAGCCGCGATCATTATGTGATTTATATCGTAGGCGGTTTTGTACTTGTTCCTGTGGTGGTGTTTGCCATTATTAACCGGCAGGATCAAACCAGGGTATCCAGCTTTAATAAACGGAAATTAAAAGGGATAGTGCATAATATTAGATAGTTGACCATCATATCTGAAAGCACTCTGTAAAGGGATAAAAGAGCTGACTTGCAAATAATATTTTTTTGATTCCGTTTTACCAAACCGGCTAACGAAGCAGAATCGTTTAGAAGACTTGCAGATCTAAAGTCAATAAAAATGATCAGGCTGTTATCCCATTTTTTAAAATTTAGTATCTTTAATTTTTCTAAGACTTTATCGCATGAATAGTACAGCCACACCACATATCGGGAGAAAAATAAGTCGGATCCGGGAACTTCGCGGCATGAAACAGGAAACACTGGCCGAAGAATTGGGCATCAGCCAACAAAGCGTTTCTCAAATGGAACAAAACGAAAACCTTGAAGATGAAAAACTGGACAAAGTAGCCAAAGCCTTAGGGGTGAGTAAAGAAGCGATTAAGAATTTTAGTGAAGAGGCTATTTTAAATATTATAGGGAATACATATCATGTAGATAATTCATCTGCCGTAAATTATGGTTGTACATTTAACCCAATCGATAAAATAATCGAACAATCTGATAAAATTGAGGAGCTTTATAAAAAGCTTTTAGAAGCTGAAAAAGAAAAAGTGGCTTATTTAGAGCGGTTGTTGGATAAAAAATAAGGTACTTTAATAGTGCGGTTTTCAGTTATTATCTTTCATTAAACCGGTATTGTTATTTGCCGGTAAAACACTGCTTTAAATTTTTTTTCCATTAGGCTTGCGAGATGGTATATCCCAGATGATCTTCGCAATTTTCGATCTAAATTTACCTAACATTAGTATCATTAGGCCTATATAATGTTACTTGATAACCGAGATGAAATACTCCGATCCTGATCTCGAGAGCTATCTGAATCGCGATGCCAAAAAATGATGAATGCTTCATGGGCTTGCCCCAAGATAGTGTAGTTTCCCAGTAAACACTTCGAAAATACCCAGTATCAGGTATTTTATTATCCATTGTTTCTATTGAATTTTATACTATTTGATTTCAACTGAATAATAAATCAACTATGCCTGTAAAATTTAAACCTTTCGATAAAATCGGACTTTGCTTTAGTGGAGGAGGCTACAGAGCAACTTTTTATGGCTTGGGGGTACTTTCTGTGCTTCATAAAATACAATTCCAGGAAAAAAGCTTACTTGAGGCTGTTAAATCCATAAGTTCTGTGAGTGGGGGAACGCTACTTGCAGCGGCATACACCAGATCTGTTCAAAAGAATCAGCATTTCAACGATTTTTACCAAAAGCTATATACCACCTTTGAACCAGCTAATGATCAGCTTCTTGAAAATGCTACCAGGAAACTCAAGGACGATCAGGTTTGGAAAAATAATGCCTATAACAGGCGCTCGGTGATCAATGCCTTTGCCTTGTGTTATCAAGAGATGGAAGTCTTTGAAGGAACCTTTGAGATGTTTCACAAAAATCATATCAAGCAATTTGATACCGTTTGCTTTAACGCTACTGATTTTACCTACGGGTTAACCTATAGATTCCAGAACAGAGGTGATTTTGGAAATGGTCCCTTATACAAAAGCTACAGGAGTCAAATCAACGCATTGAAAGATCAGATTGAAATAGGAGATATCGTTGCCAGTTCGTCTTGTTTTCCCATAGGCTTTGCGCCCCTTGTTTTTCCTGACGATTATATAAAGGATCATAACAATTCCAGTTACCAACAACTCAAAAGCTATGAGGTTTTTAAAGATGGAGTCGGTTTGATGGATGGAGGCATCGCAGACAATCAGGGCATAGGTAGTATGGTTCTTGCGGATAAAAGAAAAGGCGGCAGGTTGGATCTTATTTTGATTAATGATGTAGGAGGGAACCAGATGCCGGCCTGGGAGCCCTCCCATGAATCTGAGTCAGTCGCCGGTATCAGCCTGACCGATGCTGTTTCAAAAGTTTTAGATTATTTAAAAGTCCGTGCCCTCTATTGGATTCCGGGGGTAATCGCCGTGTTGATGCTCATACTAAATGATATGCAAGTGTTTGGAGACCGATCCTATGCTTCCATTTATATCGTTTTTGGGGTGCTATTGGGAGCAAGTATATTGGCGACGACTATAGGCTTGATCGCCTCAGTAGTTAAAAACACTTATCTAAAAAAAATTGCCGAGCTCTTTGAAAAGAATGTGCCCAAAACTATTGAAGATGATATACTAAGACTTAAAAACCTTAAGGTTTCCCTGATCAAACGTATATTAGCCGAGCGCATGTCCAGTGCCTTCACGATGATTAATTATGTATTCATGAACCAGATACGCCGCCTTAACTATGACCTGTTGTATTCTTCAAGTAAGCTCAAAAATCGTAGAGCAACCGCGATGATTTACGAACTGGACGGGCAGCGTAATTCGTACACGCGTAACGATGAGGATAAAGTAGCGATAGACCCACCGTCTAAATTATTGCAAGATGTAGCACTAACGGCCACACAAATGCCTACGACCTTGTGGTGGAGTGAAGAAGATATTAAGCTTAACCGTATGAACAAATTAATTGCCTGTGGTCAATTTACCGTTTGTTATAAGCTTTTAAAATACATTATCGAATTGCAAGATGGCACAGAAGATCGTAGCGAAATTGATGAAATGTTCGGGAAAATGGCCATTGAAAGCCTGGAAGAACTCCCGTTTCCAGAACTGATCCCGCTAGAGCAGCAGCTGCGGGAACTTTGGCGCAAATTTAACGAGAACCCGTTATGGATGGTGGAGGAGTGAGGTTATTATGGAATTCCTAGAAGAGAGAAGTATGCTTTAAATAAGTGAGCATTTTACTCATTGAACTTCAATCCCGTCACTTCGAGTAAAAATCGGTTTATATTTTTGTATCGTGAATAGGGATTGAAGTTAAAATGAAGTTCACGATACAATTTAGCTATGTTTCATTTTGTATAAAATCATTTGGCCAAATAATTTTTAGTGTATACAGATTAATCTATACTATTATGTAAAATAGAGCATACTTGCCATTGGATGAGATCCTGAATCAAGTTCAGGATGACTAAAATCTCATTTCGAAAGACCTCTTTCTGTGACTGAAAAATCGCGTCAGTTGGTCAGACAAGTATTTTTAAGATAGCATGAATGAAGTTAGAGCAATACAAAACCGGACTTTGAGTTGAATAATGCGTAGTGCTAACGAAGCATTATTCAACTCAAAGTCATGCTAGCATCTTATAGTTAAGATTCATGTTAAGGAACAACCTATAAATACCAATCGCTGAGAATAGCGTATTTAAAATTTTCTGGGCCGTTTGAGGAATACTAGAATTATAAGAATTGATTTTAAATGAACTTTGATTGAATGATGCATAATGTTAGTAAAAGATCCATGGGACCTAAAGAAAGGCACTACCCCTGATCTATATAAAAAAGTATAAAAACAGGACTATTCCTAATAAAGTACTATATTCCTTCTTTTTAACTATAATGTTCTTCGTTATGTAACTTGAGCTTTGGTTAAAAGCGAAATTTGCAGCTAAAGTTTCTCTAAAAAATTTATTCTAAAAGTTTCTTCTACGATGTCAATGAAACACTTTTTATGCGACGACGTAGAAGGGAAGCGTAATATATGTGGAATTTTTTTGCATAATAATTGATATATTATTTGTGAGCATATGGTGAAATTGGTATACACACTTAATTGTCAATCAGGCGCTTTAAAAAGATTTGGGGTTCGAATCCTCTTATGAATTTTCATCCCTTTGGGATTCTAAATAAAAAAAGCAGGAGAAGTTTCTCCTACTTTTTTTATTTAGCTTAATTATGTCTTAATGGCAAAATAATTATTAAATTTTAATTAATATGTTATATTGTCTTTCAAGTAATTAAGGGTCAGATTTGTGACACATAAGATTATTGACAAAAATAATTATGATAGTAAAATCAATTCATCTTAATCAATGGGCAAGTACTTTAGATAGTAAGGGAATATTACCATTATTAGTAAGGAAGCTAATATTTGCAAGCCTAAATTTCGAAAATATAAAATCAGCTGATTTTCCGGCAGAGGAAGATACCTATATAGGTGGTTATGATGGAATTTTGAAAACATCTATTGGAAATAAATTTATTCCAGAAGGTGATTCGGTATGGGAATTTGGTACCAATTCAGATACTAAAACAAAGGCTAATAAAGATTATGCGAAGAGAACTAAAGATTCGCTGGGTATTAATAAATCAGAAACAACATTTGTTTTTTTAACACCTAGAGTGTGGGTTGGTAAAACTGAATGGGCAGAAGAAAAAACAAAAGAAGGAATTTGGAAAGAAGTAAAATGTTATGATGCAAGTGATTTAGAACAATGGTTGGATATTGCTAGAGGTGTAGATTATTGGATGGCTAACCACTTACGCTTAACAACTGAAGGAGTTTATATTGGAGAAGATTTTTGGAGTAGCTGGTCTAAAACTGATAAGTATGAATTCCCTCCTGAAATAGTATTAGGCGGTAGAGAAGAAGCAGTATCATCATTGAAAGAACTCTTACTTGATTCAAGTGGAGTATCAACTTATATGAAGGCACCAACTACCGATGAGGCCTTGGCATTTGTTTTAGCTACTATTGTTTCGATGGATGAAAAATTGAAAGAATCTATTTTATCTAAAACACTTATTCCAACTGATATAAATAGTTTACATAGACTAATTAATGAGAAAAGGCAGTTAATAATTATTCCTAAATGTCAAATCGAAGAAATTGATATTTCAAAAGCTAAGTCAAATAATCATATAATTATTGTACCTGCCACGATAAATAGTTCCAAAAAAAACTATGAAATTGTTTTACCAATTATTGAATTTGCCCCCTTTATTGAATCTTTAAAAAAGATGGGGATTGGAAATGAAAAATCTAGGCAATTATCAAAAAACACAGCTAGAAATATTAGTGTTTTACGAAGAACTTTAAAAGTTAGTGACACGGAACCTAATTGGTATTCAGCAACTAAAAAAAGTAGCTTAATACCAATGCTCTTATTATCTAGATTTAAAAGTACTAATCAATATGATAAGGAAGTTGTAGAGAAGCTTAGCGAAAAAAAATATGATGAATATGAAAAATCGCTTAGAGAGCTTTTATCATTAGAAGAAACAAATATACTTTTCGTTAATGATACTTGGCGATTAATTTCTCATACTGATAGTTGGCTGTTTATGGCTAAGCATATTACCGCCAAGGATTTAGAAGGATTTAAAGAATTAGCAATAAAAGTATTGAGTGAACATAATCCAGCACTAGATTTAAAACCAGAAGAACGTTATATGGCTGCTATTCACAAAGCCGTGCCTAAATATAGCCCTGAATTAAAACAAGGAATTGCTGAAACACTTATTATATTATCTGTTTATGGAGAAGAGTTTGGTGTACATTGTGGATTTTCTACCGAGTTGTATGTAAACAGTATTGTGCGTGAAATACTTAGAAATGGCAATGCTAATACTTGGAGGTCATTATCTAGTAATTTAATGAGGCTTGGTGAGGCAGCACCTTCAATTATGTTAGAGGAGATTGATTCGTTGGTTGCTTCTGATAATCTTCTTTCTTTCTTTGAGGTTGAAGATACTATGCTGAGCAAGAATAGCTATCTACCATATTTATTATGGACTTTAGAACAAATAGCTTGGATGCCAGAAAACTTATCTAAAGTTTCATTAATTATTTGTCAGCTAATTGAAAAAGGGCCGAAAGATTATCCAAATGCAAATACACCATTAGCAACTTTAAAATCAATTTATCGAAGCTGGTATCCACAGACATTAGCTCCTTTAAGAATTAGAATTAAAGCATTAGAATTAATTCGCAAGCGTTTTCCAGAAATTGCTTATGTTTTGTTTAATAATTTAATAGGAAATCAGCACGATGTAGCTTTTCACAGTAGTCGAATGGAATGGAGGCTATTTAATAATATTGAGGATGTTTCAGTTACAAATAGGGAGAGATTTGAAATGGAAGATTTTGCTATTTCAAATATTATTGAGCTTACTGGTAATTGTTCTAAAAAAATATCATCATTGATTGATAAATTAGATGTTTTTACTAATGCCAAAATAAATGATGCTTTAGAGCATATCAGTAATAATATTCCAACTAAAGAAGATGATAAATCTATAGTTTTTCACGCATTTAGAAATTTAATTGGTAAACATAGAAGCTTTCAACAAGCAAGATGGGCTCTTCCGCTTGATATTCTAAACGAGTTTGAAACAGTCGCGCTTAAATTTGAGCCATCAGACATCATTTTAAGGGATATTTATTTATTTGAAGATAGTTATCCAGAATTCTTTGAAGGTAAGGATGAGTTAGATATAGATAAAAACAATAAAATTATTGTTTCCAAAAGAGTTGATTTTTTATTAGAGTTCCTTAAAAATAATTCAATTGATGATGTCATAGAACTCTCTTTAAAATTAGAATACCCAATATTTGTAGGAGAGGGGTTGGCAAAAATCACATTAGATGAAAAGATAGAAACCAAAATACTCAATCTATTAGGAAATAAAATAGAAAAAAATGAACAACTAGCCTCGCAATACGTAAGAACAAAAGAATCACAAATTGGTCTGGATAATTGTATTAAAATGTTCAAGAAATTAAAAGCTTAGCTTTTTTTGGTGTGGCCAAGCGGTGGCAAATTGAGTTTAAAAATAAATGCCATAAAGCATTTAAATTTTTAAAAAGCAATCGAGCCTTTGGGCGCGGCAATTTTACATAGCGGCTATTATAGTACAAACTGTAGAATGTTCAATTTTAATTCAAAATCCAAAAACGAAAATATGATGACCCCAGTTCCGGATATTGTTTTAAAACACTTGATACAGTGGGATATTTTACATAATAGAGAATTATAGCTATCAAAGTATTTGCACTATAATTTATAGTATGCAAATACTTATTTTATTCGTTTTCAAACGATTTTAATCTATATTTATAATCTTTCCTAAAATTTCCCTTTTTTGGCATTTAAATTGAAATGTTAGGGCTAAAATGAAACAACTTTATTTAGAAATCACGAAATATAGAAAGAAGTATAGGGTTCATTTAGGCAATGGCAATTGGCTAACATTCAATAACAAGACCGAAGCAAATAATTTTCTACGTAAATATAAACGTGTTATCAGGGATAATGTTAGTATTTTAAATATTACTCAACCTACAATAAATCAAGTTTTTAGAAATTCTTATTTTCAATTTTCTGAAAGAGATATAAATTACTATCATGGTTTATTTCATTCTTATGACGATAGGTTTAAGTATATATTTAAACGCTTTTCTCCCGGTAATTCCAATGCTTTCATTTTTCAGAATATTAATACTTGTTATCATATTTTGATTGAGATCGTAGAAAGTTTACATTCTTTTGGTCAACGTGGTAAAAATTACGGTATAACAAATATTACAAAACCGTTATTATTACAACTTAATCAGCAATTGCAATCGCTTGAAGCTGATAAGCGCAGTATGTATTTAAATGGTTCTCGTAGTGTAAAAACTCTTAATACTACGTCAAATGAATCGACAAATACAAAACAATCTGTTGGGAACTAAAGCCCCTTTAAGGCTGATAACTTCCAATCAGACAGATAAACACGATCAACAAACATTTATAGAGGTTCTCCGGTACGAAAAACAAGTCGTGCCGGGTCAAGCCTATTCATTTATAGAATGGAGCAATAAAAACCATTTTGGCACATGGTTTTGTGTTTCTGTTCGCTATTTATACTTAGAAGATTTAACGGAAGAAATCGCTTTTTTGGATAAAAATTGCGATTTGGCAACCTACAAACAAATCATGCAAGAAATAAGGCATTTTAACCAATTTGACCGCCTTATGCTTTGCACCTTCACCCAAATGTTTAACGTTAAATCTATGCCATGCTAATTCACAATTTTATAATAGACACTTTCTTTTTTAATGTAGCCTTATTGCTCGATCTACCCGACGTTAATATAAAAACCGATAAGGATTTAGAACCGGAACAAAGAGCAAAGGAAGCTTTCGAAAATATGTATAAAGACTATAAAAACAATAGTCTAGAACCATCAAGGTTTAACCCTCGGGTTTTTCAAGCTTTTAAATTCTACATCAAAAACAGGGAATTGTTATGCTTGACACGATAAGGCTAAGGCTTTATGGTGCAAACGATATCAAAACAGGTACATTATCAGAAATACAAGCGCAAAACGGTTTACCCCGTTTTGCTGTACCTGAACATAATGAACTGTACCGTAAAATCTTGACAAAGCAAGGTAAAAATTTCACAATGCACTTAACGTACAACCGTGAAATTGACGATTATGAGCCGATTGCGGAGGATGAATGGTTGTTAAATAAAAATTCAAATACCGTAACAAAACACTATCAGGTTAGGGATAGGATGAAATTTTATGAAGAGGGCAAAGTAAAGGACAAAAATAAAGCCATTAATGGCTCTTATTCTGTTCCCTCGTCTTTTTCAGATGTAACCTTTAGGATAAACGAAAATGGCGGTTTTATAGATTTTCAGGTATCAATACCTAAATATTTATACGGTCATTCTCTAGCCGAATTTATCCCACAAACTGAAAGTGATTTAAAATTTGAGCATGGTATAAATTTCAATAGCTATGATTTCCAAGCTAAATTTATTTATGACCGATTGTTTAAATTCATCGACAAATTTTTTACTGATCTATGTATTTTCTTTGGCTGCGAAAGCATTCCCAATAATGATTATATTGAAATATGCCGTTTGGATTTATGCTATAACATGTACTTTAAGAGTAAAGAAGAAGCTTTGCGAGTACTCCAAGAACAACGCAAAATCCAAATGAAGCTAAAGCGGTCCAGTATGGCAATTGAAAAATCTTTCGATACTTCAATTTGGTATAAAAACGAACACGGAACGGCATATAAAATTTACCATAAAGGTTCGGAATATTCAAGCTCCAAATTTGGAGATTTAAGAAAACACTTAAACATAAATAAAGAATTTATAGAACATTATATCAATAAAAATTGTTCTCCTGATACTAAAAAATTTTACCGTGAAAATCAGGGCGAAATCTGGAATTATTTTTTAGCGAAGGGCAAAGACAATCATTTTGCACTTACACCAAAAGACGAAAAACGGCTAAGGGCTGTTATCGCTGATATAGACGAAAAAACACCCTATAAAATCCCATTCCTTAAAAAGGAAATGGATAAGGTTTTAAGGTTTGAAATATCAATGTCAAATAGGTATTTCATGTACTTGTATAAAAGGCATTGTTTTAGAAGAAATGATAAGATACATCAGGAATCCGTAAAACGCTATAAACAAGCTGCAAGCGTTTACGCCAATTCAAATAAAAAGTTTTCGGACGTAACCCGTAGAGATCGTAAAAACTATAAAATGATGCACGGTTTTTTAAATAGGGGGATAGCTTTGATTTTAGGAGATAATAAGACCTTAAAACGCTATTGTACTAAGGCTGGAAATGATTACAACCACGTTACCGGAGAATATAATATAAGCCGTTTTGAGTACCGTTATACGGTACTTGGTAAACATGATACTGTACATTTCTCAGAATATTTTTTAATGCAATGTATTAAGCGATTTAAAGCTTTTGTAAAACATTACACTATTCAGGAAATAGAACCTTTTGATTCGATAATGGATAAGATTAAGGAGTATAATAACAATGTTCAGGCTAACGTAGATTCTTACAACGAAATAAACCGTTTTAAAATTGTTAATCCGGGTACAGGCGAATTTATACGTAAAAAGAACGGGCAAAAATATACAAGAGCAACGCAGTTGCTCACCCGTAAAGAACTTATGAAGCAGGGCTTAAAAACTGTAAACGCTACAATTCTAGGCTCTGTACTTACGCAAATGTATCACCACAAGAAAAGCTTAACACAGGTTTTTGAGGATTTGGGAACAAATAAAAGTACCAAAAGCCGTATTAAATCGGACTTAGAGTTTTTTGAAGTTTATGACAACTCTTTAAGCGTTGCCGAACCTGTGAACATGAAAATGACTTTTGAAAAATATTATTGGAATACCTCAGGCTTACAATACGCCAAAAACTTTTATAGAAACATTAAATTAAAAGCTGAAGATTATGGCAAGAATCCATTTGACACCCAAAGCGACTACGCTATTGCATGAGCTTAAAGAAGAATTAGGCGAACATAAACAAACAACCGCTTTAGAAAGGATTTTAAGCGAATTTAAGGAAATGAAAACCCAATTTAACGCTTTGTATTGGGTTAACGAACTAAACAAAGCTAATAACACTAATAACGCTTTAGAATTATGAGTTATATAACTTTACCTAAAAAGGTTGAAATAGATCAAAACACCAAGGAGTATATGAGATATCATGCAATGATTCAATATAGAATATTGTTTAAGGATTTATATTCTCAAAAATCTAAAAATCATCCGGAATATAATTTTGGCGGAATGTCTTCTTTATATTTTTTAGGTCAATTTTTTGGAATGACTGATTTAGATTGTGATGAAATAAAAAAAGAAGTTGAGCAAGAATTAAAAGCTGAAGAATTATGAGACCAGAAATATTTTTTCCTTTTATAGGTGTATTTATATTACTCCTTGGTTTGGTGTGTAATGTCATTGATATTAAAAATTATATCAAAAGTTATCAAAACAAATCGATATCAAAAGAAGATCCACCGGAACCGGATCGAAGATTGATTGAAAATGATATCAAATTTAAATATTTGAAGGATGAATTGGTTAATCGTGTTCTTAGAAATAATTCAATTTATATGGCTACTGAATCCAAAACAGCTTATTCAGACCAACTTTTAAATGAAATCTTCTTCTTAAATCAATTATTAAAAAAGTATAAATAGCCCAAAAAAGACTAAAACGGGCTTATTTCGAAATAGGGGCAAATCTGCCCCTATTTTTGTTTCAACAATTCGAATAAGTAAAAGTTTAAGTAATGGCTTATAAAAGAAAAAAAGTATTTGGTGCTAATATGTTTACAGCTGCCATCGTAGGTGCTGCAATATTCATAGGCACAAAATTCTCTGACGAGATCAAGCAACAATTGTCTAACGTTCCGGTATTAAAAGATTACCTATAAAACCATAGCAAATGATTAAAGATTTAAATTTTAATACGGCTTATGATTTTGAGGTAAAAAAAGAAACTGTAGGCGGTTTGTTATTCCGTTTAGATGCTAAGGCATCGGACGGAAACGGCGGTTTAAAATCTGCTACTGTTTCCGATTTGAATAAAATTTCAATTGATGTAATACTCAAAAAATCAAACCGTAAAGAAGTTGTTATGATGCGCGGTTATCTTATGGATAACATTTTAGGTATGTACGCCCAAACTACAAAGTACGCACTCGTAACAAAACAAACAAGCGAGGGAATTTTAGTTTTCTTTGACTTTAATCCCGCTGCAATTGCTTTACATGGTGAGGATGTATTACAGATTAAATTTAACGCTCCTCGTGATGCTTGGGCTGATATTCGTACAACTGATTCTATCATAGAATTTCAAACTGTGACGAAAAAAATAGGGACAAACTGGGTGCCTGTTGTTAAATCCTTTCCAATTGGTTTAAGTAAAGAATCCATTGACATGGATTTAGGTAACAGAGTTGTAAAAATCGTTTGTATAACAGATTTTACAACCGATTATTTAAAATCCACAAAAGCAAAAATTAGAGACGGTTCTTTAAAAGCTTCCGGTAATTTCGAAAAAGTCTTTAATGCAACCCAATTGCTAACGGAAAACATGCACATGTTTGACAACAACCCGGAATCAGATGTTGAAGATTTGGTAATTTATCAGGGCGAACCGTTAGACGATGTAAAATTGAGAGCCAACCTTGACAAGGCAGCCGAAGAAAAGGCAAAAGTTGTCGTTGTAGCTTTAGAAAATATATAGTAGCTGCCAATTACTGTATTTAGTTAAATCTCCATTTCAAAGCCCCAAAAACTTGGGGCTTTGTTTTACAAAATCTCTCTAAAATTATGCGTTTATTCGACGTTTTTTTAAAAATAATCAAAGCCTTTCACCTAGTTAGTTCTGATGAATTTCAAGAATTAAAAGCCGATGTTAAAACATGGGAAGAGGACGCCAAAGAAGGCAGTGAAGATAAAATAAAGCATTTGTACGGAAAGATGCATAAAGGCGTTTTTACCCGTCTGTTAATGCCTATTTTCTACTTCTTTATGTTGAGACAAGTTACCTCTATTATGAACCCGGAAACGGGCGAAGAGGGCGAAAGGGGATTATATTAATATCATTAGGATATGAGTTTTTTATCAAATTTAAATTTAGGAGGTACTTCTAATTCGTATCAGCCTCAAATTACCTCTTTTCTTGGAAATGCTGCCAGTCAATCACAAAATAAAGGTTTTGATTCCGGGGATGCCGCCAACATGGCTCTGGATGCTGCTGCTAGTGCTATTCCTTTCGGTGCAATGGCTAAAAAGCTTTTAGATAATCTTGGCTTGCAAAAAAATATAGATAATGTCTTAAAGCATGGTCTTAGTTCGTGGGGTGCTTCTACAAGTCCAGAAGAAGCGGAGCAAGAAATGGCAAAAAATGTCGCTCCTTGGATAATCCAGAAAACCGAGAACATTAACGCCCAAAATGCCGAGCAGACATTAAATGAGTTGGAAATAACGCTTGGGATGCACAAATATTTCTTTGAAAAATTGTTAAGGCATCACTCCAAAGCGAAATCCACAAGAAAAGCCAATCAATGGTGGGTAAAGCAATTTACCCAACTTAGAAAAGATGTTATTGGTAAAATGGTAACCCAATTACGAGGTGCTGGCGTAGTGGTTAAAACTACAGCGATAACGGGTAAACCATCCGATTATAACATACCGGATATGACCGACGGTGACGGAATAATAAGTGATCATGACGTTAATTCTTTGCCCCTTTCATTTATCCGTTATTCTTTGGATTTTTCAAAGATCAAGCAAATTGAAGTGGATAAGGAAACCGGGGAAATTACCGCTAAAAAATCAGGCTTTGGAAGCCTTATAGGTTTAGCCGGTTTAGGTTACGCAGCAAAAGAGTTTTTACCACAAATTGTAAAGGCAATTAAATAGTAAATGTTAAAGAAATAAAACTTAGCAATTTAATATCATGGCATATTCAAGACGAAAAAGAACGCCAAGAAGGCGAAGAACTTATAAACGAAGTCAAAGTAATAGTACTAGTTCCAAACGAATCGTTAATTCTGCTTTAAGAGCAAAGGGTAAAGGTTCGGTAACTCGAGTTTGGCGTCAATCAAGAAGCGCAGCCAGAGCCGGGAAAATAGGTTTAGCGGTTTCTTTGGGTAACATAGCCAAAAGAAAGGCTGCTTACGCTTCACGAATGAAACGCTAAAAGCTTATGAAGTATCAAAACAATCAAAATCAAGGCGGTTTAATCGCTTTGATTTTATTGCTTTTAGTCTTGCTTTTCAGGGATAATTTACCGCAGGAAATAAAGAATTATTTCAAAAAGGATTGCTCTTGCGAAGATCAAAACGATATCATTTTTGATGTTCCTGATAATCCGGATTTAAAAGCGCATAATAAAGAAGTAGTTGTAAATCGGGAATTATACGAACGTGCTAACGATAAGGACGTTTTTAATGTTCCCGATTCTGTTATTAACCGTCAATTAATTGACGGTGGACTAGTAAAATTTAGTAAAAATGCAATTCTTAGTTAAAAATATTGGCGTTGTTCTGGTGGTCGTTGTAGTCCTTTTTAGAGATACAATATTCGGAACTAAAGATTATGGAAGCCGTGGAGATTTGGACAAAGAAAAATCTGACTACGGGTCGACTATTTCAGACTTGCAAGCCGAAGCCATAGCCGAGCAATTATTTAATATAATGGTTTCTTGGTTTAGGTCAGATTATGACGACTTATTACCAATATGGAAGCGAATTAAAAATGATGCGGATTACAATAAGGTTTATAACGCTTTCAAAAAGCGCCAATATTCGGTAACATGGAAAAACGGGGGCGACCCTTTGACTTCTGATAAATATGATTTAACCAGTTGGTTAAATTATGAAACAAGCGAAGAGACAAGGGTTAAGCTAACATCTGCTAACCCTAATGTAACCATCTGGAAAAAGTAAAATGAAAGGAGCATTTAAACTAATTGGTATAATCCTGCTATTGCCTATTGCATTGGGTGTAATTGTGTTGCTATTGGCTTTTATAGTCGCACTCAGCCCGGCAATAACGATTTGTTTTGTATCCTATCAAATCAAAGAATATTTGATTTATCGAAAAAGTTGCAATTCAAAATTAAATGAAAAAAAAGCATTGAAACGAACATCAATTTTCGACCACTTAAGAAATGAGAATACTTGATATACATGAATTTAGAGAGTGTGACCGTCACGGATGCGGTTACTTCGGTGCGCCCCGTGGCAATCATAAACACGAAGGCGTTGATTTAGTTGCCAATCCGGGTGATTATGTTTACAGCCCTTTCTCCGGTACGATAACAAAACATGGTTATTGCTACGGGGATACTACAAAATATAGGTATATAGAAATTACGGGTTCAAAGGAAATTGTACGTATTCTTTATGCTGAATTGGATGACGCTTTTGACATTGGCGACAAAATCCCGCAAGGGCAATTTGTTGGTATTGCTCAGGATATTGCAGCCCGTTATCCGGGTATCACTCCACACGTACACGTTGAAAAATATAAGGTTTCAGACACGTATAGAAAGAATCCAATAGACCCAACCGAAGATTTAAAAAAAAAGGAATTAGAGGTTTAACTTACGTTTTGCCCTTTTTGCTTTTAGCCCTAATCCCATTATTAAAAAGAAAATGGCGGACTTAAAATATTACGCCCTTAGTGCTTTTACACTATGGCAAGAACAAATTATTGGCACTAAGCCCTTATTAAATGTTATCATTTCACTACTTACGATAGTGCTATTGATTTTAAAAATAACAGCAAATGTTCGACATAATAAAAACGGCTTTAGGTTCGGTCTTTGGCGGAAAAACTCCACAGGGAGAAAGCCAGATATTAAATAGTTTAACCGAGCTTTTAAAAGGGCAGAAACAAAAACAACGTGATTTTGAATTAGCCTTAGAAAAAGAGTTTCAAAAAAGACTAGATAAAGAAATAGAGGATAGGCAGAGTGCTAGAGAAATGCAAAGCGAAGCTTTAAGGCAAAGTGATCTGTTTTCAAAAAGATTTCTCTATTACTTAAGTGCCGGAATAATGCTAGGTGCTTTAATTGCCAATTTAGCCCCCTTATTTGTTGTTATCCCCGAAGAAAGCCAAGTGATAGTAAATAAGTCTATGGACTTCTTCAATTATGTTGTTGCCGGGGGTATAATCAGCTTTTTTTATGGAACAAAAGTAAATAATAGAAAGAATGCTTAAGAGCGATTTACAAAAGCCCAAAGAAATACAATACATCGATTTGGGCGGTGCAATATTAAGTTTAATCGTCGCCATATGGACGATTTACCAAGTTTGGAAAAACTCAAAAGAAGATTAGAACATGAGTTATTTAGGATATAATTCGAGGCCTAAAGTAAAGCCTCCTAAAATTAGTATAAAGTTAAATGATAATTTAACTATTGATACTACTACCGATAGACTTGTTTTACATGGGGACGGTTTTAACTTTCAAGCGGCTCAAAATCAATTGGAAGGTTTGCCTGTTCTCGACAATATAGTTTTAAAAGGTTATAATTTTAAAACTATAGATGAAGCGCAACTTAGACTGGATGAAATTAGGTTTGGACAAAGTCATGATAATTTAATAGTCAATAACTTGACTGATCTTGCCAATGGATATCAATTATTGTCTGTTCATAATTGGAGTACGCTTGATAATTCTTTTTTTCGCTCTGATAAAAGCATAATTGAATTTTATGATTTAATAGGCTCTATAACAACTCTTGAAAATTATTGCTTTCATAATTCTGATAATCTAGAGGTTTTATCGACTCCTTCTTTGACTTCTGTTCAACCCGTTCCTTTTGTTGGCGATAAAGCTAATTTTAGATTGTGGGAATGTCCTAAGCTTCTTAACTGGCCTGACAATTTTTATTGGCAATATTTTCCCGTAGGGTTTAATTTAAAGGTTAATAGAAAACTCGAGAACTGGAATGGTTTAGGTTTTCATCCTGAAATACAAAGGGCAATGGATGAAAGAAACGCAAACGTAGAATTTGTTTAAACATAAAATATGCATTATACATTAGATAGCGAAGAACATGTAAAGGCATGTTTAACAGAACAATATCCCCATTATCAAGTCACTTCAAAACCCGTTATTTTTGCGGGTCAGGATTTACACAAGTTACAACAAGAAAACAATCAATATTTTTTTGGTGTTCTTACTGTTTCTGAAGCTGTTATAGCTGAATTAACTTATAATGGACAGCCCGTTATAACTATTGAGTCTGGCAGTCAGGCTATAATTGATTTTACACAAGCTGTCTTTAAGGATTCCTCAGGAAGTGAAATTGATCCCAAAGGATTGTTCAGAGGTTTTCAAATCACATTACAAACACCATAAATCAAATAAAATGAAAAAATTAATAACTGTTTTCATGTTGCTTGCCAGCATCACCTTTTCTTACAGTCAGGACTATTCCGAAGTAAAAAAAATAGACGAAAAAGCAGTAATAACCAATCATAAGGAAATACCTAAGATTGTAAATAATTTTATAGATGCTTGCAGGTATTACGGTGTCGACTATCAGGAGAAAGTTAGAAACCTTAAAGCTATTCGCCTCGTTACTTCTGACCGGAACTTTTTAGCCGGAGAATCTAACGGGGTAATAAGTATAAATAGCGAATTAGCGAACTTTCCGAACCTTTTAAAAATAATCGTCAATAGGCGATTAGGTATATATTTTGGTTTAAAGGATTCCGATAAGTTCCCGGACGTTATGAGTACCAAATGGAATATAAATCCCAAAAGTGAATATTACGCCTATAACAATTTAGAACGGGGTTTTATGCTCAAACACTTCTATAAGGCACTAGCCGAAAAGAACCCCTTAGAAAAACAGATATAAGAAAAGCCCCAAATTAGGGGCTTTTTTTTATGGATATAATCAAAAGAATGACAGCTATAAAAATCATTACACTAAGTACAATTTGTTCTAAATTCATAGTCTACTGGAGTTGACTTTTTTAATTATATAATTTAATTGTCTGACCTGGTCGGACAATCTTTCTATATATTTTTCTTTGCATTCCTCTCTGCAAACGAAATGTTTTTCTGGAAAATCATAATAAGCATGAGTTTTTAAAACATCTACTTTTAATAAAAACTTATGTAATCTCTTTTTTCTACATATAATACAAGTTGATCTTTTCATTTTGTTATCATTTTAAAGTTTTTACAGCTCCGGAACCGGAGAGATCCGCACTTTATCCGGAAAAAAATGTTATCATTAATAAAACTCGCTGTCATCTTCATCATCTCCCAAAACATCTAAATTCCATTTAATTTGCTTGTAGGTTTCTTTATGCTGTTTTAGTTGTCTGCGAAGCTCTACATTCTCTTTTAATCGCTTTTCTGCTGTCTCCATCATTTCGGCAAAACCTTCAATCATTCTAATAACCGTTTTGCTGTCGGTTTTCTCATTAAATAAAGTTTTAGCCTTTTCTAGTTCTTCCTCTTGGTTTTCCGTTAGTTTCCGAATAAGTATAGCCATAACTAAAGGATTTGCATTTTTATATCTCCTTCAACATTGGATATTTTAGCCTTTTTGTTCCGATTTTGTATCACGTATAAATCAGCCCCATTAACTCCCATGATTAAGCTTTTTGCATCCTTAACGGCTTCCTGTATAGTATCATACTTTTTATCAAAAAAAAGCGCCTTACATTGGATTTTAAAATAATTCCCGTGTTGCTCTTTTAAGTAAATCCGGGGAAATTCACCTTTGTAATGCTCAACGAAAATCTTTTCTTGCGATTGTGGATTTAACCAAATTTCATCTATCCTAAAAGGATGCTTTCTTTGAGAGAAACAAATAAAATTCTCTCGACCATTTAATTTATTTTCCCGCTTCAATAGTTTAAGGCTTTCAGCATACCAAGCCGAATTTACCCCAATGTTGTAATTTTCCATAAGTTTTGATTGTGTTGGTTTTGTTGATGCGCTGTAATTATAGCCGTTTGGGCTTTAATTTCCTCGTTTAGCTTCTTAATGGTGTTCGGTTGCTTTGCAAACTTTTTCCGAAGCTTACGAAGCCTTAAAACCTCTTTCTTTCTTTTATTAATTCTCATAATTTAAAATCTTGGGTTTTCTCTAGCGTATTTTCCTGCTTTAATTATGCTTTCAACTGCTTTGATGTATTTTTCATTAAATATTTCATCAAATGTTAATCCGGTGTATAAATGAATTTTCGCAATAGTTGAGCCTGAATAGTCTTTTTGCTTCTGGGCGACTATATCGTCAATTACTGATTTTGATATATCACTATCCAGAGCAATTTGTCTAATGCTTTTTCCCTGTCCTTTTTTAAGGACAGCATGCGCAACTTTAGTAATGTTCAATAGTTTCATAATCTGTTATCATTTAGGTTAAAATTCCCAGGGAAATTCCAGGAAAAAAGATTGTTTTTGTTATCATTTTTGAAATTCCGGGCTTACTTGGCAATCCGGTTTAAGCCTTATTTCATTTCTTTTTGTTGGCTGCAACCAGAAAAAGGAAAACCCTAAATTTTCCTTTTTGCTGTTTCAAAATGTAAAGAACTCTTACTTACTCGTGTAAACTCGGAATCGCCTATTTCTACAACCGTTAAAAATTATTATCTCGATAAGTAGCGTATAACTATGCGGGCTTAGAAAAATAGCGGTAGCGTTAATTTTTCTTTGCCTGCGGAGTTTATGCCGCGTACGTTTCGAGATAATAATTTAGGTTTGTGAAAGAAATAGACGATTGCAAGAGAGTTTGCACGGGTATGTGCTAGAGTTCTCAGTTTGAAAAAAGCAAAAGAACATGCCCCGGATTTTTCCTTTTCTGGTTGTAGCTTCCCGAAGGGCAACAAAAAATAAATACTTCCATCATTGGTGGCCGTGAAGTATGAACGGCTAGCAATGCCCCCCGAAAGGGATAAATATAGGGTCGAGTAGGGTAGCAGCGTTCCCTTAATAACATACGCTGCTAAGTTTCACTTGTGCAACCTTTTTAATACTTAATGACTGAAAACCAACCAACTAGCAAAAAACCATTATTTCGGAAAATCAAACGCATTAACTTATTGATAATCAATATATTAGCGAAATACCTAAACAAAAGGTTAAACAAAGTGCATATAACTAACTGTATTACAATATTTTAAACACTTTTTAAAAGATTTTCTTTCGTTTAAGTCTAAAAAATTTATTTTTGATATTTAAAATTACATTTTTCTATGTCTCAATTTTTAGATACACATGATATTACCAATAAAATTAATAAGCTTATTAAAAATGCTTCTAACAATATTTATATAGTTTCTCCTTACTTAAAAATTTCTAATACATTATATGAGCGACTTAACGACGCTTCAAAAAGAGGTGTTTACATTACAATTATATATGGAAAAGATAAACTTAATTCAAAAGATTTTAAGCGTTTAGGTGATCTCATAAATATTAATATTTATTATTATCATAATTTACACGCTAAGTGTTATTTTAATGATTCTGAAATGGTAATAACTTCAATGAACATGTATGAATTTTCAGAAAAGAATAATCGAGAAATGGGTATTTATATAAATAAATCCAATGATAATAGTACTTTTTTAGATGCATTTCAAGAAACAAAATCTATTATTGATAATTCTGAATTAAAAAAATCGAATCTAAATCTTCATTCCTCAAAAGAAAAACACAAAAAGCAAAATATTGATTCAGGTTATTGCATCAGATGTTCTAAATCTATAAAACATAATTCAGATAAACCTCTTTGTCCTAACTGTTATAAAAAATGGGTAGTTTATATGGATGTAGATTATACAGAGAATTATTGCCATACTTGTAAAAAGGAAAAAGCTACAAGTGTTTTTAAACCCGAATGTTATTCTTGCTTTAAAAAGAAGAAAAAAGCTTCTTAAAAAAAACTTATTATTCTTAATTTATCTCAAAAAACTTATTAAGTTTGCATTATACGAGTTCATTGACATACTGTGACTATAATTTTTGCTGTTAAGGGAAATTTTAGGTTTCTAAAATTTTTCACACATGGAGAGTATTTTTATTTCAGGAAATATCGGTAGTGATGCCGATGTAAAACAAAAATCACAAGATCAGTTTTTAATCCGTTTTAGCTTGGCAGCTACTAAAAAATGGATTGACCCCGAAACTGGTGAACAAGATTCGCGTACTAATTGGTATACGGTTTTTAAAAGAACAAAAAAACACCCTCAAAAATTAATAGATTTATTAAAAAAAGGACATAAGGTCTTAGTAGTTGGTGAGCCTTCATATAACGTCAATACTTACGGTAGTGGAGTTAAAGTTGAAGTACTGGTTAACGCTAAGAATATTGAACTTCAAACCTTTGATAAATCTGATAATTCAGTTTCTAATAATCAAAATTCAGGTACGGACGATGATGACCTACCTTTTTAGAAATTGGCAAAAACTCCTTAATTATTTGATTTATGTAATTTGCTTATTCTTGGCAGGATATTTTACAGAGCAAATTATTACTTTAATCTATCAATTAGGGTTTTAATCGAACGGTCAAAAATTTAGTCCTAAATAATATTTAAAACACTAAGTTGAGATGTGATTATTCTTAACTTTGTATTTCCTGAGATATGAAAATATCCACTGTACAGCGATTAATTTTAATCGTAGTATGTTTTTACACAAAAGACGGTCTGCCAAACCGTCTTTTTTAGGACTGATTTTTGACCTATAATTTATATTATGTAAAATAGAGTATTTCAAATCCTCGCCCTATTTGGATAATTGTACAGAAAGTTTTTAAATACGCGCTTAATTTCGCACTACTATTCATCTTCTTTTTCGGGTAACGCCTCAAATTTACCGGTATATGATATATTATCACGTTGCGAACTATTTACCGATGTACTGGCGTTTCCATTCGAATATAGCGTAATAAAGAATTGATAGTTTTCAGAATCATCATTAGCGCTAAATTCATAGCGAACATAATCTTTATCTTTATTTTCGGTAAAGGATAATTCTTCCGGAATACCCTTAAATTTAATCGCCCCGCGATCATTATAACCGCCGCCCATTTGCCGAACTCCAAAATACGGAAGAAAAACATCCACAGAATCTCCCTTGAACTTTATATGATTTGGATTGCCGATCAAATTGATATTACCACTATTAAAATTTGGATTGCTGATAAAAGTCACCGTATTGGCCCGTAACGGATTGGCCCATTGGTTTTCGATTTCAAATTCTTTTTGTTGAGCGAATTGGCTAAGCTCCTCGAAATTATGAATATCCTTCATGGTATAGTTCGCCGCACCACAGCCAAAAAGTGCTACCGCAATCAGCAAGACCAGAAAATATCTTCTGTATAGTACTAAATTTACCTTATATTGTTGGTTATCCTTCTTCATGACTATCCTGTTTTATATCAGTGCATAAGATACGAAATAGACTTTATTTTTAGACTTAAACGTTATTTATTAATTAGACATGGACTATTATTTAAAATTTTAAATGACTGTTCATGTACAATAACTTTCATGTACAATAACTTTTGAACTTTCTAACTTTTTACTCAAAACAGACTTCTCGATACATCAAATTTTTCCATTACTTTCCAAAATTTGATACTCGAAGTGACCATTATTGAACTTTTTTGGAGGTTGAATGTTGAATTTGGAATTACTGTTCATGTACAATAACTTTTAAACCTTGAACTTTCTAATTTTCTAACTTAAATTGTTGATTGAGATTTCTCGGCTTCATTTCATTGCGCTCGAAATGACAGCGGAATTATTTGTATTTAGAACATAGAAAAGAGAAAATAGATAAGAGACGCAAGAGTCAGGAAGCAGGATGATGAGTTTTGAATGTTGAATGACTGTTCATGTACAATAACTTTTGAACCTTGAACTTTTAAACTTTCTAACTTTTTACTCAAAACAGACTTCTCGATACATCAAATTTTTCCATTGCTTTCCAAAATTTGATACTCGAAGTGACCATTATGGAACTTTTTTGAATTTTAAATGTTGAATGTTGAGTGACTGTTCATGCACAATAACTTTTGAACCTTGAACCTTGAACCTTGAACTTTTGAACTTTCTAACTTTTTACTCAAAACAGCCTTCTCGATACATCAAATTTTTCCATTGCTTTCCAAAATTTGATACTCGAAGTGACCATTATGGAACTTTTTTGAATTTTGAATGACCGTTCACAATACAACAACTTTTAAACTTTGAACTTTTCTACTTTCTACTTTCTTAAATGGTCTTAACAGCGGTTTTCTAGTATAAATTAATTGTTTTAAAGCTTTACACCCTATAATTTTAGGGGTTATAGCTATAAATTAAGCGTAAATTTATTTTTAAACCCTTAATTTTACAGCTTAACGTAACAAAAATATTATGTAATCAATAAACAAGCCTATCGTTTTTTAAATCTATCTTAATTGTTTCTAAAAGAAGCCATAAAAACTTGTCTAAATACCGATTATTAGCGTTCTTAGGCTCATAAAAAAAAACTTTTATGGAAACGATTTATCAATTTGTTGCTTTAAGTAAAAGCGAGCGTTTACAGAGTTTCGTTAATGAAAAACTCGAGAAAATAGAGCGTAAATATGACTTTATTACCCGTGCAGAAGTTCACTTTAAAAGAAATCATGCCGATGATGAAAATGGATTTATATGTAACATCAAAGTGAGTGTACCTGGACCACAGCTTTTTGCGGAATCCAATTCAAATTCTTTTGAAGCTGCGGCTGCCCAAACGATAAAAGATCTGGACAAACAATTAGATAAGAAAAAAGGACAAATGCAAACGCATTAATTTTATTTCCCAAACACACACAAGCTAATACTAAGAAACCCTTTCAAAATATTTTGAAAGGGTTTTTTTGGGACTATATTCAAGTTCTATTAGGCTTCTTCCTGAACTTGTTCATCTTTAAGACGCTGCTTAAATTCATTGATAATACCGCCTTTTAGCAATATATTTATTTGTCGATCACTTAAGGTATGCTTGGTTTCAAATGTTACACTGTCTCCATTTTCTTTCTTCACATGTACCTTAATGTTATTTCGTTTTTCGACATCTTCTCTTAGATTTTTAAAACTAACACGGTCTCCCTGTTCAATTTTATCATAATCTGATTCGTCGATAAACTCTAAAGGTAAGATCCCGAAGTTTACCAGGTTCTGCCAGGCAATCCTTGCATAACTATTAGCGATTACGGCATGTTGTCCTAAATATTTAGGCGCAATGGCAGCATGTTCACGGCTGGAACCCTGCGCATAGTTATCTTTGGCAACAACAATATGGCCTCCCTCCTTTTCCTTTGCATCCATAGCACGATCATAAAAACTTTCATCGATCACGGTATAGGAGAATTTGCTGATTTCCGGTAGGTTACTTCTAAAAGGTAAAACTTCTGCCCCTGCTTTTAAAATCTCATCGGTAGAAATATTATCGCCCATTTTTAATAATACGGGAACATTGATTTCATCAGCCAAAGGCTCGATAGTAGGTAGGGATTTGATGTTAGGACCTTTTTCTAATTTTACTTCCTCTCCGTCTTCAGCCGGTGGGACTAACATATCTTCATTAATAATTTCTATTTCGGGAGCTTCATATTTAGGATATTCCATATCAAAAATTTTCGCCAGATCCCGAGGGTCGGTTATTTCTCCGGTTAGTGCTGAAGCTGCTGCGGTTTCGGGGCTTACTAAATGTACCTGATCATCTTTGGTACCACTACGATCTGGAAAGTTTCTAGGCATGGTTCTTAAACTAATGGTTCCGGAGGCCGGAGCCTGTCCCATTCCTATACATCCCATACATCCTGATTGGTGAAAACGAGCTCCTGCTTTAATCAAATTGGCAAAAGCACGGTTATCGATCATATTCTGAATAATTTGCCTGGAGGTTGGATTGATGTCTAATGACACATCGGAATTCACCGATTTATCCTTTACAATAGCTCCGGCGATCCAAAAATCACGAAGTCCCGGATTTGCTGAGGATCCGATAACTACCTGACTGATTTTTTTTCCGGCAACTTCTTTAATTGGTACGACATTCCCCGGACTTGTTGGTAATGCGATTAACGGAATTAATTCGCTTAAGTTAATCTCGTCATGTAAATCGTATTCACAACCTTCATCGGGTAATAATTCTGTCCAATCTTCTTCTCTTTGTTGTGCCTTTAAGAATTTCTTAGTTTCCTGATCACTAGGGAAAACAGTGGTTGTTGCTCCAAGTTCTGCTCCCATATTAGCAATAACGTGACGATCCATCGCACTAAGGCTATCCAGGCCAGGGCCATAATATTCTATAATTTTTCCTACTCCTCCTTTTACATCATAACGGCGAAGCATCTCTAAAATCACATCTTTAGCACTTACCCAATCTGGTAAAGTACCGGTAAGTTTTACGCCCATTACTTGCGGCATTTTTACATAATACGGTTGTCCTGCAATGGCCGCTGCAACATCCAGTCCGCCGGTACCAATGGCTAACATTCCTAACGAGCCTGCTGCCGGAGTGTGACTATCTGAACCTACCAGGGTTTTACCCGGCTTACCAAATCGTTCCATATGAACGGGGTGGCTTACTCCGTTTCCCGGCCGACTAAACCAAAGTCCAAATTTTCTTGCGGCAGAAAGTAAGAATTTGTGATCGTCTGCGTTTTTAAAATCGGTTTGTAAAAGGTTATGATCTACATACTGCACCGCAACTTCGGTCTGGGCTTTTTTAAGTCCCATAGCCTCAAGTTCTAATTGTACCAGCGTACCGGTGGCATCCTGTAGTAAGGCCTGATCGATCTTAATACCAATTTCTTTTCCCGGGGTCATCATATCTCCTTCAAGAAGATGATCTTTAATAAGTTTTTGAGTGACGTTTAATTTTGACATAGTTGGTTTCTTTTATCCATCAAATTAAGAATTACAGGGCTAATAAAAGAGCTCTTTAACAATAAGTTATATCCAAATACCTCAATTTTCGCATAGTTTTTAGAAATTCTGTTACTTCCTAAATTTGCTGACGGATGATTTCTTAAATTTCATAACACAATGAAGACTGTTTGATTATTTACTGGTGTCTTCTCCCTGCTTTACCGGGATCCAAAAAAATACCCTGTAATGTTCGAAATTGAACTATTACAGGGTACTACTCTCCTATATGTCGGAGCGATTTATATTATTTGGTTCGGCTTAAGTCATTCAGGATATCGATTTGCTGTCCTTCATCTATATTAAAGGCCGGTTTTCCTTTTCTGGGGAAGAAATATGTGAATTCTTCTGCAAACGCGTTCCAGCTTTCGGCCAGTCCAAAATCGTCATTTTCCCGTTTCATTTCTGGACGCTTAAAGGTATTTAAATCAGAATCATAATTAGAGCCTACCGCATCGTCTCCTGGAAATACCATACCGTCATTAATTTCAGAATATACTAAAACAGAGGCTCCTCCATTACCCGGAAGATCGATCACTTTAATCGCAAAATGTTTTAGATCGTTAGCCTGGGTGGTGATGTCTTTTGTTTTAAAGTCGTCTTTAAAATTATTTCTTGGATGCGCGTAAATCGGTGCGCCGTTGGCATCTTCAGAAATTGTTTTTAAATCAGCATAAGCATCCTCTAATATACCATCGCAGGTAATCAGGATTCCTTTAATCTGGTAACCGTCATTTACCAGTTTTTTTACGGCAGCTTTGGTTTCTTCTTCAACTACATCAATAAGGATAATATCTCTACGGTTAATATGTCTGATGGCATAGCCCTGATTAAAGACTCCATCTTTTTCTTTTCCTTTAATCAAAAAAGTATCCGGAATTAATTTTAGAAATTTTCCGGTTTCTCCTTGTTGAATATACTCTGCCGATTGGCTTTGCAATACCTCCACTTTATCTACAGTCTTCATATAAATTGATTTTTTTATTAGCTTGTTTGAAGGTACAAAGGCATTTATCTTTTTACAAGGCTGTTTAGAGGGGTTTAACTCGTATTTAGGAATCTGTTAACGCCCGCTCTACTTCATCTCTACTACATGTTCTATTTTTATAAATCAACAAAGCCACTCTTATCTGTTATTAAGAGTGGCTTTGCTTATAGTTACTATCTGGCAATGTTCGATCTACACTTTTTCAACACCTTCTTCTATAGAGCATTGAAAAGGTAGCAGCGAACTTCACTTCATTGATCTTAATTTTCAGAAGTTTTTTGCTCTGCTTCTTGTTTTAAATCTTCGTTGGCAACAATAGCAATTTCTACTCTTCTGTTTTTAGAACGCCCTTCAGCAGTAGAGTTATCATACTTTGGTTGAGCTTCACCATACCATTTGGTATCAAACCTGCTGGCAGCAATACCATGATCGGTTAAAAAGTTAGTCACCGCCTGAGCTCTGTTTTTAGAAAGGGTAAGGTTATAACTTTCACTACCAGTATTATCGGTATGCCCTTCAACTAAAATATTAGTATCTGGATATTCTTTAAAGATATTAGCCAGTTTATTTAAGGTCTCTTCAGATTTTGCATTGATATTATATTTTTCAGTAGCAAAATAAACACCACTATTTTCATCGAAAGTCACATTAATTCCTTCCCCTACACGTTCAACTTCAGCTCCGGGAACTTCAGTCTCTATTTTTTTGGCTTGCTTATCCATTCTATTCCCGATGTACGCACCGGCAGCACCACCAACAACACCTCCAATAATTGCTCCTAAAGCAGAGTTTCCATCACCGGTATTATTACCAATTACCCCGCCAATAGCTGCACCACCTGCAGATCCTATAACGGCTCCTTTTTGTTTATTATTTGCGTTTTGGATCGCATCACAGCTTACCAGTACACTAGCAGCAAAAAATACGGCTACGATTTTATTTATTGTCTTTTTCATCATTTTAATTATTTAATATTCAATTTTTTTTAAATCTTATTTAGTAAACATCATTCTAATTACAAATGGTGATCCTTCTAAGGTCACGGTTTGCTCCCATACCATAGAAGTGCCGGTAAGGCTTACCAGATTTAACCGGAATCCCTGGTTACCATTGGTAGATTTGTATTTTTCGTTTACGGGTTTTAGCAGAAAGTCATACATTCCCTGCGGTGTATTTTCCTCGTCGATAGACCATATGTAATAACGGGGACCTCCTACACAGTTGGGACCAGAAATTTCGTAAGTCCCTCTATTATTATTGGATACAAAATCCCAGGTACTTCCTTCAAAACAACTGGCAGAAGCATCATTAAATAGCGTTACATCAAACGTCCCAGTGTTGTTAGGATAAGTAATGTTGGTAAGCGTCCATGTTCCATCAAACGTCTTTCTTGCTTCTTTGGCTACTTTACTTGGCCCGCCACAAGACACTAATAAAATAAGTAGTGCTGTAATTGAAATTACTTTCTTCATAGTAGTAGTTTTTATAAAAAAAAAACCAAATGCAGCGCAACATGTTTTTGAGGTCTACATTGGATAAATTTTCGTTGCTGCTTCGATTATCGTCTAAACAGTCTGCTTAATAATGAAATAACCAGTAAAACGATAAAGATGTAGAAAATGATCTTAGCGATCTCTGTTGCTCCGGAAGCGATCCCTCCAAATCCAAAAATTGCGGCTACAATAGCAATGATTAGGAAAATTACAATTAAACGTATCATAATAGATTTTTTTGATTAGCTATGCCTAAATTAGCGCAGGGATTCAGTGCAGACAAAAGATTATTAATACTTTAACAGAGGTGTTGTTAACAATTCTTAATTACATGACTCGAAAAAGCAATAGTTATTAATATTCTATTAATTCTTTTAGTTTTTGTTGAAATTTTTGGTAGGGTAAATAACCGCTTTCCAAGGCAGGAGAAAAAGGAATTGGTGTTTCCAGACTGCCCAGTCTCATTACAGGAGCATCTAAAAACTCGAAACAATTTTCACTAATTTGGGCGGCAATTTCTGAAGCCATACTGCCAAACAACGAATCTTCTATTACGATAATTACTCTTCCCGTCTTTTTTACGGAAGTGAAAATGGTCTCCTTATCTAAAGGCTGAAGGCTTCTTAGATCAATAACTTCAGTATCTTCTATATTTTCTTTTTCTATAATTTTCAATATTTCCTGTAAGGCAGCACCATAACTGATAATCGTTAATCTTGTTCCTGGTCTTACGATAGCTGCCTTCCCTATTTCAACTTCATATTCCCCCATAGCAACAGGTTCTTTCTGCGTTCGGTACAACGCTTTATGCTCAAAATATAACACAGGATTAGGATCGTTAATGGCAGCTAGCAATAAACCTTTAGCATCACTGGCATTTGAGGGATAAACTACTTTTAATCCCGGTACCTTTGTAAACCAGGCTTCGTTAGACTGACTATGAAACGGCCCTGCTCCTACACCGGCCCCACAGGGCATTCTAATCACCACATCGGCATTTTGTCCCCATCGATAATACTGCTTGGCTATATAATTTACGATAGGATTAAAGCCTGAACTTACAAAATCGGCAAACTGCATTTCTACGACCGCTTTCATTCCCACAATTGAGAGCCCCGCAGCTACTTCTATAATCCCGCTTTCACAAATAGGAGTATTTCTTACGCGATGTTTACCAAACTCCTCTAAGAATCCAGATGTTATTTTAAAAACACCACCATACTCGGCAATATCCTGTCCCATTAAAACCAGGTTGGGATGTTGGCGCATGCCTATTTTTAAAGCATCACTTACCGCATCTATAAATCGTATTTCTTGTTTTTCTGATGAAATTTCAAGTGCCTGATTATGTGATTTTTGAAATACCTCATTTAACTCGGTACTTTCAGTAAAAACAGGAGGGTTATCATTCGCTGCAATACTCAGGTGCTCTTCTATTTCCTGTTTAATTTCCCATTTCATATGTGCTGCCCATTCGTTGTTTAAAATTCCGTGTTCCAGTAAATGCTGTTCATAGCGTAACACGGGATCTTTTTCTCCCCAATGCGCTAAAAGGCTGTCTGGAACATAAGCAGTACCGCTGGCTTCCTCGTGCCCACGCATTCTAAAGGTTTTAAACTCGATCAATACAGGACGCGGGTTTTCACGAATATCACTGGCGATATCAGATATTTTCGAGTAGACTTCCAACAGGTTATTTCCGTCGATTATATGGGATTCCATACCATAGCCTTTGGCGCGATCGGCCAAATGTTCACAGTGATATTGCTCATTTGTAGGAGTTGATAAACCGTAGCCGTTATTTTCGATGCAAAACAAAACCGGTAAGGCCCAGACGGATGCAATGTTTAGTGCTTCATGAAAATCACCTTCACTGGTTCCCCCTTCTCCGGTGAACACCGCTGTTAGTCTTTTTTCGTTTCTTAATTTATGGGCAAGGGCAATACCGTCTGCAACACCTAGTTGCGGCCCTAAATGGGAGATCATCCCGATAATTTTGTATTCTTGCGTTCCAAAATGGAAACTGCGATCCCTGCCTTTTGTAAAACCATTCATTTTTCCCTGCCACTGCGAGAACAGGCGATGTAATGGGATATTTCTGGTTGTAAAAACTCCCAGATTGCGGTGCATGGGCAGGATATATTCTTCTTCCTGCAAAGCAGCTGTTAATCCAACCGAAATGGCTTCCTGTCCTATACCGGCAAACCATTTGCTTATTTTCCCCTGCCGTAGTAGAATAAGCATCTTTTCTTCTACCAGACGAGGTTTTAAAAGCTTTTTGTATAAGTCGATTAAAAATTCTTGAGAATAGGCTTCTGAGGCAAAAAACATTTCTGTTGAAGGATGATCCATAGCTACAAGTCTAGTTATATTCAAATGTAAAGAAATAGAAAATGAAGCGTCTATGGATTTTAGAAAAAACACGAATTTTTTACCTGTTTATTCCGTTTAAAATATGTAATTTTAAGACTGCCATCTACGGCTGCATTTGTTAGCTAAGTATTAAATCCTGTTGAAATTGGCCTTTTTTTCATTAAGTTTGTGTGCTTTATCAATAAAAAAAGAGATTAAATGGCAATGACGAATATACCTAGTGTTGATCTTGCAGATTTTGTATCTGATGATCCTGCAAGAAAGCAAAAGTTTGTTGATGAAATAGGGAAAGCTTACGAAGAAATAGGGTTTGTAGCGCTTAAAAATCATTTTTTAAGTGATGATCTGGTGGAAGAATTATACAAAGAGGTTAAAGCTTTTTTTAACTTACCGGTAGAAACCAAACAGCAATACGAAATAGAAGGCCTGGCCGGACAACGCGGTTATATTTCCTTTGGGAAGGAACATGCCAAAGGAAAAAAAGAAGGGGATTTAAAAGAATTCTGGCATTTTGGGCAGGAACCCGCTGAAGATGCTAATCTAAAAGAAGAATACCCGGAAAATGTACAGGTAAAAGAGCTTAAGGATTTTAATCATGTGGGTATGGAAGCCTATCGCATGCTTGAAAAAACCGGGATTTACGTATTACGTGCGTTAGCCTTGTATATTGGTCTGGAAGAAACTTATTTTGACCACTGGGCCAGTAACGGGAACTCTATTTTAAGACCTATCCACTACCCTCCTATTACAGAGGAGCCTAAAGGAGCCGTACGTGCCGGTGCCCATGGTGATATTAATTTAATCACTTTGTTAATGGGAGCGTCAACCGGAGGTTTACAGGTGCTTAGGAAAGATGGTGAATGGATCGATGCGGTACCCGGTGAAGACGAACTTGTGATTAATGTTGGAGATATGCTGGAACGACATACCAATAATAAATTGCGCTCTACGATTCACCGCGTGATTAACCCACCTAAGGAGCAATGGAGTGAACCTCGTTATTCTATTCCTTTCTTTATGCATCCTCGTAGTGAAATGCCTTTAGATTGTTTAGAAGAATGTATAGATGAAGAACATCCAAAACATTACGAAGATATTACTGCAGGTGAATTTTTACACCAGCGACTTGTGGAAATTGGATTATTGAAAAAGTAATTTATGGCTAAAAAGAAATTAGGACTAGAGGACTTAGGCGGATTTGTTTTTTCTACGAATAATGATTTTGATGAAAGTGAGTATGTAGAAAACGAACAGGAAGAAAACCTAAAACCAAAAGACCAACGACTGGAAGCTCATTTTAGTAATAAAGGCCGCGGTGGTAAAACCGTGACCATAGTAAAAGGATTTGTTGGCCCCGATGAAGATTTGATCGCATTGGGGAAACTTTTAAAGAAAAAATGCGGTGTTGGCGGCTCTACCAAAGATGGTGAAATCATCATACAGGGGGACGATCGCGAAAAAGTGATGCAAATCCTGCAAAAAGAAGGATATAACATAAAACGCGTTGGCGGATAATTTTGGAAAAAAAACCTTTACATATAATTAATGGCGATAGCCTCGCAGAAAGCGTGGCAGAGCTGGATTTACCGGGCCAACAGATCGTTTGGCGTGAAATGCTTTGTGAAGGTCCTGCAGTACAGGAAGTCGGATCGGCCGAATTTATAAAAATAAGAAAGAAATTTCTTCAAAATTTTTATGGAATTTCTGCGGAAGACTACCAGCATGAATTTGTTTCAGAATTAAAAAAACTCAAAAAGATCGAAGACTATGATCATATCATTTTATGGTTTGAATTCGATCTTTTTTGCCATATAAACGTATTGGCTACGATTAGCTATCTTACCGAGCATAAAAAAGAGGTACCGTTTTACCTTGTTTGCAGCAAGAAATTAAAAGGTGACGAAAAACTCACCCCTCTTTCTCAATTATCAGGAAAGCAACTTTTAAATCATTATAACAATAAAATTTTACTGGTAGAGAACGATTTGGAAGTAGCGAATCTTATGTGGGAACTGTATTGTAGTAACAACCCAATACTGTTAAAACGCCAGATAAAAACCAATACCAATTTCGAGTATCTTTCCAGTTGTATCAGGGCGCATATCGAGCGCTTTCCTAACAGTATCACTGGCATCAATTCTTTAGAACGAAATATCCTTCGTTTAATTAGGGAACGAAACATCAATAATTATACGCAACTTATGGGATATGCCCTGGAGTATCAGGGGTATTATGGCTATAGCGATGTACAGATGAGACGTATACTGGAGAAGCTGTCTATTTTTTATGCCGCTGAAGGACAAAAAGTAAAACTTACCGAAAAAGGTCATTTAGTGCTGGACGGTAAGAAAAATTTTTATCGGGAATTAAAGAATGATGATGTTTTTGGAGGAGCCAAAATGTATGATTTTCTTTATGATCCTGAAGTACATCAATTATTAAAATTATAACATGCCCTTAAAAGCTTCTGAATTTATTCTGAACGAAGATGGTAGCATCTATCATTTAAATTTGCGCCCAGAACATTTAGCCGATACGATTATTACCGTTGGTGATCCCGATCGTGTAGCTAAGGTTACCGAACATTTTGACGATATAGAATTCAGCATTAAAAAAAGGGAGTTTCATACTCAAACCGGGAGCTATCGCGGTAAACGTATTAGTGTAATTTCTACCGGAATTGGAACTGATAATATCGATATTGTTTTTAATGAGCTTGATGCCTTAGTGAATATTGATTTTGAAAAAAAAGAGGTCAAAAAACAAATAAAATCGCTAGATATTATAAGAATTGGAACAACCGGTAGCATCCAGGCCGAAATTCCGATAGATACTTTCCTTTTAAGCGAAAAAGCTATTGGCTTTGATGGATTACTTCACTTTTATCAAAGTGAGGAGATAATAGATAATCATTTTTCCGAAGCCTTTATAAAACATATGGATTGGTTCCCAAAAAAAGCACATCCGTATGTTGTTGACAATAGTAAAAAATTACAGAAGCTATTAGATGCTGAAGATATTTTTAAAGGGATTACGGCGACAAATATCGGTTTTTATGGCCCGCAGGGACGCTCACTGCGTCTTGGTTTACAGGATGATCAAATGAATGCTAAACTGGCGACCTTCAATTATCATGATCAAAAAATCACGAATCTTGAAATGGAAACCTCTGGTATTTACGGTATGTCTAAACTGTTGGGACATAATGCTGTTTCTATGAATGTGATTCTGGCCAATCGTGCCACAGGAGAATTTAGCACAACGCCACAAAAAACCATGGAGAAACTTATTGGCCACTGCCTGGATAAACTAACTTCCTGAGCCTTATTTAACAGAAAATTAGAATACGAACAAAAGTCAACTTTGTATTTTTGGTTAAATACAAGCGAACTAGAAATGCAACAACCCACCGAAGATCGATTTAGACATCGGGACCTTAATTGGCTATATTTTAATGAAAGAGTTCTACAGGAAGCAGAAGATAAATTAAACCCACTTTTTGAACGTATAAAGTTTCTCGCCATATTTTCCTCAAATCTGGATGAGTATTTTAGAGTGCGGGTATCTCAGCTTCGCCAAATGAAGCGTGTAGAAAAAAGTATTCGTAAAAAGCTGGCTTTAAAGCCAAACCGACTTACCAAACAAATTTTAAAGGAAGTAAAAGAACAGCAGGATCGTTTTGGTGCTATCTATACCATGCAAATTCTACCCGAACTTGCTGCAAATAATATTCATATCGTAGATTCCGAACATTTTACGAAAGAACAACAGGATTTTACCAATACCTATTTTACAGATCATGTAAAAAAACATCTGGAAATTAAAAAAGTAGATCTTTCTAAAGAAAATGATCTTTTTCTAGATAACGCCATGATTTATTTTTTAATCACTTTCGATAATGAAAACGAATTGGGTGTGGTGAATATTCCGGTAGATCAGTGTGGTCGTTTTGTTTATTTTGAGCATGGTAAAAATATGCTTACCTATTTAGATGAAATCGTGCGGAGTGAGCTTCCCTGTTTATTTCCCAAAGATAATATTACCGGCATCTACGAAATAAAGTTAAGTCGGGATGCTGAGCTTTATATCGAAGATCAATACGAAGGCGTGCTGGCCGAGAAGATCTATGAAAGTTTAAAACAGCGTACAGATGGCCAGCCTACCCGTCTGCTCTATGATGCCGCTATGCCCAAAGCGGTACAGAAGAAACTAAGACACCTGCTGCATTTAGGAAAAATAGATATGATGCCGGGAGGTAAATATCATAACTTCAAAGATTTTTTATCGCTAAAAGATCCCACCAATAACCCAGAACTTCATTTTGGTGAACATCCTCCCATAGCGCATAAAATTTTAGAAAATTCGACTGATTATTTTAAGAGTATAAAAGAAAAAGATCAGTTAGTTCATTTTCCTTATATGTCATTTCAATACGTTGAGCGCTTTTTGGATCAGGCGGTAAAGGATGATCATGTGACCCACATTAAAATATCACTTTACAGGGTAGCTGATAATTCTCCCTTAACCAGCAGTTTGCTGGAAGCCCTGGAAAAAGGAAAAGAGGTCACTGTATTTGTAGAAGCAAAAGCCCGTTTTGATGAAGAAAATAATATCATCTGGGGAAGAAAATTTGAAGAAAAAGGAGCGAATGTCATTTACAGCTTTCCAAAAATTAAGGTACATTCCAAGATCATGATGATTTCTAGACAGGAAGGTAAAGAAAGCGTAAACTATTCGTATATCGGTACCGGTAATTTTAACAGCGATACTTCAAAAATTTATTGTGACCATGCCCTTTTTACCGCTAACCCCAAACTAACCAAAGAAATGGCCAGGCTTTTTATGGTATTAGAGGGCGAACTTATCGTACCAAGAGAAAAGCATCTTTTAATATCCCCATTTTCAACTCGGCAAAAATTTACCACCTTGATCTATAATGAGATCGAAAATGCGCGAATGGGGAAAAAAGCAAAAATCACTGCTAAAATGAATAGCCTGGAAGATTACGAAATTATAGATCTTCTTTATAAAGCCAGCAAAGCGGGGGTAGAAATACGACTTTTAGTACGCGGATTCACATGTTTGATTCCCGGAGTTGAAGGTTTAAGCGAAAATATTTATATTACGAGTGTTGTTGACCGTTATTTAGAGCACGGCAGAATTTATCTTTTTGAAAATGATGGCGATGAATTGATGTTTTTTGGAAGTGCCGACTGGATGAACCGAAATCTCGATCGCCGGATTGAGGTAGTAACCCCGATTTATGACAGGGACATTTTTGAAGAATTAAAAGATATTCTCACCATTCAGTTAAGTGATAATGTAAAAGCCAGAATTCAGGATGCCGGAGAAACCAACCAGTATGTAAAACCTGGAAAAGATGAGCATAAGAACAGGTCGCAATATGCAATCTATGATTACCTCAAACAAAAACATAATATATGAAAACTCTAAAAGTAGGCGGAGTCCCAGAACATTTTAACCTTCCGTGGCATTTGTGCATTGAAAATGATGAATTTAAAAATCAGGATATCAATGTGATCTGGAAAGATTTCCCGGATGGTACCGGAGCAATGACAAGGGCACTGCGAAATGGAGAGATAGATGTGGCCGTACTACTTACCGAGGGTGCCGTAAAAGATATTATTTCTGGAAACGAAGCTAGAATTGTACAGTCTTATATTGCATCTTCGCTTATTTGGGGAATCCATGTAGATGCCGGATCTGATTATCAAAGTATCGAAGATTTAGCTGGTAAAAAAGTAGCGATTAGCCGGGTTGGCTCGGGTTCACAGTTAATGGCTTATGTCAATGCGCAAAATCAGGCTTGGGATCCTTCCAAGCTGGAATTCGAAATTGTCGGAGATATTAACGGAGCCGTTAAAGCTTTAAAAGAAGGTCGTGCCGATTATTTTATGTGGGAGCATTTCACGACCAAACCTCTTGTAGATAATGGCACTTTTAGAAGGGTTGTAGACTGCCCTACTCCATGGCCTTGTTTTGTGATTGCCGTAAAAAATGAAATTTTAAAAATTGATTATGCTGATGTGCGCAAAATGATCGATATCGTAAATCAAAAATCTTCTGAAATTTTAAACATTCCGGGAATCGATAAAGTTTTTGCCGAGCGTTACGGACAAAAAATTGAAGATATTAGAAAGTGGATGGAAATTACAAGCTGGAGTCAGCAACAAATTAGCGAAGCAGACCTGGAAGAAGTGCAGCAACAATTATTAAGACTTGATCTTATTTCTAATACTATCGATAGTTCCTGTATTTTGTATAATCTGTAAGAATCTAGAGTTTATGGCAAATAGTTTTTTGTTTATCGATAATTGAATATTGAAAAGACTTCTCGATACAATTTCTCATTCTTCGAAATCACTCGAAGTGACAGTAGAGTTTAAAGTTTTTAGTTGCAAGGTTCAAAATTTAAAGTACGCTAAGGATTCTTATTTTTAATACAGTATACGATATACAGTTTTCTGTTTACCAACTGACCTTGCCTGAATAAGGTTGCCTTTTTTCAAGTTAATAATTTATTTTAAATACTGGTCTTTGTTCAGTAGCTAAGCGCTGAACAAAGTTTAAAAATTCTTGTGGTTTCCTATTTTTCAGTGAACCATGTGGCCGCTCAAAATTATATAAATAAATGGCCTCTTCTACCAACTTTTGAGCTTGTTTAAGTGATATATTCATATTTTCGAAATTGATATACTCATTCTTAAGTATCCCATTTATAGACTCTGCATGGGCATTCTCCCAGGCTTTCCCTCCCATGCTAGGGGTGGTTGAATAGTGCTTATGGAGTTGTTCCATTTTGTCTGAACCATACTGGCTGCCCCTGTCTGAATGAAAAATAAGTTTTTTGCGTTCTTGATTGTCTAGAACTGCTACAGCCATCTTAAAGGCTGGAACAACGGTGTCCTCTGTGGTCATGTTGGCCGATAAGCTCCATCCTGTAATCATTCGGCTATAAACATCTAGCACCAGGGTAAGATAGTAATGGCATCCTATATTAAACGATATATAAGTCATGTGGAAAGACTTTTCACCGTACAACAACTTTTAAAGCTTGAAGTATTTAGCGACGGCTGAGTGATTGCAACGAAGGAGCAATCGTATCGAAGCCATAGTGGTAAACTGGAGAAACCTTTTATTTGATTGAGATTTCTCCATTTCGCTGCGCTTCAGTCGAAATGACATTGGAATTCGTTTGGATTTAGAAAAGAGAATATAGAGAAGAGATGCAAGAATCAGGAATCAGGATTATTATTTTAGATTTTGAATGTTGAATTTTGAAGGACTTTATACTGTAAACTGTATAATGTACTGAAGAAAACTTCGAGATACAACATCTTTGAACTTTCAAACTTTTTACTCAAAACAGACTTCTCGATACATCAAATTTTTCCATTGCTTTCCAAAATTTGATACTCGAAGTGACCATTATCGAACTTTTTTGAATTTTAAATGTTGAATTTGGAATTTGGAATGACTTTTCACCGTACAACAACTTTGAACCTTGAACTTTTTAAACTTTAAACTTTTAAACTTTAAACTTTAAACTTATTTAAACTTACATTGTAAAAACTACCATTCAATTGGCTTTTTACCATTGGCAATAAGATACTCGTTTGCTTTAGTAAAATGCTTGTTACCAAACCAATAACCGCGGTTTGCACTTAAAGGTGAAGGATGCCCACTGGTTAAAATTAAATGTTTAGAGCTATCGATTTTTGAGGCTTTCTTTTTCGCATAACCACCCCAAAGCATAAAAACGACATTTTCTTTTTCTGCCGAAACAATTTCAATTACACGATCGGTAAACTGCTCCCAGCCTTTACCTTGATGCGACCCTGCCTGGTGTGCTCTTACCGTTAGTGTAGCATTGAGTAGCAATACGCCCTGATATGCCCATCGTTCCAGGTTCCCGGATTGCGGTATGCTACTACCCGTATCATTGTGGATTTCTTTAAAAATGTTCACCAGAGACGGTGGTTGCGGGATACCATCATTCACCGAAAAACAAAGTCCGTTTGCCTGTCCCGGTCCGTGATAGGGATCCTGACCTAAAATAACAACCCGTGTATCTTCAAATTTAGAATGATCGAAAGCAGCAAAAATATGCTTCCCTTTAGGATACACATTAAAGTTTGAATATTCATTTTTAACAAATTCAACCAGATTTTTAAAATAATCTTTCTCAAATTCGGTTTCTAAATGCGTTTTCCAGCCTTCGTTGATATTTACGTTCATTATAATTTTAAGTAAATTTGCAGTGTTCCCAAAAATAGGAAAAATAAAACAACCTTTTGGGATAGCACAAAAGTGATACAAGCGATAGAATTTTAAAATGGCTATGCATACCGATTGCTGTAAAAAAGATCGGATGAATAATGAAAATTAAACCCTCGATGAGGGAATGTCTATGATAAAGATTACAGAGAAAAGCCTTGCAGATTTAGAGTTTCCGGTAGTAAGAGAGCAAATAAGCGAGTTATGTGTGACGGATCCCGGAAAAGCGAAAGCTTTAGAGATTACACCTTATAAAAACTATAAAAAAACCTATTTCGGATTACATCAAACCAACGAATATGTAAGTTCTAAAATGCAGGAAAGCCCCATTCCCAATCATGGTTTCGACCAGATTAATAATGAGCTTAAACTGCTGAATATAGAGGAGACTATTTTAGAGGTTTCGGGTTTTAGAAAAATCGCAGGTTTATCGGAAACGGTAAATACCCAAATTCGTTATTTTAATAAATTCCAGCAAATATATCCAAACTTGCATCAAACGGTTTCAGAAATCGAATATACAACGGTGCTTATCGATCAAATCAATAAAATTGTAGATCGTTTTGGTGAAATTAAGGATGATGCTTCTCCCCTTTTACAAAGCCTAAGGCGTAAAATAAATTCGGTTAAAGGGCAAATTAATGGTAGTTTCAACAGTGCTTTAAGCACCTATTCTTCTTATGGTTACCTTGATGATATCAGGGAGAGTGTGGTAGAAAATGTTAGGGTACTTGCTGTAAAGGCGATGTATCGCCGTAAGGTGAAAGGTGGAATTATGGGAAGTTCTAAAACCGGAAGCATTGTTTTTATTCAGCCGGAATCCACTTTTCAGTATACCCGTGAGCTCAATAATCTTCAGTATGAAGAAAAAGAGGAAGTCAACCGGATTTTAAAAGAGCTCACCGAATTTGTGCGTCCCTTTAGATCCCTTTTAATAGCCTATCAAAAATTATTGACGAAGATCGATGTAATTGCGGCCAAAGCCAAGTACGCAGAAAAGATCAACGGAATATTACCTACAATCACGGCAGATCAGGAAATTCAGCTTAAAGAAGCCTATCATCCTCTATTACTGATCAGTAACAATAAAAAAGGAACAAAAACTTATCCGCAGGATATCGACTTAAGTAAGAATAACCGTATTGTGGTCATTTCGGGACCAAACGCCGGTGGTAAAAGTATTACACTTAAAACGGTTGGTTTACTGCAATTAATGTTGCAAAGCGGGATCTTAATTCCGGTTCACGAATTTAGCAGAGTTTCCTTTTTTAATAGGATTTTAACCGATATTGGAGATAATCAGTCGATAGAAAATCATCTAAGTACCTATTCGTACCGGTTAAAGAATATGAATTATTTTCTTCGGAAATGTGATGATAAAACGCTGTTCTTAATCGACGAATTTGGAACCGGTAGTGATCCTGAACTGGGTGGTGCTTTAGCAGAAACCTTTCTGGAAGTTTTTTACGAAAAAGAGAGTTTTGGAATTTTAACCACGCATTACGCTAACCTAAAAAAATTAGCGAACGAATTGCCCGATATGAGCAATGCAAACATGCTTTTTGATTCCAAGAGTTTAGAACCTATGTTTAAACTTCGTGTGGGAGAAGCCGGAAGTTCATTTACTTTTGAGGTCGCTCAGAAAAACGGCATTCCTTATAGTTTGATCAATCGCTCCAAGAAAAAAGTAGAGCGTGGTAAAATTCGTTTTGATCGCAGTATTGCGAAATTGCAGCAGGAACGCAGTAAGCTTCAGAAAACCACCGATTCTTTAAAACAAAAAGAGCAAAAAGCGGCGGTACAAAAAGATAAATTAGAGGAAACCAATGCCCGCATTCAGCAGAAATTAGAAGACTATCAGGAGCTTTTTGACACGAATCAGCGTATGATTTATTTAGGTCAAAAAGTAAACGATATCAGCGAAAAGTTCTTTACCAACAATAACAAAAAGGAACTTATTGGTGAATTCCTTAAAATGGTAGCGATAGAAAATTCGAAGCGTAAAAAACAAAATGCCAAACAGCGAAAAGCCGAAAAGGCAAGAGAAGAAAAAATAAAAGCTGAAGCCGAAAAGAAAGTTGAAGTAATTCGACAAAAGAAAAAAGAGGAGAAAAAACAAGAAGAAATTGCTGCTAAAAAAGAAGCAAACAAACCAAAGGCTAAAGTAAAACTTGGTGATCGGGTACGTTTAGAAGATAGCCGAAGTGTAGGAACCCTTGACAAAATCGAAAAAGGTAAGGCCACAGTAAATTACGGTATGTTCACTACCCAGGTAGATATTGAAAAACTAGAACTGGTACAAGCCATGAAAAAATCATAATGAATATTCCCGAAGATAAAAAAATCATACTTTTTGATGGCGTATGCAATCTTTGCAACGATGCCGTGATATTCATTATAAAACATGATAAAAACGATCAATTTCGCTTTGCCTCTTTGCAAAGTGAAATTGGTCGTAAGCTTTTAGAAGAACGCAATATAGATCCTAATTATTTGGATTCGATTATTCTTATTGAACCCGGTGTTGCATGGTACGAAAAATCTGATGCTGCATTAGAAATTTCTAGTGATTTAAGCGGCATATGTCAAAGTCTAAAAATTTTCAAATTTTTACCAAAAGGACTTCGAGATGCAGTATATAAAGGTATTGCTAACAATCGGTACAAATGGTTTGGAAAAAAAGAAAGCTGCATGATCCCCACCCCCGAACTTAAAACTAAGTTTTTGGATTAAATTTTCACCTTTTCCGTTCTAAAAAATATACCCATGGAACCTCATTGGCATTGCGAACTTTGCGAACATCAAGATGTAAATTTAAAAAAAGGAAATATTTGCGGATTAACTCGAAATAAACCGAGTTTTACAGATACTTGCAATAAAATAGAATTTGGAGAAAAAAGAAAACGAAAAATCGTCGAGACCAATGCAGAATTTCAGAAAATACTGAAAAATAAATGGTGGGTATATAGCTATTTTTTTCTGTTTAATATTTTTGCAATTACACTATTCTATTTAGATTATTTATTTCTTGACTATTTTAAATACTTCTCCGTTATGACTTATGTAGTCCCTATTATATTATAATCGCGGCAATTGCAATAACATTATTGGGAATGGGATGGGGTGCTTTGAATAATTATCGAAATAATCTAAGTATTGCTGAAGCTAATAAATCTAAAGTTGACGCCACACTTTCAATCTACAATATTGATTATGAACTTAAGTTAGATTTTATAAAATCTTTTCATGAAGCACTAAAGGTAAAAAGTGATTTGAGATTTAAAATAAGAGAAGATTGATGCAAAACTTCTTATCGTAAACTTGTAATTGCTAATCCATCCTTTACAAAGAATGAGTATGACAAATTTCATTTGGCCCGAGTTTAATGGAATGAAAAAATCTGTTTACAATTAACAATGAGCCATGAAAAATGAGCAACTCTTATCAACTGTTTTTATTGAACTTTAAATTTTAAACCTGGAATTTGAAAGCCTAAATACTTTAAGCTTTTAGACTTTGTACTCTGATAGAATATAGAATCAAGATCCAGAAAGCTGGACTATTGATTTTGAATGCTGAATTAGGGTTCTTATAACAACTTTTGAACCTTGAAGTATTTAGCGACGGCTGAGTGATTGCAACGAAGGAGCAATCGTATCGAAGCCATAGTGGTAAACTGGAGAAACCTTTTATTTGATTGAGATTTCTCGGCTTCATTTCATTGCGCTCGAAATGACAGCTTAGTTATTTGTATTTAGAATATAGAATCAAGATCCAGGAAGCAGGACTAAATTTTGAACCTTAAAAACTTTAAACTTGCTAACTTTCCACTTTCAACCTGTTTACCGCTTTTTTTTCGCGTATTCTTCATCCCATTCTTTAACGTTTGGTGGGCCCATCATACCTACTGATTTTGCAACCATTACAGAAACGGCGGCATCTCCGGTAACATTTACCGTAGTTCTGCACATATCTAGTGGTCGGTCTATGGCAAAGATAAGAGCTAAACCGGCTTCTGGGATTCCGGCTTGCGCTAAAACAATAACAAGCATTACCATTCCTGCTCCCGGTACGGCAGCCGAACCTATAGAAGCAAGCGTTGCTGTGGCTATAATCCCTAATTGCGCACCTATAGTTAAATCGATTCCAAAAGCCTGCGCGATAAAAACTGCCGCTACTGCCTGATATAAACTTGTCCCATCCATATTGATGGTGGCGCCAATGGGTAATACAAAACTGGTTACCTCTTTATGAACGCCCATATGTTCTTCAACACGCTCCATCGTTACCGGTAAGGTTGCGGCACTAGAACTTGTTGAAAATGCTAAAAGCTGTGCCGGAGCAATACCATTGATAAAAAAGGATGGTTTATTTTTGGTAAAAACCCAAACCAGAAGAATATAAACCCCTATCATTAATGCCAAACCAATTAGCACGGTTAAAGCATACATGGCCAGGGCAGCGAAAAGATCTGTACTTGGGGATTCTACAACTAATGCTGCCAACAAAGCAAAAACTCCGTATGGCGCAAAAAGCATGATCAAATCGATTAATTTAAGGATGACCTCATTAAAGCCATCAAAGAAATCTTTTACCGGTTTGGCGGTTTTCTCGTCGATAAGGATCAAACCAATCCCAAAGAAAATAGCAAAGAAAATCACCTGCAGCATATTCCCGTTATCACTTGCGGCAGCAAAAATATTACTGGGCACTAAATCTTCTAAAGCCTGTAAGGGTCCCGCTTCTTTTTGTTTGGCGGCATTAGCCTGTACACCTACGGCGTCACCTTCATAACTGCTTATTAGCTCCTGGCGCGTATCTTCCTCAATAGTGCCACCGGGATTAATAAGGTTAACCATCACCAGACCGATACTCACCGCAATAATGGTGGTGGTAATATAAATCCCAATGGTACGAAGGCCCATTTTGGACAATTTAGAGATATCTTTTAGATCAGAAATACCTTTAATTAGCGAAGCTAAAATTAGCGGAACTGCAATAAGCTTTAAGGCATTAATAAAAATGTTTCCAAATGGTTTTATCCAATCACTTACAAATTCGGCTCCCCAGCTAAAATTGGTCATGATCAGGGCAAAAACAACTCCGGTAAACATTCCCAGTAAAATCTGCCAATGCAGTGCTAATTTCTTCATAGTGTGGTTTTCTGTATTGTTCTTTTAAAGTTTTGAAGATTTATCCTGAAGGAAAAAATCTGCAATGGTTAGTGCGGCCATAGCTTCTACAATAGGTACCGCTCTTGGTACCACACATGGATCGTGGCGACCTTTTCCCTGCATTTCGATTACATCTCCGTCTTTATTAATGGTATCCTGCTTTTGCATGATGGTCGCAACAGGCTTAAAAGCTACATTAAAATAAATATCCATTCCGTTTGAAATGCCGCCCTGTATACCACCACTTAAGTTAGTTTTTGTAGTACCGTCTTCATTAAAAAGGTCGTTGTGTTCACTTCCTTTCATTGCAGTGCCTTCAAAACCGCTGCCATATTCAAAACCTTTTACGGCATTAATAGAAAGCATAGCTTTCCCTAATTCCGCATGCAATTTGTCAAAAACCGGTTCGCCCAATCCTTTAGGAACACCACTAATCACACAACGAACGGTACCTCCAACGGTATCACCTTCAGATCTGATTTGCTTGATATAAGCCTCCATTTCTTCCGCTTTCGCTTTATCCGGACAACGTACCGGATTGGTTTCAATTAACGAAAAATCTACTTCATAATGAGGTTTATCCAGGGAAATCTTGCCTACAGAGTCTACATAGGCTGTAATTTTAACCGATTTAAGCATCTGTTTCGCGATAGCTCCTGCCACTACCCTACTTGCCGTTTCTCGTGCCGAACTACGACCGCCACCGCGATAATCCCTTACGCCATATTTTTCATCATATGTATAATCTGCATGACTGGGGCGATAGGTATCTTTTATATGAGAATAATCTTTAGATTTTTGATTCGCGTTATGAATAACAAAACCAATAGGAGTGCCTGTGGTTTGTCCTTCAAAAGTACCCGAGTAGAATTCTACCGTGTCTGGTTCTTTGCGCTGCGTTACAATGGCAGACTGGCCAGGTTTTCTTCGGTTTAACTCATCCTGAATTGCTTCAAAATCTAGTTTTAACCCTGCTGGGCATCCATCGATGATACCACCAATTGCCGGCCCGTGTGATTCACCAAAAGTGGTGAGCTTAAAAATTTTTCCGAAGGAATTTCCTGCCATTTGATCGATTTTGAACAAATGTAATTTTTTAGGCTATAATTTAAAAATTGATTTTAGTAAAACATTCGTATTTCTGGGAGAAAATGCCCAATATCAATCTAAACTTTAATTTTGATTCCAGGATTTCAGTTAAAACGTTCTGTATTTTATAGTTTTAAGATAGCCAGGCTGAATAACAATTAATTGAAGATTGCTTAAGATCAGCTTAATATCATTTTCCTAAAAACAACTTTCCTTTGCAAAAAAGAAGACTATATTGGTAAAAAAGCGAAAAATCGATTTGTTGGTAATTTCAGATGTTCATTTAGGAACTTTTGGATGCCACGCGAAAGAATTATTGCTATATCTTGATAGCGTAGCACCTGAAAAAATAATCCTAAACGGTGATTTTATTGATATCTGGCAATTTAGGAAACGCTACTTTCCTAAATCACATCTTGAAGTTATCAAGAAAATAATCGACTTAAGCACCAGCGGAACCGAAATAATTTATATTACTGGTAATCACGATGAAATGCTTAGAAAGTTTAGTGAAACTTTTATGGGTTCTTTTTCTATTGTAGATAAACTGGTTTTAGAACTTGACGGAAAGAAAGCCTGGTTTTTTCACGGCGATGTTTTTGACGTCTCTATACAAAATGCCAAATGGATCGCAAAGCTTGGAGGCTGGGGTTATGATTTTTTAATTTTGATTAATCGCTTTTTAAACTGGTGTTTGGTAAGAATAGGTCGAAAAAAATATTCCCTTTCCAAAAAGATTAAAAATAAGGTAAAAGGGGCTATTAAATTTATAGATGATTTTGAGAAGACGGCGACCGATCTTGCTATAGAAAATGGATATAAATATGTAGTATGCGGACATATTCATCAACCCAGAATTGTGAGAAAAACCAATAAAAAAGGAACCTGTTTATATTTAAATTCCGGAGATTGGATTGAAAATCTAACCGCTCTGGAATATAATGATAAACGATGGGAACTTATCAGATTTCCTGAATTAAACATGAAACAAATTAAAGAACCCCAGTTGCTCACAGCCATTACCGTCTTAAAACGAAGTAAATCTCGATAAAAAACAGACCAGAGACCTATTTAAATTAATATCGTCTGATCACTGTAAAAATCGGCAATAGGACCTTTCAAAAGAATTAAAAACTTTCTTTTTCCTGGCGATCGTGTCTTGTTTCGTGACCTTTTCTGCGCTTACGTTCTTCAAGCAATAAGGAAAGCTCCCTACCGGTTTGCCCTTTCACTGATGAGTTCTCCTGTGCCCTACGCATTAAATAAGGGACTACATCTCTAACTGGGCCAAAAGGAACCAATTTGGCCGAATTATAGCCCTTTTTTGCTAAATTATAACTTAAATGGTCACTCATCCCAAATAACTGACTAAACCAGATATGTGGATGATTTATATCATATCCCTTATCCTCGATGATCTGTAGCGCCAGATAATTGCTTACCTCGTTGTGTGTACCTATATACACTGAAATATCCTCCAGATTAGCTAAACAATAAGACATTACACTATTAAAGTTCACATCTGTAGCTTCTTTGCTTTCACAAATAGGAGAAGGATAACCTAAACGTTTGGCGCGTTCATTTTCTTTTTCCATATAGGCGCCACGAACAATTTTAGCACCGATTTTAAAACCTTCAGCTTTTCCTTTTTCATGCAGATCTTTAAGGTACTCTATTCTATCCCAACGATAACATTGTAACGTATTAAAAATGAGCGCTTCCTCTTTGTTATATTTACGCATCATTTCTTCCATTAGATCATCTGCAGCTGTTTGCATCCAGGTTTCTTCTCCATCGGCATATAACCTTACTTTTAAATCATAAGCCGTCTTACACAGTTTTTCTACCCGTTCTTTGATGTTTTCCCACTCTTTTTTTTCTTCATCAGATAAACTGACTTTAGCGGTCATTTTTTCCCAAATTTCAAATCTACCCACTCCGGTGGGTTTAAAAACAGCAAAAGGGACTTCTTTTTCTTCATTTGCGAACTTGATAAGTTCTATTTTTTTAGCTACTGCGGCATCAAATTCCTCTTCGGTTTCTTTCCCTTCTACCGAATAGTCTAGAATACTGTGCAATTTGGCCTGGTACATGGTTTTAATGGTAGGTTTACAGTCTTCCATGGTCTCCCCTCCGGCAAATTGCTCAAATATGGTTTTTTTAATCAGGCCTTCTACAGGCAATTTCAATTTTAAAGACATTTTGGTAAGCGCAATACCAGATTTAACTAAAGTTGGCCTTCCCATCATACTGAATAAAAAAATCGCTCTATCCAGCTCTGTATCCGATTTTAATTTAAAAGCCGTTTTGGTATCGTTAAATATCTTTTTTCTAATCATGGGATCTCTTTAATTGTCGCAAATATAATTATTGAATATTGATTTTGGTTTAATAATTTCTCCTTATTTTCGAAACCGATTTAAAGATTCAAAATCATGGAAAACACGGCAAAAGGAACCGTTTTTTATAAAGAAGAAGCATATCAAAAAATTAATGACTATCTAGTACAACACACCCCTTCTAAGATATTTATTTTAGTAGATACTAATACACACGAACATTGTTTACCTGGATTTTTACCTAAAATTTCAACAGCAACAACTATAGAAATTATAGAGATTGAAGCAGGCGAGCCTTTTAAAAATCTAGATACCTGTTTGGGAGTATGGCAAACCATGTCTGATCTTGAAGGCGATCGTAAAAGTTTAATGATCAATCTTGGTGGTGGTGTGGTAACGGATCTTGGCGGTTTTGTTGCTTCAACTTTTAAACGCGGAATCAATTATATTAATGTTCCCACTACCCTACTTGCTATGGTAGATGCTTCGGTTGGTGGTAAAACCGGGGTGGACCTGGGAAATCTTAAAAATCAAATTGGGATTATCTCGAATGCTGAAATGGTAATTGTAGATTCAGATTACCTGGCCACACTGCCTTCTGAAGAAATGAGAAGCGGTTTAGCTGAAATCTTAAAACATGGCTTGATAGCAGATGAGGCTTATTGGGAAAAAGTAGGAAATCTTAGTGAACTTACGCTAAATGATCTGGATGATATCATAAGGGTTTCAGTAGGGATTAAAGCAAAAGTGGTTGCTGAAGATCCTTATGAGAACGGATTGCGAAAAACATTAAATTACGGCCATACGCTAGGACACGCTATAGAATCTTATTGTTTAACCCATACCCAAAAGAAAACATTATTACACGGTGAAGCAGTTGCTTTGGGGATTATTCTCGCAACATATATTTCTAAGGAGTTAAAAGATTTCCCTTCAGAAAAACTTGATAGTATCACCAAACGTATTGTTGAACTTTATGGTAAGGTAGAATTTTCTAAAAATGATATTGATGCTATTATCGATTTAATGAAGTACGACAAGAAAAATGAAGCCGGAAAAATAAATTTTGTGCTCCTTAAAGATATAGGAGAAACCGAGATTGACTGCCAGGTACCAAATAATATAATATTTGATGCCTTTGAATTTTATAAAAACGCCTGATTATTATAAATTTATTATTCTATTAAAAATTTACCCTAAGCCTTTGAGGTTTTATATTTTTATTTATAATTGCAAAAAAATCAACCCTATAAAATGAAAAGAGTAATTGTTGACTTTAAAAAACTAACTCCGGAGATATTAAGCCTTCTTGTAGAGAAGTACCCTGATGGCTATGATGATGATCACATCATTTCCTTTAAAAATGCAAAGGGAGAAACGATTGATGCGGTTGAAGTACGAACTGAAGACGCCATTTACCTGGTGAAGGTAAGTACACGTTTAGAAAACACTATGGCTAATTTTGATGAGGAAGATTATGATGACGACGACTTTAACGAGCCAATCGTAGACATCCCAGAGAAGGATAACGACGAAGAGGAAGATGATTAAGACCTTGATAAAGGTTTAAATTCCCCGAGTCTTTCTTTTATATAATACAATTTAGATGCCTGCGGTCTGTACATGTGGATGGCAAGTATATTTAAACATATATAAAAAAGGGAGTTTAAAATCTAAACTCCCTTTTTAATTTGTATTGAATGATTTAAAGATTAGGCATGCTGATAATCATGCTTTCCTTCTTTAATTTCTTCAATCAATTTATCATTAAATGCTGGTAGATCATCTGGTGTTCTACTAGTCACAAAACCTTCGTCTACTACCACTTCTTTATCTACCCAAAGCGCTCCTGCGTTCTCTAAATCTTTTTTAATAGATGGATAAGAAGTCATTGTTCTACCTTCTACAACTTCAGCATTGATCAAGGACTGAGGACCGTGACAAATAGCGGCTACGATTTTACTTTGCTTAAAGAAATCTCTAATAAATACCAATGCATCTTCATTGGTACGCAAATTATCTGGGTTTATTACTCCTCCTGGAAGTACTAAAGCGTTATAATCTTTAGCGCTTACTTTACTAACTTCCTTATCTACAGTAAAATCTTTACCCCATTTATCTACATCCCAACTTTTAATAGATCCAGATTTTATACTTACAATTTCTGCTGTAAAACCTGCTTTTTCTATCGCTTCCTTTGGCGATGTTAATTCACTTTCTTCAAATCCGTCTGTTGCTAAAATAGCTACTCTCTTTTCCATAATTTTTGTTTTTTTAAGCATTTATCCAAATGTAAAAACTATAAAAGAGAACCTGTATTAAAGGCATTTTAAATTAAAGTGTGACGAAGTTAATAAGCGTTAAAAGTGAATTATCTGCAATTTAGGATATCAATTTCAAATTTCAGTTATTGATTATCATTAGTTACACAGCATTTTTTATTTGCTAACCAAATTTTAAATCTCCAATAGAATTGAACTTTAATCAGTTCTCATTTTTATTCTTTTTAGAAATTCCCAGGTTCGATTTAAGTTTATCTATAATTCTTTTTTCCTCCTTTATCTGTACTTTTTTCTTCTCCAGCTTTTCCATTTCCTGATAAATTGCAGGTTCCCCATTTTTCCCCATCTCTATTTTTTCATTTTTTACAAGCGCATACTGCACGGTAAACTCGGCTCCGTAAAACATAATCATACAGGCATAATATACCCAAAGTAAAATCAAAACCACGCTGGATGCTCCGCCGTATACAGAAGTTGGATCACTGGTGCCAAAATAAAAGCTGATAAGATAATATCCTATTAAAAACAAAATGGTTGTAAGACTTGCACCCCAAAAAGTAGTTCTCCACTTAATCTTAATATCGGGAAGTATTTTAAAAATTGCCATAAATAAAGAAGTGATGACAAGAAAGGATATGATAAAGTTTGCGATACTCAACACGGCACCAGTAATATGAGGAGCACTTAATTGAATACTATCTTTAATAAGGTTTAATAATGCCGAAATTACCAGAGATACTAATAACAAAAGACCAACAACCAGGATCATCCCAAAAGAAATCGCCCGGTCTAAAAGTAATCCCCAAAAATTGTTACGTTTTTCCGCAACATTCCAAATATTATTCATGGCCAGTTTAAGCTGAACAAAAACTCCGGTAGCACCAAATAACAACATGCCTACGCCAAAAATGATAGCAAAAGTCGAGTCTTCTGAAAGCCATGCACTGGAGATCATCCCCTCTACGGCATTTGCGGTATCCCCACCAATAAACCTACTAATTTCTGAAGTAATTCTATCCTGTACAGTTGTTCTACTACCCAAAAAATATCCCGCTATGGTCACAACTATGATCAATAAAGAGGGTAACGAAAATAGCGCATAATAGGCAATAGTAGCACTACGCGAGTAAGGCTCGTTTTTATTCCAGCTGGTAAAAGCTCTGGCCATAAGCTTAAAGAATGACTTAATGGCTTTTAAGAATTTTGGAGGATTTTTCAAATGCCGTAACGTTCTTGTAAAATTTTTAAATGATGCATGGTATGTCCTACAATGATAAAGCCTATAGCCCTAGGAGTAGCTGAAGAACCATTCATTTGTCCTACTTGTTTTAACATGTCGTTTGTAAAAGAATCAAATAAAATTGAAGTCGATTTTCGTACCATTTCGAATTCTGTTTTAAAACTTTCCAAAGTCCGATTTTCAGCCCCAGAGCAAACTACATAGGCATCATGATCAAAACCAGATAGTGGTTGTGTTTCCCTTCTAGCGAGGCAAAGTGCTCTATACTGAAAAATACGTTCAACATCTATTAAATGTTGAAATACTTCAGCAACGGTCCACTTTCCTTCTTCATATTTAAAAGATAATTGTGCTTCTTCGATTCTCGCTAATCGTTCTGACACCTCTTTTAGGTTCTCTAAAAATAATATCCCCAAAGAAGTTTCTTTGGGGACACTTTTAATATAATTTTCATAGAACGAATTGTATTCCGAAGCATTTAACTGCTCTACTGTCATATATTACTTTGTTAAGCTGAATTTCTACTTGCATTAATATTACCGTATAAGGATCTGGTAACCATTTTTTCGAATTCATCCAATCGTTCGGTATCACCACTGTCCTGGAGCTTTTGTACCATTCTTAATGCATGTTGCTGAATAGTAAGCAATGGAAGAACGATACGCTCCCTGGCCTGAATCGAAGCCCTCATCGCAGGCTCATTTTCCATAAGCTCTTTGTAACCGGTCACTTTTAATAGCATTTCTTTGGAACGTATATACTCATCGTGAATAATTTGCCAGAATTCACCAAATTCTTCATCTTCCTTCATGTAGGCAGTCAATTCGAAAAAAGATTTGGTTAAACTCATCATACTATTTTCAAGCAAGGTTTTAAAGAAAATCGAATTATTATACAGTTGTTTTACTTTATCAAATTCTCCGTTTTCTTCGTATTTCTTTAATGCTGTACCTACACCAAAGAATCCAGGTACGTTTTGTTTTAACTGGCTCCAGCTACCTACAAAAGGAATTGCACGTAAATTATCAAGATTTAATGCATTATTATTTCTCTTTGATGGTCGGCTACCAATATTTGTTTTGGCATAATATTTAAGCGTACTCATCTTCTCTAAATAAGGAATAAATCTTGGGTGCGCTTTAAAGTCCATATAGGTATTATAGCTGGTCTCGGCCAGATTTACCATTGTTTTACGATCTTCATCAGACAAATTGTTTTTACCATGATTAAAAATCTCGTTAGACACTCCTGCACTTATTAATTGCTCCAGGTTATACTGGCAACTATCTTTAGTTCCAAAATTACTACTAATGGTTTGTCCCTGTACGGTTAACTGGATTTCTTCATTTTCGATAGCTGAACCTAGAGAAGCATAGAATTGGTGTGTTTTACCGCCTCCACGTGCTGGTGGTCCTCCACGCCCATCAAAGAAAGTGACTTTAATGTCATATTCTCTAGATATTTCGGTAAGTTCCTGTTTAGCTTTATAGATACTCCAGTTCGCCATAAGGTATCCCCCATCTTTAGTACCATCACTAAAACCAAGCATTATAGTTTGTTTGTTACCTCTACGCTCTAAATGCTCACGATATACAGGATTGCTATATAAAGTTTTCATTACCTCTGGTGAAGCTTTTAAATCTGGTACCGTTTCGAATAACGGAATTATATCGACACTTGGTTGATCCCATCCACAAAGTCTTAAAAATGCAAAAGGCTCTAAAACACTCTGCGGCACTTCACTATGACTAATAATATAACGGTTGGCTCCTTTTTCTCCATTAGTTTTCTGGATTTGTTTCATCGCATGGATGGAAGAAATAGTTGCTTTCCCCATTCCATCTTCACTATCAAACTCGTCTGCAGAGAGATTTCCGGTTACATTTGAGAGAATTTCAATTTGTTCTTTATCTGAAAGCTCTTTATAATTTTTAGGGATTAGGTTATCCCCTCTTTTTTCGCAAACGGCAATAATTTCTGAAAGTACCTCCTCATGAACCCCGCTATCCTGACGGATATCTAAGGTAGCCAGATGGTATCCAAATAAATTAACTTTATTTAAAAGATCATCTACTTCATCCAGGAATAACGATTGATGTTTGTTTATCAATACTTCTCTGATAGCATGTAACTTAACCTTTAGTTCTTTAAGTGGTAATTTAATGGTAGCGCTTTCCGAAACGGCACCATCATAAAGTGCTCTTTCAATTTCTTCAATGGTTTCATTTACCCCTTCAAAAGTCAATCTCCTTTTAAGTTTTCTGGCATCACGATAGTAACAAAACAATATAGTACTTTTAAGCCTTTTGGCCACCTGTAAGGTGATATCTGTAGTTACAAAAGGATTTCCATCACGGTCACCACCAGGCCAGAACCCTAATTCTATAATTTCATTGCCAATGCTATCACCATCAAACATATTTTGCTGGATATAGCTATATATTTTACTTACACTTTGATAAAATACATTTTCAAAATACCATATAAGACTTATGGCCTCATCAAGTGGCGTTGGTTTTTCTTTTTTAAAGAACGGTGTCTTACCAAGCTGAGATAAAAGTTGTTTTATCTTTACAAGATCATCGTTTTGAATGGCCTTATCAAGATCGGTAATGATTCCTAATACAGCGCCAGGATAAAATTGTGTTGGGTGAGCCGTTAAAGTTGGTCTAACCTTAAACCGGGTTAAAAACTCCCGTAGTTTTTCATTCTGATTTCGGGATTCAGACTCTTCTTTTATATTTCGAAGTGTCCCAATACCATCCATATTGTTAACGATAGGAAAAGCAGCATCTTCAATGGCGTCAAATAATACTACCTGTCTTTCGATATATTGTATGAACCTAAACAAAAGATCATTCATATCTTTTTCTGAAGGATCATCCAGATATTTCTTAAAAAATGCCTCTACGATTTCAGAGGGATTTTTATTCTCTTTAAATCCTTTTTCGCAAACTTCCTGAAAAAGTGGTAATAAAGATCCGGTTTTACGAATGTCATTAAATGGCAGGGTTAGAAAAAGACTGTTATAAATTTGATACTTAGAAAGAACATTTTCATTGAAACGTTCTAACTTAGGTTCTCTATGCATAATTTTTGGTATTTAGTTGTCTTAAAATTATAAAAAAACCCCTTCAAACAAAAGAGCTTAAAGGGTTTTTAATAAAAGTTTAGTATTCTCTCCTTACAGCTCTTTAAAAATAGAGTGCATTAAACGTTTTTTATCGTTAATACTTTCTTCTAAAGAGATCATGGTTTCGGTACGATATACTCCTTCAATATCATCTAATTGAAAGATAATTTCTTTAGCATGCTGTGTATTACGGGCTCTAACTTTACAGAAAACATTAAATTTTCCGGTAGTAACGTGAGCAACGGTTACAAAAGGAATTTCATTAATTCTTTCTAAAACAAATTTTGTTTGTGAGGTGTTTTTAAGAAACACACCTACATAAGCGATAAACGCATACCCAAGTTTTTGGTAATCCAGCGTTAACGAAGAACCTATTATGATTCCCGCTTCTTCCATTTTCTTTACACGAACGTGAACCGTACCGGCAGAAATTAAAAGCTTTTTAGCGATATCGGTAAACGGAGTTCTAGTATTCTCGATAAGCATGTCGAGAATCTGATGATCTGTTTCGTCTAATTTAAATTTGGCCATTTTCTTAACTTCTTTTTATTATATGAAGTTCAAAAATAATACAAAAACTTTGAAGTATTTATAATTTTTTGAAGAATTAATCACATTTAACCATTAATATTTCTCTATTTAAGAATATTTTATCAACTATAACGTTTTCGACTGGTGTTTTCCGCCCTTCTAATTCCAGTATTTTGCCTTCTCCATCAACCTCTTTATGACCATATTTGTCAATTTTATCCTCGATTTTTTCAATTTTCGGTATAAATTCAATCTTATTGCCGACCAATTTTTCTGAATATTGAATACTTACATCCTTAATACTATCTAATATCCTGACGTTTTTAATCAAAATATCATTGAAATTCTTAGCATTTTCAGGAATAGCAAAATAATCTTCTACGCTAAAATCCAAATAAGTACCTATTGCTATACTTCTTAATGAAGAAATTATACTTGCCACTACAAATTCTCTGGTCGCTTCACGCGTATAATCGTTGGGAAAATGACCTTCTTCAAATAAAACAGTCGGCACCCCTTCGCTTTGAAATGTATCTCCCGTACAATTAAGGTTAAATCCATCATCATAGCGTCCAATCTGCCCTGGTAACACCTCCTGCAAATCTGAAGCAATTTGCGCAATTATTTTCATGCTTTCGCTTCGCTTCGCGCTAAGATGACGTTCCTCATCTTCAGCAGGTGTTAAAAAAGACATTACTGCCGACTTATCCGTTAAACCGGCACTAAAGATGGTTCTTTGGCCATGCAGGTTTAAACAAAACTGCGGCTTCACCTCTTCAAATACTTTTCTAAGTAAACGGCTTTCTGGTTGCGTTAGATTTTGAGCATCCCTGTTAAGATCTACGTTGTTGTAATTAAACCGGGTATACTTTCTTGCTCCATCAGGGTTTAACATTGGAATACAATATAAACTGATATTATTTAAAATATCGCGGGTTTCTACAGTATCTAAATATATAAGCGCATTAATAACATCCAGAACGGCCCTGGTCGTTGTGGATTCGTTACCGTGCATTTGAGACCAGGCCAGAACTTTTATTTTTCCATTACCAATTCTAATAAGATGAATAGGCTCCTTATTTACAGAATAGCCAATTTTAGATAGTTCAACATCTTTTTCAAAATTATTCAGGATCGGTTGAATATGAGACTGATTGATATAACGGTCTTTTATTTGATTCAATTTAAAATCTGGATAACGATCCATGATTTCTTTAATAGGAGCTGCGTATTTCATGTTGACAAAAGTAAAAAACCTTTATTTTACAATTGTAAACAAGGTTCTATATCTTAGTTGTTTACAATTGTAATTTAGCCCTAGTGTGAAAAAGAAAACAATCTTGGATATACTCCAAGAATACAGTTTAAAACCCTTAATTTATTGTTTTTTAGTAAATTAAGTGCCTTTACTTAACCTTTAGCTTTATCAATACGAGCCAATTTACATTTGTAATTAGGAATTCATTATTAAATAATTTACATTTGTAAATGCAGGAAAATTAATACTTTTTACAATGGTAAACACTAAAGAGTTTACAAATAGATTACAGGAAATTATCGAATATTATGATTTAACGGCTTCTTCTTTTGCTGATAAAATTGAAGTTGGCAGGTCTTCGATTAGTCATCTATTGTCAGGGCGGAATAAACCCAGCCTGGAATTTGTTATGAAAATTGTGAAGACTTTTCCTGAAGTAGAACTCTACTGGTTACTTAATGGGAAAGGAAGCTTTCCTAAAGTTGAAAATGATACCTCTCCCGAAAAAACTAGTATCGTCTCATCAAAAAAAGAATCGGTTCCTGCACAAAAATTCGAAAATGATTTATTTTCTGAAACTAACCCGGCAGATCCAGTAAACAAGGTTGTATCTTCTTTTCCTTCTAAAACCGATAAAAAAATCTCGAGAGTGATTATATTTTATGAAGATGGTACTTTTGATGCCTTTGAAAATTGAATATTCAGGCCATTTGGATTAATTTTGCAGTATGAAAAAATTAATCTTCTTTATTGCTCCCCTCGCATTTTTAAGTTGTTTTGAACCAGAAAAAAATTGCCAGGATTTTCGTACCGGAACGTTTGAATTTCAATCCTATTTAAACGGGGAAATGGTGACTTCCAGATTTGTACGTACTGATAGTTTAGAGATTGATACCTTTCAGGGGAAAACCGACACTTCTTCTGTTCGCTGGATTAATGACTGTGAATTCGTACTTAAAAATCTTCATCCTAAAAACATGCAGGAACGGCAGGCAATCCATATGCGTATCATTAAAACGGATAAAGATGGCTACACCTTTGAATATGGAAAAGTAGGCGATCCCCGTAAGGAACGAGGATCGGTGTATCGAGTAAAAGAATAATCTACAAAGAGTTTTACTCCATAATCGAGATTAAATACTAAGGCCCTATCAGAATAACTATTAGGATCTGGAGGTCTTCTCGAGAAATAAAATCTAATTTTTTAATTACTATCTAATCACCTTTTTAACTGAGGGTACTTACTTTCTATTGTTTTGTTTTAAAAGTTCATTTTGCTCTTTTATTAGCAAATTCAAGCTGGAAAGTAATTCGATATCTTTTGGTGTATCTACTTCTTTATTATCGGGATCCTGGGCTTTTGCCCTAAACCGGTTCATCAGTTTTACCACTATGAAGATGGTGAAGCCTATAATCAGAAAATCAATTAAGGCTTCTAATAAAGCTCCGTAAGCAATAGCTACTTCTTCAACAGCTTTTCCGGTAGTGCTTGCTGTCGCATCAATGGCCTCTCTTAAAACAATCTTTTTATCTGAAAGTTGAATTCCATCGGTCATTAAACTCAAAGGTGGCGTAATGATCTCTTTTACCAAAACATCGATCACTTTATTAAAGGCCGCACCAATAATTACCCCAATGGCGATGTCGACCATATTACCCTTAATGGCAAACTCTTTAAACTCTTTAAGTATTCCCATTATTCGTCATCAAATAATTTGGTTTGATTCTCCTCTGAAGAGTCCTCTTTAAAACTGGTCCCGATTTGGTTAAAATCTACCTCTTCTTTTTCTTCATTTTCTTCTTCTGGATCGGGTTCATCGGGAAGTGGATCAAGTAAGTTTATTGTTTTTACCTTATCTGTAGTTAACTGGTTTCCAAGTGCCTTAATCCCTTTTACCGAAATAAACTCTTCAATACTCACTTCTTCGTTTGGTCGGCGATCTTTTCCTTTTAATTTGGTAAATTCAATCTCTATCATCGGAAAGTAATCTGTAGATACTACTTCCAAATAGGCATTGTCGTGATCGCTAATAAACTTCTCTTCTTTATCGGGATGTTCGATTAAGAAACGTTTTACATAATAACGTTCTTTTTCAGGCTCCCAGTAAATCGCTGAAACCGGCTTTTTAGGATTCCATTTTTCCAGGATGACCATTTCCTCATCAAAACGCTTTGTTAGTTCGGGTTTAATGGTTTTTGCTATACCGTCCTGGGTGATAATGAGCAGACGGTCTTCTCCTTTAAATTCCCCCAGCAATTCGCCACGTTCATCTACATTCAGGCGTTTTACCACATCATCAAACCAGATCTTTCTGGGTTTTAAAGTAGAAACACCTTCTTCTTTTAGTTCTATTCGTTTTACAGAGTATTTAGTAACGATATTTCCTTTTACGTTTCTTCCTTTTATTAGGATTTCGCTAAAATCCAATTCAAATTTTAGTTTTTTAATACTCCCTACCTGTCTTAAGAAAACAGTTATCACTTCGGCTTCCCCATTAGGATTAGCTGAGAAATAAAGAACTTTAGAATCTTTTTTGCCCTGAGTAAGATCGTATTCCCGATCTCTGGTTACCGATGTTACCGCGAAACGTTTTACATAAGTAGTGCCACCTTTCCCATCGCGATAAATCATATTATAAATGGTGCGCTTATCTTTTTTCTTAAAAACAGCAACATGAATGATATCTTTACCAATAAAGGTTTTGGTGTCTACTTTGGTGACCATCATTTTACCATCGGCCGTAAAACAAATAATATCGTCGATGTCTGAACAATCAGTTACATACTCATCCCTTTTTAGAGCGGTGCCAATAAATCCTTCTTTACGGTTTACATAAAGTTTAGTGTTTCTTATGACTACTTTAGAGGCTTCGATATCTTCAAACAATCGTAGCTCGGTCTTTCGATCTTTATCCTGCCCGTATTTTTCTTTTAGCTTTGTAAAATAATCAATCGCATAATCTATTAGATGATCAAGATGATGCTTGATCCTGGCGATTTCATCTTCTAAAGCATCTATTTTTTGTTGCGCCTTATCAATGTCAAATTTAGAGATCCTTTTAATTCGGATTTCTGTAAGTCGCACGATATCTTCTTCGGTTACCGCTCGTTTTAAATGAGTGATATGTGGTTTTAAACCTTCATCTATAGCACTAATGACTCCTTCCCAGGTCTCTTCTTCTTCAATCTCGCGATAGATCCTGTTTTCAATAAAAATTCTTTCTAAAGATGCAAAATGCCATTGCTCTTCCAGTTCATCCAGTGTGATTTCCAGCTCACGTTTTAAAAGATGAAGCGTATGGTCTGTAGAAGACCTTAAAATATCCGAAACTCCTAAAAATTCAGGTTTATTATCTACAATAACACATCCCAGTGGGGATAATGAGTTTTCACACTGCGTGAATGCATAAAGGGCATCGATAGTACGATCAGGAGATATATTATTGGGGAGATGGATTTGTATTTCCACTTCCGCAGCGGTATTATCTTCGATCTTTTTGATCTTGATTTTTCCTTTCTCGTTAGCTTTTAATACCGAATCGATCAAGCTTGTGGTGGTGGTACCAAAAGGAATTTCGGTAATCACCAGCGTATTTTTATCTAACTGACTAATTTTAGCGCGAACTCTCACACGACCACCGCGTTTACCATCATTATAATGTGAAATATCTGCGATCCCACCGGTAGGAAAATCAGGAAATAATTTAAAACGTTTCCCCTGTAGATGTTTTATAGACGCATCGATAAGTTCATTAAAGTTATGCGGTAATAGACGAGTACTCAAACCTACAGCAATTCCCTCGCCACCTTGCGCAAGTAACATAGGAAATTTTACGGGAAGGTTTACCGGTTCTTTTTTACGGCCATCATAGGATAACTGCCACTCGGTAAGCTTTGGATTATATAATACTTCCAGAGCGAATTTCGATAATCTCGCCTCGATATATCGTGGTGCTGCTGCACGGTCACCGGTTAAAATATTACCCCAGTTTCCCTGTGTATCGATTAAAAGATCTTTTTGGCCAATTTGAACCATGGCATCACCTATACTCGCATCCCCGTGAGGGTGATATTGCATGGTATGCCCAACGATATTCGCTACTTTATTATAACGACCATCATCAAGATCTTTCATAGAATGCATAATTCGGCGTTGTACGGGTTTAAAACCGTCTTCCATAGCCGGTACGGCACGCTCTAAAATCACATAAGAAGCATAATCAAGAAACCAGTCCTTATACATACCGGTTACTCGCATTAATTCTTCCTTAGGCTTATTTAATTGTTCGTCTTTAGATTCTTCGGGATTCTCTTCCATATGTTAAGCCACAGCTTTAGGTTTGTCCAAAACATTTCGCAAAGAAGCGACCAGGCCGCTTTTCTTTTTTCTGCTTAAAAATGTGGTGTTAAATGTATATTTTTTAAAACCTTTTCTTCGTCTGGATTTAATATAAATAGTTATGCTTGAATATATTCCGTAATTGTTAAACTTATATTTTGCTAATTTTCTTTTTGGAAACTCTGCTTTCTTTACCCGGTATTCCATAAATTTTGAAAAGAAAACTCCGTTATTCTTAAAAATAAGAGTTTCACCATCGCTATCAAAATCGAAACTTACTCCAATTTTATGTACAAAAAAGAAGATAAGAAGCGTAATGATATTCGGTAAAAAATGGCTGAATTTTATAGGCTCATCACGGCCTATTAATTCTACATTTACAAAAATGTTGGTTAAAAAAACCGCCACCAACACGATATAAATGGGTGGGATTATTTTTATTTCATTTTTGTTATTTAACCTCATATTCCTAATTCTTCAATAAGATCAAGCTCTACTTTTAAGTTGTCTATGATAAACTCCTGTCGATCTGGTGTGTTTTTACCCATATAGAAACTTAGCATTTCTTCAATAGATTTATCCTTGTCCAGCATTACAGGATCCAGCCTGATATCATCACCGATAAAATATTTAAATTCGTCCGGAGAGATCTCTCCTAAACCTTTAAATCGGGTGATTTCAACCTTTCCTTTAAGTTTTTGCACGGCCTGTTTTCTTTCATATTCTGAATAGCAATAGATCGTCTCCTTTTTATTACGCACTCTAAAAAGCGGTGTTTGTAAGATATATAAATGATTTTCTTTAATCAGTTCAGGAAAAAACTGAAGAAAAAAAGTAATTAATAATAATCGAATGTGCATCCCATCAACATCGGCATCTGTGGCGATTACGATATTATTATAACGAAGATCTTCTAAGGACTCCTCAATATTTAATGCAGCCTGTAACAGGTTAAATTCTTCGTTTTCGTAAACAATTTTTTTGCTTAACCCGTAGCTGTTTAAAGGCTTTCCTTTTAAGCTGAAAACCGCCTGAGTATTTACATCTCTGGATTTAGTGATGGATCCACTTGCAGAATCCCCCTCGGTAATAAATAGTGTGGTTTCTAAATAGCGTTCCTTCTTATTGTCTCCAAGATGAATTCTGCAATCTCTTAGTTTTTTATTGTGTAAGCTGGCTTTTTTAGCACGTTCTTTAGCCAGTTTTCTAATTCCTGAAAGATCTTTTCGCTCGCGCTCGGCCTGAAGAATTTTCCGTTGAAGTTTTTCAGCAGTTTCCTGATTTTTATGCAGGTAATTATCAAAATTACGCTTTACAAAATCATTAATATACGTCCGCACAGTCGGAAAATCTCCGCCCATATCAGTGGATCCAAGTTTTGTTTTGGTCTGACTCTCAAAAACAGGCTCCATCACTTTTATGGAAATAGCCGCTACGATCGATTTTCGGATATCTGAAGCATCGTAGTTTTTCCCGTAGAATTCCCTTACGGTTTTTACGATAGCCTCTCTAAAGGCAGCCAGATGCGTCCCCCCCTGCGAGGTATTTTGACCATTTACAAAAGAATGATATTCTTCACTGTATTGCGCCTTGCTATGTGTTACGGCGATTTCGATATCATCTCCCCGCAAATGAATGATAGGATATAAACGATCTTCTTTATTTAAGGTATCGTTTAATAGATCTTTTAATCCATTTTCTGAATAAAACTTCTCTCCGTTAAAAATAATGCTTAACCCGGGATTCAGGTATACATAATTTTTAATCATTTTCTCGATGTACTCATTTCTAAATTTAAAATTTTTAAAAATAAGCTCATCAGGAACAAAGGTTACTTTTGTACCACGACGGCGTGAAGTTTCCTCCAAAGATTCTTCATCTTTTAAATTTCCCTGCTCAAATTCAGCCGCATGGGATTTTCCATCCCTATTGGATTCCACTCTAAAATAAGAAGAAAGTGCATTTACGGCTTTTGTACCAACACCGTTTAATCCAACCGATTTTTTAAAAGCCCTGGAGTCGTATTTACCACCGGTATTCATCTTGGAAACTACATCCACTACTTTTCCAAGTGGAATACCACGGCCATAATCACGAACGATAACACGTTGATTTTGGACAGATACCTCGATAGTCTTACCGGAACCCATCACAAATTCATCGATACAGTTATCTAAAACTTCTTTAAGCAATATATAAATCCCGTCGTCTGCACTAGAACCATCCCCCAATTTCCCGATATACATTCCCGGGCGCATTCGAATATGTTCTTTCCAGTCCAGCGACCGAATATTATCTTCGGTGTACTTTGTTTCCTGACTCATGTTTGTAAATAGTGGAGTTTCCCGGCTAATATAAGATATACCGGCAAAAGTTAAAACCCTGCAGCTACAAAGTAATTAACAAAGGCTTTAGGAAAATTGTTAATTGCTAAATTTAAGGTATTCCCTTAAAAAGAAATACCTGTTCGCATATTTTGAATACAATAATCGACATTGCAACTTAACTACCGATTATTGCCAAAGGAATGATCCTAAATCGTATTGAATAATGAAAGTTACAGACAGAAGAGGAGCACCAAGTTAGTTCTAAAACTACAACTTTTAAAACATGAAATAAAAAACATGTTTGTCCCGATCATTGTATGAGATAAAGCTATTATTTTCTGGTTGAAAAATGTTAACATTACAGTTTCCAACTTTAAAACTTTGTAAACTTTCAGACTTTACAAACTTTCAACCCAAATCTTATACGTTGAATCTAAAATGCATAACATCGCCATCCTGAACCACATACTCCTTCCCTTCTACCCGCATTTTTCCGGCTTCTTTAACTTTGGCTTCAGAGCCTAATTCAGAAAAATCGTTATAAGAAATCACTTCCGCACGAATAAATCCTTTTTCAAAATCGGTATGAATTACCCCTGCTGCCTGCGGAGCTGTAGCTCCAATAGGAATCGTCCAGGCTCTTACTTCCTTAACCCCGGCAGTGAAATACGTTTGTAGGTTTAACAGATTATAAGCACCACGAATTAATTTGGCAGATCCCGGCTCTTCCAGCCCAATATCCTGAAGAAACATTTGGCGTTCTTCATAATCATCTAATTCGGTTATATCTGCTTCTGTACCTACAGCAAGTACCAGAACTTCCGCATTTTCATCTTTTACAGCTTCTCGAACGCGATCTACATGCGCATTACCACTTACCGCTGCTTCTTCATTTACATTACAAACATACATTACCGGTTTATCGGTAATAAACTGTAATGGTTTAATGAATTCTTTATGTTCATCTTCAGTGAATTCTACCGCTCTTATCGATTTTCCAGCTTCTAATCCTACTTTTGCTTTTAATAGTGCAGCTTCTTCTTTTTGAGCTTCTTTATTGCCCGTTTTTGCTGCGCGCTTTACTTTTTCCAGTTTTTTCTCTACCGTTTCCAGGTCTTTAAGCTGGAGTTCCATATCAATGGTTTCTTTATCACGAATAGGATCAATAGATCCGTCTACATGTACGATATTATCGTTATCAAAACATCTTAGTACATGAAGAATCGCATCGGTCTCTCTAATATTGGCCAGAAACTGGTTCCCTAAACCTTCTCCTTTACTTGCACCTTTTACCAGTCCTGCAATGTCCACAATCTCTACGGTTGCCGGTTGTACTCTCTCTGGATTCACCAATTCCTCTAATTTTTTGATACGAGGATCTGGTACGTTTACCACTCCTATATTAGGCTCTATCGTACAAAAAGGGAAATTCGCGCTTTGTGCTTTTGCATTAGATAAGCAATTAAACAAAGTTGATTTTCCTACGTTTGGTAATCCAACAATTCCGGCTTTCATATATTAATTTTTGATGCTGTTTATTTTGCGGCTGCAAAGATAGGAATTAGATACGAATTTCTCCTACCCCTAATTCTTTATAATTTATTTTAAAATCATGCTTAAAACCCATAATCCTAAAACAAAAAAGGAGAGCAACTGCCCTCCTCTCTATTATTTATTCTCTTTTTAATCGATAATCAAGATTAAAATCCTCCGATACTTGTCTCGTTTTAAAAATTTCTTGTTCAATTTAAATGCTTCTTGGGCTTGCCCCGAAAATAGTTACTTTAAAAACTTTCAACTTTTGAACTTTCAACTTTTAAACCTGTAAACTCACTCCACAATATACATTTCGTTAGATGCTTTAATATATTCCTGTGGGTTAAATGTACTCTCGAAACTGTTTTTAACGATATCCAATTTTAATTCCAAATCGCTCATCTTGTCTTTTAAGTAGGGATCTTTCTTATACTTTTCGATTAATCCTTCATATTTGTTCAGGTTTTCTAAAATTCTAAAGGTGATATCACCAAAGCGGATTTTTAGATTTTGAACGGCCAGCATTTGGTCATGATAATTTTGTTTCCAGTTTTCCGGATTGCTTTCGCGCTCTTCTACAATTTTGTTTTCAGCAATTTTTGAAATATCCAGGATATACTGTGTTCTTTTTTTCGCGTCGGTTTCATTAGTGAACTTACGTCCAAACGTCTTAAGGTCGATTCCCAGCATTTGCTCAAAATTTTCAACCATGGCCTTATCCTGGATGTTTTTTAGCTCATCCAGACTTTTATTGATCGCATCCCATTCGGTTTCAATTAAATCTTTATCGTGGGTAAATTGTGATACCGAGGTGGTTAACTTTAGCATTTGTACACTTTGTTCACGTAATTCTTTTTCCCTTCTATTTAACGAATTAATGAAAGTTCCTATACCGTCAAAAAGACTACCGGCAAACATCCCTACAAACGGAGTGCCCTGGCTTAAATCTCCAGTTACTTGAATAATATGATTTAAGGCTGCCAATCTCGCATTATCTTCCTGGTTTTCTTTCACAAAGCCCTGGAATTTACCAAACCATTCCTGGTAACCTTCATAGTGCATGGGATTACTTACTTTATCTAAAGTAGAATAGAATTCTCGAGAGCTGTTAAACAAATTAAGCGGTTTTATTTCACGCTCCATACTGGCAAGATTGAGAACAGCTGAACTATAGTTGTATTTGTATACACTAATGGTATTTTTATCGATTTCAGACTGGCGTTCTTCTAAAAATTTTACCCGCTCCAGAAGCTTTTCTACTTTATCTGAAGCATTTCTGGAATTTTTAATGCTTTCATCAAGATTGTTGATTTTTGAATCAATTTCCTTAATTCTAAAGTCAAGATTCTGACTCAAAAGGGCTCTTTCGCGACTTAATTCTTTTAAAACCTGATCGGTTACCCGTTCGTTTGAAGCGGTGGATGAAAGGCTCTGCGCTACTGCGCTGCCGCTTAGCGCTACAAAAAGGCTTAAGCTTAAGGTTAAATTTTTCATCATTTGGTTTACTTAATTGGTATTTAGATTTTCAGCATTTTTTATGCCAGGCTAAAATATTAAAATTTCATCGATCATTGAACCCAGCTTTAATATCCCTGCCAAATCTCTAAATTATTCAAGAAAGTTTTCCTATTTTAAATATTATTGGGAATTCAATAATATTCTTATCTCCGAAGCTCTCTTTAAGCTGTCGATATATATCATCTACCGGATTAAACCCATTTTTATCTGAGAAATGTTTAACCGCAGACCAGGTTTTTAAATACCCTATTAACCTTTCGAATTCCCATTCTTCTTTAAAATTCACTTTTGGCGTCTTTATTTCCTGAAACGGAAAAGGAATATTGCTATACTCCTTATCCAGATACTTACGCTCTTCATCCCAGTATGAGCCTATAATATCGTTATAAAAATGATCAATAACCTTATTCGTTTCGGCATTACTACGGAAAAGTCCATAGCCTAAGACCACGAAAATCCCGTCATCTTTTAAAGTACGCTTTACTTCCGCATAAAATTGATCAAAATTAAACCAGTGAATGGCTTGCGCCACCGTAATTAAATCAAAAGAATTATCAGGGAAACTCACCTTTTCAGCTTGCTGAATACTATAACTAATATTACTTAATTTAGGAGCTTCTTTTAATTGATTTTCACTTATATCAGTCGCTTCTACCCTATCAAAGAATGTAGAAAGCTCCCTGGCTACCTGGCCATTACCTGTGGCACAATCCCAGGCATTGCGATGATATTTTAAATGCCTTTTTATTTCATCAAATATTACTTTCGGATACTGCGGCCTGTAATTAGCGTAGTTAGCGGACTGGTGGGAAAAATTGTCTTTCATAATAACGAATATCTGGTGAAAGATATAAAATGAATGTTTAAGATGGAATTCTAAATAAGAAAATGAATATTTTTTTAATTTCAAGAGATCAATAAACATTTTAAGATGGTAAATTTATGGGTATCGAATCGGAGTTATTTTTTAGTAATGGAATCCCTCTTCATCACCATTTTATTCGTATCGAAGGAAAATTTCACCTTAAATAAGTGTAAAAAAATCATAGAATCGTTAAAATTTTAGCTAAATCGATTTACTTATTAACTTTTATTTTCGTATCATAGCAAACTGAAATACACCTGAAATCTTTTATAATGAAAAATTTAACCATAATTCTAGGAATGTTATGCTTTTCGGGGATCTTTGCCCAGAATAACAACCCTGTATTCCCGGGTTGGTACGCAGATCCTGAAGGAATTGTTTTCGATGATCAGTATTGGATCTATCCCACGTATTCCGCTCCATATGATAAACAAGTCTTTTTCGACGCTTTTTCTTCTCCAGATCTTGTAAACTGGACAAAACACGAAAAAGTAATCGATACGGCGGCTATAAAATGGGCCAAACGTGCTGTTTGGGCGCCTTCAATTATCAAAAAAGAGAATAAATATTATTTGTTTTTTGGCGCCAATGATATTCAAAGTGACGATGAGTTAGGAGGAATTGGAGTTGCGGTAGCAGAAGATCCAGAAGGACCCTATAAAGATCACCTGGGGAAACCGCTTATTGGTAAATTTCATAATGGAGCCCAACCTATAGACCAGTTTTGCTTTAGAGATAAGGATGGGCAGTATTATCTTTATTACGGTGGTTGGGGGCATTGTAATGTCGCTAAATTGAACGAGGATTTTACTGGTTTTATCCCCTTTGAAGATGGAACTATTTTTAAAGAAGTAACCCCTGAAGGTTACGTAGAAGGACCTTTTATGTTTATTAAAGATGGGAAATATTATTTTATGTGGTCTGAAGGTGGCTGGACGGGACCTGATTATTCGGTGGCCTATGCTATAGCCGATTCTCCACTGGGACCTTTTAAAAGAATAGACAAAATTCTTCAACAGGATAAAGACATCGCCACCGGTGCCGGTCACCACTCGGTAATAAAGCATCCTAAAGACAATGATTATTATATTGTTTACCATCGCAGACCACTTACGGAAACCGACGGAAATTCCAGAGAAACCTGTATCGATGTGATGGAGTTTGATAGCAACGGACATATAAAGCCGGTTAAAATTACTAAGGAAGGTGTGGCGGCACATCCTTTAAAATAAATTATGTACAATCTAAATTATTCAACATACACTATGAAAAAAAAGTTCTTAACGGTACTGGCTTTCCTTGCCGTATTTAATTATGCGGAAGCCCAGAACCATCTTATAGAATCTGTTGAAAATCCTGTAGATTTTGTAAACCCTTTAATGGGAACAGATTCTAGTCCCGGATTATCCAACGGAAATACCTACCCTGCCGTTGCGGTGCCGTGGGGAATGAATTTATGGACGCCACAAACAGGACCAATGGGTCATGGATGGGCATATACCTATGATGCCGATAAAATACGCGGATTTAAACAAACGCATCAACCTTCTCCATGGATGAACGATTACGGCCAGTTTTCGTTAATGCCGGTTACCAGAGGAATGAAATTTAATCAGGATGATCGCGCAAGCTGGTTCTCTCATAAAGCTGAAGTTTCTACTCCTTATTATTATAAGGTATATCTGGCAGATCACGATGTGACAGTAGAACTTACACCAACCGAGCGTGCCGCGCAGTTTAAAATAAGCTTTCCAAAATCTGATAGCTCATACGTAGTTATCGATCCTTTTGATAAAGGTTCTTATGTAAAGGTTATTCCTGAAGAAAATAAAATTATTGGGTACACCACAAAATATGCCCGTGGAAAATTAACCAATTTTAAAAACTATTTTGTTATTCAGTTTGATAAACCATTTAGCGATGTAAACACCTGGGAAGGTGATCAATTAGCGAAAGGGCAAGCTGAAATGAAAGCCGATCATGCCGGTGCTATCGTTGGTTTTGACACTAAAGATGGTGCTGTAGTTCATGCAAAGGTAGCCTCTTCTTTTATTAGTTTCGATCAGGCTCAATTAAATCTGGATCGTGAAATTGCGAAGGATGATTTTGAAACTACAAAGCAAAATGCACGTGATCTTTGGAATGAAAAATTAGGCAGATTAGAAGTTTCCGGTGGAACTATCGATCAGGTTAGAACTTTCTATTCTTGTCTTTACAGGACTTTATTTTTCCCTAATAAATTATACGAGATCAATGAAAATGATGAGATCGTACACTGGAGTCCTTACAACGGTGAAATTCTTCCTGGCTATATGTTTGCAGGTACAGGATTTTGGGATACGTTTAGAGCCCTTTATCCTTTCTTGAATTTAGCTTACCCTTCTATTAACGAAGAGATGCAGGCCGGTCTTGCTAACGATTATAAAGAAGGTGGATGGTTACCAGAATGGTCAAGCCCGGGTTACGCCAATATTATGGTAGGGAACAACTCCGCTTCTGTAGTGGCCGATGCTTATATTAAGGGATTAAGAGGATACGATACTGAAACTTTATGGAAAGCTTTAGTAAATGGTGCTAACAACGAAGGGCCAATGACGGCCGTAGGACGTGCCGGTGCACCTTATTACAACAAACTTGGTTATGTTCCTTACGACGTTGGAGTAAACGAAAGTGCAGCAAGAACTTTGGAGTATGCCTATGATGATTTTGCCATTTACCAGTTTGGTAAAGCCATAGGAAAGCCTAAGAAAGAGATTGAAATTTATGCTGAGAGAAGTATGAATTACAAAAACCTTTTTGATCCTGGTTACGGGTTAATGAGAGGAAAAAATGAAGACGGCAGCTGGCAGAAGGATTTTAATCCTTTTAAATGGGGTAACCCTTTTACTGAAGGAAACAGCTGGCACTACAGCTGGTCTGTATTCCATGATGTAGAAGGTCTAATCGGACTTATGGGTGGTAAAGAAGACTTTGTTAAAAAATTAGATTCAGTTTTCTCTATGCCTCCTATTTTCGACGAAAGTGTATATGGTGGTGTGATCCACGAAATTCGTGAGATGCAAATTGCAGATATGGGCCAATACGCACACGGTAATCAGCCTATTCAGCATATGATCTATTTATACAATTATGCAGGAGAACCCTGGAAAACCCAGAAATGGGCAAGGGAAACTATGGATAGAATGTATAAAGCTACTCCAGATGGATATTGCGGTGATGAAGATAATGGGCAAACCTCTGCATGGTATGTATTTTCGGCCTTAGGTTTTTATCCGGTAACCCCTGCTGTAGACCAATATGTTATGGGAGCTCCATTATTCAAAAAAGTAACGGTAAACCTTGAAAATGGAAATAAAATTGTAATTAACGCCCCTAAAAACAGCGATGATAATAAATACATCGAAAGCATGAAGGTGAATGGAAAATCGTATGATAAAAACTATTTGAAACATTCAGAATTAATTAAAGGAGCGAAGATTAATATAGAAATGAGCGATTCTCCAAACAAAAATCGCGGTACCAAAAAAGATGCTTTCCCTTATTCATTTTCTAACGAATAGCATTCATTTATGACAATACATTCATTAAAGAAGAAATCTTCAATTCAAAAAGGAGTACGATTACTGGGAGCTGGTATTTTACTGGGATCTTTGGGAATCTACACCTCTTGTGATAAAGCAGAAGCCGATACATCATCGGCTTCTGCTTCTAAAATTGAAAATGCAAAAGACTTTGCCCAGTATGTAGACCCCATGATTGGGACGGCTAAGATGGGACACACCTATCCTGGGGCTACCGTACCATTTGGTAGTGTACAATTAAGCCCTGATACCGATACGATTCCTTATGCCGTAGATGGTCACTATAATCCCGATGTGTATAAGTATTGTGCAGGCTATCAATACGACGACAATACCATTGTTGGTTTTAGTCATACCCATTTTAGCGGAACAGGACATTCGGATCTGGGTGATTTTTTAATTATGCCAACTACGGGTGATCTTAAGTTAAATCCGGGAACTGCTTCTAATCCGGAAAGTGGTTACCGCTCCAGGTTCTCTCATGATAAGGAAACTGCAGAAGCTGGTTATTACAGTGTAATGCTGGATGATTATGATATCAAAGCTGAAATGACCGCTACCACTCGTGTAGGAATGCATCAATATTCCTTTCCAAAAGATAAAGAGGCACATATTGTTTTTGATTTAATGCACGGTATATACAACTATGACGATAAAAATGTCTGGACATTTGTTCGCGTAGAGAATGATACCCTGGTTACCGGATATCGTCAAACCAATGGTTGGGCCAGAACACGCCGTGTGTATTTCGCAATGTCTTTTAGTAAGCCTATTAAAGACTACGGAAGAGCAAGATATGATCGCCAGCCCTATGGTGGTTTTTGGGGGAAATTCGATCAGGCTAAAAACTTTCCTGAAATCGCCGGAGAAAAAATTAGAATGTATTTTAATTTCGACTTAGAGCCTCAGGAAAAACTGAAGGTGAAAATGGCGATCTCTCCGGTAAGTTCTGAAGGAGCTTTAAATAACATGAAAAAAGAAGTACCCAACTGGGATTTCGAGCAGGTTAAGGAAGAAGCAAGAGCAAATTGGAACCGAGAATTAAATAAGGTACAACTATCTTCTGAAGATGAAGACGAGTTAACCAATTTCTATACTGCCATGTACCATGCTTTTTTAGGACCAACAGTATATATGGACACCGACGGAAAATATATGGGCTTAGACATGAATGTACACCAGGCTGAAGGTTTTACCAATTACACAAGTTTTTCTCTTTGGGATACTTATAGAGCTTTGCACCCATTGTTTAATATTTTACAGCCAAAGCGAAATGCGGATATGGCCGAATCGATGATGGCACATTACGACCAGAGTGTTCATACCATGCTACCTGTTTGGTCTCATTATGCCAATGAAAACTGGTGTATGATTGGTTATCACAGCGCCTCGGTTTTAGCGGATGCGATTGTAAAGGGCAATGCAAATTTCGATCAGGATCATGCCCTTGAAGCCATGGTAAATACAGCGCGAACCAGATATTACGATGGTCTAGGTTATTATATGGATATGGGCTATGTACCGGAAGATAAGAATGGTTCTTCTGTTTCTAAGACCTTAGAATATGCTTATGATGACTGGGCTATTGCTCAGGCAGCGAAGAAACTGGGTAAAGACGAGATCTACGAAGAATTCATTAAAAGAGCAGAAAACTATAAAAATGTTTATGACGCAAAAACGGGCTTTATGCGTCCTAAATTAAGCGATGGAACTTTTAAAAAGGATTTCGATGAACTCAACACGCACGGTCAGGGCTTTATTGAAGGTAATAGCTGGAACTACAGTTTATACGTTCCTCATGAGCCTGCTAAAATGATTGAGATGATGGGTGGTAAAGAGCAGTTTTCACGACATTTGGACTCCCTATTTACTATGGAACTTCCTGACAAATATTTTGAAAATACTGAAGATATTTCTCGTGAAGGCATTATTGGTAACTACGTTCATGGTAATGAGCCATCACATCATGTAGCTTATCTTTATAACTGGACAAATACACCCTGGAAGTCTCAGGATAAAATTAGAATGATCCTGGATATGAAGTATCAAACAGGAGCCGACGGACTTAGTGGTAACGATGATTTTGGACAAATGAGTGCCTGGTATATTTTTAGCAGCCTTGGCTTCTACCCTGTTGCCCCGGGATCTGTAGATTACGCGTTAGGAAGTCCTGCGGTAAAGGATGCCAGTTTACATCTTGAAAATGGTAATACCTTTAGAGTTATTGCCGAAAACCAAAGTAAGAAAAATGTATACGTGGATAAAGTGGAATTGAATGGAGAGGAATTAACCGAACCCTTTATTTCTCACGAGTCCATAATGAGCGGTGGCGAACTTAAATTCTACATGACCGCCAAACCAAACAAAACCTTGTTTATTAATTAGTTTAGTTTGTATAGTTTATTGTTTTGAGTGTAAAAGCGGGCTTTGTAGCCCGCTTTTTTTCTTTAATAGTGTACTAATTATTAAAAACTAAAAGGATTTTAATAATAAAAACTTCCTCCGGATAAAAAAAGAATGCTTTGTTGCTAATCTCTTGCCTAGCTCGAGCACAAGTATATTCTTTAGTTTAATCCTTAAAAAAAAGCTCAAATCTTGAAGAAATGAGCTTTTTTTTGTTTCAATTTTAATCAATCCTGAACCATAAAATGTTCAACGTAATAATTAAGATATTTAATTAATTTCATCTATTTTTTCTATATTGAATGAACAGGCTTCGTTAACTAACGAAATATTATTTTTATCCTTATTACCATGTTTCGCTTCCGCGATTTTTCTTACGTAAATAGCCACTTGTTCATTTTCCTCTAATTTCATCAATTTATTTAATGCAACAGTATGTTTTTCACCTACTTTCGTGTACTTCGGAAAAGTCATATAAACCGCCGATCCCACTATTTTTTGCCCTTGTTTTGCAAAATAAAATTCATATACTTCATATCTCGCATGATGGTCATCAATATTAACTGAAACCGTAGCATTTGCTTTAAAGATACCACTTTTTTTTACTTGTATTCCATTGTCTTTCTGCTGAATATTCTTGGAAAGAGTAGTTTTATCAAATATTAAGGTATAAGCATCACCGCTATTACTAATTTTTTGTGATTCACCATTGTATAGATCGGCATATACATTACCTGAATTTCCACTTCCTCCATTCAAATCTTTCCAGCTGGCATTACCATTAGCATCCGAAGTTAATACTTTATTAGCTCCTTGGTTTCCATCAACAATTCGTAATGAGCCATTAACATGCAGCTTAGCTGTTGGGTTACTGGTACCAATACCTATTTTTGAACCGTTCCAGTTTGATGCCGCAGTATTGTTTCCTAAAACTATAGCATAGGCTGTACTGGCAGTTGATTCATAACCAATGGCCGTAGCATTTTGAGCATTTGCTTTGGCATTTGAACCTAAGGCTGTAGCATTTTGTTGGGTCGCCTCACTATTGTAACCAATCGCTGCCGCATATTGGCCGGATACATTTGAAGAATGGCCTATCGCCATACTGTTATTACCTGAAGCTTCAGAATTAACACCAATAGCAAGGGCATTTTGTTGATTTTTAGTTGTGGCGCCCACACCAATGGCCATCCCCTGGTCACTCGACGAACTTGCGTTGGTACCAATGGCAAAGGCCTCATTTGAGGTTGCCCTCGCTCCATCCCCTATGGCAAAAGCTACGTTTTGGGTAGCTTGAGCATTAGAACCAATAGCAAACGAACTGCTACCACTTGCCGATGCCAACTGTCCAACCGCTACAGATTGATTTGCTGATGCTTTTGCAGAATGTCCAATCGCAGTTGCTTTACTACCAGAGCTATTGGCATTAAATCCAAGACCAATGGCTTCATCGCTTGTCGCCAAAGCCCCATTTCCCAGAGAAATAGATCGGCTTCCAGATTTGGCACTTTTCCCAATGGCCACCGCTTCATCGGCAGTGATACTTGCAGAATTCCCGATCGCAACTCCTGCCCAGTCTGCTTTGGTATTAAAACCTAAAGCAATACCTCCATGAGGATCAAACTCAGCGATTTGTTTATCGTCTGCTCTTAAAAATAACGAATGCCAGGTGGTAGTTCCCAAAAACTTAGCATTGGCATTATTTACATTATCAAAATTATTCCCATCTAAAGACCATCCGGCGCCAGAACCAGAACCATCTTCTAATTCTTTTAAACGCTCATCAATGCCATCCATGACTTCATCTATGTCAGACTGATTTTCTACTTTATCCCATTTTTCATTGTCCCAGATATAAAAGCCCTTCCTTAAATTATTTGCACTATTGACCGTTTTGTTATAAACCAACAACCCTTCAGTAGGACCTTTAACCGTATTCCTGTCTCTGAGGTTTTTTAGATCAACTTTAGGTAATAACACTCCTTTATTGTTACTTTCAATGTGCAAAATGGATGATGGGTCCGGATTTGAAGTTCCTATCCCTACCTGAGCAGATAAACCAGTTATACTGAAAAAGAATACAACTAGCATTGAAAAAACGCTTAGGCTGTAGTTTTTTGGAAAAGGATAATTTTTCTTCATATCATTCTAATTTTAAGCAATCTATAATGACTAAAACAACAAGCTTCAGATTGAAGCATAGCACAATATTACTGCATAAAATGTTCTCTAAAAAAAATTCACGATTACCTACCCAAATAATCGTTTAATTACAAAATCAGACTATTATTCAGTGGATTAAGTCAATTAATAGGAAGAAAATATTCAAAAACATACATTAAAATTCGAGCTGATAGATAGTCCAGTGTATAATTCAAAATAAGGGAATGCCATTGTGAATAACAACCGCATATTGAAGGAATAAATGGATCTATTATCTAAAAAATACCAATTACTAGCGGTTAATAGAGTCTGGTATTTTGCATCCAAAACTCGTTCTTTTAAGTTTTGAAGAATAAAAAGAAGGAATACTAAAAAAGAAGCAGGGATGAAAATATTTTTTTGACATCCATCCCTGCTTCTACTTCTTAATTATTAGCTTTAAGCGCTTTCCTTAATATACTTACGGGATGCTCCGCAATACGCTTCGTGCCATCATAAATTTGATGCCTGCAACTGGTGCCGTTTGCTGAGATAATTGTTTCCTGAGTGGCTTTCCTTACCGCAGGAAATAAGGTTTGTTCACCAACGGCCATACTTACCTCATAATGTTCTTTTTCATATCCGAAACTTCCTGCCATTCCGCAGCAGCCCGAAGGAATGATCGTAACCTTATAATTCACTGGTAAATTTAGAATATCAAAGGTAACCGCTGTATTAGATAAGGCTTTCTGATGACAGTGGCCATGAATTTTTATGTTTTTCTCTTCGGAAGTGAATTGTTCTTTTTTAATATTCCCCAAAGCAATTTCTTTTTTTAGAAATTCTTCAATAAGAAAACTATTAGCAGCTAATTCCTGAGCTTTTTTTCGATCGTTTGCCAATCGTAAATACTCATCCCTAAAGGATAATACAGCTGAAGGTTCTAGGCCAATTAAAGGGGTTTCTTCGGAAACAAGATCACTAAAGATTGAGATATTTTTATTGGCCATTGTTTTTGCTTCTTCTAAAAAGCCTTTAGAAATATGTGCCCTACCACTTTCTTCATGATCTACAAATAATACTTTATAATTCAGTGTACTTAGCAATTCTAATGCATCGATTCCAATTTCAGCATCCAGATAATTGGTAAATTCATCATTAAAAAAATACACCGACTTTATGGGGTTATTCGGAACCAGGCGTGTTTTATTTTTTTTATAATAGGCTTCTAAAGTAATTTTAGCCAACTTTGGCAGACTTCTTTGTGGAGCTAACCCCATCACTTTTTTCGCCAGGCCAGCGGTAATACTATTGGTAAACATAAAATTGGCCAGTCCGGGAATTTTAGACGCCATTTTATTCATCTTACCATTATTAGCAAAAGCCTTGCTTCTATTCGAAAAACCGTATTCCTTTTGGTACTGATATTGAAATTCAGCCTTTAATGCAGCCACATCTACACTACTGGGGCATTCACTTTTACAGCCTTTACAACTTAAACAAAGATCATAAGCTTCTTTGATCTCCTGGTGGCTAAATTTATTCTCTTTATCTGAGTTGGTTAAGAATTCCCGTAAGGTATTAGCCCGTGCCCTGGTGGTATCTTTTTCGTCTTTGGTAGCACGATAGCTTGGACACATTGTTCCGCCACTATCAGCAGATTTTCTGCAATCTCCACTACCATTACACTGCTCGGCCAGACGTAATATTCCCTGATTTTCATCAAAATTCATCAGGGTTTTTATTTCAGGTTCTATTCGATCGGGCTGATACCTTAGCGATGTGTCCATCGCCGGCGCATCAATAATTTTTCCGGGATTTAAGATGTTTTGAGGATCAAACGTAGCCTTTATCTGTTTTAAAAGGGCATAATTTTTTGCGCCTATCATCATTTCTACGAACTCAGCACGAACACGACCATCACCGTGCTCCCCACTCATAGAACCATTGTATTTTTTTACCAGTTTCGCCACATCTGTAGTGATTTTTCTAAAAAGCACTACATCTTCTTTTTTCTTAAGATCCAGAATCGGGCGTAAATGAAGTTCTCCGGCGCCGGCATGTGCATAATACACGGCATTTTGTCCATAGGCCTTCATGATTTGACTAAATTCATTTATATAATCTGCCAGTACCGGTAAGGCCACGGCTGTGTCCTCGATACAGGCTACGGCTTTTTTATCACCAACGATATTTGCTAATAAGCCTAATCCTGCCTTTCTTAATTCTGAAGCCATGTTTATTTGTTCCCCATGTAAAATTGGGTTTGCATAGCTTAATCCATTTTCTTCCAGCGTTTCCAGTAAACCTTGCGTCTTCTCCTGTAATTCATCAGCCGTATTCGCCCTTACCTCTAACATCAAAATAGCTTCAGGATCATCTTCAATAAAAAATCGATTCTCACGATATTTTATGTTTTGTTTGGTACAATCCAGAATGGTTTTATCCATCATTTCGCAAGTAAATAAGGAATGCTCCATGGTCGAAGCTACGTCTTGCAAGCAATCTTCGATACTACGATAATGCGAAGCGATCATCGCCGCCTCTGGAGGTTGTAAATCATCTAATTGCAAGGTAATCTCTGTTGTAAAGGCTAAAGTTCCTTCACTTCCGGCAAGAAGATGACAAATATTTATTGGCTCAGCAGAATCTTCAGAAAAGACCTCAGAATAAATCAATTCGTCTAGCGCATATCCAGTATTCCGACGATGTAATTCCCTTGGGGGAAATTCTTCGATGATCTCTTTTTTATTTTCTTCTGAAGAAAGAATATCAAAAATAGTTCTGTAAATATTGCCCTCTAAATTATCTAATTTCAGCTTTTGCTGAAATTCTTGTTTAGAGATCGCCTTAAACTCAGCCTCACTACCATCACTAAGGATCGTCTTTAAAGCCACTGTTTTTTCTCGGGTTGTACCGTATTTAATTGAGGTAGTTCCACTACTGTTATTACCTACCATCCCGCCAACCATGCAACGATTAGAGGTAGAAGTATTGGGACCAAAGAAAAGTCCGTGTTCCTTTAGCATTCGATTTAGATCGTCCCTAATTACACCAGGTTGAAGGCTTACCGTTTTATTTATGGTATCGAGACTTAAAATTTTTGTGAAATGTTTAGAGACATCTACGACGATCCCTTTCCCTACACATTGTCCCGCCAGGGAAGTACCTGCCGTTCTTGGTATTAACGAGGTATTATTTTCTTTGGCAAAAAGAATAAGCTCCTTTAAATCCTGCTTATTTTTTGGATAACAAACTGCTAAGGGTAATTCTCGGTAAACCGATGCATCTGTGGCATAAATAGAACGCCATAATTTATCATCGTATAACTGGCCGTCTAAACGTGCTGCTAATTGCTGAAGATTCTTTTCCATACAGCCTTTAAAAGTAAGCAAAATAGGTTAAACAACTTAACAGATTTTTAAAGATAATTAACAATAGATTGGCGACGGGAAGCTTTTAAAAATAAGTTCAAAAACTAAATTTGCCCTTAAATCAATAAAATTAAAATATGAAGAAGTTTTTAGTAATTGCAATGGTCGCTTTAGGATCTGCTTTATTTACGAATGTAAATGCACAGGAAATTGCTGATAATGCTTTAGGGCTACGAATTGGTGGTAATGATGGTTTTGGACCTGAAATTTCTTATCAAAGAGCTGTAGGAAGCAATAACAATCGCTTAGAATTCGACTTAGGATGGAGAAACCATAAACACTATGATATTGTAAAACTTGTTGGTTTGTATCAGTGGGTATGGAATATAGAAGGAGGATTTAACTGGTTTGTTGGTGCCGGTGCAGGTATCGCAAATTTAGATGATGACCGTTTTGAGCCTTACTACAATGATGGTGCTTACCTTTTATTGGCAGGAGATATAGGTATTGAGTATAATTTTGATATCCCTTTGGTATTGTCTCTAGATCTTAGACCTGAATTAGGCTTTCATGATGATTACGGAGCTATCGATGATTTTTCACCAGATTTTGCAATTGGATTAAGATACCAGTTTTAAATCTAAAGAATATTTAAATAAAAAAGTGGAAATTAATTTTCCACTTTTTTAATGCTCTCTTCTAAAAGTTCTGTGTATAAATCTTCGTACATCGGGACAATTTGGTTAATATCGAACCTCGCCGCCACCTTATAGGCATTTTGTTTAAAGGTTCGTAACGTGTTATGATCACTTAAAATTGAAATTGCTTTTTTAGCCATCTCTTTAACGTCCCCCACATCACATAAATATCCCGAAACGCCCTGTTCATTTACCTCGGGTAATCCACCGGTATTTGTAGAGATTACCGGTACACTATTGATCATCGCCTCCAATGCAGCCAGTCCAAAACTCTCTCTTTTTGAAGTCAGTAAAAATAAGTCAGAAAAACAGAGAATCTTATCAATTTCATGACTTTGTCCTAAAAACATTACTTTATCCTGAATACCAAGCTCTTCTGCCAGCGCTTCTGCTTTTTCTTTTTCTGGTCCTTCCCCTACCATCATTAATCGGGATTTTATTTTCTTCTGGATCTCATAGAAAACCTTAACCGTATCCTGTATCCTTTTTACTTTCCTGAAATTGCTGATGTGTGTAATAATTTTTTCATCACCTTCGGCCATCATTTCACGTTGGCAATCCGTAAAGGCTTTCTGCTGATACTTAGATACATCTATAAAATTGGGAATCACCTTAATGTCTTTTTTAATTTCAAAAAGATCCAGAGTATCCTGTTTTAAACTTTCAGAGACCGAGGTTACCATATCGCTTGCATTTATACTAAAGGTAACTGCAGGCTTATAAAAAGGATGATTTCCTACCAAAGTGATATCTGTACCATGTAACGTAGTTACCATGGGGATATTTATCCCTTGTTCTTCCAGCATCTTTTTAGCCATATAACCAGCGTAGGCATGTGGAATTGCATAGTGCACATGTAGCACTTCTATATCATGTAATTTAACCATATTTACCAGTTTACTGCTTAAGGCAAGCTCGTATGGCTGATAATGAAAAAGTGGATATTTTGGTACATGAACTTCATGAAATTTAACACTGCTGGAAAGTTGATCTAGTCTTACCGGCTGTTTATAAGTTATAAAATGAACTTCATGACCTCTTCTGGAAAGTGCTAAACCAAGCTCTGTAGCTACTACTCCACTACCACCAAAGGTGGGATAACAAACAATTGCTATTCTCATTAATGCGTTTTTAAAACCGGTGATATCCGATTCAATTTAATCAATTTTGGGCAGTTTTCCTTAATAATCGATAGCATCATAAATAACCTGCTGAATTTTGGTTCGAATATCTTCATAAATCAGTTTTCTGTTTGTAGAATCGGGGTAAACCCTATTCGATAAAAATATATAAACCAATTCTTCTTCGGGATCTGCCCACGCAAATGTTCCGGTAAATCCACTATGCCCAAAGCTACTTTTTGAAACACAGGAACAGGCAGGGCCACCGCCTCTAATTTGTGGTTTGTCGAAACCTACCCCACGCCTTACATTTTCTTTGCAATAATAACAAGTATTAAATTTTTCAATGGTACCAGGTTTTAGATACTTTTCACCACCGTAGGATCCCCCCTGTAAATAGGTTTGCATAATTTTAGCAACATCATTGGCATTACTAAATAACCCTGCATGACCGCCAATACCACCCTGCATAGCCGCACCCTGATCATGAACATAGCCGTGTACCAGTTGGCCGCGCCATAATTTATCATTTTCGGTAGGGATTATTTCATCCAAAGGAAACCTGGTAAGCGGTAAATATCCCGTGTAATTAGCTCCTAAAGAGTTATAAAACCTGTCTTGGGTTAAATTGTTAAGATTGGTTTTATAATAGCCCTCTAAATAATATTTAAGGATATAAAAAGGTAAATCACTATACTTATATTCCTGTTTTCGGTTTAAATCACTTTTGGCAATAATATCGACAATGGTATCCTGCATGTCTTCCCTTATAAACATGTGATCAGCTACCTGAGTATTAAAACGATCGTCTGCAGTTTCATGATAATATAATGTAGACGGTCTTTTGGTTACGGCATCTATCGTTGGTACGTAAAATGGAATCCATGCTTTTAAGCGCGCATAATGCATTAGCATATCCTGCAATCTTATGTTTTCCTTATTGGTGCCTCTAAAAATAGGCATCATCTCGCCCAGGGTCGTATCGAAATCAATGATTCCTTTTTCCACCTGTTCCATAACCAATGGAAGCGTTGCTAAAATCTTAGTTAATGATGCCAAATCATAAACAGAAGTGTCTGATACCGGTTTGATATGCTCGTAAGTATAAAATCCGAAATTTTTACTATAAATAACCTTACCTTTCCTAGCTACTAAAACCTGCGCGCCAGGAGTCATTTTTTTGGCGATAGCATAATTAACGATAGAATCAATCTTTTTTAATTTAAAAGAATTCATTCCTACCGTTTCGGGAACACCGTAGCTTAAACGTTCAATCGCTCTTGTATCATAACCGGTACCTTCCGGGAATTCAATTCCGGTGCTTACCGGTAATTTTCCTTTGGCTCCTATAGCTCCAAAAATTACCTGTGCTGCTTTTTCCTGAGCTACTTCACTATTTTGATAGGCCACCAAAATACTTTGCAGATTCGTCGTACTGTGAATGTCCAGAAGAGAATATGGACTTGTGAAAACTGACAATAATGTATTGTTTTCTCTCGCAATTTCATGCAACCACAACAAATCTTTACTACTAAATCGATATGATTTCCACGGATTCTCATTACTCTTATGGAAACCAACAATTACATAGTTATAATCCTTAAGCTTGTATAAAAGATCGGGTAATTTTTCTGCAGAAATATGATCTACTTTCGTGTATTTTTTTAATTGCTGAAGAAAAGCCGTACCGTCGTCATCTCCTAATTGAACATAAGCTATTTTCTGCTTATCCAGATGTTTAATAGGAACCATTCCTTTATTATTTCTAATTAAAGTCATGGCATTTTCCATTAATTTCTCATATAAAGCATCATCCCGAACGCTATTGAGTTCTTCATAAAGGAAATGTTCATCAACCGACTTATAATGGTTTAAGCCAGCTTTATATTTAGCCTTTAAGATTTTTTTTACGGAATGCGCCAAACGATCTTCGGTTATTTCACCTGAGAGATAAGCCGATTTCAGTTTTTCTATAGATTTAGGAACATTTTCAGAAATTAATAAAATATCGTTGCCAGCCTTAAAAGCAGCTAAATCAATTTCTCCCGGTTCATCATAGTTGGAAGCACCACGCATATTCAAAGCATCGGTAAAAATCAAACCTTTAAATTGTAGATTTTCGCGAAGCATTTCGGTTACTACTTTTTTGGAAAGCGAAGTAGGCCTTCCTTCCTGAGTACCCAATGCTGGCACATTTAAATGGGCTACCATCACACTGCTAAGACTGTCCTTAATCAACTCTCGATAAGGATATAATTCTATCCCTTCAATGCGTTCTTTGGGAAAATTTACCGATGGTAAGGTTTTATGGGAATCCTGATCGGTATCACCGTGACCTGGAAAATGTTTTGCGCTTGATAATATACCTTCCCGATGCATCCCGCGCATAAATGCCAGCGCTTTTTCTGTAACGTTTATTTTGTTTTCCCCAAAGGAACGATTGCCGATGATGGGATTAAGCGGATTGGTATTAATATCGACTACCGGAGCAAAATTAATATGAATACCAAGTCTTTTGGTGTGCCTGGAAATGGCTGCACCGGCTTCTTCAATTAATTTATTATTCTGAATAGCGCCTAAAGTCATATTCCAGGGAAGGGCAAAAGTGGAATCCAGGCGCATGGCCAGTCCCCATTCAGCATCCATACCTACCAGGAGAGGCGTTTTACTTATTTCCTGAAATTCATTAGTTATCCTGGCCTCTCTACCAGGGCCTCCTTTTGAGAAAATCACTCCACCAATATGATTTTGCTTAATGAGATCCCGTACTTTTTGAATACCGGCTTCACTTCCATTCGAAAAAACATCTACCATAAATAATTGCCCTAATTTTTCTTCAAGAGAAAAACCGGAATAGACACTTTCTACCCATCTTTTTTGCGCTAAACTATCTTTAGTCAATAACGGATCAGGAGTGTTTCCGTTTTGCGCAGATACTCTAAAAACAAAGAGAAATAAAAATGTTGGTAAGAATAACCTGAAAATGGTTCTTAACATCATTAGCTCATAAATCGCTTATGCCAACTATCTGATGCAGGAACTTCCCAATCTGAAAGATACTCAGCTTTATTATTTACGAGATTATTAAAGACAATGGTATTAGGGGAAACCGACTTATTTTTTGCCATTTTCCTAAAGTCGGTTAGTGTTTTGTAGGCCACAAATTCACCCTGTTTAAAAGACACGTTCATCTTGTCTAATAAATCAACATTATATTGTTGCTCAAGGCTTTGAATAAATCTAACTGAAGCATCAATTGAACATCCTGAAGCTGCATTAACTTCCTGATCCAAAGCAATGGTAATAAATCGTTTATATTTAATATCGTAACCGGCCTTAAGGTTGGAACCGTGTACCGTCCATTGCGTTAAAAATTCATCTAATTTTTGTTTGATCTCCACTAGCTCTTCATCTGTAAAAGAGCGATTGGACTGATAAATCCAAACACGGGAATCTTCTGGTAAGGACTCAAAGGGTACTAACATAATGTGGTGGTAATTTTATTTTTTTAGCTAAATCTTTTAAGAATAGTCGCAAAAAAGCTGCCAGATTTCAAAAAAATAGCTTTAAAGGAATTTATTTTTAAGTATTTCAATTACAGGTCTTTGGCGGTTGCAATCATTTCGGCAACATCCATAACCGCTACACTGTCTTCTTTTTCTTTACTTTTAACTCCATCTGTCATCATCGTATTGCAAAAAGGACAACCTGCAGCGATTACTTCAGGCTTGGTTTCCATCGCCTGCTCGGTTCGGGCAACATTAACGTCTTTATCGCCAGGTTCCGGCTCTTTAAACATTTGTGCACCCCCTGCACCACAACATAATCCGTTGCTTTTGCACTTACGCATTTCGATGAGTTCAACTTCCAGTTTTTTAAGAAGATCACGAGGAGCTTCATACTCTCCATTCGCCCTTCCTAAATAACAGGGATCATGAAAAGTAATACGTTTCCCTTTAAATTTACCGCCTTCAACCTTTAATCGCCCTTCGTTAAGCAAGGATTTAAGGAATTGCGTATGGTGCATTACCTGGTAATTGCCACCCAGGGAAGGATATTCGTTTTTAATGGTATTAAAGCAGTGAGGGCATGCGGTAACTACTTTTTCAATTTCATAGCCATTTAAGACCTCGATATTCGTCGCTGCCTGCATCTGGAATAAAAACTCGTTCCCGGCACGTTTTGCAGGATCACCGGTACAGCTTTCTTCTGTCCCCAATACTGCAAAATCAACCCCTGCCTCGTGCAAAAGTTTTACAAAGGCTTTAGTTATTTTTTTGGCACGATCGTCAAAACTTCCTGCACAGCCAACCCAAAACAGTACTTCAGGTTTTTTACCTTCAGCCATATATTCTGCCATGGTTGGCACTTTAATCGCTTCTGCCATAGTCCTAAAATTCTATAATTTCAATTAATTTTCTTTAGCCCAATTTAATCGATCCATTTGATTATAAGGCCAGGGAGCGCCATTGTTTTCAATATTGGTTAACGATGTAGCTAACTCGTTAGGAGCGGCACTTTGCTCCATTACCAGGTATCTACGCATATCTAAAATAATAGAAAGCGGATCGATACCTACTGGGCAGGCTTCTACACAGGCATTACATGTTGTACATGCCCAAAGCTCTTCCCTTAAGATATAATCATCCAGCAATTGCTTGCCATCATCTTCAAATTTGCCGTTTTTATTAATAATCTCTCCAACTTCTTCCAAACGGTCTCTGGTATCCATCATGATCTTTCGTGGAGACAATTTTTTACCGGTTTGATTAGCAGGACATTCTGCGGTACAGCGCCCACACTCGGTACAGGTATACGAATTTAGTAGTTGTACCTGATTTAGATCCATTACATCTGAAGCTCCGAATTTCTCCGGTTCCCCTTCTTCCTCACCTTCCGCAGGCGCCGCAAAAGGATCTGCATTGGGATCCATCATCAGAGCAACTTCTTTTTTAACAGCTTCCAGATTATCCATTTCTCCTTTTGGTTTTAGTTTAGAGAAATACACATTAGGAAAGGCTAAAAGAATATGAAGATGTTTTGAATAATATAAGTAATTCAGAAAAAATAAAATTCCCAGTATGTGTAACCACCAAGCCGCTCTTTCAATAATAATTAAAGTACTGTTGGATAAACTTTCGAACAATGGAGCGATAAACTGACTTATAGGAAAACCTCCAATAATTCCGCTTTCATGCGCGTAATGGGCCGCTCCATTTATCTGAAGCTGATAGTCAGTCGCATTCATGATCAAAAAAAGGCTCATCAGTACCATTTCAAAATAAAGAATGTAATTAGCATCATTTTTAGGCCAGCCTTTTAGTTCCCTACTCAAAAACCGATAAATATTAAGAACATTTCTTCGAATCCAGAAAATTATCACCCCTACAAGTACTAGCAATGCTAAAACCTCAAAAATCCCTATGAGAACGTTATAGAAACTTCCCATAAAAGAAAGTATACGGTGAGTACCAAAAAGACCATCAATAATAATCTCTAAAACTTCTATATTGATTATAATAAAGCCCAGATAAACAATTACATGTAAAAAACCGGAAACTGGTTTTTTAACCATTTTGCTCTGTCCAAAAGCAATTCTTAAAGTTTTGGACCAACGCTCTGAAGAGTGATCTGACCGGTCGATGGTCTTGCCCAGTTTTATATTTCTGAGCATTCTTTTAATATTCCTTGCAAAAAAGGCTATACCAAAGACTAGAGCTATTAAAAATAAAATCTGTGCTACGATTTGCATACCGCGGTTATTTTAAAGAATCCTTAGGCTCGTCGTAAGGCCCGGGATTTTTCCCAAAAACAGAAAAATGAACATAACGTTTTGGGTTTAGTTTTATATCCTGAAGTAATTCTTCCAGTTGTTTGGTAGCGCGATCTAAATTATTGTACACTTTATCATCATTAAGCAGCTTTCCTGCTGTTCCTTCACCATTATTCAAATTATCCGCAATTCCTCTAAAGTCGGCTACTACAGTTTCTAAATCATCAGTAATTTGACCAAGATTTATAGCTTTTAAAGAATCTGAAACTGTTTTAAAGTTACCAGACATTGTATTAAGGTTATCAAAAGTCTGATTTAAATTTTCAGCATTTCCCTGTACTATACCTTCTAAAGCTCCACTTGTACTCTTTAAAGAGCGCATGGTTTGATTCAGGTTTTTAAATGTATTATTGATATTATAGGTCGTACTATCATTTAAAAGGTCATTGATCGACGTTAACAGGGAATCTGCACTTACTACGGTACGCTCTAATTTCTGCTGAAGTGGCGTAAGTCTTTCATTCACCAGTTCCATAATGCCTTCTTCAACATTACTCTGAAGGGTATCTCCCGATTTTGCTATACTCCCCGATTCATATTCCGGTACAATGGCTAAAGATTTTCCACCAATAATTCCTCCTCCATAAACCTGGGCCGTACTGTTTTTAGAAAAATTGAAATCTTTTTCCACCGTAAACGTCACTAATAGTTGTCCTTGTTTATTTAGGAAATTAATATCTGTAACCTGACCTACTTTTAAACCATTTATGGTAACCGCAGATGATGGTGATAATCCTTCAACCTCGTCGTAAACAGCGTAAAATGTTCGACTGGAATCAAGTAAGTTCTTACCTTTTAGAAAGCTATATCCAAAAATTAATAGTACAATAGCGACTATAGCAAGGATAGCGGTTTTAACCTCATTAGAAATTTTCAAAAGCTAGTAATTTTATTTATGCAAACAAATTTAGGGATAAATATAGGAAAGTCCTCTAATTGAGATTAGTTTTTAACGCCTCATTAACTGTAATCTTCTCTCCATTTTTAAAGGCTACGATATAACTATTGCGGTAGCCCTTATTTATTGCTTTTTGATGAACTTTCTGAATATCCAAATAACTGGAAGTCTCACCAAGATAATATTTATAGAGTTTTCCTTCTTTTTTTCTAAAAACGTCATTAAGTCCCTTAAAATTATAGGATTTCGTTTCTAGTTTTTTAGCGCCTGCCGCGAGCTGAACACTAAATATTATTCCTTCGTAATAATCTGCTGGTTTACCGTCTATACTTACGCCTGAAGCCGATTTTGGTACTTTTGGATGAGACTGGTTTATACTTTCTATCGCAGATAAATTAATTTGGTTACCATAACCTAAAATTCCATCTACAATAGCATTTGCCATTTTATTTTGTCCGGCAACACTATTTAAAAACGCTCCTTCACTATCATTGGTTAAGAAACCAACTTCAACCAAAACGCTGGGCATATACGTTTGGTGCAATACAATTAGGGCACCTTCTTTTACCCCTCTGTTTTTACGCTGAAGATCGTTAGTAAATTTTTTCTGAATCAAATCGGCTAAGAGAATACTCTGGTTAAGATATTCCTCCTGCATTAAAGTCATCCCTATAAAAGATTCGGGAGAATTAGGATCAAAACCATTATAGGTTACTTTATAATCCTCTTCCATATAGATTACCGAATTTTCCCGTTTGGCAACCTCAAAATTGGTTTCATTTCTATTAAGACCCAATACAAAAGTTTCGGTCCCAGAAGCCTGAGAACTATGCGAATTACAATGTACAGAAACAAACAAATCGGCTTCGGCATCATTTGCGATCTGGCCACGTTCCATTAAAGGAATAAAAACATCTGTATTTCTGGTATAGACTACTTTTATACCTCTACGCTCCAGTTCTTTTCCTACTTTTAAAACTATACTTAAGGCAATGTCTTTTTCCCGGTATCCGTTTCCAACATTCCCGGGATCCTTACCGCCATGCCCCGCGTCTAATACAACTACAAATGGATCTGTAGGCACAGGTTTTTCTGCAGCAAAAAGTTGCTGATTAAAAACTAAAAAAAAAGATAATACTAAAAGATAAAGTACATTCGTTCTCATAAATAAGTAACGCTAATTCTTGGGTGAATATTTTAATTACTATTTTCGCGCAATCACAAAAGTTAGCTAAAAAAATATATGTAATTTTGGAAACTCAAAAAGTAAGCCATTCTTTACAAAAATAGTACTTAAAGCATTGCGAACAAATATACCTAATATACTTTTTTGCTGTATTTTTCTATTGTTCTCTGGTATGTTTTTACAGGCTCAGGAACTAGAACAAAATCAAAGTATTAGAATAGATCTTAAAAAAGATTCACTCGTAATGGTGAGTAATTTACCATTGGCCGAGATGGTTAGAACCCAGGATAGTATTCTTGGCCTTTTTGAAAGAGATACTTTAAAGCAGCCCCGCCAAAATCGCATGATTACCGATGTTGTTACCTATAAGGCAACAGATTATATGCGTCTTAGCAATCGCGAGAAAAAAATGTACCTGTATAACGAAGCTCAGGTTATTTATCAGGATATGACCATTGATGCCGGTTATATAATAATCGACAATGAAAGAAATGAAGTCTATGCTTATGGTATCACCGATTCTACCGGCACGTATACCCAAACTCCCGTTTTTACACAAGGTGGTAAAACAGTAGAACCCGATTCTATCCGCTTTAATTTTGATACAGAACGGGCACTGGTATATAACTCCAGGACACAGGAAGCTTCTTTTAATGTGAAGGGACAGGTAACGAAGCGGGAAAACGACTCGGTTTATTTTATGAAGAATGTGCGTTTTACAACTTCAGAAAATGTAGATGATCCTGAATATTACTTTTATGCCAGGAAGATTAAATTTGTTCCGGATAAGAAGATTGTCTCTGGACTGGTAAATATGTATATCGCAGATATTCCTACACCTCTTGGTTTGCCTTTTGGATATTTTCCGCTTACTGAGGAACGTACTTCCGGTTTTATCATACCGTCTTTTGGGGATAGCCAACAGGGTTATTTTTTACAAAACGGTGGATATTATTTTGCATTAAGCGATTATGCAGATCTTTTGGCTGTGGGGGATTACTACACTAATGGTAGTTATGCCATGCGTTTAGAATCCAGTTATACCAAAAGATATAAGTTTAGAGGAAATTTTAGCTTTAGATACGAAAGGCAATATAACAGCGAAAGGGGTTTTCCAGATTTTTCAGAAAGTTCGGTATACAATATTAGATGGTCCCATAGCCAGGATTCAAAGGCCAGCCCATCTTCAAGATTTTCGGCTTCAGTAAACCTGGGAAGTAGTAATTACTATCAACAGTCTGTAAACCAGAGCAACACCGCAAACTTTTTAAATAATACGCTTAGTTCTTCAGTATCATATAGCAAAACATTTGAGACTACTCCAGGCATAAACTTTAGTCTTACCGCCACCCATAGCCAGAATACCAACACCGGCGAAATCAATATGACGCTGCCTACATTACAGGCCAGTATAGACAGGATTTATCCATTTGCTCCAGCAGGAGGTTCTAAGAGAGGGATCATTCAAAATATCAACCTTCAGTATAATTTGCGGGCAGAAAACAGGTTTAAAACTACAGATGAACTTTTCTTTCAGCCCGAAATGTTTCAAGATGCCATACTGGGCGCACAGCATAGCATCCCGCTTGCCACAAACTTTAAGATCCTGAAATATTTCAGTGTAAGCGCAAGTACTAATTTTGAAGAAAACTGGGTATTTAAAACCTATGAAAAATCTTTTGATCAGGCAACTAATGCGGTTGTCACAGACACTATAAGTGGTTTTGATGCTTACCGTACTTACAACTTTAATACGAGCATAGGTACTACGCTATATGGTCGTAAAGATTTTAGCAAAGACAGTAAAATACAGGCTATTCGCCATGTAATGCGACCTTCCATAAGTTATGGAATTAATCCCGCATTCGATCAGTATTACGATACCTACGAGCGTACTTCCTTAACAGACGGCGTTACTGAACTAGTAGAATATTCGCGCTTTACAGGAACGCTATATGGCGCGCCAAATCAAAATTATTCCAGCTCTATAGGTTTAAGTATAAGCAACACTTTAGAGGCTAAAGTAAGGGATAAAGACAGTACCGCTACCGAGCCGAAAAAAATTAAACTATTAAACAATTTTAGCTTAAGTACCTCTTATAATCTCGCAGCCGATTCGGTTAAGCTGGCCCCTATTTCGGTTCGTGGTGGTATCCCAATTATTCAAAACAAACTGGATATCAATTTTACCGGTAACCTGGATCCTTATGCTCTTAATAACAGTAACCAGCGTATCGATAAACTAAATATCGCTAATGGAGGTAGTTTATTTAGACTTACAAATGCGAACGTGAGTTTTGGATATTCATTTTCCAGCAAGGATTTTTCGGATAAGGATAATGAAAATGAAGATGAGATTGAAAATGAATCGTACCGAAATGGTGGACGTAAAGATGATCTTTTCGGAAAAAACACCGACTTAGATGGCAATCTTTATGAGGATGAAGATCCTTTTGAAGGTAAGGAGGATAAAAAAAATAAGGAATGGTATAACTACAAAATACCCTGGGACATACGTCTGTCCTATACCATGACCTACAGCAACCAAAGAAGGCAAAGCGAAATCACTTCGCATTCCATTATGTTTTCAGGAGATGTTGAATTATCTCCAAAATGGGCCGTTGGAGCTTCTTCAGGATTCGATATCAGGGAGCGCGGCTTTACCTATACGCAATTTAGGTTTCAGAGAGATTTAGATAGTTGGCGAATGAGTTTTAGCTGGGTACCATTTAGTGCACGTAGATCATGGAATTTCTTTATTGGTATAAAAGCTTCTATGCTTAGTGATATTAAATATGACAAACGTAGACAACCAACAAGAGCCATAGGAAGAAACTAAACCAAATACATTTTATCATGAAAAAAGAAGTAATTAAAACCGATAAAGCCCCTGCTCCTATTGGACCCTATAATCAGGCGGTAAAAACCGGAAATATGGTATTTATTTCGGGTCAAATTGCTATCAATCCGTCTAGCGGCGAATTAGAAACCGGCGATTTGGAAACTGAAACCAAACTTGTTATGGAAAATTTAAAAGCCATACTTGCCGAAGCTAATTGCACTTTTGAAAACGTGATAAAAACATCGATTTTTATAAGTGATATGAATAATTTTGGAAAGATCAATGAGATCTACGGAACTTACTTTCGGGCAGACACTGCTCCAGCAAGAGAGACAGTTGAAGTTGCTAATCTTCCAAAATTTGTAAATGTAGAGATTAGTGCGATTGCGGTGATCGACTAATTATCGAACCGGAGATTAAAAAAGTCATTTTTATATATCGGCTCTAAGTGATTCCTAATTTAGTGATTACTTAAAGCCGATTTTCGCTATTCTCAAACCTCTTTTTTAAAAGTCTCTTTTAGCTTATTAAAACCATTCTTCAACTAAAAAATAAGTTTGAGATAAGTGACAATCAAATAAAAAACCTCGAATACCAATTCGAGGTTTTTAATCTTAATTATTTTCGAAGTATACTTTCGATCTTTTCTAATTCTGCCGAAGAAAATTCCAGATGATCTAAAGCCGCTATATTATCTTCCAGTTGTTTTACTTTACTTACGCCTACCAAAACCGAAGTCACTCTTTCGTCTTTTAACAACCAGGCTACCGCCATTTGTGCTAAACTTTGATTCCGGTCCCTGGCAATTTTGTTTAACTCCTGTACCTGCTTCACTACTTCAGGGGTAATTTGATTTTTCTGTAGATGTCCGCTATCTAGTGCTGCTCGAGAATTTTCAGGTATACCATCAAGGTATTTATCGGTTAAGATCCCCTGTTGCAATGGAGAAAAAACAATGCTTCCAACACCAATTTGTTCAAGCGTATCTAAAAGTCCGTCTTTTTCCACCCAACGATCCATCATATTATAACGTGGCTGATGAATAAGAAACGGAGTTCCCATTTCTTTTAAAATAGCTGCAGCTTTCGCTGTTCTTTCGGCAGGATAATTAGATACCCCAACATATAAGGCTTTACCGCTGCGCACAATTTGATCTAAAGCACCCATTGTTTCTTCTAAAGGTGTTTCGGGATCCGGACGATGATGATAAAAAACATCTACATAATCCAATCCCATTCGTTGCAGGGACTGATCTAAACTTGCTATTAAATATTTCCTGGAACCAAAATTACCATAAGGGCCAGGCCACATATCATAGCCCGCTTTAGACGAAATGATAAGCTCATCCCTGTATTTTTTAAAATCTTCGGCAAAAATTTTCCCGAAGTTTTTTTCAGCAGTCCCATATGGAGGTCCGTAATTATTTGCCAGATCAAAATGGGTAATTCCGTTATCAAAGGCTGTTCTTAAAATAGCCCTCGATTTTTCAAAATCGTCTACATCCCCAAAGTTATGCCATAACCCCAACGAGATCATGGGTAGGTTAATCCCGCTTTTACCACAGCGGCGATATTTCATTTTGTCATATCGATTTTCCTTCGCGTTGTAATTTGTCATTTAATTCTTCATTTGCTTAGCAAGCTAATAATTTTTCTCAATTTAAAGAGAACAGTATAAGGAATTTAATCGATTTAACTCTGTCAATATTCGAATACGGAGGTAATAAAGTAAATTTTTCAGTGTAAATTTTTAGTTAATCCTAAGTTTATTTTAGGTAAAACCTATTTCTTTGCATAAAAATTTAAACGCATGAAGTTGAAAAACTTTATCTCAAAGTTTGTTGTTTGCAGCTTACCATTTATTTTAACTACTATTACCATACAAGCGCAGGAAGGAGATCCTGTTTTTAATACTGAATTTAATAATCCTGAGGCGAGCACCTGGGAAACCTTAAAAGGTGACGCCAAACTGATGTATGGCGGCTTAAAATATACTTATTCAAGACCTTTCCAATGGCAGGATGACGATATAGGATTGTTTTTGGGTGTTGCTATTGGTGCTACTGGTTTAAATTTAATGGATGAAGAAGCCTATCGTTTTTTTAGTCGGCAGGAAGAACATGTACCCGGAGTAATACAGGAATTTGGTTGGTACTTCGGTAGTCCCCAAAACAATTACGGTGTAACCGGAGCGATTTATCTAACCGGACTTCTCACAAAAAATCCAAAAATTAGACGAACAGGGATATTGATGATTTCAGCAGCCAGTGCTGCAGGATTAATACAAACCGTTTCTAAAAATATCGCTGGAAGAGCGCGGCCAGGTGATGGCAGGAGCCGACTATCTTTTAAACCATTTTCCAAAGAGGGAACTTATCATTCTTTTCCTTCCGGGCATACAATTTTATCGTTTACTACTTTTTATGCTTTAAGTAAACAGTTTGAAAATCCCTGGGTAAAAGCTGGCTTATATCTGGGAGGTATTGTTTCTCCCGTTTCCAGATTATGGCGTGGTGCCCACTGGTTAACCGATGTGGCCCTAAGCATGGCACTTACCATTGCAGTGGTCGATTCTGTTGATAAATACCTTGATCAGCAAACCTTAATGCGAAATAATCCAGAATTAAGGGAACAAACAAAAATAAGTTGGCATCTACAGATGGGTGCAGGTACAATAGGTGTTGTAGGAAGATTTTAGCTTTCGTACATTACTAAAAAATTTTAAATGAAAAAAGACTCCATTGCCATCGATATGGATGGCGTTATGGCTGATGTAGAAGCACATTTTCTTAGCTGGTTTAACAAAGAATATTTAACATCTTTAACTCACGAAGATTTAAAAGGTAAATCTGAATCTAAGGCTTTTCCGGTAAAAGGGATCATAAAAAAATACGCGAATACGCCCGGTTTTTTTGAAACCGTACCGGTGATGGAAGGCGCAGTTGAAGCGGTTAAAAAATTACAACAAACATATGATGTTTACGTAGTATCGGCCGCGATGGAATTTCCAAACAGTTTAATTGAAAAAAGGAACTGGCTTAAAAAACATTTTCCATTTATAGACTGGCGCAATATAATTTTATGCGGAAGTAAGCATATCATCAATACCGATTATATGATTGATGATCATCCTAAAAATTTAGATCCCTTTAAAGGAGAAACATTGTTATTTGAAGCTTTTCATAATATCAAAATCAAAAATCATTCAAGAGCTAAAAACTGGAATGATGTTTTAAACTATTTTGATGTTAATAGCTAATATCTCGTTATAAAATAGGTAAAATATACAATTTAAATTAAAATCTTACTTTATAAATAGAAACCAATACCTAAATCAATAACCATAGCATCATACCCATCATTGACTGCATTAATATCTCCATTTGATACATGTCGATATCCTAATCTGGTATCTATAAAAAATCGCTTTATATCATAGCTGAAACCAAAAGCCAAATTATCAGAAAAACCGATTCCTTCTTCCATTCTTTCTGTAGTTCTTTCAAAATACCCAGGACCAATACTGGCTAAAAGATAAAGGCTTGATTTCAGTCCTATATTCTTTCGAATAATCACTCCAAAGTTCATTATATATTCATTGAAAGTTTTAAAGGATTGCATTTCTTCAACTCTTTCAATTAAAGGGTGATGCCTGGATACAATATATCTATCACTGGTAAGTTGATGTTTAACCGTGTTTACTTCGGGTTGAAATATAAATTCGTAATCAAAAATATTACCTTCTTTTATTTTATAATAAATTTGAAATTTTCTTAATTGAAACTCATAAAAGTAATCGCCATCAGAAAATATAGGGTTGTCCACACTTCCAAAGCCATAATTAAAACCAATTTTATAAAACGTACCTTGATATTTTTCAGGCGGTTCCTGCCCAAATGAATGAATACGAAATAATAAAATTAGACCTGTAAAAAATATTTTAGGAATGTTCAAGAATAAATTTAAGATCAATTAAAAAGCTTCAATTAAAAGTTTTGCCGTAGCCGGGTTTGTTGCCAAAGGAATATTATGGACATCGCACAGTCTCATTAACATAAAAATGTCTGGTTCATGTGGATGTTTATCCATTGGATCTCTAAAAAATATAACCATATCCACTTTTCCTTCTGCAAGCCGACTTGCAATCTGGGCATCTCCTCCAAGTGGTCCAGACAATAGTTTTTCAACTTCAAAACCTGCGGTTTCAGCCTTGCTACCGGTTGTACCGGTAGAGATTAGCCGTATTTCTTTGGACTCTAAAACGTTACGATATTCATTAAGAAATTGTACCATTTCAGCCTTCTTTCCATTGTGGGCGATAATTGCTATTGTCTTCATTAAGTAGAAAGAATTTCTGAGATTCTAAGTAAATCTTTATTGATTTTTGGTTTTTCGTGAATTACATCATCTAAAGGACAGGTAATGATATCATCATCTTTTAAGCCCACCATTACGTTTTTCTGCCCATCCAATAAAAGCTCTACTGCTTTTACAGACATTCTGCTTGCCAGAACACGGTCAAAACAAGAAGGTATTCCTCCACGCTGAATATGTCCTAAAACCGTTACTTTTGCATCATAATAAGGCAGGTTTTCTTTTACATAATCTGCTAGTTGAAATACGTTTTTTCCAATTTTATCTCCTTCAGAAACTATTACAATACTAGAATTTTTTCCCGATCTTCTACTCTTTTCCAAAGAGTCTAACAATCGATCTAAACCTAAGTTTTCTTCAGGAATTAAAATTTCTTCCGCTCCTGCACCAATACCAGTATTTAATGCGATAAAACCTGCGTCGCGGCCCATAACTTCGATAAAGAATAAACGATCATGAGAGCTCGCTGTATCCCTAATTTTATCGATAGCTTCTACTACAGTATTTAGAGCGGTATCGTAACCAATGGTATGCGAAGTTCCGTAGATATCATTATCTATAGTTCCGGGAACTCCAATAACAGGAATATCATACTCGCGACTAAAAATCTGCCCCCCTGTAAAGGTTCCATCACCTCCAATAAGGATCAGGCCGTCTACTTGCTCTTTTTTTAGCACCTTATAAGCCTTCTCCCGTCCTTCTTTAGTTCTAAATTCTTTAGAGCGTGCACTCTTAAGAAAAGTACCTCCCAGATTAATTATATTTCGTACACTACGAGCATCAAGTTCTTCAAAATTTCCGTTTATAAGTCCGTTATATCCATTATAAAATCCATAACAGCTTATGTGATAATAGGAACACGCCCTAACAACAGCTCGAATAGCAGCATTCATACCCGGGGCATCTCCCCCGGAAGTAATCACTCCAATTCGTTTAATTTTCTTACTCATAGATGTTCAGTATTTAAAGCGTAAAATTACAAAGTATAGCTGAAAATAGTAAGCTAAACCACGATTAAATTAGGAATAATTGTTCATTTTTTACCACATTATTGTTCCCCGTCTTCTTTCGGGAAATTAATATAATCGGGAGCTAAAGATTTTTTTGACTCTATTTTCTCTTCTTTAGGCTTTTGCACATTTGCAGACTGTAACTCTTTATTGGTTATTTTTCGGATTAGTTCTTTAAACGTATCAAAATCTACCGAATAAGAAAGCCCTACACCCTGGGTAAATCCTATTTGCTCTCCTATAAACTGAATATTATTCTCTCGGTTAAACACCGTAGCTCTTAAGGAACCATCTTCGTTTAAGAGAAAATCAATCTCTAAATCCCCTACAATTACAGATTCTGTAGTGCCCCCTATTGGCACACCAACCTGACCATTAATTAAAACACGCTCACTAATTTGAGTGCTTAAGGTCAAGCCAAAACGATCTACCGTTTGTTGATCTGGTGTACGATCTCCCTGTACATAATTTACCCCTACCTGAAATTTACCGTCTTCATCGGCAAAAATATCATTAACGATACTTGAGGCTCGTTCTGCTAATGTTCCTGTAATTGCTGTTTGCCTTAAACCAAATTCACTATAAAATGCATTCTGAGTAACCAGGAATAACGCCTGAAGCTCTCTACTTGCCCTGTCATCCATACGATATTCTAACTCCGATCGTACCACCGAGCTGGCGGTGGGAAACTGAATATCAAAGTTAATCTCTGGCTGAATAACCTGTCCCTGTAAATTGATCACCACATCAACCGGGATTTTACGGTTTATCGATGGATTTTCAAGTAAAACAGCTGGATTGGCATTTAAAGAGTATATAGCGCTAACATCTAATTGCGCCCGTAGCGGATTTCCATCCCAGTTAATGCTCCCTCCAGATTTTACATTAAATACTTTTTGAACCAGTCCCGCATATTTAAAATTATAAACCCCTTCATAAACAATAAAGTCTCCCCACATATTAAATTTGCCATTGGTATTTATTTCCAATAACAGGTTTCCTGCACCACGCCCTCTTAAGGTACTTCCACTGGTTTGATCGATCACTACTTCTACTTCCGCATCTCTGGTCACATCTAAATCAAAAACCAACTCTATACCTTTTACCTCAGGAATTTCTATTTCCTGTCCAGCCGCACGAGCTGCTTTTTCTTCTGGTGTTAAAAAATGGATATAAGAATTATCACCCACCGATTCTTCATCACTAAGCGGAATTTTGAAAATGGTACCTTCCTCTGTAGTGGCATTAACTTCAATCTTCAACTGGTCTGTAGGTCCTTTAATACCGGCATCTCCGCTAATGAAAGCAGTTCCGTAATAAAGGGCATCTTCATCAGCTTCCGTATCCAGTACCAGTAATCGATCTGTAGTAATTCCCAAATCTAAAAACCATTCTGAAAAGTTTTTATGTGAAATCGTTCCATCCAGGACGCCCCTGGTTTTATATTTTGTATCCTGAATATCAATATTATCAAAGACAAATCTTTGCTGGGTAAGATTTATCTGAGCCTGATTTAGAAAATCTATATCTACATTTAGATAAGGGATGCTTAAACCGGCATTGTTCAGGATTAGACTACCGCCAAAATCGGGATTTTTATAATTTCCAGTCACCGTAGCCGATCCCGATGCAAAACCTCTAATATTACTTAACACATCCCCACCCAGCGGACTAAAAGCAGCCATGTTAAGTTTTTGAAGATCGATATCTAAATCAATCGTAGGTTGCCCGCCTTTAACATTAATATCTCCGGTAGCCGATAATGATTCTATTTCATCCTTTAGAAGACTTGCATTAACCGTATAGTTGGTTAAATTTTCATTCCCTGAAACATCTAATTGCATATTGCCCAAAAGAATGTTGTTAATCGCCAAAGAATCAATTACCATGGAGGTGTTAGGGTAATAAGCCCCTTTTTCCTGTAATACATCTAATTTTCCGTTCAATCGCCCTCCTATATCCAAACTATCAATTTCAGGGGTGATTTTATAAAGATCTACATTACTAAATTCCATTTGAAGATTTTTATAAGTCGAATCTCTAACCGCGCCACTTAACCTAATTTCCTCATTCCCGTGATTCATCACCAGCGAGTCGATTGTAATATCCCTAAAACTATTTTCGAAAACGAATTTGTTGTTTTTATTTCGGTCTTGATTAATATACCAGGTATTATTTTTAAAAGTAAGGTCACTGCGCTGAATCCCTACAACCGACTGGTTTTCTTTATTAATGGTATGAAATAAATTCAGGTTAAAAACGTCACGATCGAATTTGCCACCTTTAAATTCAGATCGAATAAATAAGGTGTCCCTTTGAGTTACGTTGATAAAACTGAACTCTGAAAAGTTATATGTCCCGGTGGCTACACTATCAGCCTCAAAATAAGTATTGTAGATTGGATTGGTGTTGTCTACCTGAAGATTTACTTCCTGGAACATATTATTAAACAAATCGATCCTTGGCGATCTGAAATTCAGTTTAAATTCAGATTCATCAGATTCAACACGGCCTCTTAAAAAGGTATTTGGAGATAGCGTTAGATCCGGATAAAAGACTTCGACGATCTTATTATAAATATCAAAATCAAATTCCATGTATTGATTATTGGTAATCACATTTGGCTCATAATTAGTATAAATAGAACCTATGGAATTTTGGAATAGCGCCTGTAATTCAGACAGCTTAAACCTCCCCTTCATTTGACCGCTAATCACATCGGGACTTTTCACTTCAATAGTCCGTACATCACCGGTAAAGCTCGATTTTATGCTAAAATCATCAAATCGATATAAATCCATTGGATTTTCGTAAGATGTATTCAATAATAAGATCTCCCCTACCGCATCATCGATACTGGTACCTTCCATATTCATAATCACATCCCCCTTAAAAATAGAGATGGTATCACGATTAATAATATTCATTTTATAAAGATCAGCATAGCCTACAGAAGCTTCAAAGTCATAATTATTAATTTCGGTAGAAAGATCGGCCAAACCATTAAACTCCATTCTAAGGTTGGGATCGTTAATGGCCAGGTTCCCATTAAAAACAGGTGCTCGCATGTTACCAATCACGCGAATATTGGTGTATTTATATCCTTTAAAGCCCAGTTTTGAAATCTGCCCCCTTAATTGCGTATTTAGATTTTCAGCGGTAAAACCGGTTCCTTTAATGTCTAAATTGAAAGAAGTTTTGCCCACCTGTTTATTTTCGATCAGGCGGCCAATATTAAAATCCTTAACCTTTAGGTTCCCTGAGTAGCCAGCATTATCGCCATCATTTAAATTACTGAAGGTAAGGGCCGCCTTGGCACTTCCAAGCTGTGAATTAATATCTACATTCATAGCCACAGAAGAACTGGTGATCGTGGTATTTCCTATCACCCTAACGCTGCCAAAGGTGCTTAATTGCTGCGGAAGTTTACCCTGTAAAATTCCCGGTAAGAAGTTCACAAGATCATAATAGTTGGATGAAAAATTACGTAATGTACCGCTTAACTGAAAATCCTGAGGTTCCCCGGTAAACGCGCCTTTAAGCTTAAGGTCCCCATAAAGAGCACTGCGATCCAGACCAAAAAGCTGAACATCGTTTAATTGAAGATCATTTAAAGTTCCGCTTAATTCACTACTTAAATTGAGTTTTTCATCTTTTCCGAAGGCATCATAAAACACCCCCAGATCTGTAGAAGAAATCTGTGATTCTTTAAATGCAGCATTAATTTGTACCTTATTGAAGAAATCGCCAAAATCGCCTTCCTGGTAGTTTAAATGAATATCAGCATAAATTTCTGAATTATTTGTAATAATCTCCAGACTATCCAACCGCATATCGGTAGGATTATAAAGAAAATCTGTGCTTAAACGGTTAATTTGCATTCCCCGCTTATCATGGGCCCTAATCAACTTAATAGCTGCTCTTATCTCTGGTCCTTCCACGATAAAATCATCCGCATTAATCCCTAATTCGTCAAATTTGATAATTTCGGGATATTTATTGTTTTCATCGATAAAGCTGTATTTCCCATCTAAAACCTGGAGATTGGAAACACTTAAAGTAAAAGGCTTACTGCTGGCAGTGGAATCTGAGCTTAATTTACTTATAAAAATGCCCATATTATCTAAATCTTCCCCTTCGTAGCGATGCATACGCATTTTAAATTGCTGTAAGGTAGTTTTCCCAAGATTGGGAGAGTTATTGATAATATTTCCCAGACTTAAAATAGAGGTTCTTAGCTCTTTGGTGTAAATTAAAGTGTCCTGATGATGGTCTTCAATAAAGATCTCATTGATCTTCACATCTCCAAAATAGCTTAAGGATACGCGGCCAATTTCTATATTCACATCGTTGTTTTCCCTTAAGGTTCTGGTAAGTTTCCCGGCCAAGGAAGTCTGTACGGCAGGGATAGAAAAAACAATAAGTAGCAGGATAAACAACAAAAGCAATCCTACCAATGTTCTAGTTAATATTTTCCAGAATTTTTTGATATGCTTTTATGTTTTAACTTTGTATCCTATTAACAAATTTTATGCCCAATAAACCGCAAATGGCTGAAGATATCTATATTCTAGGAATAGAATCCTCTTGTGACGACACTGCTGCTGCTGTACTTTGCAACGGCAAAATACAATCTAATATTGTAGCTACCCAACAAGTACACCAACAATATGGCGGTGTAGTTCCCGAGCTTGCCTCCAGAGCGCATCAACAAAACATTGTTCCTGTAATTCATCAGGCCATTGCGAAAGCAAATATCGGTAAAAAAGATATATCTGCAATCGCTTTTACCAGAGGACCCGGACTAATGGGTTCTTTACTGGTAGGAACATCATTTGCAAAAAGTCTGGCAATGGGTTTAGGAGTGCCCCTTATTGAGGTTAATCACATGCAGGCGCATATCTTAGCTCATTTTATAGAAGAAGAAGGATTTAAAAAACCGGCATTTCCATTCTTAGCTATGACGATTAGTGGTGGTCATACCCAGATTGTTAAGGTAAATGATTATTTTTCGATGGAAGTTATTGGTGAAACTACAGATGATGCTGTGGGCGAAGCCTTTGATAAAAGTGCAAAAATTTTGGGACTCCCTTACCCCGGCGGGCCGTTAGTGGATAAATATGCTAACGAAGGAGATCCTAAAGCTTTTAAATTTCCAAAACCAAAAGTTAGCGGACTAAATTTTAGCTTTAGCGGATTTAAAACAGCGGTGCTTTATTTTATCGAAAAGCAAACTCGGGAAGATCCTGATTTTATTGAAAAAAACCTTAAAGATATTTGTGCGTCTATTCAATATACTATCGTTGAAATACTAATGGACAAGCTTAAAAAAGCGGTGAAAGAAACCGGAATCAGCCGGGTAGCCATTGGTGGTGGAGTTTCAGCGAATAGCGGAATTAGAAACGCACTTTATGATGCTGAGAAACGCTATAAGTGGCAATGTTTTATTCCTAAATTTGAGTATACTACAGATAACGCCGCCATGATTGCAATCGCAGGACATTATAAATACCTTAAAAAGGAGTTTTCAGATTTTTCCACAACCGCACAGGCACGATATAAAATATAAACATGCAATTATTTTTTCAGCCAGATATCGAGGAATCTGCTCAGCAAATTGTTTTTAGCAGAGAAGAAAGTAAGCATATCATAAAAGTATTACGACGTAGCGAGGGAGCTTTATTAAAAGTCACTAATGGTAAAGGTCTACTTTTTACAGCACAGATCATTAATGCAGATATAAAGCAATGCGTTGCTAAAATTATTGATACCGAAAAACAGGCAAAACCAAACTACTGGCTTCATCTGGCCGTCGCCCCAACTAAAATGAACGACCGGTACGAATGGTTTTTAGAAAAAGCTACTGAAATTGGTGTAGACGAAATTACGCCGGTTATCTGCGAGCATTCTGAACGTAAGGTGGTAAAACTGGATCGCTACGAGCGCGTTTTACAAAGTGCAATGAAGCAATCCCTACATTTTAGGATGCCTAAATTAAACGAACCTGTCGATTTTACAGCCTTTATAGAAAAACAGTTTGAAGCTGAAAAATTTATCGCTCACTGCGAAGACGATCAGCCAAGAGTCTTACTACAACACGCAGCCACAGCAGTAGCCGACACCTTAATTTTAATCGGACCGGAAGGAGACTTTTCTCCTGAAGAAATTAGACTGGCACTAACTAATAAATTTTCGCCCGTAAGCCTTGGCAGCAACCGTTTGCGTACCGAAACAGCAGCCATTGTAGCCTGTCACACAATAAATTTACTAAACGAAACTAAATAAACTTATGCTAAAAAAGTGCATTTTAATCTTCATTTTTATCTTTGGAATTCATGGGATGAATGCCCAAAAAATTGCACTTTTAAAATATAATGGTGGTGGCGATTGGTATGCTAATCCTACCGCCCTGCCCAATCTTATCGATTTTTGTAATACACATATCGCTACCAGCCTGGATCAAAAACCGGTCACGGTAACTCCCGGCGGTCCCGAAATTTTTATGTATCCTTTTGTTCATATGACGGGACATGGTAATGTTGTATTTTCTGAAAGTGAAGCGGAAAACCTTAGAAATTACCTTTTAGGCGGTGGATTTTTGCATATCGATGATAATTATGGGATGCGGCAATATTTGACTACAGCCCTTAAAACAGTTTTTCCTGAAAAAGAATTACAGGAACTGCCCGCTTCACATCCCATCTTCCATTCCCAATTCGAATTTAGTAAGGGCTTACCCAAAATACATGAGCACGACGGGAAACGACCCCAGGCGTTTGGTATTTTTGACAATGGTAGATTGGTGTTGCTTTTTACATTTGAAAGTGATCTTGGGGATGGCTGGGAAAATGAGGAAGTACATCATGACCCCGAAGAAGTCCGCCTAAAAGCATTACAAATGGGTGCTAATATTATAAAATATGCCTTTGAAAACTAAAATGCAGCTTACTCATTCCCAAAATAAATTCAGTAATAAAAAGTTTCCGGTAACCCTGGTACTGGACCACATTTCAGGAGAAGCGAACATAGGCAGTATCTTTAGGTTAAGTGATGCTTTTCATGTTGAAGAAATTATTTTCTGTGGTACCGAGCCCAATTTAAATAGCAATCGGTTAAAAAAGACTTCCAGAAGTACGCACGAATATGTGAAATTTCAGTTTTCGGAAAATCCTACCGCAATTATCAAGGGTAAAAAAGCCGAAGCTTATAGCATCATTGCACTCGAAATTACCCAAAATAGTGTGCCAATTCAGCAGTTAGAATTAAAACCTTCAGAAAAGGTAGTACTTATTGCCGGTCATGAAAATTTTGGAATTTCAGAAGACTTGTTAAGGCTATGCGACAGCATTGTGCATATTCCTATGTTTGGGAATAATAGCAGCATGAATGTTGCCCAGGCTATAGGAATTTCTCTTTATGAAATCACAAAATGCTTGATTCCTTAATTAAGAAAATCCTATATTTAGCCTGTGAATGCTAAAGAACTTTCTTACGGAATTTTAAGAGCCGCAGGTATCGCACTGGGAATCATGTTAATGCTGTTTTTCCTTTACGAAATCCAGTCGGTTATTGTTTATATTGCAGTTGCTGCAATTATCTCGCTAATCGGGCGACCGGTAGTTATTTTTCTACGCCAACGTCTCAAAATACCTAACCAGATAGCGGTAATTATCGTTTTATTACTGGTTTTGGCAATTTTTGTAGGCATTATTTTGGTATTTGTTCCCATTGTCATTGAACAGAGCCAATATTTGGGGCGTATTGATATCGAAGCTTTTAAAAGTGATCTTAATGACCTAAATGGGCAGATTAATGATTACCTGGGAGTAGAAGAAATCAATATTATAGAAAGCTTAAAAGAAAGTCAGTTTATTCGTAGTCTGGATGTGAGCCTTATTCCAAAGTTTTTAAATAATGTATTCGGAATTTTAGGGGCTACCATTGTTGCTTTGTTTTCAGTGATTTTCATCTCCTTTTTTCTATTAAAGGACAGTAAATTAATGCTAAACAGTATTCTGGTTTTTGCCAACCGTGGAAAAGAGCAAAAATTTGTGCGTGTATTTAACAAAATTAAGATACTGCTTTCCAGATACTTTGTGGGATTAACCATGCAGATTACGGTATTGTTTATTTTATATATGATTTTGCTGACCTTGTTTGAAGTAAATAATCCGGTAGCCATCGCATTTATTTGTGCCTTTTTAAATCTTGTTCCCTATTTAGGGCCGGTTTTCGCCGGAATTTTAATGGCATTGTTTGTGATTTCCAGTAATCTGGGAGCCGATTTCCAGGCTATTATTCTTCCAAAGCTAATCTATGTCATGTTAGGATATGCCATTTGCCAGGTGATCGACAATTTAATTTCACAACCTATGATTTTTGGTGCCAGTGTGAAGTCACATCCGTTAGAAATTTTCCTAATTATTTTAATTGCCGGACTGGTTTTTGGAATTGTGGGAATGGTCGTTGCCGTACCGGTATATACCGCGATAAAAGTAATAGCAAAAGAATCGTTAAGCGATTATAAAATCGTAAAAAGACTAACAAGAGATTTATAATTCCGGTATTATGAATATCGAACTTTTAACTCCAGAAGTTCAACAGTTTGTTACTGAAAATTTAAGGGCAGATGTTTCCGCATTGGTGCTAAAAGGAAGTCCTTTTGAAAACATATCTTCTGCGGAATTGGCCACACAACTGGCAGGAAGAAAAACCGCCGAAAGAAAGCTCCCTCTTTGGTTCAATAACGAACATATTTTATATCCACCAAAATTAAACCTGGAACAAACCTCCTCTCAAATAACTGCGGAATACAAAGCTTCCCTGGTTTCTGGCAAACGTTTAGCCGACCTAACCGGTGGTTTTGGTATCGATAGCTATTTTTTTTCAAAAAAGACAGGAGAAGTCTTCTATAACGAATTAAATAAAGACCTGGCTGCAATCGCAAGACATAATTTTAAAGCTTTAGAAGCGAACAATATCAACGTAAATAGTGATGATGGTTTAGACTTTTTAAAATCTACTGAAATTGAATTGGACTGGATTTACCTGGATCCCGCCAGAAGGGACGATTATGGTGGTAAAGTTTTTCGCCTGACTGATTGTACCCCAGATGTTACTCAAAACCTTCCACTACTTTTTGAGAAATCCGAGCATATTTTAATAAAAACTTCGCCTTTACTCGATCTAAAATTAGGTATTTCTGATCTCGATTTTGTAGCTGAAATTCATATCGTGGCGATAGAAAATGAAGTTAAAGAATTGCTTTGGTTTTTAAAGAAAGGCAATACTTCAGCTTTAAAAATTATCACTAAAAACTTCACAAAAAAAGAAGAGCAGACGTTTACTACTTCGTTTGATGAAAGTGAACGTGCGAATATTGGTCCTCCTGAGGCTTATCTCTATGAACCCAACGCTGCCATAATGAAAAGTCAGTTATTTGGTAAGCTTGCTATGGAATTTCAACTAAAAAAACTTCATCAAAATTCACATCTTTTTACTTCAAAAGAAAACATGAGTTTTCCAGGGAGAAAATTTAAAATTACTGATATACTAGCTTTTGGGTCTAAAGATTTAAAGAAAAGATTTAAGTCCAAAAAAGCGAATATCAGCACCCGTAATTTCCCTCTAGATGTAGAAAGTATTCGAAAGAAATATAAGATCAGGGATGGTGGAATTGATTATTTGTTTTTCACTACAAACCTTAAAGAAGAAAAGATTGTACTGGTTTGTGAAAAAGTATAAATAAGAAGTAAAAAATTTAACGCAACCTTTTTCTTTCTTTTTCATCTAACTTAAAACCAATTAAATGAAGGTAAAATTACTATTTCTGTTTTTGGCCCTAACAGTTTCTACTTACGCCCAAAAACCAGCCGTTAGAATTTTTTATGGATTTTCTGATACAGAAATTAGCGACAATGAGGATCCCAATTATATTTACAAAGATGAAATTGAAAACTTTTATGAATTGGGTGCTGAAATCACATTGCCTTTAAGCTCCAAATTCAACTTGACCTCTGGATTCACCTACTTTTATACAGATATTATAAATGGCGAAAGATTATATTCTGAACGACTATCCAGGGAAATACCTGGAGATAGGTATTCTGATAATGTAATTATTAACTTTGCATATCCTCTTCCAGATAAACAGCTCGAAATTTTATCAATTCCTATCCTTCTGGAATTTAAATTTTGGAACTATTTCTTCCTAAATGCAGGCCCAGTTTTAAGTTTTGAACTAAACGATCCAGATATTGAATACTCTCAAAACGGAATTGGCTATCATTTAGGTTTTGGTGGTCAATATCATTTTGGAAACTTCTTTGTATTTGCAAATCCGTATTTCAAACAATTTGGCACTATAGACTTTAAAGATGAAACGAGAGATCACAATTTAAATCAGTTTGGAGCACATATAGGGATAGGATATCAGTTCTAAATCGATCTTAAGTCGTGAAAAATAACTGGCTTTCGGCTTTCTTTTGGAAATTTTTTCTGAAGTAATATTGAAGCCGATAATTGCTGAATCTCAAGCTTAATTTGTAATTGGTCTCGTAGCTTATTTTGAACCTGTACCAAATTTAAGCCAATGCCTTCTGAAATTTTTATACAAACCTGATCGTTCCCAAATTCATCATTTTTAGCTTCGATAATATAATCTGAAATTCCCAGGGTATTCATCGCTTCCTGAATATGTTGAGGATAAAGCGAAGTTCCCTTAATCTTCAACATTTGCTTTTTACGCCCAAGGACGGGTCCAATTCTACCAGAAGTTCGTCCGCAGATGCATTTCTCTTCAATTCTCATCACCATATCTCCCGTCGCATATCTAATTAAAGGCATACTTTCTACCTGTAACGGGGTCACCACCAACTCCCCTGCTTCACCATTTTCAACAGGATTCCCGTTTTCATCAAGAATTTCAGTATAGATAAGGTTGGGCAAAATATGATTCCCTTTATGTAATTCACATTCAGTAAAAGCTGTAGCCATTTCGGTGGAAGCATACGTTGAAAACAGCTCCACATCCCACAAATCCTTAATTCTTTTTCGTAAAGCCGAATCTTCCAGTTTTTCATTTAGTAAGGATTCACCTATACAAATCACGCCTTTAACTGACGAACTTCGATAATCAATAGCATTTTGCTGAGCAAAATCGATAAGTTTTAGCAAAAAGGAAGGCACCGCTACCAAATATTTAGACTTAAAACGTTGAATACTGTCCCATTGTAACCCCGGTAATCCACTTCCTGTTCTCACTATTCCGGCACCTAATTTCCGCAAGCCTAAATAATAAGCCATTCCGGCCATAAACCGGCGATCTAAAGTGGTCGTGATTTGTACCACATCATTTTTAGTCACTCCGGCAATCATAAAAGACTCATACTCATTATAGGTTAATCGCTGTAAATCGGCTTCGTTCAGCATGAAATTTACAGGATTTCCCAATGTACCAGAAGTTGTTACATGATCAATTATTTCAGTATAATCTACCGCTAAAAAATCTAAATTTTGCCGTTGTAGATGTTCTTTGGTAGTGATCGGAATTCGACGAAAATCGGCTTCAGTTTTTATCGTGCTAACCTGGATATTCTTTGCTTTAAAAAGCCTTTGATAAAATGGCGATTTTCTAGAAGCATATTCTAAATGCTGTTTTACCAGTTGCCATTGCTGTTGATTCGATAATTCTGGAGAAAGAAAGTCTTTCATTTAAAGTTTCCTGTAAGATTTTTTCAGTAATTTTTCAAGATGCTCTTTATCCGGGAGGGTGGTCACCTCTCTAACTAAGGCCTGCTTAAAATCGATAATCGCCTGCTTATAATTCCCTTCGCGGTAATAGTATTGCCCGCTTAAATAATAAGCCTGCCAAAAATAAGGGTTTAAGTGCTTTAAGGCTTCAGCATCTTTGGTATCGATTGGGTTTTCATCTTCTAAAGCCTGAATAAATTGCTCCCTTAATTTTCGATATGCTTCGTAATTTTTATAATTTCTAGTCTGTAAAAAGTCAGATGCCGGAATTACTTCTTCTGCATTCATTACACTTCCGGAAACGTTTCCTTTTTCAAATTCCGTAAAAACATGATCCAGGTCGTAAGAAATAAAGGCACCCATTTGATACGGATTTGCAGAAAGCCAGACCTTTTTTTCTTCAGGTTTAAAAACAATACCATGGTGCGCCAGTAATTGATTAATTGCTTTTTCGTTGCCGTAACCAATTTTTTTATCATCCACCCCTTTTCTATTCCGAAGGATCTCAACTGCATTTTGGGGTGTTAATTGATCATTTTCATTAACTAATTGCATCATACGCTCAAAGCGATATTGCGAATGACTTTCTTTAATGGTTTTCTTATTCCTTTTATCCTCATGATAAGCGGAACTCTGAAAATGATTGCTACAAATTAACTGATTAGAATTTTCGACTTCGTAAATTCCAAAGTTTTTAGGACTCACTTCTATTAAAATTGCTTTATGATCTTTGGCGCTACCTACCATAATGGACTCTGAAACAAAAACTTCTCGCTTTTTAGCGATTGCAATTGCTTCTTCCAAATTAGAAGCATGTTGAAGAATTTCTCTGGATACCAGTGTAATGGGATCTTTTGCCAGCATAGGTATTTTGGACTTTCCGGCGTTTATGGTGACCGTGATACCTTCAGCATTCATTCCGCTTACCGCACCTATCATTCCTCCCCAGGTATACATCATGAATTTATGACCATCATCCGGATTTACAAAGGCGACCATTTTCTGATTCGAAAATTCGTCTCCGGCATAAAAGTCAAAATTACGTCCCAAAAGCAATTTTCCATCGCTTGTTTTTTCATCCCAGGCGGCAAAACTGGTACAGCCAACCAACATTAAATCCTGTAAGGCATGACCAATATCGTGCGCCCCGTGGAAGTACAACATACGAAGATAAGCCGGTGCGAATTCATCGTATTTTTTGAGTCCGAATCTCGATACGCCATAAATTTCCTGTTTATACGCTTCTGGAACATATAAATACATTTTACGGTTAAACCAGGAAACAAGCTTTTTAAGGAAATTGCGATAGCCTTCAGAAGGAATCATTTCATTGATTTTTCCCATAAACGCATTTTCCTGATGATGGATAAGATCTTGCGTTAATGCTCCATTAGCGAGTCCTAACTCTAAAGCATCTCCTTCAATGTACAGTTCCCAAACACCATATTTATTCTTAAAAAGATTGTTTTTTCCTAATGTATAATGAGTATCGCTAATTTTGGTTCTAATCGTATCGACCGATGAAATCCCGGAAATATCCGGCTGATCCTGATAGGATTTTTTGATTCCGCAGGAAAAAAGCAAAAGCACAACCAATAATGTAAAAAAATTCTTCATTTTATTCACGCTCAAACACTAAAATTCCGCTTTGTCTATAGGTGATTTCAAAATTCGCATCTAATAACCACTGGGTATTCAGATCATGATGTAGCACAATTACTTTTTTCCCAAATTGATTAATAATTTTCTTCATTTCTTCAAGATCTATTAATTCATGATCCGGAATAATAAAAGTCGAACAGGTTTTGGCCTCTGCAATGGCAGTGGTAAATTTTAAAAACTCATGCGTGCTTCTAAAACAATTTCTGGCAATTGTTATCGCTTCTTCTGAGATTTCGTAACCCGTTACCTTAGAATTTGGATTTATATAACTTAGATAAATAGGAAAAACACCAATCCCTGAATAGAAAAAGAAAACGCACTCCCCTTTTTCTATAAAATTAGACACTCTTAAATAGGATTCTTTTTTTTCGGTAAATTCAGCTTTCGCCTGGGTATAAACAGGTTTATACCGATAATTATCCAGTACGGCATCCTGATAATACAGATCCTGCTTATAATAAATTTTACTACGGATGAAACTTCGAATCTTGCTAAACCGAAATGGCGGCAAACCTTTCTTACGCCGATTAATAAAAAGAATATTAAACAACCATACCTGGATCACGAAAGCTACTAAAACAGCTGAAAGAACACCGATAATCGAAACGTTGGAAACCGACCGTAAAGCAGGGTGTTTGGCAAAAATCAAAGCTCCAATCCCCAGCAATGTGGTAATTACCGAGATTAAAATAGAGGTTTGATAGGTGGTAAGCTCACTCTTACCGGTTTGATATTCCTTTAAACAGGCGTTGGTAATAAAGATACTGTAATCAAGCCCCAGACCAAAAACAAAAGTAGAAATGATAATATTTAAAATATTAAATTCTATTCCAAAAGCGCCCATAATCCCAAGGGCAATAATCCAGGTAATCCCGATGGGGAATAGTGTTAAAAGACTAATTTCAAGATTTTGGTAAGCAATTAAAAGGATCATAAAAACTGCCAAAATCGAAAATCCGATCAATTGATTAAAGTCGTTCTTCAAATTCCCTAAAAATCCTTCATTGATCCGCTCCCGGTCGATAATCAACATATGATCCAGATGATCAAATTGTGCAGTAAATTCCTGAGAAGGCACATCTCCCAAATTTACCGTTGTAGTTACCGTGGCAAAATCTTCACTAATCGAAATAAAATCGTTTAAATAAAGATTGGTAGTGTTTTGATAATCATTTAATTGCAGGTTTTTAAAATCTTTATTCAATAAGTGATAAAAATCCTTAAAACTTGCCGGTTTAAAGCCATATTTAGCAGACTCTGACAGGATTTTATTTTTAAGCGCTGAAGTATCCCTGGAATCCCAAAAATCCTTCCACTCCTGTATTTTTTTATTTTGAGTTTGCGTGGATAAGACTACCCCGCCAATACTACTATAGCTATTTAACCGGTGCTCTGTATTAAATTTTTTAAGCCTTTGGTAAACTTTAGAATTTTCCTGTAAGGCTTCATCGATCGTATTCCCGTAGCTTACCAAATACAAAGTTTTACCATTACTATTCGCAATATTCTGTATTTTTTGTTCGGCTTTTTTAATGGTTTCAGGCTGAAAGTTAATTTTACTCAGATCATTATTAAACTTCACTTTTGTGAAAAAAAACAATCCCAGCACAAACAATAACACGACACTAAAAAATAAAGGTTTAATTCTAAAAAACTGTATTGCAGCCAGTTTATCTAAAAAGGTATTTTTAGGTGTTTCGGTAATGCGTTTTCCGTAGAGCAAAGGAATTAAAAGTAAGGCCAAAAAAGCAGCAATGATCACGCTTATTGCCGCAAACATCCCAAGATCATTAAGCGCATCGCTGTTTACGAAAAGAAGACAGAGAAAGGCGGTAGCGGTTGTAAGACTACTCATTAAAACGGGCGTGGTTACTTCCCGGTAAAGCTGTGAAACATCGCGATTATTTCGGTAATGTGTTAAAATATGAAGTCCGTAATCCAGTGTTATTCCCAGTAAGATCGAACCAATCCCTATGGAAATCGCCGAGATACTGCCTTTAAAAATATATAAAATCGCTATTGCGGTGAGCGCAGCGATAATACCCGGAATAAAAAGAATTAATGGCACATAAATTTTACGGTAAAAAAAGATGAGTAAAATCAACAATATCGAGATAGCGATACTTATGGTGATTTGTACGTCTTTTTTAATCTGATTAGCATTAGCAAGGGAATACAACACCCCACCAAAAAAATCACCTTTTACATTCTTGAATTCTAAATTTAACTGCTGCTGAATTTCTTTTAATTCGGCTATAAATTCATTGTTCTTATTGGTTTCTGAAGCCGGTAAGGTTGGCGTTATAAACAATAAAAGGTGCTTTTTATCCTTTGTAAGTAAGTAATTATTATACAACAGATAATTATCTCCTATTTGAAGCTCACGTAATTTTTCCAGGCCAATAGGTCCTAAGCTCAAAGGATCCTGAAATATAAAATTTTTGGTAACAATCCCGGTTGGGGAAATAATGCTGCGATAATCTTCTTTTATCTGCTTGGCAATTGCAGTATCTGATAGCTTTTCTTCAATCTCCCTATAATCCTTTTCATTTAGAAAGAAAGGTAAATTCTGATAGACAAAATTATAAATTTCACGAACGCCTTCATCAGGAACTTTTCCCTGTATATTTTCAATAAAACCGGGTAATTTGGTATGTACCGAATCTATAAATCTTTCCGCATAGGCTGTTAAATCCTGTGGTTGTTCTTCTTCTGAAGATATGGTAATGATTATTTTATCCGAAAATTCGGTTTCGTTTAATATGCGTTTTAAAACATCCTGGTCTTTCCCTGCTGGAATCAAACCGGTCACATCTTCTTCTAATGCTACTTTTGAAGCCAGAAATCCCACTCCCGCCACAAAAGCCAGTAGTAGTAAAATTCCCGGCAATTTATTTTGCTGAAAAAAACGATAGGATTTTAGAAAAAACTGATGCATTTAAGATTTTATGATCTGCTTTTGATTTAAAACCGAAAATAGCAAATAAAACACAATCCAAACCAGTATTGAAGCAGTAATTGCCAATACTAAACTTCCTAAAACATATTGCCCAAGGCCTAGAAAAACATCGGTGGTAGAGCTAATGTGCTGCAGTTTTAAGCTCCAGTCCCAACCTTTTCCCATAACCAATGAGCCTGTTTGAAAACTTACATAAACAATAATCGGAATAAAAGGCGGTATACTTATATTGGAGAATAAGAAGGCGGTAACCTTATTTACTTTTAAAAATGCGGCTAATACAAAAACCAAAAAAGTATGTACGCCCCAAAATGGTGATAAGCCCACAAAAATACCCAAAGCTATGGCCGTTGCTTTTTTTGCCGGACTTTCATTACTTTTTACAATATCTTCTTTCCAGAATTTTTTAAAGCCTTTTTGTTTAAAATCACGGTATTTATTTCGGGGATGGATCCAGAAAAAACTCACCAGCACAAACCACATATAGAGCAAAACGATCCTTACGATATCCCAGAAAGGCCGGAAATGACTTACACGGTTTTTCTGATCGTAAAGTACTTTTATCGGTACATTTTTAACATCGATTTTTCGCCAGGTGGCTTTTACGATAGTTTCGATTTCAAACTCAAATTTCCAGGTATAAAAAGTAATGGAATTCATCACCTTTACAGGATATAGGCGGTAACCACTTTGGGTATCGTGAAGCTGAAAACCGGTAACCACCAGGTACCAGTAACTGGAGAAATCATTTCCGGTAGCACTTACCCCGGGCACCCCATCGCTTCCCATGTTACGATCTCCAATTAGAAGAATCTCTTTGTCTCCAGGATTTCTTTTTTCTAATTCCGATAAAAACACATCAAGATCGTCCGGGTAATGCTGCCCGTCAGAATCTATAGTAATTGCATAGTCGTAACCTAGCTCTTCGGCAATCTTAAATCCTTTTTTAAGCACCTTACCTTTACCCCTGTTCTTTTGAAAATTACGTACTTCGATTTGGGTAAAATGCTGTAATATTTCTCTGGTGTTATCAGTACTTCCGTCGTTTAAAACAATAATCTGGTTGGTATAAACCATCAATCCCTCTACTACTGAAGCCAAGGTGCGTTCATTATTGTAAGTAGGAACTAAAACACAGCAATTTAAAGCCTTAAATCGGTTTTGATAGACGCCGGAAGTATTCAAATTCATTTTTTTGCTTGCTGCAAAAGTATTAATTTAAACTACCTAAACATAAGAGTTTTATTAATAATCGAGATTAAAGGCTCCGGTAGTTCTATAGCTTAGTTTCGTTTCATAAACTAAGGAGACTGCGTAAAATCTTTGTAAAGACGTTATACCTAAATTTTCATATTGATAGCACTTCGATACAAATTTTCTTGAAAAATTTACGCAATGATCTTAAACACCTAATGATCAAAATCAATGTATTAGAAATTAAAAAATTATAATCAATAATTATTTCTTGATCCTTAGGTTGCTTATCTGGTCAATAAACTCTTAAACAGCCTTATAAACGGCGCTGAATTTTAAGGCTAAAGCTTCATTCTGCCGTGCAATTCCGCGTACTTTTATGATTCCATCTTCCTCAGTGATATGAGATTCCAATATCAAATGATCACAGGTATTGGGATCGACCACCGCCATAAATTTCACATTATTCGCATGTTGTAATGCTAATGATTTACCGGTACGCCGTTCAGCTTCCTCCTTAAAAAGCTGCATTAAAATTACACCGGGAGTAACCGGCCGTTCGGGAAAATGTCCTGCGTATAAGGGATGTGTTTTCTCAATGGAAAGTTTAGTAATAAATGTATCTTCTTGTTGTGAAGATTCTAAGACTGTATAAAAATCTTTAAGCAGCATAAAGGGAATTTAATGCCGACTAAAATACTGAAATACTTTAATAAAGTGTCAGGAATTACTTGATATACGAAGAATCGAAGCTTATTTTAAATGATTCCAAAAAACCTTGCTAAGAAATTCGGTATAAAAAGTGTAATTTGAAAGGAATGCTAAGGTCTAAACCCCACATCAACACCTTATGGCTGAAAAACAGCGGCTTTTATAGGTTTGTTGATATACCAGTTCTTAAATGTGATTAAGGTATAATCTCCGGTATCTTCCTGAAGTTTCACAGATTGTAGCATTTGATCTTCAGAAAAACTCATAATCACTTTCTCGAACATATCAGCCATACTTTTATTTTTAGGCGTAATTACAGCTTCAACCACGTTCTTTTTTTTACGATATTCCACATCAAAATTGGCATCGTCCTGTAATAGTTTTCCGTTAAGGCTTCCCGTGATAAGATCACCAAGTTTCGCAAAGAGTTTGTTGGCACTCATATCCTGCTTGCTTTTTTGACCATCATCATCGATATACAAAAAATCATTTTTAAAAAGTAAAGAATATGGGAAAGGTTTGGTATACTGCCATTTTATGATATCAGGCGACTTATAATAGATTTTGCCATGAGAAGAGGCTTCTGCATCCATCATTTTCATCACTTTGGTCTGCTCAAACTCTCCATAAAGGCTTTTGGCCGATTCCATTTTTTCAGTAAGCTGTGATGGTGATGATTTTAAGTTTACACTGGTAAAATTTTGCTGCTGAGCAAAAACTCCAAAACTCCAGAAAAACAGGATAAAACTAAATATACGCATGGATTTTAAATAATTGATCTGGCCGTATTGCCTGATATTCATTTGATTCAAAGTGTATCAACAATTGTTCCAAGATAGTTACGGTTTGTTCCTTATTATCATGCAATAAAATTACATCTCCCGGTTGTAGTTTACGCTTTACGCGATCTACAATTTTGGTTTCATTATTTAAAATCGCATCATAAGTACGAAGGTTCCAACCAATTACCCGGTGCCCTGTTTTTTGTATAGCCCGTTTGGTTTTTGGATTGATGATCCCAAAAGGCGGTCTGAAAAATTGAAGGTTTAAACCGGTGATATTGTTTGCCACAATATTACAGGCATCAATTTCTCTCGCTATACTCTTGGAAGAAAGAAACCCCATTTTTCGGGTATGTGAATAGGTATGATTTCCTATGGTATGACCTCTTTTTATAATTTCCTGAACAATTTCAGGATGCTTTTCCATTTGCTTACCAATACAAAAAAAGCAGGCTTTTGCATCATATTTATCCAATAGCTCCAGGATGTGTGGGGTAACTTGGGTTGGACCATCATCAAAAGTTAAGCACACTTCTTTTTTCGGATGTTTTTTTTGATGATGATATCCTTTTACAAACACATTCCATCGAATATTGGTAGAAATAGTGATTAAAAACACAGGATACAAGATCGCCAATATCGCTATGGGCCAAAGTGGTAAGCCGTTAATACCGGTATACATCGCCACAGCGATCAATAAGATCCAAATAAAGAAATTTATAATACGGAATTTCAAAGACTTCGGAGCAAAGTTAGACTATGATTTTTCCCAAGATACTGATTATAAACTAAAATCGAGGTTGGTTGTTTAAGCGATAGATTATTCAATTTTAATTGCTGCGGAATTTCTTTTCTTTTTAGGATTTCAGCACCAAGCCAGCAGGCATAAGCGGTAACGGTATTATAATCACCTACCCAATTTTTATAGCCTAACTGAAGCGTATTTTTAAATAGATCTTCCTGAAGTTGTTTATAATAATGATCGTACCTTGTATCCCCATTATTGCCTAAAATCACTACATCAAGCTCTTCGATTTTCAAATCATTTTTCTTTAAAAACCAGCTAATTTCTTCCTGAAGCTTTTCTTCTGAAATATTCCTGTAAATCATACAATCAGAAATTTCAGCAAAAGAATCCTGTGTTCTTATTTCTGAAAGTAAAAAGAATGCAGCGCCTTCAGAAGTTATGGTCCCTTCCGACGAAGATTGTAGAATTTTAGCTGTATTTATTTCGCCAGCTTTTAACTGTCCGTCTAAATTATAAAAAGGGGTGCTTATTCTTGCAATTTCATCTACACCTCCTACCAAAACACAACGTGTACCCATCTCTTCCGTAAATTGAAGTTTTGCGTCGATTAAGGCCGATTCGAAAGATGCGCTATTCTGCGTATACGTCATATTATAACCGGTACATTTTAAATCGAGTGCAATTTGCCCGCCCACGGTGTTGTGCGTACTCTGGATAAAAGCTGTTGGCGTTAAAAAACTTTCATTTTCATCTAAGATATTCTCCAAAAACTTTTCGGTATCCTGTTTGCAGCCTTCTCCGGTTCCTACAATAATGCTATCGGGAACATCTACTCCTGCTTCATTTAAAGCTCGCTTAGCGGTTACCAGCCCCATTTTTATGGCCTTCGACATTCGGCGAAGCATCATGGGTTTAATATATTCTTTATAATTTACTGAAGTTGCCGGAAATATATTTTCGCTGAACGATTGCAGGTTTTCAGCAAACAGATCCTCTTCCGTTTGGGCTGCGATGCTAGCCATTCCGTTAATGTACATTTTTCTACTCATCTTTACTGAATATTAAAGATGTACAGTTGCCGCCAAAACCAAAAGAATTAGATAACACATGCTGAATTTTAGTCGATTTTAACTCGGTGAACGGTCGTAATCTGGTATCACTAATAGCCGAGTTAAAATTAAGATTGGGGTAAATTTGCTGATGTTTTATCGCCAGCAAACTAAACACAGCCTCGATCGCACCGGCTGCTGCCAGCGTATGGCCGGTAAAAGATTTTGTACTGCTAAAAGCCGGCATTTCTTTAAAAATACGAATTAAAGCCCGGCTTTCTGAGAGATCGTTATTTTGTGTAGCCGTACCATGTGCATTGACATAATCGATATGGTGCGGGTTTAAGTTGGCTGTTTCCAGAGCTTTTTGCATGGCAAGATAAGCACCTTCCCCATTTTCTGAAGAGGCGGTTTGATGAAAAGCATCATTGGCATTTCCATAACCGGAAACATAGCCTAAAACTTCTTTATTCTTAGCAAAGTCTGCCGATTCCAATACCAGATATGCTGCGGCTTCTCCCAGGTTTAGTCCTTTTCGTTCGCTATCAAAAGGTTTCGGAAAATCTTCCGAATAAATCATTAAGGAATTAAAACCATTTAGTGTAAATCTTGAAAGACAATCGGTTCCCCCCACAATAACCTGATCCAGGCGACCAGATTGTATAAGCCTGGCACCCAACATAACGGCATTTGCAGCAGATGAGCATGCCGTGCTAATCGTGGTAACATAATTATCAATCCCAAAATAACCGGCGATCTGTTCTGTGGTAAATCCCGGATGCTGTGCCTGTATAAACCTTCGATTAGCCGGATTGCTTTCATATTCCCGATAAAACCGCTCGGTCATATCCATACCACCAACACTGTTTCCGTTTACAAATCCAATATTTGTAAAATCTTCTATTTTAGCATTTTGAAGCGCTTCTTTTAAAGCTATAGTTCCTAATAATGCCGCACGGGTAAACGCATGATTTTTATCCAAATTCAATGCATCAGCAAGATCACTATTAGTAGATTTAATCTCCCCAATAGGTAAATTTTGATGAACTGTTTCCAGGATTTCAGGATGTGAAAGTCCGTGTTTTCCATGAATTAGCGAGCGGTGATTTTCCTCAAGATTTTTTCCTATAGCAGAAAAAATACCCATTCCGGTTACGGCAACGCTCCTACTCATATTTTATTTTGTACGGTTCGCTTCAATAAAATCTGCCATTTTATTGATACTTTCAAAAATTTCCCGGCCTTTTTTAGGATCGGTAAGTTTGATACCGTAATCTTTTTCCAGTAAAACGATAAGTTCTAAAGCATCAATGGAATCTAAGCCAAGCCCGTCACCAAATAGCGGTTCGTCATTTTCTATATCGCTCACCTCCATATCTTCCAGGTTTAGCTGTTCTATGATACTGGCTTTTAACTCGGTATGCAAATCAGTCATAATCGGCATCGTATATTTTGCGTATTTGTTCTTCAGTAATTTCTTTTTTTTGAGATTCTGAACTTAGCCACAAAAATACATCATATTCAACATTGTGCAAGTTTAACCAGGCACAAAGCACTTTATTTGCTTTTGCAGATTCGATTAACTGCACAGAATAATCGATCAATAATTTTGCATTAAACTCATCTTCAATAAAAAAGACATTTTCGCTTTTTAATCCAAACCGAATACTAATTTCTCCCAAAACAATATTGGGCAGGGTATAGACAAAAAGTGAAGGGGAAGGAAAATTTTTTATAGATTCCTGGTAATTTTGGTCACTGGCTAAACTTGAGCTGTTATTACTAAAAACAAGAGCGGTATCTTCAGAAATTTCAGCCTCTTCTTTCATTACGATTTCTGAAGCGATAAACCCCAACTTCGAAAGTCGGTCCATTTTATGGAATTTGGGATATTTTATATTTAAAAACTTAAAAGCAGCTTTTAAAAAGCTCGCAATATCTGCTTCCGAAGCAAATATCACTTCACCATCAGCAATGATTTTTCCATCTTTAATTCGTACCCAATGATCTATACTTAGATTAGCCATTTTGTCTTTCTTTTTTAAAAACCATCGCCAAATTACAGCCCCCAAACCCTGAAGCTGTTTTTAAAACATAATCCAGGTTTATCGAATTTTGATAAGCGGTAACCACATTTATTTGTTTTGAAACACCTAGTTTATTAAAATGAAGACTAGGATAAATTTCGTTATTCAGCATCATGTGTTTACATAAAATAGATTCGATTAAAGCCGATGCTCCTAAGGTATGTCCATAATAAGCTTTTACGCTATGTAGCGGAGTGGCTCCCAAACCGCTTCGTGCAATGGCAATCGCTTCCATCTCATCATTATATAGCGTTGCGGTACCATGCGTAGCGACCGCTTTAATAGCTTCACAAGAAATCCCGGCTTCTTTAAGCGAATTCTGAATACTTTTAAATAAACCTTCACCGGTTCTTGACGGGCCAGAGATATGATTGGCATCATTGGCCGAAGCATCACCTGCTAAACTGATAGTAATCGAATCTTTTTTTGGGGTGTTACTCACCAGCATGGCAGCGGCAGCTTCACCAAGGTTAATGCCGTTTCGATCTTTGGAAAAAGGTTTACAGGCGGTTTCACTAAGCGCCTGAAAAGAATTAAAACCGGTAACGATAAACTTTGATAGCATATCACCCCCTACCACAACAGCCTTATTAAATTTCCCGGCATTGATCATTTTCTTGGCAACTGCAAGGGCCAAACCTCCAGAAATACAGGCATTAGACACCACAATAGGTTTTAGATTAAACCCAAAAAAGTCTTTAATAATTTCGCCCAAATTGGATAATAACAAGCGCTCTTTTTTAAAAACACCCAAGTCTTCTAAAAGATGAACATTCCCTTTGGTGGTTGACACGATAAGTCCGGTTTCCATCCGGTTCAAGTCCGGATTTTTAATCAGAATTTGGTGAACCGCCAACAGCATCATTTGCTCCAGTTTTGTATAGGCTTTGGAATCACCAATGGCAGAAAAAGCTTGCGCCAATACTTCTGAATTTAACACTCCGGCACAAATTGGAGTATCCAGAAACTCACTTTTATCAAATTTCTGTAAACCGGTAGTGCCGCTTCTTAGATGTTCCAGATTTTCTGAAGTGGTATAACCAATCGGCGAAATTATGCAATCTTCATGTAAGTAAAGGTTCTTCATCAAATCAGCCCCATTTTCTTTTTCCAATCTAGAAAAAATGAAGGATTATTCCATACTAACGCTCCATTTTCATCTACAAAAACCTGAACCGTTTCCCCGGTACAGATCAATTGACTGTCTTTAAAAATCCGGTATTGATAAATGATTTTAGCTGATGCAGTAGGAACAAATGTCGTTTCGACCATAAATTCGTCACCGTATTTTAAAGGTAGCTTATGCTCACAGGAAGATTTTACGATAGGCGTTGCAAAGCCATTGGCTTTCGCGTCTAAATACGAAATATGGTGTCTGCGGGCAAAATCTTCGCGACCTTCTTCAAAATATTTCAGATAGTTGCCATGCCAGACAATTTGTAAAGAATCACACTCGCTAAAACGCACCTTTAATTGAGTTTGTATGTTTAATTCTTTATTCATTTAAGTAACATTGATCATAAACTTCCGGGCAAGCCTAAAAAGGAGGATTCTGAAAAGAATTTTATAGCTTCGAAGCCTCGCGGTAATGAAAGCAACGGGTAATGATAACAACGGGATCATCTGATTACCCCCTTAAAGCCTTAATCTACCGTTACGGTTTTCATTTCTGAAGTAGCGATCACCTGCTCGTTTTTATCTAAGGTTTTTGCCGTTACCAGGGTCACCTTCATTACTTCATGCAAAATTTCGACATGTGTGGTCAGTTCTTCCCCAGCTTTTGGTAATCTAAAGATTTCAACCGATTTGATCGCACCTATAAATCCGGTTTGGGGTTTTTCCAGTCCGCTGATATAGCCCTGATAGCCGCGGTGCAGCGACATACTTTGTGCCATGTGCTCTATAAGGCCTGGTTCAGAAAAAATACCGTTATCCACCAGGATATTATCGGCCGGCACGAGGAAGCCCGTGATTCCGGTAAGTTTTGTATAATCATGCAACTTATCCACCATAACAAATGGTGGTTTCTGCGGAATTAATTTTATAATCTCCTGTGGATCTAAAATAGGAGCCTGAAGTAATTTTTCTGCCATAAAAATTGATTAGCTAAAATCGTTCCAATAGTCGTAAAAATTATACCACTGATGTGGATAGGTTTTGACCATTTTTTCAAGATTTTCAAGATACGCTTTTAAAACTTCTTTTGGCGTATTTTTTTCGGGAATATAAGGCCTGGCATAAAAATGATAATGAAAATTTCGTTCGCGCATGATATGTACAAACAATACCGGAATATCATTTCTTACGGCTAATTTAAAGGGGCCTTGTGGAAATTTAGCTTTAGCACCCAGAAAATCAGCTTCCCAGGTTTTGGCTTCCTCCATATACCGATCTGCCGCAAATACCAAGAGCTCATTATTTTTTAGCGCCTGGTTCATTTTAAAAATATGGGATAAATCTTTTTGAAGCACGATAATTTTCACCGCCGATTTGCCGGTAACCGACTCCATATAATTTTTGATGTTTTCGTGTTCAAAATCGCTAATCACCAGATTGATCACAGCGCTGGTATGCTGCTCGTCAAAAAAATGCTTTGCCAAATTAAAATTACCGATATGTGCAGTAAGCAGGATACCACCGCTATTTAATTTTCGAAGATTTTCAATATGTTCTATCCCATCAAAATCGAAGCTATAGCGTTCTTTCATTCCGGCCGTAATCAATACCCGATCTAATTGAACTTTCCCGTATTTGAAATAACTTTTGTATACATTTATAAAAGCACTGAACCCGGCAAATCCTAATCTTCTGCGGAAATAGTAATAGATGCTTCGGGTAGAGCTTGGTGCAAAGATGAAGAAATACAACGTGATAAAAATCAATAAAAAATAGGCCGGATATACCCCAAACGTCCGAATAATAAATACATATATTCGAATGCTTAAAAGCGTTCCGCGTGATTTTCCACTCCAACCTGCCATGGGTTATGAATATAATCCACCGTTGATATTAATGACTTCGCCCGTAATATACGAGGCTTTTTTTGAGGCCAGAAAACTTACCAGCTCCGCAACTTCTTCAGCTTCTCCGAAACGTTGTAACGGAATCATTTTCTTTAATTCTTTTTCATCGAAATCGGCCGTCATATCTGAAGTTATAAATCCCGGTGCCACGGCATTTACCGTAACTTTACGTTTGCCGATTTCCTGAGCTAAAGCTTTTGTTGCAGCGATTACCGCGCCTTTTGCGGCTGAATAGTTTACCTGTCCCGGATTTCCTTTTACTCCCGATAAAGACACGATATTGATAATCCTGCCGTATCGTTTTTGCAGCATACTTTTTACAAACTGCTGGGTAACATTGTAAAATCCATTTAAAGAGGTGTTGATCACCGAATGCCAATCGTCTTCTCCCATCCACATAAACAGCCCGTCTTTAGTGATTCCGGCATTATTTACAATAACTTCAACGACTGCTTCAGGATTCGATTTTTGCCAGTTTCCAAGGACATTTTTAGTCGCTTTGGCATCCGCAACATCAAAAGCTAAAAGTTCGCATTTTACATGGTTTTCTTCAATACTTTTAGCGGTAACTTTAGCCGCCTGGGTATTGGAATGATAATTCAGTAAAATATGATAGCCTAAATCCTGCGCCAGCTTTATGGCGATTGCTTTTCCTATGCCGCGGGAACCTCCTGTAACTAAAGCGTATTTCATTTATAAACGTCGTTTTCTTTTAAAGACTTGGTAACATCTTTTATCGTTGCATATAACGGAAAATCATGTTGTTTTTCCAAAGCTATTCTATCCTGAAATTGCTTAAAAACAGCCTTCGATCGTTCACTAAAGTCCTCTAAATCATCAATATATTTTATACCCTGTATAATCGCTATCATTTCTATCGCCAGTACCTGATAGGCATTATCGATCACCGTTTTAGTCATTGTTGCAGCATTAGTGCCCATACTTACGATATCCTGATTGTCATTATTATTCGGGATGCTATGCACATACATGCTATTAGAAAGCGTTTGATTTTCTGCTGTGGTGGAGACTGCGGTAAATTGTGCGCCTTGCAGACCAAAATTAAGTCCCAGGGTACCCAAATTCACAAATGGCGGGAATATTTCGTTGAGTTTGCTATTTAGCAGGTAATTTAATTGCCGCTCGGCCAACATCGATAATCGTGTAATGACCAGTTTCAATTTATCCATTTCCAGCGAGATAAAATCGCCGTGAAAATTTCCGCCGTGATAGACCATTTGCTTTTCTACGGAAACAATGGGGTTATCGTTAGCTGAATTTACTTCGTCCATCAAAATTTTTTCCGCAGCATTAATCGTGTTTAAAACCGGCCCCAGGATCTGTGGGATACAACGTAAACTATAATATTCCTGAACTTTCTCTGAAAAAATAGCTTCCGTATTCGACGAATCTCGATAGAGATGATCCTGTCGATTTTTAATGCGTTTACTATCCTTTAGGTGCTTCCGCATCATTTCAGCAATGGCATGCTGACTTTCATGTACTTTCGAAGCATTTAATTCTGCCGAAAAATGATCTGAATAGGCCGCCACTAATTCATTCAGCATTGAAGAACAACAAACCGACCATTCCAGTAATCGTCTGGCGTGAATTATATTTACAATTCCAATCCCCGTCATTACAGAAGTTCCGTTGATCAAGGCCAGGCCTTCACGTAATTTAATTTGGATAGGTTTAATATGTAACTTTTCAAAAACCGATATTGTTGATTTTCGCTCACCTTTATAAAAAACCTCGCCTTCACCGATAAGTACCAGGGCCAGGTGTGCCAGTTGCACTAAATCTCCCGAAGCCCCTACTCCACCATGTTCAAATATAAGTGGGGTAATATCATGATTGATAAGCTGCTGCATGGTTTCTAAAACCGAGGTATGAACCCCGGAATATCCTAGTGAAAGCGTATGTAAACGCGCCAGCATCGAGGCTTTAACATATAATGGGGCTATAGGTTTTCCGGTCCCTGAAGCATGACTTCTAATTAAATTATACTGTAATTGCAGGCGATCTTCGTCTTTTATTCGATACTGGGCCATCGGGCCAAAACCGGTATTTACTCCGTAAATCACTTTATCTTTCGCGAATTCCTGAAGAAAATGAAATGAATTTTCCGCTTTTTGGCGAATTTCGTTGGAAATTTCAAGTTTTTGGTTTTCAAACAAAACCTTTTGAAAATCAACTAATTTTAATGGAGCTTTGATGCTAAGCATAATATTTAGAATAGATGTCACCGTATTGGTTAATCCGCAAATGTACTATATTTACTCGATAATCGAGATGAAATGCGCTGCGGCTTGCCTCGAATTAAAAACAATTTTATAATAAATGCTTCATGAATTTATGCTGAGCAGTTTATTACGAACGCTAATAAATTGAGTCTATTTCGAAAATGATGAAAAGAGAATTTACTGATATCCTAATCATTGGTGCCGGGCCATCGGGAATGGTTTCTGCCGGTTATCTTCAGCAACATAATGTTCAACTCAAAGTGGTAGAAAAACAACAATTCCCAAGGTTTAGCATTGGCGAAAGTTTGATTCCGCGTTGTATGGATAATTTTGCTGAAGCTGGCTTACTGGAAATCATCGAAAAACATGGATTTCAGAAAAAATTTGGGGCTCGTTTTATCAAAGATGATAAAGTGGGAGAATTTGACTTTAGTCAGAAATTCGGTGAAGGTTGGGATTGGACCTGGCAGGTGCCCAGAGCCGATTTTGATCATGTCTTAGCAAAAGAAATACAGTCTCGTGGCGTTGATATAGCTTTTGAAACCGAAGTTACTGCCGCAGATTTTAGTAACGAAAATCCCGTAGTCACCATCCAGCATAAAGACGGAAAACAATCTGAAATCGAAGCAAAATTTGTGATCGACAGTAGTGGTTTTGGCCGTGTATTGCCAAAGTTATTGGATTTAGAACAGGCTTCTACGCTAGAATCTCACTCGTCTGTGTTCACTCATATCGAAGAAACGATTCGGCCCCAAGGGAAAGAAGGTGAATTGATCACTTTTGAGGTTTTAGAAACCCAAGTTTGGTTTTGGTATATCCCCTTCTCTAACGGAAAAACAAGTTTAGGTTTTGTGGCGCCAACTGAATGGTTTGATCAATTTGATAAAGATCCCGAAGTTAGCTTTATGCAAATGATCTCAAAATTAAACTATTATAAAGGCAGATTTGATAATTATCCGTTGGAGTTTATTCCGAAGAACATCAAACACATCGCTAAAAGCGTTAAATGTCTTTACGGAGATAAATTTGCTTTGACGGGTAATAGTGCCGAATTTTTAGATCCTGTATTTTCCTCTGGCGTTAGTTTTGCGACCGAATCCGGGCTTAGAGCCGCTAAACTTGCCTTAAAAGAGCTAAATGGCGAGCAACCAGACTGGCAAGCTGATTATGCCGATTATATGAAGGAAGGTATTGCTGTTTTTTCCAGTTATGTAAGAGACTGGTATAATGGTGATTTACAGGATATTTTCTTTCATAAGTCTCCTAATCCCGAGTTTAAGCGACAAATTTGTGCGGTTTTAGCGGGTTATGTTTGGAATATGGACAATCCATTTGTCAAAAAACACGAGCGCATTATCGGTGCGGTGGCAAAATTTATACAACTGGAAAATTGATAAATTTTTATTGAATTTTAACTTACTGATAAAAAGAATCTTAAGGCCAAAATGAACGGAAGTGCCGAAAAATAAAGAGAAAAAAGCGACAAAAGGTTTGCAGGCTTCGTAAGTTTGATATACATTTGCAACCGCAAAAATGCTTGCGAAACGTTCTTTTTAAGACTAACGGAGAGGTGGCAGAGTGGTAATGCAGCAGCCTGCTAAGCTGTCATCCTTTTTGGATGCCTGGGTTCGAATCCCAGTCTCTCCGCTTCATCGCGTCCAAGTCGCGATTCATAAATAACTCGGGGTGTAGCGTAGCCCGGTCATCGCGCCTGCTTTGGGAGCAGGAGGTCGCAGGTTCGAATCCTGCCACCCCGACTTTTTAAACTACCAAATTTTGGTTAATTAAGGGTAATTATATGGTTTTCATGTAGTTACCCTTTTTTAATGCGTTAAATTCTATCAAACTTCACCAGCTATAATGTGAGTTATTCGTGAGTTTTGGTCTTTTTCGTGAGTTAATCGTGAGCTTATTTTTTGTATCTTGATTAGCCCCGTGACCCTTAGTACATATTGATCGTTTTGGCTTTCAACCCTTAATTATTGTTTCATTAAAAAAACAAAACGATGCGTACCACTCAAACATTTATGATTTCTTTTTTCATCCGCAAGAAAAAAAACAAGCCGGAAGAAGCCCTCCTTTATGCCCGAATATCAGTTAACGGCATTTATATTGAAATGAGCCTTAAACGTAGCTTGGAAGTAAGCCGTTGGAACCAGTCAGCCTGCAAGCTTAATGGTAGCAGTATGGAAAGCCAACAACTCAATAAAAAGATAGACGAAACCAAGGCACTTTTGTATAAGGCTTATGATAGCCTGCAAAAGGAAGATCAGGTGATTACCGCCAGTGCGGTAAAGTCGCGATATCTGGGCATTGATAAAAAACACTACACCTTAACCCAATTACTGGACTACCACTCCACCAAGATGAAAGGTGTGTTAAAATATGGAACATTAAAGAATTATACGACAACAGAAACCTATCTAAAGAATTACCTAAAAGAAAAACGTACCATATCGGACATTTATCTCAAACAGATTGATTACCAATTTACGTTAGGTTTCGAGCGATTTCTGCGCGATTTACCATCCTTAAGTAACAATGGCGTCATGAAACATATGGAACGCTTTAAAAAGCTTATGCACCTTTCTGAAGATCTGGATTGGATTGAAAAGAACCCGACCAAACGTTTTAAACTTCGGTTTCATCATGTTGATATGGTGTATTTATCAAAAGCAGAATTACAAAAGATCAAGGAAAAGAAGTTCAAACGATCTACCCTTAGCATTAACCGTGATATTTTTGTGTTTTGCTGCTATACCGGATTGCCTTATGGTGATGTATTGGAACTAAAGAAAAAGCATATTCAAATTGGGATCGATGGTAAAAAATGGATTTATACAAGGCGAATGAAAACCAACACGCTACTTAGAATACCACTTCTGGAAGAAGCTGAACGGATCCTAGAAAAATATAAAGAGCATCCAAGAGTGAGTAATAGTGATATCTTGCTTCCGGTGTATTCCAACCAAAAAACAAATCAATATTTAAGAGAGATTACCAAAGCTGTCAAGATAAATAAAGAACTTAGTTTTCATGCAGCAAGGCATACTTTTGCTACAACGGTAACCCTAGCCAATGGTGTACCTATAGAAACAGTTTCCAAACTTTTAGGACATACCAAACTATCAACTACCCAAATTTATGCACGAGTGATTGATTCAAAGATTTCAAATGATATGGATAAGTTGAGGGGAAAGTTGTGAGGTAGGTGGCAGAAAGCACACCCATTTCAATTTACCCTACTATCAGTGGGTTTCAAAGTTTTAGTTTCAGAAGGTCACCAATTCGGACTCAATAATTTCATTTCTATTGATTTAATATATTTTCAAATCACGCTATCTAAATATACAAATTTCACATATAATTTTTTGAATTATATCAAACCAACTTTAGTTGTATTTTCTAAAGTTCTATTATTGCTTCTAGTCCTCTATTTAATTCTCATAAGTAAAATTTTCTACAATATTTCAATATTTTCTTTTAATTCTTTTAAATTCTTGAAATTCGGTATCTTCAATTGGCTCTTCCATTCCAATACACAATATTTAAACCTGAAGGTCATAGGCTTAAAGTAGTTTCCGCTATTAGTGAAGACTGGGCTTTGCAAAAATATAAAGCCTTAATATTCTTCCTCTGGTGGTAAGAGACAAAAACATTTTTGAATTTCCAATTTTACCAAATTTTAATTAATATGACTTCAAAATATAATTTTCGAAATCCCATAAGAAATGTTAATACGAAAAATTTTTTATATTTATCGAATTCGATATAAAATTTAATTTCACAGATTTATAGTATGCTCTTGAGGATACCGGATTTTAAAGCATTATGGATATAACAATTTTACAAGCTTTCAATGGGGATTCTATATTGTTGTCATTTAAAGATAAAGTAGGAATAAGTAAAAATATACTTATTGATGGCGGACCAGGTAAAACCTACCAGTTCAAGAATAAGAAAGGTAAACAGGAGGCTGGCGATCTTCAAAAACTAATAGAAGGATTGAGAGTTCAGGATCAGTTCATCGACCTACTTATATTGACTCATGTGGATGATGATCACATAGGTGGCTTACTGAAATGGTTTCAAAAGGATAAAGAGGCCAAGGATATTATCAAAAAAGTATGGTTTAACTCTGGGCAACTTATCTCTGAATACTTTGGAGATGAGAACTCTGAAGATAATGCTCTTTCCCTAGGTGACGCTACTGGACTAGATACTAGCATAAAACAAGGGGTCAAGTTTGAGAAGTTTCTAACAGAAAATGGCCTATGGGAGAGACGGTTGATCCATTCATCCGATGAGTTGGAGTTATTTGGATTCAAACTCACTTTTCTTTCTCCCAGTATTGATAAACTGAATGCCCTTCTAGGAAAGTGGGACAAAGAAGCCCCAGTCACGGATACATCCGGTAAAAATGATTACGGTTGGTCTTTAGAGAAACACATTCAAAAGGATGTTTTCAAAGAAGATACATCCATTCATAATGGAAGTTCAATAGGTTTTATAATCGAATATAATGACAAGCGGGTGGTATTTCTGGCAGATGCTCATCCTATACAGGTAACTGAGCGCCTTCGCTCTTTAGGATATAGTGAAAGAAAACCACTTGAGGCAGAATTTCTCAAAGTATCGCATCATGGAAGTAAGGCCAATACGAACTATGAATTATTGGAACTGATTAATACGGATAATTACATCATATCCTCTAATGGAGACAAACACGAATTGCCTGATAAGCAATGTCTCGCACGCATTATTAATCACAATAATAAAGCAAAGATATACTTCAATTATCCTGAGAAAATACCTCTGATTTTCAAGGATGAGGACTACGATGTATTCCCCGATTTTCAAGCCTTGAGTACCAAAAATGGCTTTAAAATATGACAATAGATGATGCCAGGGAATATACAGTAATCGTAAATGGAGGAAGTGGTTGTTTCTTTCAACCGGCTGATCTGGAAGCCACTTACATCCTTACGGCAAAACATAATATTACAAATGCAGGTAACAGGATTACTAATTTAATGCATTTTCAGTACCAAAATGGTCAGTGGGAAATATTAACTATTCCTTTCCAGAACTTGAATTTAGGCGCTAACTATTTTCCGCACCCCAATAAAGACATCGCCATAATAAAGGTTCCTAGAATGGAAGGCTTGGATGCCCTTTATAAACTAACCGATTTGGACGGTAATCCTGAGGGATTTTGGCTATTAGGTTATCCCGAAACCAGGCGAAATGGATCTCCCACTAATAAAATAAAGTGGTTTCGCCCCGATATAGGAGTTGGGATCCTAGGAACTACAGAGAATGCACGCAGGGAGGCACACATTCCCGGAAACCCTGATTTAGGTGAAGTACGAGGTCATTCTGGCGGGTGTATTTTAAAGGATGCTGGTAATAAACTGTATTTGGCAGGGATACAAAACAGTATGGCTCAGGCGGTAGGTGAGCAGTTAGGTAGAATAGAGTTTACGCCAGTCGAAATTTTCAATGAAATAATCGAGGAACATCCTAATGAGCTTTCTCTTTTATTCCCTTCCTATTTATCCAGTTTCGATTTTCTAAGAGGAGAAGCGTTCGATTTAAAGGCAGGTCTTTCGCAAGACAATATAAACTTCACCAGAGGTTATCTCCGGCATAAATGTAAAGAGGTAATCGACAATGAATTTACACCTATTGGTATAAGGAATTTTTTTCAGACCCGATTACTCATAGACCAAGATAAAGGGGAGGAATTGGAAACCAAGAATATTTGGATACTCTGGCTTGAGTTTCTAACCATACTAAATATTGTTAAGGGGCAAGCGCATACCACGGATAACTTGTCTAACATTTTTGATCAGTATCGTTTATTGTTTTCTGATACCAATGGAGATTGGTGCCATGAGATACCTAAGCTTATATATTCAGATTACAAGGGGCTAAAGAAAGGAGGCCTTGTGATCGTAGGGGTTGAAAAACCACCAGAAGATGAAACCTATATTATTGATGGATCTATACCTATCATATCACAAGTTCGAAATAGCCAAGATCGCAATCTATTAAAGATCGATGATGGGTATGGATTTCCTTTTGATGAATTCAAATTTATTCACATCGATTTCTTTAAAAGAGAAAGCATAATCAAACGGCACCACGAGTATGCGGCAATCGATAATGACCAAACATTGTTAAATAAACTAAAACAGATATATGCAGAAGTCTTTACCGATTAAAGAGCATTTTGAAAGTGTGATGAAAAAGTCTTTTCCTGAATTGATCTTTTACCATCATATCGAAGAGATGAAGGGGCAGATTAATATTTTTTTCATAGAACTTTCTGATGAAGAAAAGCTGGGAGAGCTTTGGGAGAAAATACGTAATGTTATTGCAGTTTATTACCAGAATCATTTAAAAACTGATTTCGAGCTTTGGAACATCTATATTATATTTATCTTGCCTGTAGGCGTCTCTAATGAATTGAAGTACAAAATTGAAAATGATCAGTTATCCAGTCGAAAAATTGTGGTCGACAAATTTGAGCAAAAGCTGGATGACAAAACCAGGGTAGCGTTGTTGTCCAATTATATCAATATCGATTTTTCACTACCTCAAACCAGTAATGAGCAGCAAGGAAGGTCTACAGAATACGATTCTGACTCTTATGTCTTTTCAGTTATTAATGCACCAGATAGGAGCAAAAAAGGAAAGGATCAAATTGAATCCCTTTACAAAAACCTCTTAAATAAATTGAAAAATGAAGATTCAAAAGGTTGAAATACAGGCGTTCCGTGCCTATGGTAAAGTTGAAAATGGAACTTTTGATTTTTCAACGAAGTCCAATGCGATTGCGGATTTTATTTCCATTTATGCACCAAACGGTTTTGGTAAAACTTCATTTTATGATGCCGTAGAGTGGGCTTATACTAACCGCATCAGTCGGTTCGACCGAAAGGAGAAATTTAATAAAGCGCTTGCCAAATCAGAAAGAGAGATTCAAACCCGTAGTTCTGGAAGACCCAGACAATGGATTATCAGAAATAAGTTTTCTGAACTTGAAGAGGGATTTGTAAGAGTCTATACCACTTCAAGGGATAAACCATTTGTGAATACTGTACCGGTTGTAGGAAAGGGCAGCTCTGATTACAAATTTGGAGCTCAGAAGCAAAAAGGGAAGAAAGAATACTTCCATGACGTGCTTTTATCACAAGAATTTATTAATGCCTTTTTGAAGGAAGATGATCCTCATTTGCGCTACAAAAAGTTCATTCAATCGTTTGGAGACGTTGACTTGGATAAGAAATATGGGACTGTAATTGATCTAATAAAAATCAACCAGAACGAAATTAAAGACATCAATAGTAAATTAAAGGGGCTTCAATCAGAACTGAAACTGGATTTCGATAATGAACTACTGTCTCTAATCAATATGGCCATTGAAGAGTTCAATGCCAACGGTGAAAATTTACCCAAAGTAGATGCTTATTTCGGCGAAAAAGAGGTACTTCGGCTAGCGAATCTCATAGCTGAAAGGAAAAATGACTTAAAAGCGAAAATTGAAAGCTTAAAACAGAAAAAGCAGAAAGTTGACCAAGCTGTTAGCGGTAAAGCAGATGAGCAGCTTAGCACGGAAGATTTTTTTGAGACGAAAGAACAATTGGCCCATCTGAACTCCAAATTAGAGAAATTACGAGGGCAAAAAGATTTACTAAAGAAACAAGAACAATCTCGAAGTCAACTCTCGGACCTTGAAAAAGAATTAGCAGAGCGATTGGAAGAGGATAAATACCTAGCCAAATTAATTACGGCTTTTCCTTCTTTCGCTATGATGAGAAATGAGATAGCTGACGAAGAACGACAAATAGATGCGAACAAACAGGAGACAACCAAATCAAAGACAGCTTTAAATGATACTTTCAAAAGTATAGATGCTCTAAATGTGACTAAAGCCACCAAACAAGCAGATTATCAAAAGCTATCTGAACGACTGAAACAATTACCTGAGTTATTGCAAAAGCTATCGGATTTAAAAAACGAACTGAAATCCACAGTGGACTTGAAGGAGAAGCAAGTGGAAGACCTTGAGAAGATCAAAGATTCTATAAGTAAGCAAGAATCCAATACACTTGCCTTTTCAGCCTTCAAAAAGAATATTGAAGACGACATTCTTCCAACAAAGGAACATGAATACTATAAACAATATGTAGTGTTTATTGAGGCTCTAAGTGCAGCAAAGGACGAGCTGAAGGAGGTGCGAGCAAAACTTGAGAAGACTCAGGGTAATTTATCCGAAACTGATTCTATGAACCGGGAAATCAAAGAGTTAATTGAACAAGGTGCCACTATTATCAATCTCAATCAATCTTCCTCTTGCCCTTTGTGTCAACATCAATACGAAAGTTTCGCGGTTTTAGCCGAGAGAATTTCCAACAATCCATTGCTTGGACAACAGATTAACACACTACTGGAGGAAAAAGGAAAATGGGAGCTGGAACAAAGCCGCTTACTGAAGCTAATTGAGGAAAGAAGGAATAAGCTGAGCAATGAGCTTGATAATGAATTAGAAAAGCAAAGTGTTTCTCTAAAGGCTCTGATTGAACAACGCGATTTATTCAGCCGCTCCATAAGTAAGTTAGATGACAAACAAAATTCATTGAATGAGCAAATAAGAGAAAAGTTAAAGACGCTGAATCTGTCAGATCAACCTTCAGAAGAATTTGAAACCAAGCTTAGGCAGGAAATAAAAGAAACCAAATCTGCCCTGGATATAGTGCTCGAATCTTTGGAAAAATCCTCTAAGGAAAGGGAAAAGTTTGAAGAAAAAATTCAAATATTACAGGATCAGATAAAGCGTTCTGAAGAAAAAATCCAGGATTTTAAAAATGAGCCAACCTACCGGCAGTTGGTTTTATTTCAAAAAGAACGTTTGATGGATGATCATCCCACGAAACAAGACTTGGATGAAGATAAGGAGAAATTGAGGCTAAAGATCGAAAAGATAAGGAAGGAAATAGCAGAGTTAAAGGCTACTCTTAAAAGTCTCAATGAAAAGTTGAAAAGTATCTTTAAGGATGAAATTGACAAGTCCTTAGCAGAGTCGGAATCGAAAAAGCATGTGCTGAGAACTAAGATTCTCATCTTCGAAAACCTGTTGAAGTCGTTAGATATTTCATCATCAGATTTGTCCATTGAAGAGTTGCTGAAAGCACTCGAAAATGAAAAGAAGGAGATTTTAGAGACTATCAAACTTTCAGAAGAGAAAATAACCAACCTGAGAAAAATTGATGATTATCGGGCGAATGTAATCCCATTTCTCGAATATCAGGAAAGTCAGACTAAGAAGTCAGAGCTTGAGGCCAAGAAGAAATTTTTGACCAAAGTTGTAGGTGAACAGTTAGAAAAAGAACGCAAGCGGATATCCGAATTCATCCATCAGCAGGTAGAATCCTTCTTTTATCAAGGCTTGATCAATACAATCTACCGTAAAATTGATCCACACCCATCCTACAAGGAGATTTCTTTTAAATGTGACTTCTCTACCACAAGACCAATGCTCAATATTTTTGTGAGCGATGATACGCAAAATACCATCGTTCCAACACTTTACTTTAGTACCGCACAATTGAATATATTGAGCTTGAGCATTTTCTTGGCCAAAGCTATGAATGTCAAGGATGACAACGGAGAACCTGTCGATTGCATTTTCATCGATGACCCCATTCAATCCATGGACAGTATTAACATTCTTTCTACAATTGATCTTTTCCGGAGCATTGTAGTGAACTTGGGAAAGCAAATTATTCTATCCACACATGACCAGAATTTTCAAAATCTTTTAAAGAAGAAAATTCCAGATGATCTATTTCCAGCTAAATTTTTAGAGTTGCAAACTTTTGGAAAGGTAGGAGGAAATTAAAATATAATTAGATGATTATTTAGTTTTATAATTTGAAGTAAAATAAAACTGTTATTGTTAACCATCAAATATTTTAGGTAGTTCTAAGTTTACATCTATGATAATGATAGAACATCTGCTGGCTTATTCCAAAAATAAGTAAATCTATAACTTTAAAGTATTGCAATTATTTGTGCTTCTGTAAACCTTATTTTCTTTATGCTAAGCTTAATTAATACTAAGATTATTGTAATTGCCAATTGGGGTATGACTTTTACTAGAAAAAACTATAATGTAAAAAGTAAATAATAATGTTTTATTGTATCATCTGGAAACAAAGATTATCCTAGGTTGGAAATTGAATAGCAAGAGGATAACACGCAGAGCGATGTTATAGTTATTCATTTTGCTGATTTTCAATACTTTGTAATTTGTTCGTAAAACGTTTTTTACTAAAATTTGCAGCAAAACCTTTGGGAAGCCCTATAAACAGGCAATTATTTACAGCAAAAATTAGTAAAAAATGAAATTGAAGGTATAAATCTAGCAATCCTCACCATATTTCCTTTCACTATGTTGCAGTCAAAACGGTTCGTCGAAATGGTCTTGAACATAAGCCAAAAGCAAACAAATATACAGATGAATTGAAGCTGAAAATTTGCTTTTGGCTCACGTTCGCTTTAGCAACATTCTGGAAAGTTGACCGATCAATATTTCATAGCTATAAGCTTACTTTGAAATTTACAGCCTTACCTTTTTGATCTCAAAAGAACAGGATTTAGCATTAGCGGGCGCATAAACCGGTCAGCTCTGCTTTCCTATTTATAGCCCTTTTCCTAATCCTAAATCCTGTAGAAGAACCAATATCAAAAAGGTAATGTGACGGCTCTAAAAGAAGTAAATGAAATAATCCTAAAGCCTATTTCATTCGATCTTTAGTAGTACTTCAATGGAGCTAAAAAGGCAAATGCTCTGGATAAAAAAAGTAAATGGAATTAATAGCGTTTTCCCCTTAAACATCTCTTTTTGTTATTGCGACCGTGGGGAGCAATCAAGATTGTGTCCACAGACACACATCTTGAATTAGCACGCAATTTGATAAAAAGTACCTATTACAAATTCGTGTACACCTCATAAGTGACAGGAAATTTTAGGAATTTTCAGTAGGTACTTTCTTTTCTAGTTCTATATTTTCCAATAGTTCCGAAAACTTATCTATTAAAGCGAATTCTTCCGATGGTATAAGCTGGGTTACAAAACGAAGTACTTCCATAACATTATATTTAGGGTTGGGTACTTCCAGATCACATAATTGTTCATTCTCTTCTAAGGCTACAACACATACCTTAATTAGGTTTGTGATCAAAAACATGAGATCCAAGTGGCTATCAACTCTATAAGTACCCTTATAACATTTTCCTTTTCTACTGGTGTCAGGTGTTAAATGTAACATATGATCTTGCTTAAATTCCTGAAGCCTATTGATGAGTTTTTCCTTTTTCATAACGTTCTTGGTTTTTAAGGATTTGCTTTTTAAGTTTCTTGGGGAAATGAATATAGTCTGTGTCATTTTCAAGTATGGCTATAATTTGTTCCAATTGAAACATATCACCATCTGGCATCAGTTCAATGACCATTTCTATAACTAATTGAACACTGGAGTTTTTACTTTGGTGGCTTAAGTTTTTAGAATGAAAATTACCTTCACCATCTAAAGCTAAAACACAGACTTCCAGTAATGATGTAATGCGCATGATATAATCAGTATAATCTTCAAAGCGAATGGCGGCATTTCTAAAGGTATGACGCTTGGTTTCTTCCTTTTTTAAACCATAGGCTGTCGTTCCGATTTCTTTTAGCTGTTTCAATTTTAGTTGATCAAGTTTTCTCGTTTTCATGGGATGCTGTTTTTAAAGTTTGTAATTGGTGATTAACAATTGGTAAGAGATAATCTAAAAGACATTGGCAATAAGAATGCGCCATGTTAAGGTCTGTTACTGAAAATAAAGAGCTACTTCGGTAGCGAAGTTCAGTATGATGAAAGCAAAAGATGTTCTTTAGTGGCGACTGTTCAAATAGTTGTTCTGAAAAAATATTGGGAGGTATATCATGGCAGAATTGAACTAGTTTAAAAAGATATAATGAATGATGATGTTGCGGACGGTAATGCAGAAATGCATAAATAGTACCTAAGCAAAGTTGCTCAAAAGACAACCGTATTACATGTGCGCTTAAAATGCCTGCGTTTTCTTCCTGAGTACCTAAGTTTAAACAATGTTTTGCTATTGCTATTCGATCTTGTGTGTAGTTGGTTATGCCCTTAATATCCAATTCAGGGACTTGGCTGAGTTGTAGAGGAGCTAATTCAAAAGGAGAACCCTCAACCAAACCACCTGATTGGAGTATTTTAGAAAAGAAGTATTTATTATGATTAGAAGCAGCTATAAGCTGTTTTGGCATATAGAGTAACAAGCTGATGGTATATTTTCCGCCGGAATCTTGACGGATAATATCTGAAAGGTTGGCAACGGCATTTGTGCTAATATGCTTGCTTAATAGCAGCAAATAAAAATGATAGTGTTGCTGTTGCTTAGAAGCATCATTATTCAGGGGATTATGAGTTCCCAGTGCTGATGATTGCATATCAAAATAGTATAAACTTGTAATTTCGATATGTTTTTTGAGGATTTCTGTAATTTGGGCTAATGCAAATTCGATAACTTTGGGAGGATGCAAGTTGGTAAGCATAGATCAAAAGGTGTTAAAGTGAAACTTTAGTGATGGTCAATGAGCCTTCAAGTTTTAAAAAGAACCGACCGTAGCGAACCAAAATGACCGGTAAAAAACAATAGAGAACTTGTTTTTTACTGCAAAGGGTGATGAGCGAAACTTTTAAAAAGAATGTTTATCTTTGAGATTATGAGCACAGCAACAAAAACCAGTCATATCGGTAGAAAGATTAGCCGAATCAGAGAACTTCGAGGAATGAAGCAGGAAGCCCTTGCCGCAGAATTAGGTATCAGTCAACAAAGTGTATCCAGTTTAGAACAAAGTGAGCATATTGAAGATGAAAAGCTTGAAAAAGTGGCTAAGGTGTTAGGGGTGAGTAAGGAAGCTATTGAGAATTTTTCGGAGGAAGCTATATTTAATAATATCCAAAACAATTACGAAGGTTCTACTATTAATGCAGGTCCTACAGTTCATCATCAATGTACATTTAATCCTTTGGATAGGTTAGTTCAAGCTTATGAAGAAAAAGAAAAACTTTACGAAAGATTGTTGAAAGCTGAAAAGGAGAAAGTAGCTTACTTAGAGAAACTTTTGGATAAGAAATAGTGAAAAAGAAAATATTTAAGATTTGAAAGAAGTGTCGATAACCGGTATAATATTCGGTAAATCGACACTTTTTTTATTTATATAACAAGTTAGCTGTAATACCCTAACAAAAAAATCTTTCAATGTATAGAAACGGAAAAATTGAACTTTATAGAGAAGGAGATCTAGGTGCTGTCTTTCAAAATATATATCAACAAATATTAAATGGGATTCAATTAAAAGATGATAACTACATTCTTAATGTAAGTGAAAACGAATTTGCCGAATATCTTATACAAAACAAAAAGATCGAATTTCCAAAATTACATTTTGAAGATATTTACATAGATAAATATGAAAAGGAAATCCCTGCTGAATGGTTTCCAGGTTCTTTTGATGTTTATTCCGGAAAAAAATATAAAAGAGATGTAATTATTTATCATATTCCTTTTTCAGGTGATATTTATATATTAGCCAATAGAGCCGTAAGTGGATTTTCAATATCAGGAAGTACAACCGTAGGAGTTGATAAGGAAAGTATTACTGTTGAGATAGTAAACTTTTATAATGATCCAGAAAGAATCAAATCTTCGTTTGCAGACCAAAAAAGATATATCTTATCTGATTACGATTTCGTTCAAAAAGATTGCAACAGCTTCAATGATGGATTGCTAGATTTCACTGTTAAACATATCCAAGAAAGAAAAAATAAAATTCTACAAACCAATGATCTAATGGCTTCGTTAGGTGTTCCTCTAAAGAAGAAAAAAGATGTTTCGACCACCTTTTCGGTTCCAAAACCGGAATTGAGAAAGAAGATTAAAATAGAACCAAAAGTCTATGAAGATAAATTTAATCCTGAACCAACTCTAAGTTTTAAGGATTATCAAGAAATTTTAAGAATAATAAATGATGTTGGAAAAAACTTTGAAAGAATGCCTTCAACATATAGTAATAAAGGAGAAGAAGATCTAAGAGACCACATTTTACTCACTTTAGATCCTAACTTCGAGTATGGAAGTGCTAGCGGAGAAACTTTTAATAAAAAAGGTAAAACTGATATTCTATTAAAATATAAAAGTGATGTAGTATTTATCGCAGAATGCAAATTCTGGGGAGGAAAATCTCAATATTTTAAAACATTCGACCAACTTATTAGCTACTTAACTTATCGAGATTCAAAAACTGCTTTAGTTTTATTTTCAAGAAATAAAGAAATTTCCAACGTCTTCTCAACCATTGAAAAAGAAACGAAAAACCATCCAAATTTCGTCAGGGAAGAAAGACAAACCGCTGCTAATTGGAGAAATTTTATTTTTCACTTGGATGAAGACTCAAATAGAGAAATCAATATTGCAGTATTGACGTATCATCTACCAAATTTGAACTAAGGTACTACAGCTAACAAAGAACTAAGCTAACTTCCAAGCATTTTATTTTAATCTTGACGCATAATTTTCATCGTATGGTAAACCTGATGTAGCCACAGCAAATGCCTGTTTTAGTAGTTTATTACATACAGCAATAAGTGCAAGCTTCTTACTTTTGCCCTTGGCTATTATGCGTTCATAGATATCCCTACAGGCTTTATTGTGTTTGCAGGCTGTAAAACTGCACATGAAAAGCAGATTTCTAAGTTTTGGATTTCCCATTTTACTGATCCTACTCTTACCTCGTACACTAGATCCAGAGGCACGGATGGTTGGAGTAATGCCAGCATAGCAACATAATTGACCTGCGCCCTCAAAACTGGTAAAACCATTGGTTTAATTAATAATTACTATTTTTAACTAAATTACGTATTGTTATCTAACATACGAACCGAGACCGTTACCACACATTTAGAAAAATAGTGGGTTATGACCTAAGTGATAGCCTGGAACTAGGAGGTTGTGTAAGAGCGTTAAATAAGGCGCTATATCAAACAAAGAGCACTGATGGACTGATACACCACTCAGACAGAGGCATACAATATTGCGGCAATGTATAAACCCAAATTCTTAAAAGAAAAGATATTGGTATAAGTAAAACCGAAGAGAACCATTTCTACGAAAACGCTATGGGTGAACGTGTAAATGGCATTTTAAAAGAAAAATTTTATCTGGATCAAACCTTTATGAATAAGGCTCACGCTAAGAGGGCTACAAAAACGCAATTAAATTATACAACGAAATAAGATTACACTTATCTTTAGAGTATAAAACACCAAATATGGCATACAAATTAACTGCCTAAAATCAAGTTTAACCTGTAGCCATATTTCAGGACGAGACATTTAAGAAAAAATAAATATGAAAGTACTTGAGGGAAAGAAAATACCATTTTTGATAATTCTTTTTTCTGTTCTAATGATATTTTTTTGGTATTGTAACTAAATATTATAATGGAACGAGATATAACAAAAGAATATACAAAAAACCGACTTTGGAATTGTATGATGTAAATCTTTTTGGGTTGGAAATTCCATATACTTACTTCCTGCTTTTTTTCATAATCACGCTCGGAATAGGAATTTTCCTTTTCGTATTTAAGACAAATAGGAATGATTTACAAACCTGATATCCGAATAAATAATTCAATTTATCTATTAAAACAAGTTTAACCTGTAGCTATATTTTAGGACTAGACATTTGGTTTCAAGCTAAACTTTAAACAATTTTTTTACCATTCTAAATAAGTTAGTATTATGGCTATGGCTCCAACAAAATCACTCGAAGTGACAGGTGAGTTCAAAGTTCCAAAGTTTAAGGTGTAAAGTTTCTTGCTATTCTCATCTTCAAATTAAAAATATATACATCAACACTTAGCTTTAAACCTTTCACCATTTACTGATCACAGCATCTATCCTCTCTTGTCTTTATTCTATATTCTTGATTCCTGGTTGTCGTTTCTAATTAACACATTTTCAAATCACCATATCAACATTAATTGATAACTAAAACTTATTGATACAATTTTATCTTCGCTATGGCTCCAACAAAATCACTCGAAGTGACAGTTGAGTTCAAAGTTCCAAAGTTTAAGGTTTAAGGTTTCTTGCAGTTCTCATCTTTAAATTAAAAATATATACATCAACATTTAGCTTTAAACCTTTCAAAATTTACTGATCACAGCGTCTATACCTTCTTGTCTTTATTCTATATTCTTGATTCCTGGTTCTCGTTTCTAATTAACACATTTTCAAATCACCATATCAACATTAATTGATAAATAAAACTTCTTGATACAATTTTATCTGCGCTATGGCTCCAACAAAATCACTCGAAGTGACAGTTGAGTTCAAAGTTCCAAAGTTTAAGGTTTAAGGTTTCTTGCAGTTCTCATCTTCAAATTAAAAATATATACATCAACACTTAGCTTTAAACCTTTCAAAATTTGCTGATCACAGCATATATACTTGCTTGTCTCTATTCTATATTCTTGATTCCTGATTCTTAAATCTTGTTTCAAATTCGCACATTATCAAATCAACGCATCACCCAATCACCGCATTTAATCCAGCTTTTCCAAAATTCGTTTTAAAACTGCTTGTGCGGCATAAGTTCTATTATTTGCCTGATGAATTACAGCTGAATTTTCACTATCCAAAACCTCGTCTGAAATTACCACATTTCGTCTAACTGGCAAACAATGCATCACTTTAGCATCGTTGGTAAGCGCTAATTTCTCTTTAGAAAATGTCCAATTTGAATCGGTAGATAATACTTCACCGTACTTCTCATAACTACTCCAATTCTTGACATATACAAAATCGGCATCTTTTAAGGCCTCATCCTGATTATGATATACTTTGGTATCATTTAAAACCCGGTTGCTTAGATCGTAACCCTCAGGGTTTGCTACACAAAAATCAACGTCCATTTTCTGCATCATTTCAGCAAAAGAATTAGGTACCGATTGTGGCAAAGCTTTGGGATGTGGAGCCCAGGTCAATACTACTTTTAGCTTATCTTTCTTCTTTAGTTCGGTGATCGATATCGCGTCTGTCAATGCCTGTAGCGGATGCCCGGTAGAACTTTCTAAATTTACCACAGGTACACTTGCATACTTTTTAAACGCATTAATTACCTGCTCTTCTTCATCTTTCACCTTGTCTTTTAACCCAGGAAAAGCACGCACACCAATTACATCACAATATTGCGACAATACGGCAGCGGCTTCCTTAATATGTTCTGCTTTATCCGAATTCATAACCGCTCCATCTTCAAATTCCAAGGCCCATCCATCTGCACCAACATTCATCGTAAGCACTTCCATTCCTAAAAGTCGGCCAGCTTTTTCTGTACTTAAACGCGTACGTAAACTGGAATTAAAAAACAACAAGCCAAGGGTTTTTCCTTTTCCTAAAGTGGCAGCTGAGTTTTCTTTTTTAAGCTGAATCGCTTCTTGTATTAATTCATCAAGGTTTTCGATATCGTGAACGCTTGTGTAATGTTTCATTGAAATTGGTTAATTTTAGGGGTTATTTTTGGTTCGCTAAACTGATCTTTAAAGCTTTAAAAAAGGTATCAAAATGTTTCTTTTCGATATTTAGCGGCGGTAAAATTCTAAGCAGATTCTTGTTGGCGGCAGATCCCGTAAAGATTTGATGCACATACAACATATCTTTTCTAAGACTGGCGACTTCAAAATCGAATTCTAAACCAATCATTAATCCGCGTCCTTTAATATTTTTTATCTGCGGAATTTCTTTTGCCTGCTCTTTTACGTAATCGAACATGGCTGAAGCATTCTGCAGCAATTCTTCTTTTTCAAGAATATTCAATACCGCTAATCCTGCAGCACAAGCCAGATGATTTCCGCCAAAGGTAGTTCCCAACATTCCATATTTTGGAGCGATATTTTTATCGATCAAAACCCCACCAATTGGGAAACCATTTCCCATTCCTTTCGCTATTGAAATAATATCAGGATGAATATTATGCTTCTGAAAAGCGAAAAAGTCACCTGTTCTTCCATAACCAGCCTGAACTTCGTCTGCAATGATCATCGCTCCGTTTTCTTTGGCTAATTTTTCAATTTGCTGATAGAATTCCGTGGTTGCTTCATCTAAACCTCCAACACCCTGAATCACTTCAAAAATTACTGCAGCCACATCTCCTTTTTGCAATTCTGAGGCTAAAGTTTCTGCATCATTAAAGGCGATTTTAGTTATTTTATGACCTTTATTAAACGGCGCTTTAATACTTTCATTATCGGTAACGGCTACTACTCCAGAGGTTCTTCCATGAAACGCATTTTCAAAATAAATTATGCGCTCTTTACCTGTAGCAAAGGAGGCTAACTTTAAAGCATTCTCGTTAGCTTCGGCACCAGAATTACATAAAAACAACTGATACTCCTCACAACCCGACAACTTGCCTAATTTTTCGGCCAGTTCGACTTGCAACGGATTTTTAATCGAATTTGAATAAAAACCAAGCTGACGTACCTGTTTAGAAATTGCATTCACATAAGCAGGATGCGAATGTCCTATAGAAATTACGGCATGCCCGCCGTAAAGATCAAGATATTTTTTACCATCCTTATCGAAAACATACGTGCCTTCGCCTTTTACAGGAGTGATATCGAATAATGGATAAACATCAAAAAGCTCCATATTTATTGTTCTGAAATGTTATTTATTTTTTTGAAAGATGCTTGTAAGCCTTTAATTAAAGAAGAACTTAACCCATTGTGTTCCATCTCGTTTAATCCTTCGATAGTGCAACCCTTTGGTGTGGTTACTTTATCAATTTCTTCCTCGGGATGCTTTCCAGATTCCACCAATAAACTCGCGGCCCCCAAACAGGTATTCATCGCCAGTTGCTGTGCATCCTTGGCGTCAAAACCAAGTTGTACGGCTCCCTGTGTGGTTGCACGAATTAAGCGCATCCAAAAAGCAATACCACTGGCACAAATTACCGTTGCGGCCTGCATTTTATTTTCCTTGATAATGATACTTGTTCCTAAGCGATTAAAAATAGCCTCGGCGATAGCGATACGTTTTTCTCCTTTTTCGTTAGAACACATACATGTCATCGATTTTCCAACAGCTATCGCTGTATTAGGCATGGCACGTATAATAAACTGATCTTTACCAACTATGGCTTCAATTCTATCGATTTTGAACCCGGTTATTGTTGAAATAAGCACATGCTTATCAGTAAGCAAATCTTTTATTTCTTCTAAAATTCGTTCTAATTGCTGAGGCTGTACCGCAAAAATCAGAATATCTGAATTTTTAACTGCTTCCTGATTGTCTGAAGTTACCGTAACCTTAGAGTATTCTTCATAAGATTTAATCGCTTCAGTATTTCTTTTGGTGAGGTAAAGCGTGGTAAACGCATTATTTACGATAAGTCCCTTGGCAATAGACTTTCCTAAATTTCCCGCACCGATAATCGCTATTTTCATGGTTTAAGTTTTTAGAAATTGGTTCTAGAAATAACTAGCTTTAAGATGCAATCCTGAACTTTCCGGTAAACCGAACATTAAATTCATATTCTGTACGGCCTGTCCTGATGCTCCTTTTAATAAATTATCGATTACACTGGTGATTAACAATTTATCCCCAAATTTCTCTAATTTCAACAAACATTTATTGGTGTTTACCACTTGTTTTAAATGGATATTTTCTTCAGTCACAAAGGTGAAAGCAGCATCTTTATATTGCTCTTCATAGATTGCTTTTGCTTCTTCCAGGCTACCGGCGAACTTCGTATAAGCAGTGGCATGAATTCCGCGAGAGAAATTTCCTCTATTCGGAATAAAGTTTACGGTCATGTCTAATTCAGGTTGCAGCCATTGTAAACTTTGCCCAATTTCATTTAAATGTTGATGCTCAAAAGTTTTATAGGCTGAAAAGTTGTTATCCCTCCAGGTAAAATGTGTTGTGGCTGAAAGCGAAACTCCGGCACCGGTTGCCCCGGTAACTGCATTTACATGCCACTCGCCTTCAACTTTCTTTGCTTTTGCCAGTGGAAGAATCGCAAGGCTTATCGCCGTTGCAAAACACCCCGGGTTTGCGATAAAATTCGCTTTTTTGATCGCATCTTTTTTAAATTCAGGTAAACCGTAAACAAAATCATGGTTACCATCCATTCTATAATCAGTACTCAGATCTACAATTTTTGTGTTCGCTGAAAATGTATTTTCTGCTAAAAACTTTATCGAATTCCCATGCCCAAGACATAAAAACACTACATCTACTTCTGTATTGATTTCTCCTGAAAATAATAGATCGATTTCTCCAATTAAATCCTGGTGCACTCCTGCAACCGGTGTTCCCGGTCTTGAAGTACTAAATACAAAATCGAGTTCAACATCTGGATGATAGGTTAAAATTCTAACCAGTTCCCCTGCCGTATATCCTGCTCCGCCGATTATTCCTGCTTTGATCATGATATCCTTAATATTTAGTTATTTTCTACCGACTGGTATATCTTACCGGCATTGGATAGAATTTTAATAAATCCTTTAGCATCATTTGCGGTCCAAGCTTTATTTTCTTCTCCATAATTTCCAAAATTGCTATTCATCAGATCGTAAGCTGAAGAAATTCCGTCTAAAACAAATCGGTACGGATGTAGGCTAACAAACACTTTACCGGTTACCCTTTCCTGAGAACTTTGCAATAAAGCTTCAAAATCACGCATTACAGGATCTAAATACTGACCTTCATGTAAATGTGTCCCATACCAGTTCGCTACATAATCTTTATGTTGTAACTGCCATTTACTAAGCGTATGTTTTTCTAACAAATGATGTGATTTTATAATAATGCTTGCAGCAGCAGCTTCAAAACCTACCCTACCTTTAATCCCGATGATGGTATCTCCAACGTGGATATCCCGACCAATCGCATATTTTTTAGCGATTTCTTCAAGAATCTGGATATTATTTTCAGGAGAATTCTCTTTATCATTAATAGCGGTAAGCTCTCCTTTGGTAAAACTTAAGCTAATTTTACCTATCTCTTTTTCTGAAAGTTGGGATGGAAATGCCGATTCTGGTAATGGCTCGTTAGAAGTTAAAGTTTCGGCTCCTCCTACACTGGTGCCCCAAAGTCCTTTATTCACTGAATATTTAGATTTCTCCCAGTTCATTTCTACTCCGTTTTCCTTTAGGTAATCAATTTCTTCCTGTCGGCTTAACTGTTTATCACGAATCGGAGTAATAATTTCAATTTCAGGAGCAATAATCTGGAAGATCATATCGAATCTAACCTGGTCGTTACCTGCACCGGTACTACCATGAGCGATATATTTTGCACCAATTTCTTTGGCGTAATTTATAATCTCAATAGCCTGTACGATACGTTCTGCACTTACAGAAAGCGGATAGGTGTTATTTTTTAAAACATTACCAAAAATAAGATACTTCACTACCTTAGTATAAAATGAAGAAACCGCATCGATATTTTTATAGGTGGTTGCTCCTATTTTCTTGGCATTGTCTCCTATTTTTTGAACTTCTTCTTTAGAGAATCCTCCGGTATTCACGCTTACTGCATGCACTTCGAAACCTTCATTAGACAATGATTTTGCACAATATGAAGTATCTAATCCGCCGCTGTAGGCAATAACTACTTTTTTCATTTTTATTGGTAAGTTTTAATCTAGGTTATTTTTTTCCTTTTTATAGAAAAGGCTTTGTTTTATATTTTTTAATCGGGTAAAAGTTTTGTCATTCAGCTCATGCTTTTTTCTATCCTTTTTCTTTTTTTCAGGATCGTAAAGCATTCCTGTACACAAACACATTTTACGTTCTGTACGGGTTAGAATATCGTAGTTTTTACAGGTTTGGCAACCTTTCCAAAAAGCTTCATCATCGGTAAGTTCAGAAAAAGTAACGGGCTGGTAACCTAGCTCGTAATTTATTTTCATTACGGCTAAGCCTGTAGTAATCCCAAAAATCTTTGCGTCTGGATATCTTTTTCTGGAATAATCGAAAACTGCTTTTTTAATATCTTTTGCCAGCCCCTGATTTCTGTAATCGGGATGTACAATTAATCCTGAATTGGCCACATATTTTTCATGACTCCAGGTTTCGATATAACAAAAACCGGCAAATTTATCACCATCCAGCGCTATAATGGCATTACCGTTCTCCATTTTGGTAATTACGTATTCTGGTGTACGGCGCGCTATACCCGTACCACGAATTTTGGCAGATTCTTCTATAGTTGTACAAATAACCTCAGCAAATTTTGCATGAGATTTATTAGCAATGACAATCTTCATTTGCTAAACGATTATTAGGATTGAAAAAAATAAATTGAAAGTTCTAACCGAAAGGGGAACCGGACTCACCTAAGTTCCATAAAATTAAACACGCACTTACGTGCGGGGGTTACGACGGCGGCGTACGGGAACAAGTACAACAGCAGGAGTTGATGGCCTGTTAAAAAGAGCGATCCAATCCTGTAAACCTTGTATAAGGCTTTCTAATATTTGTTGTATGTTCAGTGATTTTTTCAAAATAAAAGTTTCAAATAATATTAATAAGAAGATTATATAAGCATTACCTTATGCAGCGCACAGGGTATCGATTATTAGTTAATATTATTTGACTTTGTGTATTCACAATGTAAATATAGATTTTATAAACGGATTTACAAAGACTTTTTTGATCAAATAATGAATTGAAATAAATCTGGCGTATCATTAAGGTATCTACCATAAAAATTGCGCTCTTTCATCCTGTTTATCAGGGGCTCAAAGTCAGATTTATCTTTAAGTTCTATCCCTACCACTGCAGGACCGTTTTCCCTTTCGTGCTTTTTGGAATATTCAAAATGGGTAATATCGTCTGTAGGGCCTAATACTTTATCCAAAAATTCCCGCAAAGCACCGGCACGTTGTGGAAATGTAACTACAAAATAATGTTTTAAACCAGCATATAGTAGTGCCCGTTCTTTGATTTCTGCAGTACGGGTAATATCGTTATTACTCCCGCTTACAATACAAACTACATTTTTGCCCTTTATTTCCTCAGCAAAAAAATCTAAAACCGAAATAGACATAGCCCCGGCAGGTTCTACCACAATAGCGTCCTGATTGTAAAGATCCAGAATAGTCTGGCAAATTTTACCTTCAGGAATCGTGACCATTTGATCTAAATTTTGTTTACAAATTTCAAAATTCCGACTGCCTACTTTTTGTACTGCTGCTCCATCTACAAAACGTTCGATCTGCTCTAGCTCTACCAGCTTTCCTTCTTTGAGGGAAGCCGACATTGATGGAGCTCCTTTCGGCTCTACACCAATAATCTTTGTTTTTGGAGATAATTCTTTAAAAACCGAAGAAACTCCGGCCAATAATCCTCCGCCTCCAAGAGGTGCAAATACATAATCTATAGGTTCCCTGGCTTGCTCTAAAATCTCTAGACCAATAGTTGCCTGGCCTTCAATCACCTTTTCATCATCAAAAGGATGGATAAAAACAAGATCCTCCTCACCTGCCCTAATCATGGCGCTTTTAAAGGAATCATCAAAAGTATCCCCTTCTAAAGCAACTTCTACCCATTCACCCCCAAACATTTTAGTTTGCGCTACTTTTTGACTGGGTGTGGTGCTTGGCATATAAATCACACCTTTGGCTTTTAGTTTGTTGCAGGCAAAAGCCACCCCTTGCGCATGGTTACCCGCACTGGCACAAATCACCCCTTTCTCTAGCTGGTCTTTGGGCAAACTGGAAATCTTATTGTACGCTCCACGAATTTTATAAGAACGTACTTGTTGTAAATCTTCCCTTTTAAGCATAATATTTGCTCCAAATCGATTGCTGTACGTAAACGATTCAGCTAAAGGCGTGTATACAACAACTTTAGATATTCTTTCAGAGGCCTGTTTAACAGCTTCTATACTCGGTTTATATATTTGTGCCAATGCAGTATCCATCAATTATTCATGTATTCTTTTCATTGCAGTCATGGCTTTTCTAAGCTTTGCTCCTACTATTTCTACAGGATGCTGTCTTAGTGCGTCATTTACAGCAATCAATTCAAGATTATCAACTCCGGTTTCCTCAGTTCCATAAGCATGACCTATAAAATCTTTATCCAAGCCATTCACGTAATCTTTGATAAGTGGCTTACAAGAATGATCAAAAAGGTAGCAACCATATTCTGCCGTATCCGAAATAATTCTGTTCATTTCAAATAATTTCTTTCTGGCAATGGTATTGGCGATAAGCGGAGTTTCGTGCAATGATTCATAATACGCAGATTCTGCAATAATACCTGCTTCTACCATGGTTTCAAAGGCCAGTTCTACACCAGATTTTACCATAGCAACCATTAGCACACCTTTATCGAAATATTCCTGTTCTGAAATTTCTTCTTCTGAAGCTTCGGTTTTTTCAAAAGCAGTTTCTCCGGTAGCGGCTCTCCACTCTAATAATTCTTTATCGTCATTCGACCAGTCTCTCATCATTCTGGAGCTAAACTCCCCAGAAATAATATCGTCCATATGTTTCTGGAAAAGCGGACGCATAATCTCTTTTAATTCTTCTGAAATTTCAAAAGCTTTGATCTTTGCAGGATTAGAAAGACGATCCATCATATTAGTGATACCACCGTGCTTAAGTGCTTCAGTAATCGTTTCCCATCCATACTGAATAAGCTTGGCCGCATAATCAGGTGAAACACCATCAGCCACCATTTTATCAAAGCTTAAGATCGATCCTGTTTGAAGCAATCCACAAAGAATGGTTTGTTCTCCCATTAAATCAGATTTAACTTCAGCTACAAAAGAAGATTGAAGTACTCCCGCTTTATGACCACCGGTACCATAAGCATAAGCTTTAGCCCACTCCAGGCCAATACCTAAATGATCATTTTCTGGATGCACAGCAATTAGTGTTGGTACACCAAAACCTCTTTTATATTCCTCTCTTACCTCACTACCGGGACACTTAGGAGCTACCATAATTACAGTAATATCCTCTCTAATTTGCATTCCTTCTTCAACAATATTAAAACCATGAGAATACGAAAGCACCCCGTCTTTTTTAATATGTGGCATAATAGCTTTAATTACGCCGGTATGTTGCTTATCTGGAGTAAGATTAATCACCAAATCTGCTGATGGAATTAACTCTTCGTAAGTACCAACTGTAAAATTGTTTTCAGTTGCATTTTTGTAAGACTGCCTTTTTTCTTTAATCGCTCCATCGCGTAGCGCGTAAGAAATATCAAGACCGCTATCTCTCATGTTTAATCCCTGATTAAGACCTTGAGATCCACATCCTACAATAACTATTTTTTTATCTTTTAATGCAGCCACTCCATCACTAAACTCATCTAGCTCCATGAACCTGCAAGTCCCCAGTTGGGCTAATTTTTCTCGTAAAGAAAGGCTGTTAAAATAGTTTGTCATGATATTGAATTTGTTGTATTAAATTTTTCTAAGATTCCTGTTATTGGCATTTCATTTTTGGTTACCGCAATGGTGCCCGAACGTACAAACTGCATTAAACCGTAAGGTTTTAAAGTTTCGTAAAGTTCATCTACCTCACTGCGTTTACCGGTTTTTTCAATCACAAAGAATTTTGGGGTAACGGTAACTATACGCGCATTGGTTGCCTTAATAAAAGCCTGCACATTTAAATCGTCCAAGAATTCTGAAGATTTGATTTTGTATAAAGCTGTTTCCTGATAGATCATTTCTTCTGCGGTATGATAAAAAGCTTTAATCACTTCAATTTGCTTTTCGATCTGTCCTACAATTTTCTTGATCTGCTCTTCAGTAACTTCAACTACAATTATAAACCGCATTACCTCCGGCACCTCACTTGGCGAAGCGGTAATACTTTCTATATTAATATGTCTCTTTAGGAAGATGGCCGCAATTCGGCTTAACAGTCCTAAATTATTTTCAGTATATATCGAAACTGTGAAATTTTTCTTTTCCATTACTCTAAAATTATATCTGAAACTGATGCCCCTGTTGGTACCATAGGGAAAACATTTTCTTCCTGTTCTACCTTCACTTCAAGGAAATATGGGCCATCGTGATCAATCATTGTTTTTACGGCATCCTTAAGTTGCGAACGATCTGTAACCCGGTTTGCTTCTATATGGTATCCTTTGGCTATGGTAACAAAATCTGGGTTTGTCATTTCTGTAGAAGCATATCTTCTATCAAAGAATAATTGTTGCCATTGTCGTACCATTCCTAAAAATCCATTATTTAAAACCACGATTTTAACCGGAACTTTAGTTTGAAAAATGGTACCTAATTCCTGAATGGTCATTTGATACCCACCATCACCAATAATAGCTACGACTTCGCGCTTAGGACTTCCCATCTTTGCTCCAATAGCGGCTGGCAATGCAAACCCCATAGTTCCTAAACCACCACTGGTTACGTTACTTCTGGTTTGCGTAAAATCTGAATATCTACAGGCTGCCATTTGATGCTGACCAACATCTGAAACGATAACCGCATTGCCTTTAGTATTTATATTGATTTCCTGAATAACCTCAGCCATTCCTAAATCTGGCTTATTAACATCCAGATTTCCGCTGATTACTTTCTCATATTCAGTTTTATATAATTCTTTAAACCTGTTATGCCATTCTTTATGAGATTTGGGCTGTACAAGTTCCATTAATATTTTAAGCGTTTCCTTTACGTTTCCTAAAACTGGAAAATCGGCATAAACATTCTTATTGATCTCTGCAGGATCAATTTCTAAATGCACCACTTTAGCCTGCTTTGCATAATGATCTAAATTACCGGTCACACGATCATCAAAACGCATCCCTATGGCGATTAAAACATCACATTCGTTGGTAAGGACATTTGGTCCGTAATTACCGTGCATACCTACCATACCAACATTTAAAGGATGTTTTGTAGGCAAAGCCGAAAGGCCTAAGATCGTCCATGCTGCAGGAATACCGGTTTTCTCTACAAATTCTTTAAATAGCTCCTCTGCACCACCAAGGATTACCCCCTGACCAAAAACGATCATTGGTTTTTTAGCTGAATTAATTGCCTCGGCTGCTTTTTCAACCTGAAGCAAATTCACCTCTGGGTTGGGTTTATAACTGCGAATTCCGCTACATTTTTTATAATTGAACTCCAGGGAAGCAAATTGCGCATCTTTAGTAATATCTACTAAAACAGGGCCAGGACGTCCCGATTTTGCAATATAAAATGCTTTCGCGATCACCTCAGGAATTTCTTCGGCTTTGGTTACCTGATAGTTCCATTTTGTAATAGGGGTAGAAATCCCTACAATATCGGTTTCCTGAAAAGCATCACTACCTAACAAATGAGAACCTACCTGCCCCGTAATACACACTAAGGGTGTAGAATCTATTTGAGCATCTGCAATTCCTGTAACTAAATTAGTCGCACCAGGACCAGAGGTTGCTACCGCAACTCCTACTTTACCACTTACGCGGGCATAGCCTTGTGCAGCGTGAGTAGCTCCCTGCTCATGTCTGGTAAGGACGTGGTGAATTTTATCCTGGTATTTGTATAATTCATCATACACCGGCATAATAGCCCCACCCGGGTAACCATAAATCGTTTCTACGCCTTCCTCTAACAAACACTTAATTACTGCTTCTGCTCCAGAAACAGTCATTGAAGTATCTGCCGATGTCTTTTCGAAACTAGCTGTTTTTACTTCCATAATTCACCATTTTAAAACTCATCGGTCACACATCCTTTAGATGCCGATGAAACTGTTCGCGCATATTTATATAAAACACCTTTACTGAATTTTAAAGCAGGTGCTTTCCAGTTTTTTCTTCTTTCTTCAATCTCCGCATCAGTAAGATCTACATGTATAGAATCGTCTTCTGCACTAATGGTAATTTTATCACCATCTTTTAATAAAGCGATCATTCCGCCTTCCTGGGCTTCAGGAGTAATATGCCCCACTACAAAACCATGCGTCCCTCCAGAAAATCTCCCATCTGTAATTAGAGCTACCTCTTTACCTAATTTTGCCCCCATAATTGCTGAAGTAGGCTTAAGCATTTCTGGCATTCCAGGACCTCCTTTTGGCCCTTCGTAACGAATTACCACGACATCACCTTTCCTCACTTTTCCTTGAGAGATACCATCGTTAGCCTCATATTCACTTTCAAAAACCTTTGCAGTTCCTGTAAAGCTCAAGCCTTCTTTTCCGGTAATTTTTGCAACAGAACCTTCTTCTGCTAAATTGCCGTGAAGAATCCTGATGTGCCCTGTTTTTTTAATTGGTTGATCAATTGGATAAATAACATCCTGGCCTTCTTCTAAATCTGGAACATCAGCTAGGTTTTCTGCCAAGGTTTTTCCGGTAATGGTCATACAGTCACCATGAAGCAGACCATGTTTCAACATGAATTTCTGAACGGCAGGAATTCCACCAATTCTATGAATATCTTCCATAGCATATTTACCGCTTGGCTTTAGATTGGCCAGGAACGGTGTACTATCTACAATTTTTCCAAACTCTTCTATACCCAATTCGATTTCTGCTGAACGGGCAATCGCCAAAAAGTGTAGTACTGCATTGGTAGAACCACCAAGAAGCGTAAGTAACCTTATCGCATTCTCCAGCGATTTTTTGGTTACAATATCTCTTGGTTTTAAATCTTTTTCTATAAGCAGTTTCATCACCTCACCGGCTTTTACACTTTCTGCTTTTTTCTCTTCGCCTACGGCGGGATTAGAGCTATTATACGGTAAAGACATTCCCAGCGTCTCTATAGCTGAAGCCATTGTATTTGCAGTATACATACCTCCACAGGCTCCCGCACCAGGACAGGCTTTCTCGATCACATTGTCATATTCGTCCTGATCGATATCGCCACTTACTTTAGCTCCCCAGGCCTCAAAAGCCGAAACTACATCCAGTTTTTTTCCATTATGACAACCTGAAGCGATTGTACCGCCATACACTAAAACTGAAGGTCTGTTTAAACGCAGCATCGCCATTAATGCACCTGGCATATTTTTATCACAACCTACCACAGTTACCAAACCGTCATAAGACATGGCATTTACAACAGTTTCCATAGAATCTGCTATAATATCACGTGAAGGAAGGGAAAAACGCATCCCTGGAGTTCCCATAGAAATACCGTCACTTACCCCGATAGTATTGAAAATTAATCCCACAAGATCTGCAGAAAGCGTTCCTTCTTTTACCAGTTTTGCAAGATCGTTTAGATGCATGTTGCAAGGGTTACCCTCGTATCCTGTACTTGCAATTCCAACAAATGGTTTTTTAAAATCTTCTTTAGTTAAGCCAATGGCGTGAAGCATGGCCTGTGATCCCGGTTGAGAATCACTCTGAGTTAAAATACTACTATACTTGTTATTCATTACTAATTTTTCTCTTCTCGTTAAATAAAATTACCGCCTTCAAAATGCCTCTGTTTTTTAGCTAAGATTCCTTAATTGTTTTCAACGACATATTTAAGAGTGCAAAACATTGATTTACAGAAAATTAAACTCTTCTTTTTTACGACTGCTGAAACTATCAAAAAACATTTAATTTTTTACTGATTTAACATTAACCTCATTATTATCCTTAAAATACCTTCATTTTTAAAAGGAATACGGCAGCTTTTCAAAGATCCTTATTTCCTGAATTTAGCTACAAGGCATAAAAAAAGCCATCCCTAAAGATGGCTTATACGTTATATATCATACATATCCTCTCTAGGGCCAGGTTTTCCAAATGAAAATGACCTTAATAATTGAAGAGATAATGTATTGTTTTCCTAAATTCATAAGTAAACGACTTCCCTTAGGGCAAACCTATGAGACATTTATTAGAACCTTATTTATATTCGAGATTTTAATCTCGATTATCACGTAAACTTAATAATAATTTTCTGATTACATAAAATTTAGGTTATTTTTTTAGCTTTATAGAATATAAATCTTTTCTGCGATCTTTTAAATTTCGTACACTCCCAAAATTATGCAACTCTTTCAGTAAGTCCAGATCTACATCAGCGAGTAGCGTACTTTCAGTATTTGGTGTAGCTTCTGCTTTTACTCCATTAACAGGAAAAGCAAAATCAGACGGAGTGAGCACGGCACTTTGCGAATACTGAATATCCATATTATTTACTTTTGGCAGATTTCCTACTGATCCCGCAATGGCCACATAGCACTCATTTTCTACCGCCCTGGATTGTGCACAAATCCGCACTCTGGAATACCCATTTTGCGTATCGGTCATAAAAGGCACAAACAAGATGTTCATTCCTTCTTCTGCTAATAACCTTGGAAGCTCTGGAAATTCCACATCATAGCAAATTAAAACACCTATTTTACCACAATCAGTATCAAAGGTTTGCAACTTCGTACCGCCTTTCATGCCCCATGCAGATTCTTCAGCAGGAGTTATATGTAATTTTTCGTACCGCTCATAACTTCCATCACGACGACATAAAAAACCTACATTATACATATGCTCTCCAATCACCTGTGGCATACTTCCGGTGATGATGTTAATATTATAATTAATGGCGAAATCGATAAACGTTTCCAATAATTTATCGGTATAGGTGGAAAGCCCTCTAATGGCTTCAGCTTCATTTAAATGATTAAACTCTGCCATAAGCGGAGCATTGAACAGTTCAGGAAAAAGAATAAAATCACTTTGATAATCACTAACCGCATCTACAAAAAACTCGATTTGCGATACCAAAGCATCAAAATTCTTAAATAAACGCATCTGCCATTGCACCAAACCTAAGCGTACAACGGTTTTAGTACTTTCTATTAATTTTTGAGGTTTGGTATAATAAATATTGTTCCATTCCATCAAAACTGCGTATTCTTTACTTTCATGATCGCCAGAAAGGTATCCTTTAATTACCTTTTTAACGTGGAAATCATTAGAAAGCTGAAATGATAGCACAGGATCATGAATTTCCTGCAACTTAACTTTATCGATATACTTTTTAGGAGTAAGTTCATTTGCATATTTGGCAAAATTGGGGATTCTACCGCCAAATATTATAGATTTCAAATTTAGCTGTTCACATAATTCTTTACGCGCTTCATAAAGCCGCCGCCCTAAACGTTTCCCTCTATACTCCGGATGGATAAAGACATCTATACCATAAAGAACATCACCATTTTTAGTATGGGTGGAAAAGTTTTCTCCACCAATAATATCATCATAAGTATGATTATCATCAAATTTATCATAGTCTACAATGATAGAAAGGGCACAACCGGCAATTTTATTATCGATCACAATGCAAAACTGCCCGTCTGGAAATTTTTTGACCAGGGTTTTTATTTCAGCAGCGCTCCAATAATCATCGGGCATACCACTATAACTTTTTATCATCGAAACCTTAAGTTCCTTATAATCCTGAACTTTTAAATTTCTAAGTTCTATTGTAGGTGTCTCCATCTTCTATAAACCGTGTTTAATTCTGAAAACGAAGATACTATCTAAAAAATTAGATTTTCAAAAAAAGAAGCTAAAAACAGGCAATATTAGATGGTGCAATAATTATTTTTAATGGCGTAAACAGCAAGACCTACTCTACTTCTAATTTGGAGTTTAGTAAAAAGATTCTCCCTGTAACCATCAATTGTTTTTGGACTAAGACTCATTTTTGCAGCTATCTCTTTATACGTCATCTCTGTACAGACATATTGTAAAAATTCAATTTCCCGCTCTGAAAATTGTTCCTTGGCTGATGTTTTTTTGCCTAGTTCCTGTATTAATTCCTTCTCAAAGCAGTAACCGGTTTCTATAACACTATCCAAAGCTGCTTTAAATCGATCTGGGTCAATATCTTTAAGTAAGTACCCCCTGCATCCAAAGCTTATCATTTTTAAAAGGGTTTCTTCGTCATTTTCCATGGTTAATGCCACAGCCTTCTGTTTGGGAAACTCCTGTTTAAGCCACTGCATGGTTTGTAATCCATCCATTAACGGCATACGTACATCTAATAAAATAAGATCTGGACGTAAATCCATTTTTTTTAAATTACCCTGAAGTTCCTTTCCATTTCCATATACTGCTTTAACCCGATAGCCATCAAAAGAATCGACTAATCCTTTTAAAGATTGCGAAAAAAGTACATGGTCATCGACTATTATTATCGATTTCGTCATTTGATTGATTAGATTATTTTGGATATAGCAAAGATAGAGAAGTTCCTGGAGCAGGAAAAAATTCTATATTAAATTGCCTCTTCAATCATCCTATTTTCCTTTTAAAATAATAATTCACTATTCATGGTTTATATTCAAAACACCCTTAAAATTCATTCAAACAACTAACTTTCAATACACTGAACCTAAAAATTATTTTATAATACAGCTTACCGCTAATTAAGGAATTGCCATAAATCTAAAGGCTTATTAGACTAGAATTTTTAATATCTCACACACATATTCGTTACTATCTATCAAAATTGGTTTTAATAAGATTACCGATTTTTTTACTCATTGATAGCATATAACGTTACTGTTTAAAGATTTAAAAGAACACTACCCCGTTATAATAAAATGGTTTTCAATTATTAATTTCTGTTCAGTAAAAAAATATAGCATATATAATTGCTGTAAGTCTTCACACTATGAATCAATATGAATCAAAATAATTTCTTGAGGCTTACGTATAAAGATTACTTGAAGAATTTCCTGTATCCCAAATACCTTTCGTTCTGTATACAAACAATTTACAATAGTTGAAACTATTCTATTTCTGGCTGTTTTCCTGTCAAGAATTTTGTTACGATAAATTAATTTTAAGATAAAATTACAAGTATATTTTAGGTAAATTAAAAAATATTATACAAAAAAGGGGTGTTTTTCCCCTTTGCTAAACAAATCTTTTAAATTACTTTTGAATTATCATTTTAGTTAGCTAAGGTGTTTTGGGGCAAAAAAGTGTCGATAGAATGTGAAGTAATTCTGAGTAGGGTCTTTATTACTTCGTTCAACGTCTAGTCGGCACTTTTTTATTTCAAAGCGCTAAAAGGATTTAATACTGTCGATAGCTTATCGGAATCAAAATGTATAGAAAATGTAAATAGATTTTATGCCTCAATCTAATTGGACATCAACACCTTTCCTGACTTTATAAGGATTGCTGAAAAGAAAAATTTATATTTTCATTTGTTAATTTTTGAGCAATAGTCCTTATTCCTTTGTCGGATAATTGTAAAATCCTGGGATAACCACCTGTTGTTTGGCAATCTCTCATTAAAACAATCAATTTCCCTGAAGGTGTTAACTGAACTGTTCCAGGAACCACCGGCCCCGTAATGATTGGCTTTAAATCATTTTGTAATTGTTCTTGTAACTGTATGGCCATTCTATTGTTATTTTGATCGATGCTAAAAGTCGAATTTCTAAGATGTTCCTTTTGCGTTTCAGAAAGAAACTTAAATTCCGGGCCTTCATAAACTTCGATTTCGGATGTTTTAAGATAATCTTCATTAAACTTTAATCCGGCATTAGTTTCTATTCTTCCGGCCAAGTCTTCCTTGTAGGATAACACTAAATCTTTCTCTAATTTTTGATATTTGCTGATTCCTTCGTACCAACTTTTACTTCCCAAAACCTTTTCTGTAGTAAAACCTCCAGTAATAGCAAGATAAGCCCGGCAGCCATATGCTCTTCTTCCAAAACTTAGAATATCACCTTTGGCTATTTCCAGGATAGTATTGTTTTTTACTTCCTCCGCATTCAATTTTGGTGAAAGATAGGCCCCCGAAATCACAATTTTTGTTGCCGCCGTAAATTCTAATTTTGGTCCCATCATCGTTATTTCAAGTACTGCATCATTAGCATTATTTCGTAACATTAGATTGGCTGTTCTCGCCGCGTATCTATCCATTACGCCACTGGCGGGAACACCAAATTTCATATTTCCGAATCTTCCATAATCCTGAATACTACTAAAAAGTCCTGGTTGTAACACCTTCACTTCACCCATTTCGATCTTGCTTTTTTAATTGAAAATTACCTTGCTCCACCTGCTGTTTTATACGATCATATTCTTCACGATCCACACTTTTAAATTTGATGTAATCCCCGGCTGAAATTAAACTTGGATATTCCCTCTTATTATCAAAAAAATTAAGCGGACAATTACCAATAATTTGCCAGCCACCGGGGCTTACCTTTGGATAAATTCCGGTTTGATTTTCACCTATTCCAACCGCCCCCTTTTCGATCTTCATTCGGGGTTGTGATTTTCTTGAAATATGAAGCTTTTCATCCAACCCTCCCAGGTATAAAAATCCGGGTAAAAATCCCATAAAATAAACTCGATATTCCGGCTGTATATGCAGTGAAATTATTTCTGAAATTTCCAGATTTTTCTCTTTGGCGATAAACTCTAAATCGACACCAAAATTAAGATCATAACACACCGGGATTTCGAATATACTACTTTCAATATTTTTCGTATCATTGTATTGATCAAATACCTTTTTTATCGCTTCAACATCGCTATAAACATCCTCTATAGTCACAAAGTAATTAATTAATATCGAGTTATATGTATTAATTACTTCAACCTTTTGTTCAATATAAATTTGCTGAATTAAATTTCGATAATACAAGACTTTATTCAACAATTCTTCGCTAATTATCTGCTCAAACTGAACTAAAATAGCATTATCTCCTAAGGGTGAGATTTGTGGTAAGTCCCTACTCATGTGTTCTTGATCTTTATATTTTTTTCGGAAAATCGTTCATGTAAAAATTGCAAAATTTCAACTGAATTTTTAGTGTCGCTATGCAAGCAAAAAGTACTGGCATTGCAAGGCAGAATTTGGCCACTTTTAGTGATGATTTTTTTATCCTGAAACATGCTAAGAACATGTTTAAAAACCGCTTCCTGATCTTCAATAACGGCATTTGTTTTCGACCTGCTTACCAACGAATAATCGACCTCATAATTTCGGTCTGCAAAGCCTTCAAAAATGATATTTATTTTATCTTTAGCAACCTCAGAAATCACAGAATTTAATGGTACAAAAAGACTAAAATCATCCTCGATTTCAAGCAAACTTTCTACAATAATCTGGGCTATTTTTTCATCTTTTGCAGCATCGTTATAAAGGGCTCCATGTGGTTTTACATGATGCAATCTTACTCCTTTCGCTTTTGCTATTTCCTGTAGAGATATTACTTGATCCCGAATACTTTTTTTAAGATCTTTGGCAGCAATCTGCATCGATCTTCTTCCAAAATTTTCTCTGTCGGGATATGAAGGATGCGCTCCAATATTCGTGTTGTTTTCAAAAGCTAAATTCAATGTTTTACGCATCGTTTTAATATCACCGGCATGCCCTCCACAGGCAATATTACAACTGGAAATTAAAGGCATTAATAAATGATCGTAATCCCCGCCTTCACCAAGATCGCAGTTAATATCTATCTCTTTCATGATTTCTTTTTACTAGAAATTTTAAGGTAAAGTTTTTTCAGCAAAAAATTGCAAAATAAATGATAAGCCTTCCTTATTGATAGGTTTTTACCTATACGGCAGTAGTTTAGAGTACTGTATAAATTGACTTGCCCCCCAAAAAGATTGCTATTGCAATTACAACAGCTCCTAATATATTTTGAAGTAGGGAATTTTTATAATTGCCTAAAACCGAGGCTCTATTCACCACCCAAAACAGGAAGACAGCAATTACTGGCAGCAAAATTCCGTTTGCGATCTGCGCGAATTGTATTAATTGAATAGGTTGAATTTTTAAAGAGGAGCAAAAAACACCCAAAATCAATACAAAAGCCCAGACCGCTTTAAATTTAACCGATTTTAAACTGGCGTTCCATCCCATGCATCCTTTAACTACATATGCGGCTGCCAATGGAGCAGTGATCGACGAAGTAATCCCAGCTGCTAAGAGGCCGATAGCCATAAACCAAGATGCAAATTCACCAAAAACAGGTTTTAAAGCTTCGGCAAGATCTACCGCATTATTTACGTTATCCAATCCAGCGGCGGCGGCGCAAATCAAGATGGCCATAGAAACTACTCCCCCTAAAACAATAGCAATAACCAATTCGATTTTAGCTGTTTTAAGAAACTTTTTTTCCTTCCATTTCTCACTAACCAGCGAAGCATGTAAAAACAAATTATAGGGTACTACCGTGGTTCCTACCAAAGCGATTACTCCTAGAATTCCGGTAGAAAGATGATTTGGGATAAATCCGTTTAAAATTTTGCTAATATCAGGTTTTACAACAATCGCGGTGACGATAAAGGCCAGACTCATTACCATGACCAGTGCAATAAACACTTTCTCCAAAACTTTATAATTTCCTATCCAGAGAATTGCAAAAGCAATGGCACCAACAGTAATACTCCAGATATTTACTTCAAATTGGAATACACGAAGCTGTTGTTCTCCAAAAACGGCTTGTAAACCCAAAACTGCGCCGGTAATATTACCAGCTTCATAAGCAGCATTTCCAACAACTATTGCCGAAAAAATAAGAGCAAGTGCTAAAAATCTCCAGACTGGCTTTTTAAGCTCATCCCGAATATTATCACTTAATCCTTTTTGGGAAATAATACCAAGTCTGGCAGCCATTTCTTGTAAAACAATACAGGAAAAAACGGAAAGTAATAGAGCCCAAAGCAGGGAATATCCAAAATTAACACCTGCCAAAGTGCAGGAGGTAACCGTTCCAGGGCCTATAAAAGCCGCAGAAACCAATATCCCGGGTCCTAATTCTTTTAAATAATTTTTCAAATTACCTCTTATCCTGGCTTAAAGCATAAATTGCAAAAGTGCCCAGCCAGTGTCCGCCTTCGTAAGAGTCACCTACTAAATTAGGAAATGAATATGCTAAATGACTATCTGCAAGTGACCGTAAATGTCCAAATTGCTCTGGATAATCGTTTGCCAAACCATAAAAAACCCAGGCACGACTAAAGTTTAAGCCATCTAAATGAACCAATTTACCATCGCTTCTATCAGATACTTCACCTACTTCTATTGAAAAATCCCGATTGGTAAGCGCCGGCATAAAATCATCTATCCAAAGAAAAAATGCATTTTTAGGCATAATTCTTCGCATAATATCAACTTCTTCTAAACAGGGAGATAAAAAATCATAGCCACCGGGTTCCCAGGAAATAGGACAATCATCATCCTTTAAGTAAAAATCCTTTGCCCGCTTAGAGATTAATTCCTTAAGTTCTACATGCTCTGTTGTTACTGCATAGTCATAAGCAAAACCTAAACCAAATGCCGTGTTGGTATGTTCTCCTACCCTGATTGGATACTTAAGTTTAGGAAGAAATTCCAAGTATCTGGAAACGATCAAATCTGTAAGTGGTTGTAGATTTTCATCTAATTTTTTAGCCAAAGGATCATTCCAGGTTTTAAGTTCTTCCGCAAGTTTTAAAAGCCAGGCCCAACCATAAGTTCTTTCATAACTATTTTCCTGCGGACGCTTAAAATAAGCTACTTCAGCTTTAATATTTTCGGCTGATAAAGATTGTTCTAATTTTTGACGAATCTCATCCGCTTTTTCAAGATTCGGAAATTTTTTAAGCAAAGCTACCATCGACCAATGTCCATGCACCGAACTATGCCAGTCAAAACAGCCATAAAACGCAGGGTGTAACTCTTTTGGTTCTCCTATAGCTTCGGCATTATCCAGCGTCTGACTTAGTTTATTGGGATATTGCGTACCCACACAGGCCAAAGGAAGTTCAGCGAGTTTATTAGCCTCTTCAAGTGTAAAATTTATAGTTTCATCAGGACTTATCGTCTCGGTTATCGCATCTATATCTATCAGGGAATCAGATGACGTTTCATCTGGTTTAGAAGGGTCGTTTGCGGTTTCATTCTTACAGGCAAAAAGGCTAAAAGCTGTAAAAACAAGCACTAATTTTTTCATGTATTGGGATGGATTGAAAATTCAGGAACAATTTATCAAAAAATAATTACAAAAATTTAAAGGTCTTCCTAAAAAGAGAAAACATTTATCCCAACCAACCATCTCTATCTAAACTGCGATACTGGATCGCTTCACTGATGTGGGCCGATTTTATTTCTTCGGAAGTTTCTAAATCGGCAATGCTTCTGGAAACCTTTAGAATACGATCGTAAGCCCTGGCTGAAAGATTGAGCCGCTCCATCGCTGTTTTAAGCAATTTTTTAGAGATGTCGTCTAATTTGCAGAATTTTGAGATCTGTTTAGTTCCCATCTGGGCATTGTAATGAATATTTTCGTATTCCTGAAATCGTTGTGTTTGCAATTCCCGGGCTTTCATTACCCGTTTTCTAATATCAATACTTTTTTCTCCTTTTCTTTCTTCACTAAGCTTATCAAAAGGAACCGGAGTAACTTCGATATGAATATCGATTCGATCCAGAAGCGGACCGCTAATCTTACTTAAATAACGCTGCATTTCTGCCGGCGAAGAGGTAACAGGAGCATCGGGATCATTAAAATATCCGCCGGGACTTGGATTCATACTGGCAACCAACATAAAACTGGAAGGATAAGTAACCGTAAATTTAGCTCTGGAAATTGTTACTTCCCGATCCTCTAAAGGTTGTCGCATTACTTCTAAAACACTCCGCTTAAATTCTGGTAATTCATCCAGGAATAAAACGCCGTTGTGGGAAAGTGAAATTTCTCCCGGCTGTGGATAGGCACCACCTCCAACAAGTGCCACGTCGGAAATTGTATGATGCGGACTACGAAAAGGGCGCTGTGCCATAAGTCCGTGATCCTTAATTTTTCCAACTACACTATGTATTTTGGTAGTTTCTAGCGCCTCATGCAGTGTCATTGGTGGTAAAATACTGGGTAGTCTTTTAGCCAGCATAGTTTTACCGGCGCCTGGCGGACCTATTAAAATAATATTATGACCACCCGCTGCGGCAATTTCCATACAGCGCTTTATGGATTCCTGGCCTTTTACATCAGCAAAATCATGTTCTGGATGATCCAGATGATTATAAAACTCTTCCCGGGTGTTGACTATGGTTTCTGGAAGCTCCAGTCCCTTATCAAAATGATCACAGACTTCTTTTATATTATGAACCCCATACACCTTTAAACCTGAGACTATTGCAGCTTCTTTAGCATTCTGTTGAGGTAAAATAAAATACTTAAAACCTTCCTGTTGTGCTTTTATGGCAATAGGAAGTGCTCCCTTGATGGGCTGTAAACTTCCATCAAGGGATAATTCTCCCATAATAATATATTCTGAAATATTTTTGGCTTTAATCTGGCCAGAAGCGGCCAAAATACCGATTGCAAAAGTAAGATCATAAGCCGATCCTTCTTTTCGAAGATCGGCCGGAGCCATATTTACAATAATTTTTTTTCCCGGAAATTTAAATCCGTTATTCTGAAGTGCTGCCGCAATTCTAAAACTACTTTCCTTTACCGCATTATCCGGCAGACCTACTAAATGATAGCCGATTCCTTTATCAATATTAACCTCAACCGCAATAGTTGTGGCCTCGACACCAAAAACAGCACTACCATAAACTTTTACCAGCATTTAAAGAGAATTTACTTAAATGTAGTAAAAAAATTTTATTCCCTGTAATTTAAGCAGTTAGTACATTTTTACGATAATGCTCCACCAACGCATCTATTGGACGTCTTACTATATTTCCTACCTCGATTCCATAAGGCTGTAATACTGCCCTGATAATATCTTCACTAAAATAAGCAATAGTTCCTATAAAATGCACAGGAACAGTACGACACTCGGGATAACAAAGTACACGAGAATGCACAAAATCTGTTAAACCTTCATGAACTAACTTATAGAAATACCCATTACGTTCGTTAGCGAAAATAAATTCAGCAAACGATGCTAGATACGTATTTGGATTTTCTTTTTGGTAAATATTCTTTTTGATTTCATCACTGCTCAAATCAAATTTTTCTTCAAATTTAACAGCGAGTTCTGGGGGCATTCTTTTATAATAGTAATCGCGTATAAGCCTTTTACCAAAATAATTCCCACTAGCTTCGTCCATTAAAATATACCCTAAAGAGGCTACCGCCTGATGTATATTTTCTCCATCAAAATAGCATGAATTAGATCCTGTACCCAGAATACATACAATACCTGGCTCGGTAGTGGCAGCATAAACCGCCGCAACCATATCTTCTTTAACCATTACGTCATCTGCATTGGTAAAGAAATTAGCAATGATGCCCGCTAAAAGTTTACTAGGCTTTTCTGTTCCACAACCAGCTCCAAAAAAGTGAACTCTTTCTACCTTATCCTTTACTTCTCTAAGATCTGGATTTTCTTCTATACGTTGTTCTAATACTATCTCTGGAAACACGGCAGGATTTAATCCCTTAGTTCTTGTTTTAAAAATCTTTTCTCCGGTGGAATCCATTAATATCCAGTCGCACTTTGTAGAGCCACCATCTGCTATTAGTATCATTTGCTATTTAGTATTGATTAGAGATAAAAAAGCCTGAAAAACTGTGTAAATCCAATATCTGAATTTCTGCACAATCTTTCAGGCTGATAATTAATTTATAAAGAAGCTACGTGTGCAGCTAAATCTACAAGTTTAGATGAATAACCATATTCGTTATCATACCAAGCGATTAATTTGAAGAAATTATCGTTAAGCGCGATACCAGCTTCAGCATCAAAATTACAAGTATGAGCATCAGATACGTAATCCTGACTCACTACAGCTTCATCTGTATAAGAAATCACTCCTTTGTAATCTCCATCAGCAGCTTTTTTGAATGCAGCTTTGATATCATCGTAAGAAGCAGCTTTTTCAGTTTTTACAGTTAAATCTACAACAGAAACATCTGTAGTAGGAACTCTAAATGCCATACCGGTAAGTTTTCCTTTTAAAGAAGGAATTACCTTTGTTACGGCAACTGCAGCTCCTGTAGAACTTGGGATAATGTTAGCCATAGCACTACGACCTAATCTAAAGTTCTTCTTAGATGGTGAATCTACAGTAAACTGAGTAGAAGTAGATGCATGAACAGTTGTCATTAAACCTTCCACAAGACCAAACTCATCATCAATAACTTTTGCAAGCGGTGCAAGACAGTTTGTAGTACAAGAAGCGTTAGAAACGATATCCTGATCTGCAGTTACTTCATGATGATTCACTCCCATCACAAACATCGGTGCTGTTTTAGATGGTGCAGAGATCACCACTTTTCTCGCTCCGGCTTCAAGGTGAGCTTTTGCATTATCAAGATCGGTAAAGATTCCTGTACAATCCAATACAACTTCTGCTCCTGCATCATCCCATTTTAGGTCTGCTGGATTTTTTTCTGCGCTTACTCTAATGGTTTTACCGTCCACAACAAGATTCCCGTCTTTAACCTCTACAGAACCTTTAAATTTCCCGTGAACAGAATCATATTTTAAAAGGTAAGCCAAGTGATCTACATCAAGTAAATCATTAATAGCTACTACCTCTACTTTTTCGCTTTGTGCTGCTATTCTAAAGGCTATACGCCCAATTCGGCCAAAACCGTTAATTCCAATTTTTGTACTCATTTTTCTATTTTTAAAGTTTAAACTGAAGTGATGTCTGCCACCCTTCTTAATTCTTTATCATATTTTGCCTCACCATTAATGGCTACGGTAAGCGGTACGCGAACTACCTTTTGATGGCTTAAGCCAATCATTACTTTAGAGTCCCCGTCCAGTAGAGCTTCTACAGCCCCTACTCCTAATTTACTTGCCAGAACGCGATCAAAACAACTTGGTCGCCCTCCTCTTTGAATATGTCCCAAAACAGATACCCTAATATCGTATCCTTCTAAATGCTCTTCTACATATTCTGCAAGCTGAAAAATATTTTTCCCGCTTTTTTCTCCTTCGGCTACTACTATGATGCTGGAAAGCTTGCCGGACATTTTACTCTTTCTTAATGATTCCAACATACGTTCTACTCCTTCTTCTTCTTCCGGAATCAAAATCTCTTCGGCTCCTGCTCCTATTCCACTATTAAGAGCAATGTCTCCCGCATCTCTTCCCATAACTTCAATAAAGAATAATCTATTATGAGAACTGGCAGTATCTCTAATTTTATCTATGGCATCCACAACTGTATTTAACGCAGTATCATATCCCAATGTAAAATCTGTACCGCTAATATCATTGTCGATTGTAGCCGGAATCCCAACTATTGGAAGATCAAACTCCTGACTAAAATAAACGCCACCCGTAAAAGTACCATCTCCGCCGATAACCACCAAAGCGTCAATGTTATTTTTTGTTAATTGCTCATAAGCTTTTTTTCTTCCTTCTATGGTCTTAAACTCCATAGAGCGAGCAGATTTAAGGAAAGTCCCCCCTTTATTGATAATGTTTCGTACAGATCTGGCATTAAGTTCTTCAAAGTCTCCTTCCATTAAACCCTGATAACCTCTGTAGATCCCTACACACTCCACATTATAAAAAGAACAAGCTCTAACGACCGCTCGGATTGCGGCGTTCATTCCGGGTGCATCTCCCCCAGATGTTAAGACACAAATTTTTCTTATTGTATTTGCCATCACCTCAAATCTATTTTAAATCTTAAATATAACCTAATTTGCATTTAAACTAAATCGATTTCGGTTGATAACTAATAAAAACAGCCCTAAATAAGGGCTGTTTTTATCATTTTGTGAATTTTACTACTGAATTATTAAAATTTTATATTCCCAGGGAGAAAATTGAAATTTTTGATTTTTTTCAATCACGAAAACTTTTTCGTTATTCATATAATCAATAAACTGGCCTTCCAGGTCAATATTGAACTCTTTTTTACGATCAGAAAGATTTCCTATAAAGATTACCTCATCATCATTTTGTTGCCTTTTGAAACTAAAAATCACATCCTCGTCTGAATTTTTAATGGTTGAATAACCAGCTTCGGTTTTCGAGCCGTCTAGAGCCGGACTTTCATTTTTTAATGTTCCAAGTTTCGATAAAATTGGCCAGAATTTATTTTGCTGATGTGGAATAGTATCTTTTTCGAAAAAGCGTAAGCGTTTTTGCATATCGTATTCCTGTCCGCTATAAATCAAAGGCATTCCCGGCAATGTAAAGCTTAAAGCCGTCATCACCTCTGCCGCATTACCCATTCGTTCATTTACCGTTCCATTCCAGCTATTTTCATCATGATTGGTAACAAAATTCATCAGGTAATCATCCTCCTGGTAGGTCGTGTCAATTTTCTTCATATAATCACTCAGATCCTTCGCATTTTGCTTTCCCTGTGCAATGGCATTTAGAATATGATGACCTTCCCAGTTATATCCCATATCAAAAGCTTTTTCAAAAAGATCTTTATCTTCAGATTCTGCCAACATAAAAATCGGTTTAACCTGCTTCATTTCTTCTACCGCAGATTCCCAAAATTCTGTTGGTACTTCCCCGGCAACATCACATCGAAAACCATCAATATTTTGCTCTTCTACCCAATAACGCATATCCTTACGCATTTCAGTCCACAATTCTTTATTGTCGTAATTAAGATCAGCTACATCTGTCCAACCCCAGCTCTCGCCAGTATCAGGATTTATAGGGTCTATAATCTCTCCGTTTTCGTTTTTAGTATAAAATTCGGGATGTTCTTCAATCCAAACATGATCCCAGCCGGTATGATTTGCTACCCAATCCAGGATCACATACATGCCGTTTCCATGAGCTGTTTTTACCAATTCCTGAAAATCCTCTAGAGTTCCAAATTCGGGATTAATTCCCGTATAATCTGAAATGGCGTAATAACTGCCTAAAATCTTTTCACGCTCTTTAGGGTCTTCAATTTCTTCTGCAAACCGGCCATCTGCGGCTTTTCTTTTCACAGAGGATATTGGATACACTGGCATTAACCAGATCACTTTTACACCAAGCTCTTTTAACTGCGGAATATCCTTTGTAAACTCATTAAAAGTACCTTCAGGAGAATATTGCCGAATATTAGCTTCATAAATTACCGATTGTCCTAAAATGCTATCGTTTATAGGGGATAATGTTTTCCCTTTTTCGTCCTCTTTTTTAACCGACTTTTCAGAAGTTTCGTTTTTACAGGCAGTAAGCATCGTAACTGCCAGCGCCGCTATTATAAATCGTTTCATTTTTTTATTGAAGTTGAATTAACATGGCATCCTGTGCAGGAATGCTCAAAGTTTCATTTAGCTGAATGTCTTTTCCTGAAATAATTTCTTTTCCAGAGGTGGAACCTTGAATTCCCTCAGCATATTTCTTTAAATCTAAAGTCTGTTCTTCAGCATTATTATTGATAATAACCATTACCCGGTTTTTATCATTATACCTAAAATATACATACACATTATTTTCTGGTAAAAACTGAAGCATTTTACCAAACTGCAATACTTCATTTTCTTTTCTGAAATTCAATAATTTTGAAGTCAGATCAAAGTATTTCATTTGGTTTTCAGTCCTGTCTTCCGCATTAAAGGCAGATTGTTCATCACCTTCCCAACCACCTGGAAAATCCTGTCTAATCGCGCCGTCGCCTTTTCCTTTATCGCCTCGCATTCCTATTTCATCTCCGTAATAGATTTGAGGCGTACCACGTACCGTAGCGATCATGGTCATCGCCATTTTATATTTTTTAAAATCACCATCGTAAATCTCATTAAATCTACCCGTATCATGATTACCCATAAACACCATCAAATTATCGGTATCGGCATATAAGAAATCGTTCACAAAATTCTCATAGGCTTTAATCATTCCTCGATCCCAACTGGCATCCTGCTCATGAAACATCGATGTCATCGCATCATGTAAAGTGAAATCCATCACCGATGGTAAATTAGAATTGTAATCCTGAATTGCGCCTATGGGGCTATCTTTTTGCCAGTAGCTAATTTGCGCCTGGTCGTGCATCCAAACTTCCCCAACGATATTAAAATATGGATATTCGTCCATGATCGCTTTCGTCCATTTCGCAATCCCTTCTTTATCATTATAAGAATAGGTATCAACACGAAATCCGTCTAAACCAGAATATTCGATCCACCAGATCGCATTCTGAATCAAATAGTTTAACACTAAAGGATTACTCTGATTTAAATCGGGCATCGTACCGGTAAACCAGCCGTCAACACAGTATTTAAAATCACGTGCTGATTTGTGCGGATCATATTGCGTAGTCATTCTATAATTAGAATTCTCATAACCCGGGAATTGATGTACCCAATCATACGTAGGTAGATCTTTAATCATCCAATGCTCACTACCCCAGTGATTGGTCACATAATCCATTATTAACTTCATATCTTTTTGATGCAACTCATTGGCCAGACGCTTATAATCTTCGTTACTACCGTAACGTGGATCGATTTTATATACATCGCTTTGCGCATAAGTGTGATAGGAATAACCGGCATCATCATCGGCTAGTAAAGGTGTGCTCCAAAGCGCTGTAATCCCAAGATTTTTTAGATAATCTAAATGATCGATCACCCCCTGAATATCACCACCGTGACGACCGCCCTGTTTAGAACGATCGGCTTTTTCCTGCATTTCTGTAGAAGAATCATTATCCGGATTTCCATTAGCAAAACGATCGGGCATAATTAAATAAATCGCATCACTCGCATCAAAACCTTCTCTTAACGCCGAACCTTCTTCTCGTTGCTTTAATTCGAAAGTTTTGGTGATATTTCTTTTACCTTTTTTACTGAAGTTAAACTCATAATTTCCCGCAGGAAGTGCTGAAGAATTTATTGTTACAAATACATAATTTGGATTCTCGGTTTTTCGAATATTATTGATGATTACCTCATCTTCTGAAGAAACTTCGTACGTGCCGATATTTTTTCCGTAGAACATGATCTGAAGTTCTTCCAGATTCATATCGCTCCACCAAAAAGGCGGCTCCATTTTATCGATTTGTGCCTGCGCTACTCCTGAAATTAATAACAGGAGCAACACAAGATTATATAATTTAGTTTTCATTTTTTTGTTTTCAGTTTTCAGCTTACAGGTTTTAGCGATCAGCTATAAGCCATTAGTTTTGGGTTAAATAAGATTTCTGGACACTAATTTTCATTCGTGGAAAGATTTCTCCGCTTCACTTTGTTTCGGTCGAAATGACAACTCATTTCAAGAATAATTCAAAATTTAAGATTCAATATTAATTTTCAAATTTTCGCATTAACAAATTTTCAAATTAACTGATCTCAGTTCTATTTTTTTCGAATCCTCTTCAATAAAACCACTCGAAGTAACATTCTTTCGTGAAAAAATTTCTCGACTCCACTTTGTTCGGTCGAAATGACAACGAATTTTAGATGTAATTCAAAGTTTAAGATTCAATATTAATTTTCGAATTTTCGCATTAACACATTTTCAAATTAACTGATCTCACTTCTAATTTTTTTTGAATCCTCTTCAATATCAAAACTCGAAGTAAAATTCTTTCGTGAAAAGATTTCTCGACTCCACTTTGTGTCGGTCAAAATGACAACGAATTTTAGATGTAATTCAAAGTTTAAGATTCAATATTAATTTTCAAATTAACGCATCTTCACATTTCCAAATTAACTGATCTCACCTCTATTTTCTTCGAATTCTCTTCAATATCAACAATCGAAGTAACATTCTTTCGTGAAAAGATTTCTCGACTCCACTTTGTTTCGGTCGAAATGACAACTCATTTCAAGAATAATTCAAAGTTTAAGATTCAATATTAATTTTCAAATTTTCGCATTAACACATTTTCAAATTAACTGATCTCAGTTCTATTTTCTTCGAATTCTCTTCAATATCAACACTCGAAGTAACATTCTTTCGTGAAAAGATTTCTCGACTCCACTTTGTTTCGGTCGAAGTGACAACTCATTTCAAGAATAATTCAAAATTTAAGATCCGACATTAATTTTCAAATTTTCGCATTAACACATTTTCAAATTAACTGATCTCAGTTCTAGTTACTCCTTCTCAAAAATGCTTATCGCATAACCACCACCTGGCGCTGAAGTCAGTTTTAAAGTTGACTTGCTGATTACGCTTTTCTTAGTGATTTTATAAGCTTGCGGATTGGTTTTATAATCAGCGTCTTTAGCATCTGCATAAATAGTAGCTTCATACTTTTTACCATCTTCTAAGAAATCAAGCTTAATTTTTGATGTTCTTGGTGTGGTGCCATTTACGTTTCCTACAAACCAGTTTTCAGTTCCTTTGGCTTTACGGGCTACAGTGATGTATTCTCCCGGCTCTGCTTCTATGTACTTGCTTTCATCCCAATCTAACGCTACATCCTTTATAAACTGAAAAGCATCTGGAAAACGCTTGTAATTTTCAGGAAGATCTGCTGCCATTTGCAACGGACTATACATAGTTACATAAAGTGCCAACTGATTGGCCAAGGTAGAATTTACATGGGAGTTATTATCAGGATTGATCTTACTAATGTCCATTTCAAAAATTCCCGGTGTGTAATCCATAGGTCCGCCAATTAAACGGGTAAAAGGTAAAATGGTTACGTGATTTGGCTTAGACCCCCCAAAGGCCTGGAATTCTGTTCCTCTGGCCGATTCGTTACCAATTAAATTGGGCCATGTTCTGCGTAAACCTGTTGGTCTTACCGCTTCGTGCGCATTTACCATAATATGATAATCGGCTGCTTTTTTTACGGCATACAGAAAGTGATTGATTGCCCACTGCCCGTAGTGATGCTCGCCACGTGGAATAATATCCCCAACATATCCGCTTTTAACCGCAGGATAATCATATGTATTCATAAACTGGTACGCGGTATCTAAGTGACGCTCGTAGTTACGAATGGCACCAGAAGTTTCATGATGCATGATCATTTGCACCCCTTTAGATTCAGCATACTTTTGGATTCCTTCTACATCAAAATCCGGATACGGAGTTACGAAGTCAAAAACATAATCTTTGGAATGTCCAAACCAGTCTTCCCAGCCTACATTCCATCCTTCAACCAATACGCCATCAAAACCATTTTCGGCAGCAAAATCTATATACTCTTTTACGTGCGCTGTATTAGCACCATGTTTTCCGTTAGGTTCGGCATTTTCAAAATCGGTCTCACCCAATTTTACTGATGGAAACTCATCGGTATAATTCCACGTACTTTTACCGGTAATCATTTCCCACCAAACACCAACATACTTCATTGGTTTGATCCACGAAGTATCTTCAATTTTATTAGGTTCATTAAGATTCAAGGTAATGTTGGATGCTAAAATATCAGTGGCATCATCGCTTACCATGATCGTTCTCCAGGGAGAAACTGCAGGTGCCTGAATATATCCTTTATTCCCTATAGCATCGGGCGTTAACCAGGATTCAAAAACAAGACTATTTTCATCCAAATTCAGGTTCATTAATGAATATTCTTTTAAAGCTGCTTCGTGCAGATTGATATACAATCCATCTTCCGTTTTCATCATTAAAGCAGTTTGTACTGCCGACTTTGAAAACTGGGTTTGAGAGGCATTTCCAACCCAAGCTTCGTCGAATTTGCTACTAATTTCTGAAAGTTTAGACGTCGTGTAATCATATTCCTGAGAGTCGTAATCTCCCGGAAGCCAATACGCCGTATGATCGCCCGTCATTGCAAATTGCGTATGCTCTTCTTTAATTATGAAATACACCAGGTTTTCTTGCTGCGGGAATTCATATCGAAACCCTAAACCATCGTTGAACATGCGGAAACGAATGATCATTTTTCGATCTGTTGACGGCTGATCTAAGGTAACCGCCAACTCGTTATAATGATTTCTGATTTTGGCCTGTTCTCCCCAAACCGGAGTCCATATTTTATCAAAACTCGATGTTTTTGTATCAGAAATTTCAAATTCGTTCATCAAAGAGGTTGAATCATCCTGTAGTTCTAAACCAAGTGTACTGGTTTTTATCACTTCTTCTCCTTTATAAAATAATTGATATGCGGGAGTTCCGTTTTCTTTTAAACTGAATTTCATCTCAAGATTACCATTAGGAGATGTTAATTCCTGTGCCTGTAATCCAAAAACAGAAATACAAATTGTAATTACTGTAATAAACTTTTTCATATCTAAAATTTTAGCTTTTTATGGTATTTTGTACCTCAATCGCTTCTCCGTTTAATAACACGGTCATTGGCTCGTTTCCATCTACAGAAAAGGTAGTTTCGTTTTTACCAATATTGATCTTTAAAATCTGATTTCTAAAATTGATTTTAAAACTGAAACTATTCCATTGTTCCGGTAATTGCGGCGTAAAAGATAATTTCCCTTCTACTACGCGCATCCCACCAAAACCTTCTACAATACTCATCCAGGTTCCCGCCATACTTGTAATGTGACAACCTTCTTTCACTTCATGATTATAATCATCCAAGTCTAATCGCGAAGTCCTTAAATAGAAGGTATATGCCTGTTCCATTCTACCCAATTTCGCAGCCTGAATACTATGTACGCAAGGAGACAAAGATGATTCATGTACAGTAATGGGTTCGTAGAAATCAAAATGTTTTTTCAGGTTTTCTTCGGAAAAATGATCTTCAAAGAAATAAAACCCCTGAAGCACATCAGCCTGTTTTATATAGCAGCTTCTTAAAATACGGTCCCAACTCCAATTTTGGTTAATTGGGCGCTGTTTTTTAGTAAGGGTACTAACCGGCTTGATCTCTTTATCCAGGAAACCATCCTGCTGTAGATACACCCCGAATTCTTCAGAATATGGAAAATACATATTTTCAGCAACCTCTCCCCATTTCGCTATTTCTTCAGATTCTAAATTGGTTTTATCCATAATTCGAGCATAATCTTCAGCATAGTTTGCCTTAATTTTCTCGATATTTTCTATGCAATATTCGATACACCATTTCGCTAAATAATTGGTGTACCAGTTATTATTCACATTATTTTCATATTCGTTTGGTCCTGTAACTCCAAGAATTACATACTTATTCTTGTCTTTACTAAAGTTTGCTCTTTGTTGCCAGAATCTAGCGATCGCGATCATTACTTCCAGTCCCATTTCTGGCACGTAACTATAATCATCAGTAAAACGAACATAATTGTAAATGGCAAAAACCATCGCGCCGTTTCGATGAATTTCTTCAAACGTGATTTCCCATTCGTTATGGCTCTCCTCGCCATTCATCGTTACCATTGGGTAAAGCGCCGCACCATTAGTAAACCCTAATTTTTGCGCATTTTCTTTCGCCTTTTCTAAATGATTATAACGATAAGTCAGTAAATTCCGAGCTACCTGCTGATCTTTAGTCGCCATGTAAAACGGAATACAATACGCCTCGGTATCCCAATAGGTACTTCCACCATATTTCTCGCCTGTAAATCCTTTTGGACCTATATTTAATCGCTCGTCTTTTCCTAAATAGGTTTGATTTAGTTGAAAAATATTAAAACGAATCCCCTGTTGTGCCTTCACATCACCATCGATGGTAATATCGGCCATTTCCCAGATCTGCGCCCAGGCCTCTTTTTGTTCCTGCAGTAATTTCGCAAAACCTGATGTTGTGGCTTTATCAAGCACATTTTTTGCTGCTTCAACTAAAGAATCCTTACTATGGTTCATATCCGTTACATAACCGGCATATTTTTGAAGCGCAATTCTCTCTCCTCTATTCACTTTTACTGCATACGAAATACTTACCTGATCTTCAGTTTTCTCTACTTCTCCTTCTACCTGAAGTTTTTCATCATCTAGGCTAATTTGAGATTGCATATAGGTACCTACATGATATTCTGTTTTTAAAGTTTTAGAAACCACAAAAGCCTGATCGTTTTCAGTGTTCACTTCTAAAGTCTGCCAAAAACGCTCTTCCCAGTTTGCATCGCGGTTAGTGATCCCTCCATCAAGATATGGTGTGAATTTTACTACTGCATCGGCATTTAATACCTCAACTTCATAATTTATGACTCCTAATTCATCATTTACAATAGATAAAAAACGAGTAGCTGTAACTCTTACTTCAAGGTCATTGGGCATCACCGCTACAAAGCTTCTTCGGTGAAAGCCTTCTTTCATATTCAGTTCACGCACAAAATCTTTTACCTCTTTACAGGTATTTAGATCCAGGGCCTCTTCGTTAATAGCGACATTAATTCCTATCCAGTTGGGTGCATTTAATACTTTAGCGAAATATTCCGGATATCCATTTTTCCACCAACCTACTTTTGTTTTATCGGGGTAAAAAACACCGGCGATATAGCTCCCCTGAAAGGTGTCGCCAGAGTATTGCTCTTCAAAATTGGCCCGTTGCCCCATAGCGCCGTTACCAATACTGAATAAACTTTCAGAAGATTCTACACGCTTGGCATCAAAACCTTCTTCTATAATGGACCATGCATCTGGTTTAATATAATCCTGATTCATTGTTGATATTATTTATTTTTGGAGTAGATTTTTTAAAAATTCGATCGAGATTTCAGTAAAATCACTGAAGATATAATCGGCTTCATGTAGTGTTTTTTTATCACCAATCCCGATACTGGTCATTTGTCCCTTATTTGCCGCCTGAATCCCGGCTACAGAATCTTCGAATACAATACAATCTTGCGGAGCAACATTCAGCTTTTCAGCAGCGATAAGAAAAACTTCTGGATCTGGTTTCGCTTTGCTTACATCCGTACCATCCACGATGGCATTAAAACCATCTTTCAAATCGATTTTTTCTAAAATATGACGAGCATTTTTACTGGCCGATCCTAATGCGTAGGGAGTGTTATTTTCATTTAAATAATCGAGTACTTTTTGAACTCCTGGAAGCACTTCACCTTTATCCATCTTATTTACATAAGATAGATAGTTTTCATTTTTAAGTTGCATTTGTCGATTAAACTCATCTTCGGTAAGCTCTCTATTTCCCCAGTTCAGTATTTTTTTAAGCGAATCTACCCTGCTTACTCCTTTTAATTCTTCATTCTGTTCTTTGGTAAAATCGAAACCTAAATCATTTGCCAGTTTTTTCCAGGCCAGAAAATGAAATTTTGCTGTATCTACGATTACACCATCAAGATCGAATATGATAGCTTTTTGATTCATTTTAGTAGTATGTTTCTTAAATTTTCAGTTAGTCTCACTTCGCAACTTCTTCGTCTACGTCGTCTATTCTTAAGGTAAGGACTGCGGCAATCATAAAGGCTACACCACTCATCATTAATGCATAAATAGGATCTCCACCGTAAAGATATTTTACCATTGGGCCACCAATAATAGCATTCACGATTTGAGGAATTACAATAAAGAAGTTAAAGATTCCCATATACACCCCCATTTTTCGAGGCGGAATTGCTCCGGCTAAAATGGCATAAGGCATCGCAAGAATACTTGCCCAGGCAATACCAACACCCACCATACTTAAAATCACCCAGTTTTCATTAGGCATGATATAAATAGAGAGCAAACCTGCCCCACCAATAATCAATGAAATGATATGTGTGTTTTTTCGGCCTACTTTTTTGGCAATTACCGGTAAGAAAAACGCAAAAACTGCAGACACAGCATTATAAACTCCAAACAGGATTCCCACCCAATCACCGGCATCCTGGTAGGCTTCACTACTGGAATCCGAAAGTGGTAATCCATAGATGTGATGCGCAATGGCCGGGGTAGCAAATACCCACATACCGAACAAACCAAACCATGAGAAAAACTGCACCCAACTAAGCTGACGCATCGTATGAGGCATTTTTACAAAATCGGTAAAAATATCGGTGATTTTAGATTTTTCTTCATCAGGAACTAGGACTCCTGGCTTATCCTCCTGTGCGTGAAAGTGTTCCAGTTCTTCCGGGCTGTACTCTTTGGTCGTAAAAACAGTAATTAAAATACTTACCACCAAAATAACCGCACCAATGATAAAAGATAATAGAAGATTTAAAGGAATTTCACCTTCCGCGGCTCTATTGGTAAAACCAAACCAGTTAGTTAATACGTAAGGCAACCATGATCCAACAACAGCACCAATACCAATCAATACCGTTTGTATACTAAAGCCTAAGGTTCGTTGATCGCTGGGAAGATTATCGGCAACAAGTGCTCTAAAAGGTTCCATGGCTACGTTAAAAGACGCATCCATGATCATAAGCATCCCTGCTCCCACCCATAAAGACGGCATAATGGCGATAAACAAGTCGGCATTTGGCATTAGCACCAAACCAATGGCGGCTAAAATTCCCCCGGTTAGGAAAAATGGGCGACGTCTCCCCAATTTGGTCCAGGTACGATCACTATAATAACCAATAATAGGCTGAACAATCAAACCTGTAACAGGAGCGACAATCCAAAACCAAGAGAGATGCTCGACCTCTGCACCAAAAACCTGAAGGATACGGCTGGCATTTGCATTTTGTAATGCGAATCCCATTTGAATCCCGAGAAATCCGAATGTCATATTCCAGATTTCCCAGAAACTTAATCTGCGTTTCTGCATATCGTAATATTAGAAGGTTACGATAAGCACTAAGACTTATCAAAACTTATTTTAGTTAGGAAGTAAAAATATAAGTTCTGATAAATTAACTAATTTGGCGATAAATATAGCTAATAATTTAAAGATTATGGTATTAAATAATTATTTTGTTGATTCTCGTTCAATTAAACCGGTATCTACGATAATGGTTTTATAGCTTTCTTCCTCTTCAGGAGACTTTTCTAATTTTTCGATTAATAATCGTGCTGCTTCCTCTCCCATGCGGCTTCCATGCTGACTAATAGTGGTCAAACTGGGAATAAAACGTTTGGATAATTCGCCATCGGTAAAGCCTATCACCTGTACATCTTCGGGCACTTTTTGACCCTTTTCCTGAACGGCTCGCACTGCTGCTGCGGCAAAATGTTCGTTAACTGCAAAAAGCGCATCAAAATCGGATTCTTTTACAAAGGCTGAAATTTCATGTTCTACCTTATCCATATGCTCGATTTTAAGGATGCTTTTCTGATTTACCTTAAAGCCATTTTCTTGGAGAGCCTGGGTATACCCTAAGGTTCTTAATTTCCCCACGCTTATATAATCAACTGTGGAAATAATTCCTATGTTTTTAGCTCCTTTATCGATTAAGCATTGCACTGCTTTTTTTGCACCTTTTACATCATCTATAATTACTTTATCTGAAGGAACCTCCTCTACAGATCGATCAAAAAGCACCAGAGGCATTCCTTGATTAACCACTTCGGTTAAATGGTGATAATCGCCCTTTTGCATGGTTTCTTTCGCTACCGACAAAATGAAACCATCGATACTACCGTTAGCCAACATCTCCATATTCAGCACTTCCTTATCAAAACTATTATCTGAAAGACAAACAATTACGCTATACCCTTTTTCATTAGCAATATGCTCTATTCCACTAATAACCGTAGTAAAAAAATGGTGTACAATTTCAGGAATAACAACCCCAATAGTTTTTGTCTTTCGATTTTTAAGACTAAGTGCAATGTTATTGGGTTTATAGTTATATAATTTAGCAAAAGCCTGCACTTTTTGCCTCGTATCTTCTCCTATTTCCGGGCTGTCCCGAAGTGATTTTGAAACCGTTGAAATCGATACATCTAATTCTTTAGCAATTTGTTTTAACGTAAGTTTTGGCCTCATAAAATTCAGTCTTCACTATTATCTGTGCTCTTCCCTTCAAAAATACTACAAAAACATGGTTTAAATTAGGGTTTTGACATTTAAAAGCCCTAAAAAACGAAAAGTTGTCAACACTACAACGTTGTAGTGAGGGTTCATTAAAATATCCTCAAAAAAAGAACTTAAAATTTATATAATTTTAACCTCAGGAAGTAAAAATATAAAGTTTATAATCTAAGTAAAATTCAATAGGGAAATTTATGAAAACATTTATTAAAAGCACATTGTTTTTGCTGTTTATGCTACCGATGAGCTTTTTTGCCCAGAATTCTGTTTCCGGAACGGTGACAGAAACCGCAACCGGAATGCCGGTGCCGGGAGCAAACGTAATTGTGAAAGGAACCAGCAATGGAACCATTACAGATTTTGATGGTTTATACACTATCGAAAACCTTGTAGCTGGAGATACTATCGCTTTTTCATTTTTAGGGTTTTCTACTAAAGAAATCGCATTCACAGGACAAGAAACTATTAATGTGCAATTAGACGAAGACCAGGCTACACTAGATGAAGTGGTGGTGGTTGGATATGGTACCGTTCGTAAAAAAGATGCAACAGGTGCCGTAAACCAGGTTTCTACTGAAGATTTTAACCAGGGACAGGTAAATACTGCAGGACAGTTAATCACCGGTAAAATTGCCGGGGTTACCGTAACTTCTGGTGGTGGAGCACCTGGCGAGGGCCAGAATATTAATATTCGTGGAATTGGATCTATTTCTTTAAATAGCTCTCCGCTATACGTTGTAGATGGTATTCCTTTGGATAATAGTAATGTAGGTGGATCTAGAAATCCGCTAGATTTTATCAATCCAAACGATATCGAGAGTATGACCGTCTTAAAAGATGCGTCTTCTACGGCGATCTATGGTTCTCGTGCTGCCAATGGTGTGGTTTTAATTACCACTAAAAAAGGTAAAGGGCAGGAATTTAAGTTCAACTATGCTGGAAACACTACCGTATCCAGACCTACAAACTATGTAGATGTCATGGATGCCGATGAATTTAGAAATTTGGTGAACCAGGTTGGAAACGAAGCGGCTATTGCTCGCCTAGGCAATGCTAATATGAACTGGCAAAAAGAAATCTATTCTGAGGCAATTGGTTTTGATCATAATTTAAGTACTACCGGAAATATTGGCGGATTTATGCCTACCCGGGCTTCGGTTGGATATACCGATCAGGATGGTATTTTATCAGGAGATAACTTTTCAAGAACTACAGGGTCTGTAAGCTTACGACCAAGTTTTATGGATGGTCATTTAAAATTTGAGATTAATGGACGTGGAATGTACACAGAAAATACATTTGCCAACCGTGATGCCATCGGCACCTCTGTAGATTATGATCCTACACAGCCCATCTATGATGCTAATTCACCTTTTAGCAACTATAATTCATGGTTGGTATATAGTGAAGACGCTGATAGATATGTACTAAATAACCTGGCTCCGGTGAATCCGATTGCGTTGATTAACGAAAAAGACGATTCTGCTGAAGTACGTCGCTTTATAGGAAATGCTAAAGTAGACTATAAGCTCCATTTCTTTCCAGATGTAACAGCTACGGTAAATATTGGTCTTGACAAAACAAATAGTCACGGAAGAACGATAGTTTCTGAAAACATGCCATCTTCCCAATTAGACTGGAACGGTTCTTATTCTAATTACACCAACAACTCTACCAATAAACTTTTTGATGCTTATTTAACCTATGATAAGGATTTTAAGGACCATAGTTTAAATGCTGTATTAGGATATTCTTATCAAAGTTTCGAAAACGATAACTACAGTTTTGACAGTGAAGCTGCAGAAGAAGGAAACGATTCAGAATTCATTGATAAATGGAGAAGTACTTTACTATCTTATTTTGGTAGAGCAAACTATAATTATGCTGATCGTTATTTACTTACTGCTACTTTAAGAGCGGATGCCTCTTCTAAATTGAATCCAAAAGACCGTTGGGGATATTTTCCTTCTTTTGCCGTAGCATGGAATATTAATAACGAAGATTTTTTCAATTCTAATTCGGTTGATCAATTAAAGCTTCGTGTAGGTTATGGTGAAATTGCCAATGTTAACGGATTAGGTGATTATCTGTTCTTAACGAAGTATACCGGTTCAAGATCTAATGCATACTACCAGTTTGGACAATCATATTACCAAACTTACCGCCCAGAAGCTTACAATGAAGATCTAAGATGGGAGGTTGGTAAAACTATCAATGCCGGTATCGACTACTCATTTTTTAACAGTAGAATCTCAGGGTCTGTTAATGCATACCTTAAGAAAACTGAAGACATGATTAGTTACGTAACCATAGACCCGTTTACTAATTTCTCCAATGGTATCGATAAAAACATCGGGGACATGGAAAACCGGGGTATCGAATTTGAAATTAACGTAGTTCCTGTACAAACCGATAATTTCAAATGGAGTATTGGATACAACATCGCTTACAATGATAACGAGATCACTAATTTACCCGATCAGGTAGAAGCTGGAGGTATTAACGGAGGTACTGGTAATAATATCCAGTTACAAAAAGAAGGATATTCTCCTTTTAGCTACTGGGTTTATAAACAGATTTATGACGAAGCAGGAAGACCAATTGAAGGGGCTTATGTAGATCGTAACGGTGACAACCAGATCAACGATGATGACAAATATCTTTATAAGGATCCTTTTGCTGATATTACTATGGGGCTTAATACCAATGTTAGTTTTAAAAACTGGGATCTAGCCGTTGTATCAAGAGCTAGTTTAGGAAACTATGCTTACAATAACATGGCTTCTGCCAAATCTTATGAGATTAGAGCTACCGAGAATAGCATTCTAACTAATCTACATAGAGATTACTTTAATACCGGTTTCCAGAGTTTAACAGAAACTAACTTACAAAGTGATTACTATGTGCAGGATGCTTCGTTCTTCAAACTAGACAATATTACTTTAGGTTATACCTTCGACCAGATCTTTAAAGAATCTACACTGCGACTTTATGGTACTGCACAAAATGTACTTATCGTTACAGATTACGAGGGTCTTGATCCAGAAATTAATGGAGGTATCGATAACAATTTCTACCCTAGGCCAAGAACTTTTACTGTTGGGGTAAATCTAAATTTCTAAAAAAAGAAGTATGAAAATGAATTATATAAAGAAATTAGCGCTCATCATCCCTACACTTATTTTAGTGTCTTGTCATGATGACCTGGATCAAACACCTATCGATCCAGATAGTTTTACAGAAAACGATGTATTCGCCAATGCAGATGAAGCCAGAGGCGCTTTGGCAAAGCTTTATGCGAGTTTAGCTTTAACAGGACAAGAAGGACCTGCCGGGCAACCTGATATTTCTGGGATAGATGAAGGTACTTCACAGTATTCCAGAATGCTATTTAGTCTAAATGAGCTAACTACGGATAATGCTGTGGTAGGATGGGGTGACCCGGGACTTCCAAATTTACACGCTATGAGCTGGGGAGCTGGTAACGACTTTACTACTGCGATGTATTATCGTCTTGCTCAGGAAGTTTCATTTTGTAACTCGTTTATCTCGAATGCCTCCTCTTTAGAGGATCCGGCGATAGAATCTTTTATTGCCGAAGCACGGTTCTTAAGAGCTTTTGCCTATTATAACCTTATTGACTTTTATGGAAATGTTCCTTTAGTAACACAAATTTCTACAGAGTTACCAGCGCAAAACTCCAGGGAAGAGATTTTTAGTTTTATCGAAACTGAATTAACCGAAATTCAGGATATATTAATGGAAAGCGGTGCTAATGAATATGGTCGTGTAGACCGCGTTGCGGCATGGGCTTTACTGTCTAAACTTTATTTAAATGCTGAAGTATGGATTGGAGAAGATCATTATACTGATGCTATTACCTATGCAAATCAGGTTATTAATTCTTCTTACCGAATTAATACCGTAGATGCTAATGGTAATGGTTCGGCATACGACGAACTTTTCCTAGCCGATAACGATAGTAATGGTGCTCAGGATGAATTTATATTCGCTTTAAACTTTGACGGTAACAGTTCCAGAACTTATGGAGGAACAACCTTCCTTGTACATGCTGCGATTGGTGGAGATATGGATGCTTCTAAATTCGGTGTAAATGGTGGATGGTCTGGATTAAGGACCACAAAAGCCTTGGTTAACAAATTCGATTATGCAGTAACCGCTTCAGATGAAGATGGTAACCCAACTGAATGGGCGGATAAAAGAGCTATGTTTTTTACAGAAGGACAAAATCTTGAGATCAACACAATCGCCAATACGTTTACCGATGGTTATGCGGTAACAAAATTCAAAAATATTGATTCTGAAGGAAATGCCGGTAGTGATGCTGGTGGTGATTTTGTAGATACCGATCTTCCCGTAATTAGAATGGCAGAAATATATCTTACTTATGCCGAAGCGGTTACTCGTGGAGGATCCGGCGGAAATATTCAACAAGCTGTAGGTTACATCAACGAGCTAAGGGAAAGAGCTTTTGGAAATGCTGATGGTAATATTTCTTCCAGCGATCTAAATATAGATTTCGTTTTGGATGAAAGAGCACGCGAATTGTACTGGGAAGGTCAACGAAGAACAGATCTTATTCGCTATAATGATTTTACAACGGGTAGCTATCTATGGCCATTTAAGGGAGGTTCAAAATCTGGGACATCGGTAAGCGATTACAGAGTTTTGTTCCCACTACCTAGTAACATCATCCTAATCAATCCTAATTTAACACAAAATACAGGCTATTAATAAATATAACAAGACACAATGAAAAAGTTAACACTATTATTCATCGCGTTTATCGCAATATTGAGCTTTACAGCTTGTACAGAAGATGATGATTTCACTTTTACTGCAAAGCCAGATCCAGATGGGATTGCGTTTATGAATCAAACCGCAAACACCTATACATTAAGAGCTCCAAACACTGATAACCTAGCGGAACGTTTTGTTTGGAACGAAGTAGATTTTGGCGTACAAACACCGGTAAATTATGAATTGCAGGGAGCCGGTAAAGAAGCTTTTAGTAACTATTCTGTTTTAGGTGATGTTACAGAAAATAATCTTGCGGTTACTGTTGGTGATATGCTGGAATTAGCAAATGAAGCTGGTTTAGACAATGACCCTGAAACCGATGCTCCAAATAGCGGCAACATCTATTTTAGAGTTAGAGCTTATGTTGGTACAGATGCTGCTAATGTAGTAGAGCAAACTTCAGACATTTTAAGCGTTTCTGTTACCCTCCCAGAATCTTCTGAAGGTATCGAGCTTAAAAGAGAACTTTATTTAGTAGGTGATGCTACCGCAGCGGGATGGAACAATAACAATAACAACACACCAATCTTTAGAGATGGAGAAAACGATGATATCTATTATTTTGACGGTAGATTTGCAGGTGGCGATGGTGTTGAAGGATTTAAACTATTAGAAAGTTTAGGAAACTGGCAGCCACAATGGGGTATTAACGATGGTATTGCTACTAGTAGTGCCATTTTAGATGATGATCCCCAGGCGTTCCCAGTTGCTGATGATGCTTACTACAGTTTCACCATCGATGTTGCTGATGGTACGTATTCGTTTGAAAGTATAAATGTTACCGATGCTCCTACCTATATGAGTATTGGTATTATTGGTGACGCAACACCAGGTGCCTGGGATGCTGATACTGATATGACGCAATCTACCTTTAATCCTCATATCTGGTATGCTACAAATTTTGTATTAACTGATGGTGAATTTAAATTTAGAGCTAACGATGCCTGGGATAATAACTGGGGTAACGCTTCTGAAGCTCTTAGCGGTAAAGCAGGACTTGGTAGCTCAGATAATATGCCGGCTATTCCTGGGACTTACAATATCTGGTTTAATGATCTTGATGGACGTTATATCTTGATCCCACAGATCTCAGAATAATCAATTAATATAAAAAGGCTGCTGCGGCAGCCTTTTTTAACTTCACTATTTTATGAAAAAAACATTTAAAAATAAGCCAATTTTCTATTTACTGATTTTGGTTATTTTCTTTAGTTGTTCTTCAGATGATGATACTACAACAGTAGATCCGGATGATGATAGTAGTATAGGACAACCAGAACCTGTTTCCGCATTAAACCTGGCAGAATATGATAATGGTAGCGGGGTAATGATGCAGGCTTTTTACTGGGATGTAGAACCACGATTTGAATGGTGGAATACCATATCTGATAAATTAGGCTCCTGGGCCGATGCGGGGGTAAACCGTATCTGGATTCCACCTGCCAGCAAGGGGCAATCTGGTGGTTATTCTATGGGTTACGATCCTTCAGACTATTATGACTTTGGAGAATACGATCAGCATGGCACCATCCCTACTCGATTTGGAACTCGCGAAGACCTGGAACAAATGATTAGCGTAGCACACGATAATGATATTGAAGTAATCGCCGATATGGTATTAAATCATAACTCTGGCGGCGGTCTGGAATACAATCCCTATCGCGAAAAAGAAACTTATACCCTATTCGACGAAACTCATGGGAATGCCTCAGGAATGTTTAACAGAAATTACGAGGATTTTTATCCTAACAGTGTAAGCAATTACGATCCGGGAAGTTTATTTTACCAGGAAACCAATTTAGATCATCATAGGGAGCGCGTTCAAAACTGGTTATGGAAAGATGAAAATTCTGTTGCCAAATATTATAAAAATGTTATGGGCTTTGATGGCTGGCGTTTTGATTATGTACTGGGCTTTGAAGATTTTGTAATTAAAGACTGGTTGGAAGAAGTTGGCGGATTCTCTGTAAGTGAACTTTGGGACGGCAATCCTGGCGTATTAAGAAATCATATTGAAGCTACCGGAAGTGGGGTGTTTGATTTTGCTGCTTTCTACGTTATGGAACAGGCTTTTGATAGAAACCATGATCTAAAAGGTCTTACCAATGATCAGGTTTGGCAAACAAACCCAGAAAAGGCAGTAACTTTTACAGCCAATCATGATACTGAAAAAGATGCTAACGAGGATAATATCATAGCTCCCGAAAATAAGCTTAAAGCATATGCTTTTATTATGACGCATCCTGGTTATCCTACCGTATTTTACCTGGATTATGAAAATCCTGAATTCCAGGAGCAGTTAAACAAATTAATACGTATTCATAATAGTTTAGCCACCGGCTCTTTAGAGATAATCTATGCCGATAATGACGAATACATCATGCAAAGAAGTGGAAACTCAGAAAATCCTGGTCTTATTCTTTATATGAACATTTCAGCAAGTGCAAAAAGAAGAACAATAACCACAAGTTGGGATTCTTACATTTTAATGGACTATTCTGAAAATTCAAATTACCATCCAAAAGTAAGTGAAGATGGGGAAGTGACTATTGAAGCTCCTGCAAATTCTTATGCGATCTGGTCGATCACAGAATAACTTCATTTTACCAATTTCATAGAAAACGGGATAAATAGATTTTTATCCCGTTTTTTGATTTTTTTATGATATAAAAACATGTTTATTAAAAAGTAAATTCTATTTTTAGATTTCTATTCAGATGGTATAAAAGATACTTCCGCTTTTATTTTTTTCCTTATCCGTTAGCAGTCAGCATCTAAAACTTTTCCAAATCACATGTATTGAAAGTTTTCTTTTTTTGTCAACTTCACAGTGTTGATAAATTTTCAATTCACTGAAAACTAATTTATTAACAAGGTTTTATTGATAACTTTTGAATTATTAAGTAAATACGCTCGTAAATATTTAGTTACTTTTACTCTACCAAATATTACTTTTCTAATTTAATCGACGTGATTTATGCCTGTACAAACAACACCTAAAGCTTCTAAAACATACACTCAAGACGAAGCCTTTAAAGCTTCTTTAGCGTATTTTAAAGGTGATGATCTTGCCGCCCGTGTTTGGGTTAACAAGTATGCCTTAAAGGATTCAGACGGCAACATCTACGAGCAAACCCCTAACGATATGCACCGTAGAATTGCCAAAGAGATTGCCCGTGTAGAACAGCGATATCCAAACCCAATGACCGAGGATGAAGTTTTTGATCTTATTAAAGACTTTAAATACATCGTACCACAGGGAAGCCCGATGGCAGGAATAGGAAATCCTTACCAGATCGCTTCGTTATCTAACTGTTTTGTGATTGGCAATGAGGGGAGCTCAGATTCTTATGGTGGGGTAATGAAAATCGATCAGGAGCAGGTACAATTAATGAAACGTCGTGGTGGTGTTGGTCACGATCTTTCCCATATAAGACCTAAAGGCTCCCCGGTTAAAAACTCCGCTTTAACCTCAACGGGAATTGTTCCTTTTATGGAGCGTTATTCCAACTCTACCAGAGAAGTGGCCCAGGATGGTCGTCGTGGCGCCTTAATGCTTTCCGTATCAATCAATCATCCCGATTCAGAAGATTTTATTGATGCAAAAATGGAGCAGGGTAAAGTTACGGGGGCAAACGTTTCTGTACGAATTGACGATGATTTTATGAAAGCGGTAAAAAATAAAACTGCTTATACACAAAAATATCCTGTTTTTAGTGATGCGCCTAAATTCAGTAAAGAGATTGAAGCCGAAAAGCTTTGGAAAAAAATCGTTCATAACGCCTGGAAATCAGCAGAGCCTGGGATTCTATTTTGGGACACGGTAATTAACGAATCCGTACCAGATTGCTATGCGGATCTTGGCTATAAAACGGTTTCTACCAACCCATGTGGTGAAATCCCACTTTGTCCTTATGATTCTTGTCGTTTACTGGCTATTAACTTGTTCTCTTATGTTGAAGATCCTTTTACTACAAAAGCTAAATTCAACTACACACTTTTTAAAAAACACATAAGCGCAGCACAAAGAATTATGGACGATATCATCGATCTGGAGTTAGAAAAAATCGATGCTATCTTACAAAAAATAGATGCTGATCCTGAAAATGAAGATGTAAAAGGTGTTGAAAGAAATCTGTGGTTAAACATCAAAAAGAAGGCTGAGGAAGGCCGTAGAACCGGGATTGGTATTACTGCAGAAGGTGACATGCTTGCCGGACTTGGTATTAAATACGGAAGCGAAGAAGGGGTAGCGTTTTCTACTGAAATCCATAAAAATATTGCCCTTGCAGCTTATCGTGCTTCAGTAGAAACGGCAAAAGAGAGAGGTGCATTCGGTATTTTTGATTCAGATCGTGAAAAGGAAAATCCTTTTATCCTTCGCTTGAAGGAAGCCGATGAAAAATTATACTATGATATGTTAGAATACGGTCGTAGGAATATTGCACTTTTAACCATCGCGCCTACCGGAACTACCAGTTTAATGACACAAACCACTTCTGGGATCGAGCCTGTTTTCTTACCGGTTTATAAACGTAGAAGAAAAGTAAATCCCAACGATAAAGATGTTAGGGTTGATTTTGTAGATGAAGTTGGCGATAGCTGGGAAGAATATGTAGTTTTCCATCACCGTTTTAAAGAATGGATGAAGATAAACGGTCACGATATTGATAAAAACTATTCGAATACTGATCTGGACGAACTTGTAAAAGCATCTCCCTATTACCAGGCCACCAGTAATGATGTAGACTGGTTAAGTAAAGTAAGAATGCAGGGCGCTGTGCAAAAATGGGTAGATCATTCTATTAGTGTGACGATCAATTTGCCTAATGATGTTAGTGAAGATCTGGTAGGCAGGTTATATCTTGAAGCATGGCAGGCAGGCTGCAAAGGAGTTACCGTTTATCGTGACGGATCACGTTCTGGCGTTTTGATTTCTAATGACGAGAAAAAAGAAGAAGAAAAAGAAGGAAACGGTATTTTTCCTACAAAGCGCCCACAGGTTTTAGAGGCTGATGTAGTTCGTTTCCAAAACAGCAAAGATAAATGGATCGCCTTTATAGGACTAATTGATGGTCGTCCTTACGAGATTTTCACAGGATTTTCAGACGATGAAGATGGCATCCTAATCCCTAGATGGGTAAATGAAGGCTTGATTATAAAAAACCGAAATGAAGACGGGACGTCCCGCTACGATTTTCAGTATAAAAATAAAAGAGGTTACAAAACCACTATTGAAGGTTTATCTCACAAATTTAATCCTGAATTCTGGAATTATGCCAAATTAATTTCCAGTACACTAAGACATGGTATGCCAATAGACAATGTGGTGAACCTGGTAAACAGTCTTCAATTAGATTCAGAATCCATCAATACCTGGAAAAATGGAGTTGCAAGAGCTTTAAAACGCTTCATAGCAGATGGTACCGTAGCCAAAAAAGAGAAATGTACTAATTGTAATTCCTCTAACCTTATCTATCAGGAAGGTTGTTTAACCTGTAAAGATTGTGGGTCATCTAAATGTGGATAGCAGAAAAAGATTCACAAAAAATACATATTTTTAAGTGTTAACTAAAGGCTGCCTATTGGCGGCCTTTTTTAATTGAACATCTAAGCCCACTTCTGGAAATTTATAGTTTAATGCCTACTTTTTTTATAAAAGATATTCCGGAATTATATATTTTTAGCACGCTTTTCCCAGCATAATATTATTCACTTTCAAATTTTGATTTTTACCATCAAAATGACTTTTGGAATCTTAAGATTCTGTAGCGGTAATGAATATCAACTATTTTTGTGTGCTCTTCTATTTCGTAATTATAGGAGTATACAGTCAGGAATCCAGAAAAAACTGGAATGAAGGAAATATAACCTGGGATGACGGACTTCCGGGAACGCGAAATTTCTTTTGAGAATACTACTTCAGAATTAAAATACTTAATTGGCTACAAAACGCGAAAAGAAAAAATAAACGATACCGTAGTATTTAGATTGCAAAGTTTTTGCTACACCGATACGCAACTTTCGTGGATAAAACCGGGATTTAAAGCGCCTCAAAATCTGCAATACAATCAGGTAATTTTTAATATTGCAGAATTATACCGAAGAAAATTACAATACGATCTGGATCGCCTTGGTTCTTGTTTTTCAGTGGAAACTGCTTTTAAACATCAATATGAGGCCCTAAATAATGAAGTAGAAATTTTCCAAAGTCAAAGCCTTAGTGGAAGGGGTTTAAAATTGTATAGGAATGGACCGCCAATATAGACGACCGTCTAGCGATCTACAAAAATAATGCGATCCAAAAAAAAACTAATTTTGGATTGGGATTAAATGTGGGTGCTGCTTACAGTTTTAGAAAAAATACTGTGAACGAACATTTTGGCAATTCTATTGGTTTTAATTTTGGCTTCGATTTTTCCTATAAAAATTCAATGCTTTATATCAACACTGTTTTATCTGGAGGTGATGTAGATAGAACAAATGCTGGCAGACCCCATTGGGAAGAAGGTCTGGATTTTACATTTGCTTGATAGATGTTTCATACGGTTATGTAATCATAAGCTGCCAATTCAGCTTTAAAAATTGCACCATTTGCCGGACTCGCAATAACCGAATTCTCTGAAAATGATTATGACAATAAAGAAAGTGATCTTCGAATGCATACGATTCCAAGTGTATTTTTAAGCAAAAGAGAGAGTATTGGATCTTCTTCCATAAGATCGAGATGGTTGGCTTGGCTACTCGAAATAAATTTTAGGAGGATATAAATGGTTATTCTATAAATCTGGCAATTGGTATATCATGGTATTTTAGACTTATCAAATAAGAACTTGACCAAAGCGTACAAAACCGTTTTCTGTTAAAATTTAAAATCTTAATATTTTAGATTTGTTTATGGAGCTCAAAACTTTTATAATCTAAAAAAAAAGAACCCCATGAAAAAGGAAATCACATTAGAAAAAGTAATTTCCAGTGCTCCCGATTTAATTCTTTACGCCGCTCCGATCATGATTGGACTGGCGCTTTTAGAATTCTATTTTAGCTGGAAAACCAAAAGAGACCTTTATGAGAAAAAAGATTTCTTGACCTCACTAACCATTGGTCTCGTTTATATTTTACAAGGCCTGGTAACCAAATCTATCATGTTTGGACTTGTACTATGGGTTTATAATTCGGTTTCATGGAGTATTCCGGTAAACTGGTTCACCTCTATTTTATGCTTTGTTGTTCTGGATTTTTGCAGATATTGGGCTCATCGATACGGGCATGAAGTTAATTTTTTGTGGGCCACACATGTTACCCATCATAATTCAGAAAAATATAACCTCTCTACCTCCTTTAGATTATCCTGGACCCAACAGATAAAAGTGATTTTTTTTATTCCTATCAGTTTTTTAGGATTTCATCCCGTCGTCTTTTTTATCTGTCACCAGATTGCCGTGTTATACCAGTTTTGGATTCATACAGAACTAATTGACAGAATGCCAAAATGGTTTAGTTTCATCTTTGTTACTCCATCACATCATCGCGTTCACCATGGTAGAAATGAAAATTACCTCGATAAAAATTACGGCTCAACTTTTATAATATGGGATCGTATGTTTGGCACTTTCGAACCTGAAACAGAAAAATCGATCTATGGGATTATTGATCAGCCAAAACATTTTAACCCTGTAAAACATGTTTTCCATGTTTGGGTAGATATTTTTAAAAATATGCGTCGTGCCGGCAGCCTAAAAAAAGCTTTATGGATTTTTGTGGCACCACCCAGTTCACTAGAAAAAAATCCCGGTAAAAAAAACGCTTAAAAACAAAGAAGCTCGCCTGGTAAGCGAGCTTCTTTGTTTTTATTTAAATTCTTACCCTAGACATCACAAATTGTAATTCCTTCTTTTAAAGCTTCCAGTTTATCATCGTAGGTAGGAATAAATTCTTGTGCCAAATAACCGTCAAAGCCAGTTTCGATTATGGCTTTCACAATAGCGGGATAATATAGTTCCTGTGAATCATTAATCTCATTACGACCGGGAACACCTCCAGTATGATAATGATTTATATAATCATGATGTTTTTTAATAGTAGCAATTACATCCCCTTCCATTATTTGCATATGATACACATCATAGAGTAATTTAAAGTTCGGCATTTCAGTACGTTTTGCCAGCTCTACCCCCCATTCGGTATGATCGCACATATAATCATGATGATCTACTTTACTGTTTAAAAGCTCCATTACAAGGTTTACATTGCGCTCCTGCGCATATTCCAATAATGGTTTTAGCCCGTTAACACAGTTTTTAAATCCGGTTTCATCGTCCATTCCACGGCGATTCCCCGAAAAAACGATCACATTTTTAATTCCGTGTTTCGAAGCTTTTTCGATTAAAGGCCTATAAGATTCCTGTAAATGTTTATGGTTTTTTACTTCGTTAAAACCATTTTCGATATTTGCAAACGAATCTGTCGCCATCGAGCATTCTAAACCATATTTCTCTACCGTATCCCACTCTTCGGGTGTTAAGAGATCGATACCTTTTAATCCAATTTCCGCAGCATTTTTGGCAAATTCTTCCAAAGGAATATTTTGATAACACCAGCGGCAGGCCGAATGTTTAATATTATTTTTTAAGCGTTTCATATTTAGGTTGATTGGTTTTGCTTCAGCTTCCAATGCAATCATCGGGCTTATCCCTAAAACACCAGCACCTACGGCCATTGCTTTAATCGCAGATCTTCGATTTGTTCTACTCATCCTTTTCAGAAATTATTAATAAGCGTAAAATATACATTATAAATTAAAAAACTGTAGTAAATCTTATTATTTTAATGATATACTAAATATGACAGTATAAACTTAAGCAATTTCAAAGTTATACCCAGATTTTACCAGCTTTTGATAATTATCATAATCAAATTTATAAAGAAAGGCACCTCTTCTGGATGTGGTTTTATCTTTCTCGTTAAGCTTGATTAATAATCCCAGTGTCATTAGTTTTTTCCTGAAATTTCTATCATCCAGCTTCTTTTGATAAATCGCTTCATATAGTGACTGTAATTGGGGAATTGTGAATTTTTCTGGTAAAAGCTCAAAACCTATAGGCTGGTACCTGGCTTTTCGTTTTAGCCTTGCCATGGCATCTTCTACCATCTGCCCGTGATCTAACACCAGTTCTGGTAACTCGTTTAATTCGAACCAATGGGCACCATGTGTTTCTGTAAGTTCTTTATCGTAATCATCGATTCTAATCAACGCAAATTGTGCGATAGAAACACAGCGATAACCAGGATCCCGATTAGCCAAGCCGTAGGCTTTCAACTGCTCCATAAAAACATTATCCAAACCGGTAATCTCTGTAAGTACACGTTTGGCTGCCTCGCTAACATCTTCTTCCATTCGTACAAAGCTTCCAATTAAGGACCAGGCTCCTAAAAATGGCTCTACTCTTCTTTTAAAAACAAGTAATTTTAACTTTCCTGCATCAAAACCAAAAATAATACAATCGGTTGCTACGTACATTTTATCTTTTTGTACGTAGAGATCTTTTAAAGCTGGGGTCATAGGCGTATTTTATACAGTTTGCTGTTAAATATAGGGAAATACTTAAAAAATATTCTCTTAAAAAGATGAATGTAATTTTTACGTTTATTATATTTGATCTATAAATTTACTAAAAATTAGCATATTGAGTACTTCAACCAACGCGCAAAACATACCAGAAGTTTTTTCTGATTTTAAGCCAATTGTTAAGGTTGCCTCCCCCGGAAGGATAAACCTTATTGGTGAACATACCGATTACAACAACGGTTTTGTAATGCCTACTGCTATCGATAAGAAAATATATTTCGAATTTAAAGAAAACGAAACCGATAGCACATGTCGGGTTTATAGCGCCACGTATAATGCCTATTTAGAATTCGACCTGCATCATTTATCCATAAGTGATAAATCCTGGGAAAATTATATTTTAGGAGTGGCTAACGAGATAAATCTTTTAGGCAAAAAACTAAAAGGATTTGATTGTATCATAAAAAGCGATCTTTCTACCGGCGCCGGGATAAGTTCTTCTGCAGCATTGGAATGTGGGTTTGCCGCGGGGCTAAATGCGCTTTTCGATCTTGGATTAAGTAAACTGGAAATCACGCAGCTCTCGCAAAGAGCCGAACATAATTTTGTAGGTAACAAATGCGGAATTATGGACCAATATGCCTCTGTAATGAGTAAACAGGATCATATTATCCTTTTAGATTGTGAAAGTTTACATGCTGAATATATTCCGGCAGATTTTAAATCCTGTAAACTATTATTACTAAACACTAATGTTTCGCATAACCTGGCCGATAGTGAGTACAATACCCGTAGGCAAGAATGTGAAGCTGCCGTAGATATTATTCAAAAACAATATCCAGAAGTAAAAAGTCTTCGCGATGTAAATCTTGATATGCTTGAAGAGTTTAAAGAGCAACTACAAGGAAAACAATACCAACGGTCACGCTACGTAATCGAAGAAAACAATCGCGTAATGAAGGCTACAACAGCTATAAAAGCTGGTGAACTTAGCGAGTTTGGTGATTTGATGTACGGTTCTCACGACGGCCTTCAGCATAATTATGAAGTTAGTTGCCCAGAGCTTGATTTCCTGGTAGAATTCTCCAGGCCTAAAGAGTATATCTACGGTTCCCGAATGATGGGTGGTGGTTTTGGAGGTTGTACTATCAATTTAATCGAAGCCGATAAAATCGAAGAATATATTGCTGAAGCTGCTGAAGCTTATTTTAAGAAGTTCGATATAAAATTAGACACAATTGCTGTTTCACCTAGTGAAGGTACGATCGTAGAAAAGCTTTAATTATTAATTAGAAAAAGATAACAATGAGTCACGACATTAATTCGATCCCTCATAGAAGATATAATATTTTAACCGGCGAATGGATTCTTTGTTCTCCACATCGTACCAAACGACCATGGCAGGGAAAAACCGAAAAGGATACTACGCCTAAAAAGGAAACCTACGATCCCAGTTGCTATCTATGCCCGGGAAATACCAGAAGCACCGGCGATAAAAATCCAGATTATAAAGAACCATATACTTTTATAAATGACTTCTCTGCCCTTCTAATCGATAGTCCTGTGGCTACTCAGGAAAATGGGCTGATGAAGGCTGAAACAGAAATTGGAATCTGTAAAGTGGTTTGCTTTTCACCAGATCACTCCCTTACCCTTCCTTTAATGGAAGAAGAAGACATTACTAAAGTGGTAAAAACCTGGAAAAAGGAATATGACGAGTTAGGAAGTCAGGAAAATATTAATTATGTGCAGATCTTTGAAAACAAAGGTGCCATTATGGGCTGTAGTAATCCGCATCCACATGGGCAAATCTGGTCACAAATGTCTATTCCAACCGAAATTGAAAAAAAATCAAAGCATTTTAAAGAATACTGGGATAAGAATCAAAGCAGTTTACTTGGTGATTATTTAAAACAGGAACTGGAAGCTAAAGAGCGAATTATTGTAGAAAATGAGCATTTTGTTGCGCTTGTTCCTTATTGGGCGGTTTGGCCATATGAGATTATGATTGCGCCAAAGAAACATCAGCAGCATATTGGGCAGTTAAGTGAGGACGAAGAAAAAGCCTTTGCTGAAATTCTTAAAAAACTGACTATAAAATATGACAACCTTTTTGAAACATCGTTCCCCTATTCAAGCGGAATTCATCAAATACCAACCGATGGCGCTGAATATCCCGAATGGCATTGGCACATGAGTTTTTACCCGCCGCTATTACGTTCAGCTACAGTGAAAAAATTTATGGTAGGTTACGAAATGTTTGCCGGCCCACAACGGGACATCACTGCAGAGCAGGCTGCAAAAACATTACAAAATCTAAGTGACATTCATTATTTAAAGCAATAATTTTTCTAACTAACCAACCAATAAAAAAATCCCGAAGTCTAATGCTTCGGGATTTTTTTATTGGGTATTAAAACGTTATTTCTACCAGAACATGGCATATCACATGGCAACGATCAAAATGATCACAAAACTACCGATATTAAAAATAGGTCCTGTTTTAAATAAATTTCTACTAAGCGTAATTGATTTCTCCTGAATTTTGCCTCCGGTTTCAAGATAACTGATAATTATCATGATAAGCATGGTTAAAATCCAGGTGGCCATCATCTGGTGCATAAATGGCCAGGTAATAAAGAAGGGAGAATCGCTCCATCCGTTTGGCCCTACTTTAAAGTACAATGCAATCGGAATCGAAACCAGTACTCCCCAGATCGCTGCATTATTGGTTGTTTTTCTCCAGAATAAACCTAGCATAAATACCGCTAAGATCCCCGGGCTAACAACCCCGGTATATTCCTGAATATATTGGAAAACCTGTCCTAAACTTTTTAGTTGAGGTGCTAAAATAATGGCAATAACCAAAGCGATAGAAGCAGTAACCCTACCTACATTTACCAGTCCTTTTTCTGAAGTTCCCGCTTTTTCCTGGAAGAATGGCTTATAGATATCCATGGTAAAGATCGTAGCGGTAGAGTTAAGCATAGAAGCTAATGACGATACAATCGCTGCCGCAAGTGCTGCTAAAACAAGTCCTTTAAGACCCGCAGGCACAAATTCCTTAATTAACCATGGCGCAGCATTATCATTGATAATTCTGCCGTTTTCTCCAAAGAAAGAAGCACTGGTTACCCCTTCGTTAATCATACCACTGGCATCACTATTCATCACAAAAGCGATAATACCCGGAATTACGGTAATAAGTGGAATTAATATCTTTAAAAATCCTGCAAGTACGATCCCGCGTTGAGATTCTTTTAAACTTTTAGCTGCAAGGGTTCTTTGAATAATATATTGGTTAAAGCCCCAGTAATAAAGGTTTGCTACCCAAAGACCACCAACTAAAACAGCGATTCCCGGTAAATCCCACCATGCATCCTTACCATTTGGTGTAATGATTTCTCCTTTATCAAGGATCATAGAGAATTTCTCTGGTACCTGCTCGTAAACTTCAGCCATACCGGTAAAGATATTTCCATCACTAGAAACGTGTTCTAAAGCGATATATGTGGTGATTAGCCCCCCAATAACCAAAAGTACCACCTGTACCACATCTGTCCATGCCACTGCCGATAAACCTCCATACAAAGAGTAAGCTGCAGCAAACAAAGCAAGCCCAATAATACATTCCATAAAAATTGCGCCATCACCGCTACCAATAATCGTATCTAGCGCCGTAGCTCCTAAGTAAAGTACAGAAGTAAGATTAACGAAAATAAATAAACAGATCCAGAAAATAGCCAAGATCGTTTTCAGGTTTTTACTGTAACGAACCTCAATAAATTCTGGAATGGTATAAAGTTTCTTTTCAATAAAAATCGGTAAGAAAAATTTACCTACTACAATTAAAGTAATGGCAGCCATCCATTCGTAAGAGGCGATAGCCAAACCTAGCGCAAAACCAGAACCAGACATCCCGATAAATTGCTCTGCAGAAATATTTGCTGCAATTAGTGAAGCACCTATCGCCCACCATGGCAAAGATTTACTGGCCAGGAAATAATCCTCTGAAGTATCTCCTTTCCCACGAGAAACCCATAATCCTACCCCGATTATAAGCAACGCATAGGCAACGAATACTATCACGTCTAATAATTCAAATTCCATATAAAAAAGTTTAGAGTGTATTTTTTAGAAAATCTCAGTATTTGAAAATAAATCGATGTAGCTTCTAATAATTAGAAAAACGCATCGAATCCCAAATGAAATAAAATTTTCACAATATTTTGCTAAAGATATTACTTTTTTAAATTATAAGCGTAAAAAATACGCTTATAGTCAAAATTACTATTTTTTTACACTAAATTTAAAACTCATCCTATTGTAATAAGTGTTCCCAGGTTCCAACACACTGTTGGGAAAATTCCTGAAATTTGGCGCATCCGGGAAGTTTTGCCCTTCAAAACAAATCGAAGGAAATTCAGATATTCTGGTTTGGTAGTTTAAATCATCCGGTAAAGCTTCTGGAGCATATACCACTACCGCAGGTTGATTGGTAGACATATCTAATTTTATTCCTGTTAACGGAGCAAAAAGTTGTGCAGCTAACTCATCACCGTCACTATTAAGTACGAAAGTGTCATCAAGATTTCTATTTCCTATTAAACGATTACTTGCAAAGTCTTTAGCATGTCCCTGCAAATTATTTAAATTTCCGGTAGGTAATTGCTTATCGTTAATTTCTAAAATCTTATCTGCATTAATTTTTAAAAAGTGATCGCTTACGCTACCTTCTCCGTTAAGATTAAAATACGCATGATTGGTTAAGTTAATTACTGTTTTTTTATCGGTTTTTGCTTCATATTCGATAATCAAGTCGTTTTCCTCATTTAGAGTATACGTAACAAAAACTTCTAAATTACCGGGATAACCTTCTTCATTATGTTTACTAAAGTACCTTAATTTAACAGTAGGGTTTTCTTCATGCTTTTCTTCTACGATCTCCCAGTATTTATACTGGAATCCATGTTCCCCACCGTGCAAATGCACACCATTTTCTTGATAAAGACTAAATTCTTTGCCTTCCAGTTCAAATTTCCCTTCAGAAATCCTTCCGGCATATCTACCTATAGAAGCTCCAAAGCACTGGTTATGGGTTTTATTTAAGGGGCTTGGTAAATCCTGTATTCTTGGTGATACAATTACATTTACCATTTTCTGATTTTTATCGTAAAGTTTAATACTCCCAATAGCTGCACCAAAATTTACGATACTAACCTCTGTACTGGCTTTATTTACCAGCTTCACGGTTTTTAATTCTTTATTATTTTCCAATTTTATATAGTTTATAATAATAAAAAAATCGTCCTAATACAGGACGACTTTAAATCTATTTCTTCTCTTCAATCCAGCGATCAACTTTGGATTCTAAAACATCTAAAGGTAATGCTCCATCCAAAAGAATAACGTCATGAAATTCTTTAATGTCAAAATCTTCTCCTAAAGCAGCTTTAGATTTTTCTCTTAAATCCAGTATTTTCTTCATTCCTATTTTATAAGCGGTGGCCTGGCCTGGCATCACAATATGTCGTTCTACCATCTTAATACAATCACTTTCGGCATTTGGTGTGTTCTTTTTATAAAATTCTATACCTTCTTCCCTGCTCCATTTTTTATGATGAATGCCGGTATCGACGACTAAACGACAGGCTCTCCACAATTCCATCGCCAGACGACCAAAATCAGCATAAGGATCTTTGTAAAAACCTATTTCCTTTGGTAAATATTCACTGTACAATCCCCAACCTTCAATATAAGCACCGTACCCCCAAAATTTTCTGAATTGCGGAATACCTTTTAATTCCTGAGCAATGGCAATTTGCATATGATGTCCCGGGATACCTTCGTGATAAGCCAAAGCCTCTAATTGATAGGTTGGCATGGCTTTCATATCATAAAGATTTACGTAAAATATACCAGGACGAGAACCATCAGGTGCGGGTTGTTGGTAAAATGCCTTTCCTGCACTTTTCTCGCGAAAAGCTTCTACCGCTTTTACTTTAATTTTGGCCTTTGGTTTGGTTAAAAACAGATCGTCAAGTTTGCCCCGCATTTTATCTATAATCGATCTTGCATCAGCTAAATACTTCTTTTTAGCTTCTGGCGTATTCTCGTAATAAAATTGTTCATCATTTCGCATAAAGTCGAAAAAATCCTGTAGCGAACCTTCAAAATTCACTTCCTTTATGATCTTTTCCATTTCTCCCTGAATCCTGGTTACTTCACTAAGACCGTATTCATGGATTTCTTCCGCAGTCATATCTGTGGTTGTGGTGCGCTTAAGGGCAAGACTATAAAATTTATCACCTTTCGGGAATTTCCAGGCTCCATCGTCACTATTAGCTCTTTTTTGTTGACTTTCCAGTATTTCTATCAACGAAAGATACGCCGGTTGCACGTGTTCTACCAAAGCCAACTCTGCCTCTCTTATTAACTTTACTTTCTGATCTTCATCAATTTCAACTTTATCAACTTTTCCTTTAAAATCCTCTAAAAGCGTACTTGCATTTTCAGACTTTTCAAAAGGTTTTCCTTTAATGATATTACGACAATCATCAAGTACCTTTTCAAAAACAAATCGCGGTGGAATAATTCCATTTTGCTCTCTAATCTTAATTCCGCCAATCACTTGTTTAAAAGCTTTTGTGAAACCTTTTAATCTTGAGATATATGCCTTCGCATCTGCGATAGAATCGATTCTGTGATTATTGATTAAAAAAGCCGGTAAACGGGTATGATATCCAAACATTTGATTTACCGGATAATCATAAAATCGATAATCATAATCTTCAATTTCATTATAGACCTGTCTTTTATACAATCGGTAACTCAGGTTGGTCTCTTCATTTAATGAATTTGGATCAATCTTATCCAGATAATCTTTTCGCTTTCTTGCCTCTTTCAGCTCGTCTGCGTAACGTAAATGAGAAAAATCGTCCCATTTTCCATAGTTCGTTTTTCTACCCAGCTGGGTTTGCATCATAGGCGATTCCTGAACTTCTATTTCGAACTGTTCTTCAAAATATTGATTCAGTTTTTCAGAAGCCTCAGAAATTTCAGCTTCAGAATAGTTTTGTTTCTTCTGGTTTGTGCAGGCGGCAAAAGCCAATACGATCAGAAAAAAGCTTACTTTTCTTAAATTCCTCAGCATTACTTTTTATTTTTTCAGTACCGAAAATTTAATGGCAGAATCTCCAAATACGGTATGTGTTTGTTTCTGAAAATCGTCTTTTTCAGCTTTAAAAATGTTGTCTACATAAATTTGTGGGTTAAGATCGATTAAAGGAAACCAGGTACTTTGAATCTGGATTTGCATCTTATGGCCCTTTTTAAAGGTATGGTTTACCCCTTGTAATGTAATATTTACATCAGTCTTTTTGTTAGGCTCAAACGGCTCTGGTTTTGAGAAATCATTTCTAAAACGGCCCCGCATCACTTCACTACGAACCATCATGTGATAATTGCTCATCTTTAAATGATCCATCGTTTCAGGATAGTTCTCGGCATCTGGAGGGTATACATCGATCACTTTGACTACCCAATCTGCGGCGCTTCCCGTAGTTGCAACTTTTAGCATTGCTTCAATTTCTCCAACCACACTTAGATCTTCGTCTAAAACTTCGGTTTCATACACCAGTACATCCGGTCTTCTTGCTGCAAACCGCTGGTCGCCGGTCATGTATTCCCGTGGCGTAAATACCGTCTTGATTTCATCGTTATACGATACCGGTTTTGCAGGGTCACTTACAAACTCTTGTTTTGTATCTGTGGGCTGGGTTGTAAGTTCCTGATCATCCCCTAAATAAAAAGTTTTTGTTACGGTGTTTTTTGGAGGCCACTGCCCATAATCTGTCCATTCCCTTTTACCAGTATCATAAATATGTGCCTCAGCCAAGTCTAAGGAGCCTTTACCGTTTTGTTTTAAGAAATGGTTAAAGAACTTTGTTTCGTAATCCTGTTGAAATCTTGTAGAAAGGCTATCCCCAAAATACACATTGCCAACAGACTGCCTCCCGCTTTCCCGAGCCCAGTCACCGTGGCTCCAGGGGCCATACACCAAAATATTATAGGTATTGCTGGATTTTTCAATTTTCCTGTACTCATTAAATGGTCCATATAAATCTTCAGCATCAAATAATCCACCAACAATCATCACCGCAGGTTTTACATCATCTAAATGTTGGATAATCCCTCTGGATTGCCAAAATTCGTCATAATTAGGATGGTCTTTTAACTGTTGCCAGAATTCGTTATCTTCTTTATAATATTCATCTAAAGTACTTAGTGGTGTATGATCTAAGAAGAATTGATACTGATCCTGAGTGCCAAGTTCTGGTAACTCATACCAACTCTCTGTTGTAGGGGCATCCTTTTGATATCCAAAAAGTGCAGTTGCCCTCCAGTAGCTTAAGAGATAAGCACCATTATGATGAAAATCATCGAAAAAGAAATCTGAAATTCCCGCTTGTGGTGAAACCGCTTTTAGAGCTTCGTGAGAATCTATTAAAGAATAAACTGAATAGAATCCTGGGTAAGAAATTCCCCACATTCCAACGTTTCCATTATTGTTATCTACATTTTTTACCAACCAATCGATAGTATCATAAGTATCGCTGGCTTCATCAAATTGTTCTCCTTTTTTATTGGGAATATAGGCACGCATGTTATCATACGTTCCTTCACTCATCCAACGCCCGCGTACATCCTGATACACGATAATATTTCCCTGTTGCATCAGGTACTGGTTAGGACCAATCATAGAACGCATTTGTCCTTCTCCATAAGGTCTGGAGCTATAAGGCGTTCTTTGCATAATAATTGGATACTTTTTTGAGGTATCCTTAGGAGTATAAATTGTAGTGTGCAGTTTAGTACCATCCCGCATGGGAATATCCACTTCAGTTTTGGTGTAATGATCTTTTACGTTGTAATCATTGCCCGATTGAGCAGCAACCTGAAATACTACAAAGAGTAATAACGTATAAAGTAATGATCGCTGGTGTAATTTCATTATTCAGGAATTGTATTTTTAATCCCTAAAGATAGAAATTACACCGCGAATGGTAAAGGATTTTTATTTTTTAGCTAATTCCTCTGTTTTCTGAAGTCCATTTTCCAACCAGGATATGTATTCTGAAACTTTTGGCGTATAACCAGTTGGCTTGTTTAACAGATTAAAATTACTATCTAAAAGCACGTAAAAAGGTTGCGAATTATTTTTAAAGTTTAAGGTCTGGAAAGTCGCCCATTTGTCGCCCACTGTCTTTATTTTCTTAATACTACCGTCCGGGCGTTCGTAATTAAACTGTTTATCTTCTGGTAGCTCTTCTTTATCATCTACATAAAGTGATATTAAAATATAGTCGTTTTTAAGAATATCGTATACTTCGGGGTCGGTCCATACCTGCTCTTCCATTTTACGACAGTTCACACAAGCCCAACCTGTAAAATCAATTATAATTGGTTTTCCCTGCTCTTTGGCTGCTTTTACGCCCTCTTCAAAATCATGATAACTTTCCAGCCCCATGGGACCACCGGTATCTTTATCGTAAAGGCTATAAAACATTGGCGGGGGGAAACCACTTAATAATTTTAAATTAGAATAAGAAGTATTGGTAAGGCCGGGGATTAAATACAACACAAATAGCAAACTTAAAATACCAAGACCAAATCTTGCTTTGCTTATTTTTTGTTTTGGCCCATCATGCGGAAAACGAATTACACCAAAAAGATATAGTGTAAGACCAATGCCTAAAATAATCCATATTCCTAAAAATACTTCTCTTTTTAAAATCCCCCAGTGATCTACTAGATCTGCATTCGATAAAAATTTAAAAGCTAATGCCAGTTCTATAAAACCTAAAACCACTTTTACTGAATTTAACCAGCCACCACTTTTTGGTAAGGAATTTAACCAGTTTGGAAATAAGGCAAATAAAGCGAATGGTAAGGCTAAAGCCAGCCCAAAACCGCCCATTCCTATAGAAAGCAACGTTGCACCACCATCGCTACTTAATGAACCTCCAAGAAGCGATCCTAAAATTGGCCCAGTACAGGAAAAAGAAACTATCGCAAGTGTTACCGCCATAAAGAAAATACCGATAATCCCACCTATACTGCTGGCTTTATCATCAAGTTTATTTCCCCATGAACTGGGTAAAGTGATTTCGTAATACCCGAAGAAAGAAAACGCAAAAACAATAAATATCACAAAGAATATGACATTTAGGGTAACATTGGTTGAGATATTATTTAGCAATTCGGGGTTTACACTATCCAGTAAATGAAAAGGCAAACTTAAAAGCACATATATTAAAAAGATAAAGAAACCGTACAATATGGCATTGGTAACTCCTTTAGAGCGTGTTTGAGCCCCTTTAGTAAAGAAAGATACGGTTAACGGAATCATAGGAAACACACATGGTGTTAACAATGCGATTAAACCACCTACAAAGCCTAAAAAGAAAATACTCAAATAAGAAGATTCCTCTTTTTCTGTTTCGTAGCCTTCCCAGCCCTGTACTTTAATATCTAATTGTTGGGCTAAACTTTGGTCTTCATCTTCAATAGTTAAATCTGTAAATCCCTGAGTTACTTTGTTACTGCCCAGGGAAAGGGTGAAACGTTCGGTTTCTGGCGGTAAACATTGTTTATCATCACAAACCGAATAATACACTTCAACAACAACCTGAGTATCTTCAGGATTAACCACCTTTATTTTCTGAGTAAATTCTGCTTCTTCTTCAAAATACGTAATATTAGCTTCAAAAACCTCATCGTAAACCGGTTCTACTTCCGGTTCTAAGGTTTCCCCAATAAGCTCGTACTCCTCTTCTTCAACATTAAAAGTGAATTGAGTAGGAATTGGAGCGATATCCATTTCTACTTCTTTTTGCGAGTACAAATGCCAGTTACCTTCCAATTCGGCTTTAATTTTGATGATATAAATACTATCATTTTCTTTTTCGAAAGAAGCTTCCCAGTTAACCGGGTTTTCAAATTGACCGCCACCACCAGCCATCGACGGATCGAAAACCTGCGCTTTTAGTGGTAAAATAGCAAAAAGTAATACTGCTAAGGCTATAAATTTATTCATTGATGAAAGGTAATTTTTAATATGGGTTGATTTTCGGATGTTATCGCAAATCGATTATCTGCACGCCAGTTTACAATCCAAACGATTTTATCACCAGAAGTTAATAACCAGGTATTTTCCTTTTGCGGCAAAGATAATTTATTGTCCTTAAAAAAGTCGCTTACTTTCTTACGACCTTTCATCCCAAATGGATGAAAGCTATCGCCTTTCTGCCAACGACGAAGTCTTAAAGGATATTGTAGTTTATTGGCATTTACATAAATAATATTCCGGTTAGTTTCCTGGATGGCTGAAACCTGATGGAAGCTAAACACGGCATTGGGTAGCATAAAATTCTCCTCATTTTCTGCAATATCATAGGTTTCTTTTATGTGAGACTGATCGATTTTAGTTAAATACAGCTCATCCCGGTCTTTTACGAGTCGATGTGTATTAGAAAATACCATTTTGCCAGATTGCGCCTCCAGTAAATTATAGACATCATTCCATTCGGTAAATCCAAATGTTTTTAGAAGTTGATATAAAACGGCCTTGGCATGTGGCAAACGCTGAAGAAAAAGCACATCGAAAGAATAGCCAAAATCTACCTTTTTAACCGCTTTTTTATAAATCAGCTCGGTATAATCCTCAACAAGATCTAATTGCTGGCGTAAGTATTCTTGGGTGTTTTTAAAACCTTCTAAAAATTGAGGATTCATTTCTTCCAATATTGGAATAACCTGATGCCTTATTTTATTCCGAAGATATTTTGTAGAAGCATTACTGCTATCTTCCCGCCATAAAATCTGATGATCACGGGCATAATTCTCAATTTCCTGCCGGCTAAATTTTAGTAATGGACGTAAAATCTTATCATTCTCAGCTTTGATACCCGCTAATCCTTCAGGTCCTGTACTTCTCACAAAATTAATCAGAAAAGTCTCTAAAGAATCATTAGCATGATGTGCTACCAGAATATAATCGGCATTTTCAGCGATTCGTAATTCTTCAAACCAGTGATACCGCAATTCTCTCGCTGCCATTTGTATAGAAAGCTTATGCTCCTCAGCAAAAGAAATGGTATTAAAATGTTGAATATGAACTTTTAACTCTAGATTTTGTGCCGCTCGCACTACAAACTCTTCATCACCATCGCTTTCATTGTCTCTTAGATTAAAGTTACAATGCGCTATAGCAAAATCTAGTTTTACCTTTTTACAAAGACGCATTAAAACCATACTATCTACACCACCACTTACTGCAAGGATCAATTTGGCATTCACCAAATTTGGGAAGTCCGATTTTATATGATCTTTAAATGCTTTTTCCATAAAAACCAAAGATACAAAATTCGATAAGCTGAATTTTTAAAGTTTCCTGTTTTTAAACTTAAAATTGGCTTAGAGATTCCAACACCTGTCTCATCGCTTTGGCTTTTACCATACATTCTTCATATTCCTTTTCTGGTTTAGATTGTGCGGTAATGGCTCCCCCAACCGAAAAGGAGGCATAGTTATTTTCTGAATTATAGAGTATGCTTCGAATAACCACGTTAAAGTCAAAATCGGCTTCTGGAGTAAAATAACCAATTGCTCCGCTATAAAGTCCGCGTTTGCTTTCCTCTAGTTCCTCAATAATTTTCATTGCTGAAATTTTTGGAGCACCCGTCATGCTGCCCATCGGAAAAGTACTTTGTAGTACATCGACTGCTGATACCTCCTCCTGAAGTTCTGCCGAAATTGTTGAAATCAACTGATGGACCTGCTTAAAAGAATAGACTTCGCATAATTCTTCTACTCTTACGCTTCCTTTTTTTGCCGTGCGCGAAAGATCGTTTCGAACCAAATCGGCGATCATGATATTTTCTGATCGTTCCTTTAAATCTTCGGTAAGCTTTTGGGCATTTTCAACATCTATTTGTGGATCACTATGCCGGGCTGCAGTTCCCTTAATAGGCTGAGAAATAAGCCTATTTCCATTCTTCTGCATATAACGCTCTGGTGAAGCACACATAGCATGGTAGTTTTCCATCTTTAAAAAACTGGCAAAAGGTGGGTTGGAAATGCTGTTGAGTTGATTAAACGCCTGTATAGGGTCTAGCGCTACATTTTCAATATAGAATTCCTGGCAAAAGTTGGCTTCATAAATATCTCCGCGATAAATGTGCCTTATCATATTTTCAACTTTCCTCAAATATTCTTCTTTGGAAAGTCTTGAATATATAGCAGACTTTTGAGGTCTTTCAGGTGTTTTTTCAGGAAATATAATATCACTTATTTCAGTAAAATCTAAATCAATTTCATCATCAACCACTCTAAGGTATTGTACTTCAAGTTGATTTCCTTTAAGCAAAAACAATTTTTGAGGCTGAAAAAAATAAAGCTCTGGAAATAAAAGTCCGTCATGATTTTTACTTTTTAAATTTTCAGTATCATTTTTCAGGTCATAGGATAAATACCCAAAAATCCAATCGGCCGTAGTCTGCTGATATTCCTTTAATTTTTTAAATGCTTCTACAGTATCGGTTTTGATGGCCGTAAAAGCTTCTATCGCTAGAATTGCATCGTATTGACGATATTTATCTGGATAATCATTGCTATCCAGCCAAACCACTTCTCTAAATCCAGAAGCCCAGCTTAGCAATTTTTGCTTAAATAAATCGACATCAGAAAGTTCAAAAATCTTGGTACTGCGCACGCTAATTAAATTTGTTGCGCAAAAGTATTTATTTTTGACTGAACTTCTTCTTCAAGTTGTGTATTGATAATTTCTCCATTTTCAAAATTATCATAAAAATTAGGAAAGCTAATAGTAGCTACCACTTCGCCACCAAATATACCAAAAGCTGTTTTTGCGTAAGCCATCGCACTTGCTGCTCCACTACCTCCTGGCGAAGCTGCTACCAAAATGATTTTTTTTCCGGTTAAAAAACCACGATGGTGTCGAGAAACCCAATCAATTAAGTTTTTAAATACGGCAGATAAACTACCGTTATGCTCGTTAATCGCAATAATTAAAGCATCTCTCTTTTCGATTTCATTAGCAAAATCCTTGGCGCGCTGCGGTATTCCCTGTTCCTTTTCTAAATCTTCACCATAAAATGGCAACTCAAAATCGCGAATATCGATCTGCGTTGTTTCAAAATCTGTTGAAAATCTATCTAATATATTACGAACAAGTTGCGAATTGATAGATTTACTACTGTTGGAACCTGCGAAGCCTAAAATACGTTTCATTATATTGTAATTTTTAATGATGCCTCAAAGGTAGCATTAAAAACAGGCTTTTTGTATTACTTCAAAAAGAAACAATATACACCTAACATAAGAATTTTTTATGTTCTTAAATATAGTTTAAACAAAAAGAGGCTTTATATTTACTCGATAATCGAGATTAAACATTTCGCCGTCACTATAGCTATCGTGATCAGGATGCCTCGGATAAAAAATAATTTCCTGATAAACGACTCGTGGATTGCCATACAGTAGTTTATCTGTAAAAACTAACCATAAAATCATGTATATACTCAAAAACGATCACTTACAAATCGGGATTCAACATAATGGAGCCGAATTATGTAGTATTAAAAACATGCAAAACAATAAAGAATACATGTGGCAGGCTGACTCTGAAATTTGGGGCAGCCATGCTCCAAACTTATTCCCTGTTATCGGAGCCTTAAAAGGCGGAAAGATCAAATATGAAGGGCAATATTACGATATGCCCAGACATGGGTTTATTAGGCATAACGAAAATCTAGAAGTGAAAGATCAAACGGAAACCTCAATTACCTTCAGCATAAAAAGCAATGAGGAGTTACGTAAAATCTATCCTTTTGAGTTTGAATTTAATCTTTGTTTCACTTTAAAAGACAAATCGATACAAGTGAATCATCTGGTTAAAAATCTGGATGCGAAACCTATTTATTTTCAGATTGGCGGGCATCCGGCATTTAATGCACCGCTTTTTGATGGAGAGAAATATGAAGATTACTATTTGGAATTCGATCAAAACCTGAATTTAGAAACTTTTCTTTTAGGAGAAAGCGGACTGGTAAGCGAGAATACTAAAATGGTGATTGAAAACAGTGATAAAATTCAGCTTACCAAAGACCTTTTTAATAATGATGCTTTAATTTTTAAAAATATTGTTTCAAAACACGTTAGCTTAAAAAGTAAAAAACATGGATCTATTTTAAGTGTTTCGTACAAGGATTTTAAAAACCTTGGCATTTGGGCCAAGCCCGGTGCACCTTATGTTTGCATTGAACCATGGTTGGGGATTGCAGATGTAGAAAGCACCGATCAAAACTTTAAAACCAAAGAAGGTATTATTGCTTTAGAAAAAGAAAAAGAGTATAGCGCAACTTATACTATAACTATCGAATAGTTTTCAAATTAGGTATCCCTGGGTTTTGATTATCAAACAAATTCCTGATTTCAGAGTAATTCTTTGAGCATCATAGCCTACCTTTGCAAAAAATTAAACTGCCTGTTGTGAGTTTTCAAGATCTTAATTTAAATACACCTTTACGCAATGCCCTGGAAGAAATGGGCATCCAAAAACCAACTCCAATCCAGGAGCAGGCATTTGCACCGGTTATGTCTGGGAGAGATGTTGTTGGAATAGCGCAAACCGGTACCGGTAAAACTTATGCTTATTTACTACCATTGCTTAGAATGCTTAAATTTTCTAAGCAAAAAAATCCACGAATTTTAATCATGGTACCCACTCGTGAACTGGTGGTACAGGTTGTTGAAGAAATCGACAAACTAGCAAAATATATTAATTTACGTGTTGCAGGGATTTATGGTGGTGTAAATATTAATACACAGCAACAGGAGTTACAACGTGGTTTAGATATCGTAGTTGCCACCCCACGGCGACTTTATGATCTTGTCTTACGACGAGCAGTTCAGCTAAAATCGATTCAGAAATTCGTGATCGATGAAGTAGATGTAATGCTGGATCTTGGTTTTAAATTTCAGGTGAATAATATCATAGAACTGCTGCCACCCAACAGGCAAAGCATTATGTTCTCTGCCACGATGACTGAAACGGTAGAGGAAATGATCAATGAAAATTTTAATGCTCCAGAGAAAATTTCGATCGCGGTTAGTGGTACTCCACTAGATAATATCCAACAACAAGGGTATATTTTGCCCAATTTCAATACAAAAGCTAATCTTTTAAAGCATCTCTTTAGTGATAAAGAAACCTTTAAAAAGATACTTATTTTCATTTCTGACAAACGAATTGCCGATCGATTGTTTGATAGTCTAGGACAAAAATTCCCTGGAGAAGTTAGTTTGGTACACACGGGAAAAAGCCAGAACTACCGATTAAAAAATGTAGAAGATTTTGATGAAGGCCTAACCCGAATAATGATCGCTACTGATGTAATGGCGCGTGGTTTGGATCTTGATGCCGTTTCTCACGTGATCAATTTCGATACGCCTAATTATCCTGAAAATTATATGCACAGGATAGGACGAACGGGACGTGCCGAGAAAAAAGGAAATTCGATACTTTTTACTACGGAAAAAGAGCTGGAATACTTAAAGGCGATCGAAGAATTAATGAAAATGGAGGTTCCTAAAATAGAGATTCCTGCGGCAGTAAAAATTTCTAATGAATTAATTCCTGAAGAACGCCCAAGAGCCATCGAAATTAATAATCCTAGCAAAGCATCCGATGAAGCTGGTCCTGCTTTTCACGAGAAAAAAGAAAAGAACAAAAAAGTAAATCTTGGAGGTTCTTATCGGAGAGAAATTGCCAAAAAATACAAAAAACCAAAAACGCGAGGGGATAAAAATGCTAATCGCCGGCGTAAAAAATGATAATCAAAAAGGAGCAAATTTGCTCCTTTTTTTATACCATCTTAAGTTTAAACTTTAGCTTCTGTTCGTTTTCTTTGCCGCTTTCGCTGCTCTCTTTTCCTTTAAGCTTAAAACCGGTTCTTTTTTAGCCGAATTTTTAGCTGGTGACTTTGCTTTTGCCATAGTTAATAAGAATTAGGATTAACCTATTAAAGATAGTAAATCTTCGAATACAAAAAACAAATTTACAAGATTCGAAATGCTAAAAATTGATAGGAATTTTTAGTAAAACTGAGTAAGACTTTTTTGTTGTGATAACTTCTAAACCATACGCCTCTCCATAAATATACTTTAGGCGTTTTTGGATATTTTCAAGACCAATTCCAGAATTTTGGTCTAAAATTTCCTTGCGTGCTGGTACCGAATTCTTCAGTAAAAATAGCAATTGATCTTCGATAATTTCGAGCTTCCATTTTATATTCAGAATTCCTTCAGCAGATTTTCCATGTTTAAATGAATTTTCCAGGAATGGTAGAAAAAGCATAGGTGGAATTTCAATATCAGTTGAAAAATCAGCAATACTTATTTCAGCAATTAACCGGTTACCAAAACGAAGATTCTCTAACTCAATATAGTCTTTTAGGTGTTGTATCTCTCGATGTAATGGCACCTTATTTTTATTGGTTTCATATAAAATATAATCCAGTAAATCGGCCAGTTTTAAGATCATTCCCGGTGCCGAATCTTTTTTGGTGAGCGCCAAACCATAAATCGTATTTAGGGTATTGAATAGGAAATGAGGATGAATTTGCATTTTTAAATACTGTAATTCCTGAATTTTAAGCTGTAATTCATTCTCTAATAAAGTATTTTTTAATTCTTCATTTTTGTTCAAGGTTTTAAAATAAGATTTGGTTAGGCTTAAACTACAGCCAAAAGCAATGACCAAATACACCGCAAAAAATATAAAGGTTAATCCTTTAGAAACAGGGTAACTTCCCTCCCACTCCAAGCCTACACTAAGTAGATAGCCATAAAATGCTGAAAAAATGATTAATGAAGCCGAAATAACAAGAGCATAAAATGAATAAAGACCAAATAAAAAATATTTTCTCCTGTAAAGGTAATTAGGCATTAAAGTATACGAAAAAGTATAGGTAGTGCCGATAGTTACCGGCATTAACGCAAGAGAAAATTGTGCAGATAACCACAAATCTGAATCCTCTATCGCAAAAAAGAACATATAAAAGAAAAGTACGGCATTCCAATACAGGCTATGGAATATGATCTTCTTTAAAATATTTAAAATCAAGCGTAGTGACATAAAATTACAAATATGCTAAGCCTATTTATGTTTTTTGAACTTTTGCGACGAACAACAAATAATGAGCAGTTTTCTACAAGTTTAGTGATAATTCCTCCTTAACCTCTATCTTTAATGTAGAAAACCAGTATAATCGTGTCATTTATCGCAAAGTGAGTTTTTGAAGCTAAAAGGCTGCTAAGTTTGCTGCATCAATTCTTAAATTTAATATTATGAACTTTGTATTACTTTATCAAAACCCTGGATTTTTTAGTCAATTAGCCGATAGAATTAACGAAGGCGGTCCTTTTGCCATGTGGACCATCCTAATTTGCTTTTTAACTACTATTGGTTTAATCATCTTTGCATCTTTAAAATTATCACAGGATCATCTTTTCAAAAAAACGCTCAGTTTGATTCATCATGTAGGTTTATTTGCTTTGGTAAGCGGATTACTTTTTCAATTTGTTGGTTTAATACAAATGTTTGACGCGATCGAATCCTGGGGAAATGTATCTACTGAGTTATTAGCAGGAGGACTAAAAGTTACCTTACTCACCATCATTTTTGGTACCTTTACATTTCTTATTGGGAGATTGGGGATCATTATTTTAACTGCTATAAAAAAGTAAAAGTCCGTTGCTGAGAATCGTTAATTTAAACAATATTAATTCTGAATAAATGCCCGCACCCATTAATTGTATTCTTGTAGATGATGAGCCCGTTGCGCTGGATATTATGGAAAATCATCTTTCTAAAATTGAAGGCATTCATGTCTTAGAAAGATGTAGCAATGCAACTGAAGCATTTAATATAATTAGTAAAGAAAATGTTCACCTTATCTTTTTGGATATCAACATGCCGGGAATTTCAGGGATTTCTTTTGCGAAATCGATCAATAAGAACCTTCAGATTATATTCGTCACCGCTTACCGGGAATATGCTATAGATGGTTTTGATTTGCATGCAACCGACTATTTATTAAAACCTGTTTCTTTTGATCGTTTGTTAGATGCGATTAATAATTACCGGAAAAATCATTCAGAAAAGGAAATTACCAAAATCGCTGAAAAGGAAGCGGAATTTATTTTTGTAAAAATAGATCGTCAAATGGTGAAAATCGACTTTAAGGAGTTGCTTTATATCGAGAGTTATGCTGATTATTTAAAAATCCATCTACTCACTGATACGAAGATCACCAGAGAAACCATTAGTGCTATTGAAGAGAAATTACCAAAATCTAAATTTCTAAGAACACATAGATCGTTTATCGTTTCGATCACTAAAATTGAATCGTATACGAATGAACAGGTAGTACTAAGACAAAAATCGATCCCCATAAGCCGAAGTTTTAAAGAACAGGTCCTGGAAAAATTAGCTGAATTTCATTAAAAAATCACTCTTTAAAACCTCCAAAACTTTATTCTAATACATCCCAAATTCCCTTTTGAATTTTACTCAGTTTCACAGGCTTTTAATTTACTTCCTAAATCAATTTAAAAACCTGGGTGGTTTAAGCCCTCAATGAGAGATTAAAAAACCGAAATCTTATAATTTCTGAGTTAGTTTAGAATGAAAAAGACAGCCAAATGGCTGTCTTTTAGGTGATATCTTTATGAATTATAAGTGTGTTCTAACATGCCTGTTAACAGGTATACTTTTTGGCATTTCAGGTTTATTTACATTTATAGGCCAGGTACCGTCTGCATTTGCACATTGATCGTATTCTGTGATAACGGTACAGTCGTTACAATTACCATATTTAACTGAACCATTATCACTTACTACCGAGTTATTTCCAAACATCCCTTCTCTTGAAGATTTTCCGTTAGTATTTACAAGGTTGAGATTTCCTTTTACAAGTGCATTACCGTTGGAAACTCCTGGCCATTTAAAGCGTCCATAATTTGTAGATGTAGAGTGATCTGGCTGTTGGTTTGATCCAGGACCATAAAATTTCACATTATAAACCTGGTTAGTCTCAAATGTAACTTCTCCTTCATTATAAAAAACCGCTCCATCTGGCGCCATGGTAACCCCACGAAGACTCATTATACTATAATTATCTATTCTACCTGTAGAATTAAAGGCCACTGAACTTACTGTTACCGTCATATTACCGGTATTAATAATTCTACCCTGTAAATTAGTCCAATTCTGGCTCATGTGCAAAGTGCCACAGTTAGAAAAATTACTACCTACCGTATCATCATAATTACCTCGGGTGGTCATATCTCCATCATTTTTCAAGTGTAAGGTAGGATCTGTAGAGTGAATACCGTTACAATCAAAAGTTCCGTAGTTTTCGAAAAGGTTAAGCCCTCCCTGTGTAAAATTTAAATTTCCAGTTAAACTGGCCACATTATAGTTAAAAAATTGTAAAGACGCGCGTTCATTTCTCATGGCGATTTCTCCCGTAATGCTAAAGTCCCCAGCGTTATTAATAGTATTTGACTGTGTATTATGAAAGTTAAGGTTTCCCATGATATAACTTCCTCCTGAATCGATATCCAGATTAAAATAATTTCCATAAACATTCAAATCTTGTCTAATGCCATTATATAATCCTGAAACCTTTCCTCCTTCTAAAATATTCATGTTGAAACTTGAATAGAATTCATTTGGTATAATTAGATTACCCGATATATTCCAATTCACAATATTCGAGCGAGGATAAGAAGAAGAACTAGGCATTTGGTTATTTATAGTTAATTTTGATCCTGAAGGAACACAAATTGTAACATTATTTTCGAAATAGACTTTCTCACCTACAGAAATATTTCCTTGGATACAGTAAGTTGTATTTTCTTTGAAGACATAGCCGCTGCTTGTAACATTACTACTTGAAATAGTTTGATCACAAGAACATTGTGCTATAGTAGAGTGGATAGCAAAAAACATCAGTATTAAACTGAAAAGATTTTTCATTTTTTTCTGAAATTATTTTACAACTAACACTACGTTTATAAAAGAACAGGGGGTAGCACTACCTATCACATCATAGGTAAGAACACCATTACTATTGATGGAAAGATTCGATAAAACTGAAGTATCATAGGCGGTTACATAATACTCCAAATCTGAAGCAGATTTAAAATAAGGAATTCCTGAAGCCCCCGGGCTTGATACTACTGGAGAAGAAAATTGATCTTTATAAGATTGGTAAAGGTTTACCGTTCTTCCGGTACCTTTAGTAGAAGTATCAATATTTAAACTTGGTAAATAAAAGAACCGCACAACGTTTCCAGAAATACAAACCCAATCTGGAGAAGATGGTGTTCCTACTTGTTGACTTAGGCATTTTCTCGTAGTATCGTAAACCAATAAACCAGTAGCAGGGTTTGTAATTGCTGTTCTTTGTGCAGCAGTCATCCGGGGAATCAAAGCTCCCTTAGACGTACTGTTCACATCTAATATCGAAGTTTGATTTGGCGTATTGGTACCAATTCCCACTCTATTTGATGAACTACTAGAATTGCCTAAAATTATTGAGTTATCCTGGGTAGCATTAGCCTGATAACCAATGGCTGTAGCATTACTCCCGCTGCTCTTTGCTCCTACTCCTAAAGATATCCCGTTAGCGCCATTTGCATTAGCATCGCGGCCAATAGCTACAGTATTCGAATTTTCAGAACGAGAACTACGACCTATTGCATAAGCATCCTTCCCTGAAGCGATGGCATCCCATCCTATGGAAACTGCGTTATCTCCCGTTGAATTCGAGACATATCCAAATGCAATACTATTTGAAGTCGCCGCATTGGCTTGATCTCCAATAGCAATAGCATTACGGTTTGCTGCAGTAGCATTCAATCCAAAACTTATGTTATTGCTGGTTCCAAAAGAGGCAATTTTATTATCTGCCACTCTAAAATTTAGAGGTCTGCTATCTGTAGTACCCAAAAAGTTATCGTCTGTCGTGTTCTTGTTACCACTCGTATTCCAGGCATTTACTGTTTCTGAAATCCGATTCCATTTATCGTTTGCCCAGAAATAAAATCCCGGGGTTACATCATTCTGCGTGTTTATATTGTAAACAAGCAATCCATTTGCAGGTTTCGATACCGGAGTACTATAATTTATTCCTTTTAATTCTAGACGAGGAATTAATAATCCTGCATTTTTACTCTTTATATCTAAAATAGAAGAGGCATCTGGAGAATCTGTTCCTATACCCACCTGGGCAATACCGGAAGTAAAATTGATTAAAATGAAAAATAGGGCAGAAAAGACCCTATTAGGTGTAATTATTTTCATTGAAGTAGGTTAAATCTGACGCAAGAGTACTTCAAAGAAATTTAATGAAAAAATAAAACCGACAAGTGTCACCATAAAGTCGTTAAACGATTAAGCTTACTTTTTTTTAGTGATTTTTTTAACTATTGTTCAACAAAAAAGCCCTGTTAAGAGTTTAACAGGGCTTTTTTGTTGAACAATTATAATACTACACGTGTATTGCACGATTATCTGTCGCGGCCAATGCAGCTTCTTTTACAGCTTCAGCGTAAGTTGGATGCGCGTGGCTCATCCGTGCGATATCCTCTGCAGAGGCTCTAAATTCCATCGCGGTGACGGCTTCAGCAATAAGATCTGCCGTACGGGCGCCAATCATATGAACACCAAGTACTTCATCCGTTTTTTCATCCGCAAGGATTTTGATCATTCCATCAATATCTCCACTTGCTCTTGAACGACCTAAAGCCCGCATTGGGAATTTGCCTTCTTTATATTTTACTCCATCTTCTTTTAATTGCTCTTCAGTTTTACCTACAGAGGCTACTTCTGGCCAGGTATACACCACTCCAGGAATAAGATTGTAATTTATATGCGGTTTTTGCCCGGCAATAACTTCAGCTACGAAGCTACCTTCTTCTTCAGCTTTATGTGCCAGCATTACGCCTTTTACCACATCACCAATAGCATAAATATTTTCGACATTTGTTTGTAAATGCTCATTTACTGCAATACGACCTTTATCATCAATCTCTACTCCGGCGGCATCGGCATTCAAACCATCTGTATAAGGACGTCTTCCTACTGAAACCAAACAGTAGTCTCCTTTAAGTTCTACTTCTTTATCTTTTTTATCATCTGCTTTTACAACAATTTCATCTCCGTTACGCTCAACAGATTTTACTTTGGTGCTCGTATAGAACTTTACTCCTTGTTTTTTTAAAACCTTAGTAAGTTCCTTAGAAAGGGCACTATCCATCGTTGGTATAATTCTATCCATATACTCCACTACAGAAACATCTGCACCAAGTCGCTTATACACCTGGCCTAACTCAAGACCAATTACACCACCACCGATAATAATTAAATGCTTCGGAATTTCTTTTAACTTTAAGGCTTCAGTTGAGGTGATTACCCGCTCTTTATCTAACTCTATAAACGGAAGATTTGCCGGTTTACTTCCCGTAGCTATAATGGTTTTTTTAGCTTCTATGGTTTCGGTTTCACCGTCATTTTTCTCAATATTGATATGAGTTTTATCTTTAAAGGAACCAATTCCTTCAAAAACATCAATTTTATTCTTATCCATTAAGAATTTAACCCCATCACAGGTTTGACTAACCACAGAGGCTTTACGATCCATCATCTTTTCAAGATTCACTTTCACTTCTCCTGAGATTTCGATTCCGTGATCCTCAAAATGCTTTACCGCATCGTGATAATGATGTGAAGAATCCAAAAGGGCTTTACTAGGAATACAACCTACGTTTAAACAAGTCCCACCAAGAGTGGAATATTTTTCTATGATTGCAGTTTTCATTCCCAGTTGTGCGCAGCGTATGGCTGCCACGTATCCACCTGGGCCAGAACCTATAACTGCAACATCATATGTACTCATAACAATAAGTTTTTTATGTTGATTTAATAACAATACTTACAAAAGTACGACTATTCTCTAAACCACCAATGCCTCCTAATCGCCTTTCTAAACTTTTAAGAAAACTGAAACTTCAATCGATATTGTTCGTAATTTTTTGGTATTATTTAGATTTTACCATGCTATTCGATTTAAAATCACAGCCAGAAAGCTAAACCTTGCATACTTTTATCTAAAATCGTAACATTACAATCGAAAATTTAATCTAAGCTAAACTTTTATAATTTCTAAAAACATCTTCGGACTACCGAATCATAGCTTTTAGATATAAACCGCTAAAACTGAATGGAAAACCATACTCCCCACGCTGAAGAAAACGTCACCAAAAAAGAGCTAAGTATTTGGGCTGCATTAATACCCGTATTTGCGCTTATCATCATGCTTGGATTTAATGTTCTCGTGGTATATGGAGATGAGGCTTTAAGTGGTTCTAATCAATTTATTTTGCTTTTGGGGGGCGCTGTAGCGGCGATTGTAGGGTACTTTAATAAGGTAAAGTTTGATAGCATGATCGACGAAGTAGCTAAAAACATCCAAAGTACGGCAGGAGCAATTTTAATCTTATTAATGGTTGGGGCTTTAGCAGGTACCTGGCTTATCAGCGGAATTATTCCGACTATGATTTACTACGGGTTGCAAATTCTAAATCCTACTATATTCCTTGCTGCTACGGTAATTATCTGTTCTGTGATTTCTGTAGCTACAGGCAGTAGCTGGACCACTTCAGCAACCGTAGGTATTGCTCTTGTAGGAATTGCTGATGCTCTGGGTATTCCGTTAGGAATGACGGCCGGTGCCATTCTCTCCGGAGCTTATTTTGGTGATAAAATGTCTCCATTGAGTGATACCACCAATCTTGCACCTGCGATGGCAGGAACAGATCTTTTTACTCATATTAGATATATGGCAATTACCACTGTACCGACAATCGTTGTCACATTGATCATCTTTGTGATTATTGGTCTTAATTTAGATACCACTGGTTCTACAGATACTTCCGCCATTTTAAATGCCATAGATGCATCATTCAATATCACACCATGGTTGTTTGTAGTGCCTGCCCTGGTAATTTTTCTAATTGTTAGAAAAACCTCACCATTAATCGCTTTATTAGTTGGCACTCTTTTAGGAGCTGTAGCCGCTTTAATTTTTCAACCAAACATCGTACTCGAAATTAGCGGAAGCGATGAACTTACCTTTGTTAGCGCTTACCGCGGAATTATGGATGCCATAACAGTAGACACTGCTATAGAAACACAGTCTGCCGCTTTAAACGATCTTTTTGCTTCTAGCGGAATGGCAGGAATGCTGGGAACTATCTGGTTAATTATATGTGCTATGGTTTTTGGCGGGATCATGGATGCCATTGGGGCTTTAGCCAGAATAAGCAAAGCACTGCTAAACCTCTTTGATAGTGTATTTGGACTTTTTGCCAGTACAGTGATAAGCTGTCTTGCTCTTAACGTTACAGCATCAGACCAATACCTGGCCATAGTGGTTCCCGGAAAAATGTTTGCCAAAGCCTATAAAGATAAGGGCCTTGCTCCAGAAAACCTGAGTAGAACCTTAGAAGATTCAGGTACGGTTACTTCAGTACTCATCCCATGGAATACTTGTGGTGCTTATCATAGCGGAGTGCTGGGCGTTCCGGTACTTTCTTATGTTGGCTATTGCTTTTTCAATTATTTGAGTCCGTTTATGACTTTATTATTTGCTGCTTTCCGAATAAAAATTAAGGAACTGGGGTCTCCCGAGACACGTACCGCATAGTTTTCAAAAGAAAATAGAAGAACCCTATAGCGTTATTCTTTCGTAATAGTCAAATTCTATCACAGTATAAAAATTAAGAATTTAATTCCTGTGGTGACTCTGCTCTCTTGGGTTATATTTGCACTAGAATTAAGAAAAGAAAGTAGAACCCAAAAACAACAACATATGTCTATTGTAGGTAAAAAATTTCCAAATCTAAGTGTTAACGCAATGAACGATTTAGGAGATACATTCAAATTAAATGTATTAGAAGAAGCTCAAAAAAACAATAAGAAAGTATTATTATTTTGGTACCCAAAAGATTTTACTTTTGTTTGCCCAACAGAATTACACGCTTTCCAAGCTGCATTAGAAGAGTTTGAAAAAAGAAATGTAATGGTAATTGGTGCATCTTGTGACACTCCTGAAGTTCACTTTGCATGGCTAAATACTCCGAAAGATGATGGAGGTATCGAAGGAGTTACGTACCCAATATTAGCAGATTCTAACCGTAATTTAAGTTCTCGTTTAGGAATTCTTGATATTACTGGAGAATCTTACGATGAAGAAACCGGAGATATCACTCTAGAAGGTGACAATGTTACTTATAGGGCAACTTACCTTATCGACGAAGAAGGAACTGTATTCCACGAAGGCGTGAATCATATGCCATTAGGCCGTAATGTACAGGAATTCTTAAGATTGATTGACGCTTATACACATGTACAAAAAAACGGTGAGGTTTGTCCTGCAAACTGGGAAGAAGGTAAAGATGCAATGAAAGCCGATAGAAAAGGCGTTGCTGATTACCTTAGCTTAAACTAAAAAGTTTTAAAGCCTAGTAAGCTCAAGTTTTTGAGATGAGCTGATAAATTATCCTCGGGATTTTATCCCGAGGAATTCATACCCTAACAGGGAAAAAAATTGCTATGATGAAGACATTAGATCAAGATAATTTAAATGAAATTGTTTCCAGTAACGAAACTGTAGTGGTACAGTATATGGCTGGCTGGTGTGGTAACTGCCGACTTATGAAACCTAAATTTAAAAAATTGTCGGGTGAAAATGAGAACGTAGAATTTATTTTAGTCGATGCGGAGAAGTATCCGGAGAGTAGAAAACTGGCTAATGTAAATAACCTACCAACCTTTGCCACGTTTAAAAATGGAGAATTTGTAAATCAGGTTCAAACAAATAAGTTTGACGTTCTAAAAGACTTAGTAAATGAAGTTACCAGTAATTAAACACCTGCAAAAAAATAACGAAGCAGATAAGCTTCAGGCAACTGTAGATGTTCTGGAAAGCTTTACCGAGCACAGATCGGTTTCTGAGGAAGAAATGGACGTTATTGGTGAATTAATCACTAATATTTGTGGTGCTATAGAAGTTCATAGAATGGTAAGCGAAGAAGGAATGAAAAATACAGATGCCGCCAATGCTTTTGTGAAAAAAGTTTTAGGATCAATAGATCAGTAAAATTTTACTATAGAAAAGATGAAAATCGGGTTAATTGTTAATTCAATGAACCCGATTTTTGTTTTAAGATAATTTTAGTATCACTCCATCCCAAATAGTCTAAATTTAGCTGGACTAATTCTTAACCAAATTTATTGCTATGTCTGAAATATCGTTTAAAGGCGAAAGAGTGATTACTTACGGAGATCTGCCTGCGATTGGTGAAAAAGCACCACATTTTGATCTTATAAAAACCGACCTGTCTAAAGCCAAACTAGAAGATTTTAAAGGAAAAAGAGTTATCCTTAATATTTTCCCGAGTATTGATACCGGAGTTTGTGCAACATCCGTACGAAATTTTAACGAGAGGGCTACCGAATTAGATAATACGGTAGTACTTTGCATCTCGAGAGATTTACCATTCGCACAAAAAAGGTTCGTAAATGATGAAGGTTTAAAAAATGTTATTAACTTGTCTGACTTTAAAGAACGTGAGTTTGGGAAAGACTACGGTGTTGAAATGATCACCGGTCCCCTTGAAGGTTTACTTTCACGGGTAGTAATCGTTCTGGATGAAAATTTAAATGTTATCCATACTCAGCAAGTGCCGGATATCGCTGAAGAACCAAATTATCTTGCTGCGTTAAAAACGCTTTTATAAAATGAAAGATAGTTTCCTTGGGAAACGTATTCGTGGTGGTGGCTATGCCTTAAAAGGCGCTTGGCTGCTTATAAAAAATGAACCCAGCATACAGGTACAATTTGCCATTTCTTTGGTTGTCACTGTTGCCGGGTTTTACTTTAATATTACAAAAACCGAATGGATGTTTCAGTGCATCGCTGTTGGAATGGTGATGAGTGCCGAAGGACTAAATACAGCTATAGAAGCCATTGCTGATTTTGTCCATCCAGATTTTCATCAAAAAATAGGTCATATAAAAGATGTTGCCGCAGGTGCCGTATGTATTGCGGCTTTTATAGCCATTATTATCGGATGCATTATTTACATCCCATATATTCAGGCTTTATAAAATTTTCAGGTTAAAATTATGGTATTCTAAAACAATCTTAACACTGGCAAATTTTAAAAAATCCTTCAATTCAGGAATTTTTCTATAAAAAAGCTTGCGATAAATTTAATCACCCAGCATCTTAACTATCGGGAAAATAAAGCCTCCTTTTCAGCGTTTTTCTTAAAAAAAGACCCGTTTTAAAATTGAATTTTATTTTCTTTATTTTAGAAGGGGCTAATTTGTATTTTTGCCGAAAATTCCGAAAAACCACGCATGGCCAAAAAGAAAACCAGAACTAAGAAAACCGCTAAAAATTCAAAGAAATTTTCGTTAAGACTTAACCGGCACCAAAAAGTGGTCCTGGGTAGTTTTCTTATGCTTTTTGGATTGGCCCTAATCGTGGCTTTTGTCTCCTTTTTGTTTAACTGGCAAGCCGATCAAAGTACCCTACAAGAATTTAGCGATCGCAGTGTAGAGGCCAAAAACTGGTTAAGTAAATTTGGTGCTTTAATTAGCGATTTCTTTATTTACCAGGGATTTGGGGTAGCTTCGTTTTCTATTGCCGTGTTAATCACCCTTTCTGGTATTTATTTATTCTTTGGGATGCCCTCTAAAAAACTAACATCATTTTGGTTTTGGGGAATTTTGGTGATGATATGGCTATCTATAGTACTTGGCTTTTTTACCAAACATTCTATTTTGGGAGGCACCATAGGTTTTGAGATGAACGATTTTCTTCAGGATTACCTGGGATTTTTTGGTACGGTGCTACTGCTTTTTTTCCTTTTCATCGCTTACGTCGCATTGCGATTAAAAATTACGCCGGAAATGATAGGTACATTTGTACAAACGAAAAAGGAAGATATCAATGCTGAATTTAAAGCAGCCAAAGAAGCTTCTGCCCAAAAAATGACCGCTAATACCACAGACGAAGAGCAGGATTGGAAAAAACAGAGTATTACAAAAGAAGAAAAAACTTTATCGACCGACGATACGGCTCCTGAAATTGATTTTGAAAATAATCTTTCTGAAGTTGGCAGCATTTCAGCAAAAACAAATACTACTTCATCTACTTTGGAAGAAAAAGAACAGGAAACTGAAGAGCTTGCCATGGAAGTAGAAACCGCCCCTGAAGAAGAAGAGGTAGATGAAGATAAGCTCAGTAAAAAATTAGTAAGTGATTTTGGTGAATTCGATCCGACCTTAGAACTTGGAAATTATAAATTCCCTACACTCGAATTATTACAGGATTATGGAGGTGGTATTACCATTAACCAAAAAGAGCTTGAGGAAAATAAGAACAGAATTGTAGATACGCTTAAAAACTACAAGATCGAAATTGCTCAAATTAAAGCTACAGTTGGCCCAACGGTAACTTTATATGAAATTGTTCCAGAAGCGGGAATCAGGATTTCAAAAATTAAAAATCTTGAAGACGATATTGCACTTTCATTAGCAGCTCTAGGAATACGAATCATCGCACCTATTCCCGGAAAAGGTACCATAGGTATCGAAGTCCCTAATAAAAATTCGACGATCGTATCGATGCGTTCTGTGATTGCTTCGCCTAAATTTCAAAATGCCGAGATGGAACTACCCATGGCACTGGGAAAAACCATTAGCAACGAAACTTTTGTGGTAGATCTTGCCAAAATGCCACACATGCTTATGGCAGGTGCAACAGGACAAGGTAAATCTGTCGGACTTAATGCGATTCTTACCTCCCTACTCTATTCTAAACATCCGGCAGAAGTAAAATTTGTACTGGTTGATCCGAAAAAAGTAGAATTAACGCTTTTTAATAAAATTGAGCGTCATTACTTAGCAAAATTACCCGATACCGAAGATGCTATTATAACCGACAACAACAAGGTTATCAACACACTGAACTCGCTTTGTATCGAAATGGATGATCGTTACGAACTACTTAAAGATGCGATGGTTCGTAATATCAAGGAATACAACGTAAAGTTTAAAAACCGAAAGTTAAATCCTGAAAACGGACATAAATTTTTACCATATATCATCCTGGTCGTAGATGAGTTTGCCGATTTGATTATGACCGCCGGTAAGGAAGTCGAAACCCCTATAGCCCGTTTAGCCCAGCTTGCACGTGCCGTAGGAATTCATTTAATTATTGCTACTCAACGACCCTCGGTAAACGTTATTACGGGGATTATCAAAGCAAACTTCCCGGCACGAATTGCCTTTAGGGTAACCTCTAAAATCGATTCGAGAACAATTTTAGATGGTCCCGGAGCCGACCAGTTAATTGGTCGTGGGGATATGCTTTTTACCCAGGGAAGCTCGATGAAGCGTTTACAATGTGCCTTTGTAGATACGCCTGAAGTAGATAAGATCACCGAATTTATTGGATCACAAAAAGCCTACCCAGATGCGCACATGCTGCCAGCTTACGAAGGTGAGGAAAGTGGCACAGGACTTGATATAGATGTGAGCGACAGAGATAAGCTATTTAGAGAAGCTGCTGAAGTTATTGTTACCGCCCAACAGGGCTCGGCATCATTACTACAGCGAAAACTAAAATTGGGGTACAACAGGGCCGGTAGAATTATAGATCAACTGGAAGCCGCCGGTATTGTCGGACCTTTTGAAGGCAGTAAAGCCAGACAGGTTTTAGTTACCGATCTTGTAGCTTTAGATCAATTACTTAATGAAGAACCTAAATAAAGAATCAAAAGCAAAATGAAAAAAATAGTATTTCTAATATTTGCATGTTTTAGCCTTGGAATGAACGCTCAGAACGCCCAAAAAGCCGAGCAACTTTTAAATGAAGTTTCCAAAAAGGTAAGCAGTTATGATAATATGGTGATCGATTTTAAATATGCTTTGGAGAATACTTCAGAAAATATTCATCAGGAAACACGTGGGGATGCCAGCATAAAAGGTGATAAATACGTGCTGAATTTTATGGGTACCACACAACTTTTTGATGGTAAAAAAGTATACACCATCATACCGGAAGACGAAGAGATCAATATCTCTAATTATGTTGCCGAAGATGAAAATAATATCACCCCTTCCAAAATGTTTACCTTCTATCAGGATGGATATAATTTTGATTGGGACATCACTCAAAATGTAAATGGGAGAACGATACAGTACGTAAAGCTAACCCCGAAAGACAGTGAGGCTGAAGTAAAAAATATTCTACTGGGAATCGATAAAGAGACTAAGAATATTTACAATCTTATCCAAACGCAGCCAAACGGAACAAAAATTACGATTACAGTAAAAAGTTTTAAAACCAATCAGTCTCTTGCGCAAAATCTATTTACTTTTGACGAAAGCAGATACAGCAATTATTATATTAATCGATTAGATTAATCATACATCCTTGAAAATATTAGACAGGTACATACTGGTAAGTTATCTACAAACATTCTTTACCGTTTTTATCATTTTGATGTTTATTTTTGTACTCCAGGCAATCTGGTTATACATTGGTGAACTTGCGGGTAAAGATTTAGATGTCTCTATCATTCTAAAATTTCTTTTGTATACTACTCCAAAGTTAGTACCTATGGTATTGCCACTAACCATATTGCTAACTTCAATTATGGTTTTTGGTAGTTTTGCCGAAAATTACGAGTTTGCCGCCATGAAATCTTCGGGGATTTCTTTACAGCGCGCAATGCGCGGTCTTACTCTTTTTATTGTACTGGTAAGTATTACCGCCTTTGTTTTTGCTAATAATGTGATTCCCGCCGCTGAGTTCAAAATTATTAACCTGCGAAAAAACATTGCTAAAATGAAACCGGCAATGGCCATTACCGCAGGTGTTTTTAACGAAGTTGGAAATATCAATATTAAAGTTGACAAAAAGAGCGGGGATAACGATCAATACCTCCACGATGTAATCATTCATACCGGAACTGAACGTGGTGGTGATTATACTGTAATCAAATCCAAAGAAGGAGAATTAGTAAGTAGCGAAGGTTCTAACGTATTGTCTTTAGTTCTAACCGATGGAAATTACTACCGAGAAGTACAACCCAGTGACTATTCTAAACGAGATCATAAACCTTTTATGAAAAGTTATTTTGAGGAGTACACTAAAAATATCGACCTCTCCGAATTAAACCAGGTAGACATGGACGATGAGAGTTATACGACACAAAGTATGCTTAGAATTGGTGAACTTACCAAAAGTATAGATAGCTTTTCGGTTTCCTTAAACGAGCGTAAAGAAGCTTTTGCAACTTCTATGTATAGTAGAACCGGAGTTAAGTCTTTAGATATTAATTTCAATCCGGAAGAATCTGATAAGTATAAAAGCTTTAAACATTCTATATTAGATAACTACAACAGCAATCAGTCACAACGCATTGTAGATGATGCGATTAGAACTACCAATGCTGCAATTTCTCACCTTTCTATAAAAAAACAGGAATTTAAGCAAAGTAGTAGACGCTTAAATAAATATGAAATTGCCCTACACGAAAAATATGTACTTGCGGTAGCCTGTATTGTACTCTTTTTTGTTGGAGCTCCCTTAGGCGCCATTATCCGTAAGGGGGGCATGGGACTCCCAATGGTTATTGCAATTATCATTTTTCTTAGTTATCATTTTATAGGGATTTTTGCTAAAAACAGTGCAGAGGATGGCAGTATTAGTCCGTTTATAGCTACATGGCTTAGTACCCTAATTATGCTACCGTTGGGGATTTATTTTACCTATAGGGCTACTACAGACCAGGGATTATTTTCTTTTGATATAATAACAGAACCGATCTCGAAATTCTTTAAAAAGATAGGACTGGTAAAGCCCAAAGATAAATAGATTAAATACCTTTGCTAAACTAAAAAAGCTGCAAAATGTCAGGAATTAATGAGGGACATAAATCCTTTAAGTTAAATACAATTAAAGAGGCTATTGAAGATATCAAAGCTGGTAAAGTAGTTATTGTAGTAGATGATGAAGATCGCGAAAATGAAGGTGATTTTGTTGCTGCTGCTGAAAAAGTAACTCCACAGATGATTAACTTTATGGCTACTCACGGCCGCGGATTAATATGTGCCCCGATTACCGAGGATCGATCTAAAGAATTGGGGTTAAACCTGATGGTAGATGATAATACCGTTTTGCATAATACGCAATTTACAGTTTCTGTAGATCTAATTGGTCATGGATGTACCACAGGAATTTCAACCCACGATCGTGCAAAAACCATAAAAGCCTTAACCGAAAAAGAAACCAAACCTGAAGATTTAGGAAGGCCTGGACATATATTCCCACTAAGGGCTAAAAATGGCGGTGTTTTAAGAAGAACAGGGCATACTGAGGCATCTATAGATCTTGCTCGTCTGGCTGGACTGCAATCAGCCGGAATTTTGGTAGAGATCCTAAATGAAGATGGTAGCATGGCAAGACTTCCCCAACTTATGGAAGTTGCCAAAAAATTTAATCTTAAAATTATTTCTATCGAAGATCTGGTGGCATATCGTATGCAACATGATTCTCTTATTGTAAAAGAAGAAGATTTTGATATTAAGACCAGATTCGGTGAGTTTAGATTGAGGGCCTTTAAGCAAACCACCAATAATCAAATCCACATTGCGCTTACTAAAGGTGCGTGGACTAAAGAAGAAGAAGTTTTGGTTCGTATGAATTCTACTTTGGTCAATAATGATATTCTAGACACCTTAATGAATGATGCCGATAAAAAATTAGATAGCATGTTTAAGGCATTGGATAAAGATGGTAAAGGTGCTGTTGTATTTATTAATCCTGCAACTAAACCGCTAAGCCTTTTAAGCCGATTGGCAGAATTAAAAGAAAATCAGAAAGAAGGTACACTAAAAGCACCCCAACCTTCTATGGATAATAAAGATTTTGGGATAGGAGCACAAATATTACATGATCTCGGTATCCATAAAATAAAACTGCTTTCTAATTCCAAACAGACAAAGCGTGTAGGAATGATTGGTTATGGCCTGGAAATCGTAGATTACGTAAATTACTAATTCTTTATATAGAAGAGCCTATCTAGTCTATTTTCTTTAACCGATTCTGATCGCTATCTAAGTTGTTTCAGGTTCTTATAAATATTTATTAATCCGTAGATGAGATTCTAACAGGAACCTTTGTACCTATAAAAGATTCTATGAGGTTTTTATATACTTTTCATAAAAGTATTTACATCTAGTTTTTTTAGATAAAAGAAAACCATAATCAAAAACTTCTGGTAAAGTCCACGAGGTATTAATCGGAAAACCTTTTTTACAATTTCGAGACAAGCCTCGAGAAATAACCCCTCAACGAGAGATTATTTAAATCACTGCTTTGATGATGAGGCATACCTAAACTGATAGAGTTTTCATAATAAAGTAAGGGGCATTAGTCACGATAATGAAGGCCTTTAATCAAGTGAAAGGTGAAAGCTTCAAGCAAAAATCAAAATCAGGAATAATCTAGTAGATATTTATAATCGCATCTTCCTCTGCGCGTCTTACTTTTTTAAAGCTGGAGAAGATATCATCTTTAGCCCTGTAACCTACGGGCAATACCAAAACCGACTTTAAATTTTTTTCCTTCAGATTTAAAAGTTCATCATAGGCTTCCGGTAAAAAACCTTCCATAGGACAGGCATCGATTTCTTCCGTAGCACATACGGTAAGTAAAGTTCCTAATACCAAATACGCCTGATTTTTAGCCCAAATGGCAAGTTCCTCATTCGATTTATTGCCGAAGTCTTCTAGCAGAAAATTCTTAAACGGATCTAAGATCTCATCGGGAGTTTCACGAATTTGCTTTACGCGCTCAAAATAATTCAGAATAAATTCTTTATCTACATTATCTTCAATACATATCACCAGTACATGCGAAGCCGTAGAAAGCTGCACCTGGTTCATTGCTTTTTCCTTTAAAGATTCCTGTAACTCTTTATTTTTCACCACAACAAGTCTTATAGGCTGCAATCCATAAGAAGTGGCGGTTAGATTAAAAGCCTGCTTTAAGATATCCACCTTAGACTCTGGTAAAATCTTTTTTTCATCAAATTTTTTCACAGCATAACGCCATTGCAAAGCTTTTATATTACTCATTTTTCTTCTAATTTTTTGCTAATTTAAGCAATGTAGTAAGTAATTGTAACGTTAATGCATAGAAATAACTAATCCATCAAAATTTATTGGTTATCTTCGAAATTAAAATAAAAAAGAAAAAGATGCATGCGGTTTCTTAAAAAATCTATTCTTTATACCGTAATTTTAATTGTACTCGGGATCTTCATTACTCTTGGATTAGAAGCTTTTATTAAACAGGATATAGCTAGCCGAATGTATGCCGAAATCAATGAGGTTCCCTCCGCAAAAACCGCGATTGTATTAGGCGCCAGTGTTCATTCAGACGGGAAACTCTCCCCTATTTTACAAGATCGGGTAGACACTGCTATCGATCTTTTAAAGCACCATAAAGTAGAAGAAATTTTAATTAGCGGTGATCACGGCAGCGATGATTACAACGAAGTTGATGCCATCGCCAATTATCTTACAGAAAATGGCATACCATCAGATATACTAATTTTAGATCACGCCGGTTTCGACACCTATGATAGCATGTACAGAGCCTCTAAAGTTTTTAATATTAAAGATGCGATCGTAATTACACAACAATTTCATTTACCCCGGGCCTTGTTTATCGCCAAACATTTGGGGTTAGATTATTATGGTTTTGAAGCTAAAGAACGGGAATTTAAAATTGAAACCAAGATAATGAAACGTGAAAAACTAGCCAATTACAAAGCCGTATTCGAAGTTATTTTTCAAACCAAACCACGCGTTTTAAACAAAAAAATTTAGTTAAGCTTTTTTTAAATACATAAGCCTTAAGACTTGTTTTTGTATTTTTCAGATAACAACTACAAAAGTACATTATGTTATCTGCTATTATTCATATTCTTATCGATGCGCTAATCTTAATGGTCGCCGCTAAATTCCTTAATAAAGTTCATCTTAAAAGTTTTAAAACTGCTGTTTTAGTCGCTTTGCTTATTGGTGTATTAAGCTTCTTTTTAAGCTGGCTATTCACCGCTGTTTTAAATATCGCCACCTTAGGAATGTTTTATTTTCTGGGATTAGGCTTTGTGACTCGAATCGTTGCTTATGCCATCATTATTGAAATTGCCGATCAGTTAAGCAGTGGCTTTAAAACCGAAGGATTTTTACCTTCGCTTTGGCTAGCGGTAATATTGGCATTTTTTGGAAGTATAATCGATGCTATGCTTTTTTAGAAATTTTTGGGTTTCTCTTTGGTGATTTAAATTTTCTTCCATACCAGATATAAAAGCCTGTAATAGGTAAAACTGCTATAAAAAGACTAGCTAGAAAAGTAATAATTTTCCCGGGCAATCTAAAATACTGGCCACTATGCAACCCGTATGTCATTTCCTGAAGTTTTAAGCCCGTACTTTTGGTGTGATAATTAGATTGATATAAAAGCTCTCCCGTTTTTGGATGAAATTGATAATTAGATTGATGATCAAAGTGAAGGGATTTAGGATAAGCTCCGGAAATGATAGGAGAAGTTCCATCCTGCTTCCATACAAAATACATTCCGCTCTCAGGTTTTAAGGCTATGGTTTGCTGGAAAGCCAAGTCCATTGCATGTTGCTGATATTCTTCATTACCAGCAGGGTCTTTTATCGCTGGTATAAAAAAGTCAGACTCATGTCGTTCCCCAAAATTCGCTACCGAATAAAAAGAATCATGTACCGGTTCATAAATAAATGCCAGGCCGGTAATGGCTAGAATCAAAGCAATTATTGCGGTATAAAAACCGGTAACATTATGCCAGTCGTAATTAATTCGTCGCCAGCGTGCACTCCATTTTACCGATAATCGCTGTTTTAAGTATTTTACCTTTTTTGGCCACCAAAGAATAATACCACTTAATACTAAGATCACAAAAATGACCGTCGCCATGCCCACTATTTGCTTTCCTATTTCTTGTGGAAGTAATAAGTACATGTGCAATTCTTCAATAATGGTAAAGAATTCAGTGTCCAGGTTTACTTTTTTAATCAATTCACCAGTATACGGATTAAAATTCAGTAAAAAATCACTCCCATCTTTAGTCATACTTACTGTAGCGGGGCGGGAACCACCATTGTAAACCACCATTGATGCTTCAAAATCTGGCTGAAAATCATTGGCTTTTTTCAGTAAAAAAGAAGGGGCTATAAATGCCGAATCCTGCTGGGGTACAAATCGGTAATCGTAAAAAACATCTTTTAATTCATCATGAAAAGTGAAAATACAGCCGGTAATTGCTACAATAAAAATAACAATCCCAGAGGTTAATCCTAACCACAAATGGAGTTGATGAATTATTGTTTTAAAAGCGTTTTTACCTGCCATTTCAAAATTTTGAACAAATGTAATAAAAAGGAAAGCCGGACACTTTTAAAGTATCCGACTAAACACAAACTAACTAGAATAAATTTTAAATAAACCCCGGAGCGCGGCCACGAGATATAAATCGGAAATTCTTTTACTATTTTGATGTACCCCTATCCCATTCTAATAGTTGAGATTGGACTGGAGTAATTCCTTATTAATTTAGAATTTATAAGTAAAATTAGCCGACAAATTTCTCCCAATTTGTGGGTTAATGGTCGACCAACCATTATAATATTCTTCATCATTAAGGTTATTCAGTTTTAACGTAATTCCGAATTTTTCAGTTTGGTAAAATAAAGAGGCGTTTAATACCGTATAATCATCCAGTGTAAAAATACCTGCAGTATTTCTATTAAAAATCATATTTTCACTTCCATAATTTCCTCCAAAACCAACTCCAAAACCATCCAATGCGTTGTTAGAAAATTGATAAGTGGCCCAAAGATTTGCTAGATTTTGTGGTCCCGCACTTTCTGGACGGCGGCCTAAGAAATCATCTCCCTCAGTTCCTTTGGTAAGTTCACTTTCGTTATAACTGTAATTCGCATTTATATTTAAACCTTTTAGGGGCGCGGCAGTTATACTGGCCTCAAATCCACGGCTATACAATTCACCTCCCTGGGTATATACTTGAGGAGCTATGGTCATCACCGTGTTGGTTACCTGAATATCATAGTAAGACAATGTTGTGGCTATCTTATTATTAAGAAGATTTAATTTTATACCACCTTCAAGCTGTCTTGCATGTTCAGGATCGAATTCATAATTTTTATTATTGCCATTCAGATCCATTCCGGTTTGTGGGGCTACATTGCTAAAACCATCCTGGTAATTAGCAAATAAAGACAGCTTATCCAAAACAGGTTGGTATACCACACCAAATTTAGGAGACCATGCCGTTTGGCTATTGTTTTTGCTCTCAAAACGATCTACACGTAAACTTGCCATAATCGATAATGCCTCGATAGGATTAAAAATATCAGATACATAAGCACTATAAATCTCTTGTCTGGAATTGGAGGGATTGATGTCTGAACTTTCAAAAAGTGCATCTACGCCCGACTTCGATAAAATACCGCTATCGTAATCTGTGATGTAAGCATTAGGATCTGTAATACCGTATACACTTGCATTTACATTTTCTGCTTTGGCACTACCAATATAAATTAACCCGTTTCTTAGATATCCGGTACCATTATTTCGAACCTCGCGATTATAGTAATCTAAACCGGCCACTATACGGTTTCTGGTTTTACCGATGTTGAAATCACCAATGAAATTTTGCTGAATATCGGTCGTTAGCGTGGTTGAGTTTTGGTGATTCATTTGTCTGGCAAAAACTACTCCACTATCCAAAGTCGTTCCGAATAAAGCATCTTCTCCCATAAAACTTGACGTTCCTTCATATAAATATGAATAATAGCCTCTTGCTTTTGCTGAACTTTGAGAAACTGCTGTTTGAGATGTCCAGCTCTCAGATAACTTATAGTTCATCTGCGCCTGAATACTGTACATTGGATTTTCGATCCCTAAATCATCTGAAGTATAAGAGCGATTATTATCGTAACCTAATTCATCAAGATTATTTACAACCAGTTTACTACCTCTGTCCAAAAATAACATGGTTTGATTGGTTGTTTCTACCTGATAGATTTCAGTATTCACTAAGAAAGAAAGACGATCATCTACCTGGTAAGATAAAGAAGGTGCGAAGAAAAATGATTTTCTAAAACCTGCATCCTGAAAACTTTCCTGGGTATGGTATGCCGAGTTCACCCTTAAATTTAGCCCTTGTTTTAAAGGTAAATTCACATCTGCCGTTAGTCTATTTAAACCATAACTTCCTGAAGTGTATGAAATATTCCCACCAAAATCGTTATATGGGCGTTTTGTTACTACGTTAATTAATCCTCCATAAGAAACCACTGAACTTCCATATAAAGTTCCGGAAGGTCCTTTAATAACTTCGATGGTCTCAATATTTTGTGGATCAGGACTACCGTTAGTTAAAGCAGGTAAACCATTTGTTAAATTGGGCTGAACGGCAAATCCTCTTAAAGAGTAATAACCTGCCCCATCAGAACCCCTACCGGTAGATTCCCATAATTTGGTAATACCAGCTGCATTTTTTAAAGCATCATCAAAATTGGTAACTACCTGACTTTGTAATAAGTCTGCCGTAATTGAATTATATACCTGGGAGTTTTCCATTCTGGATAGCGGTAATTTAGAGACATAAACACTGGAACTTTTGGTAAACTCATTAGTCTTATTTTCAGCATTAAGCAGCACTTCTCCTAATTGCTCTTCACTGCCTATTAAAACTACAGGAGCAATATCGGTAATTACTCCACCTTCAACCGAAACATTTACTTCAGTAGCCTTATAGCCAACGTAAGAAAATTTTATCGTATAGGTACCGGGGCGTACATTTCGCAATTCATAAAATCCATTTCGATTGGTTTCCGTTCCTTTTGAAGTACCTTGTAAAGCAACATTCACATTAAAAATAGGTTGATTAGCACTATTTATCACCTGCCCTTTAAGCGTTCCTGAATTTTGGGCAAATCCCAGCGAAGAAAGAAATAATGATAAAAATAGGAGTAATTGTTTTTGTGACATTTTTTTCGATCTATTTATTTAGACTATTTTTAAATAATTTCGCAAATGTAAAAACCTACAATCATTTTAAAAAGCTAATTCAGATTTATTTTAAATAAAAATAACATAGCTTCCTACATAGACTGCTTCTTAAGGAAACACTAAATTAATCTTCTATACGCTCAGTTTTCCATAGAAACCGCTATATTTAAGCTTTTAAAAAAATGCTATGATCAAATTAATAATCACAGATATGGATGGTACTTTGCTGGACGACCAGCATAATATTCATCCAGAATTCTGGGAAGTAGAAAAAAAGTTACGTGATAAAGGAATTATGTTTTCTGTAGCCAGTGGAAGGCAGTATTATAACCTGGTTTCTAATTTTGAGCAACTTAAAGGCCATATGATGTTTTTTGCCGAAAACGGTAGCTATGTGGTACATAAGGATAAAGAATTATATACCAACACAATGGATCGCGAACAGGCTAACGAGTTTATAAAACTTGGACGAGAAGCCGAGAATTGTAATTTGGTTTTATGCGGTATCAATTCGGCTTATGCTGAAAATGATGATGAAGAATTTATCAATGAAGTGGGTAAATATTACAAGCGCCTGGAACTTGTAGATGACCTTACCAGTGTTAAAGATAAAGTTTTAAAGGTTACCCTTTGTAATTTTGAAGGAGTCGAAGAAAATACATTCCCTAAATTTGAGAAATTTCAGGATGATTTTAAAGTAGCGATCGCTTCAAGAATTTTTATCGATATTATGTCTAATACCGCCAATAAAGGAAATGCAATTAAAGGCGTACAGGAAGAATTAAATATTTCGCCTGAAGAAACCATGGTTTTTGGCGACTATTTAAATGATCTTGAAATGATGCAGAATGCCAAATACAGCTATGCGATGAAAAATGCCCATCCTGAAATCATTAAAGTCAGTAATTTTGTAACGAAATACGATAATAATGAAAACGGCGTGGTAAGAACGATCCGTGAATTAGGATTGGTAGATTAAGTGTTGCTAAAAAGACTAACAAAAATAGGATAAGTTAAACGACAACGAGGCTGTCTAAACGTATTCAAAAGTGTCATTTAAAACTACCTGTCTGCCTACAGGTTCATTTCAGAATTTCACCATACTGATTAAACAATGTTTATGCCACCTTAAAATAGGCTGCTGGCTGGTTCAGGTTGAAAAAAATTGACTTTTTTGGACAGCCCTTAATTGATAATAATATTGGTTTTGTCTACACCGCTATTTCCTGTTTTGGGATCAAAAGCATAGACGGTAATGGTATAATTACCTTTACTTAAATCGATATTCCCCGAAAACGTACTGGATTTTTCAGTTTGTTGAAGCGCTACTTCTTTAAAAAAACCTTCGGCTTCTACTACGGCTTTAATTTGGAAATTACTAGCATTCCATAAGCCACCTTCTTCAACGGGACATCCACACATCATCACAATATTTGCTTTAATTTCTGTAGAAACACCACCAGGTATACGCTCATGGGTTTGCGGACTCAAAATATCGATGATAAAACCTGGAATTTCAAGGACCACTCCGTCTCCCATAATATCTTTACCCGGGATGACCCAGAGCTGGGTTGTTGATTTGACAATGGCCTGCCTTTTATGTATAGGAGCATAGGCTTCTACTTCTATAAAAGTAGGTGATTTTATATCTAATTTGGCTAAGTAGCCTGCAGTATTATTCTCTGAAAGATCCTGATAACGTGCTTTAGGCTCCTTCATGATTTTTTCCGTATTTCCCGTACTTCCAGAAGTAACTCCTTCTGCAAGTAGTTCTTTCGTTAAAGCATCCCTAACCAAAATTTTTGCACCACCTACAGAGGTACCTATAAACTTGGCATCTTTAGCTTTAGCTCTTATCATCACATTGGTTTGAGCCATACTATGAAAACTGATAAGTACAATAATTAAAGTGAAAAAGCCGGAAAGTTTCATAAAATTTCTTTTACCGAAATATAATAAAAGATAAGAAAATTCAACAGCTATTTATATTTTATATTAATTTATGTCAATGGCTTTTCCGGTTCTTCTTCAACGACAAAATTTTTAGCATCATCTTTATACGATTGAATATGGGTTCTTAACATCTCCAATTCATCTTCTTTAAAATCATTACTTTCCAGGCTATCTGCCAATTGCAGCCAGGGTTTCTTTTTATTATAATCATACTCGCCATATACTATAAATGGGGTTCCATTCTTTTTTATGCTAGTTCCATTCAGTTTCCACATACTCGCCCAATCATAGATAAATTGAGCATCGTCCATATACAATCTAACACAGGCATGACTTGCCGGATAACCCGGCAGCGAATATTGATGTGTACCTACCCCTTCAAAATTCATAAAATTGAAATAGTAAGGCAGTATCCAGTCTTTATTTACAGAACTCACCTTTCGCTTAGCTTTATAATTTCCGTAATGCAATCCATTTGGTGTAGGAGTCGATTTCTTACCACTACTTACCGGTCCCCATTTTATAAGTTTACCGGCTTCATATAAACCAAAAGCCTGGATACGTTGCGAAATTAAAACCAGTTTAGGAATAGTATCTACCATACCCAATTGTTTAGGAAAAGGACTATAGTCCATTAGATCTGTACTTATTGTATCTGGAACCACCAATTCTTTACCCGTCCAAACCTTACGTTGGTCTATCCTATTTAGAGCGTAGATAATTTTACGCTGTTCCTCGCTGTACCGTGAATTAAAACTGTCTAAAGCCGTTCTGTTTTTTATAGAATCCACATGATATACAACAGCCAGTCTTTCTAATGGCGGATCTACAGTAATGGTGTCTAAAACTTTAACAGGAACTTCTACCGGCCTGGTACTCTCTTCATTTTTATTACAGGAACTTAAACAGTAAATAACAAAAAGTGAGCAGCCTATACTACAGCTTCTTAGGCTATTATTGAAAAATAAATCTGTTGGAAATAAGGATTTAAGGGTATTAAAAAATGAGCTCATATTTAAAGCTAAATTACTTTTATAGATTTTCTTCATGGTAATAAATTAATCCTATGCTTAGGGATCAATGTAGCAATCAACAAAATTAGCAGATAACACCTCTGGAATCTGCTAATACCGAGTTAATTATTTGTTGAATTCTTATTAATATGAAAAAATGAAAAGTAATGGATGTTTTAAACTTGACAGTTCATTTAATGTAACGATAATGCTAATTTAAAACCATTTATATCACATTATTTTTAATTTGAAAGCTGAAAAATTTCTGAATTCGGAATTATGTCCTATTTAACAAAATAAACCGAATTTGCGTTTTACATTTAGGGCAAAATGAAGCTTAAAACAGGGCTAAATGTTTTAAAGCTTTGCATTTGCAAACTACAATTGAACTAAAAATTTGACCAGGATATAATCCACTAACCTCCATTATCAAAATAAAAAGTGTTCTATTAAGAATACATGATCCAAAAATCCAAATCAAAATCTCAAACAATAGTACTATATGAACTTTTGGTCTCTAAGTAAAGCAAAAAAAAAGGAAGGTAAAATTGCCATTGTAACCGGAGCAAATGCAGGTATTGGTTACGAAACTACCAAAGGACTTGCCAGCGTAGGAGTTGAAGTGATTATGGCCTGCCGTGATCTACAAAAAGCTGAAACTGCCAAACAAAAAATATTAAAATCACTACCTGAGGCTAAATTAACGCTTATGGAAATTGATCTTGCCAGTCTTGCTTCTGTACGTGCTTTTGCTAAAAGTTTTAAATCCCAATATAACAAACTTGATATGTTGGTAAATAATGCCGGAGTAATGATGACACCTTTTCAGAAAACCGAAGATGGTTTAGAATTACAAATGGAAGTGAATTATTTTGGTCATTTTTTACTTACCGGATTATTGATTCCTGTTTTAGAAAAATCTTTTAGATCACGGGTAGTTAGCCTAAGTAGTCTTGCCCACCGCTGGGGAGACATTCATTTTGATAATTTAAATGCTGAAAAATCCTACGATAAGCGTCAATTTTATGCCCAAAGCAAATTGGCATGCCTTATTTTTGCTTATCATCTGGATAAAAAACTGGTAAAAAAAGGTTTCGATATGCATTCTTATGCAGCACATCCCGGGATTTCTAATACTAACCTAATGAGAAACCTGCCCGGATGGTTAAGATTCTTATCCCCCTTACTAATGCCCATATTTTCTCAATCTGCTGAAAAAGGTGCGCTTCCTATCTTACGTGCCTGCTTAGATGATACCTTGAATGGTGGAGAATATATTGGTCCTTCAGGAACCAAACAATATAAAGGACATCCCGTAATTGTAGATTCAGATTATAATTCTAAGGATAAATATAAAGCCAAAAAGCTTTGGAAAGAATCTGAAAAAATAGTCGATTTTGAATATTTTAAAGATAGAGAATTAAAAAAAGAAGCTCAGGCCTCATAGCCCGAGCTCTTTATGTTGATTGATCACCTAATCCAGTAATCTGTTTATTCTATTTTTGCAGCCCAGCCACCATTTTTAACGATGGTAATTTCTAAAACATCATCCTTTTTAACCGTTTTTGTCCTTTTTACATAATCCATGGCCTGTCTTTTGGCATTCACCCCATCTTCAAAAGAAGTAAGTTGCAAGGTTTCCCCTTCTGGTAAAAAATCTAACTTAATTTTAAACGTACGCTCGTCTTCTTTACTATTAGCAATGCCACCTAAATACCATTGTTTACCTTTTCTTTTAGCTACAATAGCATATTGGCCCACTTCAGCTTCCAGAGCAATTGTTTGATCCCAGGTAACCGGTACATCGGTGATAAATTGGGTGCACTCTTCATTTTTAAAATAATTGGTTGGATTATCGGCTAGCATTTGCAAACCACTCTCAAAAATCACAAAAAAAGCCATTTGTTGAGCTCTTGTACCTATTGCGGCAGAATTTGGTCTTCTGCTGTAATAAAATTCGGGTTGCATGCTTATCATTGCTCCTGGGGTATAATCCATAGCTCCAACTGCATTTCTCATAAATGGTAAAAACAAACTATTATCCGGTGTGGCTCGTCCCATTTGTTCCATTCCCAAAACGCCTTCGTACGATAATATATTAGGATATTTGTATTCTAATCCAGCAGGCTTAAAAGAGCCATGAAAATCTACAAAAAGTTCATGTTTAGCTGCCTCTTTAGCAACACGTTCGTAAAAATGTACCATCCACTGGTCACTACGATCCATAAAATCAATTTTTATACCTGCAATTCCCCACTCTGCAAATTTTTCAAATAAATCAAAATGGTGTTCTACGGTAAGCCAGGTTAACCATAAAACAATTTTTACATTGCGTTTCTTCCCATATTCTATTAGTTCAAAAAGGTCGATATCTGGATTTGGAGTATAAGGATCTGTAGTGCTTGCCGCCCAGCCCTCGTCCATAATAATGTAAGGAATTCCAAATTCAGATGCGAAATCGATAAAATATTTGTAGGTCTCTTCATTAAAGCCAGCAACAAAATCTACATTGTAGGGTGAGGCTCCATTCCACCATTCCCAACTTACCTGGCCCGGCTTAATCCATTCAACATCTTTTAAAACATTGGGTGTTGCCAGGTTAGCACTCATCGTATTTTCTAAAATCTCTGTGTCTTTATCGCTAATCACGAAATAACGCCACGGCAGCGTTCTGTTACCATCGATTTTAGCTACATAATCGGCTCTTTTTAAAATCTTCATACTTCGATCTCCTTCATCTTCAAAATCAATTGGATTTTTCGGAAATACCGACTTCAACCCATTTCCCGTTCCTTTTACAAACATTGCCGGATAATTTAAAAGATCTGATTCTGAAATTAAGATTTTATGATTCCCGGTCGTTTCGATTAAAACAGGAAGAACCGACATGCTTTCTTCAGCAGTGAAATCCGAGCTTTTTAAATGCGTATAAGGGTATTCGTAAGAAGTTTTAAAAGAAGGTGTTTGTTGCAGGTGTAAGGTATATTCTGCAGGAAAAACGATATCAAAATTTTCTTGAATCACCTCTAAACTGCCTTTTTTACCTAATTTAAACCTATAGGCAATACCTTCATTATATGCTTTAAACTCTATAGAATAGTTTCCTTTAAACTCTATTTCAATAGCTTTAAAGTCCTTTTTTATATTTGAAAATTTTAAAGGTACTATGGGCGAACGTTCCTCTGTTCCACTTGTATTTTTAACCTTTTTAATTTTTGGTTTTACCCCAAGCACTTCATTTTTCAACTGTAAACTTAAGGTGTTATTGCCGAGCAACAACTCTCCCTGAGCATACACCGAATAGTAAATACTATCCGAAATTTCAATGTTTATTTTTAAATCCTTATCAGGAGAGTCTAACTGATACTGCTGTTGGGCGTTACTTTGATAAATAAAACACGAGTACAATAAGATCCAGATTAGACCAGCTTTAAATTTAGATAAATACATTTTTGCGATTTAAGTTAATGATTGCTAAATCGATTAAATATACACAAAAAATTAATTAAAATTAAAAAGCAGTATCAAATTGATACTGCTTTTTACTCACATATAATAAAAAGAAAAGTCTAGTAAAGAACTCTAAAACGTATTGTCCCTTCTATTCCTTTTAATTCTTTGATCACATCGTTATCATATTTTTTATTAATATCGGTGATCACATAACCAATGGTTTCGTTGGTTTTAAGATGTTGACCAACCACATTGATATCGTTTGCCGCCAAAATTCTGTTCATATGGGCAATAATACCGGGTTTATTATGATGAATATGAATTAAGCGGTGTGCATTTTCTAATCTAGGCAATTGTAAATTAGGGAAGTTTACACTATTTGTAGTTCCTCCCGTATTTATATATTCTATAATCTTACCGGGTACAAAATTTCCGATATTCTCCTGGGCTTCTTCAGTACTTCCGCCAATATGCGGTGTAAGAATTACGTTTGGTAGACCTTTTAATTTAGAAACAAATTCTTCCTGATTGGTTTTTGGTTCTTTAGGAAATACATCTACCCCTGCCCCTTTTATTCTTCCAGAAGAAATATGTTTATGCAAGGCTTCAATATCGATTACAGATCCGCGGCTAAGATTCAATAAATAAGAACCTTCTTTCATTAATGAAAGTTCGCGATCTCCTATAATATTTTTGTTTTCCTTTCTGCCGTCTACATGAAAGGTGACGATATCCACAGTTTGCAATAATTCATCTAAAGAACTGCATTTTGTAGCGTTTCCTAAAGCTAAACGCTCTACAAGATCGTAGTAATATACATCAAAGCCTATACTCTCTGCCATGACAGAAAGCTGTGCTCCTATATTGCCATAACCTACAATTCCCAGTTTCTTTCCCCTTACCTCAAAACTTCCCGTAGCCGATTTATTCCAGATCCCCTGGTGCATCTCAGCAATACGATCTGGTAAATTGCGCATCAAGAAAATAATTTCTCCAATAGCCAACTCTACTACAGATCGGGTATTACTATAAGGTGCATTAAATACCGCTACTCCTTTATCAAGACAGGCTTCGAGATCGATTTGATTGGTACCAATACAAAAAGCGCCCACAGCCATTAATCGATTGGCGTTTTCTAATACTTTTTTGGTTAATTGCGTTTTAGAACGAATACCTAAAACATGAACATCTTTTATTTGTTCGCTTAATTCTTCTTCGTCCAAAGCACCAGCTATCGTTTGAACATTATAGCCTTCTTCTTTCATGATTTTTACAGCATCTGCATGAACATTTTCAAGAAGTAAAACTTTAATTCGGTTTTTTGGATACGAAATCGCTTTATTCATTTTATGTAGATATAAAAATTCATCGAAACTTGGAGTGATATGATCGGCTTTTTCAGTAACCTGATCCCGCTCCACATTTTCGGTAAAGGCATAAAATTTATTAGCAAGGCCGGCTGCCTTAATTTCATAATCGGTATAGCCGTCACCTATCACATAAACATCGCCTTGTAGATCCAGTGATTGTAATTGTTTTACTTTACCATTATTGCTGCTAAGTACATTTTCAGTATTAAAGCCTACAATTTTACGATTTTCATCAAATACAAAATCATTCGCAAAAACATGTTCTGCTTTAATACCCAATTCAGCAACAATGGGAATTATAAATTCTTTAAAGCCATTCGACATGATATAAATATGGTCGCGGTTTTCTCTAAAGAACTCTTCGTTACGTCTAAAGGATTTAGAAATACGTGTTTTAAGATTTTCTATAAGAGGTTCAAGATGTTTTTCTTCGGCTTCCAAAATATCAAGGCGTTCCCTAAGCGAATCCCTAAAAGCTAGTTTACCTTCCATACCGCGGTCGGTAAGGGATTTAAGTTCGGCTAATTTTGCCTCTTTATCTTTTGCATTTGCAAGGGATATCTCTCCCAACACATCTAAAGCTTCTACCTGGGTAAAAGTACTATCGAAATCAATTACGTAATTCCTTTTGGTTTCCATTAGTTAGTATCGTTACTCTTTTAAAATTGAGTTCATCAAAACTACTATTTTTACCACAGTTATGACGCCTTAATTTATTAAAAAAGCGGCTTAGGTTACAAGGTATCAAAGCTTTTTAAAAAGTCTTTATTTTTTATTCTGCCAATAGATTTTTTGTAGATAAAAAGCAAGTTTTTCCCTCTTTTGTTCAAAATCCGATAATTTAATTGAAGAAATTATTTTGAGTTAATTTCAGCTAAATCGAATTAGTATAATTTAAAAAGGATTTTTATTTGAATACCTTTGCCATTGTTCATCCATTTTTCTTCTTTAAAACAAAATTTCAGCATGAAAATTCTTCATACCGCCGATTGGCATATTGGTAAAAAACTGCATAAACACGATCTTTTTGCCGATTTTGATTTGTTTATAGACTGGCTTTGTAAGATTATTCAGGATGAAAATATTGAACTGTTATTGATCTCGGGGGACGTCTTCGATTTAGCGAACCCATCATCAGATGCCCGTAAACAATATTACCAGTCTCTTATAAAATTACAAAAACTGGACTGTAAAATTATCGCCACAGGTGGTAATCACGACTCGCCAGCCATGTTGGATGCCCCCAAAGAAATTTTACGCGAACTCGATATCAGCATTATTGGCGGATTACCTGAAAAACTAGAAGAAAGCATTATCCCCATATTTAATGCAGAACAACAAGTCGAACTGGTAATTGCCGCTATACCTTTTTTAAGGGATGCCGATTTACGTAGTGCCAATGAAGGCATAACCTATGAGGATAGGATTGAAGCAATTAGAAACGGTATTCAACATACGTTTGAAAAAGCAGCCGAAATTTGCCAAAATCAGTTTCCGGGCATTCCGGCTGTGGCCATGGGACATTTATTTGCTGCCGGAATCGAAACTTCAGAGAGCGAAAGGGATATCCAGATTGGGAACCAGGCAGCTTTTAATGCTTCTCAGTTTGGTCAATTTTTCAATTACGTTGCTTTAGGACATATCCATAAACCGCAGCGTGTTTCAGCAGAAGTTCCGGTTTTTTATAGCGGCTCCCCTATTCCCCTTTCTTTTAGCGAACGGAAGGACGATAAAAGAATCCTGGTTCTAGATACGGCAATCTCGTGGGAACCTAAAAGTATAACAGTACCAAACTTTAGGAAATTATTAAAAATTAGTGGTGATCTTAACGAGATTGAATTCAAACTAAATACATTGGAAAATCATGATCACCTGGATTATTTGATTGAAGTTGACCTAATTGAAGAACAATATGACGCACAAAAAATTTACGCCCTTGATGTTTTGATCAACGGATTTAAAAAACCGGGCTATGAAATTGTAAAACAGCGTGCACAATTTAAAAATAAGTTGAAAGGAACGGCCGAATTATATGCGGAATCCCAACAACTGGAAGACCTAAAACCTACTGATGTTTTTGCTGAATTGGTAAGCTCTCACGATTACGAGGAAACCACGAAAAATGAAATCTGGAGCGCTTTCAATGAAATTTTAGAAGAAATTCACCAATCTGAAAATCTTGACCAACAAGCATGAAAATATTAAAAATTGAATTCGAAAATATCAATTCGCTTCGCGGACCGCAGCAAATCGATTTTACCGATAAACCCTTTTCTGCCAGTTCGCTTTTTGCTATTACCGGCCCTACCGGAAGTGGAAAAAGTACGATTTTAGATGTGATTTGCCTGGCGCTTTTTAATCACGTACCACGTCTGGGGAAAATCACGAAAAACGAAATTATTGCCAAAGGCGCGATCCTTACCCGTAATCAAAAAGAAGCTTTTGCCAGGGTAACCTACGATTGCAAGCGTGGCGTGTATGCTTCTAAATGGTCTATTTCCACTAATCGTAATGATAATCTTAGAGATTATGAAATGGAAATTGCAGATTTAGCCTCTGGTAAATTAATCGATCTAAAAAAGTCCGATGTTCCGGCGAAAAACGAAGCCCTGATCGGTTTAAATTATAACCAGTTTATCAAAGCAGTTTTATTGGCCCAGGGTGAATTTGCGCAGTTTTTAAAGGTAAATAAAGCAGAACGAGGCGAACTTCTAGAAAAAATCACCGGTACCGGTATCTATCGCGAACTTGGGAAAAAAGCCTATGAAAAGAATAAGGAAGCCAGTAAAGAAATCTTACAACAACAACAGGAAATCGAAATCATACAAAAATCATTGCTGAATGACGAAGATCATGCTGAAATTTCAAAAGACTACGCTTCACAGCAAGCTGCCTGCGAACCTCTGGAAAAAGAGATTCAGCGATTATCGAAATTTGTTGAATTAAAAGAAGAAATTAAAAATCAGCAGTCCAATATTGCGAAGATTGCTGCTGAAAAAACACAGGCTGAAGAATACCTGAATCAGTTTAACGAGAATAACGGTAAGTCCCTTACCGAACACGAAAATTTACAGGAACACGCCGGCGATTTACGAAATTGGAAACAAGGCAAAGAAAACGAAGCAGAAATCTCTAAAGAAATTACTGAAATAGAAGCCAAGATTGGTGAAAATAAGCAGGCATTTTCAGGATTATTATCTGAAGTTTCCCAATTGTTAAAAACTGAGGTTTCAGCAAACGATTTTGAAGGAAAGCTGAATGAATTTACAGGTAAAATTCAGCAATTGGAAGAAGAACGCAAGGAAAAAGGTCGTGAATACAGCAAATTGATGGATGAGCTTAAGCTGAAAACAGGCGATTTATCGATTAATTTTAGTAAAAATCCAGATGAGAATATTCAGCAACTACAGGCAATTAGTAATTCGGCTGCAAATCGTATCGAAAATTATGAAGCTGAATTATCGAATTTTGATAGCGATGCAGAAGCCTTAAAGCTTCAGCTTAAAGAACAAACTGAAAAAACACGAGCGGCACAAAAAGCGAATTCGAAAATCGATGAAAGCGACAGAGAATTAAAAAAAATCGCTTCAGAAAAAACAACTATTAAAAAGCAAAGTGAAGCACTACCGCAGCAAATCAAAGACTTAGACACCAAAGTTCAGTTTCAGCAAAAAGACCTCGAAAACTTACAGTTACAGCAAAAAAATAAGTTACTAGAGGCGAGATTAGAAGATTTACGTCATAATTTAATTGACAATGAGCCCTGCCCGCTTTGCGGCGCCAAACATCATCCTTTTGCAGATCATGCCCCAGAAAAAGATAATCTTTTAGAAGAAAAAATTACACAACTTCAAAAAGAATTGCAGTTGAATTCATCGCAATTAGCTAAAATTCAGGCGAATTTTGAAAATTTTCAGCAGCGATTAAAAACACTGGAGATTGAGGAGCAGCAATGGAAAGCAACTTCCGAAGAAAAAAGAATAGCGTTTAAAACCCAATTTAAAGATTTTGATCTTGCCACAGATGAGGTTTGGGAAAGTAGCATTGCCAGGTTAAGTGAGCAATTAGAGCTGATTGAAAAATGGGAAAAAGAGCAAAAACAATGGCAAATTGCTAAAAATGCGATTCCGTTACTGGAACAAACCAAAGAAATTATAAAACAGGGTCGGGACATTGCAGGGAAGCTTAAAGCTTTATATGATGGTGACGATATTGTGGAAAAAAATCGCTTATATCATCGCAGTTTTACCACTTTAACTCAGCAGAAAAAGTCGTTGCAGGAACAGCTGGAAAATTTAAAAAGCAGGTTTCAAAAATTAACTTCAGAATTATTGATTTTGGAACAGCAGCTTAGTGTGGTTTTAAAAGAAAAAGGCTACGAAAGTTTGCAGCAGGCACTTAAAAATTTGTTACCAGAAAAAGAGTATTCGCAACTTAGGCAAGAACGCGAAAAACTTCAGGAAAAATTATCGCAATTAAGCACTTCGCACAACTTACTGCAACAACAATTAGAAGAAAAACAAAAGCTGGATATCGAAGAAACCTCAGCAGAATTACAGGATCAGCTTACCCAAAAACGCCAGAAATTAAACGACATAAATGAATCCAGTAAGGCACTCTACAGGCAGTTGGAAAACCAGAAAGAGAATCTAAATCAACTCAATAATATTAGAGCAGGAATTGCAGAAAAAGAGCAAAAAATAAAGCGTTGGCGATTACTAAATGAATTAATTGGCGATGCGACCGGCAGAAAATTTAACGAATTTGCACAGGATCTTACCTTAACCCAACTCATTGCTTTAGCCAATAAACGACTGGCCGATCTTAGTGATCGCTATGTAATCGACAAACCGATGGACGAAGAAGATGACGGATTAGTAGCAATCGATGAGCACATGGGAGGGCAACGACGATCTGTTAAAACACTTTCTGGCGGAGAGACCTTTATCTTAAGTTTATCGATGGCCCTGGCTTTATCTGATCTTGCATCTAAAAATGTAGAAATCAACAGCCTGTTTATAGACGAGGGCTTTGGCACTCTGGATCCTGAAACTTTAGATCAGACTCTGGACACTTTAGAAAAATTACAGGCAGAATCGTCGAAAACCATCGGTATCATTAGTCATGTGGATTCTTTAAAGGAGCGAATAGCAACACAGGTGATACTTAGCAGAAACGGACAGGGCTATAGCAGTATAAGCATAAAAGGCTAAAATTAAAAATTCATCACTAAAAAAGGTTTTTAATTATTAATTTAACATTACAAAATGTCTTAATTAAGCATTTATTAATATATTTAGTTAACTTATATTAGTTATAATTAAAACCTTACAGCAATGAAAGCAAGAACAACTACTCTACTAAGTTTTTGTTTTTCTGTTTGGTTACTGACTTTCCTAATGGTGAGTCCGGTTACGGCGAAAAGCCTTCCAGCAGAAAATATTGGAGATCCTTACCAGTCTTTTAAAGGCCGGGTAATAAACTCGGTGACCGAAAAGCCAATCCAATCGGCACATATAAATGTAAAAGGAACAACGATTTCTACCATATCGAATGTAGATGGTGAATTTTCTTTAAAACTACCGGCAGATATGGAAGATGCGTTGATAAGTATATCAGCACTTGGTTATCAAACCAAAGAACTTCAGCTGGATTATTTTAAAAGGGAAAATGTAATTATTACGATGCAGGAAAGCGTACAGGAACTAGCCGAAGTAAATATTTATACCAAAGGTGACGCAACAGATCTGGTAAGAAAAATGATGCATAATCGTGATGAAAATTATGTGAGCGATGAAGCTTTAATGACTGCTTTTTATCGGGAAACCATAAAAAAAGGAAACCGTAACATTTCTTTATCTGAAGCGGTGACCGAGCTTCACAAGCAACCCTATCTTTCTAATAAAGACGACGATATTGCAATTTTAAAAGCCAGAAAGAGCACCGATTATAAGCGTCTTGATACAGTTGCCTTAAAATTAAGGGGCGGACCTTTTAATACCCTGTATATCGATGTGATGAAATATCCTCAATTTTTATTTGATATGGATAAATTAAACCTGTATAGCTTTAAATATGCTGAGCCTACAAAAATTGGCGAGCGATCATTGTATGTAGTCGATTTTCAAGAAATAGAACGTGAGAAACCCTGGTATTATGGCAAATTATTTATCGACAGCAAAAGTTACACGTTGGTTAAAGCTGTTTATAGTTTAAATACAGATAACCGCCAGGTGGCCAGTAGAATGTTTACCAGTAAAAAACCTAATGGGGTAAAAGTATATCCCGATAATGTACAATATCAAGTAGACTATCGAGAAAACAATGGAAAATGGTTTTATGGCTACGGAAAAGCAGACCTCGAGTTTGTGGTAAACTGGAAGCATAAGATCTTTAATTCCCGTTACAAAATACATAGCGAAATGGCAATTACTGAATGGGAAGTTGCCAATATTATTGTACCTCATCATGAAGAATTTATAAAACCTGCTATCGTTATGGTAGACGATATTGATGGCTTTGCTGATGTCGACTTTTGGGGAAGCAATAATATTATTGAACCAGACAAAAGTATTCAAAACGCTATTGAAAAAATTCAGAAAAAAATAGCAGATTAAAAATATAGCTCTTTTGGGAAATGACCAAAAGACTAACGAGGGTTTAAGTGTTTGGGTTGAAACACCGGGATAGGGCTTTGTTCTTTTAAAGTTCTATGCCGGTATTTTTTTTAAATTAAATGCTTCTTGGAGTTAGTGCAAGATGGTTTGCTATTTTATTCATTGGGGATTACATAATAATAGATGGCCAGAAAATGGCAAAAAGTACCAAATAATACAAATACATGAAAAATGGCATGGTTGTATTTTAGCCTGTCAATACTAAAAATAACCGCTCCTATGGTATAAGAAATTCCGCCGGTAAAAAGCCATATTAAGCCGTCTTGAGATAAATTATCAATCAATGGTTTTACTGCAAAAACAATAATCCATCCCATTGCCACGTACATGATAGTACTTAAGGTTTCAAACCTGCCGGTAAAAAACAATTTTAAAATCACACCTATAATCGCTAAAGCCCAAACAACACCGAATATTATCCAGCCTACGCTTCCCTGTAAGGTAACCAGAGAAAACGGAGTATACGTACCAGCGATAAGAATATAAATTGAGGCATGATCCAGAATATTTAATCGGTACCGCAATTTACGCTCCCTTACGCTATGATAAAGTGTAGAGGCTGCATAAAGAAGGATAATACTGCTACCAAAAATCCAGTAACTTACTTTTAGCGCCATAAGGCTTAACTGACCCGCTTTGACAATTAGTAGTATTAAGCCAATTACACTTAAGAATAAGCCTATTGCATGTGAGATCACATTAAGACGTTCTTCAGATTTGGTATAATATTTTATCCTATCGCGATCTCTCATTATATTGGATAATAGGCACATTGCCTCGCTTAAAATTAAGCTGTAAATTTATATATTGATCTGGATAACTGTTCGATTTTCCTTTCCAAAAATAGGTAATTATATAAATAAACTCTCCAAAAAAAGCTTGTAAATATAGCATGAAATTTAATTGCTTATCCATCTATTTAAGCGCTCACTTTATAATCTTTTATATAAGACGATAAAAATACTCTTCGATTATACCGTTCGACTTCAACCTGGTTTCTTATTTTCTCAAAGGGATTTTATTATTAAATTACTTAGGAAAAACTACAAGATAGGTATTAAAAATTATTTGGTTGTTTAAAGGCATACAGATAACTATAGTTATAGAAACGGGAACGTAAATTTAATTTCGATTACTGAGAGAGAACGGATCATCAAAAAGTTTAATCTTCAATTAATCATTAGCCGTCTCATTTAAAACTTAAATAACATTTAATCGTACTGGGCAGGTAATTTTGTCAAAAAAACAAATGAGCTTACCAGAACAAACCAAAACTTTATTGGAAACTTTAAGTTTCCCAGTATCCTACGATAAAAAAGGGCAGAGTATAAAAGATGCAAACGGACTTTTCGTTTGTGATGTAAGAGGCTGGAGTAAAATACAATTTATGGACAAAGCTGAAGAAAGACATAATGCTATAGGTTTTGTGATTGCCGATTTATTGAATAGTTTACGAAAATAAAAGCTTTAAGGCAGCCCTAAAGTAGCAAGCAAAAAAGAAAAAAGCCCGACTTTCGCCGGGCTTCTTATCACTCTAAAATTTTAAAGTCTACTATTCTTCAGTAGCATTTGCTCCAATATTGCCTTGTGCTGCAAGAGTCGCAAGATTATCGGCGCTGGCATGAACATTAATGTAACCATCGTACGCAATTAAATCTTCGTAAGAAACGGCTGTTCCTTCTTCATCATCAGTACCGTCTGTCATAGCCACGTTGGTGAAGCTCATTCCACTTGCTCCATCCACAGATGTTAAGGTAATGGCAATATCCCCAGGGGCATCCTCAACAGATCCCATGTGAATATGTGCTGGATGAGAATTACCTTCAGTAGTACCTTCTAAGTCTAATTCTACCAGCGTTTCTCCATTTTCTCTTTCGTAAAAAGTAGCAGTACCACTTACACCTTCTACATCAACTTCAGCAAGATCATAAGATACTGACTCACCGGTTAATGCATTTCCACCGATATCGGTTTGTGCAACAAGTGTTTCTAAATCATCTGCGCTAGCATGCACGTTAATGTATCCGTCAAAATCCATTAAATCTTCAAAACTAATTTCAGTCTCTTTATCATCTAACATTTCAACAGTAGTTTCGCTTATACCGGTATCGCCATCTACTGGCTCTAAACTTAAAGCGATTTCTCCACCCTCTGCGGCCGAGTTAAAATGAATATGCGCAGGATGCATAACTCCTTCGCTAGTTCCATCAAGATCTAAAGTGATGGTAACAGATCCATCTTCGTTTTCATCAAAAGTTGCAGTTCCAGATACCCCAGATTCTCCTACTTCTGTTAGATCATAAGATTTTGATTGCCCCTCAAAAGGCGGATCTACATTTGCATCATCATCGTCGCTACATGATACAAGGCCTAAAAAGGCAAACAATAAAACACCAAATTTCTTCATTTTAATTTTCAATTTTTAGATTAACAAATTGGTTTTTGGTTTCGTAGTATAGATGGATAACGGGCAAATGAGTTGCGTAATTTTATTGTTAAAAACGAGAATAAAACCTAACAAACTGAGGTTCAAATCTTAATTTTAAAACTTTAACTTAAGTTTAAGTTTTATTATAAATAGGCGATGAAATTCATATTTTTACCGATAAAATGAATTTTGAGGCCTAAAAAATTTAAAACCAATAGTTTAAATTTTATTCCTACAGAATCGCGAACATTGAGTTCTATTTTCAAAAAATTGGAATACTCTTTAGTTTCATCTTTTAAACTTTTCTTTTTCAAAAATTGAAAATTGTACCTCTTTACATGGTGTTTTTCCTTTATTAACATAGCTTTAAAAGCTTTTTTCTTTTTAATGTTATCTTAGAAGAAAAGATTTTTAATACCTGGAATATGAAAAAACCACTTATCAAAACTTTAGTATGTATAGGGTTACTTATTGGTTCTCATCATTTTATAAACGCACAGGAACAGGAAAGTTTTCAGAAACTGGTAAAATTACCTGTAAGGGAAGCTGCTTACGATAGTTATTTAGCTTTAATGCGTATTAATATTGAACAATCCAGAAAAGAAGATGGCAATATCTCTTTTACATTATTTGGTAAAGATGGTGATTATACGGTATACCTTCTCGAACGTTTTAAAAATAAAGCGGCCTGGGAAGAGCATAAAAAAAGCGTATATGCCAGGTCTACAGATGCCATTTCGCCTGCAGCAACCATGCATTTATCAGAAGAAACCATACTTAAGGAAATTCCTGAAATTCCTGCTGCGGATACTGAAATCGTTATTCCTGAGGAAAACACGAAAAATATTATAACCTGGTTTACAGTACAACCTACTGCCACAACCGCATTTATTGAAGCCATGAGCAAAGCCATCCCAAAAGCACGAGAGACGGAAGAAAATTTAGGATACAATATTTATCAGAATGCTGAAGATCCCAATAAATTTATCGTAATTGAACGATGGAGAAATCCTGAAGTTTATCAAAACTATTTACAAAGTGAGTATAGTAAAAAACTCAATCAAGACGTAGAAGGCTTACTTACCAAAGAGGCTAAATTAAAAAGGGAGGTTTTAAAAAATATTTCAGAATAATATTCTTAGTAACTAATAACAAAATTACGCTTTTAATACTATGGATCTTCTAGAGCTTTGGTTATGCCTAGGCATTACTTTTATAGAAAAACTCATAAAAAACTAAAAATTGAAAGATAAAAATTAACACTTACGACTGTAATTTTTACGGAAAACCGTATAGAATTATCAAGCCACACTACTAAATTTGCAATAGGAATGCTGACGGGGACGTTTATCGAGTAGGGCGATAAACAAGAGCTGTCGGCATTTTCTTCTTTAATTTAGATCATAAAAGACAATCAATTATCAAACTATGTCATCTATACAATGTCCTGCCTGTAAAAAGCCTCAGGAAGCAAATCTTTCAAATTGTAAAAATTGCATGTTCCCTTTTACAGGCAGCGAGCAGGAAAAATCTAAACATATTGGACTATTTATCAATAAAAAAAGTATCGTGCATGATGCCGAAAATGCTATAACCCGTAGTCGGAAAATCTTATTTCTTATTGCTGCTTATAATTTTTTGTTTATCACTGTTCCTTTTATTTCTCCAGATATGGAAATCGATATTTTTGCGATTTCCATAAATGTGATTCTTGCTTTAGGCTTTATCATGTGCGCATTATTACTAAAAAGAAGTCCTATGTTCTTTACTATTTTTCCGCTATGCGCTATTCTAGGATTATATGCCGCCAATTTTCTATATGATCCAGATCTGGCAATGCGTGGCATTATTTTTAAACTTGTTATCATTGGGAGTTTAATTTATAGTATCTACCTGCTTCAGGAAGCCAAAAAGTTTAATAATAAATTTGCGGCTTAAGCCCTATTAAATGCATCTGGTTTTATGCCATTAGTACGGAGGTCTTATCTTTGCCAAAAACTTAGTTTTGATCAGATTTTTTAGAGTAATTGCCTTCTTTTTGTTTATTGGATGTCACCTGGCTTTTCTATTATCCATATTATTTGAAAAAATAAACAATGTATGGCTCATAGCAGGGATCATGATATCTACCGCGTTAATCACCTATGCGTACTATCATAAAAACACACAGGAAGAAGCACATTTTTTAGATGATCTTCAAGATATTATTTATGTGAGCCTGGGTGCCTTACTTACCTATTTTATAAGCGTAGATCTTAAATTTGGTGCTGTAATCGCCGCTGGTTTTACCGGTACACTGGCTTCCTACTTACCTGCTATATTTAAAAAAGCGGCATGGATTAAAAGAGTACCCGTTCCTGCTTATTGTGGTGCTTTTGTGGGAATGACGGCGCCTGCGGTATCTTCTGGTTATACTTTTATAATTTTTAGTGCATTTTTAACGGGCGCATTATTCATTACTGCAAAAAATGTATTTAACGGTTTTGGTGGAAAGTTAGGGACTATCGCCTTTGGCGGTGTGGCCTTATCTTCACTGATCGTATATCTTTTATTGTAATGGAAGCAAGTATTCTAACTTTTACCGGGATTATGGGCGCCTTACTCACCTGGTTTATTAATAACCATAAAGCTAAAGGAGCGGTTAGGGCCTCTGCCCTGCCCTCGTTACTGGTGGGATTGTTTTTTTATTGCTTTCCACATGTGCTTCCGGCATATCTTAGCAGGCAAATTCCGTTAGTATTTATTGGATCTTCTTTTGTAGGAATGGTATCTATCAACATTATTTCCAAATGGATCTATGTGGCGATTTCAGGATTGATTTTTAGCCTTATTTACTTAAATACAGGTGAATTCTTTAAGGGTTTTGGCGGTGCTTTGGGAACTACCGCATGTATCGCAGTATTAGTGGCCATTGGTCTTGCCAAATTAATTGAACACGGTGGTGTTAAAAAGAAAAATAATTTGGAATCAACTAGGCCGGGGCAAGACTCTGATATACTAAATAAAAAATTGAGCTTATTTAAAAGCAAAGCAAAGAGCATTGCATTTGGATTATCCGCTAAACCCAAAAAAATCTTAAGCTACCTGTGGCCCATCACCAAAAAAGTAGATTCGGATTTCAGTGGAAAACTGGAAATTACATGGATAGACGGCAAAAAAGTATTAGATACCAAAAACGCAAACTATTCGTACGGCACGCTTCAACATGTACTGGAAAACGGACTGAAGCGTATTGATTTTTCCCAAATCGATTCTGTTTTAATTTTAGGTCTTGGCGGCGGGAGCGTTGTAAAATCACTTCAGGAAAAATTTAATTTCTACGGCAGCATACAAGCGGTAGAAATCGATCAAAAGATCATTGATATAGCCAAAACCGAATTTGATCTTTCAGCTATAAAAAATTTAAAAATCCATCAGGAAGATGCTTTCCATTTCGTTGAACATAGTAAGCAACAGTACGATCTTATCATTATAGATTTATTTATTGATACAGAAATACCTAGTATTTTTCTTTCTGAAAAATTTTGTTTACAGCTCAGCAACATTTGCCAAAATAGCCTCTTATTTAATTTAGGTTTTCGTAGCGATGCCGCGGATAGAACAAAAAAAGTTACTGACTTTTTTGAAAACAACCCGAATTTCGAAGTCTTCAATCTTCAAAAAGTAGAAGGCATTAATCGTTTATTGATCGCTTTTCAACGCACAGTCAAGCCTTTTAAATACTAAGGTTTCCTGTAACATTTTCGGTTAAATTGCTACTTATCATTAAAAAGAAGCTCTTTTTTCTAAAAATTTTAATCTATGCCATTTCCAAAAGAGGAAGAATTTCAAAAACAACAATTATTACTCTCGAAATTATATAAATTACAGTCCCAATATAGAGAAGCTAATTCACGATTAAAAAGTAAAGAAGAGCGTAGTGTCCAATTAAAACAAGTATTGGAAAAAGAATATCACGATGTAGAACAACTCGATAAGCTCAACCTTACTGCTCTTTTTTATAGCATTTTAGCGAATAAAGACAAGAAACAGGAAAAAGAACGGCAGGAATACCTAAAAGCAAAACTACAGTACGAAGAAGCGATCAAAGAAATTAAATTGATTAAAAGGACTGTTGAACAACTTCGCATTCAAATTAACCTGCTAAAAAATTCCGAAGAAAAATACCAGCTCTTACTCCGGGAAAAAGAAGAATTTCTGCTTTCATTGGAAGATGAGAGTTCCAAAAACTTACAAGATGTAATCGATGATATTAACGCTGCAGCCTTACACATCCAGGAAATTGAAGAAGTCTTGCAAGAAGCCGAGCCTGCACTGCATTATTTAAATGAAACCTTTAATCAACTACAATCGGCGGAAAGCTGGGGAACTTTTGATATGATTGGTGGCGGTTTACTCGTGACCTCTATAAAACATGGGAAGATCGATGAGGCGAGATTAGGTATTTCTAAAGCGCAATTTTATCTTGATAACCTTTCCCGCGAATTACGGGATGTTGTCCTACCCACGCAACTTAATGAAAGTATTGATATTGGTGATTTCAACAGCTTTGGTGATTATATTTTTGACGGACTTATTTTCGATTTTATCGTTCAGGAAAAAATTTCAAAATCCAGATCCCATGTTCAAAGCGTTTATCTACAGGTTTCAACAATCGAACATATGCTAAAAAACCAGTTACAGGAGTTACAAAATGCCATTAAAGCCAAGATGCAACAAAAATTGCAGTTGCTTAAAAATTAGATTAAATTTATAGTATAACATTAGTTTTTATGATACCTATAGAACCCATTTCCATATCACCGGATAAAAAAAAACAAAATAACCTAATTATCATAGGATTGTTTTTTGTTATTACTTCGATTCTTATTTTTATCAATGCCGATCTTTATGCAAAAGCGGCAAATTCTTTAGTTCCCACGTTTGTTCGCGCTGCGACTATTTTTAGCTTGCTATTTTTCGGTGGAATTACCGGCTATTTATTTTCTCTGCGGAATAGAAAACAAGCCGCACTTACTATAAATCGTAAAGGAATTGTGGATCACACCAATGCAAGCAGTGTTGGATTGATAATGTGGGATGATATTACCGCTATTGAATCCAAAACCGTACTTTCTAGTAAGTCTTTATTGATTTATGTAAAACGACCAGAGAAATATCTGGAAAATACCAGGATCTGGAAAAAGATCATTTTAAAACTGAATGACCGTATTTGCAAAACCCCTTTTAGTATTAGCCTAAACCATCTTGAGTTTGATGCTGGAACTACTACCGCTTTAGTAAAAGAAAATTACCGAAAATTTAAGTATATCAAATAATTGATTTATTTTTCCAGAATATTACTATTTCTCTCTAATGGAATTAAAAAGCATACATCCCAGGTCTGATATTGGGCAAAATAAAAAGGCTTATAGGAGTTTTTCTCAATTTATGGGATTTCTTGAGGTACTAAAGCAGCAGGATCTTACCGAGATAGTAATTGAAAAATTAAATATTGAAATTGACAAAATTAACGCCGCATCGCTTAAAAAACTCAATTCTCAAATTAGGAAAAGTCAATTTAAAATGATTCAGGTTCTTGAAAAAGAGCAAAAATTAGTTCCTAAAAATTACTATAGAAAGATCTGGCTAATACTGGGCATGTCGGCTTTTGGACTTCCTTTAGGGGTTGTTTTCGGTTTTGCTTTAGATAATATGGCCTTTTTAGGAATTGGACTTCCCATAGGCATGGTCATCGGAATGGCCTTTGGCGCACAAATGGATAAAAAAGCTGAAAAAGAGGGGCGACAGATCAATATGGAAATGTAATTTTCCAATTGCACATTATTCTTTGCTTTAGCGCGTATAGATTATAAAACTAATCATTTTGCTTAGGAGTGAATAGTCAGAGATATATTGCTCTAATCCTTTGATTATGGGAATAAATGAAAAATCCATGATGATAAAAAAGCTTCAGGTAAAAAACCGTCTATAGAAGAGCATTCTTTTTATCGGCATGGTTAGCTTGAATATTTGTAACAACATGAAAAACAGCATCCTGTGCCATATCACAAAGATCATTCAGTTTACTGCCTTTTCTCGGGAAGATCAACTGAAGATTTGATTTACAAGAGAGCTAATCAAATTCAGATACAACATAACAGGCACTTTCAATGTGGGACTATTTTTAAAACTTACAATGAATTAATTACACAATACCAAAAGGAGTGAATACTGATTTAGAACTCTTCCGGCTACTTTTATTTAGTTCAACAACGAATTAAGCTAGCTTCCAAACATTTTATCCTAAATTCGATATATAATTTTCATCGTATGGAAAACCTGATTTAGCCCTATATGATCTTTAGAAATTAGTACAAGCTTTTTACTTTTTCTCTATTGGTCTTTTTAAGCTTAGAGGCGACAAAGTTGCACAAAAAGTAGATTGATATATTAATTTTATTATTGGATCGCTTCACCTTTACCCATCGCACTGGCTTATAATTTATAAAGACTAATCTATAGCAAATCAACCGGAATACGGAAATCAATATAAATTTTTTTTGGAATCCTAATTTCAACTATTTTTAAGATATCATCAGGTAGTTTTGAGACAAACTACCCTTAACAATTATTAAGAGCATAAAATGAAAAAGAGTATTGTTTTACCCTTACTACTTATGATAGCAACAATTGCTTCTTCTCAAAATTTAAAAACTATGAACTGGCTTAATGAACCAGCTTCGTGGCAAGTATCAGAGGATAAATTAGAAATGTTTGTGACCCCCCAATCGGACTATTGGCGTGAAACGCACTATGGTTTTACAGTCGATGATGGACCATTTTATTACACAACAAGAGGTGGAGAGTTTGAGGCAAACCTAAAAATAACAGGAGAGTATACAACTCGCTTTGACCAAATGGGTATGATGCTAAGAGTTGACGAAGAACATTGGATAAAGACGGGAATTGAATATGTTGACGGCCAATATAACTTCAGCACCGTCGTTACCGATACTAAAAGTAGTTGGAGTGTCATTCAGTTGTCAGAACAACCAGCTTCGGTATGGATTAAAGTTATCCGGCGATTAGATGCTGTTGAAATATTCTATTCCCTCGATGGAAAAAATTATACGATGAGTAACCTGAGCTACCTAAAAAATAATGTTCCTGTTAAGGTTGGTATGATGGCCGCAAGCCCGGATGGAGAGGGATTCAAAGCTATATTTGAAGATTTTAGTATAAAGCATTTGCCCGACATGAAAAGATTAGAATGGTTAGAAAGAAATAAAGAATAAAACTTACCAAAAAAGGCAATCATCAAAGCTTAAAGCGCATCGATCTTTATGAATAACCGAAAGGTTATAGGTTATTTTTCATAACAATATAAGCATCCACCCTAAAACTAAATGCCGAGAATTCTATTAAGAACTGAAATTAAAGCTAATAGGGAAATAGTTTTCGACCTTTCTCGTAGCATTTATCTGCATAGAATATCGACTCAACACACTAATGAAACTGCAATTGCAGGCAAGCGAAACTGATTAATCAGACTGAAGGAAAGCGTCACGTGGCGAGCAAAACATTTTGGAGTGTACCAAAAACTAACTTCTAAAATAACCGAATTTGAACGACCAAATTACTTTGCTGACCAAATGGTGGAGGGAGCATTTTCGGAAGATAAACACGAACATCATTTTGCAAATTTCAATGGTGGAACCTTGATGACTGATTTTTTTGACTATAAATCACCACTCTGTTTTTTAGGCCATTTAGCCGATAATTTTACAAACATTTATCAGAACCAATAAAACTCGTTGTACCTACAAAATTTGTAGACTTGACCGAAAGAGCGAATAATGCATTTGAAAGTGAAAGTGAAAAAATCTTCAATCATCCAAATGATTATCTTAAAGTGTTTAGTACTTATAATTAGAACCCATTAAACAAATTTGACACAGATTTTTATGAGCTTTATAAAACATAAAAATTAAAAAGGAATTTACAAATCATTAAAATTTTGTATTCTTTGTGGTTTTTGAGAATATTACGGTACAATTAAACGGTAACAGAAAAATCGCAATATAGACTACTTATCATTAGATATTTTTGTACTTAGAATTTTAAAAATTTATGAAAACTACACTACGATTCATTCTTAAAATTTTCAAATGGATTGGTAAAATTTTGGCCGGTTTTATTCTTCTTCTATTAATATGCGGTTTATGCTTTCGATTATTTGGTTCAAAACCAGTCCCACCGGGAGAGTTAGTTGACATTAATGGAACTAAACTGCATATAAGAGCGGAAGGCCAAAAAAATGATTTACCAAGTCTTATTCTTGAAGCAGGTGCAGGCAGTAATACCGATATGTTGCATTGGATTGCGGAAGGATTAAATAAAAATATGAGAGTCATTCGTTATGATCGAGAAGGAAAATGGTTTAGTGAATCAAGTAAAGACAGTATTACTCCAGAATTTTATGCCAAGCAATTGCATCGATTACTTGAAAAAAGTGGCGAAAAACCACCCTATATATTAGCAGGTCATTCTATGGGTGGTCCTTATAATCTAATATTCCAAGACCTGTATCCTAATGAAGTAAAGGGAATGGTTTTCTTGGATTCGAGTCACCCTGAACAATGGAAGCGATTGGCGCAGAACGAGTTGTGTAGTGATAGTCAAGTAATCATTGTAAAAACCATGGCTATACTTACGGATATGGGAATTGTTGGAGCTTTTAATACATTATTTAAATCGGAACCTAATAATGATGGTTTACCAAAGGAACTCCATACACGTTCGCATAATCTTACGGCGTATTCCGGGAAAGTATTCCATAGGTATATCAAAGAAAATAATATTAATAATATGATTCTTAAGAGAGCTGGTCAAACCAAAAGTTTAGATTCTTTACCGATATTGGTTTTTACTGCAACTGAACAATATGAGGAATCTCAAAAGGAAAAATATAGAAACCAAGGCATAGACCCAGATAAACAAATTGAATTATGGTTCAAAATGCAAAAAGAATTGAAAGAACTTTCCAAAAATGGGAAACAATTTATTATTAATGCTAATCACGGTTCCATAATTACCAAGAAGAAAAATGCAGACATGATCAATAAACAAATACTCCTAATGGCTGAAACAATTAAGTAAAAAGTTCAAAAAACTACGTAACAATAAAAACTAAGATAGTATATAAAATCTTAAAATAGAAATTCGCTTGAATTTAAATCGCTCTCTCCATCAAGGTAATATTTTTATAATAAACCATTTATAAATTTTTAGCAAATTATTTATTTGTAATCATTAAAATATAGTGCTGTTACGATTGCGATTAACGATCAAATTCAGCCTAATGCTCCTGATTCTTCCCAGACATTCCTATAACTTAGAAATCTGATAAAAAAATTCCCAACCGATTTATCTCAATTGGGAAAAGTTCTATTATTTACCATATTCATCTTTCATCCAGTCGTAAGGTGCTCTGGCGACCCATTGACCACGCGTAAAATCCGGGAATTCCTGAGGTTCTCCATTATTCTCTATAGACGCCTCTGATAGCGGGGTTATGGCACTCCAGGCCGCAGCATCATAAGCATCGATAGGAGGAGCCACATTTGCTAATGCCGACTCAACAAAGGATTTCATCACAAAATAATCCATCCCTCCGTGACCGGCGCCGGTAGCTTCTTCTCCATACTTTTGCCATATTGGATGATCATACTTTTTAAGCCATTCGGCAGAATTATCCCACTGGTGTGGTTCCGATTGTCCTTCCACATAGATACGGTCACCGTCTTTTTCCCAAAGTCCGTTTGCTCCCTGCACTCTAAAGCCCAATGAATATGGACGTGGTAGATTGGTATCGTGTGTAACTATTATTGTCTCCCCATTGGCACATTCAATCATAGAGGTTATCACATCTCCCTGTTTAAATTTGATTTTAGCATTGGGATGATCTTCCCCGCCATGATCCACCACATATTTATGCAATCCTACGGCTTTTGTAGCATTTGCGGTCATGCTGGTAAAGCGGTTTCCCCTGTTAATATCGGCCATTGCAGCGATGGGGCCAACCCCATGCGTAGGATAGGTATCTCCATTTCGTAAAACAGAATGTTTTGTTCTCCAACGTGCTTCTGAAAGCCCTTTTTCACCAAATTCAACACCACCGCCATAGGGTTGCTCGCCATTATTAAATTTTACTTCTCTTAAATCGTGTTGATATCCACAACGATAATGAAGCATTTCACCAAATACATTTTGCTTAACCATATGGAGTACTGCCATCACATCTCTTCTAAAATTTACATTCTCCAAAAACATCATATGGGTACCAGTAGCCTCGTGTGTATTTACTAAATCCCAACATTCTTCTATAGTTTGAGAAGCCGAAACTTCAAGTCCGGCATAAACCCCTGCTTTCATTGCGGCTACAGCCATTTTGGTATGCCATAACCAGGGTGTCGCAATTATGACTGCGTCTACATCGGGAGCATCCAAAAGGTTAAGATAATCATTCTCGTCTTTACCAAAAATCATCGGTTTTTTACGCCCGTCTTTTTTAAGTAGTTCCAGAGCAATATCGATACGTTTAGGATCGATATCACAAATTGCGGTAATCTCAGTATCCTTACGGTGAACTGCATTGTTAAGATGATTGGTTCCTCTTAGCCCAACACCTATAAACGCTATTTTTAAACGATCTGTTGCCGGTTTAGGATTAAAAGGAAATACCAGGTTTGGTGCAAGGCTAATCCCTGCCCCTATTACTGCCGATCTCTTGATAAAATTTCTTCTTGACTTCATTCCTTAATATTTTAAAAAAATAGATGTTTAGTTGTTTATGATTTCATCAAATTGATTTAAATCAATACTTGGTTCCTTATAACTTGGGACTCTTTTAAAAACAGTTCCAGGTGTAACTTCAGAATTAAAAAAACCACAATTCTTTAGATAGAAGCCATAGTCTTCACTCCCACCTCCATAATCCAATCTTCTACCTGCTTTTGCAGTAGCATCTACCGTAAAGGTGGCTTCAGTGATCTCTGTCCAGGCCCCATTAGTATCATAAACCCATTGGTTTTTATAAAAAGCTTTACGTTCCTGATTACCTGTATTAGGGTTGAAGTTTTCTAAGAAAGAATAAAAACCTTTTAAATAACTACTGGTCTGCGGCCTTCTAAAAGAAGCGATAAGCTGCCATTCTCCTAATTCTGGTGCATAAAAATATGCGGTATAGTCTGAAGACCCCTTTACCGAAGGTTCTCCTTTAAGCAAGAATTTATAGGTACTTCCTGTACGCCAGTCGTATACCAAATGGCTATGGCCACCAGAACCTTCATTTCCAAACTCCCCGGCATTTACAGCTTCTCCCTTTTTTAAAAGAATTATACGCTGATCTTCGGGAATTTGTGAAGGATCATCGGTTACATAAGGGCTCCATACCGAAAAAATTACTCTACGCTCTTTTTCGCTGTTTACCTGAATGCCAAAATATCCATAATTAAAACCATCGGCCGTAAAATAAGAACCTATTTTATCCTGCCCTTGCGGAACTTCTATTTCACTATAGAAATAAAGTAACTCCTTGTCTTCTGGAATGGTAAAATTTAAATGATCCGAAGGACCACGACGTCCAAAATAAAAGTTTTCGCTCTCTTTTATAAAAGTTACCTCAGAGGAAGCAACACTTCCTCCCAATAAAATTTCCTGTACGTCTGCAACATAATTACCTGTTTTGTGCTTTGCCTTTAGTTCTAAAGTGTGATAACCCGAAGCTACCTCTTCAAACTCAGCAACCCCAATATCTTTATAGGTAGCGTTGGATAATTTTAATTCCCGCACATTCCCATCTAAAAGCACCTGAATATCTGTTAGACCTTCGGGAACTTTAACAGATAAGCCTATCTGTAAATTTCCACTTTGCGAGGTAGCGAAATAAGTTTGGAGAATATCATCTGTAGATGTCCAATTATGAATTCCGGTATCAAAAACCAGAGCCTTCGTTTTCTCAGGACTATTTTTTATCCAGGAATTCCCTCCGGCAGGAATACGGGTGGTAAAATTATATACAATTTCTTCATAATCTTTATTTTCCTTATCGCTTTGATTACAGCTAAACACAAGAAAACTAAGGATTAAACAATAAAGGCTGTTAAATGAAAAAATCTGTTTATGCCTATAAAAATCAGTCATTTTGTATCAAACTTGGTTGAACATTTATTTGCGCTTCCGGGATATACTCAATAACCCGATTAGCGCTGGCCGGAATTTCAAAACGAGGATTGTTTCCATTTAAATGTGTACCGGGGTAGCGTCTGTTCATTGTTCGTCCATTACGAAAAACATCAAATTTACGATGGCCTTCATAAGCAAGTTCCATCCTGCGCTCTTGTAAAACCACATCCAGAATATTCATCCCGTCAGGAAAGTTAGATACATCATCATAGGCTGCTATGCCTGCCCGGGTACGTATCACATTTACATCATCCAGTGCATTCCCAACCTGATTCAATTTCGCATATGCTTCAGCTCGGTTTAAGTACATCTCTGCTAAACGCGATACTACCGGAGACCATAATTGAGGTACGTCATCCTGCAATGAACATTTCAGAATAAAAAATTTAGGATACCCATTACGTTTTACCATGTCGTAATCCTTAATTACATATTGCTTACTACCAGATGTTGTGGTATAAAAATAAAGTGTTTGCGACCCGTTTTCTTCATCAGAAACTAAATAATCTGTTCCATTGTCTGAAAAATAAGTCTTACCTCCCTGCTCAAAAGTTCTTTTAAATACATATTGATAATTTTCATTTATCCAATACACTACTGGAATTCGATCTCCATTATCATCAGTAAGATATTGCGGATCAATAAATTCTAATCTTTTATCTGAAGGATTTTTTCGTAACAGGTTAAGAAAATCACTTGATGCATACATTTCTCCCCATCCGCTGCCAAGTATATTTGCATAAAGTGACCCCACTGTATAATATCCATGATTATAATCTGATTCTTCTAAGAATTTGAAACAAAAAATAGTTTCGGGATTATCATCTGGATTGAGCCTGGTATAATCAGGAAGTTGATCTGTAGAAAGCAAATTATATCTACCCGAAGAAATCACTTTATTGGCGTATTCAATAGATTTTTGATTTTCTTCCATATACAAATACACTCTGGACAACAGCGCCTGAGCTGCTTCCTTTGTGGCATAGCTATTAGATTTATTTACACTCATTAAAGATTCAGCCTTTAACAGATCGGCCAACACCTGATCGTATACCTCCCCTACGGTGTTTCGATCTGGTAGATCATCTATTTGCGAGCTCAATTTTAAAGGTACCCCTAAATTATCCCGTCCCTGGTTATAAGGTCTTCCAAAAACATTTACCAGTTCAAAATAGGCATAAGCTCTTAAATAATAATTTTCTCCAATGAGCTGATCTGTTTCTTCAGACTCTCCTTCAGTAGTCAGCGCTATCATTTTATTACATCCCACAATAGCCTGATATCCTGAGGTCCAAAAATTATTTACACGACCGCTAGTTGCTAAATTATTGTAATTATACGTAAAAAATAATGCATCTGTTGTAGTACCACTCAAGGCAACGTTATCCCCCGGGTATTCTGCTATTCGATGAAATTGAGAAGCAAAGCCATTTCCGTCGGCATCACCTTTTAAAATGGCATAATTTCCCAGCGTTGCTGCGGCTATTCCTCCCTCTCCGGATAATAATTCTTCTGAGGCAATTGAATCGTAGGGAAATCTTTCAACCTCACAACTCATAAGAGTCAGACTGATGAATAGAAGTATTAGTATATTTTTCATTTTATTGGTTTTTTAGATTAAAATGACACGTTTAGTCCAAAGGCTAAACGTTTTGAAACTGGATACTGGGAACTAGCATAGCCATCGATCCCTACTTCAGGATCTGTACCTGAAAAATCTGTAAGGGTAAGCAAATTATCTCCGGTGATATACAGCTCAAAACTGCCCAGTTTGAGATTGTTTAACCATACTTTTGGAAAGCTATATCCCAAACGGATGTTTCGCATTCTTAAGTAACTTGCGTCCTCAAGATATCTCGAAGAGGTTTTGTTAGAAAGGTTATTCCCTCCATAAAGTGCCTGAGGATGAGTAGCCATATCGCCAGGCTCTTCCCATCTGCTCCAGCCGTCTTGTAACACTTGTTGGTTATAGGTTGGGTAGGCACCATCTGCATCATACAATTCCCTACTCGAGTGATAAATGTAGCCTCCTTTTGAGAAATTGAAGTTGGCGCTAAGGGAAAAACCTTTATAATGCATCATTGAACTAAAACCGCCATAAAAATCGGGAGTAGATGTTCCTACGATCTGTTTGGTTGCTGCATTATAGTCTGTAGTTTCGCTGCGCTCGCCGTTCTCTGGGTCTACTACCTCCCAAAGTGGGCTACCCGTATCTGGATCTACTCCCAGCCATTTACGCATAAACCAGGTATTATAGTCCTCTCCTACTCTAGATAACTTAGTGCCCCGATCTATATCTGCATCTTCAAATAACTCGGTTACCTCATTGCTGTTTGTTCCAATATTCCCGGTAAGTGTCCAACCAAATCCATTTTGAGTATGGGGAAAAATAGTTACTGAAAGATTGGCTTCAAAACCTTTATTCTCCACCCCTCCAATATTTTCATAATAGCCATTATACCCGCTGGTTGATGGCAGACTCACATAGTATAGTAAATCTGAGGTATCTTTATTATAATACTCCAACGACAAAGCTATCCGGTCATAGAATCGCGTATCTATACCAATATTGGTTTGATAAGATATTTCCCAGGCTAAGTCATCATTACCATATTGATATGGTGAAGGAGCAGCAAGACCGTTATAGGTACTCTGCAGACTGTATAAATCGTATTGAGGATATAATGCTGCAGGCCTGTTACCTACCGCACCATAACTGGCTCTAAGTTTTAATTGATCGATAGTTTCGACATTAAAAAAGCTTTCATTATGAATATTCCATCCCAGGCTTCCAGAATAAAAGGTTCCATATTGATTATCCTTACCAAAATTTGAAGCTCCGTCTCTACGTACAGAAAATTGGGCTAAGTATCGATTGTCATACCCGTAGTCTGCATTAAATAATACCGATTGAAGAGCTGAATCATTGGTTGTTCCGGATACCGCTCCTGGAGTTGCGGCATTGTCAAGAATACTGGTACCCGAGACGATTCCATAACCGGTTGCACCATTAGACGCGTATTTATAATCCTGATATTCATAAGCCAGAAGCGTGTTAAGTCGATGAGCCCCAAAGTCCTTTGAATACTTGAGCATTTGATTGGTGAAGTTGGTAATACGTTTGTTACTATATTTATACAACTGACCATTATTAGCAAGACCGGCCGTAGATTTTGGATCTGTATAACTCATACCATCGGCATAGTAAAATGTCACACTATTTGTTGAAATGAACTTGAGATCAGGCAGGATCTGGTATTCCAAATCCATATTTGAAAACAGGTTAAATTCTCTACTATTACTATAGTCAAATTGTAGATTGTACAGATAGTTAGCATTATCCCGGCCATACCAAACCTGTGCGTTTTGCAAATTCTGTGGATTGATAATCTCGCCTTCCTCATCTGTAGGAAGATCCCATGGCATATAGGTATATAAGGCGTATAGCGAATGTTGTCTATTGTTGCGTTTATTGTAATTTACCGCTACTTTTGGTTTTAAGGTAAGTTTATCTCCCACCTTATAGTCATGATTAAGACGTGCACTTACCCGATCATATTTATAGCCCTTTAGTGTGCCGGTTTCATTATAATATCCTAATGATAAAAATGTTTTTGATTTGTCATTTCCTCCCGTAAAACTTAGATTGTGATCCTGAATCACACCGGTTTGTGTCCCATTTTCAAACCAGTCGTAGTCATTCGTTAGCACGCCCTCGTCTACTCCTTCGGGAATGCTGTTAGGATTACCAAAAGACTGGTAGTAATCATACAACTGCCTGGAATTCATCGTTTCAAAATTGCCATTATTGAAATAACTATACCCTAGCCTTGAAGAAACTCTAAGCGTATTTTGATCAAGCCTGGCTTGTTTTGTAGTAACCACCACTACCCCATTTGCTCCTCGAGAACCATACAATGCTGTCGCTGAAGCATCTTTTAATACCGAAATACTTTCTACCTCATTTGGGTTTAGGTTGGGCGTGCCGTGAACAATTACGCCATCAACCACCCATAATGGATTAGTACCTCCATTTATAGAAGTAAGTCCCCGAATACGTAATGAAGGCAAGGATCCTGGTTGCCCTGACCCCTGAACCACCTGAACTCCGGCAGCTTTACCCTGTAACATGGTTGAAACATCTGAAGTAGTGACATCCGTAAGTTCATCTGATGTCACTTCAGAAACAGCCGAAGTTATACTTGATTTCTTTTGCTCGGTATATCCTACTACAAGGATCTCATCAAGTTCTGAAGTAGATGGCTGCAGACTTACATTAATAATACGATCATTAGAAATAGTAACTTCTTTGGGAGAAAAGCCGAGATAACTGAACACCAGTACCTCACCAACATCTCCCATTATGTTATAATTTCCATCAAAATCGGTCACCGCCCCTATAGAAGTGCCCTTAACTTGGACAGTAACTCCGGGAATTGGTGATCCTGAATCTGAATCGGTCACCACACCCGTTATTTCGTTTTGCGAGAAGGCAGCACCTACTAGAAACAAAGCGAAAAACAAATTGCTTAAAAGTTTAATCATAATTTACGCTGTTTAATTGATTGAGTGATTTTGTACATCATGTTATCTGAGGCTTATAGTTGTTTTAATTCTTAAATTTCATTAGCTGGGTGTAGATATCTAGACAAAAGTTTTTCCATATGAGCTTATAAAAACGGGAAAGGCCAATAGTTTGATTTTTCTCTGCCTATATCCGTATAAGAAATTTAGAAATCACTTTAGGAGCAAGACAATTAAAAGTGTTCTCGAGCACACTTTTAATTAAAAAATTTTATTTAGATCTAAAGCATCAATAGTATTTGTATTTATACCATAAGAATATCATTTTGATTGTGGATTTGGCGATTTGTTCCGCTCTATTTTTAAAACTTAAATCGGAGTCCGTCCATAACAGATAAACTTATTCTCCAATTTAAAAAAGCTATGCTAGCTTCTTTTATTTGTTAATATTTTACTAATCTAATAAATTAATATTAATTATGTGTTCGAGCACATAATTAATTTATGTTAAAGTTTAATTTTTTAATAGGTTCGAATACAAAGCATTTTTCGTCATGTTTGAAAACATAATTTTTCTACATATATCTATACATGAAAAATCGTAAAAAATGTTAATACTATTTTTTTCAAAAAGATTTTTAAACTATAATTACCCATCATTAGGCTTAATTACAGAGTTCTATAATCGTTTTGATTTCAATATAGATTTGCTAAGTTTTAGGATATCTGGGTATTGATCTTCAAAGCTTTCGATAAGTTTAAACTGGTTTTTTGCACGATCGAGATTGTGCTCAGCATAAGAAGTTTTGTAGTACACATCACCTGCCAGATAATCAGTCAAAAATCGTAATCCCATGATAAAGATTATCGTTTTTGCCCCTAATGGTAAAAATTCGATTTCTAAATCTGATAATGAGTGCTGTAATTCCTCTAAAAAGCCCTTAAGGTAGGCCTCATAATATTTCACATTGAATTTGACCAGGCTCAAATCCTTCTCATCTTCTTCCGCGGTATTACAGATCGTTCTAATGGCATCACCAAAATCATTATGAACGATACCGGGCATTACTGTATCGGTATCAATAACACACAAACCTTTATTATTTCTATCGAAAAGGGCATTAGAAATTTTGGTATCATTATGTGTTACCCTAGTAGGTATTTTACCTTCATCTTTTAATTGCTGTAAAATTACCATTTCTGTCTGCAATGAATGCACACATTCGATTTGCGAAACTGCCTTTTCTAAGCGTTCCGTACAAGCCTTATCTCTTGCTTTTTCAAATTGTATTAATCTTTTAGGAACATCGTGAAAGCCAGGAATAATTTCTACTAGCTGGCCGGCATCAAAATCGCTGGTCTGACTAATAAATTTACCGAATAACTTTCCTCCCTCGTAGGCAATTTCTTTATCGGTAACGGTATCGTAAGAAATACTGTCTTTGATGTAATATGTTAAATTCCAATAATTATCAAAAGCATCCTGATAAAAATAAGCCCCTTTCCGTGTTGGCAGAAAAGTAAGCACATGTCTATATTTTTCTTTGGCAGTGAGTTTTGGAAATTGACTAGCCAGGTGTTTACTAATTTTTACTTTGTTATTGACCAGTGCCGGAACATTATGAAATACTTCATCATTAATACGCTGCAATACAAAATTGTGAGCTCCAGAAGTACCGATAAAGTACGTATCATTAATATGACCACTAGAAAATTCCTGTATTTCTTCAATGGTACAGTTGTGGTTAAAAGCATTAAAAACCGAAGCTATTAACTCCTTTTTATTTAATCCCATAATTGTACCGGATAAATTTCTTTTTCTTTTAATTTTTTAATTTCTTTTAATTTTTTAATTTCTTTCTCTGCGATGATTTTATCCTCTTTGTAAGTCACTCCAAACCACTTCTCAGAAGTGCTTAATACTTCTACCTTTACATTATCAGATTGTAACATTTCGTTGACTACGGTAGGAATAAAAATTCAGCTTTTATATTGCCACTACTTCGTTCAAGAAAGTTATAAAAAAGCTCCCATCCAAATTCAAAGCATTTTGGTGTGAAACCCCAAAAATTCATAGACACGAAAGTATTTGGATCAATTGGCTCTAGCAAGCCTTCTTCAGTTTTTACAAGAATGCCTTCTCCACTCTTTTCAATGTGTGTACGTTCGGTGACCTCTTCCAGATACCCCGATTTCGAAACTTTACACTCCCCCCTAGAAACATATCCATGATCTGAAACCGTATTTTTAAGCTGAAAAGCAACCATCTTAAAATTATAAGAATCGCTACTTTCCTTATTAAGTGCATTTGCCATCGTGATAAACGATTGGCGCCCATAAAAATCATCTGCATTAATAATTGCAAAGTTTTCTTTGACCACATCTTTTGCTAAAAGTAATGCGTGTCCCGTACCCCAGGGTTTGGTGCGGTTTGGGTCTACGTATTCATCGGGCACGCGATCTAATTCCTGAAAGACATAATCTACTGCTGCTTTACCTCGTAATTTAGGCTCAAAAACCTCTTTAAACTCGGCTAATAAATTTTCCCGAATAATAAACACGACCTTCTTAAATCCCGCCTGGATAGCATCGTAAATAGAAAAATCAATGATGGTATCCCCCTGCGGAGAAAAAGTATCTAATTGTTTTAAACCTCCATATCGACTACCTATTCCGGCAGCGAGTATAACTAATGTAGGTCCTTTTGCTTCTTGTATTTCAGTTGACATAGACATGTTTTTTCAGAGATTTGTGTAGTGTATGAATGGTTTTTCCATCTGCAAGATCCCAATAATTTATTCTTTCTTATAATCTCAGTTAATCGACTACTATTAATAAATTGAAAATCAATATTTTGTAATCTACAACAATTATTTCCGGAAGATATTTTTGTTAATATCCGGTACAATTTATCTAAAATCAATGTAAAAAGAAAGGATTTTTAAAAAAAATGTGCTCGAACACACACGTTAACATCATCCAGCATGATTCAGATAGTTAATTCATATAGATTAGTATATTTGTGTTAATGAAAAAAAATTACACCATTAAAGATATTGCAGAGTTAGCTGGCGTATCTAAAGGCACTGTAGATCGTGTAATTCATAAACGCGGAAAAGTATCTTCTAAAGCATTAGAGCAGGTTAATAAAGTTCTTGATCAAATTGAGTATAAACCTAACCCTATTGCGAAAAGCCTAAAAAACAATAAAGTTTATAATATTGCTATATTGTTACCAGATGCGGATAACGATCCCTATTGGCTCCCCTGCTATGATGCGATAAAGCAGATCGAAAATGAATTTAGTCATTTTGGAATTAAAATAAAAAAAGGAATATTTAATCCCCAATCAACTGAATCATTTACTAAATCGGCAGAAATTATCCTTGCAGAAAAGCCGGATGCTATATTAATGGTGCCTTTATTCTATAAAGAAGCAAAGGATTTCGCTAAAAATTGTGTGGATGCCAATATTAAGATGGCAACATTTAATAATTATATAAAAGATCAGAAAATTGATCTGCAAATTGGTCAGGATTTATTTCAAAGTGGACGCGTAGCTGCTAAGCTTTTTAATATGCTATTAGGTACAAAAGCTTCTTTAGCTATTCTACATATTGATGAAGCTTTTCAAAATGCATCCCACATGCAGGAAAAAGAACTTGGTTTTAAAACCTATTATTTACAAAAAGAATTAGATTACGATATTAGCGTATATAATTTAAAAAAAGAGGCTAAAATTCCTTTTAAAAAAACCATTGATCATTTTCTAAAATCTATAACTCCCGTTGATGGGTTGTTTGTCACTACATCAAAGGCTTACCTTTTAGCTAATTGTATGACGGAAAGCTTTTCTAAACCGTTAATCATAGGTTATGATCTTGTAGCAGAAAATATCGATCATTTAGCACATGATAAAATTGCATTTTTAATTCACCAGGACCCCAAGAAACAGGTATACCTAAGCTTAACTAAGCTCATTGAATATTTTTTATTTGGCAAACCCCTGCAGGAATCCTTAAGTCTTCCTATCGATATCATAAATAGTGAAAATTACCCACAGTACTTAAAGTAATATTAAATAAATATACCGGAATGGATCAAACAGATGCAAAACTTCTTTGCTGATCCCAGAAGTATGAACACCTATTTCAATTATGAAGATTATCCGAAGGAATGATTAAAACTTTTTATTCGCTATATCCTTGATCATTTGCTCTGATGGAGTTTGGGTAGCAGTGATAATTCTATATCTGGTTTTAAACGTTTCAGATGGCTTTAGATCAAAGCCTTTTTTAACCACAGGTGTAAAACAAAAATAAGGAAAATCGGGATGCACTCTAAGATAATCAGGATATTCAGGATTAGTAGACAATGGAATAACTATAAGATTCATAGCTGTTTTGCCAATTCGGCCGTACATAAGCACCCAGTCTGGAATGCTATGATTGGCATCTAAACGAGATTGATGAAAATTGGTTGTGACCTTAAAATCGACATCTGTATCCTCAGTTTGTAATGTGTTTTCTTCCCTGTACCACTCATCTCTTCCTCGAAAAGCCAAACCACCATAGTGATATTTCAATATTTGTAAATTTGAGGAAGAAATATTCTTTTGTTCTATTGTAATATCCCATATAAATGGAGCTGTAGAATTGTATACTTTTAGTGTCCAAATCTCTTCTAATACAGGGATTGTATCGCCAGCTATAAAGGCTAAATGTTGTTGCTTTGTTTTTAATTGTCCATATTTCCTTTCAGACAAAACTTCTAAAATTTCTTTAAAAACTACAGTCCCTGTTTTCTCCTGTTGATTCCAGAAATCTATTTTCTCATTTCTAAATTTTGTATTCACCCAGGCACTAAACATGCCATGATGATGTGTATGCTTTTCGGGAAATCCTTCTGTTATCACTGCCCCATCTGGAGAATATAGCGGATGAATAAAACCGCTCCTTTTATAATACTCCATAGTATTATCCGGCATCTGAGTTTTGTAGTTATATTGAAAAACAGGTTTGTTTTTGATTTTGGCAATAATAGCACTTCCATCATCTTCAAATACTACAGCACTATGATCAAATTCCCCCTCTTGTGCATATACACCTACCTGCAAAAAAAATATAGAAATAAGGATATAATAGACTTTATACAATTCCATTGTTGAAACCTCTTTTTTAGATCTTAAATCTATTGATTATATGCTTCAAATGCTAAACCTCACAATACATATCGGTCTATTATCTTAATAATACAATCCCACTATGAAAATTGCTACCAATAAGCTCCTTTCTTTTACTGAATCATAAATAAATGTCAATCTTTAATCGGTTACTAGAATTTTAATATTTTTTTTGCTTATTTTGTCGATATTATCCTAGCCTCAAAATTTAACTTATTTATTTAGATCTCTACACTTTATGAATACAACTGTGCAAAAGCCTTCGAGATACCCTATGATCTCTTATGAAGAAGCTTCGGAAGATGTTAAAGCTATTTATGATGATACAAAGAAAACATTACAACTTCCCTTCGTACTAAACTGGTTTAAATGTCAGGGCAGTAATGCTATATTACTGGAAGGAAACTGGAATAAATTAAAAAACACCCTGATAAAAGGTAATGTGCCAAACGTATTAAAACAATTAATTATTTATAACGTATCAAAGTCGAGAGGTTGTAATTATTGTTCGCATGCGCACGGAATATTTGCGGATAGCATGAGCTCTATGATTTCTGAAGAAGAAGGCTTTAAAGCAACAGAGCATATTGATTCTCCATCTATGCCAGCCAGCTATAGAAAAGCCGTTAACGTTGTAACTAAAGCCGCATTACAGCACAGCGAAATTTCGGATGAAGATTTTGCTGAACTTGAAGCAGTGGGTTTCTCCAATGCAGAAATTCAGGAACTGATGGCTCAGGCCGATTTAGTAAACATGCTAAATACGATTGCAGATGTTTCTGGTATTAAAATAGACAACGAACTTTTAGAGACTCCCGAGTAAACAAAGAGTCTATCTTAAAATGTCACCAATTCAAAATAACGCATCTCAATTATATAGAATAACTTACGAAGCTTATTCTAAATTTGCGAATGGTATTAATAGATGTAGTAATTTTCAGGAAATTGGAAAAGTTGCAGAAAAGCATTTAAAATATATTTTTAATTTCCATGTCATCAAACTAATTATCGAAAAGGATAATAAGTTTATGGAGTATTCTTTATGCGGCAATAATATTTGGTTTGGGCAGAAAAGTCTGGCAGACTTAAACAATGAGGAACTCAATTTATTTAAAACTGGTATTCCTATAAGAACAGCTCACATCCCAGAAAATATAGCTCAGGGAAAATTGGATATTTCTAAACTTAAAAATCCCTATTTATGGTCGTGGTTATTTAATAAGGACGACCATAAAATGATAGTATCCCTGGTGGCAGATGAAGAAAGAGTTTTTAACAGTAGGGATATAGAAATTTTAAAACTTGCCGCAGACTGTTTTGATGCTAAATTTAAAGAGTTAAACCTAAAACGGGAAATAGCGAAAAAAAACAGGATTTTACAAGGAGCGCTTACGACGATTCAGAATAAAAATGAGGAAATTTATAAAATTAATAGAAATCAAAAAGAGACCATTAAAAAGAGAACAGAAGAAATTGTAAAGAAAAATGAAAAACTTTTAAAAATTTCAGTTCTTAACGCCCATAACATAAAAGAGCCCTTATCCCGTATCCAGGGGATTATTGAATTGTTTGACCTTATGGATGATGAAAGTTGCCGGCAAGAGCTATTACCACGATTAAAATCATCGGTCAATGAAATGGATGAAATTGTAAGAGAAGTTATCGATATGGCTTCCCGGGAATTAATTGAACTAAAAGTTAAAATAGATGACCCCAATCATTTTAGTAGATGATCAACCTATCGCTAATTTTATTACCAAAAAATTATTGGAAATAGAAGGCTATAAGGATAATGTTAAAGATTATACCGATGCCCTAATTGCTCTGGAACTTGCAAAATCTGAATCGGAAGCTATTATTTTTTTAGACCTAAATATGCCTGTTATGTCGGGATGGGATTTTTTAGAAGAAATGAAAAAATTGGGACTATCACATAAAACGATTATCCTATCCTCCAGTACTAGCAAACTTGATATAGAAAAAGCAAAACAATATCCCTGCGTTGTCGAATATATTGTAAAGCCACTAAATAAGATTAAATTATCTAAAATATCCCCTTATCTAAAGACTGGATAAATTTTTTTAAAAATAAATACCAAAGCCACAAAGTTAAGATGATACCTTTGTGGCTTTTATTTTTTATATGAATAACAATCAGGAAGAATTACTTAAACTGGCTTATACCAAAATGCCCTTTGGTAAATATAAAGACTGGTATTTATCAGATATTCCGGAGCCCTATTATGTTTGGTTTAATAAGAAAGGATTTCCGGCAGGGAAACTAGGTGCACAATTAAGACAGGTTCACGAACTTAAAATCAACGGAATGGAAATATTACTGAAAGAAATAAGAAAAAGATATCCTAAGCCTTATTAAGTATTCTATTTACTTCTAAGGCTAACTTACCGCTTAGCTTTTAACATACTTAAAGAAACCTTAAATATTAGCATTTAAAATTAGCTGCTTTTTCTATTCTTCTTCGTAATTTAGCGCCCTGAATAATTGGAACGCTTCAAACACTATTAAAAAAATGGCCGAAACCAAGTATATATTTGTTACCGGTGGCGTTTCCTCTTCTTTAGGAAAAGGGATAATCGCCGCCTCATTAGCAAAATTATTACAAGCCCGTGGCTTTAGAACCACTATTCAGAAATTAGATCCTTACATTAATGTAGATCCAGGAACTTTAAATCCATATGAGCATGGCGAATGTTATGTGACCGAAGATGGCGCTGAAACAGATCTGGATCTAGGTCATTATGAGCGTTTTCTTAATGTAAATACTTCTCAGGCAAACAATGTGACTACTGGTAGGATTTACCAGAGCGTCATTGAAAAAGAACGCCGTGGTGAATTCCTTGGAAAAACAGTACAGGTAGTACCGCATATTACGAACGAGATCAAAGAACGTATTCAGATTCTTGGAAAGAAAAAAGAATACGACATCGTAATTACAGAAATTGGTGGTACGGTAGGAGATATTGAGTCTTTACCTTATATCGAAGCCGTTCGTCAACTTAAATGGGAATTGGGAGACGAAAATGCTTTGGTCATTCACCTTACCTTGGTACCCTTTCTATCTGCTGCCGGTGAACTTAAAACCAAGCCAACCCAACATAGCGTAAAAACCTTGATGGAAAGCGGACTAAAAGCTGATATCCTGGTGTGTAGAACAGAACATGAATTATCAGACGATATTCGAAGAAAACTAGCTATTTTTTGTAATGTTAGGCAGGAGGCTGTAATCCAGTCTATAGACGCTCCTACTATTTACGATGTCCCCAATTTAATGCTTAAGGAAGGTTTAGATACGGTAACCCTGAAGAAGTTAGACTTACCCGATGAAACCACACCAAATTTAGAGCAGTGGAATAAATTCTTAGATCGCCATAAAAACCCGAAAGCCGAAATTAGAATTGGCCTTATTGGAAAATACGTAGAACTTCAGGATTCTTATAAATCTATCTTAGAAGCCTTTATACATGCAGGCGCAGAGAATGAAGTAAAAGTAATCGTTGAGAGTATCCACTCAGAGTTTATAAATGAGAATACCATCAAAAATAAAATTTCTCACCTAGATGGAGTTTTAGTAGCACCGGGATTTGGGGAGCGTGGAATCGAAGGTAAAATTGATGCCGTTCAGTTTGCGAGAGAAAATAAATTACCATTCCTTGGGATTTGCCTGGGAATGCAAATGGCAGTTATTGAATTTGCCAGAAATGTACTTCAGTTAAAGGGTGCCAATTCTACAGAGATGGATGAGGCTACCAAACATCCCGTAATCGATATTATGGAAGCACAAAAAAACATTACCCATATGGGGGGAACAATGCGACTTGGTGCCTGGGATTGTCATTTAAAAGAAGGATCTACTATTTTCAATGTGTATGGCAAAGCCGATATAAAAGAAAGACATAGACATCGCTACGAGTATAACAATAAATACAAGGAACAACTCGAAAAAGCAGGAATGCTAAGTACAGGAATTAATCCTGAAACTGGTCTTGTTGAAGTGGTAGAGCTTAAAGACCATCCCTGGTTTGTAGGTGTACAATATCACCCGGAATATAAGAGTACCGTAGCCAGTCCTCATCCATTATTTGTGGCTTTTGTAAAGGCTGCTTACGAACACTCAAAAAATAAAGCATAATGCCAGTTTGGCATTAAATGAAATATTGGTCATTTTTTTGACTGAAAAATAGGACATCAAATAGAATCCCTATGTAGGGATTTAAGACTTTAGTAAATTTTAGAATGGAAGAAAAGAAGATTGATATTCAATCCATCATTGGATTTATTTTAATTGGCGGAATTTTAATCTGGATGTTGTATACCAATAGCCTGGAACAACCAAAGGAAGAAACCGGTACTCCCGCCACGACAGAACAGGTTACTACTCCTGCAAATGCTGATCAACAACTCGCAAATCAAAATAATACTACTGCTCCCGCAACCGACTCGGCAGCAATAGCCCAGGCGCAAAGTAGACTTGGTGCTTTTGGTTATTCCGCGACATTACCTTCGGCAGAAGATAAAACCACAGTACTAGAAAACGATGTGTTACGATTAGAAGTAGCAAATAAAGGAGGATATATCGAAGAAGCTGTTTTAAAAAATTATAAAACATACGATTCTATCCCTGTTTATTTAGTAAAAGATGGCAACGCAAAATTCAATCTTAATTTCACGACTACAGATGGAAGAACCTTAGATACTGAAAATCTATATTTTGAGCCAAGTATTTCTAAAAATGGTGAAGATCAGGTATTATCGATGAAGTTAAAGATTTCTGATAATGAATTCTTAGAATATCGTTATGCTATAAAACCTGGAGATTATATGATGGATTTCAATATCCGTTCCCAGGGACTTGCCAATACCTTTAACGCATCCCAACCTATTAATCTGGATTGGCAACTTAAAGGATACCGTCATTCCAAGAGTATTTCTTATGAAAATAAATACACCGTTTTAGGGTACGAATACGAAGGAGATAAGTATGATGACCTTGGACATGGGGAAGATGAAGAAACAGAAAAAGACGTGTCTTATATTGCCTATAAGCAACATTTCTTTAGTTCCATACTTTTAACAGATACACCGTTTAAAACCTCCAAACTTACTTCCCAAAATCTTGTGGAAGACGAAGAAATAGATACTGTATACACCAAAGCTTTTACCGCAAATATTCCTTTAGAGTTACAGGCGGGCGAGCTAAATTATAATATGAATTGGTATTACGGCCCTACAGATTACAAAATCCTGAAAGATTACGATCGCAATCTGGATGAGATTGTACCTCTAGGCTGGGGTATATTCGGATGGATCAATAAATATGTCTTTATCCCATTCTTTGCATTCTTAAGCAGTGTCCTACCAAGCTACGGGATCGCCATCATTGTAATGACCATTGTGGTTAGGATTGTGCTTTCACCGGTAACTTATAAGTCTTATTTATCTCAGGCCAAAATGAAAGTTTTACGTCCTGAAATTAATGAGATAAATGAGAAGTATAAGGATAATGCGATGAAAAAGCAACAGGAAACAATGAAGCTTTATAGCAAAGCCGGAGCTAGCCCCATGAGTGGTTGTTTACCAGCGCTAATGCAAATTCCTATATTCTATGCGCTTTTCCAATTCTTCCCAAGCGCATTTCAACTAAGACAAAAAAGTTTCCTTTGGGCAGACGATCTATCCAGTTATGATGTTATAGCAGAATTACCTTTCCATATCCCATTTTATGGAGAACATGTTAGTTTATTCCCAATATTGGCTTCTGTCGCAATATTTATTTACATGCAAATGACTACGGGACAAAGCATGCAGGCCAATCAACAACCGGGAATGCCTAACATGAAATTTTTAATGTACCTATCCCCTATCATGATGTTATTTTTCTTTAATAACTATGCCAGTGGATTATCTTTATACTACTTTACCTCTAACTTAATTACGATAGGAATAATGTTGGTAATTAAACATGTGATTGTTGATGAGGATAAAATCCATGCTAAAATTCAGGCTAATAAAGCAAAACCTAAAAAACAAAACAGGTTTACCAGAAAAATGCAGGAAATGATGGAGCAGGCTGAAGAGCAACAAAAACGTAACAAGAAATAATTTATACTGAACTTTTAAAAAAGGCTGTCTAAATGTAATTTTAGACAGCCTTTTTTTATGATTAAAGAACCCTATGAGTTATTAACCGTAACCTTTTTACGATTTCTAGACAAGCCGCTGGGGATTACATCTTTTTGGCGGCGCCAATAAAGCTGTGGTGATAAAATGATATTTCTTCTCTATTATAAAATTACCTTTCTCATCAAAATTTCTTTCTAGGCTCTATTGAATTTGCTTAAGATAAGCCACGGCTCACTGCCAGTAGTTACTTTATTCATACCGGCTAATATATTGCTCACCACTATTCTACATAATTTTACCAAGGGCTGATTTACGCAATATCATTGTCTACGATATAGCTCCTCGATACTATTCAAAGATTTATGATGGTGCTTTATAGGTTTGATGGTACCGAAAACTAGCTAAGGGCAAGTTTATGATATACAAATTAGGAAATTATTTTATTATTTGTAGGCATCACGATCTCTATTATCGAGTGAAAATAGGAGATAAATAAGCGGGAAATCCTACAGGGAAATCCAGCTCTTAAAATCTTAATCGAATACTATTGGATGTTATTTAAATCCTTAGTTTGAATGGCTTTTAAAGCCGTTCTTTTTAAGAATATTTTTTACTTAATATTTAAAAAATCATTTAATCTCATATTCCAAACGCATGGTAATACTTGCTGTTTTGCGCTTATCGGCGGTATTGTATGCACCACTCCAACTATAATCTTCACCACTGTTCTGGCCTGTAATCTGGAATACTCCCATATTTGCGCTTTTTAGCTCACCTAAAGTTCCTCCAGAGTTTTCTGCAATTTTTTCAGCTCTTACACGAGCATCCTCAGTGGCTTTAGAGATCATTTCAATCTTAAGATCGGCTAACTTGGTATAATAGTATCTGGGTGGTGTAGAATTAAACTGTACCCCTTTATTCAGTAATTCGGTAATTTCCCGTGATACACTCTCGATCAATTCAACATCGTTAGATTCTATCTTTACGCTTTGTGTAAGTTGATACCCTTTAAAAATACTCCCAACGTAATTTCCGTTTTGATATTTCTGTTCACGCTGTTCATCGGTTTGAACAGAATTAAAGACTATATTTTCTTCTTTAATCCCCTTCTCGATTAAATAGCTTTTAACCGTGTTTTTATCCCGGTTAAGCTGATTATAAGCGGTCTCAAGATTTTCGCTCATTTGGCTAAAACGACCTTCCCAAACAATAAGATCTGATGTGAAATTTTCGCTACCTGCACCGGTTACAGAAATAGTACCATCAGGATTCGCCCTATCTACATAAGAATTACCCAGAAACCAGGCCGCAATAACGATAGCAATGGAGAAAATAATTGCGCTTAAGTATTTCATAGTATCAATAAGTTATACTATAAAAATAATCATTTAAGTTCTAAGTTTTTTATAAAAGCTGAAAAATTATAGCCACAATTCCTATAACACAAATCACGGTCATTATATAATAAATAAGCTCTAAAACCGATCGGGACGGATGCAAGGAGTTCATATACTCCTCTTCTTGTTGGTGGTTCATGGATTGGGATTTTCGGATAAGTTAAATTCGGTTAAAACAAATAAAATGATAATTAAGCTAAAAACCAAGCGCTTTAGTAGTCATAATGCTAATTTAGCATAAAAAGTTTTAGTTAAACTTTAATTATAGTTTATGAAAAGCTTTGTTTATAAATTTGCTAAAACCTTATATTTTGCAAGAAAATTAGTATTGATAAAATAATTGTGGTTTGTATTTTATTTTTAGCTCAAATTCTTAATTTTGCGCATGCAAAATAACGTACTCATCTTAGACTTCGGTTCGCAGTATACGCAATTGATTGCAAGACGCGTAAGAGAATTAAACATTTACTGCGAAATTCATCCATTTCACAAAGTTCCACAAGATCTTTCAGGCTTTAAAGCGGTTATCCTTTCAGGAAGTCCGTTTTCAGTTAGAGCAGAAGATGCTCCACATCCTGATTTATCTCAAATTAGAGGGAAATTACCTATGCTGGCCGTTTGCTACGGGGCGCAATATTTAGCCCATTTTCATGGCGGTAAGGTAGAGCCTTCCGAAACCAGGGAATATGGTCGGGCAAACCTATCGGTTATTAAAGATAGCGAGCCACTTTTTGATAATATCAAAGAGAACTCTCAGGTTTGGATGAGCCACAGTGATACTATAAAAGAATTACCGGAAAATGCGGTTCGCTTAGCCAGTACAACAGATGTACTAAATGCAGCCTATCGTATAGAAGGTGAAGAGACTTTTGCAATTCAGTTTCATCCCGAAGTATATCACTCGACCGATGGAAAGCAATTATTAGAAAACTTTTTAGTAAATATCGCTGGGGTAGCACAAAGCTGGACACCTGGTGCATTTGTAGATCTTACAGTAGCAGAGCTCAAAGAGAAGATTGGCGACGACAAAGTTGTCTTAGGACTTAGTGGCGGAGTAGATTCTACGGTAGCGGCGATGCTTTTACATAAAGCTATTGGTAAGAACCTGTACTGTATTTTTGTAAATAACGGTTTACTTCGCAAAAACGAGTTCGAAGACGTGCTTCACCAGTATAAAGATATGGGCCTAAATGTAAAAGGAGTTGATTCTTCTGCCCGTTTTCTGGATGCTCTAGCAGGAATTAGTGATCCAGAATTAAAAAGAAAAGCAATAGGGAATACTTTTATTGAGGTTTTTGATGATGAGGCGCACGAAATCAAAGATGTTACCTATTTGGCACAAGGAACGATATACCCTGATGTGATTGAATCGATCTCGGTTAATGGCCCTTCGGTAACTATTAAATCGCATCATAATGTAGGGGGATTACCAGACTTTATGAAACTTAAAGTAGTAGAGCCGCTTCGAATGTTATTTAAAGATGAAGTACGACGAGTTGGTGCAGAATTGGGTATCGCAAAAACACTTTTAGGTCGTCATCCGTTTCCAGGACCAGGCTTAGCCATTAGAATTTTAGGCGATATTACCGCCGAAAAAGTAAGAATACTACAGGAAGTCGATCACATTTTTATTCAGGGACTTAGAGACTGGGATCTTTATGATCATGTTTGGCAGGCTGGTGCAATTTTATTGCCGGTACAATCTGTAGGAGTCATGGGAGATGAACGTACTTACGAGCAAGTGGTGGCATTAAGAGCGGTAGAGTCTACCGATGGAATGACGGCTGACTGGGTAAATTTACCTTACGAATTTTTACAAAAAACTTCGAATACAATAATAAATAGAGTAAAAGGCGTTAATAGGGTAGTATACGATATAAGTTCTAAACCACCAGCGACTATAGAATGGGAATAGAATTTGTATAAACCTATTAAGTCTAAAAATCAATAAAATGAGATACCTTTTTTTAATTTGCTTTTTATGTATGATGAATATTTCTGCTTTTGCGCAGGAATTTAAATATCATACCGTAAAGAAAGGAGAGACTGTTTACAGTATTTCTAAGGATTATAATGTTTCTGAAGAAGACATTTATAAATATAATCCTGACTCTAAAAATGGTATCGAAGAATCTTCTAAGCTGGTTATCCCTTTAGCCACGAAGGATAAAGGGATGCCTGCTAAAACAGGCTCTTCAAGTTTGGATCCCGTAAATTTTAAAGAACATACCGTTAAAAAGAAAGAAACTCTCTTTAGTTTATCTCAGCAATATAATGTAGAAATAGATGATATTAAACGGTATAATAAACAATTATACTCTAAAGAACTTCAAAAAGGAGAAACTATTCGTATTCCTGTTTTCAGAACTTTAGATCGGGTGGTTGCCAAGCCTAACAATATCTCTAAAGAAGAGATTCGCCAGAAATTTGATAAAAATGAAGTGAGAGAGCATGTTGTTTTACCCAAAGAAACCAAATTTGGTATAGCCAGAAAATATGGTTTAACGGTAAAAGAACTGGAAGCCTTAAATCCCACTGTAGATGTTTTGCAGCCCGGTATTATGCTTAGGGTTGGTACAAATGTCTCCCCAGATCCCGTGGTACTTTTAGATAAGAACTTTAAGTTTTACGAAGTAAAACCTCAAGAAACTTTATTTGGTTTAGCTCAGCGTTTTCATGTAACACAAGATTCTATATTAGCACTTAACCCAATTATAGAACAAGAAGGATTAGAATGGGGCATGGTTTTAAAAGTTCCAAATCCAGAAGAACAAGACCCCGAAAACTGGGTGACCCCCACCCTAACCAGTGAAGCTGAAAAATTGCAAGGTGATAAAGTAAACCTTAAAGATTCTCTTTCCAATTTCAGTCCTAAAAACCTGGTATTTATGCTTCCTTATAGCCTTGATAAGGTTCAGGTAGATTCGGCAGGTACTGCTGCTTATAAAGACGCCATTTTAGACGATCGTGTTTTAAGAATAAGCCTGGATTTTTACAGCGGTGCTGCAATGGCCATTGAAGATGCAAAAGAATTAGGGATTTCTAGTCAGGTTAAAATTTATGATACCAAAAGAAGTGCTTCTGAGGTGATTAATCTTATCAATACCAAAAATTTTAATAATGTTGATGCAGTCATTGGGCCTTTTTTACAATCGACTACAGAAGCCGCTGCAGAACGCTTAAGAATCAAAAATATTCCGGTATTCACACCACTTTCTGATAAAGAAATGAGCGGAGGTAATAATTTGTTCATCGCGCGTCCCGATCAACAAACGATGAGCAATACTATGCTCGATTACCTTCAGAAATTTGGAAAAGAGAAAAATGTGATCATTGTCTCAGATGCTAAATCTTTTGAAATTAAAAATAAATTATCTCAGATTTTTCCTGCAGCAAGATCTGTAAATGCTGTTGATGGTTATGTTTCAGAAACAAGCTTAAAAAGAGTATTATTGCCAGCCACACCAAACTGGATAATTTTAGAATCCAGCAGTGTGGGTGTGATAAGTAGTACCGTATCTGCATTAAATAGGTTATTAAGGGACGATCTTGATATTACATTATTCACTACAAATAAAAATGATAGCTACGATAACGAAAGCATCAGTAACGAAGATTTAGGCAAATTATATTTCCACTACCCATCGGTAGATAAAGAGTATAATCTAGAGTTTTCTGAGAATTTTATTAAAAAGTACCAAGAAGAGTATGGTGTTACTCCAAATCAATATGCCGTGCGGGGCTATGACCTAACCATGGATGTATTACTCCGTTTAGCTGCATCAAAAGATATTTACAGTTCTTTTAGCGATTATAAAGGCTTTACCGAATACAACGAGAACAAATTTTTATATGAGCCGCAACCCGGAGGTGGTTTCAGAAATAAAGCAGTTTATATTCTTCAAATTAATCCGGATTTAACTTTACAAATAGCCGATGACAGCCAAAGTAACATATTTAGGGAATTTAAGGACTGAAGCAGAACACCTGCAAAGCGGAACTAAAATCATAACAGATGCCCCTGTAGACAACCACGGAAAAGGGGAATCATTTTCTCCTACAGACACCGTAGCCACTGCTTTGGCGACCTGTATGCTTACAATAATGGGTATAAAAGCTGAAGCATTAGAAATCGCTATCGAAGGTACAACAGCCCAGGTGACCAAGACAATGGCTGCCAACCCACGACGAATTTCCAAGATTGAAGTAGTATTTAGCTTTCCCAAAAAATACGATGATAAGGTGATGAAAGTTTTAGAAAATGCTGCAAGAACCTGCCCTGTTTTTTATAGTTTGCACCCAGATATGGAAAAAGAGATTCGTTTTATCTGGTAAAAATTTTGTTTAAGTAATTGCCATATATATTCTCTGTTTTTAGGACGAGGTGTATAGGAAAAAGAGCTCACACCAGCAGGTATTTGTTAGAAAGCTAAATTTTTATGCCAAGGTAATACCGTTTCCATATAGAGCCTTTAATTCCCTATATCAAAAGAAAAGTTAGCGAATATATTAAAGATGTCTAAGTTTTACCCTTTTTCCAGTCTTGCTAAAATAAATTTAAAAGAGATAATCCAACTAAAGCCTAAAACTTCAAAATATGAAAGCAGCACTAATTTTAATTGATGTTCAAAATGATTATTTTGAAAATGGCAAAATGGAACTTTTTAAACCGGTAGAAGCAAGTTTAAAAGCAAAAAAAGTTTTGCAGCAATTTAGAGCTGAAGATTGGCCCGTAATCCACGTACAACATATGTCAACTCGTGAAGATGCTACTTTTTTTATTCCAAAAACAAATGGAGTGGAAATTCACGAAAATGTAAGCCCGCTAAAAAAAGAAAAAGTGGTTGTAAAACATTTCCCGAATAGTTTTCGAGAGACCGATTTACTAAAAGCACTTCAAGAACAAAATATTAAGAGATTAGTAATTTGTGGCATGATGACACATATGTGTGTTGATGCAACCACAAGGGCAGCTAAAGATTTTGGATTCGATTGTATTGTAATAGGCGATGCCTGTGCAACAAAAAATCTAGAAATAAACGGTGAGACAGTAGATGCTGCTGAAGTACAAAAATCTTTTCTTGCTGCCTTAAATTATTTTTATTCCCGGGTGATGAATGCGGAAGAATATCTTCAGAATTAAAAGCAGAATTTCTAGAAATTTCGATTATTGATGTTACCTTCAATATAGTTTTTTGATTAGCTTGCATTTTTATTTAACTAACCTAATCAAAAAATCATGGAAGTTTATCATCAAAACGAACAACCTAACCTAATTACACCACAAAAATGGGCCTTATACATTTTTGTTGCCGGCTTACCTTTTATAGGCATCATCATGCTACTGGTATGGGCTTTTGGCAGTGATCCCAATTATACACGCAAAAATTGGGCAAAAGGTATGCTATTGCTATATGTAATACTATTCATATTATCTATTATTTTCTTTGTATTCCTGGGAGGAATGGCATTCTTAACAAGCTTTGCGTCTCAGAATTACTAACCGAAGTTTAACCTCATACTTTCTGGAAATTGAGTAAAAACATTTTAAAAGATTTTGTTTTGAATTTTCAATGTTAGCTCTATCTCTATAATTTTTTACTAAAAAATATTTTTTTAAATTTTAAAACCTCAAAAATATAAATCGGATTTTATGAATTTCGAATTATAATTTTGAGGTTATTTTTTATTGTAATAAATTGTAAATGAAGCAAATCTATTTTTATCTTTTATGTTCTACCCCAAACATGAAATGAAGTAAGTAAACTTGAAGGGAAAGCTTGTGAGTATTTATTAGAAAATAATTTGTAAGTCGAGGCTCCCCGATCCAAAAATAACTATCGGAACAGGGCCAGAACATTTAATCTCGACTATCGAGTAAATTAATTTTATGCGGTTCTTGTTTCAGGTGCTTCCTATATCCTAATTTCCATTCATCATGTCATCAAAAAGCTACTCATTGTTCCTAATTTTCTTCACTTTGTGGAATATAGCTTTTGCACAGGAAGAAAAAATCCTATCTAAAGCTGCCTATGCAGAAAAAATATATTTACAGTTTGATCGTGAGAATTATCCGGCAGGAAGCACCATATGGTTTAAATCAATGGTACTTAATTCTGTAGACCATAAGCCATCGCAGCGTTCAGGAGTACTTCATGTAGATCTTATAGGGCCCGAGAAACAATTGATCAACCAGAAACTTGTAAAAATTGTAGACGGAAGCGGTCATAATCATTTCGATATTCCCAAAAAAATGCCGCCTGGTATCTATAAAATACGGGCATATACCAGATGGAACCGTAATTTTGGGGAAGACTTTATTTTTTCAAAATATTTTAGAATTTTCCCTAAGATTCCCAAAACTGAGAAAGCCATTGAACATATCAATATTGTCGATAAAAAAGAGGGTGCTTTTCTGGAAGCGACTTTTAACCCTAATAAGCTAGATAGCCTTCAGAAACGTAAAATTTTAGTTGGATTATATTTAAATAATTCGAAACAGGATTCCTTAGAAATTAAAGCGAATAATGGTGTTTATAAACTGTCCTATAAATTAAATGAAAAAACCGATTATATAAGCATCAATATGCTTACAGAAAACGGATTTACCGCAAGTAGGTCTATTAGTTTAGATGAAAATAAGGTAGACTTACAGCTATTGCCGGAAAGCGGAAGTTTATTAGACGGAACTGTAAATTTATTAGGAATAAAAGCCCTGGATTTTAAAGGTGATGGCCTGTATACTGAAGGTCTTATTCTAAATAAAAATAAAGATACTATCACCACATTTAAAACTAATAAATTTGGGATGGGAGTAACGGTAATAAGGCCTGAGGCTACGGAAGAATATATAGCTAAAATTACAAATATTGACAATGAAACTGAATATCCACTACCGGAAGTTTTAAAAAACGGAAACATTCTTTCTGTTAGGAGAACTGGGGACAGAGTTAGTTTAATCGCTTCGACAACTAATAAATCTGATTCGTTAATGATACGCATTAGTTTTAGAGGGATTAAGTTATTTGATATCAAAGGACCGGTAAAGGCTGGTCATTTTAATACCGCATTACCAGTACATGTTTTTCCCTATGGAATTCTTTGCTTTACCTTATTAAATGAAAATTATCAACCCGTAGCCGAGCGGTTATACTTTAATGATGTTGGAAAAAAGCAAGTTACCATTGCAGTAAAAACCAATAAAAATGAATATAGTTCACGTGAAAAAACAAGCCTTAGTATTCATGTTAAAGATAGCACAGGTAAGAATATAGCTGCCCAAATATCAGTGCTCGCATTGGCTAAGGAACCTTTAGGAGCAGAACAGCAAAAGGGAAACTCCATTCTCCCCTATTTTTACCTCACCTCTGAACTTCGGGGAAAAATAGAGCATCCAGGTTTATATTTTAATAGGGATGATATTTACCGTTTGCGGGATATTGATGCGTTATTGCTCACACAGGGATGGCGAAAATACAAATATGACACTACTAGCATTGTTTTCGATTATCCTGAAGAACCAGTCCTGGCTATTGACGGAAAGGTAAGCGGGAACATTTTTAATAAGCCTAAGGAAGATGTAGAATTATCCTTTATAGCTTTAGGAGAGCAACCTGTAGTACAAACCTATAATACCGATAGTTTGGGTAGATTTTATTTTAATGTTGATTTTTTAAATGAAGAAAACCGGGAAATTGTCATACAAAGCAAAAAAGATGGAAATAAAAGAAATTTTGATATAGCAATTAATGATCCTGAAAGCTTGCCGATAATCTTTGAAAACCGACAAAAAATCGAGAAGCCTGATAGTACTTTTTCTGAAATTGTAAACTATGAACAACGTCTGCAACAAAAGCAACTTTCTTATGAATTAGCCGAAGGGGTGACGCAATTAGATGAAGTGGTTTTAGAAGCTTACAATATGACTGAAGAACGTAAGAAAACAGCAGATCTAGCCGGAAAGCCGGATATAGTAATCGATGGTAAGGATATTCAGGAAAAAGAAAAAAACTGGTCTTATGGACTTTACAGCGTTTTACTTTTCAATTTCCCAGAGGATATAAGAATTCAAAGAGATATCGAAGAACCGGGCGGCGCTTTACAGGCTAAAGTTATAGGTGGTGCCGGCACCACTATTTTAATGATGGACGGTATGGTAATAAACAATCTTAATTATTCGTTAGTTCCCAATATTCCGCCTAGCGAAGTAAAAAGTGTAGAGGTTATACGATTTGCCAAGCATTTTAGTCGATTATACATGCAAGCCTATCCATTCGCAAGCCCTATGGAAGTCCCGCCAACCGGTGATGTGATTGCCATCTATACGCATGGGAAGCAAGGAATTTTTGGAGCACAAAAACCAAAGGGTATTCTTAGAACTTCCATTAAAGGATACTCTCCCACTAAAGAATTTTATCAGCCCGATTATACGAACCAAGAACGTTTTAAAAGTAATGAACCAGATTTAAGAAGCGTGGTGTACTGGCAACCGCAGATAAATATTGAAAATGGGGAACCTGCACAGGTTTCCTATTTTAATCCGGATAATACGGAACAAATAATAGTGATCATCGAAGCAATCACGCCTGACGGAGGAATTGGGTATCATGAATTCACCTATCCGGTAATACAAAAGGATATAAAAGATATTCCTAATTAATATTGATGTAATTGAGATTGTACACTTTCGAACTCGTCAACGATTTCTTTTACAATCTCTGCGGCGGGTTTGATCGTTTTAATTAAGCCTGAAATTTGACCAATTTCGAGTTCTCCTTCTATCAGATCACCTTCAAACATGCCTTTTTTGGCACGGGCGCGACCCAAGAGCTGTTGTAATTCTTCTTTAGAAGGACTTTTTTGATAAAGTGTTTCAATATCTTCGAAGAATTTATTTTTAAGTAAACGAACGGGAGCCAATTCTTTTAGTGTTAATTTAGTATCACCTTCCTGAGCGTTCACCACCATTTCCTTAAATTTAATGTGAGAAGAGGCTTCTTCAGAAGCGACAAAGCGGCTGCCAATTTGTACGGCATCGGCTCCTAAAACCATCGCTGCAAGCATACCACGCCCGGTAGCAATTCCACCGGCTGCGATAAGTGGAATTTCCAACTTTTCCCTAACCATAGGAATTAAGGTAAAGGTCGTGGTTTCATCACGCCCATTATGCCCACCAGCTTCAAATCCCTCGGCAACCACAGCGTCTACTCCAGCCTCCTGAGATTTTAAAGCAAATTTTACACTACTTACTACATGAACAACAATAATCCCATGTTCTTGCAAATGAGAAGTCCAGGTTGTTGGATTCCCAGCTGATGTAAAAACGATTGGAACTTTCTCTGCAACAATAATTTTTATAATCTCTTCCACATTGGGATAGAGCATAGGAACATTTACAGCAAAAGGCTTGTTGGTCGCTTTTTTACATTTTATAAGATGTTCTTTAAGCACTTCAGGATACATAGATCCGGCGCCAATGATTCCAAGTCCACCAGCATTGCTAACAGCGCTTGCCAGTTTCCAGCCACTTGCCCAGACCATACCGGCCTGGATAAGTGGATATTTTATATTTAAAAGTTTGGTTATTCTATTTGTAGCCATTGCAGGTTTGTTTCCCGCAATTTAAGAAATTACACCAGATCCTAATAATTCTTCGCCATCATACCAGGCCACAAACTGGCCTTCGGTAATAGAAGCCTGTGGTGTTTTAAAAACTACATACATACCTTGTTCGGTTTGATATAAAGTTGCCTCCTGTAAAGGTTGCCGGTATCTTATCCTTGCCTTTAGCTCTAAGCTTTCGCCCGGTTTTAAACTTAAGTCTTTTCTTACCCAGTGTACTTCATCTTCATTAATAAAAAGTCCTTTTCGATAAATTCCGGGATGTTTTTTTCCCTGCCCGGTATAAATAACATTGTCTTCAACATCTGTATCGATTACAAAAAGTGGTTCTGGAGTACCTCCTACAGCTAAACCTTTACGTTGTCCCTTAGTAAAATAATGAGCACCCTGATGCTTTCCTACAACTTTACCATCCTGAGGCTGATATTGGTATTTTTGAGATAGAAATTTTAATTCTTCAATTTTAGATTCAAATTCGGGAATACCAGTTTGGTAGGTTTCGCTATCCGGTTTTATCTCGACAATATTCCCTTCTTTCGGCTTTAATTTTTGCTGAAGAAAATCTGGCAAGCGTACTTTTCCTATAAAACAAAGTCCCTGCGAATCTTTTTTATCGGCAGTTACCAGTTCCTGTTCGGCAGCAATCCTACGAACCTCTGATTTTTGAAGTTCCCCAATAGGAAATAAGGTTTTTGAAAGTTGCTCCTGGGTAAGCTGACATAAAAAATAAGACTGATCTTTGTTATTATCTTTTCCTGATAATAGCTGATATATTTTTTCTCCGTTTTTTTCAATTTCTCCTTTACGGCAGTAATGACCGGTGGCCACATAGTCTGCTCCCAGAGAAAGTGCTATTTTCATAAATACATCAAACTTGATCTCACGATTACATAACACGTCTGGATTTGGTGTTCGACCACGTTCGTATTCATTAAACATATAGTCGACGATACGTTCTTTATATTGTTCGCTTAAGTCTACCGTTTGGAATGGGATTCCTAATTTCTCAGCAACGATCATCGCATCATTACTGTCTTCTAACCATGGACATTCGTCTGAAATCGTCACCGAATCGTCATGCCAGTTTTTCATAAACAATCCTATAACCTCATAACCCTGTTCTTTTAAAAGATAGGCTGAAACACTACTATCTACACCTCCTGAGAGTCCTACTACAACTTTTTTCATAGAATTTAAGCTTGATCGATCAATTCTTTTGTGATTAATCGTATATAAAGTCGAAATAAAGTGTGTAAAATTACGAAATAAAAAAAGGTGACGAAAGCCACCTTTTGATTTGTATCTAATTTTACTCGATAATCATGATCACTGGATTTAGTTAGGCCTGAATGATATTATTATTTTCTTTGTTGATCTTCAATTCGTCTCCCGTTTTTATAATCACCTTCTGCCACTAAACTACCTTCAGGATTATAATAAGTTTGATGACCGTCTAATTCTCCATTTTTATAATTAAGATCTTGTAAAAGCTGTCCATTATCTGCATAAATCTGACTGCTCCCATTTTTAATTCCGTTAAGGTAATTTGTCTTTTCTCCTACTTTTCCATTTTTAAAATAAGTGATTTGTAAACCATTTAACTCATCATTTTTGTAATATTCCGTCATCATTATTTGGTCACTTTTATGATGGTACGTGATCCATTTGCCCGCTCTTTTTTTATTCAGCATCATTCCCTCACTAATTACCTCTCCCTGCTGGGTGTAATACTTTACCGCAATAGAATCGCTACCAGTATCAAAATCCATAATTGCACTTGGATGCTTTTCGTAACCTTTTTTATAGAATTTGAACTTTCCCGTTTCCTTTCCATGATTAAAGGTTCCTTCGAATTTAGTTTGATTGCTTCCAGGAAAATTTACTTTCCATTCGCCGTGCCTTTTGCCCTGCGCATCATTCAAATTTGGTCCCTCCTGAGCATTTAAGTTTTGCAGGGTCAAAAAAAGCAAGCTCAAAATTGCGATTTTAGATATTAGCCTTTTTGAAGTTAAATGAAATAAGCTCATTATTTTGTTGATTTTTAAGCGAATAAATTTAGTTTAAACATTGGGTTTTGAAAAATTGAATCTTTCAATATAGCTTTAACTCTTCGAAACCAATATTTTATCAAGATGGGTATAATTGGTTTTCCAATTTTAAAAGCCTCAATCAGGTTTTTCATATTAACAGAGATTACACAAATATTAATTATTCTCTGCTTATTTTAGTCTTTATTTAAAACTAAAATTGATGAAATTTATTCTGAAATTAGCAAAGATCATACTAATTTTTATTTTTTGCAGCATAATAATCTCCTGCGGTACATCAGATGATCCCGGCGATGTCATTATTCCTGATAATACGATAAACAATTTTATTCTTAATAATTCTAATTATTCGGTTTTAGCCACTGCTTTAAATCGCACGAGCCTGGATTCAGTTTTAAATAGTACGATGCAACAGTACACAATTTTCGCCCCAAATAATTCGGCATTCAATAGTTTCCTTTCTGAAAATGATTATACCAATATCAATGACGTTCCTCTAAAGGAATTAGAAAATTATCTTCGTTATCATATACAGCCGGGAGCGAGTAAGTTAAGTGAATTTCCAGATGGGTATATACGAAGTCTGGGGACTGGGAATGTTTCAGATAGATTGCTTAGCATGTATACTTCAACTTTAGATGATAGCTTTTATATCAATAATGAAGCTGAAGTAGTCGTATCTCAGGGTAATATTTTACTGGATAATGGATATCTGAACCCTATCAGTACTTTTTTGTCCTTACCCAGTATAACTGATTTTTTATTGGTTAGCCAGCAAAGTTCAGATGATAGTTTTGCCAGTATTTTATCTGAATCCACTTCTGAAAATTATTTGGCCCGATTGGAAGATGAAGATGCGGTGTTCACTATTCTTCAGGCCTCAGAAGAAGCTATCGCAAATTACCTATCAGAAAACAATTATGCTGCTATTAACGATATTCCACAGGCTAACCTGCAAAAAATTATTGATAATCATATCATTCCGCAAGAAAATGTACGGACCGAAGCTATTGAAGATTCACTACAGGTTACTGCAAATAGTGGTGCACTACTGAACTTTTACGAAGATAACGGTCCAAAAATCAAATTGGAAAATAATGAGATCATAAATATTATTACGCCAAATATTCAGGCTGTAAATGGAGTAATTCAGATCGTTGATCGTGTAATTGAATAATTGTTATACAAAAGAATATGCTGTTATTATTTAGCTTTTGTATGCGCGATTATCAACAGCTTTGGTTTATCAGATCTGATAGAAGATGTTTTCAATAAAGACTTGCTACTAAATTTTGAAGTATTTTGGTAGTAAAACTCCATGGATTAGATGTTGAAAAAACATTTTTATAATATTTTAGTTATCTGTAATTTCCGGCTTCTCTTTAATAACAATAGAACTTTCTATACTTAAGATTTTATTTTCCGCTTTGCTACGATTAATAATAGCTGCGATTTTGTCTTTAGACTGCTGTAGTTCCTCTATCCTCTTGTTATAGCGTTCTGCTCCGTCGATCCCACGTTCTTCATAACTAAATATTTGCCTGCTGTTAAAGCGTATCTTATCTTCAATAATGCTAAATAAAATTTCTTCGGCTTCGCCGGGCTTAAATTCCCCGGTGATTAACTTAACTTCATTAAAGTCGTCCATATCTGCTTTTTTAAGAAGTAAATATAATGATGAAATTCATAAGTTATTATTTATATTTACTATACGATACATTAATTAATTTTATGAACTATACTTTAAATCAACTAAAGATATTTTTAAAAATAACGGAGTTAAAAAGTATTACAAAAGCTTCAGAATCGCTGCATCTTACGCAGCCCGCAGTTTCCATTCAGCTAAAAAATTTTCAGGATCAGTTTGACATCCCACTAACCGAAGTTATTGGCAGACAATTATACGTTACCCCTTATGGTGAAGAAATTGCCAAAGCCGCTGAAAAAATTTTATTGGAGGTTGAAAATATGAAGTATAAATCTTTGGCTTTTAAAGGTAAACTGGCTGGACAACTTACTATAGCCGTAGTTTCTACAGGCAAATATGTGATGCCTTTTTATTTAGCTCCCTTTTTAAGCAAACATAATGGTGTCAACCTGTTTATGGATGTAACCAACCGTTATCAGGTATTGGAAGCTTTAGAAAGAAATGAAGTAGATTTTGCTTTGGTTTCTGTACTACCGGAAAATTTACAGGTCGAAAAAAGAACCTTTATAGACAATAAACTTTTCTTGTTTGGTAGTCCTTCTTTAATAAAATCGGTACCGATTAAAGGCCAAATAATTCCTGAAAACTTACCTCTGATTTATAGGGAAGAAGGTTCTGCTACCCGACAGGCTATGGAAAAATTTATAAGTCAGAATAAAATTCCAGTAACCAAAAAAATTCAGCTTACTTCGAACGAAGCGGTAAAACAAGCGGTATTGGCGGGACTGGGCTATAGCATTATGCCTATAATTGGTTTAGAAAATGAAATAAAGAACAACCAGATACAAATTGTACCTATCCAAAAATTACCCATTGTAACCTCATGGAATTTAATCTGGTTAAAAGGCAAAAAATTTTCACCTGCGGCTGTCGCATATTTAGATTTTCTTACCAAACATATTGAAAGTATTAATGAAGCAAATTTTTCCTGGTTATCTAGTTATTAAATAACCAGGAAAATTGATAACAAACTGCATTAGAATATTACAGGCATTTTAGATCAAAAATGGAAGCTTCTATATAAAATCTTTTACACAGATTTCACTCTGTCTCTGGTGCTTCTTAAATCCAACTCAGGTTTATACGATTTAAACAGCAAGTTTTACATCGTCAGTTGTCGAATTGTTATCCAGGTTTTCCCAGTTTAAACCAGGAGCATAACGCTTTATTTCACGGTTTTCTTCAGGATTGATTACCAGTAAGTAAATCCATTCGTTATCCAGTAAGTTTTTTAAGTGAGGTTGTTCTTCTAAAATCTTTTCTACCCTATTCGTAGGTGTTTCAATTACGACCGATAATCGTAAAGGCTGATGATACATCTCTGAATCACTACGCTTTAAAGATTGCAAGGGTAAACCTTTGGTTAAATCACTTCCATTCCCCTGCATCACCCCAAACTTGCCGGTTATATTATGGGTAATTTTAGAGCCTGCACCAAATTTTTCATTGTCTACTGTGCTAAAGTAATAGTGATTATTAATCCATTGGGTAACCACCATAGGTCCTTGCATGATTGCAGATAAAGCAGTTCCGTCTTTATCGGTTTTCCAATCGTAAGATTGCAGAAAACATCTCCCGTTTAAATTGAGCCCTTTGGTAAGTCCCCTTGGGCCAATGATAAAACTAGCATTTTTGGCCAAGCCCCATTCAGGTCTGGTTTCCGACCAGTTATGTGATTTTTTGTGAGCTAACTTTAAACTCTCTTTTTCGCTTCCCAGTCGTTCGCGGCTCGCTTCTAATTGTGCCTGCTTCAGATTTTCAGTTATTTTCAAAAGTGCTTCTTTATGATTTGGAGCAAATTCGGTATCAAAAATCTCTATTTCATCGGTAACCGTATTATGCTCGGCTCCCAGAAATATTGTGTTTTCCGGTATATCGATTCCAAAATTATTTTTTAATGCTAACCTTACTTCTTTTTCATTAGCAATAGAGGCTAAAGTCCGTGCATTGTGCCTTCCAGGGTTTCCTGCACAGGCACCGCAATCTAAACTGGAAGCAAATGGATTATTAGAAGTGTGACTACCGTGACCGGTAAAAATGATAACGGGAGCAAAGATTTTCCAACCGGTTAAATCAAAAGTGGCTTTTACAAGGCTTACTTTTTCTTCTAAAGAAATATCGTGTTTATGCTCCTTTTTTGCCAGTTTAGGCTCGTAGCTTTTTTCTGAAGCTATCTTATCACCGTTCATTAGTTTATGGTATTTGGCAGGTAGCAAGGTTCTACCAAGCAAAGACAAACCATAAAGAATTCCTGTCCCCTCTACATACCCAAAGGCAGAAGGCAGCATATTTTTCAATCTTTTAAAGAAATAGTTTTTAAACTTGATTTTTTTGAGTTGCTTTTTATAAGCTTTTGCCTGAGTCTCTTTTCCTGGTTTTACATCATAAGAAACCTTGTAAGCAGAATTCAGAATTGGAGGGCAGGATTTTCTTGTTAAACCATCTTCAGTGCTTTTATAATCCATTGCGATGCCAAAGAAACCTGCATATCCAAATGTTTCATAATTGTCTGTTTCTTCAATTTTTCTTCTTATCAGTTCAGACCGTGTATCGATACAAAACACCATTTGTGCATCTGGTATGTTATTGTTTGTTTCAGGCACTCGATTATGGATATATTTTTCAGTAAGCTCTTTTTGCCAGCTTATTTCCCAGGCTTTTAGAAACAAATAAGACAGTTCCTGTTGTTCATTGGCAGTTTCAAAAGCAGGTGCTACATCTATAAGTAAGTTTAATTTTTCTGCAATCGTAAGCCTAACCGCCAAGTACTCCAAAATAGTAATGGGCGCTTTTTTTCTCCATCCCGAGTCTGAAGTTTGGCGTTGTTTGATATACCCCACCCATCCCGGCAGACTGGTTAAATGAAACTCAATGCTATTTTGTACCTCTTCTTTAGAAAAATTCTGAAATAATTGGTCTAAAGCTGCAGTAGCTGTTTGTGGCGTATCTTTATATATTTGATAGTCCTTGTCGTATTTGGCTAAACCTAACCAGGCTTTATAAAAACCCTTTTCCCTGTTGGGCATAGGCCATTCTGCCACGCCTTCATCCATAAAAATAGAAAGCCACTTGAGCATTAATCTATTTAGTTTTAAGTTATCCGGCTGTTCTTTTATTGCTGAAACCTGACCAAGAATCTTTAGATAAGCTTCTATAGAATCCTGATAGCCATTTTCTATTAATAAATTCTCTAATTCAGCACTATAAAGTTCTCTGCTATCCAGTGCTTCCCTGAATACTTCGGCATTAGGATATCCATGCGCATTATAAAATGTGGAAGCTCTGCTTACGGCTTCCTTAAAATGATATTCCTCAAAACCTGAAAGTTGATTGGAGGTTATATAAGCATATAATGGCGAAGTTTTATCTACGATTTTAGAGATTTCTTCCAGGGATTTTTTCCATTCAGTTGTTTTCACGAGAATACATTTAGATTAAACATTGGATGCTAAACTTTTAAAGCGATCAATAGATATTAATTGGCTTATTGCTTTTCACTAGTTTCAGATAATCATCGGGATATGAATAAGGTTCGCATCCTAATTATTTTTTGAATTGAAAATAGTTTTATGATAGGGTTGCGAATCATTGATTAATCTTAGATAAAGCCAGGGATATTTTTGGTAAGCCCCTAGTTTCATTAAGAAAAAGCCAATTAAAAATACAATTCCAAAAACGATATGGACCCAAGAAATATCTACAGGATTATCGGTTAGTGGTAATGGATGCATTAAGTAGGTAACCGCATTATAAAGCCCTGCATACAAAACGATACCCAACACAAACATGAGTGTGGGATAAAATACTTTTTGATAGGTTGTCAAACTCTTCTCTTTAAAAATGTTATAAGCTACTTGACCAACCGTTATGGCCACAACCAGTGTTAAAATAATTCCGCTATCTGCACTTTTACCTTTACCTGTTAACAAAGAAAACAGAATGGCACCCAAACTTCCAAAAATTAGTACCGCAAACGCCTCTGCTGCTTTTATTTTTATTTTTAATCTTGAAGAAGGTTCACTTTTTTTAATTTCTTCACCTGCTGAAAGAAATAGATAAGCCTTGTAAAAGCCATGTAAAATAAGATGCGCCACGGCAGCATTAAAAAATCCCAAACCGCATTGCATAATCATAAATCCCATTTGCGCGATGGTAGAACAAGCTAATTTTTGTTTCACATTCACCTGAAGTAACTTGGTAAACTGCGCCGTAACTGCGGTAATACCGCCTACCACAAAAAGGATCGTTAAGGTGTTAGAAGCAAAAAGCAAGCTTGAAAAGAAGGCCAGTAAAATTCCGCCTCCATTCACAAAGCCGGCGTGCATTAAAGCTGAAGCCGGCGTAGGTGAAGTCATCACCGACATTAACCAACGCTGAAACGGAAATATGGCTGATTGAATAATGGCTGCTAATATTAAGGCTAAGGCTGCACCAATTTTGGCAAATAAAGGTAAATCTTCTACCTGCTCGCTTATTTTTACGACGGTATATTGCTTCGTGTACCACGACAATATAAGTAATCCAACCCCAAGGCAAAAAGAACCTAAAAGAAAAAATTTCTGCGCGTAACTTGCAGCCGCTTTGGCCTCTGGCCAATCTTTATTAACACCTATTAAATTGGCCATAAAAACTCCCATAAACACCCAACAGCCTAAAAACAGGAGGATATGATTAGCCATAACCAGACTTATAACTGAAAGTGTAAAGCCCAAACAATTTAAAATAAAACTTCTCCTAAATTTAAATCCTACCAGGTAATTTTTGGAATAGCTAGTGATAAGTGCCGCAAAGAATAATACAACTGTCCAGATTAGAAAACTAAAACTATTGATATAAATAATCCCTCCAAATTTCCATTCCGGTAAGTTAGAGTAAGAAATAATTATAAATAACAGATTAGCCGCAAAAAGTGCCCAAAGCACCAGGTTTGCTAATGAAAAAAGGCCCGTAGATTTTTTGTTTGCGTTCACTTGTTGAGCTTTCACGAATATTTTCAGATTTAAATTATTTATCGTTGCAAATGTCTAAAACATAATTTATATATTTTTATTTATATATTCTATATAAATCATTAATTAAATTTATGCTTTTATTTTTACGGATTTTAAGTTAAAACATTTCTGAAGAAAACTATGCTTTTTTAAAAATTAAGAAGACATAAAATAGTATCATAAATCATGTACTATATAAAAAATAGTCATTATTAACCGCTAGCTACTTTAATAGTTCCCGGGTATAAACCGAAAAATATTAAAACTTTCGAAGTGATGTCGATATTCATCGGTATCGGAATATTCTAACTTTTATCGATATTCATAAAACAAAAGCTATCTAAGAAAGATGATCATCTTTTATTATATACACAATTGTATTTATATCTAATGATCTATAAATAAATCTGGTTATATTTCTCATGTTATGGATTAACACAACGCAATGATTATGAATCGGACTTTCTGAGCAACGATGTAAAAGAAAAAATTAAAAAATCTCTCCATTTAGGTCGTTTTATGGATAAGGCAGGATATATTATAATTGTAAAAGCTCTAACGTGAAGGAACCAAGAAGCCTTCAACAAGGACTTTACTTTTAAATGAACAAAAACATCAAAATCTTTATTATGCACAAAAAATTGATCGCAACCTCAAGAAAGATCAAGGTTGGAGCTGAGCTTATTAGTTAAATGCTTTATTGCTTCAACCGAATCCTATTTCATCGATGCTAGGATCTTATCGATATCGTCTTCCGTTGTATCTGGATTGATAAAGCAGAAACGCGCTACTGTTTCTTTTTTCCAGGTGGTTGGCGTAACCAATGCGAAACCAGAATTGTGATTTTTATAGGTCCAGTCTTTATATTGATCTGGCGTCCAGTCTTTTCTTCTAAATAAAACCACTGATAAGCTGGAAGGTCGCACCACCTCAACATGCTCGCTTTCATTTATTTTGTTCTCAGCAATTTTAGCAAGCTCAATACCTCGTTCAATGGCCTGCTTATATTTATCTGTTCCGTGCATGGCCAAAGAAAACCACAAAGGCATACCGCGTACACGACGTGTTAATTGAATTTGATAATCTGCTGGATTAAAGCCCTGTGCCCCTTCATCTTTAAAAATTTCTAAATACGCTCCTTTTTGAGAATGGGCATTTTTGGCATGTTTTAAATCCTTATAAATTACCGCCCCACAATCATAGGGAGAAAAAAGCCATTTATGAGGATCTATCGTAATGCTATCGGCTTTTTCGATACCGTTAAATAAATTTCGAACTGAATTTGCTGCTAAAGCACCACCACCGTAAGCACAGTCTACATGAAACCAAACATTTTCCTGTTCGCAAACACTAGCTATAGAATCCAGTTCATCTATTATTCCGGCATTGGTTGTTCCTCCGGTAGCCACAACCGCAAATAAACGTTTTCTATCTTTTTCTTCAAGCTCTTCAATCGCTCTACGAAGTTCTGCGCCAGTGATCCTTTCATCGTGATTATCGATCATCACTACATCGGCATCAATAACCTTAGCCATAGCCTGTACCGAACTATGTGCCCCATCTGAAGTTAATAGCAATCCGCGTACACTTACATTATCTGAAGATCTTCTTCGCCATTCTTCCCTTGCCGCAACCATAGCCGAGAGATTTGCTGCCGTACCGCCACTGGTAAAAACCCCAAATGCGGTTTCCGGCAAACCGGTAAGAGAAACCAGCCATTTCATCGCCTGGTTTTCACAAAAAATTCCACCGGCACCTTCCATCCAATATGCGCCATGAATACTGGAAGCCGAGGTTACCAAATCGAACATAATAGCTGCCCGGGTTGGTGCTGCAGGAACAAAAGCTAAATGCCTTGGATGATCAATAGGCACACAGGCCTTTACCAGAACATCTTTAAAAAGTTTAAAGGCATTCTCCCCACCAATTCCATTGGGTGTGATGGTCTCCCCTACAATTCGTAATAATTCTTCTTCCTTTTTAGGAGCGCCAAGCTCTGGTGTTATATTCGAGATACGATCTATGGTATATTTCATAACGTCTAGCGTCATTTCTACCAGATCCATATCTATCGTATGCATCTTATTTTGTTCCAAAAGTGAGAATTTTAAAATGTTGTTCTAAAGGATTTAAATGCTCAAAAAGTGTATCTAAAAGCTCCTGACCGTACATGGCATAAACTTCAGAAAAATTGGTTTGTCGCTCTTGTAAACTCTTATTGGGGAAAAGTTGATTTTGTAAAGCTGCGATTCGGCTTACCTCATCTTTTAATTTTCGTTTTTGCGCTTTCAGCAATCGTTTTTCCAGATGATCTAATCCTTTTAATTGTTTTACTTCCTGGGCCTTCACTGCACCAAGAAAAGATTTATCGGTTTTTTGAGCTAAATCGTACATTTCTTGAAACTGATTTACCAAATATTCCTTTTGTTTGCTGAAATCAATATCGATATTCGATATTTTACGAACTTTTCTGTTGATTAATTCGTGCTGCTTTAAAAAAAGTTCTTTATTAGAAATATCTAATTTCTTCCGCTTTTCTTTTTGCTTTTCGGTTTGTAGTAAGGCTGAATTTCGCAGCAGTAGCATCGGGAAAGGCACGTTTTCAGCTTCAAAATAATCTTTTAATTCCAGCCAGTAAGCCAATTCGCCGCCACCACCGATATAACATAAGTTAGGCAAAATAACTTCCTGAAAAAGTGGTCGCATCATCACGTTTGGGCTAAAATGCTGCGGTTGCTCATGCAATTCAGCAATAATCTCCTCTTTAGTCCATTCTATTTGCTTCTCGTGTACATAAAATCTTCCGTCTCGTTTTATAATACGTTCACGATACCCATTATTTAAATAGAAAAGGTTGATTTCACGCGGATTCACCTGTACATTATAGCCTAGATTGGATAATTTTTCGGTGTTTTCTTTAGTTGTTTTAAAAGAGCGTTGCTCAAGCAATTCATTTTCAGCAAAAGGTATAAACAATTTTTTAAGCTCGGGTTGTTGTGCGCCCATAATGACTAGCCCATATTCTTTAAAAAGCTCATTGGCCAGATAACGTGTTGCCTCAGTTAAATTGCTGTGTTTTAAATAGGCATTTTTAAACAAGAATTTCAAATATTCAGCATCCTTACCACCCCCAATTTCTGAGGAAAACAGTTCAAAAACCTCCTTCAGGCCTTCCGTTGATAAATAACCTACCGCATCGATACCCGCACCTTTTTCTGTAGAATTCCATTGAAATTTCTTCCCGTTTAAATTAAAATAATTAATTTCAGCAAAATCATGATCTTCAGTAGCCATCCAGTAAATCGGGACAAAATCATATTCCGGATGCTTCTTTTTAAGGATTTTAGTAAGATTGATTACTGAAATGATCTTATATAAAAAATACAGCGGCCCGGTAAACAAATTTAGTTGATGTCCGGTGGTGATGGTAAATGTAGTGTCTTTAGAAAGTGCTTCAATATGGTCCAAGGTAGCATCAGAAATTTCAACTCCGTTGTATTGTTTCTTAAGGCTTTCTACCAAAACCTTTCTATTTTCCGAAGAAAAACTTTGTTGCTTTTCTTTAATTTGAGCTTCAAAATTTCCAATTTCAGGAAATCGATGATAAAATGGCGATAATTCTTCCTTCTTTTCCAGGTAATCCAAAATAAGTTTGGAAAAATAATTGGTTTCGGAATACGAAATACAATCAGTAGGCATACACTTTTTTTGAGTTTGCTAAGATACCGAAGATATAACTTTTATCCACTAAATTTTAGTTAATTCCCCTGTCTACCCTATCTTTACTACAATTAATTAAACCCCTCACTCATTTTATGAAGAATAAATTACTCCTAATTACCTTTACGATCCTGAGTTTTGTAAATGTAAAAGCACAGGTAAAATCACCCTCAGATTTTTTAGGATATGAACTTGGAAGCCAATTTTCAAGACATGCCGATGTTGTAGATTATTTTAAATATATCGCAGAAAAATCTCCTTTAGTTACTTATCACACTTACGGTAAAACCAATGAAAGACGACCACTTACCTGTGCCGTGATTTCTACAAAAGAAAATCTTGGAAACATCGAGGAAATCAGAAAAAATCACTTGCGCCAAACCGGCATCTTAGACGGCACTCCCACAACCGATAAAGCCATCGTTTGGTTAAGTTATAACGTGCATGGTAATGAAGCATCTAGTACGGAAGCTTCGATGAAAACCCTTTATAATCTAATTACTGAAAAGCAGGACTGGTTAAAAAACACCATCGTTATTATCGATCCTTGTGTGAATCCCGATGGACGTGATCGTTATGCCAACTGGTATAATCAGGTAAAGCAAACGCCATTTAGTACTTCACAAGATGCTGCTGAACATTACGAGCCATGGCCCGGTGGCAGGCCTAACCATTATTTATACGACCTAAACCGTGATTGGGTTTGGGCCACACAGGTTGAAACACAAAGCCGTTTAAAAATCTATAATCAGTGGATGCCGCATATTCATGTCGATTTTCATGAACAGGGAATTAACAACCCCTATTATTTTGCTCCCGCAGCCGAGCCATTCCATGATATTATTACGCCTTTTCAAAGAGATTTCCAGACAAGAATTGGTAAAAACAACGCTAAATATTTTGATAAAGAAGGATGGTTATTTTTCACTAAAGAAAGTTTTGATTTGCTTTATCCAAGTTATGGTGACACCTATCCAACATATATGGGAGCTATTGGGATGACCTACGAACAGGCAGGTCATGGCCGTGGCGGATTAGGAATCAAAACCGACCAGGGTTATATTTTAACCTTAAAAGACCGAATTGAACACCATTTTACTACAGGAATATCGACCATAGAAATGGCGTCAAAAAATGCAGAAGAACTTTCACAAGAATTCAGTAATTATTTTAGCGATCTTGATAGAAAATATCAAACTTTTGCACTTAATGGCGATAAAGACAAAATTGATGCTTTAAAAGAATTATTAGATCGTCATGAAATTAAATATTCTAACGCCAGATCTGGCGAAAAAATATCAGGGTACAGCTTTACTGAAAACAAAGATGGAAATTTAATCACCACACATCAAACCTTACTGGTGAGCACCCAACAACCAAAAGGACATATGGTTGAAGTACTTTTTGAACCTAAAACAAAATTAAACGACTCGATCACCTATGACATCACGGCATGGAGCTTAGCTTATGCCTATGGTTTAAATGCTGTTGCAAGTACTAAAGCTTATTCCGGAAAAAGTACTACGGAAACATCGAATATAAATAATACAGTAAATGCTGAAGGTGCAGGATATATCGCCAAATGGAATAGCATGAAAGATGCCGAATTTTTAGCGGCTTTATTAAAGCAGAATGTAAAAGTTAGGTTTAGCGAACTTCCTTTTTCTTCGGAAGGGAAAAAATTTAGTGCTGGTAGTTTAATTATTACAAAAAGTGATAATAAAAATCTCGAAGATTTTAATGAAATTGTGATTGCAACCGCAAATGAATTAAAAAGAGAACTGACCATAGCCAATACAAGTTTTGTAACCAGCGGACCCGATTTTGGATCTCCAGATGTAAAATTAATCGGTAATCCTAAAATTGCCATTCTTCGCGGTGAAGGGACTTCTTCCCTTAATTACGGGGAGATCTGGTATTTCTTTGAGCAGGAATTAGATTATCCTGTAACCGCTATCGGTACCGATTATTTTAACCGAATCGATCTTGATTCTTACGATATTTTAATAATTCCGGAAGGTTATTACGCAAGCGTGTTAGGTGACAATTCTATAAAAAAGATACAAGACTTTGTTCGCGCTGGTGGAAAAATGATCACCATTGGAAGAGCTGTTGGTTATTTTGCGGGTAAAGATGGTTTTAATATCAAACAAAATCATGATGAGGAAAATAAAGATGATGCTGATAAGCCGAATCTTACGCCTTACAGCATGAGACAACGAGAAAGCATTAAAAATAATAGTCCAGGAAGTATTGTTAAAACCACAGTTGATAATACGCATCCACTGGCTTTTGGATATGATAAAACGTATTTCAGTCTTAAACTGGGCAGTAGTAATTATGGAATACTTAGCAAAGGTTATAATGTTGCTTATATGCAGGAACCTCAGGTAGTTTCTGGATTTGTAGGAAGCGAAGCCTATAAAACACTTGAGAATTCTGTTGTTTTTGCTGAAGAAAATATGGGGCGCGGTAGCGTAATCTACATGGTAGATAATCCATTATTCAGATCGTTCTGGCAGAATGGTAAATTGTTTTTTGCTAATGCCTTATTTATGGTAAAGTAGAAGTTTAGATGCTAGAGATGAAATTTAAGATATTAGAGCTTAGATTCTAGAAGTCAATGCTGAATGCTGAATGCTGAATGCTGAATGCTGAATGCTGAATGCTGAAAATTAAATTGTAAACAATGACATTAAAAAAAATACTTATACTTTTTTATGTGCTATTCGTTTATACGCTAAATGCGCAGGAAGATAGTTCGCTAAAAGTAAACTTTGAAAGTTTTACATTGCCTAATGGCCTTACCGTTATTATGCATACCGATCATTCAGATCCTGTAGTTGCAGTGGCGCTAACTGCACACGTAGGATCGGCGAGAGAGAAAGAGAATCGTACCGGTTTTGCTCATTTATTCGAGCATTTATTATTTCTGGAATCTGAGAACTTGGGTAAAGGCGGACTCGATAAAATGAGTGCAAGAATTGGTGGTTCTGGTGCCAATGGATCGACTAGTCGCGATCGCACCAACTTTTTTCAAACAGTACCTAAAGATGCTCTTGAAAAAATGATCTGGGCAGAAGCCGATAAATTAGGCTTCTTTATCAATACGGTAACCAAACCGGTCTTGGCCAAAGAAAAGCAGGTGGTTAAAAACGAAAAAAGACAGAGTTATGATAACCGGCCTTATGGACATACAATGTATGTTATCGACAAAAATCTTTATCCTAAAGATCATCCATACAACTGGCAGGTCATTGGTAGTTTAGAGGATCTTCAAAATGCTACACTTCAGGATGTAAAAGATTTCTATAATCAATGGTATGTCCCTAATAATGTGATTTTAACGATTGCCGGTGATTTTGATAAAGAAAAGGCAAAACAATGGGTGCATAAATATTTTGATGAAATCCCATCTGGAGAAGAAATTAAAAGACAGGAAAAGCAATTAGTAGATCTCGAGGAGACCAAAAAATTGTATTACGAGGACAACTTTGCGCGTCTGCCCGAATTAACTATGGCTTGGCCTAGCGTTTATTCGTATCATGAAGATTCTTATGCCTTCTCTATTCTGGCTGAATATTTAAGTAGCGGAAAAAATGCGCCTTTGTACAAAAAACTGGTAGAAGAAAAAGAATTCACGGGATCGGTTAACATGTACAATTATAGCTCTGAACTTGCCGGGGAACTATTGCTTCAGGTTAGAGCTTACGAGGGAAAAGATTTAGATAGCGTAGCTGCGGCAATCGAAGAAACTTTTGCTGAATTTTCCAAAAACGGAATTTCAGATAAAGATCTTAAACGTATAAAAGCCGGACAGGAAACCAGTTTTTATAATAGTATTAGTAGCGTCCTGGGAAAAGGCTTTCAGCTAGCCCAATATCAGATTTTTGCCAACGATCCTAACTTTATCAATAAAGAAATGAACAAGCTCCTGGCGGTAAGCAAGGAAGACGTGATGCAAGTTTTTAATAAATACATCAAAGATCAGAATTATGTGGCTACAAGTTTTGTACCTAAAGGGCAAAAAACATTAGCACTGGAAAATTCTAAACCCGCAGAAATTGATGAAGAGAAAATCGTTGAAGGGGCTGAAGAGGATTTTGATGCCTCCCAACAAGCCGATTACGAAAAAACTCCATCCAGCTTTGATAGAAGTCTTGAGCCTCCCTATGCTGCCACACCACAGCTTACTACTCCTGCAGTTTGGAAAGATTTTATGCCTTCAGGAATGCAGGTTTATGGAATCACTAATAGCGAGGTTCCCCTAGTGAAATTTGAATTTCAGTTGGAGGGCGGATTACTCTTGGAAAACCCAAACAAAACTGGAGTCTCTAATTTACTGGCAGAAATTTTAGGGGAAGGAACAGCGAATAAAACCCCGGAAGAATTAGAAGAAGCCATCGCTTTGTTAGGTGCCCATATCAGGATTAATTCGAGCAAAACTCAAATTAGTGTTTCCGGTAGTACTTTGGCTAAAAACTTTACAGAAACTATCGCTCTGGTTGAAGAAATATTATTGCACCCAAGATGGGACGAAGAAGAATTTAAACTGGCAAAACAGCAGGTGCTTAACCAGCTTGAAGAAGAAAAAGCAAATCCAGACGTTATCGCCAATCTGGAATTTCAAAAACTGATCTATGGCGAAAGAAATATACTATCTAAAAATATACTTGGAACTAAGTCTAGTATTGAGGATATTAACATTAAGGATCTAAAGGATTATTACCAGGAGAATTTGACACCACAGCGCACCAAATTTTTAGTGGTGGGTGCGGTGGATAAAAGTCAGGCCACCGATGCTTTAAAATCAATTTCGGCAAACTGGCCGGCAAAAAATGTACAGTTGCCCAGGATTACCAAACCTGAACTTCCAAAAAAATCGAAGGTATATTTCTATGATATTCCGGGAGCGAAACAATCTGTTTTTAGGTTTGGCTCACCGGCGATGGCAGCTACCAGTAAAGATTTCTATCCGGCAGAAGTAATGAATTACCGGTTGGGCGGTGGTAGTTTTGCTTCCCAGCTTACCCAGCAATTACGGGAAGGTAAAGGCTATACATATGGCATTAGATCGGGATTTTTTGGAGATAAATATGCAGGTTGGTTTATGATTTCTACCGGTGTAAGAACCAATATTACAGATGATGCTGCTAAACTTGTAAAGAACATATTGCAAAATTATCCAGAGAATTTTAATCAGTATGACCTGGAGGTTACTAAAAGCTATATGATAAAGAGTAACATGCGTAAATTTGAAACTTTAGATGCTAAACTTAATATGCTTAGTGAAATTAGTAATTACGATCGTGATTACGATTATATTAAGCAAAGAGAAGAACTGGTTAATAAGTTGGATATTCTTAATATTCAGGATTTAGCAAAAAAATATATCAATCCAAACCGGATGTATTATTTAATTGTTGGTGATGCCAAGACTCAACTAGATAAACTAGGGCAACTGGGCTTTGGAAACCCCATACTTTTAAACCCTGAACAGGAATAAGTTTAATCAAAATTCGTACAATATGCCCCATTCTTTAATTATTAAGAATGGGGCTTTTTATTAAAAAAATAATATATTAAAAGCTTATTCATTGAGATAACATCATATTTTATATTTTGTAATACCAATCTTCCTCTTTTGTACTGATTTGAAGAAGAGAAAAACAGCATTCAATGTTTAGACTTCCTAAAGACTGTTCTATAATAACACTTTAAACATTCGAAAAAATAAATGTTTAAATAACATTTGTATATTTAACCTAAGCATCTGAAGCATTTTAAGGATCTTAAAATAAAACGCCGCAAAAAATCGCTATCTAATTTTAATACATTTTTGCGCACACCTAATAGAAAAATTTAAAGTGTATATTTCTAACCCTACATCATCATATCTCCTTAAGGAACGATTTCGGCCGACTTTAAAATTTTTCATTTTTTTATTTCTTTCTGTTGAATTTTTATACCCACAATCCCCGCAATATGTCTTTTCAGAAATAAATGCGAGTGACGGCTTATCGGGAAATAAGGTGCGTAGCATCGGTCAGTTAAGTGATGGCAGGATGGTTATTGTTACAGAGGGTCTGGTAGACATTTATAACGGGAGCTCTTTTACTTATATGCACTATAATGAAGATAAAGATTATGAACTATCCGATTATTCCGGTTATCACCGCCTTTATATAGGTCCTAACGACGGTATCTGGCTGAAGAATACATACTCGCTTAAGTATATCGACATGAAAAAAGAAAAATTGATTACCGATGTGGATCAAATTTTTCAAAAAATGGGAATAAATGAAAAAGTGACTGATTTTTTTATTGATCCTAATAAAGACTTTTGGTATAAAGGGGAAAGCGGAAAGTTATTTTTTAAACCTAAGGATAAAGAAAAGGCTTCGGTTTTTATAGATAAGTTGCCTAAAAACGATCCGCTTTATGACCTTACGGTAGCTAAAAATCAGGTTTTTCTATTTTATCGCTCAGGACAGGTAGAAGCTCACCATCTCACTTCAAAAAAAATTAGGCATTTTAAAAATTCCATTCAAAATAAACCTTATCACAATACTTTATTGGTGGTTCCAGATAAACATTACATCTATCAATTAAGAAATGGGGATAGCTTGGGAATTGCACATCGGTTGGATATGAACAGTGGAGAATGGGAGATGCTTCTTAAAACCGATTATTTTCTAAATACATTGAGCATCGATTGGAATCGCAATATTTGGATTACCAATCCTAAAGGAATTATGCAAATAGATACTTCACTATTCCACAAAAGAACCATAGAAAAACTTAAACTGCTAAATGGAGATGTCATTAATTCTGAAATAAGTACTATTTTCTTTGACAAGAATAAAGGGGTATGGATCGGTACATTAAACAGAGGGCTTTTATATTATCACCGGGACCGTTTTAAATTTAAAAATATCGGACATAAGTTCTTTCCTCATACCTCAGAAAAAGATATCGTAATAAATGGGTTTTCTGAATTTGACGATAAAGTTTTAGTAGCTACTGATAACGGAGTTTTTTTATATTATCCAAAGAACCAAAAAATAGAGCGATTTTCAAGATTTACAACTCCATTAAAATGCAGGTTTATTTTTACCGAGGATGATGATTGCTGGATTGGCACATCCAATGGTCTCTATATTTCCAATAAAAAGACTTTCCAAAAACTAAAAACCCCATTCTCACAAGTTTACCAGTATCTTGGCGCTTCAATTCATCAATATTTGTTGGCTACAGATCAGGGTTTGTTTTTATTGAACTCTAAAAATAATGCTATAACACAGGTAACAGAAAAATCAGCTCCAATTTTTAATATTTCAAGGATTGATTCTAATAAGTATGCCGGAGTTTCCAGGGAAGGCCTGTTTTTTATAATCTTAAAGAAGATTGTCTCCAAACAGCAAAAACCAATACTGAAATTCGCTTTTTTCATCAAAAGAACCAGGCCATCAATGATTTGTATACGGATAGTCGTGGATGGTTATGGACCGCTTCTCAGGATGGATTAAGTGTTTGGTTTCCTAAAAAAAATAAACTTAAACATTTCTATGCAAAAGATGGCTTGGTAAACAACAGTATCCAATCGATTATAGAAGATGATAAACAACAAATTTGGGTAGCTACTTCTAACGGGTTGTCTTGTGTACATATATCTGAAGAAAAAAAGGACCCGGCCTTCTTTTTTACAAATTATAACCAATATGATGGTGTTGTAGATTATGAATTTGTAAAAAATTCAGTACTAAAAATGAACAATGGTAGTTTGTTATGGGGCGGCTTGGATGGTTTTAATATTTTTAATCCTGCCAATAATCTTTTAGAAAAAACAAAATTAGAAGTACCAATTTTCACGCAGTTCGAATTATTTGGGAAGCCTATATCACCAGGGCAGGAATTTAACGGTAAAACCATTTTAGATAAAGCCATACAATACACCTCAGCAATTACACTGAAGCACCGACAAAATTTCTTTTCTTTAAGTTTTTCTGGATTAAATTACACCAATGTATCGAAAACAAAATACAAATATAGGCTTGAGGGAATCGACGAAAACTGGCAGGAAATAGCACCGGATAATGGATTAGGAAAAGCTTCTTATACCGATTTAAGCCCGGGAGACTATACCTTAAAAGTGACCTCTTCTGCTAACGGAACAATATGGAGTGATATGGCCACTCTACATATTATCATTTTACCCCCATGGTGGAAAACCTGGCCGGCCTACCTGGGTTACATAGTACTGATTTTGTTCATTATATATCTATGTTTCCACTTACTTTTAAAATATCAAAAGGAAAAACTTAAAGCAAAACAGTCGGAAGAATTACGGACTTTAAAAGATCAGTTTTTCACCAATGTAAGTCATGAACTAAAAACGCCACTTAGCCTTATCATTACTCCTTTAGCCTCTATTCTAAAAACCGAAAATAGTTCGAATCGCTCTAAATTGACTAAAATTCATCAAAGTGCTATAGAGTTGTTACAATTGGTAAATCAATTACTGGACGTTCGCAAAATCGAAACTACCGGGAAACTATCTGTAAATTCTGATTGCTGCCAGCTTAATCAGCTTTTAAATAACGTTACTCAGCCTTTTGATGAATTAGCACAGCATAAGGGAATACGTTTTAAAAGAGAAATTTCTAAAGAAGAAACCTTAATATTTATAGATAATGAAAAGTTTAAAAAAATAGTAAGCAACCTGTTATCTAACGCATTTAAATTTACACCGCAAGAGGGCAAAGTGAGCTTTATCGGGGAACTAGATGGAGAAATCCTTAAAATACAGGTTACGGATAATGGTAAGGGGATTGCAAAGGAAGAAGTACCAAAAATTTTTGAACGCTATTATCGATCTAATCCTGAAGGTGAGAATACCGGTACCGGTATTGGCTTACATCTGGTTAAATCTTACCTGGAATTATTAGGGGGAACGGTAAATGTAACCAGTGCACCAGCTAAGGGAAGCACGTTTACCGTAAGGATTCCGGTAAGGATAAATATTCCTGCCCAACCTAAAATCCTAACTTCTTATAAAGATACCAATGAGGGCTTTTCCATTTTAATTGTAGAGGATCATCCAGATTTTCAGGATTTCTTGTTTTCTGAACTTAAAGAGGATTTTAATATTTATACGGCAAAGAATGGGTTAGAAGGTTTAGAACAAGTAAAAAAACATCATCCCGATCTTGTGATTAGTGATATAATGATGCCCGTAATGACGGGAATAACTTTATGCCATAATATTAAAAGTGATATTGAAATCTCTCATATCCCGGTGATTTTACTTAGCGCACGATCTTCAGAAGAATCTAAATTAAAAGGTTTTGAAGCTAAGGCCGATGCTTATATGGATAAACCTTTTAATCTGGAAATCCTTAAACAACGTATTGAAAATCTGGTACAGGAACAACAATCCCGAAAAGAAGTTTTTAAAAATTCAGCTGAAATTAAGCCAGACGAAATAACGATCGGTAAAACCGATAGCTTATTCATGGAAAAAGCGCTACAGAAGGTTCACGAAAATATGGAAAACACAGCTTATTCTGTTAAGCAATTAAGTAGTGATCTTAACATGGATCGTACCGGACTTTTCAGAAAAATAAAGGCTATTACTGGCCTATCTCCTACTGCCTTTATTCGCTCCATAAAATTAAAACATGCTCGCCAACTTTTGGATGAAGGAAAATCAGTTTCCGAGGTATCTGTTAAAGTAGGTTTTTCCAGCCTTAGCTATTTTGGAAAATGTTTCCAGCAGGAATATGGAAAAAAACCATCAGATTATAAAAACTGAGAAATTACAACGAAAATTCAACCAATATGATAATTGTTGCAACATTTGCACTACTCATTTTATGTATTTAAAAATAAATTTGATTCATAAAATTATTCTAAATGACTCATATTAAATACTTTTTAATGGGAATAGCATGTATTGCTTTTACCTTTACTTCTCTTGCTTTTAACAACGATCCTAATTATGAGAAAACCAAATTAGGCATAAAATTAAGTCTGGAAAATGCTAATCTTGAGATTCAGTTCTATACATCTTCCATGGTTAGGGTTATAAAAACCCCAAAGAATTCTTCTTTTGAAAAGAAAAGTCTTTCAGTTGTTTTAGAGCCTAAAAAAACATCATTTAAAATTGAAGAAAAAAAGAATGAACTCCTATTGAAAAGTGAAAAACTGGAGATCGCTATTAATACCAAAACAGGTAATATACGTTATAATTCTCCAGATCACTCGCTTCTTTTAAAAGAGAAAACAGGCGATCCTTTATTTACTCCATTTAAAGATGTAGATCAGGACACCTATACGGTAAGCCAAAGCTTTAATTTAGATCCCAAGGAGACTATTTATGGCCTTGGGATTTTACAAAATGGCAAAATGTCACAACGCAACCTGGAAGTTAAAATGATCCAGGCAAACCGCGAAGATTATATTCCGTTTTTCCAATCGGTTAAAGGATATGGTTTATTTTGGGACAATTACTCTCCTACTACGTTTAGCGACGATACAAGCGCCACTTCTTTTACCTCAGAAGTTGGTGATGGAATAGATTATTACTTTATGTATGGCGGTAATGCCGATAGTGTGATTGCTCACATGCGACAATTAACGGGACAGGCGCCTATGTTCCCACTTTGGACATACGGCTACTGGCAAAGTAAAGAGCGCTATAAAAGTCAGGAAGAAACCGTTGGTGTTGTGAAAAAATATCGTGATTTAGGAGTTCCATTAGATGGTATAATCCAGGATTGGCAGTATTGGGGAGATAATTACCATTGGAATGCCATGGAATTTTTAAATGAAGAATTCCCGAATCCTCAAAAAATGGTAGACGATATCCATGCATTGAATGCACATATTATTATTTCAATATGGTCTTCTTTTGGACCAAAAACCCAACCTTATAAAGAATTGGAAAAAGATAACATGTTGTTCAACTTTTCTACATGGCCACAATCTGGTAAAAGTGACTGGCCACCAAACATGGATTATCCTTCAGGCGTAAGGGTTTATGATCCTTATAATCCAAAAGCACGAGATATCTATTGGAAATATCTAAAAAAAGGTTTATTCTCCCTGGGCATCGATGGCTGGTGGATGGACTCTACAGAACCAGATCATTTAGATATCAAACCTGAAGATTTTGATGAAAAAACCTATTTAGGCTCTTTTAGAAAAGTACGTAATGCTTTCCCATTAATGACGGTAGGCGGTGTATATAAGCATATGCGTGAAGCTACCTCAGATAAGCGGGTATTTATTTTAACGCGTTCGGCTTTTGCCGGCCAGCAACGCTATGCTGCCAATACCTGGTCTGGCGATACCGAAGCTTCCTGGAAAACACTAAAAGACCAGATATCCTCAGGACTTAATTTTTCACTTACGGGCATCCCATATTGGAATAGCGATATTGGAGGTTTCTTTATATGGGAGTTTAAGGATAAATTAGACGATCCTGAATATAGGGAACTCTATGCAAGATGGCTTCAGTTCGCAACCTTCACACCAATGATGCGATCCCATGGAGCCGATGCTCCACGCGAAATTTACCAATTTGGTAAAAAAGGAGAACCCGTATATGATGCCCTGGAAAAATATATCAATTTACGCTACAGCCTACTTCCGTATATCTATTCTGAGGCATGGCAGATTACAAATCAACAATCAAGCTTAATGCGTGCTTTGGTAATGGATTTCCCTAAAGATGAAAAGGTCTTAGATCTTAATGATCAATATATGTTTGGACATTCCTTTTTAGTCGCTCCGGTTTTGAAATCGATGTATACCGAAGATAAAAAAGAAAACTTTCAACAAGATGGATATCGTCAAGTATACCTACCAAAAGGAACAGAATGGTTTGATTACTGGACCGGAGAACGTTTTTCTGGCGGACAAACTATCGATAAAAAAGCGCCAATAGATATTCTTCCTTTATATGTGAAAGCAGGGAGTATCGTTCCCGTAGGCCCTAAAGTTGATTATGCTGAACAAAAAGACTGGTCTAACTTACAAATAAATATATATCCCGGTGCTGATGCTGAATTTACACTATATGAAGATGAGAACGATAATTATAATTACGAAAAGGGAGCCTATAGCGAAATAAAATTCGTTTGGGATAATAACAAACAACAATTAACGATCGAAAAGCGTCAAGGAAAGTTTGAGGGAATGCTTAAAGATAGATCATTCCAACTACATATAGAAACTGCTGAAACAACCAAAACTACAAAGAAAATCACTTACAAGGGTGATAAGATGGTTATAGCATTCTAAAAGAAAAAAGAACCTCGCGGAATTCCCCCCTCTAATAGGGATTGAAAAATACACTTAAAATCATCCCCTCTATTTTAAGTTAAAATTTATAACCCGATCCGGCTTTGCGTGTTTGCTTAAAAATTAAGCGGCCCGAAGCCGGGGTTATAATAAGTTTCTAAAATAAGCGCCTACAACGTCAATTTTAGTAGTCCCAAATAAGCTAGCATATACTTTTTTAAGTCATCTGGCAGAACATGATACCTACAATACAAAAAAAGCATGAAAAACGAAAAGGTTTTCGTTTCGATCATTGATATAATAACATAATCAAAACGTAAAACTTAAAGATTAAACAATAGACTATTAATTTAAATCAATTTTTTATGTGTAAATTTTATTTTTTTACTCATTACGTTATGTCAAGGTATACTCTCGCCTTGCTTGTCGTAATGCTTGTATGTTTCAACCATGAAGCCCAGGCAAAAATAGTAGATTTCTCCCATCAGAATGTTCAGGAACCAATAACGGGTAAGGTGACTTCAGAAAATGATGGTATGCCATTGGCCGGTGCTAATATTGTAGTTAAAGGAACACAAATAGCAACTTCTACAGATTTTGACGGCAACTATACCCTGGACGCTCCTGAAGGATCTATTTTGGTAGTGACTTATGTGGGTTTTGCTACTCAGGAAATCGCTGTAGGAAAGGATAGAGTAGTTAATATCTCCCTGCAAGAAGATACCAATGCCCTGGAAGAAATCGTACTTATAGGATATGGAAAACAAAAAGCAGGAGATGTGACCAGTGCTGTAGCTAATGTTAAAGCCGAGGATTTTAATAAAGGGCAACTAACCGATGCCGGACAATTGATACAGGGAAAAGTTGCTGGGCTGGCGGTTACCAATGCTAATGGAGATCCTACAGCAACAAGCTCAATCAAATTAAGAGGAAACAATACGCTATCTGGTGCATATTCAGACCCTCTGGTACTTATCGACGGTATACCAGGAGCTTTAAACACGGTTGCTCCAGAAGACATCGAAACCATAGATGTTTTAAAAGATGGATCTGCCGCAGCAATATATGGTGTTAGGGGAACGAATGGCGTCGTTTTAATTACTACAAAAAGAGCGAAAGGTGCGAAGATAAATACGGTAGAATATTCTGGATATGTAAGCACTGCCAAGATTGCCAGAGAACTCGATTTTTTAAGTGCAGGACAGTTTCGGGAATTATATCCGGAATCAGATTTAGGGGCCAGTACCAACTGGCTGGACGAAATCACCAGAACCCCTATAACCCATGTGCATAATATTACGCTTAGAGGAGGCAGTTCACAAACCAATTATATTGCAAACATTAATTATAATTCACAGCAAGGCATCTTTTTAAAGTCAGATAACCAAACCTTTAGAGGACGCTTAGAAGTAAATCACAAGATGTTTGACGATAAATTGCATCTGCGATTTTCTTTATTAGGAAGAGAGAATAAATATACCTCTACCGGAGCAGGAAGTAGCTTTAGGCCCTGGATCTACTATCAGGCTATGCGTTATAATCCCACAGCACCTATTAAAAACGAAGATGGAAGTTGGTATCAGAACATCAGTAAATTAGGATACGAAAACCCGCTTTCCCTAATTAAAGAATCTGACGGAAATGTAAAAACTTCTGAAATGCGTTACGTTGGAACAGTAACCTATAATCCTATAGAAGCGCTTACGCTAAATGGTAACTTCTCGTTGACAAGGGAGCCAAGCACCAACGGTTATTCTGAAACTTTAAATCACGTTTCCAATATAAGGGATGGTTTTGCGGGCTACTCCAACATAGGAGGCTATACTGATACCGATAGGCAAATAGAGTTAACCGCAACCTATGATAAAGATTTGGAAAATCATGAGTTCTCAGTGCTTTTAGGGTACAGCTACTTAAGTAATGAAAGCGAATGGTATGGTATGAATAATTTTGGATTTCAGGACGATTATTTTGGTGGATGGCATAATATAGGCGTTGGAAATGCGCTTCAGGAAGGTTTTGCAGGAATGAGTTCTGGAAAATTCAAAAAAAATCTGATTAGTTTCTTTTCTCGTGTCACCTATTCCTATAAAGATAGATACCTGCTTATGGCCAGTATCAGACATGAAGGTGCAAGTCAGCTCTGGGGAACCAACAATGCCTGGGGAACTTTCCCTGCAGCTTCTATTGGTTGGAAAATCACAAATGAAGAATTTATGAGTAACCAGAATCTTTTTAATGAAATTAAATTGAGAGCAGGCTATGGGGTGACCGGTTCCCAACCAGCAGATTCTTTTTTAGGTATAGGAATGCTTAAATATGGAGATTATGCCTATGTAAATGGTCAATGGTTAAGAACTGTTGTTCCTGCCTCTAACCCTAATCCCGATTTAAAATGGGAAGAAAAAAGAGAAACCAACCTTGGGGTGGATTTCTCACTTAAAAACGGTCGGCTTTCGGGTTCAATAGATGCTTACGAACGCAATGTGGTAGGCCTTTTATATTCTTACAACGTTTCTATGCCTCCTTACCTATATCCTACGATAATGGCCAACGGTGGGAATATGGTAAATCGCGGAATTGAAGTTTTGATTAATACTACACCTGTAGAAACCGAAGATTTTAGTTGGAATAGTACCATTACCTATTCTGTTAACGAAAATAAATTGAAAAGCCTAAATGGCAGTGTATTCAAAACCGATTACGACTTTTTTGATACAGGAGATGTTTATTACGAAGGACAAACGACAAGGTCCCATCGTGTCCAGGTAGGACAATCTATAGGAAATTTCTATGGATTCAGAGTAACAGATGTAGATCAGGATGGAAAATGGATATATGAAGATGCCAATGGGAATCCCGTAGCTTACGATGATTTTAGCCATGCTCCGGAAGACCGCCATTATATAGGTAATGGTATCCCTAAATGGTACGCCGGTTTCAATAACACTTTCCGTTATAAAAACCTGGATTTAACGGTAAATATGAGAGGGGCGTTTAATTTCCAGATTATAAATGAAGCTAGAATGAACTTTGAAGGTACTCAAAACGGATATAGGGACAATCGTCTTTCTTCGGTTACTGATAAAGTATTCGGAAAAACAACGCTTAGCCCAGAAGTACAGGCAGAATATAATAGTTACTATGTTGAAGATGGAGATTACTGGAAAATCGATAATATCGCTTTAGGGTATACTATAGATAAATTTAATACTGAAATTATCAAATCTCTAAGGGTATATGGATCGGTGAATAATGCATTTACGATAACCGGCTATAATGGTATCGATCCAGAAGTAAATACTTCAGGATTAAACCCGGGAATAGATCGAAGGGAGAAATTCCCCACCGTAACCACTTTTACTTTAGGTCTTAGTGCCAGATTTTAAAATTAAAAAGCAATTCTAATGAAAACTAAAAAAATAAGTATAGCCATTGGTATTTTACTGATAATGTTTAACATATCCTGTACCGAACTTTATGATGATAGCTATGGCAGTGTAGTAAGCGAAAATTTTAATCCTGAATCAGAAGATGATATTAGCGCATTGGTAAATGCTGCCTATGTTCCCTGGCGTAAAACAATGCTCTTATGGAATGGCGTGGTTAGAGCTCAGGAATTAAGTGCAGATCAGGATGTAATTCCTGCACGTATTGGAATAGGATGGATCGATGGATATATTTATAAAAGATGGCATCAACATACCTGGACCACCAACGATGATAGTGTTTACCAATCCTGGAGCAGGACTTTTGAAGGGATAAATACCGTAAACCGATTATTATATCAAATTGATCAGGGCGTTATCGTTTTACCTGATGGAGATACCCAAAATGCCTTAATATCTGAGTTAAAAGTACTAAGGGCGTCATATTACTATATTTTAGTAGATCTTTATGGCAATGTTCCTATTGTAACCGATTACAGCGACACAAGTTTACCACAACAGTCCAAGCGTTCTGAAGTTTTTGATTTTATCATTGAAGAAATTACAAATAATATCGACAATTTATCTGAAGAAGCCAGAGGCTATTATTATGGACGAATGAATAAATGGGTTGCCCACACCCTACTTGCTAAAATGTACCTTAATGCAGAGGTTTGGAAAGGAGAGGCAATGTGGCAAAAATGTATCGAAGAATGTAATGCGGTAATGGCCTCCGGAAACTATAATCTAGAAGCTAATCAAAAAAATGTATTCATTACCGAAAATCAAGATTCCAGAGAAATAATTTTTGCGCTACCCATGGACGAAAAATATGTAACTGACTGGAATGCCTTCGATTTCCATATGTACACATTAGCGCAAGAAAATCAACAAACCTACGATATGGCATACGCGCCCTGGGGTGGTGTTTGTGCAACCCCTCAGTTTATAGATTCTTTTAATCCTAATGATAAAAGGTTAAAAGAAAATTATATAAAAGGGCAACAATATGCTTTATCGGGAGAGGAATTATCTATAAACTACACCAACTCGGTGCCTTCTATCGACGAATCTGATAAAGACGATGGCTATCGCTGGGGTAAATTTGAATATAAAATAGGTAGTACCAACCGACTTGGTAATGATTTTCCTGTATTTAGATACGCAGATATTTTACTAATGAAAGCTGAAGCTTTAATGCGTTCAGGGCAGTCTGGCGCAGGAGAACTAGTTAGCGAAGTTAGGATGAGAGATTTTGATTCAGCTCAGGAAGCCACAGTTACCGATGCGGAACTTAACATGGGAAGTAACTACGATTACGGACGTAGAGATAGCTATTCCCAGACCTTTGAAGGCGGTTCAAATATTACTTATGGTCGGTTTTTAGATGAACTTGGATGGGAGTTTTGCCAGGAAGGAAGACGCCGACAGGATTTGATAAGATTCGGAGTTTTTACTACAAAATCCTGGTTTTCTCATGATGCCTCAGATATCAATAAGCAATTATATCCTATCCCATACGATGTTATGCTTACCAATAGTAATCTGAAACAAAATCCTGGGTATAGCGAATAATCCAAAAAATAAAACTAATCTAAAGCATCTGTTTTTAAAAAAATGGATGCTTTTTGAGATTATATTTTTTTAAAAATCTATAGGAATCATGGTTTTTAAAACCACATATTCTTTCTAAAAAACCAGACCTTCAAAGCTTTTAAATTGAGCGGCCTGTTAGTAAGTATGGGAATGTGAAGAATCTCCCTCTATTTAAAGATTAAAAATTAAGCTAAAGTAAATCCTACTATTTTATATCCTGAAAACGAAAGCAGGCTTCCAAAATTAAAAGCCCGATTTTCAAGTTGAAAATCGGGCTTTAACTATTCATAAATAGTACTATTATCTCTTCTTATATTCCTCTTCTTTTTTCTCATAGTACTTTTTTAGCGTAAAAAAGGCCTTCTTTTTATTTCCTTTATCGTCTATTAAACCTTTGCGGTTCCAGCCCTCCTGATATTTAGGATTGTTACGCTTTGGGGATCTAAAATCTACCAGAATCCATGGAGACAAGCCCGTAAAATTCTCTGGCATATTTTCCATCATTTTAAGGGTTTCTTCAAAATACCATTCCTGAAACTCTTCACTCCATCTGGTTTCTTTATCAGCATGAAATCCTCCTTTTGCACCTGCTCCTGTTTCACTAAAAAACAGGGGTTTATCATAAGCTGTTTCCCATTTTGATTTTACTTTAGCGTGAGGTAAATCACCATACCAACCTAAATATTCATTTACAGAAACAATATCTGTATATTCCCCAAGAGGATCATCGATATAATTTCTACCACGATTATAACCAACTTCTAATGCCGCTGAAATCAATCGTGTATCATCCTTTTCTTTAGCATGCATCACCAAACTTTTCATGAATTTAGTTCTGGCTTCACTAACCGGAGTTTCGTTACCAACAGACCAGATTATTACAGAGGCTTTATTTTGATCTCTGATAATCATTTCATCCAATTGTTTTTTAGCTTTTTCTAAAACCTCATCATTCTTAAAATCAATGGTCCAGTACACCGGAATTTCGCTCCAAACCAAAAGCCCCAAAGAATCTGCCGCACGTGTCATATATTCGTTATGCGGATAATGTGCCAGGCGAACCATATTAACGTTTAAATCTTTAGCCCAACCAAAAAGCTTATCTGCATCTGCACTATTTTTAGCTCTACGAATTTCAGGAGCTATTTCTTCGTGAATACTAATTCCGCGCATAAAGATTTCCTTACCGTTAAGCAACACATCTTTACCAGAAACTTCCACCTTTCTAAATCCGATTTTATCGGTTAAAGTATGTTCTCCCAACGTAAACATTACTTTGTAAAGCTTTGGATTTTCTGGTGACCATAACTCTAATTTTTTCGCTTCCAAATCAAAAGAGCCTTCAGAATCACGAATATCCACATTCTCTTTAAATCCAATTTCTGGAATTTCTATCGTTATTTTTTCTTCAGCAGCAGTAGTATTTAATTTGAAGTAACCCGAAATATTAAATCTCTTACGCTTTAAAGATTTTTCTATATCCTGTGACTGTTTTAAGTGTATCGCGTATTGCTGAATGAAATTTTGTGGCGTAATTATTAGTTTGACATCACGGGTTATTCCGCCGTAATTCCACCAATCAGTATTTAATGTAGGAACTTCGTCTGCATAGCGTTTATTATCTACTTTAACCACCAAAAAATTACCTTTATCTTTCAGCATTCCTGGTGATATTTCAAAATTAAACGGTGTAAATCCGCCTTTATGCATTCCCAGCTTTTTGCCATTTAAATATACATGAGCCTCATAATTTACCGCACCGAAGTATAAAAAAATGCGTTCATTTTCATCTAGTTTCGGCTTATCAAATTCTCTTTGATACCAAACGGTACCTTCATAATACTTAAACACATCGTCCTGCGAATTCCAATCTCCGGGAACCTGAATGCTGTAATCATTATTGTAACCATGCTCTTTTCGATCGGTTTTTCCATGGGGTTCCGGATTGTTCCAATAAGCTTCAGCATCTTTTTCACCTTTCTCCTTATATCTATAATCATAAAAACCGGTTTCATAAGGATCGATAATGTAATGCCAGGTGCCGTTTAAAGAAACCTGTTTACGATTCTGGGTATTAACAATCAAATTTTCCTGAGCAAATGCAGTAACAGCGCATAATACTAAAAATGTAACAAAAATTTTTTTAAATATCATTTAAAACAGAATTTGGTTATAATACTTTTTAGGTCTAAAAAATAAAAAAACTAAAAAGATAAATGTAAATTTTACATTTACTAATATAATAAAATTATTGAATTCGCAATCGATATATTTTTTAGAGATTACGTATTGATTATGTAGAGAAGTAGTAGGAAAAATCAAGAATCTCGGGACAAGCCTTTTGAGGTGTAAAAAGAATAACCTTTTCTACAATTTCGAGGCAAGCAACGGTGTCTTATACACTTTTAGCGGTACCAATAAAGATTTGAAGGTCATTTGTTTAATTTCCTGGAAGGGTAATAATCAAAAAACTCCTGCCAAATTATCAGCAGGAGTTCCCGGTAGACTTTACAACTAGGAGCTATGACAAAAATTTTGCTAAAGCTTCAGCTATCTCATCGTCTCCTTTACTCATTTCGATTACTTTGCCATAGGTTTTCGAATCTTTTAGCACCTCTAAAACTGTTTCTGCTACAGCTTGCCTTGGAATTTTAGAATTTACTTTATCCGGATTACTGGTCATTATTACTTTCCCGGCTTCATCATCATCAGTTAAAGTTACCGGACGTAAAATGGTGTAATCCAACGTACTTCTTTTCAGCTCTAAATCGGCATAATGTTTTGCCGTATAATAAGGCTTCATTCCATCTACTTTTCCCCAATACGAGCGATCGTCACTATGTGAAGCGCTTACCATTACAAAACGTTTAACGCCATGTTTATCGGCTTGATTAATGGACTTAATTGCACCATCCAAATCTATCTCTATGGTTTTATCATCACCGGTTTTCCCGCCAGAACCTGCGCTAAATACCACAGCATCATAATTTTTAATCACTTCGCCAATGGCTTCAGGAGTATTTTCTAAACTTTCTACAACTGTATTTACGCTCATTTCTTCAAAAATCGGTTGTTGCTCTTCTTTTCTAATAAAGGCGGTAGGTTCAAAATCTTCAGAAGCACTCATCGCTTTTGCTATGCGTTGTCCAACTTTTCCGTGTGCTCCAATAATTAAAACTTTCATATCAATTTTTCTTTTTCGTTTATTCTCAAGTTAGGTCTTCCTGAAAGATATTAGACTTAAAATTCTATTAAAACTAAGTTTAACTAATTATAGGTTGAGTTTACCATGCAAATCACCTTCCAGTGATAAAACAAATGAAGATAAAATACATTACAGCGAATACTATTTTATACGGTAGCGCTAAATATTATTTTTTATTATATTTAAAGGCCTATGAAGCGAATACTATTTGACAGACTAGATAATTGGTTCAACACTACCATAGTATTTATTTCTATAGCGCTATTATTTACTTCTGCTATTTTTGGAGAACGTCTTGGGGTTTATGAAATTATTATTGATAAAGCTTTCTTTATTTTCCAGCTGATATTTTTTGGGAAATATTTTATTCATAAACGCACGGTAAATTGGAACAAAGCCGGAATAAACATTCGGCTAAAATGGTTTAAAGATGCAAACATTCCATTTTCAAAGGTAGCATCCTGTACCTACCATAACGAAACCCTGGAAGTTATAAAAACAAATGCTAAAAGATATCAATTTGATTTATCTCAAGTTCATCCTGATGATAAAGAAAAATTAGTTGAAATTTTTAAGCGGTATACACCGAATCATAAATTCAAATTTGTTTAAAATCTAAATCATTTTAAAATTATCAGAATATGTTGGTCTTTACAGAATTGCTTATATTAACTCTATAAATAACTTTAACAAGTTATTTTTTCAATCCGATTTAAATACTCAAAAAAGTATTATAAAGATTTATTTTAAAATTAGATTTTGAAAAAAAATTTAGCTACCCTCATTATAGTTTGCCTTGTCTTAAGTTCATGTAAAGAAGAAAAAAAGTATTCAGACTATAAAAAAGATGATTTTTACGAAGTTCAAGGTATTGTTACTCATGCGCCACCTACAGATGATCCTTTTGACCTTTCTGTTGCAAAAGATGTGCATTATGAATATTTCATTAATCGCGAGAAACCGCTTAAAGGAATTGAAGAAAATTTAGAAATTCTAGAAAACGTAAATGGCTATCCTGTCGTAATACTTGTACATAAAGATAATGAAACGATAAATTTTTATAGCCGAATTGGTCTTACTGAAAATTTAACAATGGATGAAAAAAAGGTTTTGGAAAAACATTTTCAAGAACAAATGGATATAGAAAAGAAGAAAATAAATAAGGGGATTTAAAATTGCCCTTTAGCAGTACAAATAAATAAACCTATTCTTTTAAAATAAAAAAGCCATCTGAATCAGATGGCTTTGTATTGTTATTTTGACTTAAAATCAAGCTTCACAGCTTGAACAATTTACAATGTTAGATACAAATTCTTTCGAAACGCTCTGGCTTCTTTGATAATATAAAGTTTTCACCCCTAATTTCCAGGCTTCGATCATTAGCTGGTTTACATCTCTTACCGGAACTCCTGCTGGAATATTAAGATTTAAACTTTGCGCCTGATCGATAAATTTTTGCCTAACCGATGCCTGTTGAATAATCTCTAACTGGCTAATTTCTTTAAAGGTTTTAAAAATATCTTTTTCTTCCTGTGTTAAGGTTTCTAAGTGCTGAACACTACCATGATGTAGCATGATACTTCTCCAGGTATCTTCGTTATCCAGTCCTTTTTCTTCCAATAATTGCTTCAGGTATTTATTCTTACGCATAAAGTTTCCTTTAGCAAGACCGGCCTTATAATAATTACTACTAAAAGGCTCTATCCCTGGTGAAGTTTGTCCTAAAATTGCCGAAGACGAAGTGGTAGGTGCAATCGCCATTAAAGTGGTATTTCTTAGACCATAACCTTTAAGCATTTCTGGTTCTCCATAAATAGTTGCCAGTTCTTTACTCGCTTTGGTTGCCTTAGCACTAATATCTTCAAATATTTGATGTGTTAAACCTTTAGCGCGCATTCCTTCAAACGGAATTCTGTTTTTCTGCAAATAAGAGTGCCATCCCATAGCTCCTAAACCAAGTGCTCTGTGATTTTTGGCAAACCTATTGGCTGAAGCTAAGTAATGATTTCCTTCGGTTTTAGCGATAAATTCCTGAAGAACTCCGTCTAAGAAATAGATTGCTAATTTCACCGCTTCAGTATCTTTCCATTCATCGTAAAGCTCCAGGTTCATGGAAGACAAACAACAGATAAAAGATTCATCTTCAGTAGAAGGTAATGCAATTTCAGAACATAGATTACTGGAGTGAATAGTTCTGTTTTTATCTTTATAAACCTGAGGTTTAAAGCGGTTGATATTGTCTTTAAATAAAATATAGGGTAACCCTTTTTGCTGGCGACTTTCTAAAACCTTAGCCCAGATTTCACGTTTTTCCATATCACCTTCAATCATCTCCTGCATCCAGTAATCTGGTACACAAACCCCATAAAATAAATTCTGAATGGGGTTACCGATATTTTTAATTTCCAGAAATTCTTTAATATCCGGATGATCGATATCTAAATAAGCAGCAAAAGCTCCACGACGTACACCACCTTGAGAGATTGTATCCATTGCCGTATCGAAAAGCTTCATAAAACTGGTTGCTCCACTACTCTTTCCATTATCGGTAACGGCACTACCACGACCACGTAATTCTCCAAAATATCCAGACGTTCCTCCACCAATTTTTGTTTGCATAATAACCTCACCAAGCTTGTGGGTAATTCCTTCAATATTATCTGGTACATAGACATTGAAACATGAGATGGGTAAACCACGCTCGGTCCCCATATTTGCCCAAATTGGTGAACTTAAACTCATCCAACCACGCTCGATCATTTCGATAAAAGCTTCTGCTAATTCAGGCTTATACAATCTTTTAGCCGAGGCATTTGCTATACGTTCGATAGCCGATTTCACGGTTTCTCCTTTTAGTAAATATCCACGGTTAAGGATTTGCTGACTTTCATCATTAAGCCACCAAAGTCTTTTATTTTTTGGTTCGTCTGCGATTAAAGGCTGAGTTTCTACGTTCGTTGTCATGAGAGTTTCGGGTATTTAGTGTTTGGCGATTATTTTAAAAAAGGTCTGATGCAGTAATACTTTTATCGTGTTTGGTGTAATCTACAGGACGTCTGGCAAAGAAATCATCTAAACTATTGGCAAAAACTTCTTCTTCAAACCAAAGCATTGGCTGATATTCAGCTGCAGTAATATTGTATTGCTTCGGGAGTCCTATGCTTTTTAAACTATCATCTAATCTAAATTTCATAAAATCCATTAGATTCTTTTTATTGATATTTTCTAACTGACCGTTTTCAAAGATCCAGTCCAGAATTTCTTCTTCTACTTCAATAGATCTGGTTACCACATCTGTTAATTTACGGGTCATTTCTTCATTAAAATAATCCGGATATTCCTCGCGAATCTGATTAATAATATAAATTCCGGCATTAGCATGAATCTGCTCGTCTACTGAAGTCCAAGCGATAATATTGCTCACATTCTTCATTACTCCCTTAAAACGGTTAAAGGATAACACAATGGCAAACTGACTAAACAGGGATACATTTTCAATCAAAATTGAAAATAAAATCAAAGAAGACACATAATCCTTGGGATCCTCAGCTTTGGTATGCTCCAAAGCTTCGGTTAAATAAGCAATACGTTTTTTAATAGCAGGAACTTCTACCACTTTGGCAAATTCATTATTATACCCCAACACTTCTAAAAGTCTTGAATAGGCTTGTGAATGTCTAAATTCACATTCGGCAAAAGTACTTCCTAATCCATTAAATTCCGGTTTTGGTAAATGTTTATATAAATCACCCCAAAACGATTTTACAGCAACTTCAATTTGTGCAATTGCCAGTAAACTTTTCTTTACCACATCTTTCTCTCCTGTGGTTAAATGCGAATGAAAATCCTGTACATCTGCGGTAAAATCCACCTCAGAATGTACCCAAAACGATTGATTAATAGCATCTGTAAAATCTAAAACTCCCGGATACTCAAAAGGCTTATAATTTAGCCGCTTGTCAAAAATACTCATACTGCTGTTGTGTTGTTAATGAAACAAAAAACCAAGGGCATAAAATAAAATGGAAGGATGCTATTCGATAAAATTTTGTTCTAAAAAACTCGAATCTTAATATCCACGACCATCACTTTTTATGCGAAAGCAAAAGTCATTGAAACGAAAAACAAGGTATTCTGGCTTATCAGCAACGCTAATTTACAGTTGCGCAACAGCTCATGATTTGCACATGATTCCCCTAAATTTTCAATGAAATTTCGTTCAATAATTTCAAATCAAAATTACAATCTAAGAGCACACTTTTTTCAAAAATCTTATCATACTTATTCACAATTTTGTAAACAATTTAGAACCTTCTGATTTTTAAAGTTTTACGTTTTATTTTATAAAAAACTAGAAATAAGCATTTTACAAACGAAGCAATAACAAATTGTTTACAAAAAATGTAAACTTTTTGTAATGTAAATATTTTATAACTTAAAATAATGGATATTTAATTATCTGGAAAGAAATACGCAAGCGCAGTACAAATATAGAAAATCCTATACTTGAAATTCGTTATTATAAAGCTAAAATTTTATAAAAAATAGAGCGCAAAATACACTTGTCTAATTCTAAACATTTTATAGCACTTACAAATTAAAAATTAGTTTAAAATGAAGAGCGTCTTTTTTGTAAACCATGCAGCCGAATACAAAAATATGGCCAATGCCAATGCGGTTAAAAAGTTTAGAATTTTTTTAGACACCTTTCAACCAGAAATGTTTTTTTCAACGGCATCATTTATAATAATCAAAAACCTATTTTACCATTTAAGAGCACAGGGATAATTTCGGTACTAAGGCATCATCTAACTTTTAGGATGCCAATAAAAGAAATAGTATACGCTCGCTACTATGTTAATAAATCGTAAGTTTACCTTATTTAGATGTTATACCAAAAAACCCAGATAAAAACAGGGAGTAAACAAAAAATTTAATGCTTATTAAGAAATTCTAATGGTATTTTAATCTCGATATAAAGAATTTTTAATAATCCCATTCTATTTTCGCACACGGCTAAGGAATGTTATAAAATTCTGAAGCTTTAGACAAGGACGCAACTTTTAATTACATTTACAGATTCGAAATCTATATCGATCATTTTTAAATAGTTACAAATCACTTAATAATATATGGCCAAAAGTTCAATTTCACCCTGGACTAAACTATGGAATCTGCTAAAACTCGAAAAACGGGATATTTTACACGTTTTATACTATGCGATTTTTGCAGGTCTTATTAGCTTAACCCTTCCCTTAGGAATACAGGCAATTATTAATCTTATTCAGGGTGCTGAAGTTTCTACTTCCTGGATTTTATTAACCTGTCTGGTAACTCTTGGAGTTGGATTTAACGGCGCTTTACAGGTGCTACAGCTCGATCTTGTAGAGAATATTCAGGAAAAAGTATTTACCCGTGCTTCTTTCGAATTTATCTACCGGTTCCCAAAAATGCGAGTGAGGGAATTAGAAAATTACTATCCTCCTGAATTATCCAATCGGTTTTTTGATGTGCTCACGCTTCAAAAAGGATTGCAGAAATTACTATTGGATTTTCCGGCAGCGGTAATCCAAATTATTTTTGGCCTTCTATTACTGTCGTTTTATCACCCGTTTTTTATTGCTTTTGCTATCCTATTGATAGTGCTTATTTATATTATCTTTAAATTCAGTCTTTCAAAAGCTTTAGAAACAAGCATTCTGGAATCCAAAAAGAAATACCATATCGCTTTTTGGATTCAGCAGGTCGCTGCAAATTTTAGAACTTTTAAAATTTTTCCAGACGAATACGAACAAAATAAAAATAACCATCTTGTACAGAAATACTTAGAGAACAGACAATCGCATTTTGGCACGGTTAAAAATCAGTACAAACAAATGGTCGTTTTTAAAGTTATCGTGACTTTAGGATTACTTTTAATAGGTGGTTTGCTGGTGATTAATCAACAAATGAATATTGGCCAATTTGTCGCCGCTGAAATTATTATCGTCCTCGTCATAAATTCTGTAGAAAAAATAGGGCTTAGTCTTGAAACTATTTACGACGTTGTAACCGCTGTTGAAAAAATTAGCGAAGTAACTTCAAAAAAATTAGATCGTAAAACAGGTGTTCATGAAAACGATGTGCATCTTTTCCCTATTAAGATAGAAAATCTTCATATTGAAGAAAGCGTGGTACCAGATATTGTGGTCAACAAAGGTGATCTTATCAATATCGTGGGCGCAGAAGTTGTTATAAATGACTTTTTCCATTACCTCTCTGGAATGAAGAAAACCAAGAATGGAAGAATTTATTTTAACCGTGAAGAGATTGCAAATGTTAACCTGGACAGCTATCGCAATAAAATCGCGTTACTTTTAAATACCGATAGTATTTTTGAAGGCACCATCTGGGAGAACTTAACCCTTAGTAATCCTAATATGAGCTCAGACCGGGTATACCAAATGCTGGAAGATTTTAATGTCTTAGACCATATTAATAAACTCCCAGAATCTTTAAACACTTATATCTTTTCTGGGAATAAAAAAATAGGCGCTAAAACAGCTAAAAAGATTTGTTTGATAAGAGCTTTACTTAAGGACCCTAAACTTCTGATGATAGAGAAAGGCTATATTATTTCAGAAAATGATAAGAAAGCACTAATGAAACATGTAAACAGGGAAGACACCTGTATTTTCCTTGCAGATGATGCGCATCGATTAGACGAATTTGAACCGCTTTACCTAGAACACAAATAAAAAATTAAACAATAAATGCTTAATCTTTCTAATACAAAATTGGGCGAAAAGATAAAACTCGAAGAGTTTAGTGCTTTTTCGCTGATCGTGAAGAGAAGTCATCACAAGCTTCTTTCCAGGATTTTATTAGGAACTTTTGTGTTTTTACTAATTCTACTGTTTTTCCCATGGACGCAAACCATAAGCGGTAGAGGTTACGTAACTACCCTAAAACCTGATCAAAGACCCCAAACACTGCAATCACCCATCCCGGGACAAATCCAAAAATGGTATGTTCAGGAAGGTGATTATGTAGAAAAAGGGGATACTATCTTACATATTGCTGAAGTAAAAAACGAATATTTTGACCCCCTTTTGGTGGAAAGGACAGGAGATCAATTAGCTTCAAAAAGTAATTCCTTCGCATCTTATGGACAAAAGATTGATGCCTTACAACGACAGTTGGCGGCTATACAACGTGAAAGAGAATTAAAATTAGAACAAACCAGGAATAAAAGAAAACAGGCCGAACTTAAAATTAATAGTGACAGTATTTCTTTAGAAGCTGCCAGGGTAAACTTAAGTATTGCCGATAGG